>VXLL01000013.1 GCA_009841615.1 Gammaproteobacteria bacterium | reverse complement strand
AACTGACAAGTGTAGATCTCCGTCGCGAGCTAACTCAAAAGCTCCTGCGATAGCCGCAGGAAAGCCAGACACAATCCCTGCAAATATAAGCAACGAAATTCCGTTACCGACTCCGTGTTCAGTAATTTTCTCACCAAGCCACATCATAAATAACGCCCCAGTTACCAATGTGACAAGAGCAATAAAGAAAAAGCCCATCGTCGAACTACCCTCAAACGGTAGTTGTTGGGCAATCAGAGTGCTTGTGAGAGCAACTCCTTGGACGATCGCAATGATTAACGTCCCGTAGCGTGTCAGCTTTGTGATCTTACGTCGACCTGATTCTCCTTCCTTGCGGAGTTGATTCAAGCGCGGATACATCATCGTGAGCAAATTCATGATGATGCTTGAAGTGATATAAGGCATGACGCCTAGAGCGAGAATACTCATTCGTTCCAACGCGCCACCCGAAAACATGTTGAAGAGATCGAGAATTCCGCCCTGCTGAGTATCGAACAAGCGTTGTAATGCTATCGGATCAATCCCAGGCACCGGAATATGGGTACCGATGCGATACACCAATAACGCGAACAATACGAAAAGCAGACGTTTTCTTAGTTCCGTCGTGCCGGTTTGAACTCCTGCCAATGCTGGTGCGGTTGTAGCCATTAGGTCTCTACTCTTCTAACTTCCCGCCAGCTGCTTCAATCTCTGTGCCAGCACCTTTAGTAACCTTAACTCCTCGTATAGTCAGTGCTCGGTCTACATTGCCGGATTGAACAATCCGGACTCTTTTGATATTTGCAGTGATTAGCCCGGCTTGTCTCAAACTCTGGAGGTCCACAACATCTCCTTCAACAGCGTTAAGCTCGTGTAAACGGACTTCGCTGGTGATCCGTTGAACTCGTGAGCGAAAGCCAAAAGTTGGAATTCGTTGCTGTAATGGAAGCTGACCGCCTTCAAACCCGCGGCGCACACCACCACCCGAACGCGAGCACTGACCTTTGTGACCGCGACCACAGGTCTTCCCATACCCAGACGAACCACCGCGCCCAACACGTTTTGGCGACGTTCTACTACCTGGAGCTGGTGTTAATTCGTTAAGTTTCACTTGGCCGATACTTCCGTTACTTCGAGAAGATAGCTAACTTGATCTATCATCCCTCGCACAGAGGGAGTGTCTATTACTTCTACTTCATGTCCGATACGTCGTAGGCCAAGACCACGCACACATGCCTGATGTTTTTTAAGCCTACCCGCATTACTTCTCACGAGGCGTACGCGCAATTTTTTCATTGCAGCTTTTTTACTCATGACCGCGAACTTCTTCTTCCGTTTTCCCGCGCTTTAGCGCTACCATCCGCGGTGAGCGCATGTTGACTAGTCCTTTCACCGTAGCACGTACTACATTAGTCGGGTTAGTTGAACCATAGCATTTGGCGAGAACGTCGCGCACGCCGGCTGCTTCAAGAACAGCACGCATCGTACCACCAGCAATTACACCAGTTCCTTCGGAAGCTGGCTGCATAAATATTTTTGAGGCACCGTGCTTAGCAACGATCGGGTACCAGAGCGTAACTCCATTGAGCTCGACGTCAAACATATTTCGCCTTGCTACCTGTCCTGATTTTTCGATTGCTTCCGCACGTTCTCGAGCTTTTCCTCGACCGAACCCAACTCTACCAGCACCATCGCCCACGACCGACAGCGCTGTCCATGAAAGTTGTCGTCCGCCTTTGACAGTCTTCGCAACACGAGTCGAGGAAACAAGTCTCTCGACCAATCCCTCTTCTCGAATTTCTTCTGAGTATGCCATGATTAGAACTCCAACCCTTGATTTCTCGCTTCGTCTGCTAACGCTTTAATCCGACCGTGATATAAATAGCCTGAACGATCAAATGCTACTTTGGATATACCGATATCTTTGGCTCTTGTTGCGATTGTCGCACCGACTTTTTTGGCTGCTTCTTTGTTACCAGTTTGCTTCAACTTCAAGGACTTGTCTAGCGTTGAAGCGTGCGCCAAGACGTCTTGACCGGAACTATCAATAATCTGTGCATAGATATGCTGTGAAGTACGGTGTACACTCAAACGAACCGCGCCTAATTCGCGCATCTTAATACGCGAGCGCTTCGCACGTCTTAACCTAGATCGTTGCTTTGTACTCATAACTCAAAAATATTTACTTCTTCACTTCTTTTCGTTTAATGTATTCGCCCTGATAGCGTATTCCCTTCCCCTTGTACGGTTCGGGTGGTCGCTTACTGCGGATATCGGCGGCAACTTGACCGACAAGCTGACGATCAACGCCAGTAACTACGATCTCTGTAGGTGAGGGAAGCATCAGTTCAATGCCTTCAGGTGCCTCGAATTCGACTGGATGCGAGTATCCCAACTGCATTACGAGCCTATTTTCTTGAAGTTGAGCACGATAGCCCACGCCTTCGATTTGAAGTCGTTTCTCCCATTTCTCAGAAACTCCCTTAATCATGTTCTGTACTAAAGCGTTGACCGTGCCAGTCATCGCGCGAGCGTGTCTGGACGTACCCTTGGTTTTTATGTACAAAGTGTCTTGTTGCTTTTTCGCACTCACACCTTCGGCACGCGGAACCGACAATTCTCCGTGCTTGCCCTTGACACGTATGGTTGTAGTTGAAACCACCACTTCCACTCCGGACGGGATGTTTACTTCTCGCTCAGTAATCCGTGACATCTCAAATCAACCTAGAAGACAGTACACAATACTTCGCCGCCGACACCAGCGCGACGTGCGGCGTGGTCGGTCATTAAACCTTGATTCGTACTTACAATGGCGATGCCTAAGCCACCATTTACACTTGGCAGTTCATCGTTGGTTTTGTAAGCACGTAGACCAGGGCGACTGATACGCTTTAACTCTTCAATTACTGGGACTCCTTCAATGTACTTCAACTCCACGGTGAGAGTTGGTTTTGTGGCCTTATCGACCGAATAGCCCAGAATGTATCCTTCTTCTTGCAGTACTCGGCAGATAGCTTCCTTAATCTTTGAACTCGGCATCGACACTGTCAGCATCGCGGCCATCGTAGCATTGCGAATACGCGTGAGAAAATCAGAAATCGGATCTTGCATGCTCATAAGAATTACCAGCTAGACTTCTTGAGTCCTGGGATCTCACCGCGCATCGCGGCCTCGCGAAGCTTGGTCCGCCCCAAACCGAAGCGGCGATATACACCGCGCGGTCGACCGGTAATTTCGCACCGCCGCTGGAGTCGTACGGGATTGGCATTGCGAGGTAGTTGTTGTAATTCCAACTGGGCTTCCCAGCGCGCATCGTCATCGAGTGCGCGGTCGTTAATTTTAGCCTTTAATTCGGCTCGTTTAGCCGCGTACTTTGCTACGGTCTGTTGTCGTTTCTTCTCGCGCTCAAGCATGGATTTCTTTGCCATCGTTAGTTCCTGAATGGGAAGTTGAAGGCTTTCAATAACGCTAGTCCCTCTGCATCGTCGCGAGCCGTTGTAGTAATGGTGACATTTAGACCGCGGAGGGAGTCGATCTTGTCATAGTCAATTTCGGGAAAAATAATTTGCTCCGTAATCCCAAGCGAATAGTTTCCGCGCCCGTCGAATGCTCGTGGACTTAGCCCACGAAAATCTCGCATACGTGGGATCGCGATCCCAATGAGTCGTTCGACAAACTCGTACATGATGGTTCGACGTAAAGTAACCTTGCATCCGATAGCATTACCCGCACGAATTTTGAACGCAGCTTCCGATTTGCGAGCTCGAGTGACTTTTGGCTTCTGTCCCGCAATCTTTGTGAGATCGTCCACAGCTCCATCCAATAATTTTCGGTCGGCGATCGCCTTACCTACACCCATGTTGAGTGTAACTTTTAGGAGTTTCGGAACGCGCATGACGGAAGTAAATCCGTGATCGGCCATTAGTTGAGGTCGAATCTCTTCTACGTATTTTTGTTGTAGATTGTTCATTTGACCGTTAGTCTTCAATTACGGCACCATTGGACTTAAAGTAGCGTACCTTCTTACCGTCTTCGATCCGAATTCCCACTTTATCAGCCTTTTCAGTCTCTGGATTGAGAATAGCGACGTTGGAAATATGAAGTGGTGATTCCTTTTTTAGCCGGCCGTGGCGATCTCCTGGTTTCAGCGCTCGGGTGTGTCGTGTGATTTCATTAATCCCACTAACGATCACGCGGTCCTTACCCCTAAATTCAACCACATCGCCTGTCCTACCTTTATCTTTGCCAGTCAGAATGATCACTTCATCATCGACTTGAATGCGTCGCATCCTTACAAAACCTCCGGAGCTAAAGAAATAATGCGCATGTAGTCGCGCGCTCGCAGTTCTCTTGTCACTGGTCCAAAGATTCGCGTGCCGATAGGCTCTTTAGCTTCGTTCACAAGCACTGCCGCGTTCTGGTCAAACCGAATCACCGAGCCGTCTTGACGCCTCACACCTTTTTTTGTCCGGACCACAACCGCGCGTAAGAGTTGCCCTTTACGGACACGACTCCTCGGCATTGCTTCTTTTACAGTCACGCGAATGACATCACCGATGTGTGCGTACCGCCGCCGCGATCCTCCAAGTACTTTTATACACTGAACTCTACGAGCACCACTGTTGTCGGCAACGTCAAGTACAGTTTCACTCTGAATCATGTTTGAGCTTTCCTAACCCGTTCATCGATTGTCAGTAATTTCCACGATTTCGTCTTCGATACTGGCCGACATTCCTGAATACTCACGGTATCGCCCACTTGAGCTTCATTGTTTTCATCGTGAACTTGAAATTTCGAAGATCGCCCAATAATCTTGCCGTACAACGGGTGCCGCACTCTTCTATCCACGCGTACCGCGATAGTCTTGTCCGCCGTGTTGGACACAACGAGCCCACTAACTGTACGTGTTTTGGTTGTCTGTGAGTCAGCCATCACGCTTCTCTCGGATAATAGTGTTGACTCGAGCAACGTTGCGGCGCGCTTCTTTGATCAAGTGCGTCTGGGCAAGTTGGTCAGAGGCGCGTTGAAATCGCAAGTTGAATTGTTCTTTACGGAGTCTCACATACTCCTCTTGAAGTTCCTTTAGGGACATTTCTCGCAGTTCGTCCGTATTCATTACATTGCCTGCCTAGCGACTACCGTCGTTGTAAAAGGCAACTTGCTCGCGGCCAGTCGAAATGCGACTCGTGCATCGGCTTCGCTGACTCCAGCAACTTCATACAAAACCCTACCCGGTTGGATCTGTGCGACCCAATATTCGACCGAGCCCTTGCCCTTACCTTGCCGCACTTCCAGTGGTTTTTTCGTAATCGGCTTGTCCGGGAAAACCCGAATCCAAACCTTACCACCTCGGCGTAAGGATCGCGTCATCGCGCGGCGAGCGGCTTCAATCTGTCGTGCCGTCATTCGACCACGACCCGATGCTTTTAGACCATATTCACCGAAACACACTTTGTTTGCACGTTGTGCGAGGCCGCGATTGCGACCTTTTTGCTGCTTACGGTACTTTGTTCTTGTTGGCTGAAGCATCGGAAGACTTATTTACCTCGTTGAGGGTTCGGCGCATTCTCATCCGTTGGGCCAATGACTTCTCCTTTGAAGACCCAAACCTTCACGCCCAAGACTCCATAGGTCGTCATTGCCTCAGCCACCGCGTAGTCAATATCAGCACGAAGTGTGTGCAGCGGTACCCGGCCATCGGAATAAACTTCAGAGCGAGCAAGTTCCTGTCCGTTCAACCGACCAGACACTCGGACCTTTATGCCTTCAGCACCTAAACGCATAGCATTTTGGAGCACCCGGCGCACAGCACGACGATATTGAACTCGTCGTTCCAGTTGCTGCGCGACGTTGCATGCGACGAGATATGCATCCAACTCTGGTTTTCGTACTTCTTCAACATTAATAACTACGGGACCACCGATGCGTTGTTGCAGCTGCCCGCGAAGACGCTCAACATCGGCACCACGTTGACCAATCACCATTCCAGGACGGGCAGTATGAATCGTGATACGTGCGTCTTGCGAAGGTCGCTGAATGTCAATGCGACTGACGAATGCTTGTTTCAATTCAGACGCAATGAACTCCCGAATTTCATGATCATTCTTCAATAACTCACGGTACTTTTGTTTATTGGCGTACCAAATCGAGCTATGATCACGAACTATTCCTAGACGGAATCCATTTGGATTTACTTTTTGTCCCATGTCTATCCTATTGAGTTACTCATCGTCTAGGTGGTCTGACACTGCGACAGTGATATTGCAGGTGCGTTTTATTATTCGAGTTCCTCTGCCTCGAGCGCGCGCCCGAAATCGTTTCATTCGAAAGCCTTCATTTACATAGATTTCACTGATGGAAAGTTCGTCAATATCGGCATCCAGATTCTGTTCAGCGTTCGACACCGCGGAATCAAGGACTTTCTTGACAAACTTTGCACTCTTCTGCACGTCATGTTCCAGAATACTGAGTGCTTCATGAATATTGCGACCTCGAATCTGGTCTGCAACAAGTCTTGCCTTCTGCGGAGAAACACGTAAACCTCTTGCTACAGCTTGCACTCTCATAAATACGCTACTCTACCGAATTACCGTCCGGCTGACGCTTTTCGGTCGCCGGCATGTCCCTTAAACGTGCGCGTTGCAGCAAATTCACCTAATTTGTGTCCCACGAGTTCTTCGGTTATGAACACTGGCATGTGTTGTCGTCCGTTATGTACCAGAATTGTCAATCCCACCATTTCTGGTACGATCATTGAGCGTCGGGACCATGTCTTGATCGGACGTTTATCCCTGCTTTCCTGCGCTTTCTCTACTTTCCGCAGTAAGTTAATGTCGACGAAAGGACCTTTGCGAATGGAGCGTGCCATGATTAACTACGTCCTCGGCGACGGATGATCAGTCGATCGCTTGGTCGTTTGCGACGCGTAGTGTGTCCTTTCGTGGGGACTCCTGTAGGCGATACGGGATGGCGGCCACCACTGGACTTACCCTCACCACCACCATGCGGATGATCGACTGGGTTCATTGCAACACCCCGTACGGTTGGTCGAATACCACGCCAGCGTTTCGCACCGGCTTTTCCATATGACCGTAAGTTGTGCTCCGTGTTTCCTACTTCCCCCAGCACCGCACGACACTCGCTAAGTACTCGACGCATTTCTCCGGACCGAAGTCGGAGAGTCGCGTAATTTCCTTCACGCGCTACTAACTGAGCAGAAGTTCCAGCACTTCGAGCAAGTTGCGCCCCCTTGCGTGGCTTGAGTTCGATACAGTGTACCAGACTGCCAATAGGAACATTGCGTAACGGCATCGCGTTGCCGGAACGGATCGGGGCAGTAGAACCTGAACGAAGTTCAGCGCCCGGTTTCAATCCCTTAGGTGCAATGATGTACCGACGTTCTCCATCGAGATACTTCAAGAGTGCGATGTTTGCACTTCGGTTTGGATCGTATTCCAAACGTTCTACAATCGCTGGAATACCATCTTTGTCTCGTCTAAAGTCTAACTTTCGGTAATGTTGCTTGTGTCCTCCACCACGATGTCTCACAGTAATTCGGCCCTTGCCGTTGCGGCCAGCTTGCGATGACTTTGGCTCAAGTAAAGGCTTGTACGGTGACCCGGTGTGTAAAGACTTGTCAACGACTTTCGCGACAAAGCGCCGGCCAGGAGAAGTCGGTTTCGTTCGTACTACAGGCACTAGCGAATCTCCTTGGTTAGGTCGATACGCTCACCTTCTTTCAAGCGTACATAAGCTTTTTTCCAATTCTTACGTTTCCCCGAAGGTAACCGTCGCAAAACTCGACTAACCGGTTTGCCCTTGACGTTTACTGTCGTTACGTTGTCGACAACCACGTCAAAAATCTGTTCTACAGCGTTCTGCACTTCTTTTTTCGTAGCATCTTTCGCAACAACGAAGCAATACTGATTCGAACGCATACCCAAACGTGTAACTTTTTCGGTCACATGTGGGCGATTGAGAATACCGTAAAGTCTATTTGGATTCATACTAGTCTCGCTTCTAATGCACGAATCGACTCAACATCAATCAGTAATTGTTCAGCACCCACCAACAACGGAGGATTGACGTTGGAGGAATTCTCTAGGGAGATGTTCTTTAAATTAGCGGCCGCTTTCAGTATGTTTGCGGACGGTTGGTTTAGGACGAGGGTGGGATTTTGTAGTTGGAGTTCTTGAAGAGTTTGTTGGAGGAGTCTGGTCTTCGGTTGGTCAATGTCGAATGATTCAGTGATGGTAATTCTTTTCTGCCGCATCAATTCCGAGAGAATACAACGCATCGCACCTCGGTACATTTTCCGGTTGACCTTTTGCCAAGTCACCGTAGGTTTGGTCGCGAAAGTTACTCCCCCCCCTCTCCATATTGGGCTATTTCGAGTGCCAGCGCGAGCACGACCACTACCCTTTTGACGCCAAGGCTTGGCACCACCTCCGCGAACGTCAGATCGCGACTTTTGTGCTTTGGTTCCGTCGTGTCCATTCGATATGTACGCTTGCACGACTTGATGCACTAGCGGTGCATTGAAGTCTACATTAAACACTGCATCATTGAGTTTCAAACTCTCCCCTGTGTTTAGTGCAACTTCCATGACAATTTACTCGTTTTCCGGTTTCAACTCGGGGGGTGTTTGGACGCCATGTTTTATCGCGGGTCGAACAATTACTCGAGAACCGGATGCTCCTGGAATCGCACCCTTAATCAAGATCGTATTTCTTTCTATATCAAGTTTGACGATTTCCAAGTTTTGCGTTGTTGCTTGAGTATTTCCTAGGCGACCTGCCATTTTTTTGCCTTTAAAAACTCGTCCTGGAGTTTGACATTGACCGATTGATCCTGCACCTCGATGTGAAAGAGAATTGCCGTGGGTTGTGTCTTGTCGCTGAAAATTCCAACGCTTGATCACACCAGCAAAGCCCTTTCCCTTTGACGTTCCGGTGACATCCACAAGCTGACCTTCAAAGAATTGTGATACAGAAAGTTTTTCGCCAAGTTCTAATTTGGAATCTGCTTTGTCTACCGCATGTCGATCTAAGCGAAACTCGTGCATACTATCGCCAGCTTCAGTCTCACTCTTGGCCCAATGACCAAGTACCGGTTTCAATCCACGACTATGTCGGCCTGATTTGCGCGCGCTCTCACCATGTACGACTTGTACCGCTTCGTAGGCATCGTCGTCTTCAGTTTTAATCTGTGTAATACGGTTTGGTATCGCATGAACCACGGTGACGGGTATGGAACCGCCGTCCGGTGCGAAAACACGCGTCATGCCGCTTTTTATACCAACAATTCCAATCGTCATTCTGTGTCTATCGATTGCTCAGATATAGCAACTAGTGCTCATACCCGCCTTACCCGTGAATTTTCACAGGTTCGCAAGCGACATCTTCTAGTTGCTTGAACTTCGCAAAACCAACCGAGTAACGATCCATGAGAACGTGGACCAAAGTTCTCAGTTCTGAGTTCTGCTTACTTCGTATCTATCTTTAAGTCTACGTCTACTCCTGCCGCTAGCTCAAGATTCATCAACGCATCAATCGTTCGTTCCGGTGGGTCTACGATGTAGAGCAAACGTTTATGCGTACGAATTTCGTATTGATCTCGAGCATCTTTATTCACGTGAGGTGAAATGAGCACTGTGAAGCGCTCTAATTTAGTTGGGAGAGGAATCGGCCCAAGTATTCTCGCACCCGTCTGTTTCGTCGCCGCGATAATGTCCTCGGCTGATTGATCGATCAGTCGGTGATCATACGCTTTGAGTCTGATCTGTATACGATTTTCTTCGGCCACTCAGCCCCGTACCTCACGGAAATTTGCAATATTTCGATGCCTCGGTGCTGGAGCAACCCATCCGAATACATAAAGGATAGCAATTTTACAGATTGCAAGCCCTGTTGCAATTGGATTGAAACAATAATTTTTAATTCTCGGGAAATATTGGAAACTGCACTTACAAACCTACTTGTCGAGCGTTGTCAAAGACGTATTAGCCGTAACTACAACAGCCCTGCTGCGCCAATTCGCGGCAGGGCTGAGGGACTGTTAGCTAGAGAGAGTTTTAGTCTATTGAATAATGCTCGTTACGACACCAGCGCCAACTGTGCGACCACCTTCACGAATCGCAAATCGCAAACCGTCGTCCATCGCGATCGGACTGATCAACTCAACGTTTAATTCCACGTTGTCTCCCGGCATGACCATCTCTACACCCTCTTTCAACGTAACTTCACCAGTTACGTCGGTGGTGCGGAAATAAAACTGTGGTCGATAGTGGCTCTGAAACGGTGAGTGCCGGCCACCCTCTTCTTTTGACAGTACGTAAACTTGGGCCGAAAATTTGGTATGGGGAGTAATCGAACCGGGCAGTGCCAGTACTTGACCACGTTCAACTTCATCCCGCTTGATACCGCGCAGAAGTACCCCTATGTTTTCTCCTGCTCTACCTTCGTCGAGAAGCTTACGAAACATTTCTACTCCAGTACACGTAGTTTTGTGTGTGGGTCGAATCCCCACGATTTCCACTTCGTTTCCTACTTGGACGATACCACGATCGACTCTTCCAGTTACCACGGTTCC
Organism: Gammaproteobacteria bacterium; assembly: GCA_009841615.1. Lineage (GTDB taxonomy): Bacteria > Pseudomonadota > Gammaproteobacteria > Pseudomonadales > Azotimanducaceae > Bin55. The sequence continues at coordinate 31,650 of VXLL01000013.1, read as the reverse complement.
ACGACCTGAGATCGAAAATACATCCTCGATCGGCATCAAGAAAGGCGCGTCGACCGGTCGTTCTGGTTCCGGAATGAAATCATCTAGGGCATTCAGGAGTTCGCGAACCGAACCAGCACCGTCATCTCCTTCGTCTCCCTCCATGGCTTTTAACGCACTACCAGGAATGATCGGAGATTCAGGATCAAACTCGTAACTTTCAAGTAACTCTTGGATTTCCATCGTTACTAATTCGACAAACTCGTCGCGGTCAGCTTGGTCCAGCATGTCGACCTTGTTCAAATAAGTAATGATCCTTGGGACACCAACCTGACGCGCTAGCAAAATGTGCTCGCGGGTCTGGGGCATAGCACCATCAACTGCCGATACCACCAAAATTGCACCATCCATCTGCGCAGCACCAGTGATCATGTTTTTAATATAGTCAGCGTGGCCAGGACAGTCTACGTGGGCATAGTGCCGATTGGGTGATTCGTACTCAACGTGGGTAGTAGCAATCGTAATTCCACGAGCTTTCTCTTCCGGGGCGTTGTCGATTTCCTCGAAATTTTTGACATCCCCTGTACCTGCGTCTTTCGCACAGATCATTGTCATAGCCGCCGTCAACGTAGTCTTGCCGTGATCGACGTGACCAATCGTACCGACATTGACGTGCGGTTTTGTTCGTTCAAATTTAGCTTTCGCCATTGTGTTTCATTCTCCCTAATAACAATTAGATTACTGTCGTGATTCCGGTCTCGTCTTAGCGCGCTTTGATCGCTTCTGCAACATTCTCCGGAACTACCTCATACCTATCAAATTCCATGGTAAAAGTAGCTCTACCCTGAGTCGTCGATCGCAGGTCGGTCGCGTAGCCGAACATCTCCCCAAGCGGAATCGAAGCCTTGACAATTTTACCCGCAGGGTTCTCATCCATGCCATCAATTACTCCACGACGTCGGTTTAGATCACCGACTACGTCGCCAAGAAAATCATGAGGTGTTACAACTTCGACGGCCATGATAGGTTCCAATAACACTGGATCGGCGCGCTGCGCGCCCTCGCGTACCGCCGCGGCACCCGCAATTTTAAATGCTATTTCGCTGGAGTCTACTTCGTGAAAGGAACCATCGTACAGAGTAGCTCGTACATTGATTAACGGAAAGCCCGCGACTACACCGTTAGTCATCTGTTCGCGAATCCCCTTGTCGACCGCTGGAATGTATTCCCGAGGGATTGCGCCACCGGCTATTTGATCTTCAAACTCATAGGTCTCCACGCTGTCCTTTAAAGGTTCAAACCGCACCAATACGTGGGCAAACTGGCCGCGACCGCCGGTCTGTCGCACGTGTCTTGCTTCTGCTTCCACTGGTTTCCGAATCGTTTCTCGATATGCAACTTGAGGCTTTCCAATATTTGCGTCAACCTTAAACTCGCGTTTCATACGATCAATGATGATGTCGAGATGCAATTCTCCCATCCCAGCGATGATGGTTTGACCTGATTCTTCGTCTGCTGAGACCTTAAATGAAGGATCCTCTTGAGCTAACTTACTCAACGCAAGCGACATCTTGTCTTGGTCCGCAACTGACCGGGGTTCCACTGCGACATGAATCACTGGTTCTGGAAACATCATACGTTCCAACATCACCACTGAGTCTTCACTACAAAGAGTATCGCCCGTCGTTACATCTTTTAATCCGATTGCAGCAGCAATGTCGCCTGCCCGAACTTCGGAGATTTCTTTCCGGCTGTTGGCGTGCATTTGCACCATTCGACCGATTCGTTCACGGCGGGTACGGGTCGCGTTGTAAACTCTATCGCCAGTGGACAAAACGCCGGAGTAAACACGGAAAAACGTCAATGTGCCGACATATGGATCTGTCGATATCTTAAATGCAAGCGCGGCAAACGGCTCATCATCATCTGAATGACGCGAAATCGCTGAACCATCTTTAGCTACCCCTTCGATAGCGGCAACTTCGTTGGGCGCGGGCAAGTAATGTATAACTGCGTCGAGCATAGGTTGGACTCCTTTGTTCTTAAACGCAGTTCCACAAATCGCTGGTACGACTTCGTTCGCCAAGGTACGGGACCGAAGACCGCACCGTATCTCATCTTCACCGATTTCTTTGCCTTCGAGAAAGCGTTCCGTCAGTTCGTCGTCCGACTCTACTGCGGTCTCAATCAACTTCTCTCGAAACGTTAACGCACGATCCTGTAGTTCGGGAGGAATTTCTTCAACGCGAGTATTTAGACCCAAATCGCCAGAGTCCCAGTAATAGGCCTTCATAGAAATTAAGTCCACCACCCCCTTGAAATCTTCTTCTGATCCAATAGCAAGTTGTAGCATCACAGGTGTTGCGCCGAGACGTGATTGAATTTGCTCGACCACGCGTTCAAAATCTGAGCCAGCGCGGTCCATCTTATTAACAAATACGATTCGCGGAACACTATAGCGATCTGCTTGTCGCCAAACGGTCTCGGATTGGGGTTCTACGCCAGCAGTTCCACAGAACACTACCACAGCACCATCAAGTACCCGAAGACTTCGTTCAACTTCAATGGTGAAGTCGACATGTCCTGGAGTGTCGATGATGTTGATCCGATGGTCGTCGAACTGCTCGTGCATTCCATTCCAAAAACAAGTCGTAGCCGCAGAAGTAATCGTGATTCCGCGTTCTTGCTCTTGTGCCATCCAATCCATTACTGCGGCACCATCATGAACTTCGCCTAGTTTGTGAGAAATACCAGTATAGAAGAGCACGCGTTCTGTAGTCGTGGTCTTACCCGCATCTACGTGTGCGACTATACCGATATTTCTGTAGCGCCCCAAAGGTGTGCTACGGGTCATGCAAGAACTCCGAGAACTCTAACTAAGGAATAGGTAAAAAAGGAATCGTATCGAAACGGTGGTTAGTATCGATAGTGTGCAAACGCTCTGTTTGCTTCGGCTTGGCGGTGCGTGTCAGTACGTTTCTTTACCGCGCCACCACGGCCGTTCGAGGCATCGATCAGTTCGCTCGCGAGACGGGACGCCATCGTCTTTTCGTTGCGGGCGCGAGCACTGTCCACGAGCCATCGCATGGCGAGCGCCATGCGTCGTGAGGGACGGACTTCGATCGGTACGGGCAATGTCGAACCTCCGACACGCCGAGACTTTACTTCCGTAATCGGTGCCACTTCCTCAAGCGCTTTCTCGAAAACCTCCAATGGATCCGAATCTTCGCGCTTTTGCACGAGGTCTAGCGCACCGTACACAATTCTCTCAGCTACGGCTTTCTTTCCACTCACCATCACATGATTGATGAACTTTGCTACTATTTCGTTGTGATACTTTGGATCGGGGAGAATTACTCGCTTTTCACTGACCCGTCGGCGCGACATTTCTTACTGCTCCTACTTAAATCTGACTCGGTCGCTTCGCGCCATACTTTGAACGTCCTTGGCGACGATCGTCAACCCCGGTTGCGTCCAACGTGCCGCGAATTGTGTGATAGCGTACGCCGGGCAAGTCTTTAACGCGACCGCCGCGAATCAACACTGTGCTATGTTCCTGCAAGGTATGACCTTCACCGGGAATGTATGAATTTACCTCATAACCGTTAACTAGGCGAACTCGACACACTTTACGCATTGCAGAATTCGGCTTACGCGGTGTTGTGGTATACACTCGAATACACACGCCACGTTTTTGCGGATTCGACTCCAATGCTAGCGATTGGCTCTTTTTTACACGACGTTTTCGCGGTTTTCGAACCAACTGACTAATGGTCGCCAAGTTTACATTTCCTCCAGTATCAGGTTAGGGGGCTCGCTCACAACACCGAGACTCACCCGGTGCACTGAGTTTTGAGCACGGTATTTTAGAGATTCCCTTGAATTTTCTATGTTTTACTCCGAGGGCTCTTCAGTGGCGTCTTGCTCAGCAAGCATTTCGGCGAGCGATCGTTCGATCTCTTCTACCGAGTCTTTGCGACTTCGTCCCTCTTGAATGATCACTTCTTCACGGCGACGTTGCTTGCGTCGACGGTGATACTCAAGACCAGTACCGGCAGGAATCAGCCTACCGACTACGACGTTCTCTTTTAAACCACGAAGTCGGTCAACTTTCCCAGTCACCGAAGCTTCAGTCAATACGCGAGTGGTCTCCTGGAACGAAGCCGCGGAGATAAACGAATCAGTAGCCAGCGAACCACGAGTGATTCCCAATAGCACTCGACGAAACTCGGGCAATTGCTTCCCTTCCCCACGTAGTGTTTCAAGCTGTTCGCGTAGTTCAGAGTAGTCCACTTGCTCGCCGCGTACGAAATGAGACTCACCGCTACTGTCAATCTCCACTTTGCGCAACATTTGCCGCACAATAACTTCGATGTGTTTGTCGTTTATTGGGACACCTTGCAAGCGATACACATCTTGAATCCCACTGATTATGTACTCCGATAACTCGGCGACTCCACGCAAGCGAAGTATGTCGTGTGGGTCAACCGCACCATCACAGATAATCTCGCCTTGTTGAACATGTTCACCAGCGAATACGGAAATATTTCTCGTTTTCGGAATCAGAGTTTCAACTGGTTCGACTTCTTCTTCAGGATCAGGACTATGGGGCGTTATCGTCAAACGAATTTTGGTAAGAGTTTCACGACCGAAGCTAACAACCCCAGTTGCTTCCGCCATAACAGCGCTTTCTTTGGGTTTGCGAGCCTCAAAGAGCTCAATAACCCTCGGTAATCCACCGACGATGTCAATTGTCTTAGAACTCTCTTGTGGTGCTTTGGCGATCACAGCTCCAACGTGAACTTTTCCGCCTGCTTCAACAAGTACATTAGCACCAGCAGGCAAGCTGTAGTTAACGAGTACTTCTTCATCTGCGTGAATTTTCTTTCCGTCCTTCGATGGGCGATAGAGCTGGATTCCCGGTCGGAGTGCCATTCCTACTTCAGGTCGTTCCGAGTCCGGTATAACGCTCAATATCGTCAAACCTGTCTCTTCATCTGTCTGGGTACGAACTGAGCGTCCTTCTTCCATATCGACAAAATGTACGATCCCTTCTTGCTCAGATATGATCAAGTGATAATGTGGGTCCCACTTAGCGACTATCTGTCCGGCAATTACGTTATCACCTTCTTCGGCCGCTAACGTCGCACCATATGGGACCGAATATCGTTCGCGCTCTCGACCCCGTTCGTCAAAAATCATGATCTTTCCGGAACGAGATACGACAACCAGATGTCCGTCTGGATTGCGGACGGTGTTGATGTTTTGAAAACGTAGCAATCCGCCATGCTCTACCTGGACACTGTCATCGGCTGTAGCACGCGAAGCAGCACCGCCAATGTGGAAAGTACGCAGCGTTAGTTGAGTGCCTGGTTCACCGATGGACTGTGCCGCGATAACACCCACTGCTTCGCCGACATTCACTAGGTGACCTCGAGCAAGATCTCGACCGTAACAGCGTGCACAGAGACCAAATTTGGTTTCGCATGTGATGGGTGAACGAACATAGATCTCATCAAAACCCATGTCTTCAACACGTTGCACCCAATCCTCGTCAATCATAGTTCCGACTGCAATTGCTTCCTCTCCAGTGTGCGTGTCATGGACTGGCTTTGCCACGATCCGCCCTAGAACACGCTCAGAGAGTGGTTCAACGACTTCACCACCCTCAATTTTTGCTGTGATGCGCAACCCGTCAGAGGTACCACAATCGGTTTCTGTGATCACTAAATCTTGCGCCACGTCAACCAATCGGCGCGTTAGATAGCCTGCATTTGCTGTCTTGAGCGCAGTATCCGCTAATCCTTTCCGGGAACCATGAGTCGAGATAAAGTATTCGTTAACCGACAATCCTTCCCTGAAGTTTGAAACAATTGGGGTCTCAATAATCGTACCGTCTGGTCGCGCCATTAGTCCTCGCATGCCGGCTAATTGTCTGATCTGTGCTGGGGAACCACGTGCCTTTGAGTCGGCGTAGATGAAAATGGAGTTGAAGGAATCTTGTTCTTCCAATTCCCCTTCGCGATTGGGTACTTTCTCTTTGGAAATACCGTCCAACATCTTCGCCGCAATCTGATCGCTCGCGCGCGTCCAAATATCAACTGCTTTGTTGTATTTTTCCGTGGGCGACAACAAGTTGTCTTGAAACTGCCTTTCGAGATCTTCGATTTGTTCCCGGGCTGCGTTAACGATACCTTCCTTAGCATCAGGAACAACTAAATCGCCAACGCCAATTGAACAACCCGCATAGGTCGAGTACTTAAAACCGGCGTACATGAGTTGATCCGCAAAAACCACTGTTTCTTTTAGTCCTACTCGGCGATAACAAATGTCAACTAAGTCAGAAATCTCGCCGCGTTTTAAAACTCTATTCACGTGCTTGAAGCTTAGCCCTGCCGGTAAGATGTCGGCGAGCAGGGAACGTCCCACAGTGGTGTCGACTATATGAGTATGAAGTTCACCACCAGCTTGCTCTTCCGTGAGACGAACCTTCACTTTGGCGTGCAAGTCCACCTGTTCGTTATAGTATGCTCGTTCGACTTCTTGCGTATCGGCAAAAATCATCCCCTCACCTTTGCCGTTAATCCGGTCCCGCGTAAGGTAATACAAACCCAAAACGACATCTTGATTCGGTACGATAATAGGTTCGCCACTGGCAGGAGACAGAATGTTGTTTGTCGACATCATTAGAGCTCGAGACTCAAGCTGAGCTTCTATCGTTAGCGGTACGTGGACTGCCATTTGATCACCATCAAAATCAGCATTAAACGCAACACACACTAGAGGATGTAACTGAATTGCTTTACCTTCAATGAGCTTTGGTTCGAATGCTTGAATACCCAGTCGGTGGAGCGTTGGAGCTCGATTGAGCAACACTGGATGCTCACGAATGACATCGGCGAGCACATCCCAAACCTGTGGACGCTCTTCCTCAATTAGCGCTTTGGCTTGTTTAATACTGTCAGCTAATTCGCGCCTTTGCAACTCACCCAAAACGAAGGGGCGGAACAGTTCTAAAGCCATCTTCTTCGGCAACCCGCACTCGTGCAGTTTGAGTTCTGGACCGACAACGATTACCGAGCGACCTGAAAAATCGACACGCTTGCCGAGTAAGTTCTGGCGAAATCTACCCTGTTTGCCCTTAATCATGTCCGACAATGACTTCAACTGACGCTTGTTGGTACCTAGGATTGCTCGACCTCTACGACCGTTGTCAAGTAGTGCGTCCACTGCTTCTTGGAGCATTCGTTTCTCGTTCCGAATAATGATTTCCGGTGCACTCAGTTCCAGTAATTTCTCAAGCCGGTTGTTGCGGTTAATCACGCGTCGGTAAAGATCATTGAGATCGGAAGTGGCAAAGCGACCACCTTCCATTGGAACCAAAGGTCGCAAATCTGGAGGTAACACCGGCAACGTACGCAGAATCATCCAACCAGGTTTGTTCCCGGAGTTCATGAAAGCTTCTACGAGCTTAAGACGCTTAGACAACTTCTTGATTTTTGCTTCGGAAGTTGTACTGTCGATCTCTTCTCTGAGTTCAGCTGCTTTCTGTTTTAAATCGATGCTGTCAAGCAGTTCAAGGATTCCTTCGGCACCCATCTTGGCAATAAATTCCCCATTGCCGTAGCGCTCGACTGCCTCCTCGTGCTCTTCCTCGGTTAGTAGCGTACCGGGCTGCAGATCGGTCATTAAAGGATCGATGACGATATAAGAGTCGAAATGCAATACCCGTTCAATCTCGCGAAGAGTGATGTCCAGCATCAATCCAATCCGCGAAGGCAGTGATTTCAAAAACCAAATGTGAGCGACAGGAGCAGCGAGTTCAATGTGTCCCATACGTTCTCGGCGTACCTTTTTGGTGGTGACCTCGACTCCACACTTTTCACAAATCACGCCTCGATGCTTCATGCGTTTATATTTCCCGCACAAGCATTCGTTGTCCTTCATCGGCCCGAATATCTTCGCGCAAAATAAACCATCGCGTTCAGGTTTTAGAGTCCGATAGTTGATTGTTTCAGGCTTTCGGACCTCACCGAAAGACCAAGCCCGAACCAAGTCCGGGGACGCTAATGCAATCTTTACCGAGTCAAATTCATCGACGGATTGCGTTCTTCTCGGGGGATTAAAAAAATCTACCAATGTACGTCTCCTTATTCCGATTGCAGTGCTAAATCGATAGCGAGTGATTTCACTTCGCGAGCTAACACGTTAAATGATTCCGGCATACCGGGTTCAATACGAAAGTCGCCATCAATAATGTTCTTGAATATCTTGCCACGGCCTTCAACGTCGTCGGACTTGACGGTCAAAATTTCCTGCAAAGTGTATGCTGCGCCGTAGGCTTCAAGTGCCCATACTTCCATTTCGCCAAACCGTTGACCACCTTGTTGTGCCTTACCACCAAGAGGTTGCTGCGTCACAAGCGCATAAGAACCAGTGGATCTGGCATGCATTTTCTCATCGACTAGGTGATTGAGCTTTAGCATGTACATGTAGCCTACGGTGATTGGTCGGTCGAAGCGTCTACCCGTGCGACCATCGTACAAGTACGCCTGGCCTGTTTCCGGTAGTCCGGCTAACTGGAGTAGCTGTTTGATATCCCGCTCTCGTGCCCCATCAAAAACCGGAGTCGCGACGGGAATACCTCTACGGTAATCCTGCGCAAGAGCAACAATTTCAGTATTTGACAACGAATCAAAGTCGATCGGTTTGCCGTCCATTTTGTCATAAACCGAATGCAAGAACTGACGAATTTCTTCAACTTTCACTTGTTGCTGCAACAGTGTGTCTAGTTGGTCGCCGATCCCTTTGACAGCCCAGCCTAGGTGCGTCTCAAGCACCTGACCGATATTCATCCGGGAGGGTACTCCAAGTGGATTTAACACAATGTCAACCGGTTCGCCGTTTTCGTCGTACGGCATGTCTTCAACCGGCATAACCACAGAGATCACGCCTTTATTCCCATGTCGTCCAGCCATCTTATCACCTGGTTGAATCCGACGCTTGGTAGCGACATAGACTCGCACGTACTTGATGACACCCGGAGGTAATTCATCCGGTCGTTCAAGTTTTTCTTTTTTGCGTTTGAACTCTTCGTCGCGTTGTTTTTGACGTTGATCCAACAACCGTATCGCAGCTTCGACTTGACGATTAACTTTGTCCTCAGCCACGCGCAACTTACGCCAGTCGTTCAGATCTAATGATCTCAGGTAAGAGGACGTCAATTTGCTGTCCGCCTCCAGCCCAGGGGCTTGCACCGCGTTGGAACCATTAACGGATTGAACTAACTTCTCCAAGGTTGCATTCTCAAAGATTCGATATTGATCGTTTAAGTCTTGCTCTATTGCAAGCAACTCATCTTCGTCGATCGCTCGAGCCCGAGCATCCTTCTGCATGCCGTCCCGCGTAAAGACTCTGACATCAACTACGGTACCTTGTACATCAGACTTTACTCGAAGTGACGTATCTTTAACATCGTGTGCTTTCTCGCCAAAAATAGCACGTAGTAGTTTTTCTTCAGGCGTTAGTTGAGTTTCGCCCTTTGGAGTAACCTTCCCAACCAGAATGTCCCCGGTTTGAACTTCCGCTCCGATATGAACGATTCCTGATTCGTCGAGTTTGTTGAGTGCGGAAGGACTGATGTTGGGGATGTCAGCTGTAATTTCCTCAGGACCAATCTTGGTCTCAAGCGCTGAACACTCCAACACTTTGATATGGACACTCGTAAACCGGTCTTCCCGAACAATACGTTCGGATATGAGTATAGAATCTTCGTAGTTGTATCCGTTCCAAACCATGAAAGCGATCCGCATGTTTTGCCCGAGTGCTAGTTCACCAGCATCGATTGCTGGACCGTCTGCGAGAACATCGCCCGGTTGGACTCGATCCTTTGGTTTTACTATCGGTCGTTGATTGATGCACGTGTCTTGGTTGGAACGAGTGAACTTCATGAGGTTGTAGATATCAATCCCACCGTCGTTCGGATCGGTTTTCTTTGTCGATGTGGCTCGAACCACGATTCGGCGCGCATCGACAAGTTCGACTACGCCCGCGCGTTTTGCATAGATACATGCACCGGAATCGCGTGCTAGTTGTCGTTCCACGCCCGTACCAACGAATGGTGCTTCAGTGCGAATGGTCGGTACCGCTTGACGTTGCATGTTTGAACCCATGAGACCTCGATTGGCCTCGTCGTGTTCTAAGAAGGGTATCAGTGCCGCAGAAATTGACACAATCTGTTTCGGGGACACATCCATGTAATGCACGTCCTGTGGCTGTGCTTTAATGAACTCGTTGTCGTAGCGTACATCAACGTATTCATCAACAAATTTCCCCTGATTGTCGACTTGAGAGCTGGCCTGCGCGATCCGATAATCGCTCTCATCAATCGCGGAGAGGTATTCAATCGTCTTCGTTACTTTTCCGTTCTTAACTTTTCGATAAGGGGTTTCAATAAAGCCATAATCGTTGATTTTCGCGTAAGTAGCGATAGAGTTGATTAATCCGATAGTCGGTCCTTCAGGTGTTTCAATGGGACAGACTCGACCATAATGAGTCGGATGTACGTCACGCACTTCAAAGCCCGCATGTTCCCTTGTCAAACCGCCCGGTCCTAGTGCGGACACTCGGCGCTTGTTGGTCACTTCCGACAATGGATTGTTGTGATCCATGATTTGCGACAGTTGGTGTGAACCGAAGAACTCCCTAATTGCAGCCGCAATCGGTTTAGGATTTATGATGTCTTGAGGCATTAAACCTTCACTGTCTGCTAAAGACAGTCGATCTTTCACGGCGCGTTCGACCCTAACTAAACCAACTCGAAACTGGTTTTCGGCCATTTCGCCGACGGAACGTACGCGACGATTACCAAGGTTATCAACATCATCGACAAAACCACGTCCATTACGTACGTCAATCAATGTTTTCAATACGCGGATCACATCGTCTGTCGTGAGATAGTGACAATCGGCGTTCTCATCTGATTGCAACCGCTTGTTGAACTTCATGCGCCCAACTTTGGACATGTCGTATCGTTCATCTTCAAAAAAGAGTTTGCGGAACAGTGAAATCGCCGCGTCCTCTGTCACCGGTTCACCTGGTCGCATGACACTATAAATTTCGTACACCGACCTGATTTTGCTGTCTGTAGGATCCTTACGTAAAGTGTCAGAAATAAACGAACCTTGATCTAAGTCATTGGTATAGATAGTCTCAAGCTTCTTGACCCCACTCGAAATAATGCGGTCTATTGTTTCTTCAGTTAGTTGGGTGTTGCAGAGAACGATGATTTCTCCCGTCTCCGGATCTTCGATAGTTTTCGCGACCGTTTGATCGATAAGAAATTGGCGCGGAACGTCCATTTTTCTGATGTTCGAATTCCGTAATTGACGAACATGACGTTGAGTGATTAGGTCGCCGGCCTTTGCAAGAATCTGATCATCCACAACGATGTCAAAACTCGCTCGAGAGCCAATTAGTCTATCCGGTTCGCAGTTCCACGATATGAGCCCGTTTCGCCGAATCGTATAGTGATTGAAATCAAAAAACAAACTGAGAATTTTCTCATCGGAGTATTCGATGCCGTCTACGTAGTAGAGGGCGCGTAAAAATTGGGTAACTGGAAGTTTCTTTCGACGGTCTATGCGGACATATAGATACTCTTTTTGTTCTTTAGACTCATATCCAAACTCGAAATCTAACCAAGATCCGCGATAGGGAATGACACGGGCGTGATAGAGCAAGCGGCCAGAAGCATGACTCTTACCTTTGTCGTGACTAAACAACACACCGGGGGAACGATGGAGTTGGGAGACAACTACACGTTCAGTACCGTTAATAATGAAACTACCACTAGGTGTCATGAGCGGAATCTCACCAACGAAGACTTCTTGATCGGTCGCTGATTTCACTTTTCCGGTCTCGCGGCTATAGAGAATCAACCGAACGGTCATGTGCATTGGGGCGGCGTAGGTCGCGCCGCGCGAGATGCAATCCTCGACATCAAAGTGAGGATCTTCCAAGCGGTAAGACACGTAGTTTAGATATGCTGTCTGGGCGTTGTTCTCCATTGGGAAGACTGAGCTGAATGCGCCGTGGAGACCGATCTCCTCGCGCTCTGCAGGCTCGATGTCTTTTTGCAAAAATTTCGCGTAGGACTTCGTCTGAATTTCCAGCAGGTTCTGCAACTCGACAGGTACTGAGAGGCGACTAAAGTCTTTTCGAATACGCTTTTTTTCCGTAAAGGAATATGCCATTAATTGTTCCTCAGAAAATGCGTAATCCGGCATGGGCCGGATTACTGGCAAAAGAACGCGAGGTACGCTCTAGGTTCAGGAGTATTGAATGAAGAAGTTTGACGACTAGGTTTACTTGAACTCGACCGTTGCGCCGGCGTCTTCAAGCTTCGTCTTGATTTCTTGTGCTTCGTCTTTGCTAACTTGTTCCTTCACAGTACAAGGAGCTTCATCCACTAAAGTCTTAGCTTCCTTCAGTCCAAGTCCAGTGATTTCGCGGATGACTTTAATCAATGCAACTCGTTTTTCCGGGGTCGCGACGAGTTTTACATCGAACTCAGTTTGTTCATCTACTTCTGCTGCACCGCTATCGGCCGTAGCTGCTACTGGAGCAGCGGCTACCGCCGCGGCTGCGGTAACGCCGAATTTTTCTTCCATCGCGCTGACAAGCTCGACGACTTCCATCACCGACATGTCAGCTATTGCATCAAGTATTTCGTCTCTGCTAAGACTCATACGATTGGTTCTCCTTGATTAATCGCAGTAGAAATTTAGGGTAAATGGTGCTAGGCACCGGTTGGTTTCTGTTCTCGAATGGCATCCAAAGTTCGCACAAGTTTACTGGGTACTGCATGAAGTACCTGTGCTAATTTGGTGACCGGTCCAAGCATAACAGACATCAGTTGGGCAAGTGCTTCCTCACGCGTGGGCAAGGATGCGACTGCGTCCAATTGTTCGCTGGAACAGAGTGTTCCAGCCACCGAGATTGCTTTAACCTCAACACTCGTACCGGTTTTCAGTAGATCTTTAAATAAGCGCGCACCGGCACCTGGATCACTAGGTGAAAACGCCAGCATGGTTGGACCGTCAATGCTTTCAACCAAACACGCGTGATCGGTATCTTTCAGAGCTAAGCGCGCTAAAGTATTCCGGACGACTTGAAGTTGTACGCCTTGTTCTCTGGCCTGTCTCCGTAAGCTTGTTGCTTCCTGTACAGAAAGCCCGCGATAATCTGCGAGCAGAGTCGATACAGAGTTGACCGCGCTGTCTCGTGTTGCAGCAACGATCGCTTCTTTTTCATGAAAGGCAAGGGGCATCTATATTCTCACTTCAATCCGTGTATCCGCTCAGTTCTATAACCCTATCGACGCTTCTTCTAACATCACTCCTGGTCCCATCGTTGAGGATAGAGTGACCTTTTTAACGTAAGTTCCTTTAGCCGATGCCGGACGTGCTCGCTTGAGATCGTCAACTAGTGCGACGATGTTGTCTTTCACTTGCTCTGGGCTTTGACCGACCTGACCGATGCAACCGTGTATTACGCCGCCGCGATCTGCTCGAAACTGTACTTGACCCGATTTAGCGTTTTTCACTGCGACGGCCATGTCGTTAGTTACAGTACCGGACTTGGCATTGGGCATTAACCCTCTAGGTCCCAAAATCCGACCTAACTGGCCGAGAAGGCGCATACTACTGGGTGTGGCTAGCACAACGTCAAAGTCGTAATCACCTTTCTTGACATTTTCAACTAAATCCTCTAAACCTACGACATCTGCGCCTGCAGCTGTCGCTGCTTCTGCCTGGTCTCCGTCTGCAAACACGGCGACTTTGACGGTTTTACCAATCCCGTGAGGTAGGATCGTCGAACCACGAACAAGTTGATCTGAACGTCGAGGGTCAATTCCAAGGTTTACCGCAATCTCCAGAGACTCCTTGAATTTGGTGTTGGTCGCGATCTCGTTTAAGATTTTTACAGCTTCTTCCACGTCGTATCGACGGGTGTGATCAACTTTTTCTGCAAACAACTTCTTTCGCTTCGACAACTTACTCATCACAAACCCTCTACTTCGATGCCGGCACTTCGAGCGCTTCCTGCCAATGTTCGTACGGCAGCATCTAAACTTGCCGATGTAAGATCAGGTTCTTTGATTTTCGCAATGTCTTCTAATTGAGCTCTTGTGACTCTACCAACCTTCTCGGTGTTAGGCGTGCCGCTACCTTTGTCCACTCCTGCGGCCTTTCGAATAAGGAATGATGCTGGCGGACTCTTGGTAACATATGTAAAGCTTCGATCCGTATATACCGTGATCGTGCAGGGGATCGGTACCCCTGGTTCCATCTTCTGCGTTTGGGCATTGAACGACTTGGTAAACTCCACGATATTGATACCGTGTTGCCCTAAGGCAGGTCCTACTGGTGGTGCCGGAGTCGCCTGTCCCGCAGGTACCTGTAACTTAATGTAGGTTTGAATCTTTTTTGCCATAAAAGTTCACACATCCAAAAGCGCCGCGAGCCAGCGAGGCGCGCAACAGGCACTTTTGAAGTTCTTGAATTTATCCTTTCTCGACTTGAGAGAAATCCAGCTCAACCGGGGTTGAGCGACCAAATATTGTTACCGAAACTACAAGCCTACTCTTCTCATAGTTAACTTCTTCAACGATACCGTTGAAATCCACGAAGGGCCCATCAATGATGCGTACAAGCTCCCCTACCCCAAACAACGTCTTGGGGGTAGCTTGGTCGTTCCCCTGTTCTATTCTATCCAAAATGAAGTTAGCTTCAACATCTGAGATGGGTGTGGGGTTCCCAAACTTACCACCGACAAAGCCTTTTATGCGTGGTGTTGAGTTCACAATTTGCCAAGTGTCTTCGTTCATCATCATCTGAACGAGTATGTAACCGGGAAAGAACTTTCGTTCGCTACGGCGTTTCTGTCCCGCGCGCATTTCCACAACTTCTTCTGACGGAACTAGCACTTCACCGAAGCATTCTTTGTGCTTGGAAAGCTCGATCCTCTCGCGTAACACTTCGGCTACCTTTTTCTCGTAACCAGAATAAGCGTTCACCACGTACCAAGATTTGGTACCTTCGCTTGAGTCATTCGCGGTGGGTTGATCAGTCACGAGTTAGCCTATGACCATTCGCACAACCAAAGAAAGACCGGAGTCTAACAACCACAAAATCAGCGCAAAAATCACTATCAAAATCAACACGATCCAGGTAGTCTGTAAAGTTTCCGGTCGAGTCGGCCAGATTACTCTACGAAGCTCCGAGCGCGCATCTCGGAAGAGAATCCACAAATTTCGGCCACGCTCAGTCGTAAGCAAGAGTGCAACGGAACCGCCTGCCATTCCAACCAAAATCAAAGCGCGCCACAATGTTGGAATAAAGAAAATGGAATCGGGATTTCCATAGTACCAATTACCGAAAATTCCACCTGCGACTACCAAGTAGACGAACCACCACTTCATGCGGTCAAATATGCTTACGTCGTCTTGCTCGTGTCTAATTCTTTGTAAAGCCACCTACTTTAACTTCCTCCACTGGGATGATTGGTTGCCGGAATACGGGACATCAGAAGCGTTTGGCAGGCCAGGAGGGCATCGAACCCCCAACCTGCGGTTTTGGAGACCGCCGCTCTGCCAATTGAGCTACTGGCCTTTCGATTATGAATACCTAAATCGTGCATCAACTTTTGGAGATCGTACATTATCTAAACAGATCGAGTACCGTAAATTCTCTAGCATGCACATGCATCCGCTCCACACTTTCGTTTGATCCGTTTGACGGTACCCGTCGAGCTAAGTCTTTAGTGGTGCTCACAATCGGATTTGAACCGATGACCTCTTCCTTACCAAGGAAGCGCTCTACCGACTGAGCTATGTGAGCTTGCCCAGACGCATGACCCTTTAGTTTATCCAATTCTGCATCGGAGCATTGGTGCGGGCAGCGGGAATCGAACCCGCGCCATCAGCTTGGAAGGCTGAGGTTCTACCACTAAACAATGCCCGCGACAGTGCTCTCTACCAAACATTAATTTGTGGTGGAGGGGGGAGGATTCGAACCTCCGAAGTCGTAGACGTCAGATTTACAGTCTGATCCCTTTGGCCGCTCGGGAACCCCTCCCGGCAACGGATACACTACTCCATGCGAATAAAGATTGCGAATTTTGTTGATTTTTGCGTGTTTGTCAAGGTCTTTTCAACTCCGATTCTGTTCGCATTTATCGTCAGTGACCAGCAATAAATACACAGCTAAATAGAGCACAACCACGCGATTGAAGATTGCAGACTAGAGTTCGAGACACCTCGATAATTCTTCACACAAATCATTGGGATCTTCCAAACCAACCGCGAATCGAAATATACCGTCTCCTGTAGTCTCTCGATACTCACGTTCCAATGTTGAAGGTAATACAAACGACGACCGCAACATTTCGTCTGTTTCCATCCAATAAATTAAACTGCGATGACTACCTAAAGAAACGGCGTAATGAATGATCTCTACCTGTGTGGGCATCTGCTGCGCAAGGGTCTTCCCATCGGCAACTGAAAACGAAAGTAATCCACCCCAACACTCTTGCATTTGTAGTTTTGCTATTTTGTGTCCCTTGTGTGACTCAAGCCCAGGATACAGCACGCGAGTTACCCGCGGGTGAGCTTCCAAGAATTGAGCTATTTTCAAGGCACTCTCAGTGTGTGCGGGCATACGCAACGGGAGTGTCGCTAATCCACGTGAGATCAACCATGCATTGAATGGACTCAAAACTCCACCTATATGAACCCGTTCGTGGTCTCTGATCGGCTTCATGTTTTCACTGGTACACAAGACAGCACCGCCGAGCGCATCCCCGTGGCCACCAATGTATTTACTGAGTGAATGGACGACGAAATCCGCGCCAAGTTCGAGCGGTTTAGTCGCAATTGGTGTAGCAAGCGTAGAATCAATGACGAGTTGTGCTCCCACATGATGCGCGAGCTCAGACACAGCAGGAATGTCAGTGATAGTCAAGAGTGGATTTGATGGTGTTTCGAACCAGAACAGTCTTGTGCGGCCTGGCTGTACTGCATCTTCAATCATCCCAAGATCGGTCGGATCGACTAAAGTCGTTTCAATACCAACAGAGTCTCTGAGAAACCTAATTAATTCTGCGGTGCCACTGTAGTGTACGTCTATCGCGACGAGGTGGTCCCCTCGTTTAAGGGTTGTATTGAGGATAGCCGAGGTGGCAGCCATTCCCGATGCGAAACAGGAACAGGCTTCCGCATTTTCAAGCGAAGCTAGCTTGTCTTCCAACATTCGCACTGTGGGATTGTCCCAGCGAGAGTACACGTAGGGTTTGTTGTCTCCAAAGGCATCAATCGAAAACCCGCTTACTTCACTCATGACATAGCTGTTCGACATCGTGATATTTGGAGCAGAGGCTTTCGTCGCTGGATCGATACTCTCTCCTGCGTGAATTGCTTGAGTACGAGTGCGAAACTTTGTCATTGCTTTAACCTACTGAAAAAAAATGAAGCGGTGCGATCAAAAAGAACTGCATGGGGAGATTCCCATACGCGAGTGTAGATGGTGCCGCCACGAGGAATCGAACCCCGGACCTTCTCATTACAAGTGAGCTGCTCTACCTGCTGAGCTATGGCGGCCATCTGACGACAGGAAGTGGAATTCTAATTAAGGTCGAGAAGTCAGATTTGTTTAGCGTTTTCTACAAGATCAACCATTGATTCAAATCGATCCTGGTTCATGGCAGCGCAAGTGCCAATCCCTCCAACACTAAATCAGGAAAGTACTGAAATCGAAACAGTTGACCCAAGTTTTTTACTCCCAAGTCCCCTCCTGTGAGGATGAGTGTTGGTGTATTGCTAAACGTCTGAGTCCCAACGTCAATACAACTCTTGATCCAACCGAGTTGGACGCGGGCTAGTCCAAAGTTAACCGCGTCGATAGTGTTGCTCGCTGGAGAACCGCTCAATAGTACACTAGCGTTACTTTCTTGAACTTGAACATCCCGGGTACGCTTTCCTAACACGCTCTGCATCGAGTTCAATCCAGGTACGATGTACCCACCTAGATGGTTTCCGTCCGCACGAACGTAGTCGGCCGTCATGGCAGTACCCAAGTCAAACATTATCAAGTCGCTCTTGATCCGCTTCCACGCAGCAACCAGCGCAAGCCATCTATCCACGCCTAATTGGTTAATGTCATCGTAGCCATTGTGTACTCCCGATAGTGTCCTACTTGTCTTTGCGAACTCTGGTTGTACGCTATAGTTACCTTGAATCTGTTCTCTCAATTGACCTTCGGAGTGAGCTACTGCAGAAACTCGAACACGGTCGACACTCTCTACGAGCTCGGGTAGTTCGCCCGTGACGACGCTACCGCGCAGTTTACCCACGCGCCACTTGGTATAAGAATTTCCTACATCTAAATCCAGTACGATATCGCTCATTTGGTGTAGTCTAGGGAAACCTCCCCTGAATTAACGAGATGAATCGTCCCGTCGTTGAGTTCAATACAAAGCTCCCCTGTGTTTCTCACTCCCCGTGCAATGCCACTAATTACATTCATGGAAGTCGAGATAGTCACAGCCTGGTCCCTTAGTACGTCCAGAATATCCCAATTCTCATGAAAAGACTGAAAGCCTCTATTTTCAAATTTGTAAATGGAGTCATAGACATTGCGAATGATCGATCCTGCTAATTTATTTCGAATTGGAAGCGCGCAGTAATCCACGAGATCTGCAACAGGTCGGTCGATAATCTTTTCCGTTGATGAACCTCCACCGACATTTAATCCTATTCCCACAACAATGTCGATAGGTGTTGTTGCATGCACCACGTCGACCAGAATGCCTCCTACTTTGCGATTGTCCAATAAGATGTCATTAGGCCATTTCAATGCGACCACATCGATCCCAAGTTCGTGTATAGAGTTTGCAACCGCGACGCCCACGACTAGACTGATCGCGCCGATATCATTGGGTGCTCTGGAGAGTTTAACGCCTAAACTGATTGCCAGATTTCGGCCAACCGGCGAGTGCCAGTCGCGCCCGAGTCGACCACGACCTGCTATTTGCATCTCTGCAAGTACTACTTTACCGGATATGCCGTCGTCGTGAATCGCCTCAAGTAGTTCTTGATTCGTGCTCTCCACACAATTTTTGAGCTGAATACGCGGCAAATTCGACATCACACCAACCTCGCGAAGAGATCGCTCAATGTATTCCCTGTCTAAATATTCGATTCCGGTGGGTAATACCATTGCACCCCCGTTCTGCTCAAAACCAATAGACAAGAGCCACTCAGCCTCAGCAACAGTACTGGATGTGTACTCTCCAGTCTCAAATATGTGCTCGCAGATTCGTAATAATCTGGCGTTCTGATCTAGTGATTGTTCAGACATTGGTGTGAGTGAAGTTACCCGTTATTCATTTCTTAAAATGCTAGGATACTATTCAACTTGAGTAACTTAGTAGTGATCTCGTTGTCATACGTGTGATTCCTAGTATAAATTCTCTCACATATCGGAAAAAAGTTCTTATGTTTAAATTTGTTTTTCTTAGACGAACATTCTTGACCACTGTCTCTTTCCTGTTAGTCTTACTCAGTTCGGTGGCATTAGGTCAATCCCAAATGCAACACTCTAAACTAGATCTTGTCTCTGAAGTTACGAGCGTTGCCGAAAATTCGACTTTCAGTGTCGCGATTGTTTTGGATCCAGACCCAGGTTGGCATGTATATTGGAAAAATCCTGGCGATAATGGCAATGCTCCTAGTGAGACTTGGACTCTTCCCGAAGGGTTTAAAGCGGGGGAGTTGCAGTATACCGTTCCGGGTTTTGTCCCGTTCGCCCAGTATATGTCTTACGGATACAACGACAAAGCACTGTTTATTACCGAAATGACGACTCCAGCCGAATTCGACGGACCGATCAAAATTGAGTGCTCGGTAAATTGGCTAGTTTGCGACGACGCCGTGTGTGTCATGGAACGAGGCAAGGTATCTCTGTCCATACCCAAAGGAAGTGGCGAAAACTTCAGCACTTGGCACGATGACTTTGAAGCAGCACGCGCTAAGCAGCCAGAGAAAGTAGACTGGAAGGCGGAATTTGTTGCTACAGAAGAGTTCGTCGAATTAGAGATCCAGATACCAGAAGATGTAGGAAATGTTTCGGACGTGTGGTTCTTTCCCGCCGTGAAAAAGTTGATTAACCACGCGGAACCACAAACCATCGGGGTCGAAAATTCTGTAATTCGAATAAAGTCGGTTCCCGGAGTGCGTCATGCTCGTTATGAAGAGATTGTGGGAGTTTTGCGTACGGTTCCAAGCTCAGCAAAGGAAAAACCGAGGTCTTTTGAAATTCAAGCTCAACGCGTCGAACAATTAACAGAGCTCAATCTTGATGAAGATGAATTGAGTACGCGATCGCCAACAGACATAAAAGCACTTTCAGCTACTCATTGACGGAAGCCAATTATTTAGACTAGTTTGACGTTTCATCAACATCCACATCCACGGTACTTTCATGAACCCTAGATTCCTCTCTTTTCAGACTCTCCGCTTCGCGCTGATTTCCGTGTTCTTTCTCATGTTTACCTCATTGTTAAACGGACAAATGGAAACGCCCGACACTAGCATTGAACTCGTGCCCGAAGTTACAAGTGTCGCTGAAGGCGAGACCTTCTCGATCGCTTTACATTTAGAACCCAA
This sequence comes from Gammaproteobacteria bacterium, assembly GCA_009841615.1. Lineage (GTDB taxonomy): Bacteria > Pseudomonadota > Gammaproteobacteria > Pseudomonadales > Azotimanducaceae > Bin55. The sequence goes on along the minus strand of VXLL01000013.1, from coordinate 10,946 downwards.
GGAAGGGTGGCACATCTACTGGATTAACCCCGGTGACGCAGGTTACGCGCCACGTATACCTGCCGGTTGGGTTCATCCAGAGAACTTTACTATCGGAGATTTGCAGTTTGAAGCTCCACATTTCGTTCCATTTATGGACGATATGTCGTATGGTTACGACGACTCCACTCTCTTCATCGCTGATGTGGTTGCACCCGAATCGTTTGACGGCGATGTCACCATTTCTGCGAAAGTAGAGTGGCTAGCCTGCGACGATTCCCAGTGCGTACCGGAGAGTGGTGAGGTTTCGATTACGCTACCAAAAGGGAATGGTGCGCTCGATAGTGAATGGCATACTCGCTTTAATGAATCTCGCTCGGTACATCCCATCGCGGTGGATTGGATCTCAACTTTCACCTCGACAGAGACTGAATTGGTTCTTGATGTTGAAATTCCAGAAGCATCTTCATTGGTACACGATGTTTGGTTCTTTCCAGAAGCAGAAAAACTAATCGATCACGCTACCGAACAGACCATTCACGTCAGTGATGGACGAATCCGAATTCAAACTGTTTCGGGTGTTGATTACGATAAATTTGACGAGTTTTACGCGTTATTACAAACTGTACCGGACGCAGAAAGTCGGAGCCAGTCATTTCGCATCCACGTCACCCGAGAGGATTCGTTGCCGAGTGCTGAATTTACTTCTAGCAAGACAAGGACCCCGTGGAATTTTGGTGGTGAAGAACCAAGTGCTGTACGAGCTTTTTTGACCGCGTTTTTGTTTGCTTTTTTGGGTGGTCTCGTGCTCAATGTCATGCCGTGCGTGTTACCAATTCTCAGTCTGAAAGCGTTGTCTGTAGCAGAATTGACTGGTTCAGATGCCAAGGCTGCTAACATCGCCGGTTGGGCTTATACCGCCGGGGTACTGCTGTGCTTCCAAGTGCTCGCAATATCGTTGATCCTGTTAAGAACAGGAGGACTCGAACTCGGATGGGGATTTCAATTACAAGACCCAATCATCGTAGCGTTACTTGCTCTCTTGGTTGTTGTTGTTGGATTTAACTTTTCTGGTTTGTTCGAAATACGAGGGTCTTTTGCGAATCTGGGAGGACTGACAACCAAACTTACCAACATGCGCGGTATGGGCGACTTCTTCACCGGTTTGTTGGCAGTTCTAATAGCATCTCCGTGTACGGTTCCCGGAATGTCTCTTGCGGCAGGATATGCACTTGCCCAACCATGGCCATTGCTTTTAACCATTTTTCTTGGACTGGGTATCGGCTTTGCACTACCCTATCTGCTAGTTACATTAGCTCCACCGATTCGTAAGTTATTACCTAAACCTGGGGCGTGGATGGACACGTTTCGTAAACTCCTCGCATTTCCGCTTTACGGCACCGCGATTTGGTTAGTCTACGTATTGGGTTCTCAAGCCGGTATCATGGCAGTAGTCACTTTCCTGTCGATAGCATTGATAACGGCATTTGCGTTGTGGTCATGGACCAAGGGACGAACATCCTCCAAAGTTTCTTGGTTCGCTGTGTCGGGGCTCGGTACCGCCGGTATCGTTGCTATTTTTGTTTGGTTGCCACCTGTTCCCACCAGCGCAACCTCCATTGTTGCTGAATTCGAATGGTCGGTTGAAGAGGTTGAACGTCGACATGAAGAAGGGAAACCAATCTTCGCGTACTTTACTGCTGACTGGTGTGTCTCTTGTAAATACAACGAACGATTTGCGTTAAAGACGAATAGAGTTCAAAGGCATTTTGAAGAAAATGAATTCATCGTATTTGTAGGCGATTGGACCTCTTACGATGCAGATATCAAGCGAGAACTTGAAAAACATGGACGCGCGGGCGTTCCGTTATATCTGTATTACGAACCGGGGGGAAACATCAACGAACCGAAAGTACTGCCCGCGCTTCTGACGGCGCGAGGTGTGGTTAGGCGCACTGCTCTCAAATAACCTCGGAACGAACTCTTTCAGAATACCGCTTCGGTCGAGTCAGAGATTCGCGCAAGCGATCACAACAAAGAACCTACTTGCCCTAATCGGAAGAGTGGTAAACAGTGAATTCAGTGAGGAACAAAGATTGTCTCTTTATACACTGACTTTGGTGAAGATGCTGAGTAGTAGTCAGGTACATTCTGGTCATTGAATTGATCGTGACTACCGTCACTAGTGATCGCTAGATATGTTGGTGGTTCCTTAGGTACCAAGTACCTTAAACATAGTCGATTTGTGTACCGCCAGCTTGCTAGCGCAACATGCTGAGAACACTTGTCGTAAAAAGCCTCGTGGAAGCTTTAAAGTAGATTACCAGCACTCGCCTATTCAATGGTGCGAGAATGCTCGAAAGGAGAGAGGTTTAGGGTCGAGTCGCTCTGCCAAGCCTACTCTTGTACGTTAAGAGTCTAGTCTCGCGCCGAGAAAATCAAGCAACTCGTTAGGGGTTAAATCACGCTTCAAGATACATCCCTCTGAATCCAACACATAATTTGCACGAGGATATTGAATTCCATACAACGTCGAGATCTTCCCGTCATAGCCATCAGGTGCATATGCGTTGATCCAAGGTAAATCCAATTCTTTACTCTTTTCCTCCCAATCGGCTCGATCGTATTCGAATGAAAGGCTCACGACCTCGAAACCTAACTTCTCATATCGGGAGTAAAACTCCCGGTATCTCTCGAAAGCTTCGATGCACCATTGACAGTAATTGTCCCAAACGCCCAGTACGACGACTCGATTCTCTTGCAAGATCGAGCTAAGCGGTACCACACTTTGATCCAGCAGAGTCACTTCGATTGAAGGAATAATGGTTCCAAGTCTTAGAGCTTCATTAGCTTGATGTTTCTTTTGAAATTCAATTAAGTCGTCTAATCGCGGAGTAACACGTTTTTCGACTACTTCACTCGGTAGCTTTTCGGATAATTCTTCCAAAATTGGTATGCGTTGTTCCCAGTCCAAACCAAAACTGAATTCAAGCGTGAGTAACTGCTCAATTGGATCCGAAGATGTATCCAAAATCTCTTGAGTTCGTTGGGTGTACATTCGCTCGAATAGATCTTGAAGCTCCTGACGAACCTCGCGGATTTCATCTGTCTCTGCCGGTGGCTCTCTAAACCTTTCTCTATCCTGAAAAAGCTCCAACTCTGCAGCGTAATCGGCACAGCTCATGTTCTCCCAATCCAAAATCGCCGCGTGCACAGACGGTTCACTGTCCGTAGGCGTGGACGAATCCTGTTCGGTTGGTGCGGTGTTATTTGAAGAATCCGCATGGAATTGCTGTACGAGGTTCGAATGTTTGAGTCGTAGCTCGTGTTGTCTGATCTCGTCCTGTTTGGGGGGTACAAAAATTTTTGCATAGGTTCCGTCAGAGTCTACCCTGTACCAAAAGTTTTCTGGATCCAAAATTTCAACGGTATAGTTCGCGTGTTCCTCGACAATGACCCTGCGAACCATCTCTCTAGATTGGTCAGACACTTCGTATTTGAACGATACCCACGCAAATATTGGCACCTCTTCGTCAAACGAAATATTCATCGAAAGTTTACCGTTTTCTACAACGCCAGAACCCAATAATACTCGTTCCTCTAAAGATCGATCGTAATAGGAAAGTTCCAGTTTGGCCCCGTCGAACTGATCGTCAAACTCGGTGAAATCTCCCGTCAAAACGCCTTTACTCGACCCACATGAGGTCAACAGTGTCAAAACAGCAATGCCAAAAAACACTGACAAACATTCGGATTTCATAGTTGCTTGTTAGCCCGTATCAACAAAGAATTAGAGTAATCTGTTGATTCAGTAACACGCTATAGTCGATAAGCTGAACTACAGTAGCTTATCTTCGAGCACTTCGTCTAGTTTGTGTCCGCGTAAATCGAGCTCAATAATCGTGCCGGTGCTGGCGTCAAACAAATAGTTTGCCGGGACCCCAGTGACGCTATACTTTTTCGCAGCGTCAGCTTCCTGACCCATACCGAGATTTGGCCAAGGCAAATCCTCCTCTTCGGAGGCTGATTCCCAGTCTTCCTTGGAATTGTCAATGGTAAACGACACAATTTCGAATCCCTTGTCTTTGAATCGCTCATACGCTTTTTTCATGTGTGGAATTTCCAATCGACACGGCCCACACCATGAAGCCCAAAACTCCAACAACACTAAGCTTTTTTCTTGCTGGAGCTCGTTGAGTGTAACCGACTCACCATTGAGGTACTCGGCGGTGAAGTCTACTATCTCGGTACCAATTGCGATCCGAGACTGTGCTAGTTCTTTCTCAATTCGCTCTTTTGCCTCGATGGATTTAGCCTTTACCCACTCGTCCTCCGGCATGTCATCAGCGAGTGCTACCAAAGCTTCCCAGTACCAGTCACCGACTAGCCAGCTGACTTGTAGTGCAAGTTTCCGAACTTGTGGTTCTTTGTGGTTGGTTGCTACTGATGACAACCCTGCAACTTCCAGTTCAAGCAACTCGTTCGACAATGCTGACAGTTCATCAATTCGAGTTCGATATTGTTCTTCAGTTTCTCCCTCTGGAGTAGTGCGAAGTCGACGCCGGGCCTGTTGGGCCGCTACATACTCGTCGCTCTGCTTCCAACTGTTGATCACTTCATCGTTGAAGTGTCCGCCGGCAACGGTGAATTGACGATTCTGGTCCATCGTAATCGTCAATTCACCCGGTTCTAATATGAACTGTTGGCCCTTCGTCGGTGCGAGCTTCATCCCCTCTGCTGTCGTTGCATCCAAAACGTAAAAGTACACACGGTGTGGTTGTACGACTTCTGTAGTTAAGGTAAACTCGCCATCAGCATTGATCGGAGCTTCAGCGACGATATCTATCGAATCTTCAATCGAAGGAGCCGAACTACTTGACGTACTTGCAGCCATCATCATAGACGCACCCTGGCTTTCTGTATCGTCTCTTTGCTTCGGTGTCCATACGACAAATCGTCCGTTGCTATACGCTTCGGAAAAATCGCCGGAGATCATCACTTCATTGTCAGTTCCGCAGCCATTGAGCAGAAGAGACAGCGCGCATGTGAGTACCACTGCACCACTGAAAAAAACAGACGGTTCTCGTGTTTTCATTAGCCTCTTCTACTCAAATTATCCTTCGCTTTAGTCAAACGCGTTAGCGACGTCCCAATGGGAAGAACACTGAAAAGTTAAAGACACGCCCATAAAGCGGTGACGCGTCAGGGCTCGTCGGCTGCAGTTTATCACCAGCTTCGTTCCTAATGTTGGTTACTCCGTATTCGTCAAATGCGTTGTTGACGACGACCGAAACTCGACCACCTTCCAAGAACGCGGGCATTTCCAAAAAGCCATCCGGAATGATGTGATAAGTCAGACTTAAATCAACCAATGTCGGTGGCGAATATTCCCGTGAGACTCCGCCAAAAATCGTCTTGGTACTTGATCTGGTGGAATAGTCTAAATTAAACTCCACGCCCATAAAGTACCAACCGACATTCAGGTTGGAGGAACTTTTCGCCACGACACCAACTGCAGTTGTACCTTCAGCTTCCCCTACGACGCTAATGACAGCACTGTTCATTGGGTCTTCTGGGTCGATAACATAGTCATAAGCATTTATTACCGAATGTCGGACACGAACATCAAACTCGCCAAAGTAGTCAGTAGATTTAGTCCATCGAGCCGTAAAGTCGACTCCATTACGATCAACCGAGGACACATTGATCCAACGTCTTTCTTGGACATATTCATCAGTCTCCGGAATATAGGTCACGTCGCTTGGTAAATTGTTCGGGTCGACAATGAAATTTGCCAATCGATTGATTCGATTTTGATACTGGACATCACTAAAAGTAGCACTAAGAATTAAGTTTGGTACGAAATCCGGCATAAACGTAACACCGAGACTCTGAGTATCAGCTGTTTCCGAAAGCAAATCTGGGTTCCCGCCTTCTATGATGGTGATCCCCACTTGTTGCAAACTACCGTCTGGTTGTTGTAAGAAAAGACCTCGGAACGGTGGACTTGGACCCATAGCAGATTGGCGCAACAGTTGATTCAATTGTGGCGCGACAAATGCAGTTTGAAAGTTGTACTTAACTTCAACCGTCTCGTGAGGGACCCAAACCATGCCTACTCCCCACGAACTTTCTGCACCAGGGTCAGGTAAACCTTCCGGTGAGACGTTACCTTCATTAGGATTGACATAGGTAACCTCGGGATCGTCGTAAGAGTCGTGGCGCAACGATAAACTCATGGTCAAGCGTTGTGCCCAAGCTTGTTCGTTTGCACTACCGATAAACGGTACCACTCCTTCTGCGAAAATCGCTGAGTTAGTGCGTTCAGCTTCGGTGTTAAACTGAGAAATATCGCTAACGGGAGAAGCATCAACTGCCCCAATTTGAAACTCTGAGGAACTCTCCAGCGTCAAAGTTTGTCGTGAAAGACCAAGAACTGCTCGTACTGTTCCTCCTGGTAGTTCATACAGTACAGAACGAACCAACCCTTCAAGACGAAATTGCCGATTCAGACCAGTCGCGACCAAAGGTTCGTCAGCTATAAATCCTGAAATGTCTCCAAAAGGATCTACTGCTGGCGGCGGCGGCACGGACACTCGACACAAACCGAAACCGAATGTGCCACCCTTCGCTAAGCATGATTCTTGAGTTTCACCGAATAAAAACTGCGTCTGTGGAGTTTCTCCATCGGAGTTCATACCGGCGCGGAGCCCTGCCCTGTCGAACTCGAAATGGCGCCATGTCGTCGAATCATCTGACGATTGACCCAAATTTGCTTCGACAGTTATCCTGTCGTTTACTCTGCCTCTTATTTCAATATTGAAATCAAGTTGGGATGCTTCGGTTTCGGTATAGGGTTGTGCATAGTCTCGCCGCTGGCCACGTAAATGAATAGCCCGATCAAATGGATTATTAGGATTGTTCGCGGCAAGAGTTTCTCCATTGAATGCGATATAGCCTCGATTGTTTAACACATCTCGGGTTTCCTGACGGATCTGTCCTTCGACAGTCCAATATTCATCCAATTCCCAATACGCACCAAACGTAACGCTTTCTCGGTTAACGTCCGGTAGTACCGTATAGCCTTCTTGCGTTTCCGCACCCCAGATCGGTTGTCTCCAAGTACGAATGTTGTTGGGGTGTGTGGTAGCAGTGAAGTCCTCTGGTAAAGTCGCGTGAGTCAGCGGGATGCCTGTCTCTTTGAAATTGTCAGCCAATCCGTTATAAACGGGCACCGTGACGACTTCGGGACCTCGCCAACTACCCAAATCCACGCGGTACGCGATCGGTAACGCGGTTCCGTCAGATAGGCAACAAAACCGAACATCCAACAACGGTCCGGGGAATAGCGACTGCTGAAAGATTGTGATGTCTTCTCGATCGGACGCGTCCAAACCTGTGTGCGTAGATTTTTGAAACGAAACTCTAAAGTTCATTGCGCCGATTTGCTCCGAGAAGTTCACGCCGAATCGAGATTCGTTATAACCTGCTTGGGTTGGGGAATTGTAGTCTGCGGTAACTTCCATCCCTTCGTATTGCTTCTTCATAATGATGTTGACCACGCCACCAACAGCATCAGGTCCGTATATCGCCGACGCACCGTCTAGCACGATTTCGATTCTCTCCACCTGATTAAGCGGAATCGACGAAACGTCGGTTACGCCACCAAGAATTCCATGATGACCCACGCGCTTACCGTCCACCAGAACTAATGTCGACTCACTTCCGAGTCCTCTTAAGTTGACGGTGGAGCTTGCAGCAAAATTTGTTACGTTATTGAGATCACTTCCAAAGCGTTCCGTAGTAGGATTCAAGTTTTGTGGTAATTGGCGAAGTACTCTCTCCAAAGTCTGTTCGCCCGACGCACGAATTTCCTCCTCGTCGAGAATCACTATCTGACCAGCAATTTCACCTAACGTTTCTGCGACATTTGACCCCGTCGTGACGACGGTAGGTATGCCTTCTTCTTCTTCTTCTTCGTCTTCGTCCGTTTCGGCTTCCTCGTCTTGGGCAAGACTCAGGCTAGACAAACAAAAAGCCACAACAAATACGAGAGCCCATTTTGATACAGAGCTTAGACGCACAGTTGTTCGTTGAAAAAACTCGTCAAAGTATTTCATAGTTGATTATCCTTGGTAAATATAGCGTTGATTGTACTCATATTTCCCGCGTCACGCACGAAAATTTAAGAACAAATTGAATCATCTTAAGACACGTCTAAGTGCCCACAAATTGGGATGGTGAGTGGTATCGAAAAGATCCCGTTGGCTACGACCACCAACGCCACCAAAGCTCGAAATTTCCTTCCAACCACCCAGGAAGTGTGTCAAAAATCGATGCGACAATAATAAACAGTACGGCGACGGCACTCATAACGAGAGACACTGGGTAGGCTTTTCTCATTCCAAACGCGAAAATCATCCATACTAAGAAGAATGATTTGGCTAAAGCAGCATCAAATCCTGGTGCGACGATAAACGCAAATAGCGCGAGTAAAGCTCCTCCAACTACAAGTACATTTGTGAACTCCTGTACGCCCTTCTCTGACACTTCATGTTCGTGTTCGGTATGCGCGTTCAAATGTCTTCTCCTATGCGGTTTTTGGACTCGTTATTTTAAGTGTCAAACAAACTCAAGCATCTTCTTCCGATCCGAAGCATCAACAGGGGATAAATTATTCGAGTCGATAAATAAGCATTGGCGTCAAAGCGATCGCGAAAACACCCGACACGTAAGACGCTACTGATTAAACGATGCCATATGCTAGCATGGTGTCTGCAACTCTTTTAAAACCGCCGATATTAGCACCGGCAACATAATTTACTTGACCAAGTTGCGCACCGTATTGGATACACTGCTGGTGAATGTCGGCCATAATGCCTTGCAATCGTTTGTCTACCTCTTCTCTACTCCAACTAATTCGCAGCGAATTTTGACTCTGTTCTAACCCACTTACCGCTACACCTCCTGCGTTGGATGCCTTTCCCGGAGCATGCAAAATTTCTTTTTCAGTGAAAAATCGTACTGCTTCAGCAGTTAACGGCATATTCGCACCTTCGCAAATTGCAAAAACCCCATTCCTGTGTAAAGATTGGGCATCGTTCAAGTCTAGTTCGTTTTCTGTTGCACATGGCATAGCGATATCACAGGGTACGGACCATGGTCTCGCATTTTCGAAGTATTCGACCGCGTCATGGGCGTTAGCAAACTCAGATATTCTCCCCCTATGCTTCTCCTTGAGAACCTGAACGTACTTGAGTTGCTCCTCGTTCAAACCGTCCGGTACCAGCACAAAGCCGCTTGAATCGCTCAACGTGATTACTTTTGCACCCATTTGAAGTGCTTTTTCCGCTGCGTAAATCGCGACGTTCCCGCTACCACTAATCACAATACTCTTTCCCCTCAATGAGTCCCCAATGTGATTCAACATATTCTCGCAAAAATACACGCACCCGTAGCCGGTCGCTTCGGTTCGAACTGCACTTCCGCCGTACGCTAGCGATTTGCCGGTAATCACACCCGCCCAGCGGTTACACATGCGCATATACTGGGCAAATAAATAACTAATTTCTCGCGCACTGACTCCGATATCACCAGCTGGAATGTCCACGTCTTCACCGATGTAGCGATGAAGTTCCAACATGAGTGCTTGACAAAATCGCATTACTTCTCGATCACTCTTACCCTTCGGTTCGAAATCCGCTCCTCCCTTCGCACCCCCCATTGGTAATCCGGTGAGACTGTTTTTGAATATTTGTTCAAAAGCGAGAAACTTCAACACGCTCTGATTTACTGCAGGATGAAATCGCAGACCGCCTTTATACGGACCCAACGTATGGTTGAATTGAACACGCCAACCCCGATTTACTACCACATCTCTGGTATCGGTCTCCCAAGTGACCCGAAAGCTCACTATGCGATCGGGTTCGGTGACGCGCTCAAGGATGCGCGCTCTGCGATACTCGTCGTGTTGTAAGTACCACGGTAACACCGACTCTACAACTTCCTCAACCGCTTGATGAAAGTGAGTTTCATGGGGGTTCTGTCGACGAAGCTCGGTCATAAACTGGTCGAGTTGTGTTTGGTGAGAGTGTTTCATTGTCGCGTTAGGTTATCTCCTTTAGGAATGTCGAATTCGAGTCTAGCTTGATTTGTTCGTGACGACTAGTCGAGAGCGTTGCCTTGAATCTAGCATGAGCACTAGCTGTTCGATCAACGCATTGTTCATACCGCGATGAATCAGCGCACCGCAAAACCATAAGAACACACTAGTAGAACAAAACATATCAATCCTCTCTTCATCCGATTAAAAAAATTGGCGGATAAAACGCGTCAAAATTTTATGGTTGTGTGATGCCGACCTATTGTTGTGCGATCGCTTAATTGCGTAAGACGAACAAAGTAGGACAAGGTCTCAAAAAAGAAAAACCTCGAACTCCTGCTTTGGAGCTCGAGGTATTCCTAAAAAAAGGAGCCTGACAACGACCTACTCTCACATGGGGAGACCCCACACTACCATCGGCGCTGAGGCGTTTCACTTCTGAGTTCGAAATGGATTCAGGTGGTTCCACCTCGCTATGATTGTCAGACAAACTGTTTCGTCCTCATCTAACTGAGAACGGACGTTTGAAATCAAAGAATCACGACAATGTCAAGCGTGATATTTAGTAGTTAGCACTTCACCGGAACGACTCGCGCGTCCGGTTATATGGTCAAGTCGCACGGGCAATTAGTACGGGTTAGCTTAACGCCTCACGGCGCTTCCACATCCCGCCTATCAACCTCGTAGTCTACGAGGGCCCTTCAGAAATCTTAAAGATTTGTGAGAACTTATCTTGAGGGAGGCTTCCCGCTTAGATGCTTTCAGCGGTTATCCCGTCCGAACTTAGCTACCCGGCAATGCTACTGGCGTAACAACCGGAACACCAGAGGTTCGTCCACTCCGGTCCTCTCGTACTAGGAGCAGC
>VXLL01000024.1 GCA_009841615.1 Gammaproteobacteria bacterium | reverse complement strand
TGTCAGTTCTCTTGGTGATCTTGGTCGTGGCGATTGGATTAGTTGGGTTCGTAGTATTCGTCGAAAGGGGTGAGCGTCGCATCACCATTCACTACGCAAAGCGCCAACAAGGTCGCCGGATGGTGCAAGGTCAGACGAGTCATCTCCCCTTCAAAATTAATATGGCCGGGGTCATTCCCGCAATATTTGCTTCAAGTTTGTTGCTTGCGCCGGCCTCTATGTCCCAGTGGTTCGGGCAGAACGAAGGCCTAGGCTTCTTGCAGGATATTTCATTGATTTTGAGTCCTGGACAACCGCTGTATATATTGTTGTTTGCGGCGGGGATTATTTTCTTTAGCTTCTTTTACACCGCAATTGTGCGCGATCCCAAAGAACTAGCAGACAATTTAAAACGGCAGGGAGCATACATTCAAGGTATACGCCCAGGTCAGCAAACAGCGGACCACATCGACGATATCACCACGAAATTAACAATTTTTGGGTCTTTGTATGTCACATCGGTGTGTTTACTTCCCGAACTCATGCGTGCGTCTTTTGCGATTCCACTTCAATTAGGTGGCACCGCGTTGCTGATTGTGGTTGTTGTCGCGATGGATTTCATGTCTCAAGTGCAAGCGCACCTACTCTCCAGCAATTACGCAAAGCTGATGGAAAAATCGAATTTGCGCAATTACAGTCGTCGAACTCGCTAGGTTGGTCGTCGAGTATTTGGTAGATCATGAAAGTTCGAGCATCCGTAAAAAGAATGTGTAGGAACTGCAAAGTTGTGCGGCGCAAGGGTCGCGTCTACGTGATTTGTAAAACAGAACCGAGACATAAACAGAGGCAAGGTTAGAGCATATGGCACGATTTTCTGGCGTAAATATCCCAGACAATAAACACGCAGCAATATCGTTAACCTACATCTTCGGTATTGGACGTAGTTCGGCTCGCAAGGTGTGTGGTACCGCAAACGTTGAGCCGGATAAGAAGATTCAAGATTTATCCGAGGACGAACTGAATCGCCTGCGCACTGCAGTGGATGAGTTAACGGTTGAGGGTGACCTTCGTCGAATCAATTCAATGAACATTAAGCGTCTTATGGACTTGCGCTGTTATCGAGGTTTGCGCCATCGACGGAATTTACCTGTCCGAGGACAGAGGACACAAACGAATGCGCGCACCCGAAAGGGACCACGAAGAATCATCAAGAAGTAATCATGGCAGAAAAAGGAAAAAGAGGATCAAGAGAGAGTGCAGCTGCACGGCGACGCGGTAAACGCATCGTAACCGACGGTCTCGCACATATTCATTCGTCTTACAACAACACCATTATTACGTTTACGGATCGTCAGGGTCGTACTATCGGTTGGTCAAGTGCTGGAGCTGCTGGATTCAAGGGTACTCGGAAGAGTACAGCCTTTGCTGCGCAAACCGCGGCTGAGGGTGTAACCACGAATATGATCGAAAATCATGGACTCAAGAGCGTGGATGTGTTTGTCAAAGGACCTGGTCCGGGTAGAGAATCGTCAATTCGAGCGATGCATGCCGGAGGACTACGGATCAACAGCATAACCGACGTAACACCAATTCCTCACAACGGATGTCGCCCTCCGAAGAAACGGAGACCATAAGGGATCTAGCATGGCAAGATATACCGGACCTAAATTGAAGCTCTCGCGCCGGGAAGGTACTGACTTGTACCTGAAAAGCGGTGTCCGCCCTCTCGATGAGAAGTGTAAAGAAAACAAAATTCCTGGAGAGCAGGGGGCACGTCGCGCCGTCGGCGGTGGCCGAATGTCGGATTATGGAATTCAATTACGCGAGAAACAAAAAGTACGACGCTTGTATGGTGTCCTTGAAAAACAGTTTCGCAATTACTATAAAAAAGCAGACCAACAATCGGGTGCGACTGGTGTAAATTTACTACTACTGTTAGAGTCTCGATTGGACAATGTTGTATATCGTTCTGGATTCGGGTCCACCCGCGCGGAGGCCAGACAACTGGTGACTCATAAAGCCGTTAGAGTGAACGGTGCTGTGGTAAATATACCGTCGTATCAGGTACAGCCAGGCGATGAAATTTCTGTCGGTCCTAAGCAACGCGAACAGCACCGTATCGGTATGGCGATGGAACTCGCAAATTTGCGTGGTTATGTTGAATGGATTGAAGTTAATGCTGAAAATAAGAGCAGCGTTTTTAAACGTTTACCTGATAGAGAAGAACTACCACGCGAGATTCAAGAAAATCTCATCGTAGAACTGTATTCCAAGTAATAGCACAGTCTACACAGAATACTCGGAGGAATATTTAACCTATGAACACAATGGGTACAGACCTATTGCAAGCAAGCGATCTAGAAATTGAAACGCTCAGTCCAACGCGAGCACGCGTTGTACTCACTCCTTTAGAGCGTGGTTACGGCCACACGATCGGAAATGCACTTCGACGAATTCTGTTGTCTTCGATGCCGGGCGCGGCAATTACAGAAGTTACCGTCGACAACGTTTTGCATGAGTACTCGACGTTAGCTGGTGTTCGTGAAGATATGTTGAATATCTGTCTTAATCTCAAGGGTGTCGCGGTCCGTCTCAATGGCCGTGACGAGAGTTCGATGCGCCTATCGGCTACGGGTCCGGGAGAAGTGTCCGCTGGCGATTTCATCCACGGGGATGACATTCAGGTTGCCAATCCAGAACATCATTTGTGTACTTTGAACGAGCACGGATCGATTCGAATCGACGCCGTTGTCGCTAGAGGTCGTGGATATCAGCCTGCAGATCAACTCTCAATTAGCGAAGAAGACAAAGTCATTGGACGGTTACGATTAGATGCATCCTACAGCCCAATGCGGAGCGTTGATTACAAGGTGGAGAAAACGCGCGTGGAACAACGTACCGACATGGATAAATTGATCCTAACACTCGAATCAAACGGTACGATCGGACCAGAAGAAGCTGTTCGACATGCGGCAACTATTCTGACCCAGCAGCTTGCACCTTTCGTTGATTCAGATTTGCTGAAGGAAGTCTTTCAGGCTCAGGAAGCTACGAATATCGATCCATTCTTATACGAATCCATAGACGCGTTAAACTTGAAGACTCGTTCGATCAATTGCTTAAAGGGAGAGAACATTGCATCCATTGGAGAATTAGTGCAACAGACTGAAGAAAGCCTCTTTCGTACTCCCAATTTAGGTCGAAAGTCTCTCACCGAGATCAAAGAAGAGCTTGCCTCTCGTGGACTCTCTTTGGGAATGACTATTCCTGGATGGAAGCATCAGTCATAGTCTGAGAATAATTCGATAAATTAACGTAAGAGATATTTGAAAACAGAGACGTCCTATGCGACATTTAAAGAGCGGCAGACACCTTAATCGAACATCTTCGCACCGGAAACGCATGTTTGCGAATATGTGCGTGTCACTCATCGAACATGAGCAAATTCAAACGACCGTGCCCAAAGCTAAAGAATTGCGTCGGTTCATCGAACCACTTGTGACCCGAGCACGCGAGGACACAGTTGCAAATCGAAGATTGGTATTCGCACAATTACGTAGCAAAGCCGCGGTAGGGAAACTTTTCACTGAACTCGGACCACGTTATCTAGAGCGACCGGGGGGATTCACACGAATTGCCAAGGCTGGATTCCGCAAAGGTGATTCTGCCCCAGTGTGCTTTATCGAATTTGTCGATCGACCCTTAGAGGAAATCGAAGAGGACGACGAATAGCCTTCGATTTAGAAGGCATCAAGCAGTCTGTGCCAACGTCTGTGCGCGGATCAAAGCACTCTTTAGAAAAGAGCTTGTGTGGGACTCTGAACACCCACTAATCACTTCCGGCGTACCGGTCGCCACAATCTCGCCCCCTTGTGCTCCTCCTTCGGGTCCCAAATCAATGATCCAATCGGCGGTTTTGATTACGTCCATGTTGTGCTCAATCACTACGACAGTATTTCCGTGGTCTCGGAGTCGAGTCAAAACACTTAAAAGCAGTTTTATGTCGTGGAAATGTAAACCTGTGGTCGGTTCGTCGAGAATGTAAAGATTTCTCCCTCGATCTCGCTTGGACAGTTCGCGAGACAGTTTGACACGCTGAGCTTCGCCGCCTGAAAGTGTGGTTGCACTCTGCCCTAGTCGCACATAAGATAGTCCCACGTCCAAAAGCGTTTGGAGTTTTTGCTTTATGTTAGGAATAGCAAGAAAGAACTCGTAGGCTTCTTCAATTGTCATATCCAACACTTCGTGAATGTTTTTGCCCTTGTATTTCACTTCAAGCGTCTCACGGTTGTAGCGCTTACCGCCACAGGTTTCGCAGGTAACGTACACATCGGCCAAAAAGTGCATCTCTACTTTAATTAACCCGTCGCCGCGGCAAGCCTCACAGCGGCCACCTTTTACGTTAAAACTGAAACGACCTGGTTTATAACCGCGAATCCTGGCCTCGCTAGTCTTGGTAAACAATTCACGAATAGGTGTGAAAAGACCCGTGTAGGTTGCAGGATTAGACCTTGGTGTCCTACCTATAGGACTTTGGTCGATATTTACCACTTTTTCTAAGTTTGATAAGCCTCTGATCTCACTATGAGGTAACGCACTAACGCTTGTAGTGCCGTTGAGTTGTCGTGCGGCCACTGGGTACAGCGTGTGGTTGACTAGAGTGGACTTTCCGGAACCGGAGACCCCAGTCACACAAGTTAGGAGACCGATAGGAATTTCGACATTGACCTCTTTTAGGTTATTTCCTTTCGCGCCGTTGATTGTGATGGTCTTCTGCTTCGAAAATTTTGCTCGGGAAGTAGGGATTTCGATCGATTGTTGGCCAGTTAGAAATTGCCCGGTCAACGATCTTCTTTCATGAAGAACTTTTGGTAAAGGCCCTTGTACCACGATCTCACCTCCATGTACCCCAGCTCGAGGGCCTATATCGACAATGTTGTCAGCAGTACGAATTGCCTCTTCGTCATGTTCAACCACGATCACGGTATTGCCAATGTCGCGCAGGTGAGTCAATGTCGACAAAAGCCGGGCATTATCTCGTTGGTGGAGTCCGATGGACGGCTCATCAAGGATGTACATGACTCCGACTAATCCAGCACCGATTTGGCTCGCCAGCCGGATGCGTTGCGCTTCGCCGCCCGACAAGGAGCTAGCCGCGCGATCTAGCGTCAAATAGTTCAATCCTACGTTCACTAAGAACCGTAGCCTTGCTTTAATTTCTTTGAGTACCTTTTCGGCGATTACTGCTTGTTGACCGACTAACTCGATTCTTTCAAAGAACGTCAATGCTTGCTCGATCGAAAGTGCGGTTATATCCGCGATGGAAGAGCCACTCACAAATACATGCCTCGACTCCTCCCGCAATCGGCTACCCAAACATCCCGAGCAATGAGTGATGCTCATGAAAGGATGTAGTTTTTCTCGTACCTCTTGCGATGTTGTATGTTGATACCGACGTTGCATCGTGCCGATAATGCCGCGAAATCGTATTTTGTGGGTTCTCATGCGGGATTTGCCCCTAAATTGCACTGCTAGTGGTTCGGGGGCACCGTAAAGCAAAACGTTCTTAAACTTCTTCGGTAACCGTTTGTATGGTCGGTCGATTTCACACTTCAAGCGGCGCGCCACTGCTTCAACGATTGCCCATTGCCAGGACGTTGATCGATCCCAACCGATGACAGCACCTTCTGCGAGTTTCAGACGCGGGTCCGCAACCACGAGCGCTGGATCAAACTCGACCTCCGTACCTAGACCGTCACAAGCAGTGCACGCACCTGTAGGACTATTGAAAGAGAACATTCTTGGTTCGAGTTCGCTGATGCTGTAGGAACATTGAGAACAACCGAACTTTGAAGAAAAAGTCTGTTCTTCCCACGATTCATCAATAGGCGCTACTATCGCTACTTCATCAGCAAGTTTTAGAGTTGTCTCAAACGACTCTGCCAGCCTCTGTTCGATCCCTTTGCGAACGACCAAGCGATCAACTACGACTTCAATCGTATGTTTCTTGTATCGATCGAGAACCGGAGGGTGTTCTAGTGTAGTCACTAACCCGTTTACTCTCGCTCGGACAAAACCATTTGCTACCAGATCTGAAAACACATGGACATGTTCTCCTTTACGTTGGGAAACAATTGGCGCTAATACCATAATTCGAGAATCTGGAGGAAGATCCATGACAGCGTCCACCATTTCACTGATGGACTGTGCAGTCAATGGTAGATTGTGTGTCGGACATCGTGGTTCGCCCGCCCGCGCAAACAGCAGTCTAAGATAGTCGTAGATCTCTGTGATCGTTCCTACGGTGGAACGAGGATTGTGAGACGTTGATTTTTGTTCAATTGAGATAGCTGGTGAGAGACCCTCGATGTGGTCTACGTCCGGTTTGTCCATCATCGAGAGAAACTGCCGTGCGTATGCTGACAGTGATTCCACATACCGACGTTGTCCTTCGGCGTACAAAGTGTCAAACGCCAAAGAAGATTTCCCCGATCCAGAGAGACCGGTAATTACAGTGAGTTTGTCCCTAGGAATGTCGAGATCAATGTCTTTTAAATTGTGAGTTCGCGCACCACGAATGGAAATATTTGAACTAGGGTGGGTCAATGTCGGTACTTTCAAAAAATAAACGAACTAGTTTAGCAAGTATGCGTACGTTTTTCAATCTAAGCGGTGCGATATACAGAGCGATTGTCTAGAATTTGAGCATTGATCAGGATTCATTCAGTGTATTACGAAATATTCAGTAGTCCCGTTGGCCCTCTATTGCTTCAGGGTGTAGACTCGAAATTACAACAACTCTCCTTTCTTAAAGGTCGAAACACTAAACCCTTTGTCGATCCAGCATGGATTCGTCGAACAGACTACTTCGAAGACATTAAGGAACAACTTGTCGAGTACTTTAAAGGACGACGCCAAGAGTTTGAAGTTGAGCTGGACTTTGGAGTCCCTGAGACTACGTTTAGTGCTCAGGTCTGGCGCGAGCTACAACAGATTCCATATGGAGAGACACGATCTTATCGAGATGTGGCACAAAATATCGGTCGCGCAAAAGCCTTTCGTGCGGTGGGTCAAGCCAACCATCGAAATCCAATTGCGATCATTGTGCCATGTCACCGGGTAATTGGTAGTGATGGAACGCTTACGGGATTTGGAGGGGGACTCGATACCAAGAAGTATCTGCTTGATATGGAATCGCGAATATCTCGCGCAAAGACAGACGCAGGCAATAGTGATCGTGTAGGGCACTTCGTTAGCCTGTGAGTAGAACCGTACGCTGAAAAATTGTCGCCCAAAAAGGGCTTGCGGTGTGGGATGTACTCTTAGGAGTAGATGCTGATGTAGCATTGTTGCGGGAAGTAAAGTCGTCGCTCAATGACAAAACCCTTGGATACAATTTTCAATGGACACAGAAAACTTTTAAGGAGCTAATCTATGAATATGAAAGTCGCGATGATTCTGTTGATCCTATGGATATCATGGGGTACCATTGCAGAAGAATCTTCTGTGAAATTGTTGCCCGAAGACGGATACTCAAAATCAGATTGTAGCGGCTTCCACACACACGAGCTGCTTGAGTCGTACACCGTGAAAGTCGATACCTTCAAAGCTTCGAAGAAGTGGGTAGATCCCAAATACAAAAACAAATCAAACGAAAAGAAAGTCTTACTGGCATACAAAGGATCGATCCAATTTGAGGAAATAATTGAGGAGATCCAAACGGCTCGGGAGATAACTCCGGATACTCAGACCGTAAATAGCTTGACAAAAGCTCCAATATACCAAAAGCATTCTTCGCATCCCTTCGATTTTCTCCAACGATACCGAGAAATCGAACTAGCGGAAACGATTGAAAAGATAGAATTGGTGGTCAACAAGAACGGGGTCCTCTACGATCTCCCGGCTCCCACAGGCGGTCAATTCGCCGAAAGGGCAGAAGGGGAAGGTATTTTTCAACTTGGAACACAAAGAGTACGAACACAACCGGTTTCCCTTTGTATCACGTTTGATCTCATGAAGTTAGAAGAACGTAAATCGTCCGCAACCAAGAAGTCCTATGCCTTCCAACAGTTTGACGGTTTCGGGAAGAAACCAAAACCGGAACCGCAACCTGCAGAGATTGACAATGAGTGAGTCTATGTCTTTTCAAGAAAAAGCTCTGTGCCGACTATCTTACCACGTCTATCAAGATGTTGGCCAACCTAACTATCTCAATCATCAACCATAAAAACGCATCAGACAAGAAGCACAATTCGTCAATCCGGATAGAAGAAGATAAGAAGGACAAAGAGGACGCACCGTCCGACTGAAAGAAACCAACGATTTTCTGAGAAGGGCTTGACGATTGCGGAAACCGTGCAAGTGTTAAATTGTTTTCCGAGACCTAATTACTACTGCCTCAGTTCTTACGAGTCCGAACCTATGATATTAGAGTTGGGTTCAGCTAACTAACAGTACAAGTCTGTACTAGCAGCGTCTTGTAGAGCTCAGTCGTCAAGCAACAGTCACTAGTCAACTTCTATCAGGGATGCGCTATGATAAAAGATTGACTAAGAAAAGGACCCTCGAAACATGCTTAGACCACGCAACGATACTTCGAGGGTTTGTTCGTTTATTCCAGAAACAATTTAGTCAATCGAACCCGATCCGGATGTAAATAGGGAGGTGCGGGAACTACTCTTTCTAGAAACTTACTCAAACTAGACTCCACTGTTCGAATGGGTTTGCGACCGGGTAGTTCAAGTTGTACTTCACCAGTGGTGTTGTTGACCGCTAGGTAGTACGCGGATGAGGCATCGGTACAAGCGAAGAAAATACTTAACGGTGACCGGCTCTTCTTTTGCGCGAGTGCATGTCCGATTAGGTTGTCAATAAGGCGATCACGATCCTCTTGATTCCACAGGAACATTAGGCTCACGTGTCCTTCGTCGCAGGTTCCTTCAAGACCGCCAGACCAATACGAACCGTAGTAGTCTTTGATCGAGGGATGGATTTCGGTTTCGAACGCGTTTTCTAGTCCAGAGAAATCATCCACGTTTTGTCTTAACTGCGGTCGCCACTCAATCGCGGTGACAGCTTCTAGATCTAAAGGTGTCCCGATCTCACAAGGAGATCGCCAATTAGCGTCGAATTCGTTCCAAAGTTTGGGATATCGCTCGAGCGTTAACTCAACGAAGCGGTCCAAAGAGTCCATAAATCGCGATGAATGATTATGGATCTACTGTTTGCTCTTGAGATGCGTTTGTATCCGGTGGCGAACGATCAAAATCTTCATTACGCGAGTCGTCGCGACGCGTCCGAGACCGTCTCCATTCCTCGTAACGAGCCCGAGTCTGTCTCCCCGTCCGTAATAGTTCTGTACGCTCTTCCAAGCTGAGTTGGACTACCATTTCGACGAAAATGCTATCGGCAATGCTTTGGGCACTATGTCGAGTCAGCCAGTAATCGTCAATCGCGCGTTCAAGTGCTTCTTGGCTAACCTCTTCCTTACGCAATTCTCGATACATGCGAGCCTGTGCACTACGAAGTCTGTTGTAGTATGGACGAACATCTGCGCGAAGTTGTTCAACATAGTCAGGCATCAATTCTTCGACGCGTTCTGGTGATAGTGATCGTACGAGCACTGGAAGTGCATAGCTTGGATCGATACTGGTTTCGGATCGGTGCGAAGCGAGGTGGTTGCCAATAATGTATGCAACCAAAGCAAGATTCACGATCACCGACACGATAAAACCGATGATGACGCGTCGATCTTTAATCATTGGCTAAGAATAAGATGTCTGTGTAGTCTTCAAAGTGAACTGTCGTAATTTCGTCCTCGATGATTGTCGACTGGTTTGATTGTGAAAATCCAATAAGAAAGCCCAACGCTAGCGGTACTACGGCTAAAGCTGGTTTCAGAATCCAATTTGTACAAATTCGTTGCCATGTCCGTTGGAGCGGTTTTGTATTCGCAATTGCGCTCATGATCCGTCGTTCTAGTCCTTGAGGAACTGGAACTCTCAGTGCTTTTGGCGCGAGATTGTCGACTGTTTGAGCGTTTCGCAGAACAGCTTGAGCTGCTGCTGAGGTCTGAAGTAGCACCAATGCTTGTTTGCGCGCGTTGTCATCGCTCCAAGACTCCAGATTGGATCCGTGGCGATCTACTAACTCTTCAAATTGAGATAATTTCATTAAATTAGTTGTCCCTTTCACTAGGACGGTCCGATAAAGTTTTACGAAGAGTTTTTCGCGCTCGAGACAGTAGCGACTCGACTGCATCTGGAGTGGTTTCTAAGAGTTCGGCAGCTTCAATTTGGGACCATCCTTGAACTTGGCACAGTAAAAACGCGGTTCGCTGTCTCTCGGGTAATTTTTGCACCGATTGTTGCAATGCAATAATTAAAGTTTCATCTCTCCTTGCTGAAGTGTCGGGAATTTGGGATAAGTCGACATCTTCGACGAATTGTGCTTTTTGACGGCGAAACAGGTCGATACACAAGTTTCGAGTAATTTGATACAACCACGTAGAGAACTGTACTTTATTGGGTCGCCAAGTCTTGGCGCGAGTCCATACTCTTAAAAACGCCTCCTGGGTGATTTCTTCGGCGACCTCAATGCTATGACACATGCGGTAGGCATAGGCATGTAATCCGTGTATGTGTCGGTTCATGAGCTCCCTGAAAGCTAACTCATCTCCTTGTTGTACGCGATACATTAATGTGGCGTCCGGTTCTTTGTCTTTCAACGAACAAGTTCGTCCCTACGGTGGTAATCAGAATGCAGACACCGAATCGTTCACCTTATCGACTTGAGCCCCGTCTTTGTTGACTTTCACCCGACGAACGTGAACCGCCGCGTGAATCCCAACGTCGGGATTCCCAATTACGATATTGGCTGACGCGAACGCTTCGAATCACTTCCCGGTCTTCGATTTTGGACAGCTCTGCACGTGAGAGCGTTCCGTTACCGTCAGTGTCGATATCTTCCAAATCTTCGAGCTTAGCATTGAACTCAGTGAGTTCCACACTTCCATTGCGGTCAGTGTCGTAAACAGCAATTCCTTCTTCGAGCATGTGTGTTCGAAGAGTTGCTCGACGGTTCTCAAATTCTTCTCGTGTCATGAAGCCGTCGCCATTGGTATCGCTAATGTCAAATGCATCCATGTCTTCGTTCCAACGGAGAAACATACTTGAAGCTAAAGAAGAACGTTGACGTCTTGCTCGTAGCTCTTCGTTGCTCAGCTCAGCTGTTTCTTCTTCAGACAAACTTTCAACATCAATCTCTTCTAAGGTGATCGATCCATTTTCGTCTTCATCTAGTAGTTTAAAAGTTTCAGTTGAGCGGTCCCGAATGTCCGTAATAGATGGTTCTTGCCATCTCCAGTTACCGCGTGAACTGCTCTGAGCTGAAGCAGTCGCTGCCATTAGGACCATACCCACAATAGCCAAGCAAAAAATTTGTACCCATGATTTCATTTGATTTCTCCGTGTGAGAAAAAACTCTTACGTATTGTAATTTACGAGAATTGAAGTTTATTCCTTCGTTTACCTGAACGGTAACAGGAATTGTAACGAGCCGAATTTTCTTAAAAAGTTGACTCATAATTATATACATATAAACATATTATAGAATCGAGTTAAAAAATATAATTTCCCTCTCTACGGAGACTTGCACGTAAGTGTATAGGCTTCCGAGGTTCACTATGTACGTTGGAGTACAAGACTTGACTCACGGTTCCCTGAAAGACCAATCCGTTGTCTGCTAATTCCCAATTCGGGCTCTTTAAGCTCCGGCGATTTCTTCCTTTATTCGTGACGCAGTTTCTCGGTGCGTTTAACGACAACCTGTTAAGAGCAGCACTTGTTGCCATCTTCACGTTCACAGTTCTTGTCTCCGAAAAACACGAAGACATCTATGTAATCGCTGCACAAGGTTTATTGTCCTTACCCTTTTTCCTGTTCTCGGCGACCGCCGGAACGTTGGCCGATTACTTTGAAAAGTCACGGCTGATTACCTACGTCAAATATGGAGAGGTCGTGATCGCGTTTCTCGTCGCGCTCGCGTTTTGGTCGGGACAACCGTTGGTTATGCTTGGCCTCTTGTTTTTACTGGGTACGCAGTCGGCCTTTTTCGCTCCGTTGAAGTACTCGATCTTACCTCAACATCTCGACAGTAAGGAGATAGTAGGGGGTAATGGTGTTGTACAGATGGGGACGTTTGTGGCTATCCTGCTGGGCACCATTATCGGTACACAATTGGTTGGTACCGAACCTGAACAAGACGTGGCATACGCGGTTCCCATTGTTCTGGCGGTATTCATCATTTTCGTCGCAGTCGCGGGTTTAATCGCTTCTTACTTTATACCAAAAGCGCGGTCGCATTTGGACTCAAAACCCCGATGGAATCCAATCAGCGTGACCAAAGATCTGTTAAAGATTGCGAGCGAACGTCGTTCGGTAATGCGTTCAATTTTGGGAGTCGCTTGGTTCTGGAGTCTTGGAGCAGTGTACTTGGCTCAGTTACCGAATCTCACCGAGGACTACTTATACAGTTCCAAGAGTGTGCTAACGCTTCTACTATCCGTAGTTACCATATCAATTGCGTTGGGTTCGCTCACCTGCGAAAAGTTGTCCCGCAAACATGTAGAAATGGGTCTGGTACCGATTGGCGCGTTTTTTATTAGTGTTATCGGCATCGAATTGTTTTTTGCCATAAACTCCGTCTCCGAAACTGACCCTAGAACCGTGCTTGCGTTTTTACAAACGCCTAGCTCCTATCGAGTACTAATAGAGATGGTTTTCTTAGGCTTTTTCATGGGGATTTACGTCGTACCATTACAGACTCTCGTGCAGGTGCGAACTCCTGTAGATCGGCGTGCGCGAGTGATCGCCGCAATGAACGTAATGAACGCATTTGTGGTTGTTTGCGGCGCGCTGTGGTCGTTGCTCTGGTTAAAAGTATTTAGTTGGGACATTCCTTCGCTATTTCTGTTCATGTCGATTTTCAATGTGTGTGTGTCGGTGTACATTTTCTTGCAGGTTCCCGAATTCACAATGCGTTTCGTTGTGTGGATTCTGTCGCACTCCTGTTATCGAGTAGACCACGAGGGAATCGATCTTGTACCAGAATCAGGTGGCGCATTGATCGCTTGTAATCACGTAAGTTACATTGATGCATTGGTACTTGCGGGTGCAGTTCGCCGGCCAATTCGTTTTGTAATGGCGAAAGATGTATATGACAGGCCGTTTCTAAACTATCTGTTCCGAGCTTGTCGAACGATTCCTATCGCCCCAAAGAGTGTAGATCCTGAAACATACGACAAAGCTTTCGCAGATATAGAACAAGCTCTTGAAGAAGGTGATCTTCTATGTATTTTCCCCGAAGGGAGATTAACACCGGACGGAGAAGTAGGAGAGTTTAAGAGCGGCATAATGAAAATTCTTGAGAAGACTCCCGTTCCAGTAGTTCCCGCTGCTCTAAAGGGCTTATGGGGAATGAAGTTCACCCATCAAGGTGAGGGATTGTTTAAGGGTTCATGGAAGTTACGGTCAAAACTAGGCGTAGCACTCTCAGCACCGGTAGAGGGACCGGATGTGAATTTAGAAGCACTCAAGCGAGAAGTTGTACGGTTGCGTGGCGCATACCGTTAAATGCTTGAAACGATGTCTGTACTGTGCGGTGTAGAGCCGCAAGCACCTAGACGATTTCCAATTTTTCGTCCGCATTGGCACGAACGACCCACGCAATTACTTGCCCGCGACATCTCGAGCGATTGCGAGCTAGATTGGATCAGAATTGCAAAAGACGATGGTGATGTCATCGCCGCATACGAAATTGAACAACACGACTCATGGAATTTTTCGGTACTATCCCTTCAAGTGGCGGAATCGTATCGGAATCAAGGATTAGGTCGGTGGATGCTACTACATGCTGTAGGACTCATCGAATCAAGAGGGGGACGTATAGTTCACACTCGGTGTCGCAACCATGGGAATTTTGTGATGCGTAATGGTTTTAGCGAAGTTGCCGCTGACCATTACGTCATGCAACTTCAACCAGAGTAATTGGTTGTAAATGTCTCTGATCAGTTCAAGTTCCGAAGGTTTACCACGCATCCCCGACGCTCGAGTCGCGATACTCACTTCAAAGTGGCACGCTGAGTATGTTAAAAACATCGCCGATCGGTGTGAGCAGATTCTGGTGCAACAAGCAGCTGTAGTCCAACGTCACGAGCTTCCTGGTACTTACGAATTTCCGTACGCAGTTCGCGTGTTAAAAGAAAGTGATTCCGCATTGGTCGCAATCGTATGTATTGGAATCGTCTTGAAAGGCGAGACAGAACACTATGAGATGATTCTGAATTCCTGCTCATTTGGTCTAACCAAAGCATCATTGGATTACGATGTCATCGTAATTAATGGAATCATACCCGCGACCGATCGAGAACAAATTGTTGCTCGAGCGAATACAGATCAATTCAACAAAGGAATAGAACTTGCAGGTGCAACAGTCGAAGCGGTCGCTTGGACCAAAAGAGTTCGAGGGATATGATCCAGAGAGCATCAACACATAAGAGCCGGTTTTTCCGATCGATCCGATTCTACCACTAATACCATTCCCTAAAAATGTTGTATGTGGCGAAAACCATCAACATCAAGGGAAAAACGAACCTACAACCGGTTGTTCTTCGGTACGTGTTCGTCGCGCGTTTTCTCGACTGAGTCTAGGACATCGTTCGTTTAGTTGCGAAATCGATAAGGAAGAGTTGAGTTCAGTTCCCAATGTGCGAAGCAACTATCAGTATGTTCTTTGTATAAACGAAGAGAAGATTTCGGTACGCGCAACAGAAGAGTGGGGTGCACTCGCCGCACTGAGTACACTAGCGCAGCTAACAGTTGGTTTTGGTAATCACCTGCCAGACTGTACCATCACTGATGAACCCAAACATCCTTGGCGCGGGCTACTAGTCGATGTAACTAGGCATTTCATCTCACTCCCCACGCTGTTCCAGTGTTGTGATCTCATGCATCACTTCAAAATGAACGTCCTTCATTTACACTTATCGGACGACCAAGGTTTTCGCTTTGGGAGCGAGGTGTATCCAGAGCTCGTATCAGTCGACAATTACTCGTTGGATGAATTGCAGCAACTGATTGCTTATGCCGCTGATCTGGGAATACGAGTCGTACCGGAACTTGATGTACCAGGCCACACGTCTTCTTGGTTAGTTAAACACCCAGAATGGGGCTTCGGGGACGTGCGTGAGGATGAATTAACGGAGTTTGGATCTCATCGTGGTTGCCTCGATCCGTCCAACCCAAAAACAATGGAAGCGGTGGTAACGCTATTCGAGGAAATAGCGAAAACATTTCCTGATGAGTACATACACGTCGGTGGCGACGAAGTAGACCCCTTCTATTGGGAGAATTCCAGTAGAGTTCAGTCCTGGGCTGTTGCTCGTGAACTTTCGAACTCCAGAGACATTCAAGCTCAATTTACGATAGCGGTGTGCGAACGTTTGTCCGAGTTGAACAAGAAGGCGATTGTCTGGGACGAAGCCTTGCACGAGTGTTTACCTACCTCGGTGACGGTCCAGGCTTGGCGCGGGTTGCGTGCCCGAAATATTTCGCTAGCTACTGGTTACCCAACGATTATCTCAGCGCCGTACTATTTGGATCTCCATTATCCCGCAGCCCTACACTATCTTTACTCGCCAGAAATGTCGTCGACGGATTGGCAGGATGCAGATGCAACGGTCCGAAACGATCCTTTGCTCGCACATGTTGAGGACGGTGTGCGGTGGCATCAAGATTTCGGTGAATTTCCGATCCTGCGCAAGAAAGAACCGGGCCAGATACTGGGCGGTGAAGCGTGTATGTGGTCGGAATTGGTCACCGACGAACTCTTACTGACTCGTGTCTGGACTCGTACCCCAGCTATCGCGGAACGGTTTTGGAGCGAACTAGGCAGAGAAGAGGCAGACAGCATGTATGATCGGCTGAGTGTAAGTCTCCACAGACTGCCGGATTTGGGTCTCCCCGACGTGATGAACATTCACCAAGTTCATCCTTGTACTGCATTAAAACCTCTGTTTGAAATGTTGGAACCTGTTAAATGGTATGGCCGGGTGCTTTCAATGGAACGCGTTCGAGCACGTGCAGAGGGACGCGATGAGAGTGCATATGTGCGTCCTTATAACCAGCAAACACCACTAAATCGCGTGGTAGATCGAATTCCTGCGGAGAGTCTCTCCGCCGTCCTTCTCGCACGACGAATAAAGAAAGGTGAAGACCTATCTCCCTGGATCATCGGTTGGAAAAACCAACAAGTAGTATTCGACGATTGTGTCAAACAATATCCTGAGTTAGCAGAACTCCGACCAGCATCCGAAGCACTAGCAAAACTTGCAGACGTAGCACTAGGGCAGGCTACATATGAACCGAGTTTAACTGGTCCTTTTGGGGAACACCTTCTCCCTATCGCGACAGCCTTCGCTAATGATCTCTAACTCGATCTTAGCACAGTGGGGACTCTCTGGTCCGCAAGCTAGACTAGGCAACGGACTAATAAATGACACGTTCTGTGTCGATAATCGCTTCGTGCTTCAACGCATTAACAAGCAAGTGTTTGATCATCCGCAACGACTCGTGACCAACTTTAAGAACGTCCACGACCATGTACTAGACTTAGTTCCACGACTACTACCCACCGTAGGTGGTGAAGACTGTTATGAGGATTCTGATGGAGATGTTTGGAGATGTTCTGTCTACTACAGGTCAAGAAATTTTCAAAGTTTACCGGATGAATTGGTTTACGCCGCAGGGCAGGCATTCGGTCTGTTTCTTTTTCGATTACGAGACTGTACCGTTCCATTGGAACCAGCGATACCAAATTTTCACGATTTCGAGTACTATCTGAATGAACTCGAACAAGTGTGGCTTGACGACGACGAACAACCTGATCGATCACTCATCGATCGGTGTAGGGAGACCTTCAATCAAAGACCTGTATCGGGTCAACGTCAAATCATTCACGGTGATTGCAAGGTCAACAATCTGTTGTTTGATCTCAGGAGCGATAAGGTGGTTCGTATTGTTGACACCGATACCTTGATGTGGGGTTCTCCTGTTTGGGACTTCGGAGATCTAGTGCGCTCAGTCGCGATGGACATTGAGCAAGACGATAAACTTAAAAAACGGTTGAATTCTGTTTGCGCTGGCTTTTTTGAGCAGTTTCCAATACCCAAGGCGGAAGCGAAATGTTACGCGTTCGCTCCCATACATATGAGTATGATGTTAGGAATACGATTTCTAACTGATCACATGCTCGGCAATCAGTACTTTAAAGTGGAACGAGTTGGTGAAAATATGGATCGAGCAAAAGAACAGTTAATGCTTGTAGAGAGATTTGACACAATTCAAGATGCACTACATACTACGATCTTAGCATATAGTGAAACGTGTTCGAAAATTGAAGTGTGACCTAGTACTACAGAAACTATAGGTTTGAACACTGTGCGAACACGACTAACACCTCAACCGAGCCTGATTGTTCTCTACTTGGTGCTCTGTCTCTCCTTCACCTTGACTTTGATGGGCTGTGTATCCTCGTCTTCTCAACCCTTTTCGTTGATATCGTGGGATGATCTTGTGTATCCAGAGGAAGCGAAAAATTCTAGAGTCACAGGAACAGTCACTGTTCGTTA
The DNA here is from genome assembly GCA_009841615.1 of Gammaproteobacteria bacterium. Lineage (GTDB taxonomy): Bacteria > Pseudomonadota > Gammaproteobacteria > Pseudomonadales > Azotimanducaceae > Bin55. The sequence continues at coordinate 24,594 of VXLL01000024.1, read as the reverse complement.
TGACATTCAAGTCGACGGCACTGTAGCCAATGTAACTGTGGTCCAATCTAATCCGCCTGAAGTTTTTGATGCAGCAGCGTTGAAACATGTGCGGTCCTGGGTCTTTCGTCCGGCCAAGAAAGACGGAACTGCAGTACCGACCGAGAACGTCGAGAGTGAGATCACTTTCAAATTAGCGGACCAGATGGACGATCCCCCAGACTATTGAAGCTTGTTATTCGAATCCGGTACTATCGAAGTCAGAATGAGTTTAAGACTGTCGGCGAGCATACTCATATCGGCGCGACGATTCTGCCAAGTCCAACTATACCATGAGTAGATTAGAAAGCCTAACATCCCCGCAACTAGTATCGCAAGAGAGCCGTAAAGGTACCATACAATGGGATCGTCTCTTGATTGCGCAGAGACAATGCGATAAATACCAATACCGAACATTGCCAAAACACCAAGGTTACTCAACCAGAAAAACACGCGGCTAAATATCGAAAATGTAAATCTTCCCGAAATTTGCGTTCCTATTTCATCCTTTGTCATCTGCACATATAGCACTGGTTTACCGAGTATTAGAATCGGAACCCCCAGACGATACATCTTAATATTTTCGTTTCGAGTGCGAGCTACTATTCTCTGAGACTTTCCAAAGAGAGCTTTTGTAAGTGAATATTGTTTCAAACGTTTAGAAACTCCGTCGACTGGCACAGAGGTATGTGTGTTTAACTCTATGCCCTTGGTCGCGAATTTAATAATTCTCAACATCATATTCGTTTAAGGATAGTTAAAGTAAGTATTTGGTGTAAATGTAATTGAAAAACAAATTCATCGTCATCGAGTAATATTTATACTAAATTCGTTGTGTCAATTAGACTTGAAACGCACGGCTCTAAAACAAAACAATTAAAATCTAGGATAATATTGTGTTGTTGAGACATAAACACTTTTTAGTCGATATTAGAGGAGGGTTATTACATCGATGGAAGCAAAGACATTTGCAGACTATGTTGCTGATGAGAAAAGTCGAATATTGGGATTGAAGCGAGAATACGAGCAACAGATTCGAGCTATTGAGGAGCAGATCGCTGATCTTGATCGACAAATGGTCGCGGTTTTGCAATATGAAAGGACGGTCTCCGGTAGTCGAAACGTGTCAGAGAGTCGTCGTGTGCAAATATTGAAGCTGGTCAAAGCAAAACCAGGCATTCGACGTAAGGCGATCTGCGAAGAAATGGGGATAGATGTCAAAAGCAACAAAGCCCAGAGCGTGAGCGTTGCTCTAACGAAGCTGGTTCAGGACGGAGAAATCCACCGAGACGAGTCTCGCGCTTATTATCCTGCAAGATAGTAAGTCGCACACTTGTAAATGTGCCCAATACCCCAGGAGAAAACTAGCTCTCTTCGTCTTTCTTTATTGGAACGGGCTTTTTCTTTTTTGGGCGAGTGTTGCCGTTTGTTCCGCGAACAATCTTGCCTCGCCGTGTGCGTATATCGCCTTTTCCCAAAGTTAAACTCCTAAGGTGTTCTTTGCAGTCCCCAACACTTGAGGTCGTCGGGAAGGAGTATTTTACCTTCGAATTCTTCTTGAATTTTTTCCAATGAGTGTGCTTCTCGTCCTTTGGTTCGCCAGCTCCGCCCCCCCAAGACAATAAAGCGAGGATCAGCGCGCTTTGAAATTTTCCCGATCTCTCGAGGTAGTAGGTACTTTTCGGTGTTCGGTCCCACTGTACCCACTGGGAGTGCATGAGTGAACACAATGATGTCCGCGTCCTTCGCAAAATCTGCCAATGTATCTTTTCGATTACTAAAAGCTAATGCGAATACAAGCGAGTGTTCGGCAATGTCTACCCGCCAAGCAAGGGTCGGTATGTCGCCGTGGTGGACTGGTATTGCAGACAATTGATAAGTCTCGGTACCGTAGTCCGACCAACGTTTGCGACCAATCGCGAGTATATCCGTACTACGCATCGAATATCCCATCGTATTAACCGATTTTAGTACTGGGGCTAGTTGAGGAAAAGCACTGTCTTCTCCTAGCAACTTTTCCAAGATTTCAGAAGTTGAAAAGTACTCTTCCGAGCTCTTCGGGCCAAACACCCACAATGTTTTATCTCGGTAGGCGCGAGCAGAACTGCCGATCATTCCCGGGAAGTCAGCAGTCTGGTTAATGGTGTTTTGAGTGAGCAGAATCGCTTCGATATCGCTAAATTTCGCACCACTCTCGTCGAAACGCGTCGCAGTCCCTTCGCCTACATTAATCAACAGCTTAGCCACGTTGTCGAGCCAGACTATATAGCTTTCCGTAGCCCGTTTGTTTTGGAGATCAAAGTCACCAGAACCTAGGACTTGGAGCCATACACCTTCGTCGCCGCAATACTGCCGTTGAGTACTCTGACTTTGAACGGAGTTCCCAAAGAGCAGCACGACCGCTAAAAATATAAAAAACCTGTTCATACGCCTACAACAGACTGACCTCTTCGATAATGTGTTTTGGATCAATTTCGTCTGGCATCCTCCAATCTGTTCTAGGAGAAAGACTAATGGTTCCTACTTTTGGACCTGGTGGTAACGTCGTACGCTTGAACTGAGAACTGAAGAAACGATCGACGAAAATTGTTAAATACATCTTTAAGTCGAGCGGTGAGTATTTGTCAGCAAAGGCTAATTTGGCGAGTTCGTATAGTTTTCGCATGGACGCTCCGGTTCGCATATAGTAATAAAGAAAAAAGTCTTGAACTTCATACGGACCTAGTATTTTCTCGGTCTCTTGGGATATTTCTTCCCCTTTTGGTTCCAGCAACTCAGGCGAAGAAGGTGTGTTCAATATTCGTACCAATACCGAACGCAATTTGCTCTTAGCAAACGACTCAGAGTACCAGTTAACCAGACAACGTACCAGAGTCTTTGGTATCCCAACATTCACGTTGTAAGAACTCATGTGGTCACCGTTGAACGTGCACCATCCGAGAGCAAGTTCTGACATGTTACCGGATCCCACTACAAGACCGTCATGCATGTTTGCGAGATTGAAGAGAACTTTGGTGCGTTCTCTAGCTTGCGCATTTTCGAATGTGATATCTCGAGAGCCATCGTGTTCAATAAGCTGGAGGTGTGCTTCTACGGCATCTTTAATGTCTAATTCCTTGAGTTCGGTCTTTGTCGCGGCCGCAAGTTCTCGCACCGAAGTTAAAGTATGATTGGATGTACCAAAACTTGGCATCGTTACCGCAATCAACGCTGCGTTAGTCTGTTGCAAGCCTCGCAGTACTTCTAGGCAGACTAAGAACGCGAGAGTAGAGTCGACTCCACCTGACAGTCCGAGAACGAGGTTTGTTTTCCCAGCAGCTTGCATCCTACGAGAGAGTCCAAGAACTTGAATGTCAAATATCTCACTCGACCTCGTATTTAATTGATTATCGTCGTGAGGTACGAAGGGTGTAGGATCAACCTTGCGCACCGTATCCGTCAATGGACCGGTAGGACGAAGAGGGACATCCATCATTTCGTCCAATTCGGGGGGAGGGAAAGTGGAAGACCGAGCTCGTTCAAACGCGACACGATGAACGTCACAGTCGACGATTAATTGTTTAGACAACTCTGAATACCGTGTAGTTTCGTCTAATAAGTCTCCGTTTTCGAAAGCGAGGAGATGCCCACCGTACACGGTGTCTTTCGACGACTCTAGTGGTCCTGCACTCGCCATGACGTAAGCACACGCACACTTGGCACTCTGGACGCGCACAAGATCTCGACGATAGGATGTCTTCGTGACTAATTCGTTACTCGCCGATAGGTTGAGGATCAATTCAGCCCCATTAGCAGCTAACTTGTTCGACGGCGGGTTCGGAACCCACAGATCCTCGCAGATTTCTACGCCGAATTTCACGTGTCGCCCAACGGAAAAGGTTTGGTTTGAACCGACAATAAACTCTTCTCCGTCAAGTTGACCAAACCATTCGATATCCTCGCCGGAAGTAAACCATCGCCGCTCATAAAACTCGCCGTGGTTGGGGATTGCGATCTTCGGCACAACACCTACGACTTCGCCTTCGGCGCAAACAATAGCACAATTCAAGATTTGTTTCGAAGAACCAAATGTCGCTGGCGCACCGAATACTAGAACGACTTCATTGGTTTGCGACGCGAGATAGCAAATTGCCTCTATTGTTCGGGTGCGTAAGTCATTTGTGTAAAACAGATCTTCACAACTGTATCCAGTCAGCGACAACTCTGGGAATAATACGATCGCACACTCGGCATCGACCAATTCTCGGTAATGCTCGAGATGGCTTTCTGCGTTCGTGAGCGGATCGGCAAGCTGAGTGGCTGGGGCAACTGCACCCACGCGTACAAACCCTATGTTTCGATAATCAAAGTCTGACATGCACCAATTACATGTGTATCAACGACATTAAAATTCACTGATTCTTTTTTATTACTGAAATTATTTTCAAAAACAGCGTCTTGAACTTCGAGTTTTCCAAAGAACAGGATTTACTGAGGGAACAAGCTCGTGCGTTCTTGACACAGCATTGTCCAACCTCCGTAGTTCGAAAGATTTTAGAAGGGAATGATCCATTTGATAGAGATTTATGGAGAAAAATAGCAGATTTGGGTTGGCAGGCGACCGTCATACCCGAAGAATACGGTGGGTTGGGACTGAGTTATTACGAACTGGCCGTAATCGCCGAAGAACTTGGTCGAGCATTAGCTCCGATCCCGTTCTCTTCTTCCATTTATTTAGCATCCGAACTGATTCTACGAGATGGTTCTCCAGAACAACGTGAAAGATGGTTACCAAAGTTAGCAAACGGAGAGGTCATTGGTACCTTGGCATTCGCTGAAAACCTTGGTCGCCCGTCGCCGCAAAACATCCAGACCTTCGTACGAGATGGAAAAGTAACTGGACGAAAAATCGCCGTTCCAGACGGTGACGTTGCAGACTTCGTGATAGTCCTCGCTCAATCGGAAAAGGGTAACGGCACGAGTCTATGTTGCGTCGAATCTAAAGAATTCACCCATAAGACTGTTGATAGTATCGACCCGACTCGATCGCACGCTACGCTCAAATTCAATGACTCATGTTGTGAATTAATCGGTTCCGATGGTCATGGTTGGGAGACGATTAACGCGGTGTTGGATCGTGCAGCTATTTTATTAGCCTGGGAGCAAGTCGGTGGGACGGAGAGTACGCTCGCGCAAGCCACCGAATACGCCAAGTCTCGTTACGCCTTTGGTCGTCCCATTGGGAGTTTTCAAGCGATCAAATACAAACTTGCAAACATGTACGTGAAGCACACTTTGGCGCGATCAAACTGCTACTACGGCACATGGACTCTCGCTGGTGACCACGCCGACTTACCGCTAGCCGCAGCGACCTGCCGCGTCAGTGCTATTCAGGCATATTACTATGCGACAAAAGAGAACATTCAAACGCACGGTGGAATGGGTTTCACATGGGAGTTTGACTGCCAGCTGTATTACCGGAGAGCAAAATTTTTGGCTCTGAACTTAGGTAGCGAACACTGGTGGCAAGATCGATTGATCACGGCACATGAACAACGAAATATGGTTGCATAGCGGCAACTTTGAAGTAGATTCAAATTATGGATTTCAACGACACACCTTCAGAAGCTAGCTTTCGTAAAGAAGTTAGGGATTGGTTGAAACAGAATGTGCCAACCGAAGACGAACTGAACGGTTTGACTGAGATACAGCAGTGCAAGCTCTGGCAACGACGCAAATTTGATGCGGGATGGGCGTGCATTCGTTGGCCTGAACAATATGGTGGTCGCGGTGCATCCGCAATTGAACACGTGATCTGGGAACAAGAAGAGTCGAAATACGACCTACCCACAGGAATATTTGACATTGGAATCGGGATGGCCGCACCGACTTTGATGCATTGGGGAACCGACCAGCAAAAGCGACAACATTTACCTAAGCTAGCTTCAGGAGAACACATTTGGTGTCAATTGTTTAGCGAACCGATAGCGGGTTCTGATCTCGCGGGAATTCGTTCAAGAGCCGTTCGAGAAGGTGATACATGGGTTTTAAACGGACAGAAAATCTGGACCTCTGGTGCACACTACAGTGATTTTGGGATCATTGTGGTTCGCACCGATCCAACCGTACCAAAACACGATGGTTTGACATATTTCTTCGTAGATGTCAAGTCGCCCGGTATTGACGTGAAGCCGATTAAACAGATCTCCGGTTCATCAAACTTTAACGAGGTATTCTTCCAAAACGTAACAATTCCCGACGGGAACCGACTTGGAGAAGTGGGGCAGGGATGGCAAGTTTCGATCACAACTTTGATGAATGAACGAGCCGCATTGGGTACAGGTGGTGGGGGAGTCGTATTTAAGAATCTCTTCGACCTTGCTAGTCAATTGATGATTAAAGATCGTCCGGCCATCGACGACTCCCATGTGCGTAGTATGCTTGCAAATTGGTATTGTCAAGAGAGTGGTTTACGATACACTGGATATCGTGCACTTACGGCTTTATCACGCGGCGAGACTCCCGGTCCGGAACACTCCATCAGCAAACTCGTCGGTGCATCAAAGATTCAAGACATGGCGTCGTTTGCGTTAGACTTATTGGAAATGGCAGGCTCGTTATCCACTTCGGAACAGGCAAGATACTTTGATACATTCTTGAATTCGCCCGGATATCGAGTCGCCGGTGGAACCGATGAAATCATGCTCAACATACTAGCTGAACGAGTTTTAGGATTACCCCAAGAAGTACGTGTTGATAAAGGAATCCCCTTTAACGAAGTGCCGACCGGTAGTTAGCTACAATGCTAGGCACGAAATTTGCTTTTAGAATAATCAAATGGTAGGAACATCGATATGGAATATGCTATCCCTATAGTCATCGGCTTAATTCTGCTGTTCGCCCTTGTAATAATTTTGCGATCTATTCGCATCGTACCTCAAGGTTATCACTGGACAGTAGAACGCTTTGGTAAGTTCACGCGAACGATTACACCAGGGCTGAACCTTCTTACTCCGGTCCTCGAAGCAGTGGGAAGGAAATTCAACATGATGGAACAAGTCCTTGACATACCAGCGCAAGATGTGATTTCCTCTGATAACGCCTTGGTTACCTGTGACGCGATCTGTTTTTATCAGGTATTAGATGCGTCCAAAGCAGCATATCAGATCTCAAACTTAGAGCTTGCCACTAAGAATCTTGTGATGACGAATATCCGAGCGGTGCTCGGGTCAATGGAACTTGATGAGATCCTATCGAATCGAGATCGCATCAATATAGAACTACTGAAAAAAGTTGATCAAGCCACCGATCCGTGGGGCACGAAAGTTACGCGTATTGAGATACGCGATGTATCTCCTCCGCACGATTTGGTTCAAGCGATGGCAAGACAAATGAAAGCTGAGAGAGAGAAGCGCGCTCAGATACTGGAAGCAGAAGGTGAACGCGAGTCCGCAATTCAAGTTGCAGAAGGACAGAAACAGTCAGCAATTCTCGAAGCAGACGGAGAACTGGAAGCTGCTAGACGAGAAGCTGAAGCGCGGGAAAGACTAGCCGAGGCTGAAGCAAATGCAACTCGAATGGTGTCTGAAGCGATTGCGCAAGGCGATAACCGAGCGATTAACTACTTTGTTGCACAGAAGTATGTTGATGCGCTTGCGGCACTTGCGGCATCGCCAAACAATAAAGTTATGATGATTCCCCTCGAAGCGGCAAATGTGATCGGCTCAATCGCAGGAATCAGCGACATAGTTAAAGATATGAACAGTGACCAGTCTTCGCAAGGAGGATCACGACAATGAACAATATGTGGGCACTCATTTGGTTAGGCGTGGGTCTAGTATTTGGTGTGGCCGAAGTACTGGGGGCTGGTGGTTTTCTAATAGGAATTGCGGTCGCTGGTATCGGAATGTCAATCGTGGCGTTCTTATTTGATTTAGGAGCTGTCTTCCAGATTGTCGCTTTTGCGATTACAGCAACTGTGGCAACATTTATTTATTACAAGTTTTTTCGAACTACGGATCCTAAACCGGATCTTGAATTGCACGATAAAGTTGGAAACATGGTAGGAACTGAGTTCGTGATGGAAGATGCACTAGACAGCCCAGGTCAGATTCGCACACAGATTGGAGATACGCGGTGGTCAGTGCGTGCTAACACCGCGATACCTAAAGGGACTCGGGTACAGATTGTTGGTGGTTCTTCGACCATTCTTGATATTGAGCCCAAAACGACTTAGCTCCTTGCGAGTTTACGTATTAGGTGCCATAAAACCTTAATAATTGGTTAATCGCAGACGATCAGCGAACCGTCGACTGCATGACAACTGACTCTCGACACGACGGAACGTGGTCTCGCGGACTTGATCTTGGCACGACCTAGGAAGCTCACGCGAACGTCCTTCCACCGTTGACACCAGTCTAATGGAGTTCGATCGAGAGGTCGACTCTGAAAAACTACGGAGGCAAAAACTATCACGAAGAATGCTCTCCCCCAAAACCAACTGGGATATTACGAGAAAACTTAGGGTCACCGATTTGAGGAGACTGACCTCTATAGGGAATCTGCCGATTCCACTACGCATGTTCTAGAATGGTGGAGGATCCCTCATTCTTGTTTGAGGAATAGACTCCTTGCTTTGAAGCAGTTTCATTATTAGAAAGGTCGGTACACTGGGGATAACCATGTACGGATGTTCCACGTGGAACACCTTCTTAGCGATGTAATTTCGCTCGTTAGGTGGAGCGAACGTCTATTTTTTTACAAAAGCTGCTCCCTTGTGATTACTGAAAATGCCCCTAGTTATTGGTTATAGCAATACTACAAATTAAATAAAAAAATGCGATTTGACAATCTAACTCTTGGATTTCAGCAAGCACTCCAGGACGCGCAGAGCCTGGCTCTAAAGCACGATCATCAAGTGTTGGAACCCGTGCACGTGTTAGGTGCGATGGTCAAGCAAAAAGACGGAACAATTCCAAGTATCTTAGCGGTTGCTGATGGAAATTTAAAGGGTATTAACGAAGAAATAGAACGGACCCTGGAGTCCTTACCGAAGGTTACCGGCGGAAGCGGAGAGGTAGTTCCTAGTCGCGCTCTAACAGGTGTGCTAAATACTACTGACAAACTCGCGCAAAAGAACGAAGATACATACATCGCGAGTGAATTGTTTTTGTTAGCACTCATCGAAGTAAAAGATAAAACAGCTGACATTCTTTACAAATGGGGAGTTCAAAAAGAAGCACTCAAATCAGCAATCGACAGTGTTCGTAAAGGAGCAAAAGTTGTTGATCCAAGTGCCGAGGAACAGCGCGACGCGCTGAAAAAGTACACCATAGACCTAACCGAACGAGCCGAAAATGGAAAGCTTGACCCCGTGATTGGTCGAGACGATGAGATTCGTCGAACTCTTCAAGTATTACAACGCAGAACAAAGAACAATCCAGTTCTAATTGGGGAACCAGGTGTTGGAAAAACTGCAGTCGTTGAAGGATTAGCACAACGAATCGTGAACAAGACTGTGCCTGAAAGTATGAAAAGCATGCGAGTTCTTGCACTGGACATCGGGGCAATGGTAGCCGGGACGAAATATCGAGGGGAGTTTGAAGAACGCATGAAAGCACTCCTTAATGATTTAGCGCACCAAGACGGTTCAGTAATCCTTTTCATCGACGAACTGCACACATTGGTAGGTGCTGGTGCTTCGGAGGGCTCCATCGATGCCGGAAATATGCTCAAACCAGCTCTCGCACGGGGCGAGTTACGATGTGTAGGGGCAACAACACTGGATGAATATCGGAAATATATTGAAAAAGACGCCGCGTTAGAGAGACGCTTTCAACGCGTACAACTTGACGAACCATCTGTTGAGGACACCATCGCAATTTTGCGGGGATTGAATGAACGATACGAGGTACATCATGGCGTAGAAATTACAGATCCTGCACTGGTTGCTGCAGCCACTCTTTCGCATCGATATATATCGGATCGTCAGTTGCCTGATAAAGCTATTGATCTAGTAGACGAAGCAGCTAGTCGCATACGCATGGAAATAGATTCCAAACCTGAAACGATCGATCGCTTGGATCGACGGCTGATTCAGATGAAGATGGAACAGGAATCGCTCAAGAAAGAGTCTGACGACGCGTCGATTAAGCGATTAACGGAACTTGATGAGTCAATCGAAATTGCGGAAAAGGAACTCGATGAACTGAGTCGGGTGCTGCAAGCTGAAAAAGAAATCGTGTCGAGCACGCACCAAGTCAAAGAACAACTTGAAGCCGCGCGGTTGGAATATGAAGCCGCTGAGCGTCGTGGTGATCTCGCGCGGATGTCGGAACTCCGATATGGTAAGATTCCAGAATTGGAGAAAGCTGCTCAAGTGTCGGTTGAGCCTCGGGGTCAAAATGACAGCTTTAAACTGTTGCGAACGAAGGTAACTGAGGGCGAGATTGCAGAAGTAGTTTCCGCTTGGACTGGTATTCCGGTCGCGCGAATGTTAGAAAGCGAAAAAGAAAAACTACTTCGCTTGGAAGAGGTGTTACACCGTCGCGTAGTTGGTCAAAACGAAGCTGTAAGTGTCGTAGCTAATGCAATTCGACGCAGTCGAGCTGGTCTCGCTGAAGAAAACCGACCCAATGGTTCGTTTCTGTTTTTGGGACCGACAGGAGTTGGTAAGACCGAACTGTGTAAAGCTCTAGCAGAATTTTTGTTTGACTCTGAAACCGCGCTCGTACGCTTAGACATGTCCGAGTTCATGGAAAAACATTCGGTCGCGCGGATGATTGGCGCACCGCCTGGTTATGTCGGTTATGATGAAGGTGGACATCTCACCGAAAAAGTACGACGAAAACCGTATTCGGTATTGTTATTGGATGAGATAGAAAAAGCGCACCCAGATGTATTCAACATCCTACTGCAAGTTTTAGAGGATGGACGGCTGACCGATGGTCAGGGGAGAACGGTAGATTTTCGGAATACCGTAGTCGTTATGACCTCCAATCTTGGCTCAGATGTCTTCGAGACAACCGCCGATGTACCTTATGTTCAGATGCGAGAACGAGTTATGGAAATCGTGACTCAACACTTTCGACCGGAATTTGTCAATCGAATCGACGAAACCGTAGTATTCCACTCTTTGAATGCAGATCACATCCGTTCTATCGCTACCATTCAAGTTGAGTATTTGCGGTCCCGATTCCAACTGCAGGGTTTCGATCTTAATATTCGCCAAGCAGCACTTGATCTACTGAGCAAGGCTGGTTATGACCCAGTGTATGGCGCGCGTCCGCTTAAGAGAGCGATTCAACAGTACTTGGAAAATCCGTTAGCCAAGAAAATTCTGGCAGGAGACTTTCCTCTCCAAAGTACGATCGTGGTAGATGTTGCGGAGGGGAACTTTAGTTTTGCAAGCGCGGCTCATGAGGACAGTGCTACCGAGTCTAAGTCTCTCGAGAATGCCGACTGACACTCACTAGTCCTTTAGTTGTTTGTTCCCAAAGATTTCAATATGAGCCGACTCGTGTCCAATATCGTTGTCTTCAACGTGTTGGTTGGTTTCGTCGTTCCAGTACCCCCAATTGTAATCCCTTAATTTTGGCGGCGCGAGGACTAGAGTCCATGCAGACCCGCGAGGCAGTTCACGAATCGAGTGGTATCGATTTAACCCACGAAACACATTGAACCATCGAATGTGTTGTTTCCCAAACTTGTTGGTATTCCGATCATAGGTGTCTTGAATATAAGAACCCGAGAAAACAAAGGAAAAAAACCACTTCCAGGGGTGATTGTGCAACCATCTGAAGCTGTCTGTGGCATGCATGTGGTGTACATAGATTTCAAACGATTTGCCGCTACCGTCCCCCAATAGGTAATACCGGGTTAGGTACTGTTTGTCATAAACGTAAATTGTTTTACCACTAAATCGCTTAAGAAATTTGTGAAGCCAAGAGTCGTGACGTTCTTGACAAATTTCCTTAGATGTTTCGGTTGTTTGGTTTTCGTTTGAGACAGATATAGAATCGCGTAATTGGGATTGCATATTCGTGTGTTAAATTACAGAGAAACAGGCCGTTTAGGCCAGTAAACTCCTATTATAACAAATGGTTGTGCGTACATCCTCACAGAGGTGATTCAAACAAAGTACGTTGGCTAAAATCGTGGTAAACATGTACTATCAAAAACCAAGCGACCCATTACGTGGGATCGCTGGCAAGGACTGTTTACTCCAGAAATTTGTTTTGGAGATTTCTAAAGGAGTTTCAATCCTTCGTTAGTTTTGAACTAGCTTCGCTATCTCGGAAATCTGAACAATTTCCTGTGACCTTACGAATGACACACGTCGACTCCGACTAATCTGAACACAACACCCAGCTTCACCGGATTGGACGATAAAGTTTTTTCCTACTCGTTCAAATAAGGTAAATTCACCTTATTTCTTCTGAACGAATTCATGATCTTCTAAAAATTTGAAGACTGCCTTTTGATATTGTTCGTCATAGGCGTCTTCGTAAAAACCATGTCCTGCTCCTTCGATGACCTCGAGGTGAACAGGTACCCCCACTTTTTTCAAGGCGTCGCGCATGCGTTCGCTATGTTCAATATCTACGATCCCATCGTCATCGCCGTGGACCAACAAGATCGGTGGATCGTCTTTTGATACTTTGAATATTGGCGACACACTCTCAACAAGTTCTACTTCAAAGTCCAAAGCGGGAAAAACATCAGCGTCCCCGTCCGGTCCAACATGTTCAGTGAGATCAACGGGTGGAAAAATTGCCAACGCCGCCGCGACTCGATTGGAGACTCTTTCTATGGGATCAAGCGAGCTCTCTTTGCCAGAGTCGCTGTCTAGAGCTAGCATTAAACTCAGATGTCCTCCAGCACTGTAGCCCCAAGTTACAAATTTCTTATCGTCTACGCCATGATCTTCTGCGTGCGCTCTGATGTGTCGCACTGCACGACGTACATCTGACACGGCATCAGGAACTTTAAACTCCGGAGCACTGCCGTGATACACGGCAAAGACAGTAAGATTGCGATCTAAGTAATCTTGAAACATTTCTTGGTGTACCTCTGGCGATTCCCGCTCAGACCACCAACCATAACTAACCATAAAAATGATCGCAGTACCATTTGGTTCAGCAGGTTTGAAAACATCGTAAATGAGTGCCATTCCCGCCTTGTGTCCGTAAATGACGTTTTCGACAACTTCTACATCGTTGTTTTCTTGGCTGTGAACCATCCAACCAAATATCGCCAACAACAAAACTGCACCGAGTTGTTTACCTGAGAAGTACTTCATAGATCTTTATCTCCTTAGCGTGTGATTATTCCCTTTTTCTTCGTTGCATCAACAGAGTTAGACAAAAAATGAGCAAACAAGCACTAAATAGCGTTCCTGCTTCAATGATTTCGTGAAGGTCTGTTGAAGACACCAGTAGTTGCTTTCCACGGACCACTATCAATGCGGTGATCGAAAATATGAGGATTTGATGAAGTCCAAACGTCTGAGCTAACCGAAAGCACAAAAAGGTGAACGCTCCTACTACTAAAAGATAGAGAACAAAAAACACTATACCTAGATTCCATGCGTTCTCTGTCCAAGTCGAGGGGATGAAAGAAAATACACCCATGACCAACAAAGGAGTTACCGCGGCGCACGCAAAGACGAGAACTAAGCTATAAGTGTTACCCAGCTTCAATTTGACCTCGGGATGGGTGATGTTGAGGTCTTACGGTTTTGGTGCGGTTTTTTGGGCTGTTTCATACTGTTTTCGCGTTTCTTTAACGAACTTGTACCAACGGTGCGAACTTGGATAAAACAGTAGCACTACAGCAACGACTCCGATTAACTTAGTAACTCTTTCGTCCCAGCTGAGAGTCTTAATTAGTTCACTAGGAGCGTGGGCATTGATGATTTCAACGAACCCCGCGACGACGACGACCGCGATTGCATATCGCACCCAGCTATGCCCGCGATAGATTGCATATGCAATAGCTCCCCATAATAGAATGAAAAACAGTTGTGCTCCATTACTCTTGACATCAGACGGAAACACAACCCACCAGCCCAGTAGTATTACTGCATTCAGTCCTAACAAAGCAGCAACTGACCGCACCAACTCTGGGCGAGAACTAGATATTTTTTGATAGAAGGAAACTGCGTTGTCGGTGCTCATGGTTAAGGGTATCGTTGCGACTATAACATGGAAATTTAAGTCGCTGTATGCTTCGATGCAAACAAAGTATACGAAATTCGTAAATAAGGTTGAGTTTGATATTTAATACACGCTAAGTTGTGATGACTCATTAAAATACCTCGGCAGTTCACGAGGGTGGACTTTCCATTTTTTCTAAGTTGCATTCCTAACAGTCGAAAAATAATTGCTGTGCTGTGTCGAACACATCTCATGAGTGTTCCTGCCGTTCTGTGCACGCACTGCTGACCTCTTCCATAAGTGCAAGTTCACTCAATCTGTTTGGCTGTTTTCACTCTATTACACGGTGCTAAACTACCATGAACGTTGAAAGCGTTGAAATATTACCATTTCTTCTGTACACACTAGCCGTAATAGTAATTCTCTCTGTAACGCTACTGTTTTCTTGGTTTGTTGGTGCAAAAGCGAGGCATGGTCGCGCCCAGGATATTCCTTACGAATCCGGGATCGTACCAGTCGGTGACGCAGAGAATATGCGTTTGTCGATCGAGTTTTATCTCGTCGCAATTTTCTTCGTGATATTTGACTTAGAGACGATTTTTATCGTCGCGTGGGCAATAGCTTTCTGGGAAGTAGGATGGGAGGGCTACATCGCGATTGCTGTGTTTATTGTCATGCTCTTGATCGCACTTGCGTATGAGTGGCGCACCGGTGCTTTAGACTGGGGTATTAAATCGCGACATACGATGCCCGAGGCATATTCGCGGAGACCTTTGTCTTAATGCGCTGGCGATTAGTTAAAACCTCCCCGGACGAGTTGATGACTCAGTCTGACGAGGTATACGAAGAAGAAGCGTCGAAAAGTTTCTTAACTGCGCGCCTTGAGGACTTGGTTGCTTGGGCGCGTTCAAATTCAATTTGGCCGTTCAATTTTGGCCTGTCTTGCTGTTACGTCGAAATGGCTACCGGGTTTACGTCGCGCCACGACATTTCACGTTTTGGCGCAGAGGTTATTCGTGCCACCCCGAGACAATCAGACTTGATTGTGGTATCGGGGACTGTGTTTCGAAAAATGGCTCCGGTGTTGCAGCATCTATACGAACAGTTGTTGGAACCACGCTGGGTGATTTCCATGGGATCTTGCGCGAATTCAGGTGGTATGTTTGATATCTATAGTGTGGTGCAGGGTGTTGATAAGTTCTTGCCTGTTGACGTCTACGTCCCAGGTTGTCCGCCTCGCCCCGAAGCTTTTATGCAGGGATTGAACCTGCTGCAGGAGTCAGTCAAGAACACGCGCCGCCCGTTGTCTTGGGTTGTCACAGAACGAGGGGAAGCGGCAAAATACGAACCAAGTCAGCGTGATATACACACGCCCGAGCGCATGAGAACTCGAGAGCTTGCCGAACCGAATACCGTCGGTACTGCACCGTTGTCCAAAGACCTACTTGGGAAAAAGCGAGCGAAGTGACCGCTGAACTAGCCACGGAAAGTACCGCATTGGTCGACGCTCCAAATGTTGTACGTGAGCTGAGTGATCGCTTTGGCGACCAGTGCCAATATCAAGAAACTGTGGACGGAATTCCTAATGTATGGATCGTGCGCGACCAAGTCACAGAAGTCCTTCAATATCTGAAACACGACGCGCAAGACTGTTTTGAACTGATGTTCGACTTGTCAGCAATCGACGAGCGGCACCGTAAGTTTCGCGCAGACCAACCTCCCTCTGACTTTACGGTGTTTTACCACTTGATGTCGTTGTCCTCAGATCAGGATCTCCGCATCAAAGTACCCTTGCGAGATGAAGACTCAACACTAGCGAGCGTGGAGTCAATCTATCCTGTGGCGAATTGGTATGAACGTGAAGCATTCGACATGTTCGGCATTCACTTCGAAGGCCACCCCAACTTGCGACGCATATTGACACCGCCACTGTGGGAGGGACATCCACTTCGTAAAGAACATCCAGCGCGCGCAACCGAGATGGATCCCTTTTCACTACCAGACGAAGTTCAGGATGCGCAACAAGAGGCACTACGGTTTGTACCGGAAGAGTGGGGTATGAGTAGGTCCACGAAACACACAGACTTCATGTTCCTAAATCTTGGACCTAACCATCCAAGCGTACACGGTGTTTTTCGCATAGCACTTCAGTTAGACGGTGAGGTAATAGTTCAGGCAGTACCAGACATCGGCTACCATCACCGCGGTCAAGAGAAGATGGCTGAACGACAGTCTTGGCACACGTACATTCCCTATACCGATCGAATTGATTACCTCGGCGGTGTCATGAATAACTTCCCGTATGTCATGAACGTCGAAAAAATGGCGGGCATAGAGGTGCCACCTCGAGCCCAAGTGATTCGGGTAATGGTCTCCGAGATGTTTCGTATAGCGAGCCATTTGTTGTTCTACGGCACTTTTGCACAGGATGTGGGTCAGATGTCGCCCGTGTTTTATATGTTCGCTGACCGGGAACGTCTGTTTTCCATTGTTGAGGCGATCACCGGCGGCCGTATGCACCCAAGTTGGTTCCGGATTGGTGGAGTTTGTGATGATCTTCCCGATGGCTGGTACGAGATGGTTACTGACTTTTGTGATTACATGCCTGCACGAATGGACCACTACGACACAATGGCATTACAAAACAAGATCCTAAAGAATCGTACGGTGGGTATTGGTGCCTACAACACAGCAGAGGGTCTGGACTGGGGAATCACGGGACCGTCCTTACGCGCGACTGGACATGATTGGGACCTTCGCAAAAACCGTCCTTATAGTTCATACGATCAGTTTGACTTTGAGATTCCCACAGCTGCCAATGGTGATTGCTATGACCGCTGCGTTGTTCGAGTAGAGGAAATTCGTCAAAGCCTGCGCATCATTCGACAGTGTGCAGACAACATGCCTGAGGGTCCGTATAAAGCTGACCATCCAATGACGACTCCACCGTCCAAAGAGTTTACGATGCAACACATCGAAACGCTCATTCATCACTTCCTTAATGTGAGTTGGGGACCAGTGATCCCACCGACGGAGTCCACGACGTTGGTCGAAGCGACCAAGGGTTGGACAAGCTTCTACTCCATATCGGATGGTGGAACTATGGCTTACCGTTCGCGCGTCAGAACCCCCTCTTTTCCTGCGTTACAGCAGATACCGTTTATTAGCAACGGATTTATGGTACCGGATTTGATCGCAATCATAGCTAGTATTGATTTCGTGATGGCGGATGTAGACCGATGAGCACAGTTGAACTGATCTCGCCGTTAACCGACGAAGAACGGTATGAAATCGAGGCTGAAATCGCACATCTACCCGATCGAGAATCGGCAGCTATCGACGCGTTGATGATCGTCCAAAAACACAGAGGTTGGATATCTGACGAAAGTTTGCGTGCGATCGCGAGATTTCTCGATATGTCCGCGGCGACACTCGACGGAATCGCAACGTTTTACAACTTAATTCATCGACAACCAGTCGGTCGCAATGTAGTGATGGTTTGCGATAGTGTTTCTTGCTACGTAATGGGTGCAGATAGCTTTGCGGTGAAAGTGCAAGACCAGCTGGGGATCAAATTTGGAGAAACGACTCCGGACGACTGCTTTACCCTTCTACCCATAGTGTGTCTAGGCGCGTGTGATCGAGCTCCAACCATGCTTATTAACGAAGATTTGTTCGGACCCGTGAAGGAAGACGAACTCACAGAGATTTTTTCGAGGTATAGCTGAGTGTCACTTCAGGACACAAAACCCTTAATCGGCCGAGTGCAGGAAGTCGGAGGCCTGGTTTCGCTTTCAGATTACGAAGCCGGCGGGGGCTACACTGCGGCACATAGAGCTCTGAAGCAAATGACCCCTAGCGATGTGATTGATCTCGTCCGAGAAGCAAATCTGCGGGGCCGAGGCGGTGCCGGTTTTCCAACGGGAGTCAAGTGGGGCTTCGCTAAGGGCGAACCACAAACACCAGGCTACAAATACCTTGTCTGTAATGGGGACGAGATGGAGCCCGGAACATTCAAGGATCGCTATCTCATCGAATTCAATCCACACTCACTGATTGAGGGGATGATATTGGGAGCTTATGCTATCGGTGCCGAAAAAGCGTATGTCTTCTTACGTGGTGAGTATCACGAGCCAAATCGTCAACTAGCGCGAGCAATCGCCGAAGCAGGGGAGAAAAACTATTTGGGACGGTCGATTTTCGGATCCGACTTCAACCTAGACCTACGCATCCATTTATCTGGCGGCCGGTACATATGCGGTGAAGAAACCGCGTTACTGAACGCTTTGGAAGGTAAGAGGGGACAGCCACGTTACAAACCACCATTCCCTCCCGCTAGCGGAGCTTGGGGTCGTCCGACGATCGTTAATAACGTCGAAACGTTGTGCAATGTACCAGCGATCATCCGGAACGGTGCTCAATGGTACCACGATCTAGGGTTGACTGAAGATTCGGGCACAAAAATTTATGGTATTTCCGGTCGAGTGAACAAGCCAGGGCTGTGGGAATTACCGATGGGTACGCCTATCCGTGAATTGGTTGACGTTCATGCGGGTGGAATGCGAGACGGTTACAAGCTACGCGGAATACTACCTGGGGGCGCTTCTACTGACTATCTAGTCGAGGAACACTTTGATTTACCCATGGATTACAAGACGATTCAAGATGCTGGGAGTCGAATGGGTACGGGTACGATGATTTTGATGGATGATTCGATTTGCCCTGTGGACATGGCGCGAAATCTACAACACTTTTTTGCGCAGGAGTCCTGTGGTTTTTGTACTCCCTGTCGAGAAGGTTTGCCGTGGGTTGAGGAGTTGCTAGCGGACATAGAGAACGGCAACGGCAAGGACGGAGACCTTGAACTGTTAGACCAAAACGCACGTTATATCGGAGCTCCTGGCAACACGTTTTGCTTGCATGCAACCGGTGCCATAGAACCGTTGCAATCAGCGTTGAAATATTTCCGCGACGACTTTGAACATCACATTGAGCACAAGAGTTGTCCGTACCGAGAAAATTGATTTAGATGTTGGATAACCAGGAATAGATCGACCGTGGCGACAATTCACATCGACGGCAAACCGTACGAAGCGAAGGCGGGTGAAAACCTTTTGGAATCGATACTTTCGCAACACTTGGATTTACCCTATTTCTGTTGGCATCCTTCGATGGGATCAATCGGAGCTTGTCGGCAGTGCGCGATTATTACTTACGCGGACGAAGACGATACCCGTGGGCGAATTGGCATGGCTTGTATGACTTCGGTCACCGATGGCATGCGCATTTCCCTGGAAGCCCCTCTTGCAAAGGATTTCCGTAGTACGGTCATCGAGTGGTTAATGGAAAACCATCCTCATGACTGCCCCGTGTGCGAGGAAGGTGGAGAGTGTCATTTACAAGATATGACAGTGATGACTGGTCACTCTATGCGACGGTACCGAGGTACGAAACGCACATGGGAAAACCAAAATCTGGGACCGTTTATCGGGCATGAAATGAACCGCTGTATCACTTGTTACCGTTGTGTAAGGTTCTACGACGAATATGCAGGTGGTACGGATCTAGCAGCGTTCGGTTCTCGGGGTCGGATGTACTTTGGTAGGTTCGAAGACGGCACACTTGAAAGTGAATTTGCCGGAAACTTGGTCGAAGTATGTCCTACCGGAGTATTTACCGACAAACCCTTTGCACAGTCTTACTCTCGAAAATGGGATCTGCAGTCGGCTCCCTCGGTCTGTGTTGGTTGTGCCGTTGGATGCAATGTTTTCCCAGCAGAGCGCTATGGAGACTTAAAACGGATTACGAACCGATATCACGGCGAATTGAACGGATATTTTCTCTGCGATCGCGGCCGTTTTGGCTCACATTTTGTTAATCATGAGAAACGAATTAGACATGCAGGCGTACGAACACGGGACGGTGAGTACGAATTTGGAGATGCCTCAAACGCGATCAAGGTGGCTGGTACAACTCTAGGGGATGGAACAATCGGGATTGGTTCGCCGCGCGCGAGCTTCGAAAACAACTTCGCACTGCGCGAATTGGTCGGAACGGAAAATTTCTGTACGGGAATAAACGACACCGAGCTGGAAGTCATCAAGGTCGCGCTTGATGTAATGGGTCGTCAGGGCATTGATGTACCGTCGTTAAAGCAGGTAGAAGAAGCAGATGCGATCCTTGTTCTTGGTGAAGACATTGCGAATACAGCCGCCCGCACCGCTCTATCAGTTCGTCAGGCAGTGCGAACAAAGTCGTTTGAAATGGCGACGGACGCTCATATTCCAACATGGCAGGATGCGGGCGTGCGGGGTCATGCACAGAGTGAAAAAAGCGCGTTGTTTATCGCTACTCCGGCGGTTACGCGCTTAGACGATATCGCCACCCAAGCCACCAGCGGCTCGGTCTTTGAGCTGGTTGCGCTCGGTAATTCGATTTGTACTAAGCTTCGTTCACCTACGGCGAATTCGGATGATTTTACCGGACGGGTAGCTGAAGCGTTACGCACTGCTAAAGCACCGTTGATCATTACCGGCTCGAGTCTTCAAAGCATCGAGTTGGTACAAGTCGCTGCGAATATCTGTTGTGCCCTACAAGAGCACGATCAAACGAGTTCGCTTCTCTTTGTTGCCCCCGAAGTCAACAGCATTGGAGTCGCGCTTCTCGAAGGTGGACTGTCGCTTTCAACTGCGATGCAAAGAATGGCAGAAGGGCAGGGTGCGATTGTTTTAGAGAACAATTTGTATTTCCGCGCATCTGCCGAGAGTGTGGATAGCGCACTTAGTCCTGGGAATTTTGTAGTACTTGATACTATGGAAAACCGGACCGCCGAACAAGCGAGTGTAGTTTTTCCAGCCGCAACCTATGCGGAACAAACAGGGTCCTTTGTTAACTACGAAACGCGCGCCCAACGTTTCTATCAAGTATTTGAACCACAGGATGAGATTTTGCCAGCGTGGTCTTGGCTGAGTCGCTTGGCTGAAACCCAAGGAAGTGGATCAAAATGGGATTCCTTCGCGAACTTACTAGAACAGTGTGCCGAAAACACCTATTCGCAACTTAGGGATATTGCACCAAGTTCCGATTATCGAATTGATACCGCCTCGCGAATCCCACGTCAGTCGCACCGCTACAGTGGTCGCACCGCGATGAATGCCCAAGTCAATATACACGAACCCAAAGCGAAAGTTGATACTGACACACCGTTCTCGTATTCGATGGAGGGACAGAATCCAGGAGATCAAAATGGTGCCACAATCCCGTACGTTTGGTCGCCCGGATGGAATTCCAACCAGTCGGTTTTCAAGTTCCAGCAGGAAGTAGCTGGCAAGCTTGCCGGAGGCGACCCAGGATTAAGACTTATCGAAACAAATGGGGCTCAGCTTCAATACTTTGACGTTAGCACCGAAGGTACGTTTAGACAAGACGGTAGCTTTGAAGTAATTCCACTTCATTTAGTTTTTGGATCGGATGAGATGTCGAACCAATCCTGGCCGATTCGAGCTCGAGTTCCGGTACCATTTGTGCTACTGAGCCAACAAGACGCAACCATGTTAAAAGTTAATCCTGGCATGGGATTACGCGTTGACGGAATCACGGAGAGTTTGGAAGTTCAGATCGATTCTCGTTTGCCTAGTGGACTGATTGGATTACCTCGAGGTCTGGTCGAAAATCCTGCGAGAGAAATTGATCGAGGTCACTTGTCGGTAGATCCAGAATTTGTTGCTCGTTCCAATGCCAGTCCAGAGGTGATCGCGAAAGGCTAATGTTCTTCGAAAACATCAACTGGTCCTATGTGCTCATCCTCCCGTTGATAGGAGGTGCGTTGGGCGGCGCACTTATATTGGTGTGGTGGGAACGTCGGCTGCTAGGATTCTTTCAGGACCGCTTAGGTCCCAATCGTGTTGGATGGTTTGGAATCTTGCAGTCGCTCGCAGACGCGATTAAGTTGATCACAAAAGACGATTGGGTACCACCATTCGGCGACCGCGTGCTCTTCATTCTCGCGCCGATCATCGTCGCTGGAGCAATGCTCATGGCATACGCGGTGCTGCCACTAGGTCCAGGACTGATCATAGCCGATTCAAACATTGCGATCCTCTGGATTCTCGCGATGTCATCGCTAGCGGTCTATGGAGTACTCCTCGCCGGCCTGGCTAGTAATAACAAGTACTCTCTCCTCGGTGGATTACGCTCCGCGGCACAAATGGTTACCTATGAAGTGTTCATGGGCCTGTCGCTGCTTGGCGTGGTCATGTTGACTGGGTCGTTTAGTCTGAACGATGTCGTACATGCGCAAGAAGACATGTGGTTCTGCATTCCACAATGCGTGGGACTTGTAATCTTTTTAATCGCTGGTCTAGCTGAGTCTCATCGCTTGCCTTTCGACCTTCCCGAAGCAGAACACGAACTTACGGCAGGTTTTCATACCGAGTATTCGGGGATGAAGTTTGCGTTGATTATGGCTGCAGAGTACTTATCTTTAATTTTGATATCCGCGCTCATAGTGGTCTTGTTCTTCGGTGGATGGTTGGGACCGAAATTTTTGCCGAGCGAATTATTGTCGGGCATTGTGTGGTACGGATTGAAAGTGCTGATCGTGATCAATTTTTTCATACTGCTGCGTGCCGCGATCCCACGCCCGCGATACGATCAGCTAATGTCTTTGGGATGGAAGATTCTGTTGCCACTGTCGCTGCTCAACATCTTGGTAACCGGAGCGATCTTGCTTGGGATGCAATAGAGATGAGACATGCTAAGTCAAATTAAAACACTTTGGACCGTCTTTGTGCACTTGTTCAAGCGCAATGAAACGGTGCAATATCCGGAAGAAATGCCCTATCAAGCACCGCGCTACCGTGGACGCATCATCTTGACGCGCGACCCAGATGGAGAAGAACGTTGTGTTGCCTGCAATCTCTGCGCTGTCGCGTGCCCGGTCGACTGCATTGCGTTGCAGAAAACCGAGAAGAAAGATGATGGACGTTGGTATCCCGAGTTTTTCCGAATCAATTTTTCTCGTTGCATCATGTGTGGAATGTGCGAAGAAGCATGTCCCACGTATGCGATACAGCTCACACCAGACTTTGAATTGTGCGAGTTTGATCGCAACAACATGGTCTACGAGAAAGAGCACTTGTTGATTGACGGTACCGGGAAATATCCAGACTACAGCTTTTGGCATGTAGCCGGGAAGACTATAGACGGAAAAGACAAAGGAGAAGCGCAAAACGAGAACAAACCGGAAGACGTACGGAGTCTCCTGCCTTAGTATGCATTGGGTCGCGAATTCATGAGTTTGAGTTCATTACTGTTTTATGTCTCTGCAGCAGTCGCGATTACGACCGCGATTATGGCAGTGACTCGAAAGAACGCATCGCACGCACTCATTTACCTAGTGGTGACCCTGCTGTCGATCGCGGTGATTTTCTTCCTACTTGGAGCACCGTTTGCGGCTGCACTTGAAATTGTCATATATGCCGGTGCAATCGTAGTGTTGTTCTTGTTCGTCGTCATGATGTTGAACCTCGGTCGATCGTCCGTTGCCCGTGAAAGTCAGTGGCTCCGACCCGGTATGTGGGTACTCCCCGCGATTCTGTCAGGGGTTCTTTTCATTGTTTTTGGGTACACCGTTTTACAAACCGAAAATAGCGCGACGATTCAAGGTCACGTCGTACCGCCAAAAGCAGTCGGAATCACGTTGTTTCACAAATATCTCTTGGGTGTCGAGCTAGCTGGTGTATTACTGTTAGCAGCACTAGTCGGTGCGTTCCATCTAGGACGAAGATATTTGGAAGAGCGGCGAGAAGATTGACATGACAACCGCCATCAGTATTCCGCTAGAGCACGTATTTTTTCTTGCTATCATTCTGTTCTTGATCGGTGCGTTCGGCGTACTTGTTCGTAGAAACATCATTTTCATGTTGCTATCTCTCGAGATCATGATGAATGCATGCGGTCTAGCATTCGTTGCCGCAGGAGCTCGGTGGGCCGAACCTGACGGACAGATCATGTTCATGTTCATTCTCGCGTTAGCAGCGGCCGAAGTAGCAGTTGCTTTGGGTCTTGTCGTGCAGCTTGCAAGACGGTTTGAAACCCTTGACATTGATCGAGCGGAAGAGTTAAACGGATAATGCATTTACTCTGGGCTATACCCGCATTGCCGCTCGCCGGCTTTTTGATATTGTTTCTCACAGAGGGTCGTCTTCCACGGTCAGTGGTGTCGAGCATTGGAGCAGGTAGTGTCGGCTTAGCCGCGCTACTGACCGGATACGTCGCATGGCAGTTTATATCGTCCGATTCCACTTCCTTCATTTCCTCATCGTGGACGTGGATGTTTGTAGGTGAATTCAACGTATCGTTCAGACTCTTTGTGGACGAACTTTCATTGGTTATGGTCAGCGTGATCACTGGTGTTGGTTTCCTCATCCATTGGTACGCC
>VXLL01000037.1 GCA_009841615.1 Gammaproteobacteria bacterium | reverse complement strand
AACAACATTTTGAATTAAATCAATCAAATTAGTGGGATAGATTCCAAACACCAGCATACATAAGCCCAGAAAAGTGAGTATTCCCAAACCAGTCCAAGGCAACCCGGTCATCGCCCCCGCATCATCTGGAGGTCTCTTGATTGCCGCGAATACGATCCGCAGATAGTAGTAGATACCAATCGCACTTCCCACCACCAAAGCTCCAATCAACGTCCACATACTACCATCGATCCCGGCGGCGAATACATAAAACTTAGCGACAAAGCCAATCGTTAGAGGTATACCGGCAAGAGATATCGCAGAAACAATAAGCACCGCTCCGGCGATGGGTTGTCTCCACAATAAACCACTAACGCTATCAATCGTATCCAGTTCTTGTTCCTGATTCATCGACAACACGGAAACCACTCCGAACGCGGCCAACGTCATAAGAAAGTAACCCACGAGATACAGGATCACCGTTTCGTATCCTAGGGCACTATTCGACTCGACTACTAACAATGCGATAAGTAAGTATCCCATGTGTGCAATGGACGAATACGCCAACAACCGCTTCAAGTTGGTCTGTAACAATGCAAGTAGATTACCAATCACCATCGAAATACAAGCAATTACAGAAAGTGCAAATTGCACGTTCCCGGAGTCAAGTACATTGCCTTCGATAGCATATCGAAAAACAACCGCAAATACGGCACCTTTAGACACCGTCGCTAGAAAACCCGTGACTATTGAGGGCGCGCCGTGATAAACGTCCGGAGTCCAAATATGGAACGGCACGAGTGAGAGTTTGAAGGCGATTCCGCTCCAAAAGAAAGCATTACCAATCAGGTAGAAATATTGCCCTTCTATGCTTCCGTCCGACGGTAGCGAATTCGCAAACTCCATTGAACCAGAGCCTGCATAGATCATCGCCATCCCAAACAGTATCGCTGTCGATCCTACACCCGAGAGTACTAAATACTTCAAACCGGCTTCCAGCGGAGGACGAGCTTTTTCTGGGTACGCAATCATGGCATAGAGCGAAATGCCAACGATCTCTAAACCCAGAATGAGTGAGGCAAAATGTACTGCTGCTGGTAAGACTAAACTCCCGAGAGTGGCACAAAGTAACAGTAAATAGAACTCTTCCTTGAAACGAATTCGCCGATTTAGAAATTCGCTCCCTAAGAACGCGACCACGAGTGCTGCGAGTAAAAACAAAATGTTGAACAGATACGCGATGCCGTCAACTTTGAACATCGGAGTGATTTCGACCGCGCCGTCACCTAGCGCACTGTAAGCAACAATGTGAGACAGCGTAGTCGCGATTAGCGTCGCAATAGTGAGTACTGCGGCCACCGCATGAGTGCGTTTTATGGCTACTCCGATCATAACCACAAGAAGACCACCTGTAAGTACGAGGTAAGGCAACCCAGCTTGAAACATCGTTGCTAGCGTCATGACCCTAGTGTCCGAGTAGCTCTGGCAACAGAGGCGCAGTCATGTGCAACAAAGATTGTGGATAGATACCTACCCAAACCAAAGCAATCATCAGTAACACCATGACGCTCATCTCTCGAAAGGCGAAGTCGTGCATCTTCGAGATGTCTGGATTCGGTACTCCCTGAAATGATCGTTGCATTAACGACAGGCCATATACTGCGGCAACGACGATTCCGATTGCTGCCAATACAGTGAGCACGACGCTCTTTTGAAACGCACCAATGAGCACCAAGAACTCGCCAATAAAGTTGCCCAGTCCCGGCATACCCACCGATGCGACGACGAAGAACATGGTCACTGCGCCCATGCGTGGGGCGCGCACCCACAATCCACCCATCTTTGACATTTCCCGGGTGTGCAAGCGTTCTTGCAAAGCACCCGCCATCATGAAGAGTGCAGCAGTGGAAAAACCGTGTGCAATCATGGTGATTATTGCACCTTGCGTTCCTAGGTCGCTCAAGGAGTAAACACCAACAAGAATAAATCCCATGTGGGCGATTGAGCTGTATGCAACCAAACGCTTGAAGTCTGTTTGACTATATGCGAGGTACCCACCGTACAAAATGCTTATGACCCCAAGGGACATTCCCCATACCCAAAATTCTTTTGATGCTTCTTCGAACATCGGCACCACAAATCGAATGATGCCATACGCGCCTGTTTTGAGCAAGATACCAGCCAAAATTACCGATCCTGCGGTTGGAGCTTGCGTGTGAGCATCTGGCAACCAAGTATGTACCGGTACGCTGGGGAGTTTTGTGATGAATGCGATGAAAAAGCCGAGCATTAATAGACGCGCGGTCGCAATATCAAGATTTGCTTCTTTCAACACGTCGTAATCGAAAGTCAAAACACCACTAATGTTGTAGTTAATCCAGACCAACGCGACGATTGCGACAAGCATTAACAGCCCGCTGATTTGCGTAAACAGGAAGAACTTCATTGACGCATACTCTTTGTCTTCGTGGCCCCAGATTGCGATCAAGAAGTACATGGGTATCAGCATGACTTCCCAGAAGAAGAAAAAGAGGAAGAGATCGAAAGCAGAAAACACACCGACCACGCCTGCCATGACCCAAAGGATGTTGAACTGGAAGAATCCATGACGTGTCTTCGTTTCGGTCCAGGAAGACACTACGGCGATTATTCCTAGGAAGGTCGTCAGTCCAATGAGCATGAGCGATAGAGCATCGACTTCTAATCTAAGGTCGATTCCAAATCGTGGGATCCACTCACGTTTCAGGTTCGCATACAGTCCATGTGCATCAGGACCGTTGAACCAAATGACTAGCACCCACACAGTCGCGGCAATGAAAGTGATTAGCGCGATCCAATTGGGAAGAGTAGTATTCACTCGCTCGGACACCCATGCGACTACACCTGCACCGAGCAATAACAGTATGAGCAGCATTACGCTCATACTAAATCCACACTACCGCCAGGAATACTAGCAACAAACCGCCGACCATCGTGAACGCATACCATCGAACGTGGCCAGTCTGAAACATGGACAGGATGTGATGGAACAAGCTAGCTAAAAACTTGATGAGCTTGAAGAATAAATCGACAATGTCGTTTCTATTTGTACGAGTCTGAGCAACGAACCGAAATGGCTTGACGATCAATGTGTCGTACACCCAGTCGAAGCCCCATCCACTACCCCAAAACTTGCTCAGCAAATCACTCAACTTGTTCTTGATGAGTGTTCGGCGATCTATTAAATCTGATGCAAAGAGGAAGTACCCAGTCACAACACCTGCAAATGGGATGCCCAAGGTAAGCAACGCGATGGGGTCGAAGTGAAGTTCGGGGTGCACCCCCTCGTCACCGAATAATCCACCCGTAATTTCAAAGCCCATCCAACCACCAGCAATCGACAAAACGGCAAGTAGTCCAAACGGTACGACCGTACGAATGCGACTCGGGTGCCACAATGACTCTTTTTTGAGTTCATGCATTTCGCTTTGAGGTTTGCCAAAAAACGTCAGCACCATCATGCGAACGGTGTACAGTGAGGTTAGAAATGCTGCGATGACCGCTACTGTCCAAAACAGGGTTGCAAAATCGGTGTCACTTTTCCACGCTTTTAACAAGATGGCATCTTTACTAAAGAAACCCGACGTGAGAGGTAAGGCTACCAGCGCGGCAGATCCAACCAACATTGCGATGAATGGAATAGGAAGTTTCTTCCACAGCCCTCCCATCTTGAACATGTTTTGTTCGTGGTGCATAGCCAGAATGACCGAGCCGCTCGCAAGGAATAAGAGAGCTTTAAAGAACGCGTGGGTCATTAAGTGAAACAGTCCTGCGGACCATGCACCCACTCCGAGGGCGAAGAACATGTACCCAATTTGGCTCATTGTTGAATATGCCAGAACGCGTTTGATGTCGGACTGCACAAGTGCAGTAAATGAAGCAATAAAGAGCGTGATCAAACCCACTGCTGCTACGCACAGCATTGCTGTCTGTGAGAGCATGAAAAAGTCCTGCATCCGTGCGATCAAATAGACGCCCGCGGTGACCATGGTTGCCGCATGAATAAGAGCGGACACTGGGGTTGGTCCCGCCATAGCGTCAGGTAACCAAGTCTGCAAGGGAACTTGTGCAGATTTGCCGACCGCGCCTCCCAGTAAGAGCAGACAAATAATGGTGTTAAGCGTTGAAGCATCTGACATGCTCTCTCGCGCAAACAACAGTCCTGCTTGAATTTCAAGCGAACCAACCTCTCTGAACAACAAAAACAACGCAATAATTAAAAATGTGTCGCCCACCCGAGTGACCACGAAGGCTTTGCGAGCGGCGTATCCGAATTCGGGTACTTTGTGGAAAAATCCGATCAGAAGGTAACTACACAATCCGACGCCTTCCCATCCAAGGAACAACAATAACAGGTTGTCGCCCATGACAAGCATGAGCATCGCGAAGACGAAGAGGTTCATGTAACAGAAAAAGCGACTGTAACCTTCTTCTTCGCTCATGTAACCCGTGGCGTACCAATGGATGAGGAAACCAACACCAGTGATCACGCTGACCATAACCAAGGAAAGTTCGTCCACAAAGAGTCTGAACGATACGTTGAATTCAC
>VXLL01000012.1 GCA_009841615.1 Gammaproteobacteria bacterium | reverse complement strand
AAACAAAAAAGTGTAATCGGAAAAATATTCAATCGTTTCGAGACAAACAATTTAAAAATAGTCGCGCTCAAAATGATTCACTTAACCCGACAGCAGGCTGAAGATTTCTATCAAGAACATTCGAATAAACCGTTTTTCGAAAACCTCTGTAGTTTCATGTCCTCTAGCGCTATTTGCGTACAAGTATTAGAAGGTGAGAACGCGATTCTGCTCAATCGTAAGATCATGGGTGCGACCAATCCTGAAGAAGCTGAAATAGGAACCATTCGTGCAGATTTCGGCGATAGCTTGGATGCTAATGCAGTGCACGGATCCGATTCTTTAGACTCCGCACGACGGGAAGTTGCGTTCTTTTTTAAAGCAGACGAAATTTTCCCACAAACTTGATATGGAAACGATATCCACTGACCGGAAGACGAACTGGTACAGTTTGACTCGGGAAGGTTGGCAAAAATTCTTAAGCGGAATTGACGACCGATCGTTTCGTGCGCAGCAAGTGATGAAATGGATCTACCACGAGCGGGTTGCAAACGTAGAGTCGATGTCAAATTTGTCGAAGAGTTTACGCTCCGCCCTGGCAAGTGTCACCTATAACACCCTTCCGCAGGTGATTCACACTAGTACATCTCTTGATGGTACTGTGAAGTGGATCATCGAAACGGAATCCGGTGGTGCAGTTGAAAGTGTATTAATTCCTGATGGGCGCAGGAACACCCTCTGTATTTCCTCTCAACTTGGTTGTTCGTTGGACTGCATTTTTTGTGCGACCGGAAAACAGGGATTCGCGGGTAATCTCTCCGTTGCCGATATTGTCGGACAAGTCGTGATTGTCACGGATTGGTTGCTTTCGAATTCTGACTATGGTGATCTAACAAACATCGTATTCATGGGTATGGGCGAACCGCTCTTGAACTTTGCACCAACGATGGATGCTTGTGACATCTTCATGGATGACTTGGCATTTGGAATCTCTAAGCGCCGCGTGACCATCAGCACTGCTGGCGTGGTTCCTCGTATTCTTGACATGTGTCAGAGGACTGAAGCGTCACTAGCCGTCTCATTGCACGCCGCGAACGACGAACTTAGAAATTACTTGGTTCCATTAAACAAGAAATATCCAATAGCAATGTTGCTAGATGCGTGTCGAGAGTACTTGTCGTCTCTTAACGATCGCCGAATAGTCACTTTCGAGTACACGTTGATCGAAGACATTAATGACAGCGTCCAAGATGCCAAGGAACTCGTTCAATTACTTCGAGATTTTCGTTGCAAGGTCAACCTCATTCCTTTCAACCCATTTCCACTCAGTGCGTTTCGTCGCCCACCAGAAAACAAGATATCGCGTTTCTATAAACAAGTACGCGACGAAGGAGTCATGGTGACCAACCGCACAACTAGAGGTGACGATATTGACGCCGCTTGCGGTCAACTCATAGGAAATTTCCACGACAAGACGCGCCGTCGCGAACGTTATCAGTCAGCACAAACACAAGCTAGAATTGTGTAAAATTTTTTAACTTCAATGTACCGTCAGCGATCAGATCAAGCGGTTTCGATCTCTCGGTAATCCAAGCACGGTGAATCGATCATTTACGATTGGACCCGATTAGATATTGCGTGATTTCTAGGTGTGAACGCTTCCAACGAAGAACAACAAGCAACCGAAACCACATCTGCTTCCTTTGGCGAGCGGCTTCGGCAGGCGCGAGAAGCGCGACAACTTTCGATTGACGATCTCGTTGGCGAGACACGAATCAATCCTCAACACCTGATTGATTTAGAGGCAGGCAATACCTCAGGCATCAGTGCCCCGGGGTATATTGTCGGGTACCTAAAAACGCTCGCAAAGGTGTTGGGATTAGATGCGGAAGAATTGATCAGTGATTTCAAGTCTTCGACTAATCAATCCAAGCATCAAACGATTGACCCCGACCATGAACTACTACCTCCTAAACCGAAGAAAAATTCGCTCGGATGGGGTACCATTGTTGCGACGACAATCATTGTTCTCGCGGGAGCTGGAGCACTAATTTATTATTGGTTGGAAATTGCAGGAAATGACAGTACTAATTCATCGCAATCGGAAATTGTGGATGATGAATCGTCAGAGCTCGATAACTCGGAGCAAGTAAATCCTACGCCTGAGGCACGTAGCACTCCAGGCTCTGCTGGTCAGTCCTCAAGGACTGTGGATAGAGACTTGGATGCAACAAGCAGTGCTGCCGCAAATACGACCGAAGATGCCAGTTCAGAAAGTTCCGTTGGTTCGAGTGCCGGGGACGGATTAGAAAACCCCGCAGACACGAACGGAACAAGCTCGTCTAGCGAACATACGAGTACAGATTGGGAAGAATTAATGAATCTAACTCAACTCTCGCCAGGCGATGAGTCAGTTGACAGCGATACGGAACTGCAACAAGAAGACTCGAACGACAACGAAGACTCCACGCAAGAAACCACCGACACCGATGAGGCTGATGAAGCAACGCAAGAAGAACCAATGTTGGTGTTTGAATTTAGCGATGATTCGTTTGTCGAGGTCACTGACGCGAATGACAATCAGCTAGTCAGTGAAACTAAGCAAGCAGGCTCTAAACTTGAACTGGACGGAACTGCTCCATTCACGATAAAGCTAGGTTCTGTACGTGGTGTTACTTTGTTCTTTCTGGGGGACGAAGTTGATTTGACACCCCATACGCGGCGCAACATTGCGGAACTCACGCTACCACCGTGAGTTCTATTTACCCGTTGATACGGGGTATGCGCGACAGTTTACCTCAAGAAGCTGCGCGTCTTTCCCGTGTCGAGGCAATGTTCAAGGATGTATTCCGAAAGTATTCCTACGAAGAGATACGCATCCCTGTTCTCGAGTCCAAAGAGCTGTTTTACCACGGATTGGGAGAGTCTTCTGATGCTGTAGGGAAGGAGATGTATAGTTTCATTGATCGAGATGGTAAAGAACTAGCTCTTCGGCCCGAAGGTACGGCCTCAGTCGTACGCGCCTTAATACAAAACAATCTGTGTTATAACGACAGACCCAGGTTGTGGTACGAAGGACCAATGTTTCGACATGAACGCCCTCAAGCAGGACGATACCGTCAATTTCAGCAATTGGGTGTTGAAGCATTTGGTTTTGCTGAGCCTACGATTGACGTGGAAATCATTCAAATTGGGAATGAAGTGTTTCGTCAGTTAGAACTAAGTCCTTTGGTATCTTTGAAGATAAACAGTATCGGTTCAGCTGAAGCCCGTGCGCGTTACCGCGAACGACTTGTCGAAGCACTTACGCCTCTTACCACGGAACTAGACGAAGACAGCCGTAAGCGTCTACAAACCAATCCGCTTCGCATTCTCGATTCAAAAATTCCAAAGACCAAGGAACTGCTCAAAAATGCGCCAAAGCTACGAGATTCGCTCAGTGATATTGCGAAAGAGAGGTTTGATGCTGTGCTCGAACTTTTGGCTTTAGCAGGTGTCGAATACACCGTTGATCCTCATTTAGTACGAGGATTCGACTACTATTCAGACACGGTGTTTGAATGGGTCACAGATCACTTAGGGGCTCAAGATGCCGTATGTGCCGGTGGTCGATATGATGGATTGGTTGAACTATTAGGAGGCAGTCCCACTCCAGGCGTAGGTTTTGCTGCGGGTATTGACAGGATTGCAAAATTGTGCGAACAACAAGAAGAACCTAGGTATAGTGCGGCTGACGTTTATCTGATTCCTATGGAGGAGGCACATCGAGAGTTTGTCAATTCTGTCTCGGAACATTTGAGGCGCCATACGGACTATCGGATTAGGGAGCACATTGGATCCGGAAATATGAAAAACAAAATGCGTTGGGCAGACAAATCCAACGCTACCTGGGTGCTTATTGTCGGTGATACCGAACTTCAACAACGGACGGTTACCGTGAAATGGTTACGATCTGAACGATCGCAACTTTCGACAACTGTGGAAAATTTGGTAAAGATTTTTCAAGAGAATTTGGAGTAGAACGATTTGGCTGACTATCTAACCGAAGAAGAACAAGCGGCGCGGCTGCAGAAATTGTGGCGAGATTACGGACTCATCTTAGTACTTGCATTGGTCATTGGAATCGGTGGGGTTGTCGGGTGGAACTATTACCAACAGTCTCAGGAACAAGCAAAAGAGGCTGCCGCGTATAAGTTTCAAGAGTTTCTAGTGGAACGTGCGCTTGAGGGCGACTTAGATGCTTTTCTCAAGGAAATGGGCAAGACTCGCGCGGGTGCGAGATATATCCCCTTAGCACTACTGTATCGAGCAAAAGATGCAGTGGAAGCTGAAGAATATGAAAGCGCGCTACAGTTCTTGGAAGAGTCGCTGAAAAAGTCAAAAGACAAGATTCTTGATGATATGATCTTGGTACGAATCGCTCGTCTCCAAATGCAACTACAACAAGACGAAAGGGCTTTGAAAACGTTAGAAAGAGTAGGTGAGGATTACAAGTTCTTCGTACTGGAGCTCACGGGAGACATCCACCGAGATGCGGGCAACTTTGCTGAAGCGACAACTGCTTATGAACAAGCGATGGAGTTAACAACTTCAGGAATCGACCGAGAGCGGCTAGAATTAAAAATAACATTAATGCCGAATCAAGAGCCTCCGTCTGACCAAACCAATACATCGTCGTAACGTCGAACGGGACAAACTACAAATGATCAGGTTAAATCGACTTCTTTGCTTTCTCGTACTTCTCACTTTTGTCGGTGGCTGTAGTATATTTCGCGGTAATCGTGCCGACAAGGAACCGGAAGCAGGCGACGCCGCGCCACTCCTTGAGTTTACACCAGAGATTGAAGTGGAAAGGGTATGGTCGAAACGTATCGGCAAGGGGCTTGGGCGAAAATACGTCCAAATTACACCTGCGATTGTCGACGATCGAATTTTTGTTAGTGACGCTTATGGTCTGGTGTTTGCCTTGGACCGTCTCACTGGCGACGTAATTTGGCGGACGCAAGTCGGAAACCCAGATCGCAGAAGTTGGCTCGATATCTCTAATCGCAGCGATCCTTCCTTTGTTTCTGGTGGGATTGGTGTGGGTACTGGGAAAGTGTTCGTTGGCACCGTACGTGGGGAACTCATTGCACTGAACATGGACGATGGCTCAGAAATTTGGCGCGAGACTCTAAGTAGCGAAATCCTTGCACCAGCGGCAGCTACTTCAGATGTCGTTGTGGTGCAAACATCAGATGGTAAGATGTACGCGCTAGAGAGTGAGTCGGGTGAAACACGTTGGACATTTGACACTCAAGATCCCATCGTTACCCTCAGAGGGACAGCATCCCCAGTACTCAGTGATGGTCTTGCTTATGCAGGATTCGCAAACGGATTGCTCGCCGCGGTCGAGCTCGAAAGTGGATTTCCCCGTTGGGAACAGCGTTTAAAAATCCCGGAGGGTACTTCCGAGCTTGAACGGATAAATGATGTAGACGGTCGTCCTCTAATACTCGGTCAGGTGGTGTATGCCGCAAATCATCAAGGGACTGTGCAAGCCCGTCGCCGAAGCGATGGATTCATGCTTTGGGAAAAACCAAATCCATCCTTTCACGCGCTAGCGGAAGGTTTAGAATTAGTTTTTGTTGTTACAGATGATGATCTTGTCGTCGCCGCACAACAGGAGAGCGGTAACGAAGCGTGGATACAAGAAGCATTCAAAAACCGTATTCTCACCGATCCCTTAGCATTTCACAATTACATAGTAGTCGGTGACGACAAGGGATACCTTCATGTTATCGCCCAGAGGGATGGCCGACCTTTGGGTCGATATAAGATAGGGTCTTCGATCCGTTCGCCCATGGTAGAAGAAGACGGAGTGTTCTACGCACTCACTAATAAAGGGCATTTAGAAGCACTAAGGATTTCTCGCATTGAATGACCGCGCCTCGCAGTGGCGTTGTCGCACTAGTCGGGCGACCGAATGTCGGCAAATCCACACTCTTTAATCGACTCTGTCGCAGCCGCGACGCACTTGTCTTAGATCGACCTGGTTTAACGCGAGATCGGAAATACGGCCGCGCGCGAGGGATTACCGACGCTGATGTTACATTAGTCGATACTGGTGGGCTTCATGACAGTCTCACGATATCGGCTGCGATCGATGATCAGGTAAAGCTTGCGATCGACGAAGCCGACCTTGTCGTTTTCGTTGTGAATGCTAGAGAAGATCTCACCACCGTAGATTTCGAAATCGCGGATGAACTCAGGAAGTCCGACACTAATGTTTTACTAGCGGTCAACAAAATTGACGGTATCTCTGCAGGCAGCGAATTCGGTGTGAGCGAGTTTTCTCAACTTGGATTTGATCCAGTATTGCCGATATCCTCGACTCACGGTCATGGAGTGGCTCAGTTGGTTGAGACTCTTGTGGTCCAGCTCCCGGTTCGAAATGAGGCGCATGTTGAGACATCATCCGATAGTATTTCCGTGGCGGTAATAGGGCGACCCAATGTCGGAAAGTCGAGCTTGGTCAACGCCTTAGCTGACGACAATCGGTGTTTGGTTTTTGATGAACCTGGGACGACGCGCGATGCTGTGCACGTTCGCATCGAAAAAGACGACCAAGTCTTCGATTTCGTGGACACTGCTGGAATTCGTCGAAAGGGCAAAACAACTGATGTCGTAGAGAAATTTTCAATAGTGAAAGCACTCGATGCGCTCAAATTGTGTCACACCGCGCTGTTGGTCATAGATGCATCGGAGGGGTTAGTGGAACAAGACCTGCATCTGATTGATTACGCGATAGATGCGGGCACAGCTGTGACGCTTGTTGCGAATAAATGGGACAAGCTTGATTCACCCTCTCGCCTAAAGTGTCAAGACCAAATTCGAAGGAAACTCCGTTTCGCCGATTGGATTTCAGTCAAGTACGTTTCCGCATTGAAGAAAACTGGTATTGATTCGTTGTTTGATTTAGTTCATGTGCTTTACGAACGAGGAGCGTTTGAAGTCTCTACACACGAATTAAATGAAGTTCTTAAACAAATTACTACAGCACATCCACCACCGGTGTCGCAGCGTAGATTGATTCGTCTGCGTTATGCTCATAAAGTAGCTTCCCGACCACCCACAATTCTGATTCACGGCAATCAAACAGACCGGGTACCGTCGAGCTACGTTAGATATTTGGAAAATGAGTTTCGTCGTACACTCGACCTAGCTGGATGGCCTATCGTGGTGAACTTCAAAAAGTCCTCCAATCCCTTTTCAGGTCGTAAAAACGAACTAACACCGCGACAGCAAAGACACCGTGCTAGATTGATACGACATCGAAAACGTCGCTAACCTAGCTACCTAGATCAAATTTTTCTATTCACTGGATTCTTCTGCGAGTCCGTTAGCCACGTCCATGAACATTTCTGGATCGATTTTAGTACCTTGTAAGCTAATGGTCCAATGCAGGTGTGGCCCCGTTGAACGACCGGTAGAACCGACTGTACCGATGACATCTCCGCGTTTGACTACAGTGTCCATTTCAACGTCAATACTGTCTAGGTGACACATCACAGAGATAAAGCCTGAGCCGTGGTCTATTACTACTGTTTTACCATTGAAGTACATATCGTGAGTGACCACCACGGTACCAGGCGCGGGAGCTGAAACGGGCGTGCCCTTCGGTGCAGCATAGTCGACCCCCGAATGGTAACTGTAGCTGACTTCTGAGTCGTTGTAGAATCGCTGAGTACCAAAAACACCTGTGCGCGGACCCTCCACCGGTAGAGATATAGGCAGAATGTCATCGATTGCAGGTGATCGTCGTGCATATGCTGTTCTCATCATCGCAGCTTCTTTTTGCCGTCGTTCTAATGTTTCTTCATTTGGTGTCACTAGTGATTGATCATCTATCTGGATCCGTTGTTCTTCGTACTTCTTCTTAATCACTTCAAATTCAATGTTGAACGTTGAGCCGTCCTCTAAAGACACCTTCAATGCGTGAGTTTTTATTTCTGCTTCGACTGGGATTGCGACGATTGCATGATTTCCGATAACTAGTTGATTTTCGTCGTTGTAATTGGCTGTAGCTACACCTTCGGGTAATTTCACTGCAATTACACCACCATTAACTGCAGTTAGATCATCAGCTAGCAATGGAGTAGCGATAAAAATGGTGAAAACCAACGCAGAAACGTGGAACTGTTTGGTAGATAACATGTAGGACTCCTGTCGGTTGTGTGCTTGATGCAGTGTCAGTCTCTAATTCTAACACGATATGTCGCAAAACAATCTGATTTTTTGTCCACTCGTTGATTTAAAGAATAAAGAGACGTTAGCTCTCTCCCTTTGGAGAGATATTTAATGTCTCACCGTGAATTCTCTTTTCTACACGATTGATCGTGGAGAAGACTGTCCCATCGGACAGGTGAGTCTCAATATTCTCGTTTTGGTGTAACTCGTCCACACTCCTAGTAATTTCTCCAAAATACTGTCCTTCCTTTGGCTTAGTGACAACCGCATATCCCCGAGCGAGTACCTCCAAGGGGCTCACTGCCTCAAGATTCTTCAGAATTCTGGTGACGTTATTCTTCGCGAATTGAATATTCTCGCCTACACGGACTTTCATGCGCGATTTGGAACTATCGATCTGCGATTGAAGGTGTTTGATTGTCAGTTCTGGTCGTGCTTGGACCAAATTTCTTCCGAGGTTTTGTAACCGAGCGCTGGTCCGTTCGCGTAATAGAGTTTCAAGTTGCACTAGCTTCTCGAGCGAATGGATATAACGGGATCGGTTCTCCCGGTTTTGAGCACTGACTAATTGACTTATTTGCGACTGAGCTCCTTCTAGCTTCGTGCGATAGTGTTGTAATCTAACACTAGGCTTCGCTTGGTTCAACGCTCGTTGTAGTTGCACTAGGCGCGTCTCTTGTTGTGCGAGAGTTTGAGTCTGAGATCGAACAAAATTTCTGATTCGGTCATTGAGTCTTTGTCGATTATTCGTTAAGTCTCTCCGAGGATCTCGAACCCTGCGCGCGATGTGTGCGACTACGGTTTTGTACCGAGTCACCATCTCCCGTATATCTTTCTCGATTCTCATTACGTACTCGTCGAACCGAATTCCAAGATCTCTAGCGTCTGGTGTCACTAGTTCTGCCGCAGTTGAGGGTGTTGGTGCTCTTAGATCTGCGACGAAATCGGCGATCGTGAAGTCAACGTCGTGTCCGACAGCTGACACAATTGGGACTTCACTTCGATAGATGGCGGCTGCGACTTCCTCAGAATTGAACGCTGCTAAGTCTTCTAGTGACCCACCACCGCGAGTCAAGATAGCAAGATCTGGTCGCATCTTTAGTAGATTAATCGTTGCTAACGCTTTACAGATCTCACCCACAGCGAGTTGGCCTTGCACCGACGTGGGTTGTAATGCGAGTTCGACAGGTGGATAGCGTCGCCAAATATTGACAAATACATCGCGCGTAGCAGCCCCTTTTGGGGAGCTCACGATCACGATTCTTTTTGGGAACGCTGGAAGTGGTTTCTTCAGCTCGTCTTCAAACCACCCCATACTCTGGAGTTTGGTTCGAAGTCGTTCCATGGCTAAACGTAATTCGCCTTCACCGTGCGGCTCCATGTGTTGAATCACTGCTTGGTACTGACCGTCGCGCTCATACAAAGAAATTTCTGCACGCACGAGCACCTTTAGACCATCTTTTGGTTGAAACGGGAGCTTCGAAGCGCTTCGAGCAAACATCACACAGCGCAATAGAGCTCTTTCGTCCTTGAGATTGAAGTAGTAGTGTCCGGAAGCCCGATGGTGGTGTAGTCCAGAGATTTCACCTTCAACGATCACAAGTGGGAAATTGTTATTGAGTAATTTCTTGACTTGCGCGTTGAGTTGACTCACGGTCAACACTCGTTCATTTAAACCTAGATTGGGTGAAAGATATTCGGACAATGTTGCGTTCTCTACGTCTATTAGACTGAGTTTAAAGCATGAGTTTTAGACAGATTCTAAGCCCATCGTGTGGTAAGTTTCTCGCAGTGATTGCTATTCAAATAATACAGTGTGTTGCGCTCTCACAGCCACGAACGTTTTACAGCATTTTGTGCTCTGTATAAAATTCTTTCTTTGCAAGGAGCAAAGATTGGTTACCGTCACTGGAGAAGCCTACACCTTCGACGATGTGCTTCTTCGTCCCGCGTACTCCGAAGTACTACCAACCGAAACATCCACCCACACCCAACTTAGTCGCGAAATTCGGTTAAACATTCCCCTGATTTCGTCTGCGATGGATACCGTCACCGAATCGCGTCTAGGGATCGCACTAGCGCAAGAAGGTGGCATAGGTATAGTTCACAAGAACATGTCCATCGAAGCCCAAGCTCTGCACGTTCGGCAGATTAAAAAGTTTGAAGCTGGAATCATCCGGAACCCGATATCGATCAGTCCGAATGCGACGATTCAAGAGCTTTTGTCGCTCACGAGAGTACACAACATTTCCGGTGTCCCAGTCGTTAGTGAGAACGATCTTGTTGGTATTGTGACCCATCGAGACATTCGTTTTCAAGAAAACTTGGAAGCGCTTGTGTCAGAAGTGATGACTCCAAGGTCTCGATTGATTACCGCATCCGAGTCCGCATCGTTTTCTGAGATTACTCAACTTTTGCACGAACACCGTATCGAAAAGATCCTCTTGGTCGATGAGGAATATAGACTCACCGGCATGGTCACCGTGAAAGACATTGAAAAAGCGAAGACCTATCCAAATGCTTGTAAGGACGGACATGGTCGATTGCGTGCGGGTGCTTCCGTCGGTACAGCAGCAGACACCGATGAGAGGGTAGCCGCACTCGTTGATGCTGAAGTTGATGTACTCGTCGTAGACACAGCCCACGGGCACTCTCGTAGCGTACTCGATCGTATTCGTTGGATCAAACAGTCTTTTCCAAAACTACAAGTGATAGGTGGAAATGTAGCGACTGCCGAGGGTGCGCAAGAAATCATCAACGCAGGTGTTGATGCGGTTAAAGTAGGTATTGGACCTGGGAGCATATGTACCACAAGAATCGTAAGTGGCGTTGGTGTACCGCAAGTTTCGGCTATTAGTGAAGTTTCCGGTGTCGCGACGAAAGAAGAAGTGCCTGTCATCGCGGACGGTGGCATACGATATTCCGGGGATATAGCAAAAGCAATCGCAGCAGGTGCGTCGGGAGTCATGATTGGTTCGTTATTTGCTGGAACGGACGAGAGTCCTGGGGAAGTTGAGCTATATCAAGGAAGAACTTACAAAAACTATCGTGGTATGGGTTCTGTAGGAGCAATGCAGAATCGCCACGGGTCCAAAGATCGATACTTTCAGGACGATACCGAAGAAGTTGGAAAGTTAGTACCGGAAGGCGTGGAAGGCAGAGTTCCTTATCGGGGACCAATCGGACCAATCATTGGTCAACTTATCGGAGGTTTACGCTCCGCGATGGGGTACACCGGATGTCGGACTATTGATGAGATGCAACAAAAGGTCTCTTTCACAAAAGTGACTCATGCGTCGATGGTCGAAGGTCATGTCC
Organism: Gammaproteobacteria bacterium; assembly: GCA_009841615.1. Taxonomy (GTDB): domain Bacteria; phylum Pseudomonadota; class Gammaproteobacteria; order Pseudomonadales; family Azotimanducaceae; genus Bin55. The sequence continues at coordinate 32,594 of VXLL01000012.1, read as the reverse complement.
ACGATGTCACCATCACTAAAGAGTCGCCAAACTATCCAGGTACATATTGAGCACAGAGTCAGCTCGATGGGATAGTGTCATCGGAGTTTCTCGTATACAACACGACGCGATAATAGTCGTTGATTTTGGCTCTCAATACACGCAACTGATCGCACGTCGGTTACGCGAGCAGAACGTATTTTGTGAGATCGTTCCGTTCGATGCGGATATTAGTGTTTTCGACAGCGTTGATTACTCACTCAAAGGAATTGTGTTATCTGGTGGTCCTGAGTCGGTCACCACGGTCGATGCACCAACAGTAAGCAGATCGCTTCTTGGATCAGGCATTCCGATTCTCGGTATTTGCTATGGGATGCAAGCGGTAGTTTCTCAGCTGGGTGGTAAAACGCAGTATTCATCGAAACGTGAGTTTGGTCATGCAGAGTTGACACCGTTGGATGAAAATCCGTTGTTGAATGGGTTTGGAGATTCCGCACGGGTTTGGATGAGTCATGGAGATCAGGTCCACGAATTACCCTCAGAATTCTCTGTTTCGGCAAAAACTAGTACTTGCCCAATCGCCGCGTGCATGTCGACGGACAAAAAGTTCTTTGGTCTACAGTTTCATCCGGAAGTCACTCATACAGATCACGGTGCGGAAATTCTTCGGCGCTTCGCTATCGACGTTTGCGGATGCAATCCTACTTGGACTCCACGACACATTGTTCCAGAAAAAGTCTCGCAAATTCATTCCACAATAGGTAGCGAGCGAGTCTTATTAGCATTGTCAGGTGGAGTTGACTCTTGCGTTACCGCAGCATTACTGAACCAGGCTATAGGCAAGCAATTGGAGTGTGTGTTCGTGGATACGGGACTGTTGCGTAAGAATGAAGTGAGTGAAGTGTTGAATCAGTTCACACAGTCTGGTGCGTTGAGTTTGAACCTCACAGTGGTTGACGCAAAGGAACGTTTCTTTCGAGAACTGGAAGGAGTCGCAGATCCAGAAGAGAAGCGGAAGCTAATTGGTAAATTGTTCATTGATGTGTTTGAAGCGGAAGCAAAAAAACACCAAGGTGTTCGATGGCTCGCTCAAGGCACGATCTATCCCGATGTCATCGAGTCTGCTGCATCTAAATTTGGTAAGGCTCATGTCATCAAAAGCCACCACAACGTAGGCGGATTACCTGACCGGTTACAGTTGAAGATTTTGGAACCCTTGCGTGAACTGTTCAAAGATGAAGTTCGGGGGCTCGGAGTAGAACTTGGGTTGCCGCATTCGATCATCGGTCGTCATCCATTTCCTGGCCCAGGCCTCGCTGTACGGATTCCCGGTAAATTTCAACGCGAGTTTATTCCTACTTTACAAGAAGCAGACGCGATATTTTTGGAGGAACTGAAACAAAGTGGTTGGTATGAAAAGGTCGCACAAGCGTTTGCTGTCTTTCTCTCGGTACGGTCAGTAGGCGTCGGTGGGGACCAGAGAGTTTATGATTACGTCGTAGCACTGAGGGCAGTTACTACGGTGGACTTTATGACTGCAGAGTGGGCTCGCCTACCTTATGATTTGATCAGTAAGATTTCCAATCGCATCGTCAACGAAGTCCAAGGAATTTCACGAGTGGTTTACGATGTTACCAGCAAACCTCCTGCAACTATTGAGTGGGAGTGAGAGAAGAGTCGCTTGAAACTAAATACCGAACGTGCGAACTTGGTCAACCCGCTTGTGGATAAACATCTTCAAACCTTTTATTCGTAAACGTCTAGACTCATGGCAACTTCTGAGAATCGATCCAATGCGAGCAGGAAGCGTTTTTTGTCCTCCGAAGTCATAATTTCTCCAATTGAAATTTTTTGTATCACCTCGTCTAGGATCTTTTCAATCTCTTCACTAGAGAGAAATTGACGAGCGTCTGACAATGTGGCAGGCCGCGTTCCTAAATCGGACGTGAAATCCATATAGATCGAGTTGATCAGTGATCGACAGCTCGTACATTGCTCGATATCCACCGACGATTGAGACGTACAAACACTATTCACCAACCAGTTCCAATCAACATTCACACCATCGCCCTCTAAGATGACCGCAAGGTTTAATGCCTTCCGAATCTTATCTTTACTCAGCTTTTCTTCTTCTTCGAATGATTTCCACGTTGGATTCATAAACGTGGTCGAAAAGACCCCAACGTATCTTCCTTCCCGTGTCAAGGCTGCAGCCTCATCTCCTAATCTAGCTCCAAGTTTCAACAGAGCTGCATAGGCGTAATCTATGTCCAATAAACCTGCTGATTGCGGATCTTTCGAGCTCAACAATTCCCTATCATCTCGAGTATTGGGATAGTTGAGAGTATGTAACGAAACCAATTGCTCAAATACTCTTGGTCGGTTCATTGAACTCAGTTCGAGTTCCGGATCGAATGTTGAACAATGTTTATCTACCCAAGCACGCTCCAAAAATCCCTTCCATATTTCGTCAGTAGTGATTGTTTCGGATGAGTTTTCTACAAAAGTGTCTTGTTGACTATAAAAATAGTATCTCGCTTGAGAGATACCCGTCCATCCATGGCATGTTTTGTAGAACACTGCATAGTTTGTGAAGGCATCAGCATCGCACGACTCTTTGAGCTCCCAGTTCTTGCCGTTTTGTTCTAATTTGCATTCCGATCGAGACAGGGCATTGATAACCCGTTCAAGATCTCCTGTAGGATCAGAAAAAACGCGTGCATATGTCATTGGATTCTCTAATACAAAGAGTGAGAATTCATAACCTGATCCAAACAGTCTCGCGATGTGCTCCTTAAAGGGATTAATCGAGAGTACGTGCGTCGCCAAAGCCGTCGAACACTCATCCGAAATCTCAAATTTTTGATCGAACACGAACGTCTTTGCTTTTCCTATTTCAGAGGGAAACTCAGAAATACCGCAAATTTCCCACATATTCCCAAAGAGTTCTTTTGTTGAGGAGGTGTCTTTGTTCTGTAGTTTATCAATCGTGTTGTTTGGTCGCCCCTCAATCGTACTTGGTTCAACACTTCGTTTTGATGATGGAACTGATGTGTCAGGTGCTCTGTCTTCACCTAATATCAGATACAGTAATACAACACTTGCTATACCCACGCAAGTACAAATAGACATTAAAACGAATTTGTTCTTTGGGCACATAGATTGGATTTGTCGGGTTGGTAATTGAAACTATGGTTTGATTGATGCAATATCCTTCTTCAGAAACGATTGAGTCCAATTCGTTGTGTAATCACTGAATTTATGAAGGATTTCCACTCGAAACAACTTGCTCAGCAGTCCATTAAGCGTTACAACAAAACTATCTCAATCCAATTCTTACATTTCAAGATGTTTCAATACTGAACAAACAGTGGAAACTCGTGGCAGTCTATCACACATCAGTGATTGTAGCCTATTTTCAGAATTTCAAGCATATAGAGTACTGTTCGCTGAGCGGAGTATCGTATGGAGCTAAAGTTTCCCTATTGATGAACACCACGTCTCGCAACCGTCCATTGACCGGCACAGGCTTTCCAAACTCATACATCTGTAAAGTTTGATTTCCGTTGTGCGAAATGGGGCTGGACACCGTTCGGATGTATTAGTGTGAAACTCGGTTGTCATAACTCTGCCGCACTATTACAATTTCTAAAATTTCAAGCCGCAGAATATTCTTTACCACAAATAAAACAAATGGGATCCAAGTATGACTCACGAAACTAACCAAATCTTAAACGTAGCGCTTATTGGTTCTGGCGGTGCGGGTAAGACACTTCTGAGTGAGGCAATACTTCATGCTGCGAAAGTAACGACGACGAAAGGCAGTGTGGACGCAGGTACCACTGTTTCAGATTACTTGTCTCGAGAGAAGGCGACTCAACACTCGTTTAATCCGAGCTTTCTGAGCTTCAGTTTTAACAAAAAACAATGCACTGTCGCAGACACGCCAGGCTTTCACGACTTTGTCGGTCGCACGCTTTCGGTACTTCCTGCTGTCGAGACCGCCGTACTGGTTGTCGATGCGACGGCTGGAATCGACACATCCACGCGCAGATTGTTCTCTGCTGCTGGCAGTCAGGGTTTGTGTCGCGCAATCATCATTAACAAGATTGACGCTGATAATGTTGATCTTGAAGGCTTAGTCGATCAAATTCAACAAGTGGTGGGCTCAGAATGTCTTCCAATAAACCTTCCCGCCGAAGGCGGGAGCAAGGTTGTAGATTGTTTCGGCGAAGTCTCAGAAGTGGACACCGATATCGACGATGTTGCGTCGGCACACGAAAAAATTATTGACCAAATCGTCGAGGTTGACGAGGAACTCATGGAACTCTATTTAGAGGGCGAAGAAGATCTTCCGGAAGAGAGTGTCCGCACGGCGTTTGGATCCGCACTCAGAGATGGACACTTAATTCCCATTTTCTTTGCGTCTGCACACACCGATGTTGGCGTCAAGGAGTTTTTGGATACTGCTACTCGCCTGTTGCCTAGTCCTGCTGCTGGTAATCACCCCACGTTTACAGTTCGGTCAGCCAAAGGTGAGCAAGAACTCGTACTAGATCAAGATTCGTCTAAACCATTATTAGGTCAAGCCGTAAAAGTTGCGATCGATCCGTTCCGTGGTCGTATGGCGATTGTTCGTATACACCAGGGAACACTCAAAGCTGGTTCTCAGGTATATGTCGGAGACGACAGGAAACCGACTAAGGTTCCTCACATTTACCGACTTGTCGGGGAAGAACAAGTCGAAATCAAGCAAGCAGTTGCAGGTGATATATGTGCATTGCCACGGATGGAAACTTCTACGTACAACTGTGTTTTGCACGATACCAAGGGGGACGAAAGCATACGCGCACCTTCGGTCGATGTACCCACTCCTGTGTTCGGCCGTGCGATACGTTTTGAAAACGACAACGAGGCTCAAAAGATTTCCGAAGCACTGCAAACAGTTGCGATTGAGGATCCGTCGTTTCGAGTGGTTCACGTCGCAGCTTTGAACGAGACCGTGATCCGAGGGTTAGGTGAGTTACATTTGCGGGAAGTACTTCAAGGAGTCGAAGCCCAACACGGCATCAAGGTTGCTACTGAGATCCCTTCGATTGAATACAAAGAAACAATTACGGCGGCCGCTGAGGGACACAATCGACATAAGAAACAAACCGGTGGAGCTGGTCAATTTGGAGAGGTTTATCTGCGGATTGAACCCACGGAGCGGGGTGGTGGTTTTGAATTTGTCGACAAAGTTGTTGGAGGAGTGATTCCAGGTCAATTCATTCCTGCCGTTGAAAAGGGGGTCAAACAAATTTTGGAAAAAGGTGCGATCTCGGGTCATGAACTTCAAGACGTACGAGTAACGGTATACGATGGCAAACACCATCCAGTGGACTCTAAAGAAATTGCCTTTGTACAAGCTGGAAAGAAAGCATTTTTGGACGCGGTGGCGAAAGCTAGACCTATTGTCATGGAACCCGTGGTCAGCGTCAATATGAACGTACCCAGTGACTGTATGGGAGACGTAACAGGAGACTTCGCCTCCATGGGTGGCATCGTTAGCGGCTCGACGGTACTACAGGACTCAACGACTGACATTTCCGGTCAGGTTCCTTTGCGAGAACTACAGCAATATCACGCGCGACTGAGTTCGATTACGGGTGGAAAGGGTAGTTATACGATGGAATTCAGTCATTACGCAGCGGTCCAACCACAACTTCAAAAGGAATTAGCTTCTGGCTTCGTTGCTATTGAAGAAGACTGATATTTGCATGTGACCCACGAACTTCACATGCACCAAGCGCTTACCCTAGCTAGGAAAGCCCAAGCTGCCGGTGAAGTACCAGTCGGTGCTATCGTCGTACTCGAAGACGCGGTAGTAGGGACGGGAGTCAATCGCTCCATTCAAAACAAGGACCCGACTGCACACGCTGAATGTGAGGCACTACGCGAGGCTGCTCGGCGACTTGGAAATTATCGACTACCGGGTACAACCCTTTTCGTTACTGTTGAACCATGCATGATGTGTGTTGGCGCGATGGTACACGCTAGAGTGAGTCAGCTCGTTTTTGGTACGAGAGAACCAAAGGCTGGTGCAATAATTAGCAACGTCCAAGCATTGCAATTTTCACATTGGAATCACGACATCGAGTACACCGAAGGAATACTCGCTAAAGAAAGCAAACAATTGATGCAGGAGTTCTTCCGTTCACGACGAATTGCTTAGCGTTCGCTTAAAAAGAGACGGCATCAATGACTAAGTTGTACGTTCACTCTGGCGGTATTGCACACAGTGCTAGTGTCTATGAAAAGCTTCTAGTACAACTGAAGCAAATTAATCCAGAGATCTCTTTCGTTTCTGCTCAATTCGTTCACATCGCGAAACTAAATGGTCCACTGACTGGACAATTCCAGAGAATTGCCGATTCATTACTTAGTTACGGGTTGCAAGCACCGGCCAGTACAGACGCACAGCCTCAAATTACGGTAGTCCCAAGACTTGGTACGATTTCACCTTGGTCTAGTAAAGCGACCGATGCGTTTCGTTTGTGTGGTTTAGAAGTAGTTGATCGAGTAGAGCGAGGTACAAGGTGGTACTTGAACTCGTGGACGCGTGAATGTGCGAGTCTGGTTCACGACCGCATGACAGAGTCCATACTGTACGAGGAGACCTTTGATCAGATATTCCAAGAACAACCTCCGCAACCGTTTTCACGTGTAGAGTTGGGCGAAAAACCGTTTGATGCGATTCAGCTGGTCAATCGCAAATTTGGTCTAGCTCTGTCCGATGACGAGATTCAATATCTCATTGACGTCTATCGTGAAATGGGCCGAGACCCGATTGATGTCGAACTCATGATGTTCGGACAGGTAAACTCTGAACACTGTCGTCATAAGATTTTTAACGCAGATTGGATCATCGACGGAAAGACGAATCCAGAGTCATTGTTTCAAAAAATTCGGACGACAACTGGAGCGATAAATTCCCGCGGTATCGTGTCCGCATATCGAGACAACGCGGCAGTCATTGAAGGTTCTCTCGACACGCGATTTTGTCCAAGCCCGATCACTCGTTGCTACCAACCGCTGGTAGGGTCGAATGATATCCTTATGAAAGTCGAGACACATAATCATCCAACTGCGATTTCACCTTTCCCGGGAGCTGCGACCGGGTCAGGTGGTGAAATTCGAGACGAAGGAGCAGTAGGACGCGGGTCTAAGCCCAAAGCAGGCTTGGTTGGGTTCACAACCTCGCATCTAAGAATTCCTGGCCATATACAACCGTGGGAACTAGAACTAAGCAAACCAAACCATTTGGCGAGTCCTCTAGAAATCATGCTGGAAGGACCGTTGGGTGCGGCCGGATACAACAATGAATTTGGACGTCCCGCTCTCGTTGGGTATTTTCGAACGTTTGAACATCATACTTCAAAAGAAACTGCTTGGGGCTACCACAAACCCATCATGATTGCAGGAGGGATAGGGTCGGTATTCCGAGAACACGTTAAAGAAGTAGTTCCTCAAGGATCGTCGATCTTGATCGTGCTTGGCGGTCCAGCACTGCCGATTGGTTTAGGTGGCGGATCGAGTTCCAGTCTGACTTCTGGTATATCCGACATCGAGCTAGACTTTGCTTCTGTGCAACGCGACAACGCCGAACTTGAAAGGCGGTGCCAAGAAGTTATTGATTCTTGTACTGCACTATTGCAAGACAATCCCATACAGTTGATCCATGATGTCGGTGCCGGTGGATTGTCAAATGCGATTCCGGAACTGGTAAAAGACTTAGGAAAAGGCGCGATCATCGAATTACGTGCTGTAACGAGCGCGGATTCTGGAATGTCCCCACTTGAATTGTGGTGCAACGAAGCGCAAGAACGTTATGTACTTTCCATCGCACCGGAGAACAGAACTCTCTTTGAGGAGATTTGTAATCGGGAACGGTGCCCTTTTGCAGTAGTCGGCTACACAGACAACCTTGCAAAACTCACGGTCACGGATTCTGTTTTCAATGAACCAGTGATAGACTTGACGCTAGAGACCCTGTTTGGGAGTCCCCCACGTTTTCGTCGCGAGTTTACACGAACTGTCAGACCACAGACGAAATTTTCTACTGCCGAACTCGATCTTACCGAGTCGATTTTTCGAGTATTGAGCCTTCCTGCTGTCGCATCTAAGAAATTCTTGATCACCATCGGAGATCGCAGCATTACGGGTTTTGTAGCACGGGACCAGATGGTGGGTCCTTATCAAGTCCCTGTTGCGGATGCAGCGATCACTATCGGGGGTTTCGAAACTTACACCGGCGAGGCAATGGCGATGGGAGAAAGATCGCCCGTAGCAACGTTAAATCCAGCGACTTCCGTAAGACTGGCGATCGCCGAAGCTCTGACGAATTTATCATCGGTACAGTACTCTTCTATTGATCGTATCGTGTTGTCTGCAAACTGGATGGCAGCAAGTGGTTTCGATGGCGAAGATGAAGCCTTACATGACGCCGTAGCCGCAGCAACTACGCTCTGTCGATCATTGGGTATTGCGATTCCGGTTGGAAAAGACAGTCTGTCGATGCGTACGCAATGGAAAGAGTCTGACGCTGTACACACGGTCGTTTCGCCGGTATCACTGATTGCCTCTGCGTTCGTGCCGGTACCTGATGTACGAAAATCACTAACACCACGCTTAGCCGAAGCAAGCTCTGTTCTGGTGCTGATAGCACTTAGTTCGGAACATCGTTTGGGTGGAAGCGCGCTGGCTCAAGTTCACCGTTGCTTAGGTGCAGCTACACCGGACGTAGATGATGCTTCTGCGTTCAGAAGATTGCTCGAAGTCATTCAACGAGTACATGAAACAGATTGGGCTCTTAGCGCGCACGACCGATCCGATGGAGGCTTACTAGTAACGGTATTGGAAATGTGCTTTGCTGGTCGTTTTGGAGTGGATTTGCATGTCCGCAAAAACTGGGCAGAGGAATTGTTTGCCGAGGAAATTGGCATGGTATTGGAGGTACCATCCTCGAGGGTTCAAGAAGTGTTCGATTTGGCAAGTGCCAATGAGCTTGTTGCTACCGAAATTGGTCAAGTTCGGTCAGATGAAGTGTTTCAGATTTTGCGTAGCGACGAATTATTGTTTGTCGATTCAATAGTAAATCTTGAAAGGTGCTGGTCTCGTACAAGTTTCCTGATGCAACGGCTACGTGATGACCCGACTTGCGCTGACAGCGAATTTGCATTGATACAAGAGCGAGATGTCGGTTTAAACGAGCGAGCGGACTTCTCCATTGATCAACAGTCGCGTCCGAAAACCCGAAAGAAACATCGACCTCGGGTTGCAATATTGCGCGATCAAGGGGTCAATGGACACGTCGAAATGGGCGCGGCGTTTTACTACGCAGGATTTGATAGTGTAGATGTTCACATGTCGGATTTATTCACTCAACGTGTATCGTTAAGGGAGTTTCAAGTACTCGCTGCTTGTGGCGGGTTTTCTTACGGCGATGTGTTGGGAGGTGGTGGTGGCTGGGCAAAGTCGATTCTCTATAACCAGCTAGTGCGAGATCAGTTTCAAGACTTTTTCGAACGAAACGAAACCCTAGCTCTTGGAGTTTGCAACGGTTGTCAAATGATGGTGCAGCTCAAAGAATTGATTCCAGGAAGCAGTAACTGGCCGGTGATTCAGCGAAACAGATCGGATCGGTTTGAAGCACGTACAGTCCAAATAAAAATATTGAAATCTGGTTCAATTTGGTTAGATAACATGGCACACAGTCAATTACCGATACCTGTTGCGCACGGTGAAGGTCGAATTGAAATGCCCAAAGCTTCCGAGCAAGCTATATTTCGGAAAGATCAAGTGGTTATGCAGTATGTTGACGGCTTAGGTCATACCACGGAGAGGTATCCCTTAAATCCCAACGGGTCGGATGAAGGAATCGCTGGATTTTCATCTGAGAGTGGTCGCGTTCTTGCTATGATGCCGCATCCAGAACGAGTCTTTCGAACTGTTCAGAACTCATGGTATGATCCAATACATCGTGATCGAGAGTTTAGCCCGTGGTTTCAACTATTTCGAAATGCATTTGATTTCTACAAGTAAAACGCACTTAAGTCCAAATGTCTCCTGAACCGATGTATCCGACTGCACCCTCCGAACGGATTGAATCGATAGACGTACTTCGTGGTATTGTCGTACTCGGAATCTTGACTATCAACATCATGGTGTTTGGATTGCCGTTCGCAGTAACGAGTAACCCGACACTGTGGGGAACGTACGAAGGACCTGACGTAATCGCGTATGTCGTAGCACACATTGGATTTCAGGGTGCACAGCGTGGAATTTTTTCCATGTTGTTCGGAGCAGGAGTGATACTTTTCATCCAGCGAATTGCGAGCGATGAACGACAGTCCAAAATGGGGCGACTGTACTATCGAAGAATGTTCGGGCTAATGCTGTTCGGACTGTTCGATATGTTTTTGTTGTTATGGTTTGGAGACATCATTTTCCTTTACGGTTTGGTTGGACTGTTGCTCTACGTGTTTCGAGACAGTAAACCTCAAGGACTATTGATTGGTGCTGGTGTATTGTTTGTTCTACTTACCCTTATGTTTGCATTCGCGGAGGATGTTCAACTGGACAACGAAGCAAGACTTCAAGAAGTCCAAACTAGGGCTGACGAAAACAGCGAACAACGATCCTCTGAGCATATATCGAAAACGGTGAATGCGATGGGTGGCTACTTTCCTTTTCAAGAGGAGATGGCTGCAAAGCAACAGGGTTATTTTTCTGCTTATCCGTACGTCGTCGACTCTATATTGGAATTGCAGGTCAAAGTAACAATTGGGTATTCATTTTGGGAAGTTCTTTTCGCGATGTTACTGGGAATGGCTCTGTTTCGACTCGGTGTGTTCGACGCGTCGCGGTCTATCCACACCTATGTGATCATGCTGGTGCTTGGGTTCAGTATTGGGATCATCGTGAATACGTATGAAGTCATGACGACGCTCAGCACTGATTACAGCGAATCCTCCATGTACTTGTGGAGCTATAACTTGGGTCGTATGGCCATGGCTTTTGGCTACATCGGTACCGTCATGCTGGTCTGCAAACTTGGACTACTACCACGTGTGAGGAGTTGTCTCGCTGCTGTGGGAAAAATGGCACTAACCAACTATCTAATGCAATCGATTCTGTGTCTAGCGTTTTTTATTCTTTTGGGATTCTATGGTAAGCTGAGATTTCACGAACTGTACTACGTGGTTTTGGTAATTTGGATTCTGCAACTAATCTACAGTCCCTTGTGGCTAGCTCGTTACCGTTACGGTCCAGCAGAGTACCTGTGGCGTCGTTGGACCTACGGAAGCAAAATACAGAATCGACGATTGTCAGCAGATTAAACTAGTACTTGCTTGGGATACAGTTTAATTTCTAACCTACAAGCGTTGATGTGAGGATACTAAGATGCCGGCTTATGAGTTCGACACACATAAAGTAGTCACCGATATAGGAGTGTGGATCGCACCTACGGCATCTGTCATAGGTCAAGTTCATCTAAAAAAAGACTCCAGTGTTTGGTGGGGCGCGGTGTTACGAGGGGACTACGATTCGATATGCATTGGCGAAGCAACCAACGTTCAAGATAACAGCGTGATTCACACGGATCCTGGCTATCCGGTAACTATTGGCGACAAGGTCACTGTTGGACATAATGCAGTGGTACATGGCTGTACAGTGGGAGACAATAGTCTGATTGGCATTCACTCGACCCTACTAAACGGTGTCGAGATAGGTGAATGTGTTTTAGTGGGTTCAAATACACTACTCACTGAAGGAAAATCGATACCAGACGGAGTGCTGGTGTTAGGCTCTCCCGGTCGAGTAGTACGCGACCTCACACCGAATGAAATAGCCGAGCTACCTAGACACGCCGATCGATACGTTCGAAATGCTTCACTCTACCGTACCAGACTGTCAATTTCCTGAATGAAGAGATTTTGAGATGATTCAAATTGGTACACCACTCACTTCTCGAGCAAATCGAGTATTACTTCTCGGTAGCGGCGAACTAGGCAAGGAAGTAATCATTGAACTACAGCGGTTGGGAGTGGAGACAGTTGCAGTGGACCGCTACGACAAGGCCCCAGCAATGCAGGTTGCACACCGTTCTCATACCATAGACATGCGGGACAGTAGTGCTTTGATTGATCTTGTGGAACTCGAAGCTCCAGATTTCATTGTGCCCGAGATCGAAGCAATCGCTACTGATGCGCTCGTGACTCTCGAATCTCAAGGATTTAATGTCGTACCGTCAGCGCGTGCCGTGCACATGACGATGAACCGAGAACGAATCCGGCGATTAGCAGCACAAGAATTGCGCATACCAGTGTCGGACTTTCGCTTCGCTTCCAACAGGAACGAATTTTTGAAAGCGGTCGAACAAATTGGACTGCCTTGCGTTGTCAAACCAACTATGAGTTCCTCGGGAAAGGGACAGTCTACGGTTCGCAAGCGAGAACAGCTGGAATCCGCTTGGGAATATGCGCTCGGTGGCACACGTGGAACGGCAGATCAGGTCATAGTCGAAGAATTGATCGACTTTGATTACGAAATCACGCTTTTGACTATTCGACACGTTGGTGGTACGTCCTTTTGTGAGCCCATCGGTCATCGTCAGGAAGGAGGTGATTATCAAGAGTCTTGGCAACCTCATCCAATGTCGCAGAGCGTATTAAATCGATGTAAAAAAATCGCTACCGAGGTTACAGACGCGCTTGGTGGATTCGGCTTGTTCGGAGTTGAGTTTTTTATAAAGGACGAGGCGGTTTGGTTCAGCGAATTGAGTCCTCGACCGCATGATACCGGCATGGTGACCTTGATCAGCCAAGATTTGTCTGAATTCGCTCTGCATGTCCGTGCGTTTCTCGGCCTACCCATTCCCCAGATTGAGTTCTTTGGACCAAGCGCTAGTGCGGTGATTTCTGTGCTTGGAAACTCGGACCAAGTAGTCTACGGAAACCTAGACGAAGCACTATTGCAACCACTGACCGAAATACGATTGTTTGGTAAACCTCATGTACGCGGAGAACGTCGTATGGGGGTCGCATTAGCCCGAAATGTTAGCCTTGAAAAGGCAATGGACTATGCCAAAGACGCATCGAACTTGATTCGTACAACACTCTAAGCCGGTTGCTCGGTATCTAGCGCGCAACTTACATTTTTTTGTAAGTTGTCATAAAGAGTTCATGTAGAACTTCACAATACGTGCTAACAAGTCACTTTATTTAGGTTCACATGCGATTATTTTTATCTTTCCTTTTATGTAATTTCGTTGTATTTCAAGTATTTGGTGATGGTCAGATTTCTGGTGAAGTTTCGTCAAAGGACACAGGTAGATCATTGGCCGGAGCTATCGTTAGTATCGACGAACTTTCTTTAGAAACTACTGCTGATTCTGAAGGCGACTTTAGTTTCGACGAAGTCCCCAGCGGTACTTACGACATTAACATCAAATACCTTGGTTTTCAAACATTTACCCAAGAAATTTCGATCGAGGACGATGAAACTACCACTGTTACCGTTGAGTTAGCAGACACAATAGAGAATATGGTTGTGTTTGGTCAAGCATCAAGCACAGCAGCGGCACTCAATCAACAGCGAGCTGCAGATATCGTTTCTTCGGTATTGTCCAGTGACGATTTTGGGCAGTTACCCGATGCAAATTTGAGCGAAGCACTACAACGAATGCCTGGTGTGTTCTTAGAGCGCGATCAAGGCGAGGGTCGTTTTGTTGGAATTCGAGGTATCGATCCAGGGCTCAACGCAACGAGTATAAACGGAGTAACTTTAACTGCTCCGGAAAGCGAAACCCGCGCAGTAGCTCTCGACGTGATCCCGTCTGAATTACTCGAAACTCTCATTGTGAAAAAGACTTTCACCCCTGATATGGAACCCGAGGGTGTCGGCGGGTCTATTGAGGTGAAAAGTTTCTCTGCCTTTGATCGTAAAGGTCGTTCGTTTCGTTTCAAATCCGAATTAAACCACAATCAACTTGAAGGCACTGCTAGTCCGAAGTTGAGTGCTCGATTCAGTAATCGAATGAGCGTCCTCGACGGCGCGGACAATTTTGGCATAGCGGCGTCTGTGTCTTGGTACGACCGCGATTTCGGTAGTGAAAATGTGGAGACTGACGGTGGTTGGTTTGCTGATCTAGAAACTGAGGACGGTACCGAATTCAAGGGTGCAGAAGAGATTGAGCAGCGCAATTACGAAATTAATCGGACTCGAGTTGGTGCTGCACTAAACCTAGACTATCGCCCGACCGATGACTCGGAGTACTACCTCAGGTTGCTTTATAGCGAATTCAGCGATCAAGAATATCGCAATCGTACAGAGTACAAATTTGACAAAGGGGATGCGATTGTCGGAACTGATACAAGTGCTTATTGGAAAGACGCAAATTTGGAACGCAGTTTAAAGGACAGGTTTGAGACACAGCAAATTCTTTCACTGGTTGCCGGTGGAGAACACAAAATATTGGACTGGGATGTGAAATTTAACCTCGGTTTGTCGCAATCTGGCGAAGATGAGCCCGGCAGAATTGACACTACATTCAAAGTGAAGAACGTAGACTTAGGCTATAACACCATTGGTAACGTACCTGACCTCATTGCCGGTCCAGAAGCAAACGACCCCGAAGAGTTTGAACTCGACGAAATCGTAACCGAAGACAATACTACTTCGGACAATCAGTTTTCTCTGCAAACTGATTGGGAACGTTCGTTTGACTTTGCGAATTCAAAAGCTACCGTGAAAGTTGGTGGGAAGCTTCGTAGGCGTGAGAAAGAGAACGATCTCGAAATTGCAATTTACTCCGGTTTCCCTGGCGACCCGACGATGACTGCGTTTGTTCAATCTGGAATTTCCTATGCGCTTGGAGACTTTGGTCCAGCTCTCGATGCCGGGAAGATCAACGATTACATAAACAACAATAAACACCAATTTGAACGCGATGACGAAGACACGAGTATTAGTTCTTCCGTGGGCGATTACTTGATGCAAGAAGACGTGAATGCCTTTTACTTGATGAGTAAATATTCGCGCGAACAGTTGAGAGTTGTCTACGGTGCGAGAATGGAATGGACTTCTTTCACGGCAAGCGGACAGAGTGTAATTTTTGACGCAGTCGATGGGAATGGTGATCCTGTTTTCAATGGTGTCGATGGCGAAGTGGATTACAGCGATTTGTTACCAAGCGTTAACGCAAGATATGCTTTTTCTGATCATCTCATTCTAAGAGGCGCGTATTATCAAACCATAGCGCGTCCCTCTTTCGGCGACTTGAGTCCAGGGGGAGAAATCGAATTCGAAGAGGACGACGGGGAAACTGAGTTTAAAGCCGAACTAGGCAACCCATCGCTTGATCCACTAACAGCAACCAATTTTGATGTCTCTCTAGAGTACTACGATGTGGGTATTGGGTTGTTAGCTGGAGGTTTCTTCCACAAACAAATTTCTGATTTCTTCGTGTATGCCGATGTTGCTGACATTACTGACTTGTCGCAGTTTGTTGGTGATGCCACTGTAGATGACGCTGAATTGATCTCGCCGATCAATGGGGACAGCGCTACGATCACTGGTATCGAGTTGACTTGGACAAAGAAATTCAACGAGTTACCAGCTCCTTGGAACGGTTTATTACTTGCTAGCAATTTGACCATATCCGATAGTGAAGCTACACTCGCATTGCGCGATTCTGCAATCCCAATGCCTAAGCAATCGGACACTGTGTTCAACTTGAGCGTAGGCTATGAAACGAATAAGCTCTCTTTTAGATTTGCGGTAACTTCAAAGAGTGAAGCTCTTGTGGCTCTCGAAGACTTTGAAGATTCTGAGTTTGATGTATATCAATCTGCTCATACCCAGTTTGACTTCAGTGTTAAGTACTACCCAGCCGAACGATGGCTAATTTACCTCGACGGAAACAATTTAACCGAAGAACCAATGTACCGATATTTCAAAGGATCAGACTATAACGCGCAATATGAAGAATATGGAAAGACAATCGCGTTTGGATGGCAGTATCGTCTGTAATTAATTATCACAAGAGATACATCATTGATTTTCCGAGAGTGGGGCAAGCGCGAGTTGCTCGCGCTTGCGTTACCTTTTCTGTCGGCTCTCCTACTCGGTTGTAATTCCGAATCACTTGGGAAGATCGTTTCCGTGCACGCACGGGCAGAAACAACACCTGTTCCCCATGACGATGATGCCGCCGACGATCCAGCGATCTGGGTGAATGAGACTTCTCCAAACGACAGTCTTATATTGGGAACAGATAAACGAGGTGGTCTTCAGATTTTTGATCTTTACGGCAACCAGATCGAATATCTAGACATTGGTCGGATAAATAATGTAGACCTGCGAGCGAATCCACACAACGAATCGAACACAATCGTGGTGGCGTCTCAGAGAAACCCCGCTCGATTAGTTGTATTTTTGATCGAACATGAACAAGGCACAGTCAATTTTGAGGTCGCGCACGAGGTCGAGTTGCCCGAACCATACGGAATTTGCGCTACCGTTCACAATGGCAAATACTTCGCGGTGCTCAACGATAAGAACGGTACGTTTCATCAATACGAAATCACACCAACCTATGACATAAAACTCGTGCGCGAATGGACGACCGAGACTCAACCAGAAGGTTGTGTGGTCGATGATGTTGCTCAAAAGATTTATTTAGGTGAAGAAGGAGTGGGAATTTGGTGGTTGTCAGCACTACCTCAGGATCCACCTGACATGGTGAGTGTTGCGAGAATCGGAGAACACTCTTTGACCGCTGACATTGAAGGACTCACCCTCTATCACGGTGCGTCAAAGACATACCTCATTGCTTCAAGTCAAGGAAACAATTCTTATGCCGTTTTTGATACGGCCGATCACACGTACAAAGGATCGTTCCGGGTAAGTGCATCAAGAAAGTTTGATGGGACATCCGATACAGATGGAATTGCTGCCACGACGCTTGCTGTACGCGGGATGGAAGAAGGCTTTATGGTTCTGCAAGATGGAGAAAACACCAAACCAAAAGCAAATCAAAACTTTAAAGTAATTTCCTGGTCTGACGTGCGGAAGAAGCTTGATCTAGATTGAACTAGTCTCGCCTGCTTCGTCACACATCAACGAGTTTAAAGAATACTCTAGGGTGCGTAAGTTCCTACTACTCTTCGCGTATCAAGTTCCCTCAGGGTAAATCGTACCTTGTCAAAATGTTCAAGCACGTCGATGCAAACCATTCTTCCCATCCCACACCCATCTCGAAACTGTTTCACGGTGAAGGGTCCTGATTTGCTTAACGTTAGAGCTAGATCAGCTAATTCTCGGAGTCGGTACTCGGAGAAAAATCGTTTATCAGAGACTTGAACAAATAATTTCGCTTTTAGCATGCGCTTAAGTTCGCTTTCGAGATTTCGCAATGGCACTCTCAATTCGCGTGCGATATCACCGATAGGGTAGGGTTGTTGCGTGTCGATGAGTGGAAGAATCCTTTCGTACAAGTCTTTGTTGTACGAGAGCTCTACCTCTGTTCGACGAGCGGAAGCATACTGTCCTCTTCTGACTTGAAAGAACCCGGTGTTACAGCCGTGGGTCAGAGCGAAGCGAACAGTTTCTTCATCGAGTGAAGTTCGCTTCACTAATTGAGGTAAAGATAGTCCGAATTGGTTAGGATTTGAAGTGTGATGTTCGTCTAGGACCGACGTGACCTGTTTTCTAATAGAGTCTAACTTAGACTTTGCCAATAAGCGATTATTGACCTGTTGGATGGAATTTCGATCTACAATCGAGTCGAAGTGTGCCTCTGATAGGTTCCACTGCGATCGAAATATTTCTAGGTTCACACACTTCAGCTTACATTCATCCAATAGTGCAAGACTAGGCTCTGCTCGATTTACCGATTCTGTCATGTTCTGCAACTGTTGAAGGCGAGCGGAAAATCGGCGCCGAGTGGTAGCCGCGGTAGTCGCAAGGACTATACCACCGCCGATCGTTGTATCTAAACCTTGGTCTCGCACTATGACACGGTCGCCGATCGCTATGTGTAGAGGTGTATCAACCGAAATATCTACTAATCCCCTTTCGCCATGGACCATGTTTTTACCGAGTAAGAAAAGTTTACCCAATCGATGAGCGGTACCGTGGTAGACATGTACGTGGCACCACTTTTTGATTTCTCGAGGAAATCCCACAGCCAATTCAAACTGAAGTGTCATCGCATCTGAGGTAGAAATGGTATCCGGGTCGCGTAGCCAATCCCCTCTGGAAATTTCGTTTGCGTTTACTCCAGCGATTTGCAAACCGCAACGGTCACCAGTACGTGCAATTTGGGTTGCCAGTCCATTCGCTACTAAACGTCGTACGCGCACAGATTTTTGTATGGTAGAAAGATGGATATCGTCGCCTACACTCACTTCTCCGTCATACACGGTACCAGTGACGATCGTACCTAATCCCTGACGAGAAAAGACTCGGTCAATGGGGAGTCGGAACGCGCGAGAACAGGGACTTCGCTCCATTCGACTCGCGCTGCCCGCGAGTGATTCTCGAAGAACATCCATTCCCACACCAGTTTTTGCTGAAGCTTTGATAACGGGCGCATCTCTCAGAAAAGTATGTGTTAAGCAGTCGCGTAATCGAAGTACTACTTGCTGAATTTGCGATTCCTCGACCGTATCGATTTTGTTTAGAACCACTGTACCACTTTCAAGACCAAGTAGTTGTAAGATCTGTAGGTGTTCTTCGGTTTGTGGCATGATGCCGTCGTTTGCTGCCACTGTCAGCAGTGCGTGTTGCATTCGCGCGACACCAGCGATCATGTTATGAATGAAACTGTGGTGGCCAGGGACATCCACGAAACCAATTCGATGACCTTCAAAGTCAGTGTATGCAAACCCTAGATCAATAGTAAGTCCGCGGGCTTGTTCTTCAGCTAACCTATCGGTATCGGTCCCGGTCAATGCTTTAACGATCGCGGTTTTTCCGTGGTCGACGTGTCCTGCTAGAGTAACAATCATTGCAACGAAGCAAGCGTACTCAACAGTTCTTTTAGCGGATCCGCGCCGCGCATGTCCAGCACGATACGTTCCTTGCTAATCCGACCGACTATCGGAGGAAGTAATTCTCGTAGTTTCTGTTCCAAGTTTATGAGCTGGGACTGCTTTGAGTGAGCTATGGTAACAGCGATTGTTGGAACCGCCGTAGTAGGTTGTGCTCCACTACCAAGTTGGGATTCAGATGGTTCAATTTGAACTTCAAAATCCTGCAATTTTTCTTTTAGGATTGCACTCACATGCTGCGCTCGGTGTTTCAATTGTCGAGTAGAGAGGTTCAGTTCTTGCATCAGGCGAACGTTATTGTGGAGATTTTCTGGGTCTTCATAGGCTTTGAGCGTCTCGTTGAGCAGAGCGAGCGATAGCTTGTCCATCCTTAATGCCCGTTTAAGGGGGTTGGAATTGATTTGTTCGCAAAGTTCTTGTTTACCAACGATGATGCCAGCCTGTGGTCCACCCAACAATTTGTCCCCAGAAAACGTTATCAAATCTACGCCCAAGTCGATGAGATTTTTTGGTTGTGGTTCTTCTGGTAGCCCAAATCGTCGCAAATCTGTTAGAGCGCCACTACCAAGGTCAAGCACGAGCGGAATGTCTTTTCGACGCGCTAGATTGAGCAATTCTGACTCACTCACACTTTGAACGAAGCCTTGAATCGAATAATTACTTGGGTGTACTTTGAGGAACAAAGCAGATTCGGGAGTAAGGGCATTCTCGTAGTCTCTGAGCCAAGTTCGGTTGGTTGTTCCAACCTCTACAAGTTTGGTTTCGGAACGTAACATAAGCTCAGGTAGGCGAAAACTTCCTCCAATCTCGATCAGTTCGCCTCGCGACACAATCACTTCCCTGTTGTACGCAAGTGTATTGAGACTAATCCAAACCGCAGCTGCATTGTTATTGACGACTACTGCTGACTCAGCACCCGTTAAGTAGCACAATCGTTCTCGAATCACGGCTTCCCGGTCGCCGCGTTTTCCACGTTTGAGGTCGTATTCCAGAGTTGTTGGGCATGTCGCCGTGAGGACAGATCGTTGAATTAGGTCTGGATCTATCGTCGCGCGACCGAGGTTAGTATGAACCAAGACACCAGTTAAGTTGAATACCCTTTGATATCCTTGTTCGCGATGTCTGCGCAACCAGGTTGTCGCACGATCGCGATACTCCGCCGGAGATAAGTCCTGAGATTCCAAACCTGCTGATCTCAGTTCTTGCTGTGTCGCACGCAACGCTTCAGTTACAGCAAGTCTTCCCCAATCCGATATCAGTGTCAAGAATTCGGGGGCACGGACTAATTTATCGATGGAAGACAATCGAAGTGTAGGTTTCGGTTGATTCGTCACAGTTGAAGGAATCTGGGGCTAGAGGGACTAGAAATAGATTATTATTCTGATCACAGAGTAAGGTGTTTTAAATACTAGTGTGATACCGACTCTCTGTTTAATCGGTTATTGTGGTCCCTCAATGGGTGAGTATTCGGCGGATCAAGATCGAAATTTATTTTTAGACTCTGTTGATGGCTATGTATTTGTTGTTGGCTAGTGTGTGATCACATGCCTTCAGCACTAAAAATCTAGAATCTAGGTGACGAGTCGATTCGGCGGATTGCTCTGAACATTGGAGTTTTAATATGACCGGTCATTGATCAAACAGCGGGTTTATTATACTAAACAAAAGTATAATCTTAGGTAATTGATCAAAAGTGTTGAATGATATATTGAACGCTTCATGTTGCGGTTACATAGAATTGAAGTGTCGACCACTTGTCGCTTTGTATAGATTTATTGGAAGTGTAAATTGAGCATTATTGGTGTTTCCATCTTAGGAATTTTCGTAGTCATGATTGGCTCCGGATTGCTGATGGGAGTGTGTCAGATTTCCTATAGCTCTGTTCCAACAGTTCGAAATAGCAACAGAGATATCTCAACTGCGCGAAACTATTGGACGGTTATTGTGCTAAATGTTGTTGCGATTTTCGGTACCTACATTGGTGCAGTACTGCTATTTTCAGATTACTTAATCCGTTCAGGACCTACATACTGGTACGAAGCCATACTCGCGCTTCTTTTCTACGACTTCGCTTATTATTGGCTGCACCGTGTTATGCATACGAAATTTCTAATGCGGTATTTGCATGGGTGGCACCATCGCTGCAGGCATCCAACAGCTATTGATGGTCTGTATCAGAGACCACACGAGACAATACTCGCGCTTTCTATGCTCATGGCTTGTGTCGCGTTAGTTGGGCCAGTCAGCGTACCGTCGTTTGTTTTTGTGATTTTCGTTCATACTTTGATAAACATGCTGGATCATGCCAACTTGCGAACAGGGATCGGCTGGTTGGATCACATAATGCATGCTCACGATTTGCATCACTCGAGTAGAAACGTTAACTTCGGTTTCACACCACTCTGGGATCACGTTTTTGGTACAACCCATAAAGACCTTAAACCCGCAGAACTAGGAGAGTCATAAGACTGGTTAGGAATGCAAGGTTAAACTTGCTATCCTAGACTGTACTTCGCTCGGAAATTCAGAGTAACTCAACGATTGCTCTTACGTTTAGTTGTACTCTTCTGAACTCTATGAGCAAAGTGTTTGCTAAATCATTTTTTTGAATGTAGTGCTTGGATACTCTTTGACTCGCCGGCGTAATGTGTACGGACGTACTAGCGTCATTTATTAATATCTGTCGCAAGCAGCGACGATCAAAGAGAATTAGTTATGGTCAAGCGAAATCGCAAAATGAATGAGGGGTGAACTCAGCCTTCTTGTAACAAGGACTCTGCTTCAGAAACGAAGGTGCGCAGCATCTCTTTTAAATACTTTACGAATCGTTCCGATGCGGTGTCATCAAACACTAAGGTGCCCTCACTCATATATGCGCGTTGTGCCTTTTCTAGTTGTAGGGCATGTATGTTCGCCGCGGGATTTCCGTAAGCACGAGTAATGTAGCCGCCCTTAAATCGACCGTCAACGACAACAGAGTACTCAGATTCATTTGCAATGTCATACACAGCTCTAGTCAGTCGGTGATCACAACTGGTCCCATCAACGGTGCCGATGTTAAAAATTGTCAGGATTCCGGAAAACAAGGAAGGCACCCGAGAGGGGATTGAGTGGGCATCCCACAGCAACGCGAATCCAAATTTGTCCTTAATCTGAGCAAGTTCGATACTGATCTTGTCATGATAGGGTTGCCAATACTGTTCTACTCGCTCTTGTTTTTCACTTTCCGAAACTTCGCTTCCTTCTAGATAAATATCCTCGCCACCGAAAGTTTTCGAAGGGCACAGTCCGGTGAATAGTTGACCTTTATAGAGCTCTTCGTCAGTCGAGGGCCGGTTGAGGTCGATAACGTATCTTGAGTAATTCGCGGAAATTACACTTACTCCCAGACTGGGTGCAAATTGGTACAGTCGTCGTACGTGCCAATCAGTGTCCGGCAGCGCCAGTCCTATAGTGGTCATTCGCTCCTTCATTCCGGAAGCCAGCTCCCGTCCGTCGTGCGGAACGCTTACGAGGAGTGGCGTACTTCCTTCGACGAAGTCGTACACTGGAATCATGTTTTTAGTGATGGTAAGATTGCACTAGCAACATCATTGAATGCACCATCTTTGATCTTTGCAGCTAGTGTTTCAATCTCGGGAGCGAGTGATCGGTCTGTGGTATAAAGAGGAGAAAATTTTCTCAAGGATTCGATGGTTGTCTCGATTTTCTCCGATGACTTCAACGGTCGACGCAGCTCAATTCCTTGCATCGCTGCTAACATTTCAATGGCAACTATATACTCTGCATTGTCTAGCATCTTGTGTAATCGCTGCGCGGCGAATGTCGCCATACTTACGTGATCTTCTTGATTAGCCGAAGTAGGAATACTGTCAACACTAGCAGGGTGGGCTCGTGATTTGTTCTCTGATGCAAGCGCAGCTGCAGTCACTTGTGCCATCATAAATCCAGAGTTCAACCCGCCTTCACTAACAAGAAAGGGTGGTAAACCGCTAAGAGGTGGATCCATCATCAGCGCGATCCGGCGTTCTGAGATTGACCCGATCTCGGATATTGCGAGTGCGAGATTGTCCGCGACCAAGGCAACAGGTTCGGCGTGGAAGTTCCCACCTGACAGAATTGCGTCATCCGTTGCAAAAATTAATGGATTGTCGGTTACTGCATTTGATTCGATTTCGAGGACCTCGGCTACGTGGCGCAATGTGTCGATACATGCGCCCAAGACTTGAGGTTGACACCGAATTGAGTAGGGATCTTGAACACGGTTGCAATCGAGGTGCGCAGCACGAATTTCACTCCCTCGAATCAGCTGGGTGAGTAACTTGCTCACTTCAAGTTGCGAAGTATGACCCCTGACTTCGTGAATACGCAAATCGAACGGCGTGTCACTTCCTTGAACGGCATCCGTTGACATGACGCCTGCAAGGATTGTGGCGGAGAGTACATTTTCAAACCGGAAGAGAGCCGTTAAACACAACGCGGTGGAAGCTTGCGTTCCATTCAGAAGCGCGAGTCCTGCTTTCGGTCCAAAACGTATTGGCGTTAATCCAGCCGTGGCTAGAGCGTCCGCTGCTGATTTGATTTCATTGTCGTGCGAGACGTTTCCTTCACCAATCAAAGCACTTGACATATGTGCGAGGGGTGCCAAGTCACCGGAAGCTCCAACGGAACCCTGACTCGGTACAACGGGATAGATTTCATGTTCGATCAGCGCACACAACAATTCGATCAGTTCTACTCGCACGCCAGAATACCCGCGTGCTAATGAGATTATTTTTAGCACAATACAGACACGAACAACATCGTTTGACAATGGAGGACCAACGCCTACAGCGTGCGAGCGGATCAGGTTTTCCTGAAGTTTCTCTAGCTGGTGTAGCTCAATTGGCTTTGTAGCAAATTTCCCAAAGCCAGTGTTGATTCCGTAAGCTGTGGCTCCGGACGCGAGATATTTCTTTAAATACTGGTAGGAATTCTCAACACGTTGACGTGCATCGTGGGTGAGTTCCGCGGATACTGGAGACTGCCACGCTCTACGAAGTTGACGTAGTGTAGTGGGTATGTCTCCAACAAGAAGCTTCATGTTCTGTGTGCCCGTTTTAATCAGTCGGCATCATCGGTATTGTTAAATTATTTTCCCTTGCACACTCTCGAGCTTCTTCATATCCTGCGTCCACGTGGCGCATTACGCCTATTGCTGGATCGTTCCAAAGTGCTCGTGCGATTCGTTGATCCGCTTCTTTGGTACCGTCACAAACTACGACCAAGCCGGCGTGTTGAGCGTATCCCATACCGACGCCGCCACCGTGGTGAATCGATACCCAAGTAGCTCCACTTGCTACATTTAACATTGCATTGAGAAACGGCCAATCCGATACTGCATCCGAGCCATCACGCATGGCTTCTGTCTCTCGATTTGGACTTGCCACCGAACCACTGTCAAGATGATCTCGTCCGATCGCGATGGGAGCATTGAGTTCACCACTTCGAACCATTTCATTAAAAGCGAGACCCAAACGGTGTCGCTGTCCTAGTCCGACCCAACAGATTCGTGCAGGGAGTCCTTGAAACTTAATTCGCGCACGAGCTGCGTCCAACCAGTTATGAAGGTGTGCATCGTCTGGGATCAGTTCCTTCACTCTTTGGTCAGTTTTATAGATGTCTTCGGGGTCTCCAGAGAGAGCTACCCAACGAAATGGACCGATTCCACGACAGAAAAGGGGTCTCACATAAGCGGGTACGAATCCCGGAAAATCAAACGCATCCGCGACTCCGTAATCTTTGGCGACTTGACGAATGTTATTACCGTAGTCAAACGTCGGAGCTCCCGCACGATGGAAATCCAGCATTGCTCGTACATGAACTGCAATGGATTCAGTAGCCGCTTTGGCTACTACATTTGGATCACTCTGTCGCATGTTCTCCCATCGTTCAACGGTCCAACCAGCGGGTAAATATCCGTTTGCTGGGTCATGTGCTGAGGTTTGATCTGTTACCGCATCAGGCAAAATGTTTCGCGCGACGATTTCAGGTAGTAGTTCCGCGGCATTGCCTACTACCCCCACCGATATAGCTTTCTTTTGCTGCGTCGCTTCCTGAATTAGGCGTAGTGCATCGTCGAGCGATTCCGCTTGTTGATCTAAGTACCCTGTCTGCAATCTTTTCTCGATGCGATCTCGTTGGCATTCAATTCCTAATAACGACGCTCCAGCCATTGTTGCAGCAAGCGGTTGTGCACCGCCCATACCACCGAGTCCAGCAGTAAGAATCCACTTACCTCGTAAATCACCTCCGTAGTGTTGTCGTCCCAATTCAACGAAAGTCTCGTACGTCCCTTGAACAATTCCCTGACTTCCTATATAAATCCACGAACCGGCCGTCATTTGACCAAACATCATCAGTCCTTTTCGGTCGAGTTCCCTAAAGTGATCCCAAGTAGACCATGCAGGTACTAGATTGGCATTGGCGATCAACACTCGAGGTGCATCGCTGTGAGTCTTCGCGACTCCGATAGGCTTCCCGGACTGGACGAGTAACGTTTCGTTGCTTTCCAGCACTCTTAGCTGTTGTACGATCGCATCGTAACATTCCCAGTTACGCGCCGCTTTTCCAATCCCTCCATATACCACGAGCTCATCAGGTCGCTCACCCACTTCTGGATTTAAGTTGTTCATAAGCAACCTCAATGGGGCTTCAGTCAACCAACTCTTAGCTTGTAGTTGCGTTCCAGTGGGAGCTGTTATGGCTCGATGCTTTGGCTTTGTCAAAAGAGTTCTCCTTCAAAACTGAATAAAAAATTTGGAGTTCGAATGCCGTCTTCACTCAATTCCATAATCCTCGTACAGATTCCACATACTCTTTCTCAAATTTCGACTCTGTGACGTGTCTTCCTTCCTTTACTACCCACTCTCCTGATACCATGACCTGATCGATAGCACTTTGAATTCCGCAAAAAGTTAGAGCATCTAGAATTGATTCAGAGTTGTGCCCGGCCAGTACAGGATTGTGTTCACTCAACGTGATTAAATCCGCGTTACTTCCCGGTGCAAGAGGTTTTCTCCAGTGTCCGCAAGCTCGATTTCCACCTAAAACCGTGTCTTGAAACAACGATTCACCGGTGTAACTGCTAGGGTTTGTTGCGTATACATTGCGTGATCGAAGCACTAAGCGGTGTCCATATTCAAGCCATCGAAGTTCTTCAAAGGGATTTATCGATATTTGACTGTCGGATCCTATCGCAATTTCACCACCGAGTGCTTTCCAAACCGTCATGGGAAAAATTCCGTCGCCAAGATTTGCTTCTGTAGTTGGACAGAGGCAGATCACCGCTGAGGTGCTAGCCAGGCTTGCTAGTTCTTTTTCGTCCGTGTGTGTCGCATGAACGAGACACCAGTTATCATCGATTTCGATATTGTCAAGTAACCAACGAAGGGGTTTAGCGCCGTGAGTAGCAATGCACTCATCGACTTCAGCGGTTTGTTCTGCAATATGTACGTGGATTGGACACTCTTCGTCTTTTGCCAGCTCAGCCACGTTTGCTAGAGAGTCTTGGGACACTGCTCGCAGACTATGCACGCCCAACCCTACATTCACACCCATGTCCGAGCACTCGTTCGCATATCGAAAGTGGTCGACGAAGGCATCGAAATTTAATGTAAATAACTGTTGTGTCGCGTTCAATTTGGATTGACCAAATCCCGATCGCTCGTAAAGAATGGGTAGATATGTAAGACGAATTCCAACATCCTGAGCTGCTTCAGCTATAGCGTCAAACATGTTATTGGCATGGTGTTTCCCATCAGCACTGTGATGGATGTAATGAAATTCGGCAACGGCAGTGTATCCGGCAGCTAACATTTCGGCATATGCCTGTCGCGCGATAGGCTTGAGTACGTCTGGATTGAGTTTCTCAGCCAATTTGTACATGTTCTCGCGCCAACTCCAAAAATCATCTTTATCGCTGGGACTCTTACTTTCGCAGTGACCGGTCAGTGCGCGTTGAAACACGTGGCTGTGTGCATTCGGAACACCTGGAATCAGGACATCGACTAGCTCGTCATGAGGTAACTGAGTTGTTGCAGCGTCCCAGCTTGAAATTTTTCCGTCTTCTATCTGTATTCGTACCTGGTCGTGCCACTTAGACTCTAGATACGCGCGTTTCGCGAAGAGGGCAGTCATAGAAAGGAAGAACACATAAAGAAGACTATTTTAGGTTTGTGGTATGATTGTGGTTCGCGCAAACAAATTTTGAATCTATGCAAACTTGGGATCAACTATTTCTTGACTTAAATCTAGCAACTATGTGCGCTGGAAGCACTCCGTACGGCGCGATCTCCAGCGGAGCACTCGCAATTTCTGATGGGCGAATTGCTTGGGTTGGTCCTGAATTGGAACTTCCGTCTTACGATGCTAAAACCATCGATCGACTCGATGGTCGTTGGCTCACTCCAGCTCTAATAGACTGCCACACGCATCTAGTATTTGGTGGCGATCGAGCGATGGAATTCGAGCAACGATTGAACGGGGCAACCTACGAGGAGATTGCTCGTGCAGGAGGAGGCATTAGATCTACTGTTCAAGCTACACGCAACACTAGTCAATCGGCATTATTGGAAAGTGCGATATATCGAGTAACTACGCTCATGCGTGAAGGGGTCGCGACGGTCGAAGTAAAGTCCGGTTATGGTCTAGATAGCAATACAGAAATAAAGATGTTGGAGGTTGCACAAGAGCTAGAACAGAGTTGTTCAGCAAGTATCGTGAAGACGTTTCTTGGGGCACATGCTGTCCCGGAGGAATATCAGCACGATGCAGATTCATACATGGATTTCGTCGCTGACGATGTACTTCCGGAAGCACATGAACGTCAACTGGTAGATGCAGTGGATGCCTACTGTGAGACTATTGCGTTTTCCACGCCCCAAGTAGCAACATTGTTTGATAAGGCGAAAACGCTAGGCATTGATGTAAAACTTCACGCCGACCAACTCAGCGACTGTGGTGGCGCAGAGTTGGCTGCGAGCTTTAACGCTTTGTCTGCTGATCATCTTGAGTATACCACTGCGGTTGGAGTCGAAGCACTCGCGTCCTCAGGAAGTGTTGCCGTACTTCTCCCGGGTCCATTCTTAATGCTTGGAGAGACGCAACTCCCTCCGATCGACGAACTACGTGCTAATAGTGTTCCCATAGCACTCGCAACTGATTGCAATCCAGGGTCTTCACCTTTGTGTTCCATCAGACTCGCGATGAATCTTGCTACTAGTTTGTTCAAACTAACACCAGAAGAGTGTTTAGCCGGTGTAACCAGAAATGCAGCGCAAGCCTTAGGGTTATTATCCGATCGTGGCACTCTGGAGAAAGGCAAACGTGCGGACTTCGTAGAGTGGAAGGTGTCACATCCACGTGAATTGACTTACTGGGCAGGAATCAATCAACTTCACCGACTGTTTATAGACGGTGAGGTAGTCGATTAATTGAGGTCTAGGACACTTCGAAGTACCAGAAGACCTCGAACTTGTGTTCCAGTATGGTCAATGGAACGTCGCACCTGGGCTTGAGTTCGAAACCTGTTTTTCATCATTCTCGGGTAGATTTCATTACTCAGTTTCGATTGGAGTCCAGCGAATCGCATCCGCGATCACATAAAACCAGCTTTGGTCTGTTTTGTTAGAAATCTGAACATCGACTTCTGCATCGGTTATGTTGAAGGTTCCAATCGTGTGCCAACCAGCAGCTAGTTTCGGTACATCCACTGAGTGCGATGACTTCTTCGAATCGTTACGAACTTCAAGATATGCGGTCCCTATACGGATGCCTGTTGAAACATGAGATTGGCTACCTCTGAAAGAAACGCGTTCATGGAAAAATCCTTCCGGTCTGTAGTACTCTAGTTGCCATTCGCCTAGTTTTGGTAACTCCGCGGAAAACTGGGCAAAAGCTAAGCCATCCCCTCTACTCGACATCGCAACAGTTCGTCGGTATTTTCCATACGCAGAAGGATCTGTCGTGCGCAACCAGATTCCATCCTGTGCGAACCCTTCATTTCGCCAGTCATATACAGGTAATCCATGGTCCATTTGAAATTCAGGTAGATCAAAAATTCGTTGGATAGATTGGACAAATGCGTTGTTGAGGGTGCTAGTACGACGATTATCTACTACCAAGAATCCAGGGTCAAGATCGTCAATTGTGATCGAAGAACTATCGATTGCTAGTGCTTCTCGCTCTTCTATCGATTTAATAAATGGTGCTTCCCCACGAACAAATTCAAGCGCTTGTAGCTCTTCGGACAACGGCAGATCTACTCGAATGTTCATACGGTTAAGTGAGAGATAAGGTTCCAACCAAATTTGTTGCACTGGATTCACACTTTCGATTACCACATGTAGAGTCTGATTTGCTTCTACCAATATGGGCGATAGCGCATGAGAAGGGAAATTTCCCCAGGAATTATGGTATTTCAATGCAAGTCGGACTGGGCCAGACACGGGTTCTCCATTCTGTAGAAATAGAGAAGTCTCATATTTTGTTTGGTCATCAACTGTCAATGTTTGCGAAGAGGGTTCGGACACTATAAACCCCGGTAGTCCAGTACCATCAAGCAAATCTCCAGCCAATTCAGATAAATTTACTCTGTGTTCCCTCAGCAGTTGAAGGAATTCTTCGAAGCTGATGTTCTTTCCTTGAAATTTTGTCAACAGATCTACCAATATTGGCTCTACTGTATCGGTCCCGTTGATGTCAAGAAAGTACCTAGCGATTTGCTCGGTACGGGTTCTGAGCGCACGTATTCGATTGATGCTGTTTTCTTTTGACATTGGCACGTTCAAGGTATTAGTTTCTACTAAATTCCAAACTTCGGGCGCATCATAAAATGTTCGCTTGAGCTCATGCATTTTGTTCGGTACGTTTTGAAAGTCACGATTAATATTTGACACCAATAGGGCAAGGGGATTAACACTAGCTAAGTTCAACACCTCTCGGTCTAACGCGATGTAAAAATCAAAATGTGAAACGCTTCCTGGGAGGAGAGATTCAGCAAAGAAGTCCAAAAACATTCTGAGTGCTAGTGCACCTTCTCCTGTCGTGCCAGTTTGGTGTTCGAAAATATTTCGATAAAACGCGAAGTCGATATTGCTCTCGAACATCGGATACGATAAATAGCGCAAGACTCTTGAGAATTGCCAATCTTCGCGATCAATGTCAATTAGCGATTCAATCGACATTGTTGGCAATGTTGACTCTCGAACCATCAACATTCCAGGTGGACACATCACGGTGTCCATGCTTACTCCGCCACCAAAAACTCGCAACGTCGAAGGTACTTCTACCAAGGAAAATGAGCCGTAAGGATAGCTCAGTCCATGGTTTTGAAAACTGTTAATGAATCCTTGACTTGTTGAGCGAATCCCTTCTTCAATTTGTGCGAAATGCTCAAATGTTCTTCGGTGCTTGTGACTGTACAAGATTTCAAGTGTGATTCCATCGACTTCGATTGACCCGGATTTAAATCTTGATCCAATTAAAGCAAATTCTGGGAGTGGACTGGATTGCTGAAAACTATACTTCGTACGCCTCGCACCATCCGACTTCTCTCGCTTCGAAGGACCCGCAACGAGCCAGTTTTTTGGTACGATAACGTCTACGTCGAGCGTAAAGAAGTCTCTTTCTCGAGATTCCCACGCATCTTCATTCGTAGCTGTTCCCGATGTTGGATACCACTTTATACCTGGTACCAGTGCTACGAACTCAGGACGAAAGATGAAATTCTCCGTTCCAAGCAGACGTAATTGTCGAACGTCTAAACCAGAAATTTCTGAGAGCGTGGCTACAGAATCCAGATAGGCGAATCGACCATCAGGACGTCCTTTAGCTGAAATATTTAGTTCGTTGGCGTCTGTTGAGAAATACTCCCTTGGTATCTTCAGCAATCCATTTTGAAAATCAGGATCTTCAACTGCTTCACCACCAACTGTTAATTTTGAGATCGTGTATCCGGGATTCAGCGAAAACACTACGAAACCAATATCTTGATCAGTGTCAACACTAACATCCAAGGTCAGATCTATAGAAAGCGATCGACCTGGCTTGATATCAACGACACCCCGAATCTCATGCACATCAGGAAACGAACTGGGGAGGAAGTGTTCATCGTGCTCCTGAATCCATTGGTCAACTCGATTAAGTCTCGAAGTTTGTATGCCAAACATCGCCACAATGATTAAAACTCCGACGCAAGTGAACAGTCCACCCAACATTAGATCTCTGGAACTCGACGAGGAAATTCGTAAGCTGAAGTAGGAGACCCAGCACAAGAACCCTACGGACATCAATAAAAGGGCGATTCGATTGAATAAAGTGATTGGGGTGAAGAGTGTCGGTATCAATTCGGATGGAAAAAGCACGTTACCGGACACAGTTTGCAACGGTTTGGAGACATCGAGCGAAAGCCTGCTGTTCAGCCAGAACAACAATACCAGAATGCAGAGAGTCAGTAATAAAGCTAACAGTCTAGATCTGACTAAAGAAGCAAAGAGGAGTACCAAGCTTCCGAAGAAAAGGAAGTTGGGAAATATGTCAAGAACAACAAACGAAACTACACTCCACGACTCCACCGGTTCGCCAAATGGAAATGAGAGTGTCTGAGCAATCATTCCATAAACGATCATTGCGAAGAGTACGAAGAGCATAGGGATGGCCATGATCAATGAGACACCTGTCAATCTTCCAAGGAAGAATTCGAAATTGCTCAAGGGTTTTGTGCCAACAACTTCATGAATTTGATTCATTTCATCTCGTTTGATCTGATCGAAAGTGAGTAGTAAGACTCCGATGCAAAACAAGCCGATGAAACTCCCGCCTAACAACGACAAAATGTATCGTGGACTAATGATTCCAAGCATCGGGAGATCGTTAGCACCGTACATGTGGGTGAGAGTCACAATCAAGAAGTAAACTGCGCAGATAATCACAGCGATCGAAATGAAGACATGTGTCCGTAGTAGTCTTCGAAGCGAGCGCATTTCGTGAATGACAATACTCCAAACAAGTGTTCCATTCATTTCACCACAGCCTCTTACGTAATAAAAAAAATTCTTGCGCGGCGTTACAAGTGGGATGCATTATCAAATGCAAAGCATGGGGTGTTGTAGATTCGAGTTTGCTAATCGAAGCAACAAACCTGCAACCACCTCAACCTCCTATGAAACAGTGACATGAAACACGGTCCCGATAGGATTTCTATGCACAAGTCGTGCCGATCTTCGAAAAGTTGCTCCGGCACACTCGATATATTTCGTGGGTTAAAAAAGAGTTTCCCCAGTATCAACAACATGTGCCTCTACTGGTTCTATGTGTTTACGCTTTGATAACCAACAGAGCTGTTGATTATTCAGTCTTCATCCGGTTCGACATAGGTCATAGCGTGTTCAAATGCGATTTGTCCTATTTTGATACCTATGAGACGTCCGGGGATGTCGTCGATGGGTGGGTGAATGCCGCCCCAGATGCGGGAGAGGC
>VXLL01000020.1 GCA_009841615.1 Gammaproteobacteria bacterium | reverse complement strand
CTGACGAACACAAACTCGCTTGGATAAATGTAGCCGATATCGGAGGCTTTAAGCAAGAAACTCCAGTCGCGTATGGCGTACAAGGTATTCCTAAAGCTTTTCTAGTAGACTCGAAGGGTTGCATCCTTCAAAGAGAGTTGATCACAGACAATTTGAAGGAGGTTCTAGTCTCTCGATTTGGAATTGCGACTGAATCTAGCTTCGACTAATCAAGATCGAATGTGGAAGGGCTTAAGGTTGAGGGAATTGACGGTGGTGGGCGAAATGGAAAGCACTCAATATTCCTGCTTTTCGAATGTCGAAGCCAGTACTCGCATATTTCCTGAATCGTACCCACCTACCCTCACCTGCGAAATCATCCGACATTGGGTGTGCGGTATGAACTGTGTGGTTCGCACTTAGACACTCAATTGGAATTGCGATTTCATAATAAATAGGCTTTGAAGCGGTAACTGATTGCTAAGAAGCAACGCATCCTCATTCCACACACGTTTCAAATAAGGGTTCCTCACGCTTAGTGCCGAATTGTCCAAACGTACTAGAATTACCCGAACGAATGTAAGTTCGAGGACGGATAACAAGACTACTGGCCGTGCCACACAGGTCAAAAAATATTACTTCCTTCGGAATTTAATCTTTTTTTGTCCAGCGATTCTAGGAACCAACAAGAGCTCTACGAAAGTTGCTGCTTATCGGTACTGTAAGTTAAACTGAAAAGACCACATGATCAGAAAAAATAAACAACAGCAAAACTTCTTCTTTGGAATTTGCTCGTTATCTCTATTGTTGATGCTCACAGTCGTTGGGGTTTTGTGGACTTCGGTACTGGATACGGATAACACTGCCAGTGAGTACCACACTAACGTACATCAAAGTGTCATCGATCAAATCATTAACTTCGAGAATGCTCGGCCGAAGAAGCAATCTGTGGTGGGAGCGAGAAAACCAAGAGTCCAAGCAGATGCTCCTCCGAGAAACCATTCGTCTAGCAGTTCAAATTTCAAAGCATACGGCGATTCCGTAATTCCCGTCAGCAAGAACTTTCGGAAGGGCAAAATGGACGAAGCTGAGTCGATCGCTTCTCCAAGTGTCGCCGAGCGCGACGACCTCGAATGGTTGAACGCTAGCTCTTCGATTGACGCATTGCTTCAACAAGCTGAGGACGCGAATCGAAACTGGACGTTTGGGTGGATAAGACTGAAAGGACCGACCCAAACTGACGAAATAGAGCGAAGCTTGCGACGATTTGGTGCGCGCGTGGTTGGACAGACCGGTGATTTGGTCCGTTTGCGACTACCCAATAATCGCAAAAGCTTAGAAGCGATAGCGCAAACTTCATGGGTAACTGGAGTTGGAGCGCTACCTCCATCACACAAAGTGAGTAGTAACTTTGAACAGTTGATTGAAGAAAACTCCTCTTCCGGACTCGTACCAGTTTTTGTGGTCGTGATGACTTCAAAGATGGAAAACTCGTTTCGGCGTGAACTCAAGAAGGTGGGATTAGAGGTAGGACAATTTGACCCGTCTATACGGACTTTTTCTGCAGTCATGCGACGGAATCAGTTGTCCGATCTCGTTGCTTTAGACTTCGTTCAGGCAGTTGAACCCATCACAATCGTGAAAGCTACACACGACACCTCGGTACCAGCAGTAGGTGGTGATGCTCTTCGTTCGGTAGCTGGTTCGCGTGGTACGTACACCGGTGTTAATGGAATCACAGTTCCTGTTGGAGTTATGGACACTGGTTTGAATTCAAACCATGTTGCCCTGTCGTCCCTAAGGCAGAGTATTTGCGGTCAGAATTTCGTTCAGGGTGAAGATCATGATCTCTGGACGGACGAATTTGGGCACGGAACTCATGTGACGGGTACGATCGCAGGAAACGGGTATTTTCGAACAAAGTATGCGGGAATAGCACCGGGAGTCGAGCATATTCGCTTCGCAAAAGTATTGAACTCCTCCGGTTTTGGCTCCACGTCGCTCGTACTTCAAGGGATGGATTTCCTCGCAAAGCCTTCGTCATGTCCAGCCGAAGGATGGAGTGAAGATTCAGTAAAGCCATTGATCGTAAATATGAGTCTTTCAGCGAGCAGTCTGGAATGGGAAGGCAGGTCAACAGGTCCGCGCAAATTGGATTCTATCGTCTGGGCGCACCGACAGCTATATGTTGTAGCAAACGCGAACGCCCGGATTTATGGCTTTTCAAACTACGGTTCAGCGAAGAATTCGTTAGCCGTCGGCAATGTTTATGACAATGGCGATTTAGCGGTATCCAGCAGTCTTGGTCCCACGGCTGATGGTCGTTTATTACCCTTAGTAGTAGCACCCGGGGTTGATGTCATGTCTGCCGACGGCAACGGTTCATACGATGGATATCGCGTGTCGAGTGGAACGAGCATGTCCTCGCCTTGTGTCGCTGGAATTGCGACTCTACTCATGGATGCGTCTCCCGAACACCGCGAGGAACCGGCATTGGTACGGGCAAGATTAATGGCCAGTGCGGTGCGCCCCAAAGCGTGGCTTGAATCGGAAGCAGCATTTCCGAAGGACAATACCAACGGTCCAGGAAGTATGCAAGCGAAGTACGGTATGGGGTTGGTTTCGGCTCGTACGAGCATTGTCAACCGCGACGTTCCGGAAGGCTGGACTAGTTCTGGCGCGACGATCACGTTGGAAAATGGCGAATACGCTTACGAAGACATTGTGGTTCCAGCCGGAACAACAAGACTTGATGTCGTAATGACTTGGGACGAACCACCAGCAAGCACCATAGCCAGCACGGTTTTAAATGATCTAGATCTTTGGCTGGACCTTGGTGCGAACTGTGGATCATCGCCTTGCGGCGAGTATTCGTCACAGTCGAAGATTGACAACGTCGAATGGGTGATTATTCAAGATCCAGAACCGGGTACCTACCGAATTCAAGTATCGGGGGAACGTATTTTCACTGAAGCCCCGCGTGCAGCAGTCGCTTGGACGATGATTCGAGGTTCTGACGCGCCTCAACTTACACTGGACACGGACCAAACGGTGTACGAAGTAGCGAGTGGAGAAGATCACAACCATCAAGTCGGAGTAACGATATCGACAGATGGTTATGTTGCGGCCGGCTCGGTCTTACATATCGATTGTCGAACTGCCGATGATGAGCCCTGTGAAGCATTCGGTTTTATAGCAGACCACACCAACAACATGTTCCGCCACTTTAAAGGATCAGTACACAGAGAGGACGGCATCAACGTCGATCATTCCCAAGTTCTGGATATTTACTTAGGTGAAATCGGTCATGGTGAAGAACAGCAAGTATTCCTAAATCTTGCGTCCGAATCGGAAGGACCGTTGACCATATACCTCACTGCCACCACTTGGAACGGCAAGGGTGCTAGCACTTCAGTTTTCTTTCGTAAATTGGATTCGGATGATGAACCGAGTGATGAGACACAATCACCGCGTAACGACGAGTATGACTCTCCCACAGTGCTGGACAGCGAGGGGGGTGTTCTGGAAACAGACACACTCTTGGCAACGTCAGAATCGGGTGAACCTATTCTGAATTCGACGCTACGTCGACCCACTCAGTCCCTTTGGTTTCAATACACCGCCGAACAATCGGGGTTAGCTTCTTTTGTAGTTAGTCCCCGAGTCAAGTTACCTAGTTGGTATTTGTCTCAGTTTAAGCCTGTTGTAGACGTATTTCTCGCGACGGGACACTGTTGTGGTATCGCGAGCGCGCAATACATTGGTTCTGCGGACTGGTCCGTGCAATTTTTTGCAGAACAAGGGAAGGAGTATCGAATTCGCGTCGGCGGCTCGCACGCATCCATGCCACTAACCTTGAATTGGCTCTTTGGCGAACGGCCACCCAACGACAACTTTGCGGATGCGACAACGTTGACTGGAGTATCTGGTACCGTCGCGGGGCACAACTTAGGAGCCTCAATCGAACCAGGGGAAATATACGGCACACTGGCGTCGACTATCTGGTATCGTTGGACCGCACCGGAAGACGGTGATTGGGAGTTCCATATTGAAGATTCTCAGGTTGTACATGTCTTGGTCTTCTCGGGCGACGCGGTTGATGATCTAAGACTAGTCTCGGGCGTCTCCGAGCCGGGCGATCCGGTCTCCGTTGCTGTCGCCCAAGATGAGACTTATTACATCATGGTTGCCTCTCCAGATGTGTTTTCTGGAGGGTGGAAGTTCGACGACCTGACTTGGGAGCAGCAAGATAAAACTCGCCGTAGATGGGACTGGTTTGACAGTGGGACGCAATTAACCAACGACGAGAGTGGGCGAATAACTTTGGTTCACGAAAGCTTGTTAGGTGTGGAACCCGACGAACCCGAAGCCACAGGAATTCAAACGGGATGGGTGAAATGGACGGCTCCCGCAAACGGGCGTTATACCTGGTACTGGAACCGTTCCCAGTTCCAAGTCAAAGCGTTTGAGGGCAACGTGGTTGGAGAGTTAAGCGAGAAAGATGCGGGTGTGAACAATATCGTCTTGGGCCGGACGGCATTGGTTTTTGATGCTAACGAGGATGAAGAATATGCTATTTCTTTGGGACGAGCTAAGGACGACAATCGAGCCTATATTTTCTTCCCAGGCAATAGTACGTCGCTACATTGGGGAAAGACCCCAGAAAACAATTGGCTCACTGGTGCTATTTCATTAAATGGCACCGCCGGAAGTGTGGTCGGTGTCAACGAATATGCGACGACGGGTTCTTCAATTCGTAGTAACTTGGGTTATTCGTCCCTGTGGTACTCGTATGAAGCCGATGAAACAGGATGGTATAGATTCTGGATTGAGGATGGGAGTTCGAACTCTATCTTGTCAGCCTTTCATCCCACCGAGACTAATCTGAATCCTGAACTAATCATGGCTTCAAGAACTGCTGGGTTACCTGGCGAAGGTGTCGAGGTAATCGTGTATATTGAGCAAGGTTCAAGTGTACTCGTGCGAGTGGGAAGCACGCAACCACACCCAAGTTCAGAATTTGAGTTACATTGGTCAACTACCGACGCGCCGAATTGGCTCGCGTATCGAGGTCGAGTAGCGCAGGGAGACCGGGATGTATCCGGGCAAATAATTTCTTCATTGTCAGGTTTAACGGATGTGGCATTCAATGCGGACGGTACGGTCCTGTTTGCTTCCACCGACGCGGGCATCAGTGTGTTCGAGCGCGAACCTACTACAGGAAATCTGTCTCTACGGCAAGAAATCGATGATCTCGACGCACGTAGCTTCCTGGTCTGGGATCCTTATCGCGACTACTTGTATGCACACAACCAAGACAAGTGGTGGACCCTTAAATCCAGCTCCGAAGACGAGTCAGAATTTGTGCTTGACAGAACGGAGCATGGTATTGGAGACTCGTTTACCTTCACGACCTTTGGCAGTCCAATACTGTTCATGGGTAACAGCGGAGACTATGTCTATCGTGCGACAGATCTTGCTCAATCTGTCTATTCCTTTAACTCGGATAGCACGTTCAAATTTGTTGGCGACAACTCAGTGTCAAACACTTATTCTGTATATCCGTCACGCAACGGAAATTATTGGTGGCGATGGGTGTTTGACGAAGAGCAGCTACTTGGACGTGAAGTTGGAAGCGGCTTATTTCAGGCAATCTCAAAACCGTTGACAGACATTCCGGGGTCAAAGATTGCTGGTACGTTTTCAAGTGATGATGGGTACTTTTTCACCGTCTATCAACGTGCTTGGTCTCACGCAGACGTGGCAGTCTATAGCATCGATTATTTAACTGGTGCCGTTGAACAAATTTCATCAGTTCGATTTTTTCTTAGACTCTTCGACTGCGCCGCAGTATTTCCAAGAACTGACTCCTATGCCCTAGATGTGCTGTGTTCGCGCGGCGCTTACGTAGTCGAATACTCTCCTGAAGAAGAGGCACTGACGTTGAGTGACTTCGTTCTCAATGCACCTCCTCAACAAGGGGTTAAAGATCGATTTGGGCGGAGTTTACCTTCATACCGTCTTCCAGATCTATCAGAAACGAGTCCTATCGAAGCAAGTCCAGACGGTCGGCACGTCTACGTCGCCACTCGAGAACACGGTATTCTCATTTTCGAACGTTTTGGAAATGAAGTAACAGACTTAACTGAAGTTGAGGCCGATCAGGTTCTTCGATTGGACCTACTACAAGCGTCCAAGAATCAAATTCAATTCGATGATGATATCGCTGAAAACGGTTGTATCGCTGCTTCCGAATGGGTAGTCGACAATGTGAGTTACTCCGTCATCGACTCAAAATGGCAGAGTCGAACAGTCGACTCGGAATGGTCCGACATTGAAGGTACAGACGAG
The DNA here is from genome assembly GCA_009841615.1 of Gammaproteobacteria bacterium. Taxonomy (GTDB): domain Bacteria; phylum Pseudomonadota; class Gammaproteobacteria; order Pseudomonadales; family Azotimanducaceae; genus Bin55. Next base: position 38,898 of record VXLL01000020.1, on the reverse strand, counting down.
ACGGGACAACTTTGCTCGTATTCGTCTTCAGACTCCAAAGAATATCGCATGGTTGCAACGTTCACACGCGATGGGGAAACCATTGAATTTGCCAGTAATTTCTATGGCGAAGTCGTTTATGAACGCCTGTCGAGTTTGACAGTGGACTCCGGCGAAATCACACTGAACACGCTCTCTATATCAGAGTGTACGGAGATTCTGAACTTAGTCGTGAACAGCGTGAATTACTCAGTGAAAGAGTCTAAGTGGCAGGTGAGAGATGATTCCGATACCGATTGGTCCGACGTTGCTTCAACAATCACCGCCGGGGAACTGTGTCCTCATGAACCAGACGATAGTCGCGAATATAGATTGGTGGGTCGATTCGTTATAGATGATGAAGAAGACTACTACTCCAGCAACGTGATTCAAGAAGATTCAAATTAGCAATCGTTTGATCGCCTCAGTACACCGACCGGTTCGTCAATATATGGGGTAAGTTCCCAAGTCAGGCCGGAGAACACAACAACACTGGGTATTGTCAACTGTATGAAAACATCCATTACAGGACCCAGTGAGGCCTTTTTCCGAATCACGTTGACAGAGGCTTTAGTTGGTTGTTTAATGTGAGCTCCGAATCCCCGCGCCGCCGAAGGATGCGAGCATGTACCGTTAGAGGAAGTAATCCCTGGCTTGAGCCCATTCATGAGTGCTTCTGGTGGGTTTCAATACCCGGATTGGGTCGTCTCACGCCAAGTGTTAGAAAAGATGCGCTCCGACGCGATCGATGAGTTGGCTACAAATTCCACTGATCCGTTGAATACGTTGTTAGCGTTGGAATTAGGTGCCTTTGCCGGTATCAATCGGGACGACACTCACTTAGCGTTGCCCTTATACGAAAAGATTGCCGCAACTCTAGACGATGAAGACTTGGTCGAACGACGAGTGATACGTCCTCGGAACGAACTTTCTCAACGGCTAGCTGTAGAGCAGAATGACGAATTCCTCCAACCCGGACAAAAGCTCCTAAGTTCTCGCTGCCGGACTTAAACGGTACTGAGTTTGCTCTAGACGATGTCTTGAAACGCAATTAATTAGTCTACGTTGACTTTTGGGCTTCTTGGTGTGGCCCCTGTATTGCTACTTTTCCAGCTTTAAGGGAGATTTACTCAGATTTCAACAAAAATGGATTCGAAATCTTGATGATCTCCATCGATGACACGTTCGAGGAATGGAAAGAAGCATCTGACGAACACAAACTCGCTTGGATAAATGTAGCCGATATCGGAGGCTTTAAGCAGGAAACTCCGGTCGCGTATGGCGTGCAAGGTATTCCTAAGGCTTTTCTAGTTGACAATAAAGGCTGCATCCTTCAGAGAGAGTTGAGCACCGACAATTTGAAGGAGGTTCTAGTCTCGCGATTTGGCGATGCGTCTGAATCTAGTAGCGATTAGTTAGGGTTGAATTTGGAAGAACTTTACATTGAAGGGACGGGCGTTGGTGGATGCATGCGGATCTACGCAATGTATATGTTTGTCGTACGTGTGAGATCATGCTCGCGTGACTCCTTCTCTCTACCAACCTTTCCTAGTTGCTTACTGCCAAAATTCATAGCGATCAATCCAAGATTCGTCTTCCAGCAACTCGATCAGACTACCGTAAACGATGCCTTCACCATTTGTAAATGCATGGGAGAATCCCTCAGATTTGAAGTGATGTAACATTTGTACTAAATTTGCTACGTCTGCTGATTTCTTGGATCGTACGAAATCCAAAAATTCTTTGCTCTTGATTATTCCCGTGATTTCAGGTTTATTTCTCTTGTACAATGCGTCTGAAAGTTCCGATCCTGAAATATTGTTTAATAACTCGATTAAATTAGCTTCGGTAATCTCCTCTAATTTGCTAATTTCAGAGAAACTGACGTTACATCCCGATACGAGTTGTAAAAGTGTATTTTTTGCACCCGCCAATGAAAATTCCAGCGTTCTCTGATTGAGTCTGACTCTCAAACGTGATGCTGTTGAAAGTTGCTTAACAAAAAGCTTGTTATACATTTTTCTTGTCAGTGGTGGCACAACTAAATTTCCTGTAGCTTCGTATAGTCTTCTAAAATCAATATCGGATTCATTGTCACTCTTAATATCGGTATATATTTGGACTATTGATTCCATTAAATACGGGTCAGACTCTAATCCTAAAACACCATCGTATTCTCCGAAGTGTAAAACCTGTGGTTCATGTTGATCCAGTCTAAATGGGACAGCAATTGTTCCGTGTTCTGTCCTATTCAAAGAATCTGAATCGATTGCCAATGGATCGACGAAACCTTGGAGGCTGTCGTTCAAACCACCTCCAAGACTGATAGACAACCCGCCCTCATAGCATGTCACAAATAGACCAACCGTATGCTTGTCTAACTTGGTTGTCGCAAAAGCGAAATTCAACGAATCATCGGTAAATTTGTCCGTTACCTTTACGATTTCCCATCCTTCGGTATTACCACAACCGTGTAGCAGCAATACCACCAGATACGCGAAAATCGGGAATGTAATAAATTTGGTTACTTTCATTGGTCGAAGAACTCTCTAGGAAACCCTGGTGTGTCAAGTGATTTATTCAACAGCTTCATCGCTCTGTCTCTCACCAAGCACTTAGCTCCCAATTCGTTTTCGGTGTGGAATTGGTATTTCTCAACCAGGAATGTAGGAGTTAAAAAGTACAGATTATTGTTGTTGGTAGCTTCTTGCTGTATCCAAGGTTGGCACTTCAAATTTCTGTTGAAACAGTCAAACACAAGCTCTCTGTAGAAGCAATGTAGGAGCAGGAGCGAAGGAACTGTGTCGTGAAGAGCTAACGCGATTCTCGTCTTGATGGTAGCATCTAATCTCTCTATTGAAGACTACTTTAAAGACTCACCAAAAAAACACAACAATAAAAACGCCCAACGAAGAGGCGCGCTAACTAGTCTTGCTCTTCGGGTAAATCGAAACAACTACCTTCTATTTTTGCCATCTTCAGGTCTTTTGCTTTTTTTAAAAAACCTTGTAAATCAGCTTGTTTGACGTGCAGGTTAACTCGACTTCCTTCGCCTTCAAACGCAATCTTTAAACCATCAACTTCACAGGACCCTGTAATTGCTTCGTTTAACGGGATTGTTACCGAAAAGTGTTCTCGAATCGATACACCTGAACTATCACTGTCCACTTTCCTGTATCTTTCCGTAAACGATATTCTCCTCCCGTTCATGTACGCCGTGTCTAAAAACGCCCAATCTTCTGCGCGAAACGTATAGAACAACTCGAGTCCGTCTCGATAAGCCAAACTAGGTCCAATCTGAAGACTATAGGTATCCTGCTTAGTGTCCCAGAAACCACCGTTTGTTCGACTTAACGACACACCTTCTCGACCCGTTACGTCGTCCTTAAAGTACCGAGTCTGATCGTAAGCACGTACGTTTGCATTGTCGCTGGAAAGGGAAGCACATCCAGCAATGAATGTTAAGAATAAGAAAATTCCGAACCACTTAGCTGTATTCAATGAGTACTTCACTCTGTTCTTGTCCTCAGAGAATGGGAAAAAGTGATTATAGACTTGCTTCGAATTCACACTTTAACCTCAATCACACCTGAACATCGATAGTTAATGTCAGTTCAAAAACTTTATTAACGCCGTTGCTGCGGCAACTTCAGTCTAAATTTCTATCTTGCTCGAAGAAATTTTGTTCAGCCTTGAATAAAGTGTAAGCGGTCTTATATGTTATGGGATTCAACAACGATCTGATTCTCATGACGGACCAGCAACTCCCCAACGACCTCTTAGTACCTAAACCGGATGGCAATTACGAAATCCCAATTGAAGCAGGTTCAACGGTGACGTTTTGTGGTGCGAATGGTTGTGGCAAGACTCGCCTTGCGGTGTATCTCGAAGAAGAACTGAGCCTGAACGCACATCGCATTTCGGCTCATCGTGCGTTGTCATTGAATCCCCGCGTACCAAAGATTTCCGAACAAGAAGCACTCGCGAATCTTCGAACTGGAACTACTGTCCGTCTCAACGATAGCAACCGAGTTCGCTACCGCAGCGGTTCACGATGGAACGATCAACAAGCCGTACTGCTTCTCAACGATTTCAACTATCTACTCCAAGTTTTGTTTGCCGAGCAAGCCAACACAGCGCTTGACAGTCATCAACAGCTTCGAATGAGCGGGTCTGGAGCCGCAAAAGCGACCAAGTTCGAGAAATTATCCGCAATGTGGAGTCAACTCTTGCCTGACCGAGAATTGATCATCAGTGGTGATGACATCGCTGTCAAGAAATCTACCAATGATAAAGAGTACGAAGCATCCGAACTGAGTGACGGAGAACGGGCTATCTTTTACCTTATAGGTCAGACGCTGGTCGCACAGGAAAATTCTGTGCTGATCATTGATGAGCCTGAACTTCACATTCATCCGGCGGCGATAGTTTCCCTTTGGGACGAGTTGGCGGCATCTCGACCGGATTGCGTTTTTGTGTTTATCACACACTGTCTTGATTTCGCCGCAAGTCGCCCCGGCCAGAAATTTTGTATTTTTGAGTACGACCCCGCGCCCACTTGGATCTTGGAGCCCGTACCTAAAGACTGTGGTTTCAGCGAGGACTTCACGACTCGCGTGCTTGGCAGTCGAAAACCAATTCTATTTGTCGAAGGTAATAACTCTACGAGCTTGGATCGGTTTATTTACAGGGCCGTGTATCCAGACCACCTCATCGTGCCACTAGAATCTTCTACCGCGGTCATTCACGCGGTTGCTTCAATGGGTGCCAATGCTGAATTCACTCGAGTGTCGTGTCAAGGGCTGGTCGATCGCGATAGTAGAACGAATGAAGAGATAGAAAATTTGAAGACTCGCGATGTATATGTTTTACCTGTAGCCGAGGTGGAGAATGTATTTCTACTACCGGAAGTAGCAGATGTTATCGCGAGAATAGAAGGATTCGAAGGTGAAGAAAGGACCTCTCTCATTGAGTCGCTCCATCGGGAAATGCGAAAAGGGTGTTCCGAAGAAAACATTGAACTCGTTGTACTTAGGATAGCGAGGCGACATATCAACCGGCATCTCAGACGGCTCGGCTTAGAGAAAGCGAAGTCCATCGACGAACTTAGATCACTCTACTGCAAAGAGACTAGTGCTCTGGCAATTGATCAGTACTCCCAACAAATTCGCGCAGAAATACGATCCGCACTCGCCGAAAATAATGTAGTGGGTTTTCTCGCACATTACGAAGACAAAAGTCTCTTCGCCTGCGCGGCACGAATTTTGAGAAAAGACAATGTTAAGTCCTTTCGGGATTGGCTTGAACGAGTCTTAACAAACAATTCACAACCACAACTCACGGACACAATCCGTAGCGTTCTCCCAAAAATTCCCATACGAAAGACCACTGACTAAAGAAACTCATCAATCGTTCAAGAGAAATGGCAAGAGTCTCTCAAGTTTCAGCGATCGCCGATGCGGGTAACTGCATTAAGTGCTAATAGAAAGCCCAATCATGTCGAAAGTTCAAATTCGACGCATTCGATGTCGAGGTATAATCGAATGTATATAGAACCAAATAATCAAACACCACAATGATGACTATACGAGTGTTAGATACCGATTTGAAGAGCATTCTTCAGGCAATCACCCAAAGAGGCGAGCAGCGATGGTGTGAATTGTCTGGATCACTACTTGATGTGATCTCAAAATTTGCTCGAGAAGAGAAAATTGAAGAGATTTCTCTCGCCTGTAGTATGTATTTTGAACGCTGGCCAATGGCTCGAGAGTTTGTTACATCTAGAGTCCCCGGTATCATAATTAGTAGCTATCCACCTATAAATCTCGGGGTGGACCACTCCTTATCTCATGCGTGGTTGCGCAACAACAGCGAATGCGTGGACCGGATTCGAAACAGTGTGTGTTCGACTCATCTAAAATCAGTGATCAATGAAATCGAGCGACAGATTAAACAACACTGTCGATTGCGTTCCACTAATTCGACCCGGAGTATTCGTAGCAAGTAGCACTTTTGAGACGGGATTCCAATGTGAACAGATTCCCATATTACGTCTAACTAAGCTTACAACATGGAGTTGCCTAGTCCAAACACCTAACCGTTGTGTGTTGTGATCGACAGGAAACACGTCTGAAATTTACGGTGGTGTTTGTTTTATGGCGTTAACTTCGCTTCGTTGTCCCTACTATCAAACCCAGTGCGAAACACTTGAGATCAAATATCTGGAATTTCAACCAACAGATCAAGATTGGTGAACAAGTAACTAATCTCAACGTAGGCTCTGGATGATTTGTTAGTTATAATATGAGCGGTAATACTCCGATATCGGAGTATGTAGGGAAAAATGGGACAATTATGTCCAGGTTTTTTGGTAGACCTCTGCCGTCAGTGATGCTGACGCTAAGAGCAACGTAAACTAGAGGTCATACGTTTGGGCTCTATCCTTTCCAAACCACTATAGACAAAGTACAAGTCTCTGAGCGAGTTGGAACTAACTCGGGTTAGCAACAGCAACCGAGCCATTGAGAAATGTGGGTGAGCAGTTTACCGAAATGACGGACTACCTATTGCCACCTCAAATTTTTTAAACTTAGGAAGAACAATTACTTGCATGAAAAATTATAGGATTTACTTGAAAGCGGGATTTAAAGTGAATACTGAAGCAGATAGCGTACATTGGCCAAAAAATTCAAACGAGTCTTACGTATTCTATCGGGGTGAAGAGAAGGTTTTAGTTGTACCTCGTGATAACGCCGAATACGTTAAACTAATGGAAGATAGTACGGAAACTTGATCGAGAATATTTTCGAACTTATTTCGGTTTAAGCTCAATTCAGCCCATTGTCGCTTTTTGAGCGATTGGTCTGCTTCCTCGATAAATTCCTTTTCCATTGGTCTAAGTACCATCCTGTCTGTGCGACACGTCTCGCCTAAGTTGAAACGTATGGGAAATCCAAGATCGCTGTAATACTCACGTGTTACAAGTTTCTCTCATTCGGACAGCACGAAATTTTTTCGATCTTGAAACGTAATCCAAAACTCACTTTCATCGACTTCGTGATCTTTGTAAATTTGTTCTCGAGTACCGTTACGGACCCGCGCGAGTAGAGCTACCGACGTACCTCGCCGTTCGATGTACTTCTTTAACCACATTCGTTTAACGCTGGCCATGCCAGAGACGTTAGTATCAAGCGCGGATAACATAGATGGCTCCCAATCTCCATACCAATGATTCCAGCGCGAAATGACTTCGGATCCAACGCGCAATTCGACATCACTTGTTGTACAACGCACTCTACCACGACTCATACCTAATGCGAAACAAGCTAATTTCACTCTTACTGCAAGATAGGTGTCAATCCGCCCGAAATAGCGCGGAACGACAAAACACGTCAAGGTCATTGGTTCTTTTAGAAATCTGACGGAGCCGTTGCTGAGACGAATATCTCCCCACTCACTTCCCGTACCCGTGCGGACCCAGTTGTAATCTGGAGCACTCGCAATGGGTTCACGTGAGTAAACTTCATCATTTCCAAGAACGATTTCGATATCGATCTCAATAAAGTCTTTGTCGTCAACCTCAACGAGGTATATGTTGGCAGGAATCTCGTTAGCTTGTAAACCTTGTTTTGCCTGCGACCAAAGATCAGCAATCAGTTTTCTTCCACATGTCCGCCATCTTTCTAGGAGGTTCTGGCTCCACGACGGTCGGCTTACCGGTTCCATACTCGCCAAGCCACGACTTAACGGTACTGTAAGTAGCGCATAGTATTGCGCCTCGTCTTCCAATAGCTTGCCAATGTGAAGTGCGTAAGCGAGTGTGCGAAGGTACGCTGAAGCTAGTTTTTCCCCTTGGGGCATATGTAGATTGTTACACTTCATATTATTATCCCTTATGAAATAAGATGCTTTCGGGGGGACTTCCCCATGCGTTCTACACATCCAAGACCAGTCATGCTTCCATCGATCAACAAACGCAAAATCGTGTTCGTGTTCGAGCACCTCTAAGTTGTGCAGAAAAATTGGGGGGACCGCGCTAGTATTAATCTGTGTGAAAAGCTCGAATATCTCCGTAGCTAGGCCGGCACGAGTCCGTGGTGAAACCGTGTACCGAAATAGCTCAAATTTCCGTTGCGATGGATAGATCACATTGAGCATCCAATCTGACGTGAGACTAGGTTTTGATACTGATTGCCTAGTTGTTATTCCAGAGCAGCAGTCCTCCAATTCAAAAGCAAATATCACGCTAAGACCCAGCAAACATTCAGATTCAAGTGTGCGTTTGCTGGTCCAAGAAACCAGCAAATCGTAAACTTCAGTGTGTCCGCGCCGAATAAGTCCAGCTAAAGCTCTAGCAGCTTCCCATCGAACTCGTGGAACGGGCCAGCACAGACGTGCAAGTAACAAACCAGCAGAGGAAATGTCTACTGGACCCAATTTGGTTCCACAAGTGGTTGCTGACACACTTCGTTTCGAAAGACCTCAACCAACTCCATCGCACATTGTTTGGCTAGAACGTGTTCACCCACTGCATTCAGAAAGTAAACCAGTCTGGATAAACCAACTGTGATACCGTTGTTTTCGATATCACCAACGGGCTCTACTCGACTAGTTTTTACAATGAAATCTCGCCACTTATCCGGGTAGTCCTTTTCAATCGCTTTCACTCGTTTTTTGAACTCTTCTTCGCTCGACCACCATTTGTTCCATCCTATGTTTACTTTCATAGACCTGATCAACCATGGGTAAGCGTTGGATCGTCCCTGTTTGTTTCTCGAAATCTGGAATGCTGTATCAAGTGCTTTGGCGAAATCCATCCGAACTCTTGTCGTGTTCAACAATTTTTCGAGTTCGTGAAGTACGTCGTCGTATTTGCCTTGAGAATCCCAATACTCGAGCCATTGTGACACAGTGTCTGAAGTTGGTATCGAATAGTCTCGCTGCGCTAACTGAACCAATTCAAAAAGGCGATGGGGCTCAAATTCAGTCACATCTACAGTCTGGTTCGGTGTTTCTTCACTGTAGTTTAGATCATTCTGTTTTTCACTTTGTATTGGATTGTCTCTACCGGATAGGCGACCCAGAGTTTGTTGCTCGTACGCTCCGTCAGTCATTTTGCTCAAAGCTTTCGACGCGGAATAAAACTCGTCTGGCGAAATGAGAGTGGTCAACAGCGTCCGACCTATTTCGTCCCCGTCCTGAATTTGATTCGTCCATGCCTTCATCAATTCCTCGGCATAGTACCAGTTCTGGTTACTTATGAGCTCTGCATAGAGTGCCGGTATCTTTTCGGGAAAAAATTTTGCTATATCTTGATACAACTCAGATCGTGCATACCCGGTTTCGTCGCCATCAGTGTAGTCTTCGATGCGTTCTACTTCTTTTGCCAATGCAAGAATAGTATCACATGCCTCTCGGTCTCCTTTTTCGGCGAACAGTCGAACCGAATTGAGAACCTCCAATACGAACAAATCTTTATGGGATCCGTAACCTAACAAACAATCAGCCGCTTTTCGTAACTCAAGCAGACTGCGTTGATGTAGACGATGATCGAGTGCAAAACGCGCGGTTTTTATCAAGAGTGTTGCTCTGTCACTAAATTCCATTATGCGTGTCTCGGATTCCTTTGACATTGAATCCAAGACAGCTGCAGCAGCTTCTGGTGAATGTATTGGCACCATTCTCTCGTAGAACACTTCCAACCACGCCTCTGCTGACCAAAAAGGCGACTGTCTGACAGCGTGTATGTCCGTAATACTGACTTTCTGAGTACCGATGATGCTCGTTCCTAACAGGCATAGATCAACTGAGATGTCTTGTATTGCACGCTTAAGACCACTGAGCATTAGTCTTTCTCTTAAAGAAGACCCCGATGGTTCTGCTGTGTCCATCCCTAAGTACACGTCTTTTAGCGACGGCCATCGACCGCGGATATGCCAGCCTTTACTGATCTGTCTGGCGAGTCGTTCCACAGCACGCATAGCCTTACCGAGCCATGTACTCTCGCTATTCTCACACAGTCTAACGATACCTTGGCAAGCCTCCTTCGTCAAACCAGCTACAAAAGATGTGAAAAATACCTCGTGTCCTGCTCGTTGAATCGCATGTCCGAGTTCGAATTCGTCCTGGATACTCCAGAGATTTGATACATCTGTTTCGATTGGCGTACAACTGCATTCGCCAGACGATAGTAGAGTAAGACATCTTAATGCCGGGCGGTCTTCTCTAACCAACCGTAGATGACTCGGTGGACCAATTCCTTCCAAACACAGTGCCGCAAATGTATCACGATCCAACCGGCGGGATTTTTCTTTAGAACCCATCGCCAATACATTTTGAAGATTTCCAGCCCTAAGTGATTCTGCAGTGTATGAGTTAAATAACCCTACTGCACGCCTCTTTTTCGCAAAAGAAATAATACTGTCCACATGCTCAGGCGGTTCATGCGCTATAACTCGAACAACCGCACTTGAATACACATCCCAGAGACTTGATCTACCATTGTAGGAGGCCGTGGTAAACCGTCTATTCAATTCGTTAACAACTACTCTACGGGAGTCAGACTGAATGCCCGGAGCATGAAGAGCAACACCGGCCAATTCTTCCACTTCGAGTTTTTGGAGATTGTCCCAAAGTACATCACCCAGATTACAGTCGCCAGATAGGGCAAGCGAGATTTCCCAGAACGAATCCCACTCGTTGGTCTGGAAATTTCTTGAGTGCACCACTCTTGATTTCAGGCAGCGTAATCGAATCAATCTTGGCAAGTCGAAGTTCTCAAGCGCTAACTTCTCAGCCTCGCTCAATATATAGACCATCTGATCGACAGGATATCCACACACGAGCCAGTCGATCGACCACTCACGAGATGGTTTTGACATCAGGTCCATGGTGTTTCCAAGATCTGTACGCATCACCCAAAGCCAAGCACGTCGCCAATAAACGGGTGCTGCTTCCTCGAGCCATTTGAGTACTTGAGGAGCTAATGAGTGGAACGAACAGTTGTGTTCGGGACGCTCGCAAAGAAAAGCAAATAAGCTACTGTGGAAGGGTATGACGCTCGCTCTTCGGCAATTTAGCATATGTCCGAACTCTTCCAGGACCTGCCACCAAATCACGTCCGTAGTCAATGCTTTTCCCAATCCGAACGAAGGGGGACTGAACTTTAGACCCGCCAATAAGTGCAATGCCCGCTTTGCTTCGGCACTGAGCATGTTCCACAGAGATTCATAGTAATTCTTGATCTCTCCGTTTGGGCATCCAGGTAATCGCTTTATGGTAGCTACGTTCAAGGGTTCGGACGACGTTAGCAAGGTCTCTAAGGTGTACACCAGATGCAGAGGTAAGCCGGATGAGACATCGTGCAAAGCACTAGACAACTCGTTCATTGTCTCCTCATCCGTTTTACCTGCGTGGTTCTTCGCAAGCTGGAAAGTATTGTTAGCAAGGTGAGAATTCAACCATTGCTGAATCGCCTCGATAGACATCGCTGGCAATTCTGTCCATTTCGATTTCGGTAGTTTATCTAACAGCTTCTTAGGTAGGTGGCAGTCTTCAACTCTCTGGGTACCAACCAATAGCGATACGCCTACGGGAATGGGGAGCAGTTCATTGAACAGCAGATCCATTTGTGTGCGATCTTGTCGGTCCCGCCACACGTGATCGAGACCGTCTATGATGACAATGAGCCTGTGGCCTGCCCGGAACACTTCAGCCGCAGCTGTACTTAATGCTTGCGATAGTCCACCTTTGTACGGATTCTCGAGAATGCTAGCTTCCTCTAGTTGTCGAATGAGGGATCGTTCAATCGCAATAAAACTAAAACGTTCAGCCCCATGATTATCGGTGCGGAGAAAGTAGTGGTGTCGAACACAGACGACATTGTCCCGATCAGTCAACTCCGATACACAATGACTGAGATATGTACTCTTCCCCCGACCCGGTGGTCCCCATATCACCGAAACCCCGTCAGAGTCAATGATCGAGTCTATAAGGGCTTCGTGAAATGCTCTATCCGGTACGGCAAAGTCAATTGGCACGGTAAAGTCTTGAGGGAGTACTGCACCACGCTCCCTCTTGAACGCTCGTAACAAATTAACGTGACGTATCTTTCCGTCTGGTGGCGGCGCTTGCTTACGCATCGCCCAACGACGAACTTGATCCCGAAAGAATGCCCAATCTTGTCTGTCTGTATCATGCACGAGTTGTGATTGAAGAGTCTGTTCGTATTCGTCAAGTCGTGGTTTGGAATGATCGAACTCAAAGCTTTCAAAAAAAGTAATCGCCAAATCTGCAGACCCAATCTGCTCGTTAACTGTTTTTTGTACTTCAGGTGTTAACTGGTGATAGTCTATCTTCGACGTGTTCAAACACTGACTGAATTCAAGATCCGGAATACGGTCAGTCTTCAACATAGCCCGAGCCAACCTACCGTTTTCTTGATGAGCTATAACTGTCTTTGCCCACTTTTGAAGGAAAGATGTTCCTCGCTCCTCACGTTGTGTTAACCACTTCCAGCTTAGACTGTTGTTGGGGTTCTTCGGATTTGGAGTAAACTTGACTTGGGTAAGTTCGATCTTACCGTCCTTCCTGCAAGCCACGACATCATCGATCGCTTGATGATCTTTGTTTACCGCTTCTACTTCAACCCACTCGTACAAGTTGGGATCCCTGAGAAACTGTATCAATATATCTACAGCTACTAGGTCCTGGTACTCGAAACCACTTCTTGGAATCTGAGCCGGCTTGAAGTCATGGCTACTGTCGTGCATAAAGTGCTTTCGGAAAGAAATAGAAGAAGGAATCAGACTGCATGCATGTTTTCAATTAGCAAGTTCTCAACACAGTCAAGACCTGTGATACCATGGCTACCCAATTGTGCCCGAAAGTAGAACCTCACGTCTTTCGTTAACTCATAAGCGGCGCGGTGCGGCTACAGTGTATTCTGTTATTTCTTCGATCTACCGAAGTCGCTTTTGAAACGTTTCTCAGTCCAAATAGCGATCTGAATTCTCAATTGAGAAGGTTCTCTATAGCTTTTCTTATAGTATCCTCGCGTTCGTTCAAGAATTCGACGAAGTCCTGAGGTTTGAACGGGTTTCGCAACAAAATATCCAATGCCTTCTGAGACACGTAGTGCGAATCCATTGTTTGACGTACGATATCCTCGCCGTTTTTGCCAATCAATTCTGGTATGTATTCATTAGGTAAACGATCTCGGATGAAGTTGCGATTCGTGTCTGTCGTCAACGGTGTCCTGTTAAGGATAGAGTGTATATTTTCATCTAAATCACTCTCGTTATTTCCCCAACTTCTTGGAACGATGTGGTGGTCGTCAAGATCGTCTGGTTGACAGGCGTTGCCGGTTACCCAGTCCCGAGCCCCCTTTAGAATCAACAGATTGAAAACTCCGTTGTACACTGACGTTCCACGTTTAACTTCTTTTCGCAAATCCAAGTTACTGATTCGGGATCGAAATTCGTCGATCAGACTCGGTTCCGCGGCATCATCTTCGTACCAACTCTTGACATCAAGATAATCTCGCGCACTTGTTGATTCCACTGCCCCAGAGTATCGGTTCGTGAAAACACTAGCCCAGTACCATAGATGGAGCTTGCGTCTCGCGCTAAGTTTGTGTAGATCTGAAACATCGTGTATTGTTGCGTTGAGCGAAGCGAATGCCGGAATAATCGAAACGTAGGGAAGATATTCTTGTGAAATTGCTCCAAACTCGTGGGGATGCCGAAGTAATTTGATCGCGCTCTCGACCGCCCCTACAGCGTTGTCCCAGTGTCCTTTAAACTCTGTGACATCCCTTATTAACACGGTTTTCTTTAGAGAACCATCTGCGGCGCGTACCTGCCTTGCCTGTTCCGGTAGCAGGTAATAGAGGTACTTTGGTGAGCAATAAGCCTGAAGTAGGATCGACATTACTTGAAGCAAATATACATTTAGACGTTCAGTGTTAACAAAATCGAGTTTTGGTTCTGCCTCACGCCACAGCAGTTTTAGCTGAAGTTCCTTCGGCTTCAACAGTGCATTAATTAGGTCAAAGATGTCCAGTCGTCTTCCGCGACTATTTATTTGTGTGAAGATGTCGCACACTTTGTCGATGGCAAGATCACGATCCAATTCAATGTACGCGATGTGATACTGTTCTGTGATGGATTTAAGATGCTCGCCGAATCCAATCGCGTTTTTGACACACTGATCGGTATGATTCAATGCAGAGTTATCGTCCCAAATTTCTGCTTGCTCTTTCTTCTCAGCCCAGTGTTTCTCGTAATTTTGAACCCAATTACCAAGGTCCCAAGAACTTCCGCCAATTACTGACAAAGGAAACATGTGATTGTCAAATTGTGCCTCTGAATTGTCATTGAGGTTCTCACCTCGTCGAGTCCAGTCGTACACAAATGCTTCGTCGTACGCTTCAGCCATGAACCTGTCGACACGAATGAAAAAGAAAAATCGACTTGATCTGTTCGGTAGTGGTGTGTCTGGGGCAAAAAAAACGTAGTACAGAGCCGTGAGCCGTTGCTGACCGTCCAAAACAATGTGTTCTTGGCTCCCCTGATCATTGTTGTGTCCATAAAGAGCTTCACAAGCTAGAGCGCTAAAGTTTTCGGATTTTCCTTTCCATAAAAGTAAGCTACCGATATAGTAGTCTAAGAAAATCGACCGAACCAACTCCCGGATGTCCCACGGTTTCCATTCAAACTCACGCTGGAAATCGGGAATGACAAATCTACCTTCCCGCAACCTCCCAACAAGGTTCGTCAAACTAATGTAATCGGGTTTTTGAGTCTTCATGTGCCTGGGTTTCCTATGATTCGACGTCCGCAATTGTAAGAATCATAAGCGGTCGATTGTCGAGTTCTCGTCTTAAACAATTTCCCAGAATGACGTATAGAGGATTGGTGTATCAGGTCGATATTCGAGTCTTCTCCATGAGCTCAGAAATGCGCGTTTCCCGAAGCGTGTATCGCAATTGGATGCTACATCGCCACTCACGTTAGGCGAAAGCAAATTGCAAGTAGCACCGGATAGTGGGTTGGTCTAAGAGTTCACGACTGGGAACAGAGTTGATGACTTGAGCACTCTAATGGGGGAGCACTAAAAGATTAGTGGCCGGAATAGGAGATAAATTTCCATGTAATAACAAACGACGATAGTGAATCTACGCCCCGATAGCAGTTGCCAGCAGTTAACGAACAACGCGTGGGCTCAAAAACGTATCCTGAAACTACTTGAGATATTGATTCCTAAATCTCAATCAATTCAAGAAAATCGCGTTCGGAGATGATTTGCACTTCGTGCCCACTAGCGATCAACTCTTCAGCCTTTCTGTGTTTGTTACTCTTTGTCATTCCTTTCAACTTGTGCTTGTTCTGAGTTCCTACAACTAATATAGAAACCTTCGTACTAACAGTACCAACAACGTTACATCCTGCATCATTCGCCTTTTGAGCTGCTTCATGTCGTGCCATCGCAAGAGCACCAGTAAATACCAGAGTTTCTCCATACAGATCACCATCTACGTTTCCGGACAGATTCTTGTACGCGATTGTTTGTCGAGGTCCACTTATAGGGGACGCGGATTTCTCTAGCCATTCCTGTATTCCCAGCTCCGATTCCTCGAGGACTCTTAGCATGATCATCGCGGTTGCGCGTGCGTCTTCCAGTGCGTCGTGGTGATTGAATTCAATGCCTAAGTCGCTAGCGATGTTCTTCAATCCATACCCTCTTTTAGCATACTGTGCCCACCAACGACGTGCGACCCTGGCACTGTCCATCCAGGTGACCTTAAGCTGCTCTAAGCCATACCTCAACATTGCTCGTTCAAAGGCAACGCGATCAAAGGATGTATGACTTACTACAGTGGTTCCACGCAATCTCCTACGAAGTTCATCCCTAACCTCTGGCATGGTTGGACTAGTAGCAACCATGTCTTCAGTAATACCGTGAATGTCGACTATCCAAGGATCGAACCAGTCTTCTGGATTTATGTAAGTCTTCCATGTGTCTTGAATTTCGCAATCCACAACGTGGACGATTCCGATTTGGCAAATGGAAGCTCGATCAGTATTGGCGGTCTCTACGTCTATTGCGTTAAAGGTCTTATCCTTTGGGGTCAATCGCTACTCCTCTAGTTTCCTTCAGAGAGAAATGTATCAAGGCGAATCGTACGAAACGCTTTGCTTTTAAACTTCTGTTTTCACGCAATAATCACGTTTTTCTCCACTGGTGTCGCGAGCGTGAAGTCTCCAAACTTTACGCACAAATATTTGTGCGAGTCTTAGTTCTGATTCACAGATTTACAAATTTCTTTCACTTCTAGTAAGTGACACGCTTTTTTTTCACTGACGATTATAAATGTGTATATGTAATTTGATACTTTCGGTTGACACGACTTGTTAAAAGTGTACAATTGTTCCCTTCAAAAGTCTTCACACGTTCATTAATAGGGAGCAAGCAATTGGCAAGATATTACGTCAACAAAAACGCCCAGTCTAACGGTGATCACGAAGTACATACCTCAACATGTAGTTTCCTTCCAAAATCGGAGAACAGGGAATACTTGGGAATATTTAATCATTGCAGTGGTGCTGTAGCTGAAGCGAAGACAAGTCATCCATTCTGGCAAATAAATGGCTGCTACTATTGCTCTAATGATTGTCACACAAGTTAAGGTTGCAGTGAGCTACATCTGGAATTACGAAACTAAGTTCGGTTTTGTATAGTAAGGCAACTTCAGAGCAAGTTTGCTGAGTTTGTCTTCAGAGAAAGGGTTTCGGTCCAATACAGATTTTGCCGTTTACTATTGGCTCTTGAATATCGTTGCTCTGGATCAAGACTAATCGACGGAACCCTTTTACATTAGAGCTGTCTGGACCGGGTTTATTGGCGAAAACTTACCGATCACTGGATAAGCGATCGTTGTCTTTTCGACTAGAGTTCGATCAAGTCAAAAAACATCTGGTATTCTGAAGACATATCGAAGACCGGCTTGCGACCGAAGCGACTAAGACCTGATAACATTCATCAACACATAAACTCAACATCAAGGAGAAAAAGTTCAACTTCAAAGAATCGGGAGGGTCAATATTCCGAGAACTCAGATGTTGTCGGTAATTGTTTTGTCGATTGCAAAGATCGCCAAATTCGTGAACCGTCAGAACACTCTGGATCGTTTGCACGAATTTACATGCGATTTCACGCAGATGTTTCGGTACGATAGACTATTGGGCAGTCTCTAAGTGGTATGTTTGCTTCAATCCCAATTACTACAATACGCAGCTCGTCCATGTGGAGAGTTCCATGACACCCAGTGACAACAATACAGTTAGTAGCTCAGAACCGAGGATCGAAAGAAAAGAGCTATATGCGCAATTAGAATCTCATCTGGATTGCAAGGTTCTAAGCTTCGTCACAAGTGAACGTCGTGGAATGGAGACGCAGATCGCCCAAGATTGCATCGATCCGTTTGTTGATCTTCTTGACGCAATTGGTCCCACGAATCGACTGGCGTTGATACTGCACACACTTGGTGGTAATACTTTGGCTGCGTGGCGCTTAATTAACTTGATTCGGATGTTCTGCGAGGAACTCTATGTGCTGATTCCATCGAAGGCACTAAGCGCAGGCACGTTGATTTCAATTGGAGCGGACAAGGTAATAATGACCAAGCAAGCAGCATTGGGTCCTATCGACCCAAGCGTCAGCGATCCATTGAACCCGCAGGCTGTAGTTAATGGTCAACCGACTCCTGTACCTGTTAGCGTAGAGAGCGTGCGCGGATATCTTGACGCAGCTCGAGAAGAATTGCAAATAACTGATAGTGAGCATCTTGCGTCGATTCTTGTCAATCTTTCTACTCATATACATCCACTCGTTCTTGGTTCAATTTTTAGAACTCAGTCGCAAATCAGGTTTTTGGCTAGAAAATTACTTTCTCAACAAATCGAGAATGAATCGACAGTTGAATCGATTATAAAATTCTTGTGTGCAGACTCCGGTAGCCATGACTATACAATTAATCGACGAGAAGCCTTAGAGTTGGGTCTGAAGGTTGACAAACCTTCAGATGAGTTATATGCTGTACTTAGGCAGTTACATCTTAGTTTCATGAATGAACTCAAAATATCCGAACCTTATTCCCAACATTCAATTCTCCAAGGGATGAAACGCAACAGTTCAGTTGCCTATTCAATTCCTAGAGGATTTATTGAAAGTATGGATGATATCGGATATTCATTTGTTTCAGAGGGTAAATTGACGCTCGTAGCAATCCCTGGTGATCCTCCACAGGAGGGCGTCAAGGATGATAGACATTTTGAGGGATGGAGACGGTTAGGATGAATCAAATTAGATCGAGTGCTGACAAAAGCGGTTACTACTATGAGACCTCTTCCGCTCATCTAGCTAGGGTTGATAGTGCACCTCTATGTGGAAATTTGGCATATGCTATGCGAAATTCAACAATCATAGTTCGGACGATACAGCCTAAAAGACTTACTCCACTTCAGGGACAACGTCCAACCGAGGCGCACAATCCTGGGAACACACAAAAGTTAGATACACAAAAGTAGTGACTTTCCTCGTAATGAGAGCGACTCTCGGTTCTGTATTCGGTCGTAAAAATCCATATCGGCGCAACTGAATTTTCTCTGAATTTAGCTCAGTCTCCTGATGTCGAATTTGCAGTAGACTCGGTCAGCTAAATCCTAGGTTTCTAGTCGCTTCAGAGTTTGTACACTTGCTTTCGCGCCATGTGTATTTAAGCGAAATAGGCGATTTATAATTTCTGACCAACTATCATTCATTCCCGATCCGGAATGGTGCCTCCCCTTACTTTAAGCCACACGGTCGATTTAGGACGTTCAATGAGTACAAGTTTCTATGAATTGCTGGACGAAATTCGTGACGCAAAGCGTTCTGAAAAAGATGTAGGAGACCGCTTTGAAGAGATCGCACAAGTGTATTTCAATCACGACTCACAAATGCAGCAGATGTACTCACAAGCGACGTCGTGGAAAGACTGGGTCAGGAAGCACAGAGAAGAGGAGTCGATAAAGGACGTTGGTATCGACTTAGTGGCGAGGGTAAGAGATGGTCAAGGAAACGGCTTTGCAGCCATTCAAGCTAAATGTAGACAGAAGAGCTACAAGCTGCAGAAAAAAGACATTGATTCGTTTTACACCACCGCAGATAGTCAAGGTTTTAAGACTCTAATCTTCATTGATACTACGGAAGTAGACCCAAGCCCTCACTTCCAAGAAGTTGTCGATAGAAGACAAATCACTCACATTCGAGTAAAAGACCTTGTTGAGAGCACGGTGGATTGGGACTCTTTTATCGACCGCGGGGAGAAACGTCGACGCAAGCCAAAGGAACCAAGATCACATCAACTCGAAGCGGTCGAAAAAGTATGTGAAGGATTTGACTCAGCTGATCGCGGACAGATCATCATGGCATGTGGTACCGGTAAGACTTACACAGGTCTGTTGGTTGCTGAAAAATTGTTCGGTGTTGGTAAAAGAGTATTGGTACTGGTGCCATCTTTGGCATTAATGTCTCAGATGATCAGAGAGTGGCATGCTGATGCTACGGTACAGCTTAGAAGTTATTCGGTGTGCTCTGATTCAGAGGTAGGACGACGCGGACGCAGTTCAGATGATGTTATACAGTTAACCCCTTCTGAACTCAAGATTCCGCCTACTACTGATGCTGCCAATCTCGCGAACAAAGCTAGTTCTGATGCGCCCGACGCGATAACAGTTGTGTTCGGTACCTACCACTCGATTGAAGTAGTCCATGCTGCACAACATGAGCATGGGTTACCTATCTTCGATCTCATAGTGTGCGACGAAGCGCATCGGACGACAGGTCAAATCGACAAGGGAAAGGAAGAAGAAGCATCAATGTTCGTTCGAGTCCATGATGCTGAATACGTTCGAAGTCGCAAACGACTCTATATGACCGCAACTCCACGAATATATACGACTTCCTCGAAATCAAAAGCAGCTGAGGGTGCGATCACTCTTTGCTCAATGGACAACCCAGAACAGTTTGGGAATGTTCTGTTTTACAAGAGTTTCGCTTGGGCGGTCGAAAACGAATTGCTATCAGACTATCGCGTGATTGTCTTAGCTCTCGACGAACAGACGATAAGCAATACTCTCCAGAACCTCTTGGAGTCCGAGGATAGCGATATTAAACTCGACGATGCAACAAAGGTCGTTGGCTGCTACAAAGCCTTGATGAAAGATCACGGTCCGGATCGTGCGGAGGAGTTCATCGGAGATGCCGCTCCATCTCGAAGAGCACTCGCATTCTGTAACACTATTAAGAATTCTGAAATTATTAGCAGAGAATTCAACCGCATTGTGCAAGAACTCGTACACAACGATCCGAACTCTCAGAATGGTCAGCTGAATTTTGACTGTTCCACCAAGCACATAGATGGTACCACCGGTGCTCATGAAAGAAATAATCGATTGTCCTGGCTCGGCGATGATCCAAACGAAAATGAACTTCGAATATTGAGTAACGTTCGATGTTTAGGAGAAGGAGTTGATGTACCTTCTCTAGACGCTATCGTATTCTTCCATCCACGAAAAAGTCAAATAGATGTCGTACAAGCGGTAGGACGAGTAATGCGTCGCGCTCCTGGTAAGAAATACGGGTACGTAGTACTTCCAGTTGCAATTCCTGCTGGTAAGAATCCGGTGGAGTCTTTAAAGGATAACAAAACTTACGACACCGTCTGGCAAATATTGAACGCATTGCGATCGCACGATGAGAGATTAGAAGCCGAAATTAACCGGTTACAACTAGAGGGGGAAGATTCGGGTCGAATCTTTATTGGTTTGCCTGAAACAGCGAGCGGTTTGCTACGTCAGCAGACCGGAACTGGAGGTGGAACCGGTTCCGAGCGACAGAAAAAGAACGACGCCGTTGAACAAGATTTGTTTGACTTGCATGATGCCATGGTACAAGAATTCTCTTCAGCGGTCTTTGCACAAATCGTTCGCAAAGTTGGGCGCATGTCCTATTGGGCAGATTGGGCGCATGACGTAGGAAAAATTGCCCAAACTCAAATCACGAGGATTCGTACGGCATTAGAAACTGATGAACACAGTCAAGCTGTTTTCCATGACTTTCTTGCCGAACTACAAGATGACCTAAATCCTTCGGTCACTCAAGAACAAGCGATCGAACTGTTAGCACAACACATTATCACACGACCGGTGTTCAACGCACTCTTTGAAGGACACGAGTTTATCAAACAAAATTCGGTCTCTATCGCGATGGAAAAAGTGCTCAACGATTTGGATAAACGCAATCTCGATAAAGAAACTGAATCCCTTCAGAGTTTCTATGACGAAGTGAAGTGGCGCATCAAAGGTACGAAAACTGCGGGCGCGAAGCAACAGCTAGTGAAAGAACTATACGACAAGTTCTTCCGGAAGGCTTTCCGTCGTACTACAGATATGTTAGGAATTGCATTTACACCCGTCGAAATCGTCGACTACATGATTCATTCGATTGAACATCTTCTGAATAAGCACTTTCAAACAAGCATGACCGACGAGGAGGTGCACATCATTGATCCCTTTGTTGGAACTGGTACTTTCATTACTCGTTTGCTTCAGTCTGGAATCATTCGGCCAGAAGACTTACGAAGGAAATATGAAAAGGAAATTCATGCAAATGAGATCGTATTGCTCGCTTACTACGTCGCCGGGATCAATATCGAAGCCGTTTACCACGATGTTCGAGTCGAAGAGAACGGGGACTATGAGCCATATAACAGGATTGTTTTTCAAGATACTTTTCAAAGTTCGGAACAAGAGAATCAGCTCAACGGTATCTTTCCCTTCAATCACGAGAGAATTGAATTTCAGCAAGAATTACCATTGACAGTTGTACTTGGCAATCCTCCTTATTCCAAGGGACAGAAATCAGAGAGTGATCAAGCTGCAAACGTACGCTATCCTACTCTCGACGCGAGACTACGAAATACCTATGCTCAGGAATTTATAGGAAAAACACTCAAAGCAAGTCTTTACGACAGCTATGTTCGAGCCTTCCGATGGGCGTCGGATCGTATTGGAGAACGGGGTGTTATAGGTTTCGTCACTGGAGCTGGTTGGCTCAACGGTATTTCGGCTACCGGAATCCGCGCGTGTTTTGAGACGGAATTTGCTTATGTCTACGTCGTTAACCTCCGGGGTAATGCGCGCACTCAGGGGGAACTGAGACGGAAAGAAGCCGGAAACGTATTTGATGAAGCGAGTCGTTCAGCTATCACGATTACGTTTCTCGTTAAAGACACATTTACCGCACCACCCGCTCAAATTCATTACCACGACGTTGGCGACTATTTAACTCGGGATCAAAAACTCCAAAGACTTAAGGAATTTGAAAATATACACAACACTCCGCTGCAAGAAATCAAACCCAATACGAAACACGATTGGATTGAAATTCGGAATTTGAAATTCGATCAGTTCATTCCGTTGCATGTGAAGAAAGCTTCATCTACAGCAGCGACACCACCGATTTTCTCTCGTTCCACCTTTGGAATTGTTACTCAGCGAGATGTGTGGATTTACAACTTCAGCAGAACAGGACTGACCCGCAACGTGCAAACTATGGTCGATTATTTCAATAGCGAATTGGAGAGATACACACGAAGCGGTACACACAAATCACCGAAAGATTTTGTGTCCTTCGATAAGACCAAGATTTCTTGGTCAACAAAGGTATTGAAAGGACTCGAAAATAGAGTACCACGAACTGTACAAGAGTCAAGATTCTCTTTGGCTGAATATCGACCGCTTAACAAAGTCTGGTGTTATTTTGATCGCGATTGGCTTTGGAGCGCGTCTCACACACCAAAAATCTATACCACATCGGATACGAGAATTGAGACAATATGTACGACCGGTCCAGGTAATCGCAATCCTAGTGCATGGATAGTTTCCGTTCCAATGGATTTGCAACTTATGGCACCGGCATGCAACGCGTATCCAAAGTCTATACCAGAAACCGACAATTTTTCCGCTATGACCTCGAATAGCGGACTAAATCAAATGAGTATTGCAATGTTACAGTCTTATTTACCAAACCTTTCCATCGACATCAATACTCTGTTCTACTACGTATATGGGATTCTACAATGTACCGAATATCATGAACGTTACGTTAATAACCTTAAAAAAGATATTCCGAGGATCCCTATTGTTTCAACCGCTGAAGACTTTATGTCATTTGCGAACATTGGCTGTCAGCTAGCTGACCTGCACTTAAACTACGACGACGTCGATGAATACTCAGTTGTGGAAACTTGGATCGACCAAAAACCTGAGCTCATGCCTCCCAAAACAAAATTTCATGTGGAGCGAATGACGTTCCAAAACAAAGATGATAGATCGACCATTCAATATAACTCCTATCTTGAAATATCGGGAATTCCCGAACAAGCATATGAGTACAAAGTCAATGGAAAAAATCTAGTCGAGTGGGTCATGGACCGGCAACGAATCTCAACGCATAAAGAAAGCGGCATTGTGAACGATCCCAATGACTTTGCAAACGAGACAATGAATGATCCAGCCTATCCTCTGAAGCTTCTCAAAAAGGCAATCACCATTGGAATTAAAACACGAGAGATACAGAACTCGATGCCTCCTTTACGCATTCACAAAAAAATGGGCGGATAACACGCTTCTATACTCCCCAGTGAGTGAACTCAAGCCCGGTCCATCAATATCCGGAGGCATACGAACGGTGAGATCCTGCAGCACATCGTTCTACCGCATACCCCAAAACAAACTACCCGTGAAAGTGAAGCTGGAGCTGGAGGAGATTTAATCTAATGTCAATTAATCAGGAATTAGGATTGATCGAAAAAGTCGATCTTAGAAATGTTTGGAAAAACGAAGCAAAGAATTTCACCCCTTGGCTCGTAGAGAATATCTCTAAACTCGGAGAGGCTCTAAGGATGGAGCTCGAAGTCGAAGCAATGGAAGCTCCTGTGGGATCGTTCGCGTTAGACATACTAGTACGAGTTGTAGAATCTGGCCAAACTGGTCGAGTAGTAATCATCGAAAATCAGTTTGAGCAAACAGACCACGATCACTTGGGAAAATTAATCACCTATGCAGCTGGGTATGAAGCCGGCATTATCGTGTGGATTACTGAACAATTTAAAGAGGAACACAGGCAAGCTCTCGATTGGTTGAACCGCCGTTCGGATGATAGCACTGAGTTTTTCGGAATCCAAATCGAATTGTGGAAGATTGGGAATTCCCGTCCTGCTCCGCGTTTTAACTTAATCGTGACACCAAACGCATGGCAGCGAGAGTCAAAAAGAAATCTCCTAGGCCGAAAAATTTCCACCAAAGACAGAAAGTATGAAGCTTTCTTTCAAAAACTCTTAGACGGACTTAGAGAGATAAACTTTTGCAAAACTCGTACGTCGCAACCTACCTTTCAATGTACCTTTCCCAGTGGTTTCGGAAAGACGTTCAGGTACAAAGCAGCATTTGATAAGCAGGGAACCCCGCGCATAGAACTGAACATTGATAGTGGGTCAAAGAGCCGAAATGATTCTATATTCGAACACTTACATCGTCGTAAGGAAGAGATCCAAAGACCCTTCGAAGAAACGCTGAACTGGGAAAATTTGGATAACAATCGATATTCTCGTATCTTCATTTCTTACAAAGATGGAACCATTGATGACGAAGATTCGATACTTGAGGACGTCCGTAGCTGGATGGAAGAAAAATTAGTATCGTTCAGAGCAAATTTCAAGAATGTTCTAGACGACCTTGAATATACAGAAAATGATGAGATCGATTAAGAGTCATGCTTTCGTGTCTCTACATAAATCGATGAACCTCAAGATATTTCCGAGACATTTGACTCAAAAAAGACACAAAAATGCAATTTCAATCTGACGCAGACCATAAAGACATTCTCACACAGATTCAAAAGCTCTGTGCGAAAAAACAAAAGCTTTAAATAGCAGTGTCTTATTGGGGAAAGGATGCTTTGGTAGAAACGGGACTACGTCAACGAATTGATGTTGATCCTACTTCTGTGCAAGTCATTTGTGATCTATGGAGCGGGGCATGCAATCCTGCACCAATTCAACAGTTAATCAAATCTGGAGTAGAAGTCAAGACACTAGATCATTTTCATGCCAAAGTATTGGTATGTGGTAGCGATGTCTTAGTAGGTTCTGCAAGCGCTTCTTTAAATGGATTAGTTTTGACAGTAAGAAGTCAGATAAAAACAACATCGAAGCTGCTATAGGGGCAAGAAATAGCAAACTCGCAACAACCGTTCGTCATTGGTTCGAAGATCTATGGGAGAGAAAATCAAGTGTTATCGAACAAGACGAAATTAATCAAGCTCAAGATTATTGGAATGAATGAACGAACGAACTCTCGCTATCGTCAGCGAGCATACAGCACATCTTTACTCAAAAAAATTAAAGCAGACCTATATTCTCACGAACTCGACAACATTCACGTAATAGCATGGCAAGAAGACAGGGCAGAGACTCCAGATAGAACACGAAAAGCCTTTGAAAAGCAATCTAAAGAGCATTTCATGGAAAGTGAAAAGTATGATCGTCGATGGTTCTATGACTGCCCCCCCCCCTGCTTCAACGTGGAACTTCGAAAAAGGCAATGTATATCTCGACTTCACTATTCCGTACGGTGGAGATTCCTCAAACGTCAAATTCAATGGCATATATAGGATCGTCTCGGGTGCGTTTCTTACCGCTGACAATGGTAGGAATCTGGTGCTATACTACCGTGACACAACATGTAAAGGATATTGGATTCCAAAAAAGGAACAAGAACGATTAAAGAAACGAATAAGGATCACCTCAATGAAGCACGACTTGAGGAGCCAGATGATGAAGGCAACTATTTTGACAAAAGACTGACTGAGTTCTGGCAGTAAAGAAGATGACGGCCGATCAAATCATGACATTGCTTTTGATCAGAGATTTGCGTGCTTGGTGAATAACGCAGCTTAGCGACTTGGGTTTAGCCTGTAAAAAAGAGAGCATGTAATTTTGGAGGAAATAGCAATCCATCCGGAGTGAATTCCACGGTGGAATATCAGTCTCCGATAGCATACCAACTCAGATTTGCTTAAAAAAATTGTTTAGGGTAGATCCTAACAAAGATTGTGCATCAACTTGAAGCAAACTCAGAACGGTGTGTCTTCAGTTTTTGGGTACATTAGTTCGAGTCTCGAACTTTGTTGAATTCCAACTGGAGACGGGTGAAATTGACAAACTCTGAGAGAGTTATTATTGATTAAAGGCTACGAAATGTTATCATTGACGAAACAGGGTATAAACCCAAGCACGCATACTTATAATTTGAGATACTATGACAATTGATAAGAAAAAATACTCACTCTTCCTAGAACGGTTCAGCCAAGAGATTGACATACCACCAAACAAATATAAACAAGCAGTAGATCGTTACGAAGAACTAGGTCGTTGGCTAGAAATCGCCCCGTATCCGGGCACCGTAGCCCTACCAAGTATATACCCCCAAGGTTCATTTCGTCTAGGTACCGTGGTACGACCAATTCGAAAGGGGATTGAAGCAGATTATGACATAGACTTAGTTTGTGAGTTACAAATTTTAAAACATCAAACGCAACCACGAGAAGTGAAAACTTTGATTGGCGAGCGAATAAAAGAACACAAGCGATATGGAGAGTTGCTAGACATCGAGGGTAAAAGATGTTGGACGTTAGTGTATTCTGAAGAAGACGAGATCGGCTTTCATATCGATGTTCTTCCAGCAATTCCCGAGCATCTTTACGATCCAGGTACATCCATTGCTATCACCAACAAACAGTCGATGTCTTACGAATGGTCTTCGAGTGACCCAAAAGGGTATGGCAAATGGTTCGACTCTAAAAACCAAGTAGCATTTGATCAAGTCTCGGTACTTCAAAAGCAATACATTCAATCTCGCGAACCCACCATCTATGCGTCGATTGATCGTGTCCCGGATGAGCTAGTTCGCACACCACTTCAAAGATCAATTCAGATTATAAAGCGGCATCGAGACATGCACTTCAGTGATGGTTTGAACGAAAAGTTTGCGCCGATTTCAATTGTCATTTCGACATTAGCCGCACTACTGTACGAAAACGAATCAGACATTGCAAATGCACTTACGAAAATCGTTTCAAGACTACATGCCCACTCAGAACTTGTGGAAAATCGACCAACCGTATGGGCTCACCTATCGTCCGACTTAATAACGAGAACACCTGATGGTAGATGGTATATTGGCAACCCAGTAAATGCTGATGAGAACTTTGCGGATCGATGGCATGAAGATGGACATGCACGCGCTAGGGCGTTTTTCTCCTGGGTGGAATCGTTAAAAAGAGATTTGATCGATGTCGTAAGTACTGTTCCTTTGGCAACAGTACATAATCGTCTTAAGTCAGTTCTCGGAACTGCAGCAGTGACTCCGCACCTTGCACTCATCGTACCCGAGCTTGTCGATTCCTCTTCAGTACCCGAAGTATCCATTTCATCGCCTACTAAACCGTGGGGTGAGTTGTACCCACCAAGGACGTTACGAAGTTCAAATTGAATTTGCTGTCCGAAATCGCCGAACTAAAGGCAACGCATAGAGGACTGGAGCATTACGAAGAAAACGAGAATGCCACAGTTCTATCAGGCACTCTGACGTTTAAAGCTAAACCAGATGGTTTTGATTCAATAACAGATAGCTTTCAGATTTCGATTTCCATTCCGAAAACATATCCGAGAGAATTACCTAAAGTGCGGGAAACGGAAGGGAGAATAAGCCAGGATTACGATCATATTTTCACTAATGGTAATCTCTGTTTGGGAATACCCGTTGAAATGAACAGAATATTTTCGCTACAGCCGTGCTTATTGGGATTCGTCAATAGGCTTTTAGTTCCATATTTTTATGGTTTTTGTCATTGGAAACAATACGGGAAACACCCTTTTGGAGAACATGATCACAACGGTGACGGCATTGTTGAATACTACATGGAACAGTTAAATTTGCGGGATGAGGAGCGTGCAATAGCGTTCGTCTGTTACCTATACGAATTTGGCTATTGCGAGTACCATGAATGTCCCTGCGGTAGCGAGAAACGATTAAAGAACTGTCATGGTCCAAAGTTGTTTGCTTTGAAACAACACCACACCGAATATACATTAAACGTAGAAGTTTATCATGTGATAAATATGTTTAAAGCTAGCGTGAAAGCGGGAAAACCTCGATTCTCTGCTAAGCTAACCAATCAGATCATTCGGATAATTCAAAGTAGAAAAAAGAGTTAATTTCGATCATAGCAATCGCCGACCAATGATCGGAAACGTAGAAAACTCGAAGTTGGACTGGAATAAATTAAATCCACTCATCGCAGGGCAATATTTGACACTTGTCACCGACAACGAACTTACAAGCTGACTCAATGTGGAAAGACTCACACGATTGTTGACAACAGTTAGGGGATGCCTTGTAAAAATCCGTTCTCCCTCGGTTTGGCTCGTGGTTGCAGGACTAACTTTAATCATCCTAACTTATTTTGGTAGTCTACACTTTAAAGTGTCATTACCCATCTTCAATGGAGGAAATATAAGCATAGACAGTGGGTCTGACGGTCTGCCAACCGTCTTGATTTATTTGTTTTTCTTCCTGGGTGTAGCGCTGTTAGTGAGTGCCGTTGTCAGAGAAGTATGCTTACTCTTCTTCGGTCGTAAGAAAGTAATTGTTGTGGAGTTTCGTGGTCTGCGGGATAGTGCTGGTACTCCGCTCGACGTAGCAATCCCTAAGAATATTGCCGGTAGGCGTGAATCTTTCTTGATTGACATACGACAAGGGATACATGATGGCGAAGTCGTCGACCCAAGTGCAGCACTTCAAAGAGTCCTTTCAGTACCTATTGACTTGAAGCGAAAGATGAACGGACTTGACCGGCGCGATTTAAAGCTCGTATTCGGTGCGCTCGCTCCTGTACCCTTTACCTTCTTGATTGGCGTACTAATTGATGACGAGTGCGACGTGACCTTGATGGATTGGGACAGACACACAAAAAGATGGCGCGATTTAAAAGGAACAGACGACGGTGCACGTTTCACTTGTACTGGTATCGACAATGTTGATCCTAGCGTAGTCGAAGTAGCTTTGAAAGTGTCCGTCTCTTACGAAATTTTTGATCAGGATGTTCAAGCTAAGGTTGCAAATATTCCTATGGTCTCATTACTTCTAGAAAATGGATCACTCGATAGTCACTGGTCTGAAGAAAAGCAGCGTTCTCTAGGTGAACAGTTCATTAACACGATCATGCACTTAGGGAACAATGGTGTAGAGAAAATTCATCTCTTCCTTGCGGCCCCAAACAGCGTTACTTTTCGGTTTGGAGCACTCTACGACAAAAGAAACTTTCCTAACGTCATCGTATACCAATATCAACCGGGTTCGACAAGAAAACACACATGGGGTATCTTAATGCCTGTCAGAGGAAATTCTAATCCGGAAATTATCACTGACAACACGACTTAAAAAACGACATGTACTCTTATCGCGTCCTTGTTAGTTCTACAACTGTTAATCAGACTATTTCACGACATCTCAACAGAGGCTTTGCTAAGTGGCTGTTAGTAGTTCAAGAGTCTATGGAAGAAGAAAACATCTGACACTTACTTCCGGCATTCCAAAGGATTCGGGGATTGTAAAGATTCAATACTTGGGGCAACTATGTACCATGCTCGAACAAACTTTTAATCCGCTGTATCGTGTGGTGTGAATATGTCGACTTATTGCGATGAGTTTTCTATAGAAACTTTTGATCTTCGTTTTCCATAGTACACAGCGTCTGATGCCGGTGCAATTGGTTTAAACATTATCACAATTCTTCGAGACCCAACCTAACGTTTAATCGACTGAGATATACCGTGAATTACGCTCTTCTATGTTGAGATTCTCTGACATTGCCCCACTCAATGCAATCCTGATGTTGTCGTTCAAACAATTTTTACTGACACGGGCAATAAAGCTAGAATGACATAGTATTAGGAAAACTCGGGAGTAATTTTTAGTTCATCGTGTCTCACTTGAGCATATACGATTCTGAGATTTGGCACCTTCTGTCGGAGAGGATCGACGTACACGTCAAGCAACTATTAGTTGAACAGCCCCGTTGCATGCCGAACGAAGAAACTTTCCGGCAGTTAGTCGAAGTTGCATTTGACGCGAGTTTATTGTCCGAGGAAAAGCGACAACCTAAATTCAGAATTATTTTTTGTAGCCCAAACGAATTGGCTGATACGTACGAAAACATTTACTTCAACAGAAGTATTCGATTGATCCAATTGGATACTGGTCGCACTTTCGAAGCGAGTGAATTGAATCGAATCGCCCCTGCGGCTGATCTGACGCGTTCTTTGATATGCGTGTATTTCGACGAAGACAAAAATTTCTTGCAAATCTGGGGATTGCTCGACATGGGAAAAAATTGGTGGCAGTTTATACAACATGAAACTGAAGGAGGGACGCCACCTCCTAATTTCCTATGCATTGCCTCGACTAGACCCGGGGAATTGTCCTTCTCTCTTCAGGGAGACATCTTATTTAGTGTGAACAAAGGAATCATGTCCCCTCCATCTAGCGACAATCCAATTTGGGTTGGACCTATTTCAATATTTCTGGCAGCATCGCGTAAGTCTCTGTACAAACAGGTTCTGAAGGAGCTTGGAACCGAGAAGTGGTATGAAGGCGACGACGATTACCCGCTTCGATATTACAACTTTTTTTTGGAAAGGATACTATATAACGTGCGTAATTCTGCACACGGTGGTACGATCATAATAGTACCCGAAGAGTTTGAATTTGATGATCCTAGACTCACAGATCGCGTGCGGCTTAAATATACAACAAAGTTTGATTGCGCTTGGGATTGTCTATTCCGATCATTAGTCAATGAGAGTCGCTACTACGATCTACACAGCTCACTCTGTGACGACGAGCAAGAATGTAATACTGACGTTTTCAAGCAATATGTCCGACTCGCTACGGAGAAAGAGCACTTAGATGAGGAACTACAAGATATTGCGAAATGTATGGCAGCGCTCACCAATGTTGACGGTGCAGTTGTAATGACGACTAGGTTCAACGTGCTGGGATTTAGTGGTGAAATTAAAGATGTTTCTCCCACTCTGTGTAATGTGGTAGATGCATTGCGACCGCGCCGCGAGATTCCAATCGAAACTTTTGGGACTCGGCACAGATCGGCGTTCAGATTTTGCTCTAACTTGGAAGATTCTGTCGCTTTTATAGTGTCTGCCGACGGAGGAGTTAAAGCGGCAAAACGTGAGGGTCGAGACGTGTTACTATGGCCCGATATAAATCGAGGTGCGATGGGACTCTAGTGTTAACAGCAGAGAAACTTTTCATAGTAAAAGCATACTAATCTACGTCATACACATTTGTAAGAGTCATGAGTTTATTTCAACGACCCGATGGTTGCGAGGTTTACTGTGTCTCCAAGGCGGTAAGTCGATAGGTGAGTGAGAGTTATTCTAAGACGAGAAAAATCTCTGTATACCTGAGGGTTTCCTCAAAATACAAGCAAAAAAAGTATAACTACAAGCACATTGACATTAATCAAGTATTTCTATCGTGCAACAAGTAAGTACTTGTTAGTACAATACACGATGAGTCGCCCTGACAATGGGCGTATGTTGCCGTGCTAGGAGAACAAAGATATGCCAGAATACTGTGTGAACAAAAATTTAGATAGTCAAGGAAAGAACCACGAAGTTCATAGACTCGACCAACATCGTAGAAAGGACGGAACATTCGGATACTGTAGATGGCTTCCAAAGAAAGAAAACCAGGTAGAATTAGGTTGGCATCTAGGCTGTGCGCAGGCTGTCCAAAAATCAAAAAGAGAACACTTTGCAAATTCTGACGGGTGTTTTCACTGCTCCGAAGAGTGTCACGAGGGATGACTTTGTCAATTGTTAACTCATTTGACTTAGTTGACTTACTCTCTAAGCCATCTGTTTCAATTATGAACTGAATGTTTGGGACCAACTAGCAACCAATATTTTCGCTACATAAATTGAACACTTAGTCTTCTAGAGAGTAGCTTTGACGCATGTTTTGAGTTAGAAGCGATCGAAACCAAAGATTCTTAATAGTTCAAATAGTACTTTAAGAGGACAGAAAAAAGTACATATTTTTCATGCCCATGAAGCTTAAGCGTTTTGACATCAGCATTAGGGGGCGATCTGAAGTAGCTGAGTCAGTACATTATTGGCATATCGAGAAAGCTGCATTCTTCCAATGACATTGATTCCACAACCGTTGGTACTAGAAGCGAACGTGCAATTGTTAATCCCGTTCATATAGGGGTTTTCAGTTTTTCGGACTAATTTGGTCTTGTAATAATCTCGTAAAATATAATGAATATTTTCAAATTCACGACTGTAAGTTGATGTTTGCACAAATTATCAGTAGTGAACAACAGGTCAAATTCCGAAGACCATCCCGAGGAGAGTAGCGAGGTCTTGTTTTGACAAAATCCAGAATCCTGATCGTAACTGTTGTCGTAGTATTGGTCGTCTCCTGGCTACTGTCCGGAATTCTCACTAAGACCCCAATCGAGACTCCCTCCTCTATTGCAGAAGCCAAGGAAGCTCTTGACGAGACGATTGCCGCTCGCGACCCAATGTCAGTGCGAGGAAGACGAAGCACTGCCTCTGAACAATTTGAACTCATCGTTCTTTATGGTCGTATCGTAGATCGCAATCAATCCACCGTACCTGCCCTCACCCGCGGTCAGATTGTTAAGCGACACGTCGATATCGGTGACAAGGTCAAAACCGGCGACGTTTTGTGCGAACTAGACATCTTGGATCGAGATGCTCAGGTAGATGCGGCGACAGACGCAGTTGACGTTTTAGAGAAGGAATACGAAAGCACGCTTACGTTGATTGAAGATGGCTTTGACCAACGCTTGAACAGCGCGCGAAAGAAATCCCAGCTCAGTGCCGCCCAACAACGACTGTTAGCAGCAGAACTTGAACTGCAGCACACCAAGATCAAAGCTCCTATAGATGGCATCGTCGACCAAGTCCACGTTAATGTCGGAGACTACATTGAAACTGGGAATCCCTGCGCGACCATCTTGGTACTGGACCCAGTGTATGTCCAAGCATATGTCTCCGAAGAGCACGCACACCAACTCAATCTCGGCCAAGAAGCCGAAATCCTCCTACCCAATGGTGCAACACGTACGGGAACACTGTCTTTCGTGAGTAGGAGAGGAGACTTGAGTACGCGCACTTTTCGTATCGAGATTGAGCTCCCTAATGAAGACTACTCGATCAGTTCGGGATTGAGCGCTACGATAAATTTACCTACAACTCCGCACATGGCACACAAGATCCCTGCTTCGGTGATGGCGATGAATGAACAGGGGCGATTGGGAATAAAGACTGTAGATCGCGACAACATGGTCGCGTTCCACGAAATCGACATCGTGAGAGAAGACTCGGATGGTGTGTGGGTTTCTGGTCTACCTTCAGTTACTACGATCATTACTGTTGGACAGGGTTTAGTGGTAGCTGGGGAACGAGTGTCCGTAGAACTTCGCGACTAACTGGGGACTCCCCCGTTTTGGATCGAGACCAGCCGTAGTTCATGATGAAACGCATCGTTGAATTCGCGATCAGCCACACGCGTACTACCCTGCTTGTGATGTTCACGATTCTCGTGTTCGGGGTTGTGGCGCGATTGACGATCCCGGTCGAAAACGAACCCAAGGTGGATGTCCCTACTTTTCTGGTGACCATTCCTCATGAAGGAGTCTCGCCGAACGACGCGTTGCGACTTTTAATCGCACCTATGGAGATCGAACTGAAAGCAGTTGAAGGTGTGAAGGAAGTAAGTAGCACCGGTGCTGAACACATGGGTGTGGTCTCGGTAGAGTTCTTTACTCACGTAAAGATGGATACTGCCCGATCGGATCTACGCGAAGCCGTGAACCGAGCGCGCGAGAACTTCCCGTCCACGACAGATGAACCGGTAATCACCGAGGCGGGAGGTCATGTCAGCCGCGTCCTGCAGGTGAATCTCGTGAGCAGAGGCGCACCCGAAGAAACTGTTTATCGCACGGCGGTGCGCGTTAAGGATCAGCTGGAAGCTCTACCGAGCGTACAGAGAATCAGTATGCAGGGCGCGCGCGAGGAATTTCTTGAAATCCTCATCGACGCGACCAAGATGCACGCGTATCAGCTCTCTGCCGAGCAACTAATCAACACCCTCGCCCGCAACAATCGCTTAATCCCTGCAGGTTCCCTCCTTTCTGGACAGGGAAGCTTGTCGATCAACATCCCCAGTGTTGTTGACACTCCAGAAGATCTCATCGACATACCGGTTTTCGCTGACCAAGATAAAGTTATTACTCTCGGTGACATCGCGACCGTACGCAGAACGTTCAAGGATCGCGTGAGCTATTCCCATGCAAATGGCGAACAGTCTATTTCTCTGTTCGTTTATCGTCGCCCTGAAGCGTTCCTTATCGGTACCGCACATGAAGTAGAAGCATTCGTAGCTGATATTCAAGACGAAATCCCAACAAGCATTGGGATGTTTATCTCTTCCAACTATGCTTCTTTTGCCGAACGCTTGGTGAACGAGCTCCAAGGAAACATGGTTACTGCCCTTGTGCTCGTAATGATCGTAGTTCTTGCTACTATGGGATTTCGAAGTAGTGTGCTGGTTGGAACTGCGATCCCAATTGCATTCCTGTTTGCGTTGATCATCCTCTGGATTGCAGGACAATCGTTCAACTTCATGGTGATGTTTGGCATGCTCCTGGGTTTGGGGATGCTTATTGATGGAGTAGTCGTCGTCGCGGAGGATGCCGATCGACGCATGGCGGACGGCGTCGGAAGCGCGCAAGCGTATTCGTCTGCTACCGTTCGCATGGCGCGACCCGTAATTGCCTCAACTTCCACCACGTTGGCGGTGTTTCTACCCCTGCTCTTTTGGCCCGGTACTGCGGGTGCTTTCCTAGGGTACCTACCTCGAACTGTATTTCTGGTAATGGTTGGTGCCCTACTCTACGCGCTGGTGTTCGCACCTGCGTTTGGGAACTTTCTCATGGGAGACAAGCCTGGGAAACGCGACGCGAAAGAGTCTGTAGCATTGATGTGGAACGTTGATCTTTCACTACTGCGCGGATTCAAATCACTCTATGCAAAGGTCTTGGCATTTGCGGTTCGTTATGCCACAGGTACGGTGATCGTTGCGCTGATCGTAGTCTATGTGATCTTTTCGATCCATGGTTCCAGGAATCTTGGAGTCATATTCTTCAACGAGAACGACCCTCAATGGGCCAATATATTTGTTCGCGCCCAAGGAAATCTGTCTCCTGAGGAATCCTATTCTCTTGTGACTGAAGTTGAAGACGAGTTGAATCAGGTAGTTGGGCTATGGAACATCAACATGATCTCCACTGCGGGTCTGGGACAAGCAGAGGGAACTCGCGTTGAGTTTAGTGGTGGGGCTAGTGCTGACATCATTGGGATCTTTTACATTGAGATGACTCCAAGTGACCAGCATGAACGAACTGGAACTGAGATCTTAGAGGAAATACGGGAGCGCGTATCTGGTTTCAATGGAGTTGTTATCGAAGTTGTTCCTATTTCCGGAGCGCTCACTCCAGGAAAACCGATTGCTCTACAGTTCACTTCACCAGATCGGGAAGCTCTGACTCCTGTGGTGGAAAGAGTGAAAGACTATATGCTGAACGAGGTCAAAGGTCTAAGAGATCTTGAAGACACGTTACCACTTGGCGCTCTTGAGTGGGAACTCTCCGTAGATCGCGCTCGCGCCGCACTATATGGAGCAGATGTTACAACCGTCGGGCTAACAGCACAACTACTCACCACCGGAGTGAAGCTCGGTGAATATCGACCGGACGACTCCGAAGATGCTCTAGACATTCGCGTACGCTTTCCAGCTGACAATCGAGGTCTCGATGCCCTGGACAACCTTGAAGTCGTAACGAATCGCGGCAGCATTCCTATTTCTCATTTCGTAGAGCGGAAACCGAGAGTAAAGTCCGATGCGCTACAACGTCGCGATCAGAACAACATGCACATGATTCAAGCAGGGCTTGTCCCGGGAGTACTTCCCGACACGAAGGTCAGGGAAATTCAGACTTGGATCGATTCGCAGGACTTTGACAGTCGGGTCGATATCCGTTTCCGAGGTACGAACGAAGAGCAAGAAGAGTCCGAAGCGTATCTGTCGAAAGCATTCTCCTTCGCCCTTCTATTGATGTTCGTGTTGCTTGTTCTACACTACAACAATTTCTACCATCCCATACTCACGATGCTCGCAATCGTACTATCAACAGCAGGAGTATTCCTGGGTCTTACCTTGACGAATCAACCGTTTAGCGTGATCCTCAGCGGAATCGGAGTGTTAACGCTTGCTGGCATTGTGGTCAACAACAACATCGTTCTGATTGATACCTTTAATGCGGGAGTGCGCGATAATCCAGAACGCGATGTCCGAGACATCATCGTTCTCACCGGCCTGCAACGACTTAGACCCGTGCTGGTTACCACGGGTACCACGATTATCGGTATTCTTCCCCTTGCAACGCACAACTCCATCGACTTCATCAACAGACAATGGATCTTCGGTGGTCCAGTATCAGCCTACTGGGTGCCCTTATCGCAAGCTATTCTGTTTGGATTGAGCTTTGCGACAGTTTTAACTCTCATAGTGACTCCAGCGATGCTCATGCTACCAACACAACTGGAGGGATGGATTCAGAAGTTGAAGTCATTCACACTACCGAGAAAATCCGAAGCTAGTTGACGTCCGTCAAGCTGATACACCTCCACTGCGTACGCATCTATTGCGAACTTCTTAGTATTGGATGTTCACCATTTAAAGGAGAAAAGCTTTGAACCGTTTGTACCATCTGTGCGTCGTTTTCGTAGCTGCACTGTTTTTCTTAAACGTGTCGAGTTGTATGCGGTTTCCTGTACAACTCGACATTCAGAGGAGCTTTGTGTTTACTGAACCGATAGATGTCGTGTGGGAAGGAACAATTCACTACCTATCATCAAACGAAATTCCTATAAAAACTCAGGATAGAGATAGTGGGATCGTGAATGCAGAAACGACTCACAGAATATCCCGAGACGACGACGAATTTGCTGAGTGTCCAACGAACGGAGTGGATCTGTTTGGAGACTGGGATCGCCATATGAAAGTTCACATTATTGCTTCAATGGACGAATCTGACACTACTACCGTGACGATCAATCTGGAGTTTTCGCGTGTCTACTATAGTGCAGGCTTTTTTCGAGAACTAGGCGAAAGAACTACTCTCGACTGTGTTTCTACCGGCAAGGGCGAGCAGACTATTTACGAATCAATTAAAAAATACGTTGCCGACCAGACCGGTGAAGTAGATTCACAAGAACAGTGAAGTCCATCAGATTAACGCAAAAGTTAGAAGTTATTTAACAGCAACGCCAATCACAGGAACGTACCCAGAACTACGACAAGAAAATGCCCCACGGTTGGGGGCTAGTGGTTAAATTCTCGGTAGTCCTGCGAGCTTCAAAATATCGTTTACCGAAATTTTGGTTGTCTGGACACTTTGGGATGTGTGATTCATGAAGGAGTTGTGATTTTCCACCGTGATGGTGAGAGATCCCGTACCAGCGGAAAGAGGCGAGACGACATCGTTGTCGTCATTTGCGGCCTCAAATGACGATTGCACCGGCACCTCGGGTAATTACACTGTTCAGATACAAGGCTACGGAGTATAGTTGGTTTCACAGATCGTTCTCCGACGATACGGTTTAACTATACCATTAGAAAACTCGCATCTTTAGCAAAACAACCTGGGATTAAATTTTTAATTGTTTTTACTATTTTGCGGAGTCGCAGGAAGTACCCTTACTGCCATACTCTGCTTTATTCTGTGACATCGAAAATGTGTGCATTTAACTGACGCATTCGTTTCGTTCCCTTAGGTACTCGTCGACGTGCTCGTGCGCGCGCATCAGCCATTCTCTGTTTCCACAGTCTTAGTTCTTGTTCTTGTATGGGTTTTGGATCACGCGTCGTGCAGCTATAGGTCGGAATGGGTTCGGGGACGTTTGAACTATCGTCACTGTTTTCTTTCCTCGGACACCTATCTGCATACAGGTGGCACAAACCGATACTACCAAACATGAGAGCTAAACCAAATAGGAATCCCAAGATCGTGCTTTCAAATAGAGTGGCTCCTCCCATGATAATTGCCATACCCCAAAAAAAGAGACCTATCAGAGTCAACGTCAATAGTTCGTCCAAAAATTTAATCAATCGTCTCTTGATCTTCGTCCAACGAAAAAAAGGCTTAGTCCTGCGCCCAGTTTGAAGAATGTACTCGGTTTCCGATTGATCTATTCGGGACGCGTCCCGAGCAGACTTCTTCGAACCACGTTCGAGGTCCCATGTGGAAGTTTTATAAGTCATACTCATCTCGCTTTTTTCTCAAGACTACACTATAAAGTGCACTAAACTTTTATTGCAAGTGTTTTTCGCACTCTTTTTTAAATTTCCGATTGTTTATCGAGTCGTCGTCTGAATGGCTTACCAACACTGTCACCGGAACGAAGTTCTAGGTCGCGTTAATCTGTTGTAGTCGTGAGAATCTCCTTCATTTAAAAACAAATTGCCATGTAAAGAAAATTCGACGGGACAATTCGTTGAATCACTGGAAACCGCCCATTCCGGAAAGAAACAATCAATA
>VXLL01000032.1 GCA_009841615.1 Gammaproteobacteria bacterium | reverse complement strand
TCATGAGCCAATGGTCATAAATTCAAATAAAAAAGTGTCTACGTTTTCGGTAATACTCCAACGAGCAACTCCAACTCTTAAACAACCAAACAAATCTAAAACAAAAGGCTGAACGTTTTCGTAAGTTCAATTTGATAGGAATCTAGAAATGATCGAAGGAGCAAGACAGTTACCTGTACACCATCTGACGATTCGCGTGCCATGGCACGACAATGGTTGGACAGGTACGGTATGCAACAATCCGTGTGGTAATACCAGCTGCACGATTTTGCCGCGCATTGCAACGCGGCGGAACGACAGTCTAGAGGAGGTACTTGCTGGAAAGAGTTTCGACGAACTTGATCTCGAACAGTTTCCTCCTTGCGTTGACGAGCATGCCACCATCATGTCACCGTTCGCCTTATCACTGGTCAAGAACCATCCCTATGCTCAGCTAGCCACAACCACACACGGGCACTTCGAAGATACGCCATACACCATCCAGCCTTACTCCGCTGCCGCAGTGCCCTTCCGCTGGATGTTGAGAGATGAGGTCGAAGGAAGAGACGAGCGGAATATACAAAGCAAGGCGGAAACGCTCGGTTTTTCGTACGATGTCCGGCGAGAACCGGACCTTACCAACAACGAAAGTTGGACTAAAGACAACCAGACTTGGATACAAGAAGGTAATAACCAGCGGGTCGTATTGGATACGTTTTTCAGTGCTGTAAAACCGGATTATTCGTTGGTGTTTTTCTACGCCAAAAGAACACCTTTAGCTGAAGATCCTCGTCGCGTAATCGTTGGTGTGGGTCGCGTAAAGTCTGTAAGCAGTCCAATCGAGTATCGATACACCGGTGGTCGTCGCCCTGATGGAACAATCAGCGGTTTTCTCTGGGAGCGCAACATAGAGCACTCGATCAGACCTAACGGACTCGACGGATTCTTACTTCCTTATAGAGAGCTCTTGGCACTCGCGGAGGATGACGAGAGTTTGGACATCGGTTCCTGTACGGCATTTGCACCGGATGAATACCACGAGCAATACTCCTACGGTAGCGAGTTGCTTCCCCAAGATGGTGCGATTGCCTCTCTGCTCGAACTTGAAAAAGCGATCAAAGCGATGCGCACCTTATTTGATGTGCCATGGGCTTCATACCTTCAATGGATTGACAAGGAGCTCAACCGATTGTGGCAAGCACGCGGCGCCTTTCCTGGCCTTGGCGCGGCACTCCACGCTTTCGGGTTGCCCAATGCCAACCTTTTAGCTTGGTATTTACAAGGAGATGCAG
The DNA here is from genome assembly GCA_009841615.1 of Gammaproteobacteria bacterium. Classification (GTDB taxonomy): domain Bacteria; phylum Pseudomonadota; class Gammaproteobacteria; order Pseudomonadales; family Azotimanducaceae; genus Bin55. The sequence goes on along the minus strand of VXLL01000032.1, from coordinate 3,510 downwards.
AAGAACCAGTCGACCCGTGGCCGCGGCTTACTATGGTACTAGACGACCCTTCATCGTTGCCAGACCACTTACGCGAAGGTATAGGAGACACGTTTAGCCGGAAATGGAAGGAACTACCAGAGGTTCGACGCTCGCTCTTGATATTGCTAGCGAGATTCAGTTTGTCTAATGAGCAAGCTCTTCGTTGGTATCAGGACACCGAACGATTCGAGACTGGAATTGAGGTAGAAAATACTGACATACTCAGCAATGCTTACCTGATTTACGAAGAAGACCGAATACAAAACGAACCGATCGCATTCGCAGTGATCGACCGAGGTATGTTTCCCGCGGAGGTCTTGAGGGAGACTTTCCCGATACCTGAACCCAGCAGGATCAACGAAGCGATCGATCCGCGTCGTGTGCGGGCAGTAATGGTTCAGACACTCGAAGAAAGCGCTTCAGAAGGGCATACGATCCTACCCTCGACTTGGTTAATCAATCGAATACGTGCACGTGCGATGAAGCCGGAGTGTCCTCTTGATTTAGACACGATACGTCTGATCAAAGACAATCTTGAACCATTGATCTTCACTGGAGATTCAGATTCATCTATACAAATGTTCCAACTATCCCGCTACATGGAAACTTCAAAGCTCATAGGTACAACTATTGCGAATAGGAAAACAGGTAAACCTAATGCCGGTGAATTCGATTGGGCAGACCTAGTATATCGAGCAATCGACGAAGGACGCTCAAGAGCCGTTCTAAGTAAGGACGATGAAAGAGCTCGTTGTGAGAAAGCGGCGGCTTTAGAAGTGCTATATACGTCACGAATATCAGTGCTGGTTGGATCGGCGGGCGTTGGTAAAAGCACATTGATTAAAGCTCTATGTCAAATCAAGCCAGTGGTAGATCGCGGTGTTCTCTTGCTCGCCCCGACAGGTAAAGCTCGGGTCCGTTTAGAACAAGCGAGTGGGATGACGGGACGTGGACAGACCATCGCGCAGTTTCTTCTTTCATGGCAGAGGTACGATGGAAACACGGGTCGTTATTACATCAACAAGGATGCACCGCGTTCTTCGTCGTATAAAACAGTAGTAATCGACGAATGCTCCATGTTGACAGAGGAGCAGCTCGCCGCGCTCCTTGACTCGCTAAGAGGTGTAGATCGACTAATTCTGGTCGGAGATCCGCGCCAGCTTCCTCCTATAGGAGCAGGACGGCCGTACGTGGATATCGTCGAATATCTTAAACCAGAGAACATTGACAGTATTTCACCTTGCGTTGCGACCGGGTATGCAGAGCTAAAAGTGACGATGCGCCAAGAGGGCTCTGGCAACGACGAGCGTCTTGATGTTCGACTGGCGGACGCTTTTAGTGGTTATTCTCAAGATCCAGGTGCAGACGAAGTTTGGCACTCGTTAACCACAAGCGAGACGCCCTTCGTCAAACTCGTGCGCTGGAACAATCCAGATCAGCTGCAAGAACTCTTGATAGGCGAACTGGTTCATGCACTTCAACTACAGTCAAATACAGATGAACTAGGATTTGAAGGATCGATCGGTGGAGTCACTTCCGAGTACAACGGACGAACCTACGTGTGGTTTAATGCACAATACAGTGACAGACCAGGCGCTTCGGAAAAAGCAGAGTCGTGGCAGATTCTGACTCCCGTGCGCCAGAATTTGCCAGGGGTCTTAGCTTTGAATCGCGCAATTCAGCAGAGATTTCGGGGCAGTTTTCTCGATCTCGCGGCACTAACTGGCCATCGCAGGAGGATTCCGCGTCCGGCCGGACCCGAAGGCATCATCTATGGCGACAAGGTCATCAACGTTTCCAATAGTAGTCGCCGCCGAGTCTACCCAAAAAAGGACGACCGATACGTCGCGAACGGGGACATCGGGATCGTCACGGGACATCGGCGAACGAAGCGTCGGAACTTCAATCCCCGAACGATTGAAGTTGAACTTGCTACCCAGCCAGGGTTTTCTTACTCCTATCAACCTTGGGAATTCGACAGACAGGAGAGTACGCCGCCACTAGAACTGGCTTACGCTCTAACCGTGCACAAGACGCAAGGAAGTGAATTCGATACAACATTCTTAGTCGTGCCGAATCCCTGCCGCTTGTTGTCGCGGGAGATGCTGTATACGGCGCTGACGAGACACAAATCCAAAGTCGTCATCCTCCACCAAGGTGACTTCCGAGAATTGCATAGATATGCCCATGCGGAAGCCTCCGAAGTCGCGGGTCGGATGACTAATCTATTCCGTAGTTCACAACCTGTTGAAGTTCAAGTTCGCGCTAAAGAGGTCTTTCTCGACAGTAACCTAATTTATCGCACAGATCGTGGTGAGTTAGTTCGATCGAAATCCGAATGGATTATCGCGGACAAACTACATTCGGCAGGAATCGACTATCAATACGAACAACCTTTGTCGCTCGCAGGTATCGATCGACTCCCAGATTTCACGATCGTAGATGACGACAGCGGTGAAACCTGGTATTGGGAGCACAACGGATTGCTTGATAACGCAAATTATCGAGAACGTTGGGAACGAAAGCTCGATGCATATCGAAGTGAGGGAATATTGCCCCTAAAGGAAGGTGGTGGGAAAAACGGGACGTTGTTGATTACCGAGGAAAAGCACGGTACAGGGCTCCGCGCGGAGGAGATCAACAAGAATGTTGACGCGATTTTAGGACGCTAGGTAAAGTATCTAGATTGCGCTTAGCGATATTAGCAAGGTATCAATCATAGTAGGAACGAGCACCAAGATCATGAGCACTAGAACTCCATGGAATCGCCGGTATTTGGCGATTGCTGGACCACTTAACTAGCGATCTCATGACACTCAACACTAAAGACGAATACTGAGGTTAGCTAAGTTTTGTCCAAACTTTTTAATTAGAGAATCTTCATCGCAAGTCAAACTCAAGGTGAGACTGGCATGTTTCTCACGGATTGGATTGCGACCGAGTTTATCCCACATCGTTAGCCCTCACGCGTATCTTGTTTGGATGCTCGAACGCGCCTCTCAAAATCAGATGGGCTCATGAAATCCAACTGGGTGTGTCGTCGTCGTTTGTTGTACCAGGACTCGATCCACCGAATGACCTCTTGCCGCATGGTGTCGCGATCGGGTCGATCCAGTTTGGACACACACTCTTTTTTCAAGGAACTGAAAAAACTTTCAATTTGTGAATTGTCATAACAATTGCCGGTTCGACCCATGGATTGAATGACGTTATTCGCCCGGCATAAATCCCCAAAGGCTTGAGAGGTGTACTGCGCGCCTCGATCGGAATGATGAATCACGGTCTGTTTTGACTTCGGCGGTTAAGGTTGATAAGTGATTGATTTTACTGCATTTTATGGGCGCGTGAAGGCACTACAAAAGCGGTAGTTTCGCGGTCGTCCCCCCTGCAGTTTTGGTGGCGTCCGACACACTGAGGCGTCCGACACACTGTGTCGTCCGACACTTCAACCGACGGCTGGCGGCGTGTCAGGTGATGCGTCGCGGCGTC
>VXLL01000034.1 GCA_009841615.1 Gammaproteobacteria bacterium | reverse complement strand
AACGAAGTTCTAGGTCGCGTTAATCTGTTGTAGTCGTGAGAATCTCCTTCATTTCAAAACAAATTGCCATGTCAAGAAAATTCGACTGGACAATTCGTAGAATCAGTGCAAACCGACCATTCCTGAAAGAAACAATCAATACCAAAAACAGTCCAAGTGGTAGTTAAAAGAAGCAGGTCAGCAAGAGAGGGTTTATGCAACGCTTACTAAAACGTGTCGGGAAGGCTTTTGGCAAACTTTATTTGGTTGTTTGTGTAGTCCTATGGGGTATCCAAGGTTTCGTCATATTCCGTCCCGTATCCTATGAAGACAGTATGCCTGCACGAACGTCGGTCGAGTACGACCTCGTAGTTGATGAGAAAAGAGATCTCAAGTCTCGAGGCTACATCGTCAATGAGTCTGCACCAGGACCTGTGATTCTCTTTTTCGCCGGCAGAATGGAGGATGCTTTGGGGTACACTCACGCGCTGGATCGATTGAAGGTACCTGCCGTACTGCCAAACTATCGCGGGCACGGAAAAAGCGATGGCAGACCGACCGAGAAAACAACTATCGCCGATGCTAAGTTGACACTAAAAATGGTGCGAGAGCGATTCCCAGATCGTCCTATAGTATTGATGGGCGATAGTATCGGCAGTGCTGTTGCGATAAAGATCGTAGATGAGAACATCGCCGGTATGATTCTTATCAGTCCCTTTCGCTCATTGGCGCACGTAGCTAATCGCAGCATATTGCGAGCTGTTCCTTTGCACTTTATTGTGCGGCACAAGTTTGACACCCGATCTAAACTCGGCTCCCTCCCCGACAAAGTTCTAGTTATTTACTCTACAGAGGACGAGATCATATTCGCAAAGGAAACAGAACGAGTGCTTGAAAAAATTCCTCAAGCAGATGTCGTTACCGACGACGAGGATCACTACTTTCTCTTCATGGACAACCTGCATAAGATGAAGAAATGGCTGGTTGAAAACTTCGAAGACATAGATGCCTAGTCGTTGAAAATCCGCGAGATTCTGTCGTTTACCTGTTTCGACTTAACGCACCACAAAATTTCAGCTGTTAGTTCGAGCTGATCACAAAGCACTGATCTCATGAAGCCGTCCGACCTATTGAAACTCCCAAAGAACCTGCGTAAGTCGTATGGTGATTTGAATGTTGCAGACAGTCTGGATCGATATGAGAGCTGGCTTGAGCGACGCGAACAAGCCAAGACTCAGAACGACTCGTACGATCACACTGAGACCGTCAGCGAATATTACGATCTGTTTACCGAGTTGATGCAATTCGGATGGAACGAATCCTTGCACTTTGCTCCTATATCGAAGGACGAGTCTTTAGAAGAAGCCATTATCCGCCATCAGCGTCATTTGATTCAAAAATTAGAGCTGCGAGAAGGAATGACGATCATTGATGTTGGCTGTGGTTTGGGTGGTCCTCTGCGCCGGATCGCAAAAGAGTCAGGTGCCAAGGTACTCGGCATTAATAACAATGAACACCAACTCCAAAAAGCCAAACAGAAGACGACTGAAGCAGGGCTTGACCACTTGATTGAATATCGCCAATGCAATTTCATGGACATGAGTTCCTTCGAACCTGGTTCTTTCGATGCTGGATACGCCATCGAATCGACCTGTTACGCTCCGAATAAAGAACGCGCCTTCGCGGAGATTTTTCGCGTCCTAAAACCTGGTTCGCTGTTCTGGGGTCAGGAAATGTGTCTAACGAACGTCTTCATGCCTGATGACGAACGGCACTGCGCAATCAGAGACGAAATCAAATTTACTCTTGCGTTGTACGACTTATTTACGTTTGAAAGGGTTAGTCAAGCTCTTGAAAACGTGGGGTTCGAAATCATTGAAGCGAAGGACTTAGAGGTAAAAGGTGACTCGAGTGTACCTTGGTACCAACCGATGGATGGGCTTACCTCCTCTCTTCGATCATGGCTCAGAGTTCCCGCTGGTCGGAGCACACTTGCGGGAGGAGTTCGACTGGCTGAGGTCGTCGGTATGTTTCCAAAGGACAGTTGGCGTGTCATTGAGCTACTTGATCGACAAGCAGATGCCTATGTCGCTGGTGGCCAATCGGGCATTTTCACGCCGTTGTACTGTTTCCTTGCGAGAAAACCAGAAACAAGCTAAGACTTTGGGTTAAAGCTCTCACAGTAAATAGTGAGAGTGCGACTATACGTAGCCGTCGATGTCTCAAACTTTAGGGATCGGATGCTTTACCTTGGCGACGCGAATCTTCATTTTCTTACTTGGAGACAAGTTGGATAAGGGATTAATTCTCATCTGGTAGTTTGCTGGAACTAACTCTAGTTCAAAGTGATAGGCGAGAAAGAGCAGATTTATGATCGCTTGCAGTTCAAGGTAACGGTGGCCTAAACAATGGTGCGTTCCGAGACCGTAAGGAACATAGACGCTAGGTTGGAGGTGTTCCTCTCGGCCTGGCAGGAACCGGTCAATGTCGAATTCAAGTGGATTCTCAAAATATTCCTCCATATAGTGGGTGCCAGTGTGTCCAATCATAACGAGCGTTCTCGGTTCTAACTCAACTCCTGCGACGATGCATCGGTTCATCACCGTCCGAAGTTGCAGGGGAATCACCGGATAGAGTCGTTCAGATTCGAGAAAAACTCGCCGAGTGACGTCGACCATATCTCCATCAAACTCGTTCCCGTCTGGGATTCGACCGTCAGCAAACAACGCTTCACCTTCTGCTGCGACTCTTGCGTAAATATCGGGATGCTTGATCATGTTGTACATCGCAAACGCGAGCGCATTGCCCATGTACAGGCTAGCGACAAGACCCGCCGCGAAAGGAAACGCGAGGTCAGTCTCGGGCATATACCCTGGATCTTGACGATGGAGTTCCATGTACGCATCGGCAATATCTATCGGTTTTCCTTCACGCAACGCTGGTGTGTGAGCGGACTTTATAGAGTTGAGCAGCTTCGGTACAAGTTTCTGCGCACGCTTCATTTTTGGAGTACCAAGCGTCCACTTGGGCAGTGCTTTTTGCACGTGTACCGTCAGTGCGCGATCCTTGTATGCCAATAAGTCATCAACATACGACGCACAATCTACGCCGATAAACAAATTGGAAACCTGCACACTCATGTAATTGCAAAACTTTTCAGCAGCAACATGGGCTTTGTTGTTGTCCCAAGAAGGCAATGTCTCACGAATTAATTGACACAGTTCGGGTAATAGTTGAATCAATGCGTTTCGGGAGTAAGCAGCACGTAGACACTTCCTAAGACGATAGTGTTCCGCCCCGTCCATACCAGGCATGACGCGAGCAGCTCCAAACACTCCCGCGAAGTCTGTTATGTAGTCTCTAGTCCTAAGGTAGAGCCGTCCGTACTTGTTGACCCAACGATTCACTTCTGGTCCAGTGAGCAATATCGCACGAGACTTTCCAAATTTCACTGGAGTCTGAATTACAGGACCGAATTTCTTATGCACGCCGCACAAACCGAGTGGAAGATTGCCTCTATGAAATCCTTTTTCGCGCAATAGGTCGCGCCATTTAACTTTAGGAATGCCCGCCATTCCGATCTTGGCTCGCGGACGAGGAAGAAGAGTTGTTTGTTGTATGGACTTAGCAATGGATTGACCAATCAAGTCCGCACCGGCGAGAAGCTCGATTCGCTCCAATTTCTCTTCATAGTCTTCTTCGGTGAGTAGCAACTTCAAAAATTGGCAACTATGCAATAGCGAGATCAAAAGAACATCTCGAGGTGTAGGAATTTCGTCGTTCAGGATAACATTCAAAATTCTCGATTTTGCTTCTTGGAGACTCGTACCTTCTGCACTTTCATATGAGCGAGAACTTGCTACTGAACTCGAAAGTTCCCAAAATCCTCCGATTTCATACTGCAGAATGTCGTTCTCAACTAATCGTTCAAGCAGATTTTCGACCACTCTTTCTGTTCTGCGTGTATTTTTCTCAATCCAGTATTGAGTGTTGAATACTTGCTCTTCGGCCGCGATTTCACTCAACGTTTCGTCAAGAATGGGGTCGCCTGTCGGCGAACCGTCGATTAATTGCAGTTTTTCTAAATCTGTATCAATGCGATAGGCTAAGGCCAAGTCAGCGATCACTGATCCCGCTACTACACATGCGAAATCCCAGCTGTCTGAAAGTTCGATGAAACCGCTCTGTTCATCGAGCACCAACAGCATGAGTTCTTCTGTTAGTCTGATAGTGTCGGCCTCCTTGCAATCTCGTTGGAATCGACTAAGTCGAACAAGATGCTAAAATGGGCAAATCGTGAGATTTTGAACCCAAATTCCATAATCACCTTGCAGATTCAGCGCTTTGCACTGAACAATTTTATTGTATCTATTTGATTGCTGTTGTTCGGTCTATTATTCCAGAGGGAGTAAGAACCGTTTCGGTTCCGCACACTCGACATCGGAGAATGTCTCAGTCGTACGTTGAGTGAGTCGTCCAACGGAAATTACCGAGCCCGATACTTCAAAATTTGACTCTTTCACTCCGACGCATCCACAGTTCTCAATGAACCCAAAATCAAATGTAGTTCGAATAGTGTCAACCCGGTAGATAGGCCATTTGCGTATTGGTTTTTCGAGGTAAAACGACGCATGCTTGAGGGATCGCTTGTCTTTGTCAATGCTGAGTTCCATTGCCCACCGAATGTTCTTTTTAGCGAACAAAGCGTCTAGGATTTCTTGCGGAGTATTCTTCAGACTAAGGTCTGTTTTTGTAAAAAAGCGAAAAGTAATATCGGTCTCATTCTGAGCAGATACACCACCTCGTTTGAAATCAAATGGAAGCGTGTGTTCATGGTAAAAAGGAGTCCTTGTGTTGGCAAAATAAGTCTTATCTCCAGTCTCTAAATTTTCAACGTATCCATTCTCGACCACCGCAAATTTACCGGTGCATTCGTCCAATTCTAAATCCGTTTGTTCGATCACTTCGGTTCTTTGGAAAGACCCGACTGGAACGCCCGACATGACCTTGCTAAATGCATCAGCGATGAGGTCTTTATGCGCCTCTTCGACTCTGGATGTACTCAGTTGTTCTTTGATTTCATCGAACAATGTTGCGTGATGCAATTTCACTTCAGATTCCGACAAAAGCCTAAATTCTTCAGATGTCTCTGGCGCGCTAGTTCCTTGGCTAGTGTCCTCTTTTGATTGAGTACGCGACGTTAAGGATACTAGAGGTAGTAGCATAAACATCAAAATCGTGCTTTTTCGGTCAGTGCTACTGTCGTTCATCTTCTGACTATTTCGTGAGAGCGTTTCTTATTTTGCTAATTATGTGTTCTTACGAGAGCTCGATAAACACTCATCGCCTGCTTATCCATCAAAGTAAATGCGACCCTGTACCGAATCTCCTGCTCATCCAACACTATATAAGCGTCGCCGTTCGTGTCGGAGACTGGCTGAGGTTCTTGGTCGCTCTCATTCTCGCCGTGGTAAAGAGTACCCAGACTGGCAAGACAGATAACGAACGAGAACGAGAATTTGGCTAACTGCGTATGTTTTCTGGGGGGCATGTAGGTCCTGCCTCTGAATTGGCTCTCGAGAGTAGCCACGCAACGATCAATCCGACGATGAAGTATCTTAAAGAAAGCTTAAAGATTTGTGCGTTCGCTAATGATATTGACTAGCCGTTGAAACCGCGCGTCAGCCGAATAAAGATCTACGACATTTGTACCACAGTTGAGCTATACCATATGCCCACAACGACCACTCGCTCTAGGCGATTGTCCCTTAAAGGAGAGAGAGTAGGTTTTCGAGCTCTTCGTCCGAAAAGTGTTTGTGGACGATACACCCTCTCTTGTCAATGAGAAACTTGCTTGGTATCCACTGTACACCATATTCATTTGCAGTTTGTGGATCAGTACTTTCATTCTCACGATCTTTCGTGTCGCCTAAATCGATCCAAGGAAGTTCATGCTCTTCCGAAGCATTCTCCCAATCTTCAATGGAATCGTCTAGGGAAATAGTGACGATTTCAAAACCTTGCGATTTGTTTTCGGAGTACATCTTCTTGAGTGCTGGAAAGCTTGCAATACAAGGACCACACCAAGAAGCCCAAAAATCAACCAACACTAGCTCGTTTTCGCTCACAACCTCGCTCAGAGTTACTGCATTTCCATTAATCGAATTCAATGTGAACTCAGGAGCGAGCTGACCCGGTACGAGCGATCTGTTGTTCGAATCTAACGTTATTTGAAACTGCAAGCTTTCGACGATTGGCGCAATGGTCTCCTCCGCGAAATCTTCACCCATTTTCTCGGCTAATTCGTGTAATAAAGCGAGTCTCTCATCCCAGTCACTTGCGCTGTCGATTTCATCGTCATCAAACTGCATCCAACCTAATTCAAACACCATCTGTGCAAGCTCTAAATCTTGAGTGCCTCTCAAAAGCTCCCGTATTGCCGCCGAACGCTTTTTGACGATTTCACCACCAATCGATTCGTTAGAAGTTGGTGCAGGATCCGCAAATTCCAACTTTATATCCTTCGACAATTTCAAGTGGTCGCACTCTTCTGCTAACTTGTAGTTGGTAACAAACGCTTTTTCGTATTTAAGTCGTTCTCGTCTTTCCGCGCGATTTTCTGCTCGATCATCCATCCACTCATCGACTAACGAAACATATTCTGAATCTGTTTGCCAACTTGAAACCAGTTTTGTGTGCAAGCTTGCTCGATCTGCCTGAACTGTCCACTCTCCGTTCTTTCCCAACGGTACCACTCGGTAATTTACGCCGGGTTCCAAGACTGCGGGCAAATATTTGACAGACCGACGAAAACTTGGTTGTTCAAAGATTTTGATTGATACTAGGGTAGGTTCATCAAGGTCGCCTTCAATTGAAAACTCGCCTTCGTCGAGCAAAACTGGACCAAAATCAAGAGCTTTTCCACTTCGGTCTAGGAACGACGGTTTCGTATACACCGAAACCTGTACTAGTCCTGGTTCCATTATGAAGCTTGGTTCAAATCCCAGAATCTCACTGAGATTTCCAGTAATGGAAAATCGCTTGTTCTTATCAATCGAACGGTGGTCTTCACCCTCCAACATGAGTAATTCGAAACCGTAAATGTATACGAAGGTGTTCGTAATACCAGGGGTAATGAAAGCCGTTGTTTCCGCAGTGTCTTCTCTATCCCTATATTTCAAAGAAATCAAGACTTCAGTTGGTTCCATTACTTTTTGATTGAACTGGAGTTCTCCATCAACTAATGAACCGTCCGCTAAGACCACGGTGGAGACGTTACCGTTCTCGTCAGAGGTTTTATAACTAATTGTCATCGAGACTTGATCAGCGGTGATTAAGCCCTCTACATATTTGACGGCCTCATCAGATAACGCGAATTGCGGTAAATTGTTAAAAGGGTTCAAAGCGGGTACCCAAGCACAACTGCTGAAAATTAAGGGGACCAGCAGTAATCCGATCGCGACAAGTACCTTTCTCATTTCTACCTCACTCTTTGGTGTGTTTCTATAAGGGTAAGTAGTTCCGATATTCAATATCCGGAAGCAAACGCTGCAAGGGGTGTTTGCACTCGACATTGGGTCGATCTATCAGCCCGTGTGACAATCCATTAATGCTAAAGGAGCGAACTTAGGAACTCGATTGAAAGCCAACTAACGCTTTGACCATTGCGTCGGCGAGTAGTTCTAGGAGTTCGTAGAACAAATTTGAACGGACAAACGAACTAGCGATTGCACCACGTACGAGCGGTAATGAATGAATTTTGGTTTGTGCGTCCAACCACAAAGAATCGACATCAATGCACACACGTTTTCGTAGAGTCTTGTTTTGTGTCAAGTTCCCAACGCTGAAGCGGCAAGAAAATGCTCGCAGACTTCAATCAGTTCACGCCTGCAAGTCGTGAAGAGAGCATTTCTTTGAGCTCGACATCTGAGAAGTGCTTATCCAAGATACATCCCTTATTGTCAATGAGGAACGTACTAGGTATGCTCAGGACACCGTAATCCATCTGGCTAGGTCGTATATTCCAGATTTTCTTGTCACCTGTCTTCGGATCTCCTAAATCAATCCAAGGGAGGTTATGTGATTCTGAAGCCTCTGTCCAAATCTTGACAGTGTCGTCGAGCGAAATAGTCAGGATTTCAAAACCGCGATCTTTGAATTTTGAATACATCTTTTTGAGTGCCGGAAAGCTTTCGATGCAAGGGCCACACCAAGAAGCCCAAAAGTCTACTAATACGAGCTCATTTTCCTCCAAAACTTTGCTCAGAGATACTTTATCCCCAGCAATATTGTTCAATGAAATTTCAGGGGCCAGATGACCCGGCAGTAGCGTTCTACTGTTCAATATCTGTTCCCGAAATCGTTTAATCTCATCAACTCTTGGAGTAATAAATTGGTCGACAATTTCTTGATCTACTTTTTGCACCAATTCCAATAGCGTTGTAATCCTCTCGTCTAGTACGCTGACGTTCCGAGCTGTACCTTCATCTAGTAGTATCCAATTTAGATTAAAGATCATTCGAGCAAGCTCAGAGTCTTGAGTGTCCCGCAACATCTTTCGTATTGACGTCGAACGTTTCGTTACTATTTCGTTGCCCAAAGTTTGGTATGCGGATGGGATCGGTCCGACAAATTCCGACTTATTCTCGTTCGTCATATTCACATGATCACACTCATCAGCTATCTGGTAGGAGCTCACGAAATCGTTAACGTGTTCTTCTCGATCTGCGCTCACGCCTCCCTCCGATGTTCGGCTGTCCATCCTCTGTTCGAGTAAAGAAACAAATGCCGGATCGAGTTGCCAACTTGACATTAGTCTTGACTGAACACTGTCTCTATCAGCTTGAACCGCTAGCTTTCCACTATTACCCAACGGGACAACACTGAAATTTACCCCCGGTTCTAAAATTGCATGTGCTGATATCCCTGGTGAGTTTCTCCCCCTGATTGAAATAGTCACTATGATGGGTTCATCAATGTCTCCATCGATCGAAAACTTACCGTCGTCGAGCAATAGCGAAGGGAGGAAGAAAAATGCTTCGTCACTATCGTCAAATATCGACTGCCGCTCGATGACTGAGACATATAGAGGAATCCGTTCCTGAAGGTTCGGTTCAACACCGGCTAGCCCACTTATATCCCCTGTTAGAGAAAATTTACGATCGGGGTCAAGCGAACGATGATCGGCACCGATTAGGTCTATTGAGTAGTACTTAGGGTTATGGTAGTTCAAGACGAAATTAATCTCGGCATTTGGTTTTAGAACTGCGAACAGTCTACGCTCTGTTTCTTTGATACCGAGCTTTATAGATATCAAGACTCTCGTAGGTTCAGCAACTCTCTGACTTAGCAAAAGTTCGCCGTCAACTAACGGACCGTCTGCTAGTACCAAATTTGCAGCTCGGTTGTTTTCATCCGTGGGTACAGCGCTAACAGTTACCCAAAACGTGTGTTTCGTCTCAGTGTCCTGTGCAATCCTGACAGCCTCGTTCGACAACGTGAATCGAGTGAGTTCAACAACGGTTGTCGATTGACAACTAGTCAAGATTAAAGCGGCAACGGTCAGCCCAATAGTAACAACTAGTCTCTTCATCTCAGTCTTTCTCCGTGTTAGATCTACATTGTGGTTCATGATTCAAACGGTGTGTTCCAACTTTCATCTCAACGTGCAATAATGGCTTCCATCCATCCAATTAATTAAATACATCTTCACTCAAGCAGAGAGAGTTCGGTTAGAGCAAATCCGCTGACAGTGAATTGAGCAATTCTTCGAGCTCATAGTCGGAGAATCGCTTGTTTAAGATGCAACCGTCCTCGTCAATAAGAAAACGACTGTCGAAAGGGCTGTAGCCATAGACTCTCTGATGTTGTCCGTAAACGTGGCTGCTAATACTTTTCAAACGGACTTGGTAAGCGTCTACCTCGAGTGAAGAATTGTTCTGCATTTCGCTACCGTCCGCAACTCCTAAATCGATCCACGGAAGTTCCATTGCTTTTGATGCAGTCTCCCATTCTTCGAAAGTCTCATCCAACGAAACTGTGATGATTTCAAAGCCTCGGTCTTTGTTCTGCTCGTATACCTGTTTGAAATAGGGAAAGCTACTAGTACACCAACTACACCAAGAAGCCCAAAAACCTAACCATACTAGCTCGTTTTCACTTACCACTTCACTGAGTGACACTTCATCACCCGCAATAGTTGTCAACTTAAATTTAGGGGCGGTTTGACCTGGCCGGAGCGCGCTGTGCTTCATTCTATAACTCTCTTCTTCCATTAAGGATTCAATGTGAGGAGTAATGAATTGGTCAACGAACTCTTCATCCATTATTAATGCGATTTCCTCAAGAATCTCGATCCTGTCTACCGTTTCAGCAGTTCCGATTAAATCATCGTCTCGAAGTTGTCTCCAGCTCAAATCAAAGATCATCCGCGCGATCTCAGGATCTTGAGTGTCCCGCAAAATCTGTCGTAACGATTCGGACCACGAGGTCACTATCAGATCGGCGGTATGCACGTGAGAATACTCATAACGCTCTATGAATCTTGACTTTACGACATCGGTCAACTTCGCGTCATCACACTGTTCCGCGACTTGGTAGTCTCTAACTTGTTCCTTTTTGTATTCTTCCTCGGCTTCTCTGTCCATTCCCCAATACGCATCAAGTACACTATCGCCCCAAGAATTGACCAGTTCTACAATCTCCGGTTCGAATTGCCAATTGGACACTAGTTTCGAGTGTAGACAGTCTCGATCGGCGCGAACTGCAAATTTCCCTTGGTTACCCCAAGGAACCACGCGATAATTGACTCCCGGTTCCAAAATTACTTGTAAGCGTACAGCTTCGACCCTGAAACCGGAACCATAGGAAATATTGAGTGTAAATAGAGTAGGTTTTTCGAGGTCCCCTTCGACCGAAAACTCCTTGTCGACCACAAGTAAAGGTCCAAACCAGATGGTTTTCCCGCTTCCGTCCACCAAAGATGGGCCTGCATGGAGCGACACTTTTACTAACTTGGGATTCAGGTTCTGGAGATGACTTAAATCACCCTTAAGGGTAAATCTCTGATTCTCGTACAACGAACGATTGACTTCGTCTTTTAGAAGCACCTCCCAAATGGGTGCGTAATGAGGAGCACGGTAAATAACAAAGAATTCGATCTCGGCGGCGGGGCTGAGGATTGTGGCAACCCTTCGACTTACTTGGTCGCCAACGAAATTCACAGAAATAACAACCTCAGTCGGTTCCGTAACTTGCTGATCGAGCTGAAGTTCACCGTCTACAGGTTGTCCGTTCGCCAAATATACCCTAGTAACTTCATCATTTTCTTCAGTTACTCTGTAGCTAACCGATATTGAAATGGGCTGTTCGCTCGGGTCACCCTCAACTAACCTAATCGACTCGTTGGTTAAACTGTAGTGAGTGATGGTCAAGGTATCAACGACTTGCGATTGGCAGCCGATCAAGACTAGCGTATATCCGATGAGTCCTATAGACAGCAAAACTTTATTCATGTAGTTCTCCATCATTTACTTGCTGCGAAAGTGGATCGGGAATCGTCTCTTCATGTTCCTTTAGTAAGAATGTCTCTGGTTGTTGCGTTAGATGACTCATCTAACTCTTGACATTTCTTAGCCCTTAAAATTTGTGACGTTGAGTGCTAGAATTCGGATGAATCTTGTAAGGAGAAATCTTCCAAAGCAAACTCCTCGGAATAACGGTTGGGAGGACTCCAGAAGTATAAAGCAACTCATCGTGATGTGAGCAATTCTCTGAGCTCATCATCGGATACTTTCTTATTTAAGATGCAACCGTCTTGGTCAATCAGAAAACGATTTTCGTTGCTGGAGATGATTTGAGAAGAGACTATAAAGTAACCACCGTAGACGTAGCTGTGATCGGGTTTCAAACGGACTTCGTACGCGTCTGCCGTGAGCGAAGAGTTGTTCTTCATCTTGTTTTCATTCGAATCACCTAAATCAACCCATGGCAGTTTCATCTCTTTTGATGTGGTCTCCCATTCTTCGGCAGTGTCATCTAGCGAAACTGTGACAATTTCGAAACCCTGGTCGTTGTACCGCCGGTACAGCTGTTTGAGTTCGGAAAAACTACGAGTACACCAATCACACCAAGAAGCCCAAAAGACTAACAACACTAGCTCGTTTTCATTTAAAACTTCACCGAGAGACACTTCTTCACCCGTAATCGTTGTCAGAGTGAATTTAGGGGCGACTTGACCTGGTCGGAGCAAACTGATTCTCATATCTGCCCTCTCTTTTTCCACCAAGGCTTCAATTTGTGGAGTGATGAATTCGGCAACGAATTTTTCATCCAAAATGGATGCGAGCTCTTTTAGTATTGCGAGCTTGTCGTCCGTTTCAGCAGCACGGATTATTTCATCGTCTCGGAGCTGTCTCCAACTCAATTCAAAGATCATCCGAGCTAACTCAGGATTTTGAGTATCCTGCAAATTCTGTCGTAACGACTTTGACCACGACTTTACTATCAGATCAGCGGCACGCTCGTAAGAGTATTTAAAACGCTCAATAAACTTGGACTTTACGTCGTTTGTCAACCTCGCGTGATCGCACTGCTCTGCAACTTGGAATTTTCTTATTTGTTCCTCGTCATATACATCTTTGTCGGGACTTTCCATTCCGAGACTTGCATCACGTCGACTGTCGCCCCAAGTATCGACCAATGCTACAATCTCTGGTTCGAATTGCCAATTGGACATAAGTTTCGTTTGCAAACTGTCTCGATCCGCGACAACTGCAAATTTTCCTTGGTTTCCCCAGGGGACCACACGGTAATTGACACCCGGTTCCAAAATCGCATGTAAGACGGCAGTTCGATGAAGAGACCGAGCTCCTAACGAAATACTGATTGTGAATAGAGTCGGTTCTTCGAGGTCACCATCGACCGAAAACTCATCCTCATCCACGAATACAGGTCCAAATTGACGGGTATCGTCGCTTCCGTCCACGACAGATGGTTCTGTATGAACGGACACTTGTAATAGTTTTGAATCAAAGTAGTGGAGTTGGCTTAAATCACCCTTAATCGTAAACCTCTGATTTTCGTGCAAAGAACGATGATCTTCCCCCTTTAGAAGTGCCCAGTAGCGATCCAAATAACTAGAAACACTGTGGATAACGACGAATTCGATCTCTGAGTCGGGTTTGAGGACCGCAGTTATTCCTGGATTTACTAGGCGAGACCCTTGAATCACAGAAATCAATACTTCGGTCGGTTCAGTTACACCCTGAGTTAAGTTCAACTCGCCGTCAACTAACTGACCGTTCGCCAGTATTACGTTGGAAGCTTCATTGTTCTCATCGGTGATTTCGTAACTAACCAATATTGAAATGGGTTGTTGACTCGGAGTACCTTGAACCAACTTGACCGACTCGTTGGTCAAACTGTAGTGAGTAATGGTCAGTGTGTCGACAACTTGCGATTGACAGCTTATCAAGACAAGAGTACATCCGATCAATCCAATAGAGAGCACAGCATTCTTCATTGAGGGCACCACTTTTGATTTGTTGCTTAAGTTAACGAGGACGCGTTTCTTCATATTCCAATGGTAGGAAAACTGAATCTACCAAATCAACCATAACGTAAAAATGGTTGGGCGGACTCCGGAAGTATATATCAAGTCATCGTGAACTTAGTAAATTTTTGAGTTGATAATGAGAAAATCGTTTGTCTACGATACAACCCTTCTTGTCAATGAGGAACCTAAAGGGTAGAGAACGTCGGCCTACATCTGGGGATTTCTCCGGTATTAATGGTGTACCTCCTCTGCTGAGATTTTCATAAAGCCGCCAATCGTAGAGACTATCAGATGTCCAAAGGACTCCATAATCGTCAGCTGCAGGCCGAGGCCGAGAATCGACTGTCCTGACGCCGTCTGCTATATCGCCTAGATCAATCCATGGAAGTTCGAATTCCATTGACGCGGACTCCCACTCTTCGAAAGAGTCATCGATCGAGATTGTGATGACTTCGAAGCCTCGGTCTTTGTACTCGGAGTAAATTTCTTTGAGGGCAGAAAAGCTCCTAGTGCATTCACCACACCATGATGCCCAAAAATCTACTAACACCAGCTCGTTTTCACTTAAAACCTCACTCAACGAGAATTCATCGCCCGAAATCGTTGGTAGTGTGAATTGAGGGGCGATGTCTCCAGGTAGGAGTTCTTTGGATCTCAATTTCATACTCATTTCCTTGCTTAAGTATTCAACTCGTGGAGTAATGAATTGGTCAACGTAATCTTGATCCATTTTTTCCTGGAGTTCGAGTAGCATAGCTACCTTTTCGAGCCCATCGCGGACACTGTAAATATCGTCGTATTCAATCTGTTGCCAACTTAAGTCAACGATCATCCGTGCTAACTCAGGATCCTGAGTGTCCCGCAAAATTTTTCGTAACGTTTCTTCACGCGCTGCTAGAATGAGATCGGCGGTTGACTCGAAAGAATGTTGATAGGGTTCAATAAATCGAGACTTCACCCCGTCAGTCAAACTCAAGTGATCACACTGTTTCGCGACTCGGTAGTTTCTAACAAGTTCCTTCTCGTGTTCTTCTTCGGCTTCTCTTTCGATTCCCCACTTTGCATCTAGGCGCTGATCAACCCAAGTATCTATAAGTGCTACATATTCTGGGTCTAATTGCCAACTGGATACTAATTGCGTGTGCAGACTATCTCGATCAGCGAGAACAGCATATGTTCCTTGGTTACCCAATTGGACCAACTGATATTTGACACCGGGTTCCAATATCGCATGTAAGCGTTCATATTCGTCAATAATCTTAGAACCATAGTGTATTTTGATGGAAAATAGCATAGGCTTTTCGAGGTCGCCTTCGATCGAGAACTCACCTTCATCCGCCAGTACAGGTCCATAGTAAATCTCTTCTCCAATTCCATCCACAAATGAAGGCCTTGCTTGGAGGGAGACTTCTAACAATTTTGGATTAAAGTTGTTGAATTGGTGTAAATCTCCCTTAATGGAAAATTTCAGATTCTCGTTTAGCGAACGGTGGTCGTTCCCATCTAAAAATACCATGTAGTAGTCTGAATACGTCGTAACTCGACGGATAACGATAAAGTCAATTATGGAGTCGGGTCTAAGGACAGTGCCAGCCCCACGGCTTCTTCGGTTTGCTCCGGCGTACGCGTCAATTTTTATTTCAGTTGGTTCAGTTACGCTCTGACTTAACCTTAACTTACCATCGACGAAAGGACCGTCCGCCAAAGTTACCTTGGATACTTTATCGTTCTCATCGGTGACTCCATAGCTAACAGTGATCGAAAATGAACTCTCAATAGGATCACCCGACGTAACCTGAATGGACTCGTTGGACAGTCTGAAGTGAGTGATGGTCACAATATCAACAGATCGCGATTGACAACCAGCTATGATCAGAGTTAGCGCAAGCAGGCCACAAGCAACGACTACTCCCCTCATACATTGCTCCCAAAGGGGTCTGACGCAATCAAAATATTTGCTTTCGACATGTGGAAAAATTGTATGTTAAATTTTTACGATAGGGCAAAAAATAATTTCATCGGAACCGTGTCAGAATGAACGCGACGACTCTTCGCAAACAGGGTCAGAATCAGGAATTCCGACGGACTCCAACAACCGCCGGCGAAATTCTCTCAGAACGGTAAGTTGTTAGGCGCTTTTGTAGGCAACAAGTATCGATACGGTTTTTCGCACGCTATATCGCTGAACCGAGTCTCCATAGACATGCGAATTTGTCCCATTCTTTTCGAAGAACCGTTGATCTGTGCTTTACTCTTACTAACGGCGAAACAACCGCAGCTCTCGACGAAAGAGTAAAGTAGTTCTGTCGACACCGTCGTGATTTTGTATCTAAAACGTTCCCGGACGGGCTGTTTGAGCTTAATCTCGATGCGCTTCGGTGACTGATCCTTTTTATTTGCTGTAAACTCAAACATCCAGATAAATTCTCCCGGATACTTGGAAACAAAGCTAGCACCATTCGAGTCACTTTCGTCTAAATCCAATTCAAAAACCACGGTTGCTTCGCGTTCTGAGTCTTTGATCAGCTTTGCTGTTTCTGGCAAAAACGGTGTCGGCGGGAAGAAACGAAATGGACTATCACCGGTCAGACGTCGTACCGTTGGATTGTCCTTTCCTTCTATTTGACCGGCAGCGCTGACTTGCCAACTTTCGCGTTCCTCAGGAATCTCATCTGAGAACATTTGACCGTGTGTACTTTGTGAATATGAGCTTACGGGAATCCCGACGAAAACAGCTGCCAAAGCGTTCGCGAAAAGTTCTTGGTGCGCGCTGGAGAGATTCGATAGAGCCAGCGACTCTACAAGTTGCTCGTGCCTATCCTCTCGATAAGCGATCATCGCTTCCTCGTCCATGACGGAATACTCTTCACCTTTGGAATTGGTGGAGTGTGGCATTGCCTCTTCATTGGTTTGGCTGAACAAACCGAATCCAAAGAAACAAAGTAGTCCAAAGTAAACTTTTTTCATAAAAAGTTTTGATCGATCGTGTGAGTGCGAGTAAGTTGCACGATCATTGCAGTTTCACTGCTTATTACGTATCGCTCAACGAGTTAACACGATGTGATCAAAATGGTAGAAATGCCGTTTCTTCGAGTTCTGGAAGCAAAAACTGCAACGGCTGCGCACACTGAATGTTTGAGAACTCTACATCCATAGTCATTGACATATCCCCCATTTCTCCCATCGACATCGCAATCGTTACATCAAGGCTACTTGCCGCATAGCACTCGCAACTCTTGACGAATTTATAGTGTATTTCCACTTGTAATTCTTCCAGTGCCGAGTCAGAACTCTCGTCGCTCAGCGGAGATTCCAGTTTTATTGCTATGACTTTTGGTGATTGATCTTCCTTACTCGCTGTGATCTCCATAATCCAGTTCAATTTTCCGCTCAAGTTTGCAAATATACTATCTCCGCTTCCAATGTCTTTCGGTTTTTCAAACTCAAAAACAAACTTCGCAGTTGTATCAGATTCTTCTACTAGCTTCCCTGTCTCTGGTACAAATGGCGCTTGTGGCAATGCCACAAACGGACTCAGAGAATACAAACCGGATACTGTCGAATCACTCTCGCCTTCTAATTGACCGGTATCGGTGACTTCCCAATTTTTGGTTGTTGCAGGCTCTTGTTCGTCGTCTAAACCTTGAATTGATGTTTCCGTGAAAGAACCTACAGGAACACCAAGATAGGCTTTAGCCATTGCGTTGGCAATCAGTTCTTGATGCTCTTCAGATAATTCAGACAAAGTCAAAGATTCCGCGACATCGGCATATCGTTCGTTTCGATAGGCTTTCAACATTTCGACGTTCATGCTAGTAAACGCTTCGCCCTGTGAGTTGACGTTAGGTGTTTCCTGCTCCTTCTCCTCTGCCGAGGTGCTGCTATGTAAACCCAACCCGCAAACGACGAGGAGGATAAAGGAAACCATTGGTTTGCGTGTGAAATAGTTTGTAGCCATGATTGTCTGTCTCTTTGCGAAAAAGAACTTCGTTCCCCGTATCAATGCTCCTGCAACTCCCATGCAGTAAACAAGTTACTAGTTCTAAGATAATTTTAAAAAGAAAAACAAACTTTTTTACTACAAACGGCACGCAAGATGGAACTGCAAGTATCGATAGCTGCTCAGATTGAAATCTGAGCTATTTTGGAGTAAGGGACAGAAGCCAGAACCGCTCGTTTACGGACATTTTCTCGTTCTTCAGGCAACATTCGTAACAAATCCTCAAAGACAGGTAATCCCAAACCACTTTGAGTAGAGTCTACTGCTTGCTTGCATAAAAGCACCTTCCTCTATTACTGCACTCTGTGACGTCCGCGGTAGTCATTGTCAGTCTTATCACTTCAAAGATGCAGTAAGTAATTTTGTTAAAAGTTTACGCGCCTGTATGAGAAAGCTAAAAGCACGCAGGTCAATCTGAAACAAACTTTTAGTTCACGCAATGGTCAGATAAACTACAATGCTTTATTGGAGTCTCTGAGTTAGTACCACTCACATTGCCTTTCGTTGACAACTATTTTCTACGTACGATTGCAATCGCCACGGCAGTTCTCGCATGTTTGCTATTGGGAACTTCGCTTGCACTGATTGAACTCACTCCAATGTTGTCTCTCAAAGAAGCTGAACAGTTAGCTGTCGAGAGGGACCCAGACATCCAAGCGTTCATCACTCGTTCGGAGGCGTTCGAACACTTAGCAGCTTCTGTTACCGAGCTGCCAGACGCGCAGGTTCGCGCCGGCTTAATGAACTACCCGTTAGAACATGGTAACTTTCGAACAGAAGGAATGACCCACTCCGTCATCGGTGTTCGACAATCAATTCCGCCGCGCGGTCTTCGGCCCGCTCTTTTCGACAAAAACGAATATTTAGCCCGAGAACAAGATTACCGTAGTGCGAATCACGCCTTAGAAATCACGAACAAAGTACGGCATGCTTGGCTGGACGCGAGTTTCCATGAACGTAGATTGGAACTGATCCTCAAGTCTAAGAAGTTGTTTGGTGACCTGCTGCATTTAGCACGAACACTTTACTCCACTGGCGATGGTAATCAAAGCGACATCCTGCAGATTGAACTTGAGCAATTCAAAATCGAAGACCGCATTCTTGAAGCAGAGCAAGATCGAGACCATGCTTACATATCTCTTCGAGAATACATAGGTGAAGACAGTTTGTTCAAAGTGTCAACCACGCTACCCAATTGGAACTCTGTTCCGCCGTTTGATGACCTACGCTCCGCGCTTACCGAACACCCAATAATGCTTGCGTTGACTGCCCAGGCCGATGCCAATGCAGCACAAGTTCGTGCAGAGGAATCTGGTCTCAATCGCAAATGGATGATTGATCTTAGCTACGCCTATCGGGACGGTGGGCTGTTGTCGGGTCAATCCCGGTCCGATCTGATCTCAGCTTCAATTTCCTTCAATCTCCCAATTTGGGGCCAGCAAAAGTATCGACAGAGGGTATTACAAGTACAAAAGATGCATAGTTCAACCTTGCTCAAACAACAGAGTACACTAAGGGAACTTGAGAAAAAACTGGATTCAGCGCTCACGCACTGGAAAACGCTAAGTTCGAGAGTTACTCTCTACGAAGAACAGATCCTTCCTAAAACGGAAGAACTTGTTACCGTGAATCTTGAATCATACGAAAATCAAGCCAACAATCTCTCCGACGTCGTCCAGAGCCACATAAACCAAATTGAAGCTGAACTTAAACACTTAGAGTTAACCATAAATCGACTAAAGGCTTGGGCGGACATAGACAAGTTAGTAGGTCTGGAGAATATATGAAACGATATTTTTTAATGTTCGCGCTACTCGTTGTCGGTGCAGGAATCGGTTTCTCCGTTGCTTGGGTATTAAAAAGTATGCCAGGATCTGAAGAAACTTCAGCGGATTCTGACGAACCCGAAATTCTGTACTGGGTCGCGCCAATGGATCCAAACTATCGACGCGATAAACCTGGCAAGTCCCCTATGGGAATGGACTTAGTACCTGTTTATGCGGGTGCGGAGAATTTGTCCGAAGACGAAGTACAGATCAATCCCCTCGTTGAACAAAACATGGGGATTCGAACCACGAATGTAAAGAAAGGAAAACTGGATCGAAAAGTTCACGCCGTGGGTTACGTCGAGTACGACGAGAACGCTTTGCATCACATTCATACTCGAGTCGAAGGATGGATCGAAAAACTGAGTGTCAAAGATACGGGAGATCCTGTAACAGAGGGTCAAGTATTGTTTGAGATCTACTCCCCCGAACTTGTCAACGCCCAAGAGGAATACCTCTTAGCTAAATCAAACAAGAATCAAGAAATGTTGGACGCTGGTGCTGGGCGCTTAGAAGCGCTTGGTCTATCCTCAGAACAAATACAAGAACTCAACGAAACGGAGACTACTAGCCAACGCGTGCGCGTCTTCGCCAAATCAAACGGCGTGGTTGGAATGCTGGGCGTACGTGAAGGGACACACGTGACTCCCGCTACTCACACGATGTCAATTGCGGAACTAGACAAGGTTTGGATTGTTGCAGAGATCTTGGAGCGCCAATCGAGTTATGTGGAGATCGGGCAGAAGGTAGAATTCGAACTCGAGGCAAATCCAGGTCGAACCTACAAAGGGTCTGTCGATTACATCTATCCTGAACTTGATCCAACCACGCGAAGTTTGCAAGTTCGCATCATGTTCGAGACCAATAACGAGGTACTGCGACCCAACATGTTCGCAAGGGTAACGATTTTCGTCGACGGGACCGAACCCGTCCTTCACATACCTTCCGAAGCAGTCATTAGAGGTGGTTTGACCGACAGAGTTGTGTTAGCTGCCGAAAGTAGTATCTACCGCTCCGTACCTGTCGTATTGGGTTTGGAAGTCGACGCGAGAGTTCACATTCTCGATGGGCTAAAGGAAGGCGACACTATTGTTACTTCCGGACAATTTCTCATCGACTCAGAGTCGAATATAGAAGTGGCTATAGCACGATATGAAGAAGAGAAAAAAGAAGCTGAGAAGCCGACCAATGTAACTGTTAGTGCTACGATACGTGACTTCGATCACGAAGGCCAGCGTCTCCGTGTCAAACATGGGAAAATTCCTGAATGGAAATGGGGGTCCATGACGATGTTCATAGATGTCGCAGAAAAATCACTGTTTGATGGTTTGGAGAAGGGTCAAGAAGTCATACTGGATCTCGAGCATAAACCCGGTGATAAGCGTCCCAAAATCACTGGCATTCAAACAGTTTCCGAAGAACAGTAAAACTCTATGATCGCACGTATTATCGGCTGGTCGATCGATAATCGAAAACTCATTCTGATCGCGACGGTGTTTCTCATCGTCGGCGGAATCATAGCTCTGTTTCGCACCCCTATCGATGCAATTCCTGACCTTTCAGACGTGCAGGTCATCGTAAAGACTACATACCACGGTCAAGCTCCTCAAGTTGTCGAGAATCAGGTAACTTACCCACTTTCAGTGGCGATGCTTTCCGTCCCGAAAGCTGTTGACGTGCGTGGATATTCATTTTTCGGCGATTCCTATGTGTATGTAATTTTCGAAGATGGAACCGACCTATATTGGGCTCGAACGAGAGTCTTGGAGTACCTAAATCAAGCTAAGGACCAATTACCGGAGGGTGTTAAACCGGGTATTGGACCAGATGCGACTGGCGTAGGATGGATTTACCAATATGCGTTGGTAGACCATAGTGGAGAGCTAGATCTCAGTCAACTCAGAAGTTTACAAGATTGGTTTTTGAAGTATGAACTTAAAACGGTGCCAGGTGTTGCTGAAGTAGCCACGGTAGGAGGTATGGTTCGGCAGTATCAAGTCGTAGTCGATCCCGACCGACTCTACACCTATGGTTTAACGCTAAAACAAATACGTGCTGCCATAAAAGACAACAATCGAGAAACCGGTG
Source organism: Gammaproteobacteria bacterium (assembly GCA_009841615.1). Classification (GTDB taxonomy): domain Bacteria; phylum Pseudomonadota; class Gammaproteobacteria; order Pseudomonadales; family Azotimanducaceae; genus Bin55. The sequence goes on along the minus strand of VXLL01000034.1, from coordinate 25,584 downwards.
GTTCAGTGATTGAGATGGGAGAAGCCGAATACATGATTCGAGCCGGCGGGTACATCGAAGGGTTGGAGGACCTACAGCAGATTCCTGTTGGTTTAAACCCTCGAGGCACTCCGATTCTTCTGTCCGATATCGCGGAAATACGCATGGGTCCGCAAATGCGCCGCGGTATCGCGGAACTCGATGGCGAAGGTGAAGTAGTTGGTGGCATAGTGGTGATGCGATCTGGCGAAAACGCGCTTCGAACCATTAGCAACGTCAAGAAACGACTGGAAGAACTCAAGTCGAGTTTACCCGAAAGTGTTGAAGTCGTTCCAACCTATGATCGTTCCAAACTCATCTCTAATTCGGTACACAATCTGCGCGACACCCTGATCGAAGAGTTCCTTATCGTTGCGTTGGTTTGTGCCCTCTTCCTCTTTCACTTACGTTCCTCGTTGGTAATCATTTTGAGCTTACCCATCGCGATCTTAGGGGCGTTTCTGGTGATGCGAGCACAGGGTATTAATGCCAACATCATGTCTCTCGGAGGTATCGCGATCGCGATCGGTGCAATGGTTGACGGAGCGATCGTGATTGTTGAAAACGCGCATAAACGAATTGAACACTATGCGCCGCCGGGTTCAAAAATTTCGTCCGAGCTACGTTGGAAGGCAATTCGCGAGGCCGCGACACAACTTGGACCTCCGATTTTCTTCTGCCTGCTCATCATCACATTGAGCTTTTTACCTGTCTTTACGCTGGAAGCTCAGGAAGGTAGATTGTTCAAACCTTTGGCTTTCACCAAAACGTATTCAATGGCCGTTGCTGCTATCCTTGCGATTACGTTAATACCAGTGTTAACAGGATATTTAGTACGAGGCAAGATTTTTTCCGAACAGCGTAATCCCATCAACAAACTGTTGGTCTGGATTTACCGTCCCGTTTTAGGCGTGATCCTTCGCTTCCCTAAGTCGACGATTATCGTTAGCGTGGTCGTGCTTGCTTGTGGATTCTGGCCTATCACCAAGTTGGGTACGGAATTCATGCCACCGCTAGACGAAGGCGATTTGATGTACATGCCAACGACTCATCCTGGTATTTCAGTTGACAAAGCGCGCGAGTTGTTGCAACAAACAGACAAACTCATTCGTGGCGTGCCTGAAGTAGAGAATGTTTTCGGTAAAGTCGGACGAGCTGAGACGGCGACCGACCCAGCACCGTTAACCATGATTGAGACTTCCATACAACTAAAACCTCGAGATGAATGGCGACCAGGAGTAACCATGGACGACATTCGAGATGAATTGAACCAGCGCGTCAACTTCCCTGGTTTAAACAACGCTTGGGTCATGCCCATTAAGACCCGCATCGACATGCTAGCTACTGGGATTAAGACTCCTGTTGGAATCAAAATCTTAGGTCCCGATTTAGAAGTCGTTGAGTCTATTGGTACTGCAATTGAAGGAGCATTAGCGAACGTCGCGGGCACGGCCTCGGTGTTCGCAGAACGAGTTGCAGGTGGTCGATATCTCAGTGTCGATATTGCTCGCTTGCGTGCCGCCCGATACGGACTCAACGTCAGTGATGTACAAGACATCGTGAGTACCGCGATAGGAGGTATGAATGTAGCGACTACCGTTGAGGGACTGGAGCGATATCCTATCAACATTCGCTATCCGCAAAACGTTCGAAGTTCGATCGAGAGCTTAGAAAACCTACCGATCACTACTCCTAAGGGAGCAAGAGTTGCACTAGGGGATGTCGCCAATATTGAAGTTGTTGACGGTGCACCGATGATAAAGAGCGAAAACGCTCGACCCACTGGTTGGTTATTTATCGACATTGTGGGTCGCGATCTTGGTTCGTACGTTGCCGAAGCGCAACGCGTCGTCCGTGAGCAAGTCGATCTGCCTCCAAACTACTCGCTCGAATGGTCTGGGCAGTACGAATATCTTGTACGGGCGCAACAACGATTAATGATCATGGGTCCTTTGACCCTGGGAATCGTGCTCGTATTGCTATTTTTGAATTTCCGACGCGCTACCGATGTCTTCCTCATTGTCACAACGGTACCGTTCGCGTTAGTTGGCGGGATAGTTTGTCTCTATCTTCTAGAGTATGACCTTTCGGTCGCCGTAGGTGTTGGCTTTATCGCTTTGGCTGGAGTAGCAGTGGAACTTGGAGTGGTCCTTCTCACCTACCTAAATCTTGCGATGGACCAGAAGCGTGAACAGGCCGGAGAGGAAAATCGTGCCTTAGTATTGAAAGACGTTGTAGCAGCGATTGAAGAAGGCGCGATGTTGCGAATTCGACCCATCATGATGACAACGATGACGGTCTTTCTCGGACTAGCGCCAATTATGTGGGCTTCAGGTACAGGAGCTCAAATTATGCAACGCATAGCAGCGCCCATGTTTGGCGGGATGATTAGTGCGATGATCCTCACACTGATCGTATTACCGCCCTTGTTCTTGTTGTATAAGAAATGGACGTTAATTGGAATCAGGCGCAGACAAGCGACCACATGATCCGTTCAAATAAATTCGAAACTAAATCGAACGCTCAAAACTTAACTACATGTCCTAAATTATTCTGTGGCTCTAGCGGCCTTCAACAATTGAGCTATGTCTTCGTTTCCCAATTCCAAAGCTATCTCCAGAATCGACCGTTCGTCGTGGTTGTCTTGCTCATCAGGATCCGCCCCTGCCTCTAGCAGCATTTTCACAATTTCGACATGTTCCTGCTCCACGGCGTGCCGCAAATACACAGGTTTTATCCCTTTAGCTAGTAAAAATTCAACTGTATGAATATGGCCATAACTGACAGGACTGACAATTTCCCATACATCACGAGTATTACCGAACGTCCACAACAACTCTATTGCCTCGTTCATTCCTTCGACACAGGCAACTTTCATGTACCAACCTATCAACAAGTCGTCGATCGTAGTTCCTGCTTCCAAGAAACGACGAAAGTTCGCTAAGTCCCTGTTCATGAGCGTCATCGCGGTCGGAGTGTATGGGTAGTGCCCATCATAAATATCAGGATTAGCTCCAGCATCAAAAAACGCTTTGATGATCTTTGGATCGTAACTTCCAGAAAAAGCATAATAAAATTCACCAAATCCAGTGGGTTGAGCACCCTCCTCCAACAATTCGACGATCTTTTTATGGTCTCGCGTGTTTGCAGCCTCATAGAGAAATTCTTCCAATCGATGATCCTCGTTATCGTCTGAAACGTTTAAGGTTGCACCGTACTCCTCTAACAATAGTGCTATATCGCGATCTGCGTTCTGAATTTTCGTCATCGTTTGCAACACGGTTGGCCAAGGACTACGATCTGAACGATTTTCTCTTAGCGTGATTGCATTTGGGACCACATTCGGATTAGCACCGTTATCAAGTAGCAACTCTACTATTTCTCGAGACTGAAGGAGGACTGCATAGTGGAGTGGCGACAGATACTCGAAATAATACCCTCGCGGGATCTCGAAGTCGAGGTCATATCTTCCCAAATGATGTCGAGTCACTTCATCGGGATCAGCCCCAGATTCCAAGAGAATCTGAGCCACATCTTCATGCCCGTGAAGAATCGCTAGACCGAGTCCCTCTGGGTCCGCGCCATGTTCAAGAAGTAACTTTATTGCATCCGATTGTCCGGACTTCGCCGCGCCTTCCGTACTTAAGTCTTTCGCTCCATGTTCTAGTAGCAATTCCAACATTTGCATACTGCCCAATTCAGCAGCGAGAGATGCTCCTCTAGGCTCAACGTCTCTATTCAACAGTTCTTCAAGTATTTGGACGTGTTCGTATTGAACTGCTGAAAGCGTATCAACCCCTGCTCCGGCTTCGACCATAAGCTGTGCGATTTGATCCCTCCCATGCTCGAGCGCATAATCGAGCAAGTAGTAACTCAGAAACTCTTTGGTGGCTCGTTCGGTGTCAGACAGAAAGTCTTGTACTGATTTCACGTCGTCTCTATCAATAGCGTCGTAAAAGTCCACAGTTGTCCAACTTGGGATTTCGAGCTCTTCGACTAGGTTGTTCGCTTCAACAGAGAGTGTTGCGATAGCAATGTATCCAGACCATAAGACGGCTGGGGAAGATGGTCTCATATAGATTCTCCTTGTAGAGAACACTGCTTTGACGTACCGATGTCGAGAAATCGCACATTACGAGCAGAGCTTCTACTGTCTTTCATCGATTGTGTGACGAGCGAAGAGTAATTTCCCATTGTAATCTGAAAACAGTTTCGCTAAAAACAAATTTTTTGGGCGTTTTGATCGACCAGACCACGTCCTACAAGAAATCAGACATGTCACGTACATATTAGGTCTATAGTCGGTAGATGCGCTAACACGTGCAATAGACACTAAAGATGTCTCAGATCTCTGCGAATGTACGAAATTGACGCTATGTCGCGACGCCTCACTTCAAGTGACGACGATTGAAATGCTTACGCTCCGTGGCTAAGTGTCCGCAAAAACTAACCCAAAGTACCCAAAGCAAAAACGAGTAAAAACTCCAACCTCTGATCAGTAGGAAGTACCTCATTCAATAAAAAATAACCTCTTATATTTAAAAACAGAACTTAAATATAGGATGTTTGTACCACGACTTGTATACAAAAATCTGATCGACTCATTAGCCAGTCAAGCATGTCGCGTTGATTGGTCCACGTCAGGTTGCTGAAACTACGCTCGCCGTTCGAATCGCGGAACAAGCAAGGTCAAGATACCTCAATCTCTCGAGCGTCAAAGTGTATGTTCGCGGCAGTGGGCTGATGCATGCCTTACTAGGTCTACCAACCGATCTACAACTATACGGACACCCGGTGGTAGGACAAAGTTGGGAGAGATTCGTCATAGAAAACATTCTGAGTGTGATACCACCCGGTACTCAAACAAATTTCTATCGAACAGCGAAAAGAGCTGAAATCGATTTGATCTTAAGGTTTACTGGTTTTCAGACACGATGGGCTATTGAGATTAAACGAAATATCGCCGCACGAAGAAAAAAGGGCTTTTACATCGCATTACTCTCGTGCTCCTGCTTCTCTAAGCATCGCAACGATCTTTTGATTCTCGGACTCTACCGCCAACTCAAGCAGGGCTCTTTCATCCTGTTCAGCTGTTTGATTCGGATCTGCTCCAGCTTCTAATAACAACTTCACTATCGTCTCCATCCCAGCTGTTACCGCAGATCGCAATCCCACTGGTCGAGCACCCATCATGAGTGTGGCTTCAACAATTTGAACGAGTCCATACCTGATTGGACCCTTGATATCTACGTAGTTTCGTTCGTCTTCGAAACTCCACATCAATTCTAAAGGATCTCTCCGAGAGGTTGTTAAAACAATCTTCCTATAAACACTGAGAAACCCCTCATCGGTTTCTGCGCCTGCTTGAACAAAACGTTTGAAATTGTCTACGTCTCCATTCATAAGGGCCAATACCGCGGGAGTAGTGTTCAACCCGAATTCCGCACTAAAAATGTTTGGATCAGCTCCGGCTTCGACAAACACTTGCATGATTTTGGGCTTGTAGCGTACAGAGCGATCGTAGTAGAAACTTCCAAAACCAATTGGTTTAGCACCTAGATCCAAGAGACGATTTACCTCTTTGTAGTTCCATTCTTCGGCAGCTCTATACAGTTCCAATTCCAACTGAGCTTTTTCATCGATATCCGAAACATTGAGGATCGCTCCGTTTTTCTCCAGTAGTTGAGCGATCGCCTCATCTCCCCACACTGGATCTTGTGCAGTTTGAAGTACGGTTGGCCAAGCGTTCTCGACGGAAGTATTCTCCTGCACTCTGATCGCAATCGGGACAATGTTGGGATCTGCTCCGGCTTTTAACAATGCAGTCACTAAATCTAAAGATTTGTTGAGGACTGCATAGTGGAGTGGTGTTAAATATGCTGACGCATAGTTTGGCGCAAAATTGAATTCCTCACGATCTCTTTTACTCATCCTAGTGATCTCGTTGGGATCCGCGCCTGATTCCAATAGGAGTGTTGCGACTTCCTCATGACCGTGAAGAATGGCAATTTCCAGTCCGTCAGGTTCGGCTCCATGGGTGAGGAGCAACTGCAGAATTTCCAACCGTCCATTTCGGACGGTTCCCTCAGTCGTTAAATCACTCTCACCAGCGTTCAACAGCATGTTCACCATGGTGACGTTGCCCAGTTCTGCTGCGAGCGATGCTCCACGAGGTTCGACACCTCGTTTCAACATTTCTTCTAAAATTTGCAGGTTGTCGTGTCGAACTGGAGCTAAGGTATCGACTCCAGCTCCGGCTTCGACCAAGAGCTGCGCAATTTGATCCCTATCAAGCTCAAGTGCATAGTCGAGCAAGTGATAGCTCAGAAATTCTTGGGTCGCGCGCTTAGTATCCGACAAGAATTGTTGAACAAATTTCGCGTCGTTTTTCTCAATGGCAACGTAGAAGTCTTCTGTAGTCCGCTCTGGAATTCGAAGATTCGTAGTTGAAGTGTCTGCCAAAATCGAAAGGCTGCCTATCGCCATACAGCCGATCCACGAACAGGCTAAAAGCATCGAGCGGAAGCGGTTTGTATTTAAAACACGCTCTCCTGCAGAATGAACCCATTGTTGACTTGTTGTTAGCGTATAGTTCTTCATCGTTTTTTTAGTTGATTGTGCAATAGATAGCGCTAATTTCGCGCTCCAGCTTCTCTTAACATATCGATAATTTCTCGGTTACCGTTCTCAATCGCTAACTCAAGAATCGACCGTTCGTCGTATTCATCAAGCTCATCTGGATCCGCACCAGCTTCTAAGAGCGCTTTCACAATTCCCTCGTGTTCATCCTCCACTGCCGTTCTCAAGCCCCGAGGTCTAGCTCCCTTGGAGAGTAAAGTCTTCGCGGTACGGAGAATTCCATGGTTGATAGGCCCCTGTATGTCTATGTAACGTCGCTCTTCTCCTAGACTCCAAAGAATTTCCAAAGCGTCATCTAGTCCATTCACGAGTGCTATTTTCATATACCATCCACGTAAAGACGAACTAATTTCTGCACCTGCTTGAATAAAACGGTTGAAATTATCTACGTCTCCATTCATAAGAGTCAATGCCGTAGGAGTGTACATCAAACCGCCGGCCCGATCGTTAAAAACATTTGGGTCAGCACCAGCTTCAACAAACGCTTGTATGAGTTTGGGGTTGTACCGTTCAGAGTAATCGTAGTAGAAACTTCCAAACCCGACGGGTTTAGCACCTAGATCCAACAACCGAATTACCTCTTCATAGTCCCATTCTTCTGCTGCTTTAAACAGATCTATTTCCAGCTGAGCATCCTCACCGCTATTCAATACGTGAGGCTCAGCTCCGTGTTCAATCAATAGTTGCGCGATAGCATCATCTCCCCATTCTGGGTCTTGTGCAGTTTGCAGTACGGTTGGCCAATCTTCATCGCTAGAACGATGTTCCAGCAATGTGATCGCGCGCGGTGCTACATTGGGATCCGCCCCTGCTTCAAGCATCGCTTCCACCAAATCCAATGATTGGTTGAGAACCGCATAGTGGAGTGGTGAGAGATATTCGAACGTATATGGTGGCGGAAAGTCGATTTCCTCCCAATCCTTCACCGTCAGCCGAGTGATCTCATTGGGATCTGCATTGAATTCCAAGAGTAACTTCGCGACCTCATGGTGTCCACGAAGAATCGCGATCTCCAGTCCGTCGGGTTCAGCGCCATGATCAAGCAGCAGCTTCAGCGTTTCTAAGTGTCCGTTTCGGACCGTATCTTCAGTTATTAGTGCGTCTTCACCATGGTTTAGCAACACTCTTACTATGTCAACATTACCCCGCTCAGCCGCGAGCGATAATCCTGCAGGATTGATCCCTCGTTTCAACATCTCGTTCAGTATCTGCACATTTTCGTACCGAACCGCCGATCGAGTATCAACTCCCGCTCCTGCTTCTACTAGGAGCATCGCGATATGATCCCTCTCTAGTTCAAGGGCATAATCCAGCAAGTAGTAGCTCAGAAATTTTTGAGTCGAGCGATCGGAATCTGAAAGATATCGTTTAACTAATCTCGGATTGTCTTTCTCAATAGCGATGTAAAAATCTTCACTCGTCCATTTAGGAATTCGAAATTCGTCTGTCGAAGTCGTTGCCGAAAAAGAGCACGCACTTCGCGCGACGCATACGATACACGAAATGGCAACAATGATGGCAATGATGTAATTTGTCTTTGAAGCGCTAACTCTGTCAGCGTTTATCCAAGGACTATTTATTTTGGAGGTACGGTTTTTCATTGTTCTGTTTCTAATTAAGCTAGACCATGGTTCTTTTCCATTGTATGCTGAAAAACGCAAGATTTTTGTAAGTATTTGAACTTCTACGGCGAGTGACAGTGAGACTGTTAACAAAAAACCTGACGTAGTACGTTTAGATGTTGTCTAGTGTCAATAGATGCTCCAAACAAAGTAGGAGTTTCTCAGGATCTAGAAAGCATCGCATATGTGCGCGTTGGACATCCCAATTAGATCGTTTTCACGTCAAGAATGAGTGAAATCAGGTCGACCTCACTCTTAAGCACGATAAATTACTGTCGAACCAGCTACGAATTGACGAAAATATATGGTTTCGCCAACTCATACTTCCAGATCGATAGATCCACCAAGAAGACACAAGACGTGTTCATCATCGTAGAACGCCACAGAGATTGCTCTAGTTCGCTATTTAAACAGTCATCTCAAGGTACTTCATGACCCTCGACTTCCCCGAAATCTTTCAAGAACGATGGCATCTGCGTAAGCCGGCAGTTTCAGGCTCTAACGGGGTTGTCTCGACGCAACACTACCTCGCATCGACGGTCGGAGCATCGGTTCTCGCCCGCGGCGGCAATGCGATCGATGCGGCAGTCGCGAGTGGCTTAGCCCTAGGGTGCGTTGAACCTTGGATGAGTGGTATTGGTGGTGGAGGATTTATGACTCTGTACGAAGCAAAGCAAGATAGAGTTTCGGTCGTGGAGTTCGGTATGCGAGCACCGTTGCAAGCAGATCCCTGCGACTACCCACTAACTGGAAATGCTACTGGCGCGTCATCGTTTCATTGGCCAGAAGTCTTGGAAGACAGAAACGTTCATGGTCCGTTTGCTATTGCTACTCCAGGCTTTCTGAAAGGCGTCGGACTAGCTCTGGAGAGCTTTGGTACATGGGACTGGCGCGATGTGATTGAACCGGCATGTCAATTGGCTGAGTGGGGCTTACCCACACACTGGTACACACAGTTGCAGATCTTGCGTGGTGCCCGAACCATGCGACGCTATGGGGAAGTGCAGAGTGTCTACCTATCGGACGGGTTGCCTCCAGAAACCGAAGATGAAGCCGGGGCAACAAATCGCATCCAGTTAGGAAATTTGTCTAATACTCTTCGAGTGTTGCAACGAGAAGGTCCCGATGCATTCTATTCGGGTGAGTTGGCGGAAAAAATTTCCACCGACCTAAGTGGGGCCGGTTCCAAGATCAATGTGGAAGACTTGGACCAATATGAAGCATACCTCACGGACCCGTTGCACGTACACTATCGAGGGCACGATATTTTTGCTCCTTTCAGAAGATCAGCGGGACCAACATTAAGCCAAGCTTTAGCGATACTTGAAGAGAAGCTGACGGTTGAATCCAGAAACTGTCCCAATGCTTCTGACTACACCTCCTACGCAAATACCCTACTTGATGCTTATGACTATCGTCTGAAAAACCTAGGTGACGGAGTTAGTGAAGAAAGTTCTTCGGGTGCGACATCCCATGTCTCTGTAGTAGATCGTCACGGCAACATGGTTTCCCTCACCCAAACGCTCATGTCTGTGTTCGGATCCTTCATCATGCTACCACAAACAGGCATTCTCATGAACAATGGAATGATGTGGTTTGATCCACGACCGAATGCTCCAAACTCTGTCGCGCCCGGTCGACGACCGCTAAGCAACATGTGCCCGGTCATTGGGAAAATTCAAGATGGAAGAAAATTCGCTTTAGGGGCGTGCGGTGGCCGACAGATTTTTCCCGCAGTGTTTCAAATAGTCTCGTTTCTGTGCGACTTCGGGATGGATGCTACCGACGCTCTGCATCAGGCAAGACTAGATGTTTCTGGTACCGATCTGATCACAATCATGGACACTATGAACCCAGAAATAATTGGAGTAATTAGGGATCATTTTTCAAACACAAAGGTTTACAAGAACAGCGTTTCTCCAGGTCTCTTTGGCGTTCCTCAGTTGGTTGTAATTGAACCCTCTGGATCAATGTCCGGAGGGTGCTTCATTCCGTCTCCGGTCTCACAAGCGATTGGAGTCTGAACTAGCCTCGAATCTGGTGTAGGCTCTGGACAATTTTCGAACTCAGCACTTGCCTATACTCGAGACTCCATCGGGATAAGAACATTCGATCACCGTCGAAGGAACAGTAGACACTGATACTCGCGACGTTTAATTTTCGCACTTTGTGAATGATCGTTAGTGTGACAGAATCATTCATAGATATTCGAAATCCTAAACACTTCTGAATTTTCGAGTGCTATTTACATCTGCTCTGTTTTTCGATGAAGCACTCCTGCTATTATCTTGGCTAGCTCTGTACGACGACTTGCTGACAGTTCATCGGGTCCGTATAGGGAATGCTTTTCTGTACGCAAACAATTCAGCCAATCGCACTAACAGGAAACACAATTCGGCGAGCGACCGAGAGTTTCCTCAGTACGATACACCGCATGACGACTAATCATCACCACTATACGCTGTACGACAAGGACATTCAGTTAAAACTTACCCTTGACATTACCGACAGAATGTGGACGACATACAGAAAAATGTGTCTCTCGACGACACGCCCCATGCGAAATTTTCTCTACACTTAATTTCTAGTCGAGTGAATGGGATGGTGTCAAGCAAGCGTTCCGATCATTCTTCTATGTGTGGTAGAAAAGCTTGAACCATGATTCGCTCTCGTACCATCAGCAAATGATGTCGATTGCTTGACGGATCATTTATAACGCAAGTCTTAAGCAACTTTGCTAAAAGAACTGGTCTCTGACTGCGCCAGTTCATTCGACCGTACGCATCTGCACCAGCCAAAAATGCGAACTTGGTACATCCGAGACTCGTTGATATAATGACCGATACAACTCTGAGAAAAGAGTTCACGCCCTTAACTTTTTTAAAGGAAATTTCAAATGCAATTGATGAAAACTCTAATATTATTCGCAACTGTGTGGATAGTAACCAATCTAGTTCTTGCCGAGGGTCGCGAAATCAAAGTGATCGATCAAATGTCTCCCAAACAAAGTCTAAGCAGTGACTTCGAAAAATTTGTTTCGAGCTTGACTTCCAAATCTGAATTTGATGGGAAGACTGTTCATAAACAAGTAAACAGAGATTTCTTACCTGGATTGAAGCGACTACCCATAGGAACGATAAAGAGCCATATCGGCTTGAAACGAGATTTTCAACTACGACCAAAATTGTACGACTTCGAAAGCAGGTCGTTCTTAACGGCTTATCTCGTGGACGGGCTACCACCCGAACTCAACGAGAACAATATTTCTTGTCAATCTAATGTTTATGCGCCCTACAAAGTCAGAGAAAGAATTCCTGGGACACATGTTAGAACCATAAAAGTAGAGGGTAAGGTAGATGTTAGCTGTCAATTCAGCTACATCGATCCAGGAGACAGCGCATTTGACGAGATGGATATTAAATGGAGACTTCAGGTGCTGGTGGTACCCAGATACAAGTTTGATTTGTCCACGTCGACATATTACCCCGCATATGGTCCATCCGTTACTTGGGTAAATGCGATCGATCAGCATCAATGCGAACATGATCAACAGTGGGTAGTCTATCATGGGGTGGACGTTAGTTACGGGATATCTCAACAATGGAAGAGAATTTATGAACCTGACCCATATCCATTAAGCGGTGTGTCGATAGATTGCAATTGATTTCTAACAGATCGCAATTCCATCGTAACACTCCAAAATACTCTTCTAATTCGTCAGTTAGTAAATTTGGAGTTGCCATCAGTTTTGATGGATAGTTCATTTTGGGAATTGCTATAGGACCATGTTCTTTAGCATATCTCCATTCAATTACTTCAGGATACCGAAAATACTGCGCTGAATGAATTCGACTTGGATTGTGAAAGCCTTCCAAGTAACTAAAGACTTCTAGTTTTGTCACCGCACTAGTGCGAAAACGATGTCACCGTTGGTGATCTGTTCCACTCGGTCTCCAACGTCGCAAACAAACTTTCTGCCATCGCGTTGTCATACCAATCGCCGACGGATATCCCCTAGACAATATCACATTCACGGCGGTAGAAGCATGTCGAAACTTGAGTGAGTTGTACTGTGAACCATGACCCGATTGATGAATGACATGCGCGGGACATCGAGTTTGAACCGCATATGCAAGGCACGCACACTCAACTCGGCATTTTGTCTGGCAGAAATGGACCACCCGCGACACGACGGGAAAAGACATATTGAGTCGCAGCTAAATAGACCGTTCCTTCCGGGGTGGGAATGTAAGTCGCATCCGTCACCCACAGTTGATTTTGTCATTTGGTACTAAGCCTTTAACGAACTTGATCCGGTGCCACAACTATCTCTTCAGACCGCTTCGGCTTTCCCTGACGACGAGGGCGATAGATGCCTTGTAGAACCAGTTGCAACATCAAACGCGCAACCCGTCGAAGACTTGTACGAACCTCTTGGGAGCACAACGTCGCGTGAATCCGCGAGGTGCCGTTAACCCTGTGACTTCTGATCACCACCTCGGGGCATGTGCCACGGCAACGCACCATTGCAATAGAGATCTAATAGTTAGTAAGCGTCGTTGAACGCCGGTATAGGGAACGATCCACATTGCAATTTCCAAATTGTCAAAAATTGACTCGCAATTTAGGAGAATTTTAATGGAACTACAATGGTTCGTTGGACTTGATTGGAGCAAGTCGCACCATCAGATTTGTTCAGTAGATCGCGAGCAGCAAACTCGTGGTAAAACCGCGATCCCGCACTCTGGAGCTGGATTTCAGCAACTGGCTGCTTGGTTGGCCGAGAAGACGCGACACGCGGCATCCGAAAGTATCGGTATCGTGTTGGAAACTTCGGTCGGTTCGGTCGTGAACAGTTGCCAAACCCTAGGCTATGAAGTCTATGCCATCAATCCGATACAGTTGGACCGATTCCGCGACCGGTATTACCCTGCGGGTGCCAAAGATGATCGGCGCGATGCACTCTTGTTAGCCACGGCGTTGTGCTTGGAACCTCATTTAGTACGACAGGTGGAGATCGAAGACGAATACACGATGCAACTGCGTCTGCGAAACCGGCAGCGGAAAGCTTTCGTGACGACGAGAAGTGTGCTGATTACGCAGATTCGACAACTCCTCGAGGAATATTTTCCGAGTCTTGAAACAATGTCCGGCGACCACTGAGCGAGCCGCTTTGCGGCGACTCTGTGGCATCGGATACCCAACCCGCAAAAAGCACATCAGACCCAAGCAAGTACGGTAGCAACGATTCTCAAACAGTATCGTATGCGACGTTTTGAAGCCTCGGCTGTACTCGAACAATTACGTGCCGAACCATTACCGATTCCACCATACGTGGTGGCTACGCGGCGACAAGAGTTGACGATGCTGTGAGAGCAAATGCATCTGGTCAATCAGCAAATACAGACCCTGGAGCAACCAATAGCGGAGCAGTTGAACGCTCGAGTGAACGCGTTGAATGACGTTGCTCAGCCAGCCACTGGGGCGCTTGAACGCCCGACTGATGAAGGAAGCCATTCTCGCCTCCAAGCCAGGTATTGGTAAAACGGTGCTTGCGACGCTGCTCGGCGAAGCGCGTAGCGTCATCCGAAACCGTGATTATCAGGCGTTACGATGTTTAACCGGGGGCGCACCCGTTACCAAAAGTTCGGTAAAATATCGGCGCGTGCATCGCCGTCGCACGGCCAATCAGCAACTCGTCGACAGTGTCTATCACTGGGGCGAGTGGCGATGTTCATCGACCCAACTTGTCGGGAAAAGTACCAAAAACTGCGGGCGAAGGGACATCCACATGGTCGTACCTTACGGTCAATCGTGGATCGCCTGTTATACGTTGCCTGCGCGATGTTGAACAGCGGTGCGTAGTACCAGACACCGGAGACCGAGTCCTAATGCCCGCATCCCAGCAGTCAGTTTCATGTGCACAGTCAGCATCACCGTTAGCACGATCGAAAATACGATATAAGATGGCGCTTTGCACGAGTAGAACCATCCCACTTCGAACGGATGCCGGCTCAGCTCACAACTCCTTTTCAATAAGTAGTGCTGATCAGCGAAGCGAGCAAGCGAAACGCCGCTAATCGCAGTAGCGCAAGCGTCCAACTTTTGTGCCGTTTAAGAAAAACCAGAGTGTAAGGGGGCAGAGCCTTCCTCCTGCGGGCGGAGCGACCATCAATCAGCGTATGGCGTAAAACCGTTGATCGACCACGAATTCAAACGTAAACAGAAAAATTGTAAAAATAAGCAATAACCTTGAAAATAGCATTGCAAAAAGGTAGTTAGTCCGACGCTTGCGCCGAAGCTCTCTCTCTAGTTCCTTGTAATTGGGTCGACCCGCCTCTGGGGGAACCTCGCGAGAGGCACTTACCCAGCGTTAGGATAACGATGTCTATATACCCAGCTCAGTGCTCACCTGTTCGGTGGAAACACCAGAACCTTGAAACGATGCTACCGCTTCGCTAAAGCTTCTCCGAGTTCGTCTTTTCTTAGCATCAGTCTTCGATTAATGTGTCCTGTAAATTGTCTCAATGACTGTCCCGGACGCATGCTCAGACCACTTACATTTATAGAAACTGTATAGATTTTCCAAGACGGAAAATCTAGATACAAGCATCTAAAATATTTTTCAAATGTACTAAACCATTAACAATTTTCGCTTCTACCATCAACCAACTCTTACAACGTTTTGATCACTTCAAATCTGAGACTGTGTACTCTTGGTTGCAATAAAGCGTGCCCACACTGTGGACACGATTTAAGTGTTTTTGACACAGTCGTCTATACGATTATTCGCCCATGGGTTCAGTAGCCGTTTCTTTCTCCAAATCACCGGCGGTTACGATGGTGAACTTTTCGACACTGACATGTTTACGAAAAGCCCTATTCACGTCCTCCAAAGTCACCTCCGCAATTCTATCGTCAACTTCTTGATAGTGTGAAAGATTTCGTTTGAAAAACATGGTGTAATGGAGCATGGTCGAAATCGCCCCGTCTGAAGATCTCCATCCTTTTCGACCGTCGATGATACTATTTTTGGCCAAAGTCACTTCTTCTTCGGTGAATCCATCTTTAACAGCTCGAGACACTTCCTCTTTAAATGCTTTAACTAACTTGTCCATGTTCTCAGGATCAACAGATGCTTGTGCCCATGTGTAACCACGTTTATCGATTGGGTGCGAAGAAAATCCCGCACGAACGCTATAGGATAGTCCTTCTTTTTGTCTGATACGGGTCGCTAATCGAGAATTTAAAAATCCGCCACCAAAGATCTCAAAAGCAACTAAGAGTGGTTCATAGTCAGGATCTTCATCTGTAAACGGAAAATCGTAGGCGGCGAGCATCAGAGCGTTTGTCTTGTCTGGTGTATTGACCTCAAAGAACTGCGCCTCTTGGGCTTGTGCATCACGGCCGATTCTCTCGTACGGAGCTGGTGATATCCAATCGCCAAAATACTCTTCCAGCCACCCAAATACTTCATCTGGATCAAAATCTCCTACTACTGTTATCGTTGTGCTATCGCTGAGCCCAGCAACGCTAGTGTAGTACTCTTGAATTTGTTCAAGCGTGACATCTAAGTATCCTTCAATGTCTTCGTCAATCGTCGAGACGTAATTGGGATGTCCTTTCGGATACTGATTTAAGTGTTGACTAAGTTTCCTACCCGCAAGCGGGCTCGGTTCCGAACGTTGAGCTTCAAGACCGGTAATTCGGTTTTTCTTCAACAACTCAAACTCTGTTTCGTCGAACGACGGCTGGCGCGCAATTTCAGCGACTAACCGAATTGATTCCTCTAAGTTCTCCCGCACAGTGTTAATTGTTAGGTCACCCGTTGTCAAGTCAATATCGGCACCGCCACCGAGACGAAGTCGTCTAAATTCATCGGACAATTCGTTTCGAGTTTTATTGACCGTGCCCCGACCAATCATACCACTCGTGAAGTTTGCAATATATCGCTTGTTCATCACTGTATCCAGAGTCCCCCATCGCATTGTTGCGTTGATTGATACAGTGTCGCCAGTATTTTCTTTTGCCAACATTGCTACTCGAGCACCGTTCGACATGGTTCGATATTCCGTTCTTTTCGCTATGTTCACTGGAGTGGCTTCAAAGAATTCCCCACGCGAAACTGTTTCTCGTCCCTCGTAATTGTTTACCAGAGATGAGATGTCTGGATTCTCCCCAATTGCTACACGTGGAGGTACGTCGTCCACTGGCTTAAAGTAGCCTTTACTACGATTGGCCGGTATGAGATATTCTTGTGCTACGCGCTGTACGTCGTCAACCGTTACTTTTTCTGCTCGATCTCTTGAGATAAAGAACAATCGCCAATCGCCACGGGCAGACCACTCGCTCAGTTGCTGCGCTATACCGATGACAGTGTTGGATATATTCGTATAGTAGTTCTCGACTCCGACTTTAAACCTACTAAGTTCTTCCTCCGTAGGAGGATTTTCTTTCACTTCTTCAATGGTTGCAAAGACTTCTGATTCTGCTAGCTCCAGTGAACCGTCCAATGCAACACTTGCGCTGACCCAAAAGAAGCCAGGATATTTAAAGCTCTCAGGATACGCATATGCGGTCGTAGCAATCTTCGTTTCAACTAAATTCTTGTATAACCTACTGTTAACACCTGAACCTGAAAGTACGTTGGATAATGCTGACAATGCGGCATGATCAGCGGACGACACCGAAGGAATCCGATATGCCGCGCGGAATATTTGGGTGTCGCCAATCCTCTCGAGTACTACTGTGCGCTCTCCATCTTGAGGTTGTTCGTACGAATAATTGTCATAGATCTTCATCGCGCCGGTACGGTCTGGTTTAGGTATGCTACCAAACACGTCTAGGATCAAATCCAGCGCATCTGCTTCATCAAATTTACCTGCGACAATGAGTGTCGCAGTATCAGGTTGGTAGTACTTGCGATAGAAGTTATAGAGTTGTTCCCTAGTTACATTTACGATATCGGCACGAGCGCCAATGGTTGAGTTAGCATAGTTGTGCCAGTCCATTGCAATAGAGCGTATGCGTTTGCTCAACACCTGACTAGGAGGATTTTCACCGATGTCCCACTCATTGGCGACGACATATCTTTCCTTTTCTAGTTCTTCCTCTTCAATAAGAGAATTCGTCATACGGTCAGCTTCATGTTCTAAGGCCCACCGAAACTTGTCCTCTTGAGCGACAACCGTCACGTAGTAATTTGTTCTATCTAACCACGTTGAACCGTTTGCACTGATTGCGTTCTCCGATGTCTCGTCCATCATTTGCGCGCCAGATCGAGTCGTGGTACCCTTGAACACCATATGTTCGAGCAAGTGAGCCATACCGACTTCGCCGTAGTTTTCATCCGCCGAGCCGACCTTATAGGTAATATTGACGTAAATATTCTCCTCACTCGGATCAGGCAATAGAAGGACGCTAAGCCCGTTGTTGAGGCGATACTCGGTGACGCCTTCAACAGATGTAATCTTGGTCGCAGTTGGGTCTACTCGTTCTTCTTGTGCGAAAAATGCACATCCAGCAAGCGCGACCGTAAATGTAGTAAGCGTTAAATAAGCGGCAATCCTCTTGAATGTTGTCATTTGGTTTCCCTTGAAGTATGGTTGTCTTAAAACTTACGCACTCGGAATCTGGCTCCTCTCCGTTGACCTAGCCACCCGTATCGACGTAAGGATAATAAATGCAGGCGACACAGACAGTAAATCCCATATCGATGACAGCAACCATCGATAAAACAAACTGTCTCACACCTCACTGTAAGTGTACAATTTTACAAATTTGCACACGCAGCGACAATGTGTCAATTAGCCCAAAACTAGATGTCAAAAAAAGTTCGACAAACAAACACCGGGAGTAGTCCTATCCCTAGCGAACTTCATTCGAACTTGAGGGGATTTGTCGACCGTGTCGGCGGATTGATGCACGCCTTGAATTGGCTCAAGGGCGAGTATGGATATATCGACTCTTCATGGATTCCAACAATCGCGGAAACTTTCAACATTAGTCAAGCTGAAGTAAGAGGAGTGATTAGTTTTTATCACGACTTTAAACTTGAACCACCCGCAACTCACACGATAAAAATCTGTCAAGCGGAAGCATGCCAATCCTTGGGTGCGCGCAAACTCACCAAAGACATCGAAGCTAAATTCGGTACAAATCTAGGTTCTCGAACATCCAATAACCAAGTTGAACTTGAAGCGATCTACTGTTTGGGGTTATGCGCAGTAGGTCCTTCAGTACAGGTTGACGATAGACTCATTGCACGGGCTACTCCCGATTCGATCTCCCTAAGTACTGAATGAAGTTACAAATTTCCGACGACTCATTCGCACGTGCAATGGGTTCAGAAAGTGTGGAATTCGCAATTAAGACTCATGGAGTCGACCTTACGCGAAACGGATCGTTGGGACTTGCTTGGCTTGAACCCATCGTTCAACTGCTTAACGGTGATCAAGAAATAGTGTCCGAATTTACCAACGTCGAAGTAAAAGACGTTCCCAAAATCGTGAACGTTTTCAACGGTGACCCCGCCTCTCGACAGATTCACGCCTCGGTTACGACTACTCACCCGTTTCTAACACAACAGCACAGACTAGTCTTTGATCGTGCTGGGGTACAGCCACCACTTAAGCTACCTTCATTTAAGCTGTTGGAAGACCTTCTCTCTCAAGACCCAAATCAGATCATCGCCGGAATGGAAACATCTGGGTTGCGCGGTCGTGGTGGGGCTGGTTTTCCAGCCTTTATCAAATGGAGAACAGTCGCTGATACGCCCGCAGACCAAAAGTACGTAGTTTGCAATGCCGATGAAGGTGACTCTGGTACGTTTTCAGATCGAATGCTCATGGAAGGCGATCCTTTTAAACTGATTGAGGGAATGATCATCGCCGGCTACGCAACCGGTGCGACGCAAGGCTTTATCTACCTTAGATCTGAATATCCTGTCGCCAAGGAATACCTTGATCATGCTCTAGAAATTGCGTACTCAGCGAATCTTCTAGGACAGAACGTTCTAAACTCCGATTTTTCTTTTGACATCGACATGCTAATCGGCGCAGGAGCTTACATCTGTGGTGAAGAGACCTCGTTGCTAGAGAGCTTGGAAGGCAAGCGTGGTCAAATAAAAGTGAAACCACCAGTCCCCGCTATAGCAGGTCTTTTTGAAAAACCCACCTTAGTACACAACGTGATCAGTCTCGCTTCGGTGCCAGGAATTTTTGAAATTGGTCCTGAGGCGTACGCGCAGTTGGGTGTAGGTAGATCCACAGGCACCATGCCTTTCCAAATATCCGGAAATGTCAAGCACGGAGGTCTAATCGAACTACCTTTCGGTCCCACCGTGAATGAATTGATTTACAATTATGGTAATGGAACACTTTCCGGTCGTCCGATTCGTACGGTTCAGATCGGCGGCCCGCTCGGTGCGTATCTTTCAGAAGCCGAATTCGATACGCCTCTTACCTATGAAGCGATGGCAGAAATAGGTGCTGGCATCGGACATGGCGGCTTGGTGGTGTTTGATGACACCGTCGATTTGAAAGCACAGGCCGAGTACGCGTTTGAGTTCTGCGAGATTGAATCTTGTGGAAAATGTACTCCTTGCCGCATTGGATCGGTACGTGGAAAGGAAGCGTTGCGACAGTTTAGTTCTAATAATGTAGACGCTAGGACCTTGGTGGTTGTTGAAGATTTATGTGAAGTGATGGAGAAGGCGAGTTTGTGCCAAATGGGTGGAATGACCCCTATTCCGGTACGCAGCGCAATCCAAAAATTTCCAGAAGACTTTATCTCGGAGCAAACAACATGAGACTCTTAGAAACGGATTACGGTACACCTGCGATTCGTTCTAATGGCAAATCGATCCAGAAAGTACCCGTAAGCATTGACGGGAACAACGTCGTTGTAGACGAAGGAACTTCAATTCTACGGGCATCCGTACTAGCAGGAATTCCGATACCGAAGCTGTGTGCTTCCGATAACTTGGAAGCGTTTGGGTCCTGCAGATTGTGTTTGGTCGAAGTCGAAGGTAGAGGAAGTCTCGTCGCGTCCTGCACCGAGCCCGTAAGTGCAGACATGCGTGTTCGTACTCAAACACCTCAGTTAGAAAAAATTCGACGCGGTGTCATGGAACTGTATATATCCGACCATCCGTTAGACTGCCTTACGTGTTCTGCTAACGGAGACTGCGAACTTCAGGACATGGCTGGAGCAGTTGGTTTGAGGGAAGTACGGTATGCCGAGGGCGACAATCACTTGCTCGAAGAAGTTGACAACTCCAACCCCTACTTTGCGTTCGACCCGTCGAAGTGTATCGTCTGTTCGCGCTGTGTCCGGGCATGCGAAGAAGTACAAGGAACATACGCGCTGACCATAGACGGCAGAAGTTTTGCTTCAAAAGTTGCGACCTCTGCTGAAAGCTTTTTCGACTCCGAGTGTGTTTCGTGTGGAGCATGTGTTCAGACGTGTCCCACCGCAACGCTAATGGAAAAAACGGTGATCGAGCACGGTGTACCTGATCGCACGGTTCTCACTACTTGTGCCTATTGTGGTGTCGGATGTTCCTTCAAAGCTGAAGTCAAAGGCGATCAAGTCGTTCGCATGGTTCCCTACAAAGAAGGAAAAGCAAACCACGGACACTCGTGCGTTAAAGGGCGATTTGCATGGGGGTATACAGCACATCCGGACAGAATCACCGAGCCCATGATTCGAAACTCCATTGATGATCCGTGGGAAGTCGTTGATTGGGACACAGCAATTAAAGCCACTGCAAATCGGTTTAAAGCCATTCAGGATGAACATGGTCGCAAATCAATCGGTGGGATTAGTTCTTCAAGAACTACCATCGAAGACATTTACGTCGTGCAAAAACTCGTCCGGACCGCTTTTCACAATAACAACGTTGACACTTGTGCACGAGTCTGCCATTCACCAACCGGTTATGGTTTGAAACAAACGTTCGGCACCTCAGCGGGTACCCAAAACTTTGACTCTGTTTTAAATGCCGATGTGATCATGCTTATTGGTGCTAACCCCACCGAAGGTCATCCAGTGTTTGCATCTCAGATGAAGCGTCGATTGCGTGAGGGTGCGGAGCTCATCGTAATCGACCCAAGAAAAATTGACATTATCCGATCGCCGCACGTGGAAGCCGCAATCCACCTTCCAATTCGTCCGGGGACAAACGTGCCCATTATCAACTCAATCGCTCACGTGATCTTGAAGGAAGGGTTAATGGACGAGACCTACATAAAAGAACGGTGTGATCTCGAATCCTATACCGAATGGCGCGACATGATTCTGCTGGAAGAATATAGCCCCGAAACTGTCGCTGATGTCGCCGACGTGGACGCGGACCAGATTATCGAAGCTGCTCGACTGTATGCTAAAGCTCGGAACTCTGCAATCTACTATGGCCTCGGTGTAACCGAGCATAGCCAAGGTTCAACCATGGTAATGGGAATGGCGAATCTAGCCATGGCCACAGGAAATGTTGGTCGTAGTGGTGTTGGGGTGAATCCGTTACGAGGTCAAAATAACGTCCAGGGCGCGGTGGACGTAGGTTCGTTTCCACACGAATTACCAGGATATCAACAAATCACAGACAAGAAAGCTCGAGCGACCTTTGCGAATGCGTGGGATGTAGAAATAGACCCAGAACCAGGTTTTCGCATTCCAAATATGTTTGACGAAGCTTGCGCGGGGAACTTCAAGGGGATGTTCATCCAGGGTGAAGACTTTATGCAATCCGATCCCAACACTAAACATGTCGAAAATTCTTTGCGTTCAATGGATTGCGTGGTGGTACAAGACTTGTTCTTGACCGAGACAGCCAAACTTGCGCATGTATTCCTTCCCGGAACTTCGTTCTTAGAGAAGGACGGCACCTTTATCAACGCAGAACGTCGTATCAATCGCGTGCGCCCAGTAATGCCACCCATGACTGGTCGCGAAGAATGGCAAGTGATTCAACAGCTTGCCAACGAAATGGGCTATCCCATGAATTTCTCATCCGCGGCAGACATCATGGACGAACTTGCACAACTCGCACCAATGTTTGCAAACGTGTCTTTCGAATTTCTTGACAAAGTGAACAGCGTTCAGTGGCCGTGCAATGATGACGCGCCCTTAGGTACTGAAATCATGCATGTCGGATCATTCGTACGTGGCAAGGGCAACTTTGTTCGAACTGACTACGAACCCACCAAGGAACGTACAAACCGAAAGTTTCCGTTGTTATTGACCACTGGTCGTAAGTTGGAACAATACAACGTCGGAACCCAGACCAGGCGTACTTCTAACAACATGTGGCTGGAGGATGATCGCTTGGAAATTCATCCATCCGATGCTGAGAGCCGAGGAATTCGCACTGGCGACCTGCTATCCATTCGCAGCCGCATGGGGGAGATAACACTTAAAGCCGAAGTTACCGATCGAGTGAATCCTGGTGTTGTATATACAACTTTTCACCACCCTGCTACCGGGACCAATGTGATTACGACCGACTTGTCAGATTGGGCTACGAACTGTCCTGAGTACAAAGTAACTGCGGTCGAGGTCATGCCTGCGAATCACTTGTCTGATTGGTACGCTGAGTTTCAAGAACAAGAAGCGCGACAACGTACGCTTCTTCCAGCTGGCGGCGCGTAAGACCGCAGGTAACCTCATTCCTTGCGGCATCGAGACTACCGCATTCGTCGTGTAAATCACACCTCTGCAGTGTGTGAAGACTCAGTCTCCGTTGAAGAGCCGCTAGAGTTTAAAGTCGAACATCGGGTCGCTGACGCCTACCAGAGATATAGTCTTGCAGTTACCATGCGAACTCCAGGTGATGATGCCGATCTCGCCTGCGGTTTTTTGTTGAGCGAGGGAATCATCTCTGGTTTTCACCAGATCGACGAAGTTCGCTCGGATGCACCAAATACCATTACAGTTCGTCTTGCAGAAGACGTCTATTTTGATCCCGAGTCTTTGCTTCGTCATTTCTATACCACTTCAAGTTGTGGTGTCTGTGGCAAGACCTCCCTGGCGGCGGTCAAAGTACATGTAGATACCAAACCGGAGTCCAATTTTTTCATATCTGCAGATGTATTGAAAGTCTTACCGACGCGATTGCAACAACATCAGAGAGAATTTCAAAAGACAGGCGGTCTTCACGCTAGTGCTCTCTTTAACGTCGAAGGGCAAATTCAAGAACTTCGTGAAGATGTAGGACGTCACAACGCTCTTGATAAACTGATCGGATCGCTTCGAAACACCATTGAATATGAACCTCAAGATTGCGGTCTATTGTTGAGCGGACGTGCTAGTTTCGAACTCATGCAAAAAAGTGCTATCGCTGGATTTCCTTTAATCGCCTCCATTGGTCCACCGTCTTCCCTTGCGATCGACTTGGCACAAGAACAAGAAATGACTCTCATAGGATTCTTACGACCTAACGGATTCAATGTGTATCACGGTACACGAGTGAATGGCAATTCAGCGTGAAGACATCACTGCAATCGTCCTCTGTGGTGGACAGGGGGCACGATTGCACGGTCAAGACAAACCACTTATTTCAGTGGAATCGCGCCGCATAATCGACTATTTACTGGAACGTCTTGAACCGCAAGTAGGACGAGTCTTCCTATCTTGTTCTCGTAACGTCGCACTCTATGAAACGATTGGGCACCAAGTGGTCGTCGACAGTGAACCCGCGAGAGGACCACTAGCCGGAATTGTTGAAGCAACGCAGGCTATCACTTCACCATGGATGCTCACCGTACCGGGAGACGTACCCTTCCTCCCTACTACGTTGGTGAGTAGACTGAGTGCGGATGCGGAACAACAGGGGGTCGCCGTACCTGTAGTTGATGGCCAAAGAGAAAACCTCTTTCTGTTGGCGAATCGTGCTCGGCGGCAGGAGCTAGCAGAGTTTTACGAGGACGGGGGAATCGCCGTGAAATATTGGTTGGACCAGACCGCAATACAACCAACTGACCTATCAGATATCGCATCGTGCTTTTTGAATGTGAATACACCTGCAAATCTCAATGAACTGAAGCATATCATTGAGTCAAGTGCATAATACCAATATATTTCGATTCACTGCGCAATCGTCTAGACGCTCGAACCAGACGCAGGAGTGAGTGCGGGTAACACGTATACCGAGGGGTTAGTCACTTTGTTACCGCTTGTATCTATAATTTCATTCCTAAGTTCTGGGAAACACCCTTGCGCTTCGGCACGACTTTAAGTTTATTTCGAAACATTTGACACTGTTGGAGAACTCAGATTAACGCAACATCACTACAAATTGATTCGGCCCGAGATGGAGAAGTATTGACCGTCTCGGTTACTGGAAGAATCGACGGCATGACCGCCAACGATTTTGAAAAAGAAATTCGAGAATTGTTTGTCGAAGACGACAATGGAGTTATTGTCGATCTGAGTGGCGTTACCTACCTCAGTAGTGCCGGGTTAAGATCCATGCTATTGATCGCGAAGACCCTCAATAAAATGCAGTCAAAATTTGCCCTGTGCGCTGTTCCGAATACCATTCTGGAAATCATCAAAATTGCTGGGTTTGATCGAATCATTGATGTCGTACCCAGTCGAGCTGACGCGTTAGCGAAGTTCGGGAACTAAACTTCCATAAACATCGCCGGATCTTCCGGCAAATCAATCACCATCTCAGTATATTCTCCATCCTCGGAGAATACCCTCATCTCGCCACCGTGCGTGCGCACGATATCGTTACACAGAGATAAGCCCAAGCCTGTACCTTGGTCCGTAGGTTTCGTAGTGAAGAAAGGATTAAAAATCTTTTCGATTGCATCCTGTGGAATACCAGTTCCGTTATCCTTGAAAGTAAGGATTATTTGATCTCCCATTCTTTGGGTCTTGATACTCAAAGTAGGGACATAGTCTGAGTTGGGGTTTTCCGCGAGCAACGTTCTACGCTTCTCGTTGCAGGCGTAGCCCGAATTTGCAACCAAGTTAATAAACAAACGACCCATGTCTTGAGGTACTACCTGTACTTCGCCAACAGTCTCGTCTAAATCCCATTGAATATCTAGCTGAAATTCGATGTCTTGAGCTCTTGCGCTGTGGAAAGCTAGTCGCGCATGTTCATCCAGCAATTCATTGAGGTTCGTTGGCTGAAACTCCTGTGTGTCTCGCCCCATTTTCAACATATCGTCGATGATTCGATTCGCACGAGTCGTGTGTTGCCGGATACGTTTGAGATGAAACCAAACAACGAGCCAACGAGACAACAGGCAAGAACGTATTCAGACGGATGGTTTTAAATAAAAAGGGGGGGGGG
>VXLL01000016.1 GCA_009841615.1 Gammaproteobacteria bacterium | reverse complement strand
CCCGCGACCCCAACCTTGGCAAGGTTGTGCTCTACCACTGAGCTATTCCCGCTCTTGGCGAATCCATTGGAGAGGCTAATTTTATTGATGACAAGGAACTACAAATTAGACTGTCGAACTACAGTTTTTGATGTCAAGGGTAAGGTATAGTGAAGTCCAATGTCTTCATTCATGGATGTGGTAACAGACCAGTCTAAATCACGAAGTTCTCTCTGTACCCCGAATTCATCGCGCTCGTCCTAATGTTAGAAGATCATGGGCCATAAAAACTTTAAGCCCCACCATGCAGCCCAAAAGAGGGGAAATCCGATCATTGCACCTAGACCAGCACCGTAGATTTGCGCTGCTTTTTCTTTTCTGGTCATGTCGTTCCATTTTGTGTTTCCTACCGCAAAGAAGAGAAAGAAGAGAGAAGGTGTGTTCCGTGTCTTCTCGAGTAGCTTAGAACGATAGGGATTCTTCTCGTCTGTCAAAATACCAACGCCCACAGGTAGTCAAAACCCCATATTCCTGGAACCACCAAGAGTCCTACAGCGAACCCATAGCTGAATCCATAGATTACATGTGCCTTTTCCGGTCGGCTTCTTTCTTCCCACTTCGTGCGGAAGACTAAATAGACGAAAGAGGGGCCTCTTCTTTCTTTTGCTTCAATTTCTTTAAGTGTCCGATAACGAAATGGATTCAAGCTCATCTTAGCACTCGGTCCGTGTCCCATTTAAGCTCAAGTAAACACCATTTTATGAGTCCGAATGGGTGTGGGAACGACTCTCGTTCAATATTGCGAACAAACCTTAGATAATTGAATTTCCTAAAGAGTCTTTCAGAATGGCACCGCTCAAAGTGTTCTGGGAATGTCCATAGAAGATAGCATCAGATTCCTAACTCTAGTGCTAAACAACAAGCCCTGACATTCCATCGTGTTCACCCAACTGTCTGACCTTGGTCAACTCTGCCTGGTGTGCGTCAATACAAGATATGACAGAGTCGTTTTCTGAGCTTGTGGAACTCGACTGAATACTTGCCGCGCATTCTAATACGTCGACAAAATGAGTTCCTATAATTCGCACCCTCAAAACACAGGAAAGCGAATTGACGTATCAAAAAATTCAGATCCCAAGCTATGGCGACCCTATTCTCGAGGGATCTAATGGTTCTTTGGAAGTTCCAGCGAAGCCTATCATCCCCTTCATTGAGGGAGACGGTATCGGTATCGACATAACCCCGGTAATGCAGAAGGTGGTTGATGTAGCCGTCGAAGAGGCCTATGGGGATAGTCGACAGATTCAATGGATGGAAGTGTTCGCGGGAGAAAAGTCGTTGAGAGTCTATGGAGACAACGAATGGCTTCCCGACGAAACGATCGACGCACTCCGCGAATTCAAAGTCAGTATCAAGGGTCCGATGACTACACCCGTGGGTGGAGGAATTCGCTCATTAAATGTCGCAATTCGTCAAATTCTCGACCTGTATGTGTGTTTGCGACCCATCCGTTGGTTTCCCGGCGTACCCAGTCCGGTAGTAGCGCCAGAGAAAACAAACATGGTTATTTTTCGGGAAAACACAGAAGACATTTACAGTGGCGTTGAATGGGAAGCTGACTCTACTGAAGCAAACCAATTATTGAGTTTTTTGCAGAACGAATTGAAAGTGTCGAAAATTCGGTTTCCAGACCACTGTGGTGTAGGAATCAAACCTATATCAATAGCAGGTACGGAGCGATTGGTTCGTCAAGCTATGCAGTATGCCATTGCTAACGACAGAAGTTCCGTTACATTTGTCCACAAGGGCAACATCATGAAATACACTGAGGGAGCGTTCAAAGACTGGGGGTATCGCTTGGTGGCGAGAGAGTTTGGTGCGACACCCCTAGGTGGGGGACCCTGGCACGTATTGAGCAATCCCAATACCGGCAAAGAAATCGTGATCAAAGACGTCATTACCGATTCAATGCTGCAGCAGATTCTTCTTCGACCTAGCGAGTATGACGTGATTGCTACTATGAATCTCAACGGTGATTTCTTGTCTGATGCTTTAGCCGCGCAGGTGGGAGGAATAGGGATCGCTCCAGGTGCTAACATTGGAGACGGTGTCGCAGTTTTTGAAGCGACGCACGGGACAGCTCCGAAATACGCCGGTCAAGACAAAGTGAATCCAGGATCACTGATACTATCAGCCGAAATGATGCTCAGACATCTCGGTTGGAAGGAAGCCGCGGACCGAATTATTCAGGGAATTGAAGGCGCAATTGCTAATCGTACAGTCACTTATGATTTTGAGCGCTTGATGGACGGCGCGAAGCTGCTGAAGTGCTCAGAATTTGGCGATGCGATCATATCTCAGATGTGAGTGTCTGCTCGACAGCGACTTAAAGTCGTGTAACATTTACGTCAGGTAACTAATTTGCTCAATTCTTCATCGGACGCCGAATCGATTACTTTAGTTTGAACGATTCCACTTTCAGCGAACCCGATCATCAAGAGGATCTTGTTGTTGAAGAACTTGAGGAGCAAGTTAAACCACCACCGCTATATCGCGTTGTAATTATGAACGACGACTATACTCCGATGGAGTTTGTGGTTCATGTTTTGGAGACTTTTTTCGGGATGGATTTCGACAAGGCTTATCGCATTATGATGACGGTGCACACTTCGGGGAAGGGCGTCGTAGGCATGTACCCAAAAGATATTGCGGAAACTAAGAGTGAACAAGTAAACTCTTATGCACGGCAAAACGGACATCCTCTTCTTACCACAGTTGAGAAAACGGAGTAACGAACATGTTCACCCCAGATTTACTGCTTACTTTGGATCAGGCGTTTGACCGCGCACGAGTGGGTCGACATGAGTTTGTTACCGTGGAACACTTGCTTTTAGCACTGTTGGACAACCCTGATGCTCGTGAAGTTTTAGAAAATGTCGCTATCAATACGGAACTGCTGCGTGGCGATTTGGAGAAATATCTGGAGAAGTTCATGCCAGTGGTACCCGCCGGCTTCAAACGCAAAGTAGAACAGTCCGGTGCGTTCTCACGAGTGATTTCTCGCGCAGTGTTTCATGCTCAGAGTACTCCAACGAAAGCGGACGTTCGTGCTCGAGATGTACTGGTTGCACTATTCAATGAGACGGAGTCTCAAGCCGTGTACTTTTTGTCCAAGCAGGAAGTCAAACGCGTCGACGTGGTTCAGTACATCGCGCATGGAATTTCCAAGACCTCGCCAGAAAAAGAAGTCGAGGAGACTGGCGACCCAGCTCTTGGCGATGAAAGGAAACCTCGAGAAAAGCCTAGCGCACTAGGTTCTTTCACGACAAACCTGAACGATGCCGCAAGAGCGGGTCAGGTCGACCCTCTGATTGGACGCGAGCAAGAACTTCAAAGAACGATCCAAATTCTGTGTCGTCGACGCAAAAACAATCCACTGTTAGTGGGTGAGTCGGGCGTCGGTAAGACCGCAATTGCTGAAGGGTTGGCTAAGAAGATTGTGGACGGCGAGGTACCAGACGTAGTGAAAGAGTGTAGCGTCTATACGCTCGACCTCGGTACGCTACTCGCTGGTACGAAGTATAGAGGGGATTTTGAAAAGAGGTTCAAAGCTCTCTTGAAAGAACTCTCTGGAAAGCCTCATTCCATTCTGTTCATCGACGAGATTCACATGATTATCGGTGCTGGAGCAGCATCCGGTGGCGTCATGGATGCTTCGAACTTACTCAAACCGATGTTAGCTTCGGGCGAGATTCGATGTATTGGCTCGACTACATTTGCTGAATATCGCGGAGTTTTCGATAAAGACCGCGCACTATCACGACGTTTCCAAAAGATCGATATACCTGAACCTTCTGTAGAAGATACTTACAAGATTCTCAAAGGATTGAAATTGCGATATGAAGACCACTATCAGTTGCGTTTCACCGATCGTGCGTTGAGAACTGCAGCAGAGTTATCCGCTCGCTACATCACTGATCGGTTTATGCCCGATAAGGCCATCGATGTAATTGATGAAGCTGGCGCTGCCCAACAGTTGGTAGCTGAAAAGAAGCGTAAGAAAACTATCGGCGCACCGGATGTCGAACGTGTGGTTGCGAACATCGCGCGCATACCTTCTTCGCAAGTCACAGTATCAGACAAAGAAGCACTCCGAACCCTTGATCACCGACTGAAACTTACTGTATTCGGTCAAGAAGAAGCTATCGATACGCTCACTTCAGCGATTCGATTGTCGCGCGCAGGTCTAAAAGCTGAACAGAAACCTATTGGGTCTTTCCTCTTTACCGGTCCAACTGGTGTCGGCAAAACGGAAGTTTGTCGCCAGCTCGCGCTCATCATGGGGGTAGAACTGCTGCGCTTTGACATGTCCGAATATATGGAGCGGCACAACGTCTCACGATTGATAGGAGCACCACCCGGATATGTAGGATTCGATCAAGGCGGTCAGCTCACTGATGCCGTTACTAAACACCCACATAGTGTGATCCTGCTCGATGAAATTGAAAAGGCACATCCAGAAGTCTTTAACCTATTGCTACAAATAATGGATCATGGGACACTGACGGACAACAACGGACGTAAGGCTGACTTTCGCAATGCAGTACTCATCATGACTACTAATGCGGGAGCTCGCGAAGCCTCACGAGTATCGATTGGTTTTGAAGAACAAGACCATTCCGCCGATGTCATGGAAACTCTGAAGAAGTACTTTTCGCCAGAATTTCGAAATCGACTTGATGCGATCATTCGATTTAATGCGCTTGGCATGGAAATCATTCATTCGGTGGTAGACAAATTCCTAACGGAATTGCAAGCACAACTCGATTCAAAGAAAGTAGAACTACAGGTAGACGAGAGTGCTCGTCATTGGATCGCGGTAGAAGGATACGACGACAAAATGGGTGCTCGGCCAATGCAACGGCTGATTCAAGACGAGATTAAACGCCCTCTAGCAGAAATGATTCTGTTTGGTACCCTCGCAGAAGCAGGTGGAATAGCAGAAGTGACTGTCGGTGACGACGGAATCAAGATCAATGCGATTCCTAAGACATCGGAACCAAAGAAACTAGATCATCGGCAGAATGAAGCCGATAAAAACGAGGAAGAAACCGTAACGGACTAACGTTCTCGGTAAGTTATCCGTCCTTTGGTCAAGTCGTAGGGGGTCAGTTCAACCTTTACCCGGTCGCCGGTAGAAATTCGAATGTAGTTTTTCCGCATTTTGCCGGATATGTGAGCAGTGATTTCGTAGCCATTGTCCAGCTTGACTTTGAACGTAGTGTTGGGAAGCGTGTTGGTTACTACGCCTTCCATTTCAATCTGTTCTTCTTTAGGCACTCTAGTTTTACGGAAAGTTTAAGGTCAAACTTGAAAAAGTTTGAAACATTTTAGAGATTGAGTTCCCAAGGACTGTTGTAAGCGTTCCAAATCTCCGATTGATTCCATATCGTCGATTGTTCTTGTAGTTTCTTGTTTTCTTCGATGTAACTCAGAAATTCAGGTCTGGGTAGAGCTATAGCACCTAGGGAAGTTAGATGTCTGGTCATCAATTGACAGTCGAGAAACGTTAAGTTCTCGCGATGGAGAATTTGGCATAACGCAAGCATCGCTACTTTGGATCCATTGGTCCTACTAGAGAACATCGACTCTCCATAAAAGTGCTTGCCCAAACCAACGCCATAAATGCCACCTATCAGCTGGTCTTCATACCACACTTCGACCGAGTGCGCGAAACCTTGATCGTGCAACATACGATACGCTTGATCGATCTTGGGTGTGATCCAAGTTACTTCGCAACCCTGTCTCGGTTGTGCACATCGGGTGATAACATCAGCGAAATATTGGTCGACAGTTATCGTACATTGGTGTTGACGCAACCATTTCTTTAAACTCTTGGAAACGTGAAAGCAGTTGGGGTATAGGATTGCGCGGGGCGACGGAGACCACCAATATATTGGCATATTGTCATTACTAAACCAAGGGAATATTCCCTTCGAGTAAGCATCAATGAGCAAACGTGCGCTTAGCGCGCCACCCAGTGCTACAGGTCCGGCTTCAGGTCCTTGGTGCGGTACGTGAAAGGTGTCATTAGCAGACAGAATCTGTATATGGGCAGCCATGTCCTTCTACCTTGAACATCCCGATTACAGTTCTGCTAAGTACTTCTCTGCATCCAGCGCAGCCATACACCCAAAGCCAGCGGAGGTCACTGCTTGTCGATATACGTGATCTGCTACATCACCCGCAGCGAAGACTCCAGGTTCACTAGTTGCTGTAGCGTTGCCGTTCAGACCACTAGTAATGATGAGATAACCATCGCGCATTTCTAATTTGCCGTCAAAAAGGGTGGTATTCGGAGTGTGCCCAATTGCGATGAACACCCCGTTTAAATCTATTTCTTGGGTAATATCAGTCTTGTTGTTTCGAATACGGATACCCGTTACTCCACTGTCGTCGCCTAATACTTCATCTAACTCGTGGAACCAATGCGTCGTGACTTTTTTTGCTTCCACAAGTTTGAACAATCGATCCTGCAATATCTTTTCTGCTCGAAGTTCATCGCGTCGGTGAACAAGGTGTACTTGGGACGCTATGTTCGAAAGATACAGCGTCTCTTCTACAGCAGTGTTTCCACCACCGATCACAGCGACTTCTTGGTCTCTGAAAAAGAAACCGTCACAGGTAGCACAGGCACTGACCCCTCGTCCTAGAAAATGCTGTTCGCTCTCTAGGCCAAGATATTTCGCGGACGCGCCGGTAGCAATGACCAGTGCGTCGCAAGAATATACGTCGCTATCCCCAGTCAGAATTTTTTTACCGTTGCTAAACTCTACACCATGAATGTGGTCGTTGATTAGTCCAACCCCATACTTTTTTACATGTTCTTGCATACGGATCATCAAATCGGGTCCTTGTAAGCCACTTACATCTCCAGGCCAGTTATCGACGTCGGTCGTCGTCGTGAGTTGGCCGCCAACTTCAATACCCGTGATGATGACAGGGTGCAGGTTTGCTCGCGCCGCGTAGAGAGCCGCTGTATAGCCAGCAGGACCAGATCCAAGAACGATGAGACTGTGGTGTTGAGATGCTGAGTTCAATGTATTGGAGTGTAGTTTTCGATAAAAGAAATTCTCTGATGTTCAAGAACATCAAGAAAACCGCATATTGTAGAGTGAAAGTTGATTGGAGCGTTAAATTCCACACGGTAGTGAACCGAGTGCGAGTTAGTCTTCCTGTGGTTGTAGTACTCGTTCGAAAAACTCTTGCAGTCTGCCCCAAGCATGTTCTGCTGGTTCTTTATTGGTTTCCACGTCGCGCTCAACATAAAGCCAAAAACCGTGTGCGACGGGATCATAGACGTGAATGTCGTTTGGGATCCCAGCTTCGCGCAAAGCCTCGGTAAATTTTTCGACACTCTCAACCGAAATCCCGCGATCCTGCCCTGCAAAAGTGCCATGAATTTCATGGTGAATGTGCGAGAGTTTTTCAGGATCTTCAATCAGGGACCCGTAAAAAATCGCGGTGCCTTCATGGTGTTCACTGCCCATTGCAAATGTGAGGGCTACACCGCCACCGAAACACCAACCTATCGTCGCAACAGTGCCGTTCGAATCATCTCGGTCTTTAAGATACTGCACAGCGGCGTTCAAGTTCGAAACGATCTTCTCTTCGTCCTCTCGGGCTTTTCTCATTAGTGCGATATTTTCTTCCCTATTCGACCCTATTTCACCTTCGTAAAGATCTGCGGCTAGAGCAATATAACCTTCCTTCGCCAAGGCATCCGCGACTTGTTTGATACGTTCGACAACACCATTCCATTCGTGAATCAAGATTATTGCACCAAATGGCCCTTCTCCTTCTGGTTCCGCCAAGTATCCCTTCGCGCCTTCAAAGTATTCCAAAAGTTGTCCGCTTGGTGGAGCACCTTTTCCTTCGATGGTATCAAGAATTACAGATTCTCCTTGTGCTAGGAAATGTCCTGATAAAAAGACGGTAAACAGAAAACACATGAGTGGTAAACTTCTGGTATTCATGCGATCTAAACCTCCAAAGGGTGTAAACGTCAGTACTCGTAGATAGTAACGATGGGTCGAAAAAAAATTGCTTTAAAACATACTTCTGTGTTATCATACATGTATATAGTTCAAGGATGGACGTCTTTCCCCTACTAGCATGAAGCTACTTGACATTGCTTTGCGGGCTCGGGTACGCAACTCTGTACTTCTGTGTCTGTTGGCGCTGTTCACCTTTCTCGTTCTCATATCCTATAAGCCGCTTGATCCGGCGTGGTACTTCGCGACCAACAACGTTGTGATCCAAAATCTGTTTGGTAGCGTGGGCGCGACTTGCGCCGATTTGCTAGTCAATGCTTTCGGATACGTGGCATTTTTAATTCCTGTACTGATAGTCGCGAAAGTCGGCGGTGTTTTGGTTGAAGCGAATCCTTTAAAGTGGTGGCACGGTGCGCTGGCCGCGTTTGGATTTCTCGTGATTCTCTGTGGTGCATGCGTGTTGAATGGATTATGGAATGGGGGTTATCTTGACGATCTCCAAGCGACATCGGGATATTTAGGACAATACTTAATCCAATTCACGCATGGCTTGCTCGGTACCTATTTGTTGGTACTGTTTGCCTTGGGGTTCGTACTTGTAGGACTCTGGCTATTGCTTCGATTTCGAATATCTCCGGTTCTTGAATGCATTGGCGTTGGGGTTCTAGGCTTCGTGCGTCTTGTCGCGCTACCTGTTAAACATTTGTTACGGCCAGATTCCATGTCGCGCAGTGAACGACTAGCAGTTGAGCAAGAGATGAGCGAGACTACGATTGCATCGAAAACACCAACGAAACGAGAACGTAAACCTCGTCGATCACGTACGCAGCAGAAGGAAAGGGTACAACCGACGGTCGGTACCGATAAACCAACCTCACGTCCAACTCAAGCTAGGACGGCAACGCGGTCGCATCTTAGCGGGAAAGGGCGAAGCCCTGCGATTCCATCGGTCCAACTCCTACAGGAACAACGGCAAGAACTTGTATCCAGTCGAGCAGCCGAGTCTATAAATCGAATCGCCGAGGAACTTAGCAGTAAACTTGCGGACTTCGGAGTAGACGCAGAAGTGGTTTCGGTGATGACAGGACCAGTGGTCACGCGCTTTGAGATCCAACCCGCTCCAGGCATTAAGGTAAGCAAAATTTCTGCGTTGGTGAAGGATCTCGCTCGTTCATTGGCGGTAGTCAGTGTTCGTGTCGTCGAAGTTATCCCAGGAAAATCGGTCGTAGGTATCGAAATCCCTAACGATGATCGCTCAATCGTCTTTTTACGTCAAGTATTGGAGTCACGCGATCCGATGAGCTTGCGCACGCCGTTGAGCTTAGCACTAGGTCGCGATGTCGCAGGTAGTGCGGTATTCGTCGATATTGAAAAAATGCCGCATCTCCTAGTGGCGGGCACCACTGGATCTGGAAAGTCCGTCTGTCTCAATGGCATGCTCGTCAGTCTCTTACTGAACGCAACGCCCGAGCAAGTCCGAATCATTCTAATCGATCCGAAGATGTTAGAACTTTCCGTCTATGAAGATATTCCCCATCTCTTGACGCCGGTGGTAACGGATATGCAGGAAGCCGCACACTCGCTCAACTGGTGCATCGCAGAGATGGAACGAAGATATCAGCTAATGGCTTCACTCAATGTTCGAAATATCGCGGGCTTGAATTCAAAGATCGACGAAGCCTCCGCACGCGGCGAGAGCATTCCGGATCCTTTACGTCCCTTCGATATGCTGGACGAAACTGTCGCTTTAGCTAAGTTACCGTTAATTGTGGTGATCGTTGATGAGTTCGCGGACATGATGATGATTGTTGGCAAGAAGGTTGAGCAACTCATTGCACGACTTGCGCAGAAGGCGAGGGCGGCAGGAATACATTTGATACTGGCAACTCAACGCCCATCGGTAGATGTCATTACTGGTCTGATCAAAGCAAATATTCCGGCCCGGATTAGTTTCCAAGTGTCCAGTCAGATAGACTCACGTACGATTCTTGACCAAGGCGGGGCAGAACAACTGTTAGGACATGGCGACATGTTATATTTACCATCTGGACATGCGGTACCCATTCGCGTTCACGGAGCATTTGTTTCAGATACTGATGTGCTTAACATCGCCGACTCGTGGCGCGCGAAACAAGCACCTGATTATCAGACCGAAATTACACAAGGTACTGTCGAACCCTCCGCTGGTTCCGTGTTTTCTACGGATAATATGGACGATACAGATGAACTATATGAAGAGGCGGTTAGATTTGTTATTGAAAAACAAAAGGTTTCAATTTCCTCAATTCAAAGACGCTTTCGAATTGGGTACAACCGCGCTGCGCGCATCGTTGAGTGCATGGAAGAAGCGGGTATTACAACAGCACCGGACGAATCGGGAAACCGGAGTGTTCTCGTCAACGTGGCTTAAGAAATTTGCTTGTAGTACTGCGTTTGTACTGTTCGCTCCACTAGGCTGGATTGCTCAACAAGAGAATGAAGTAAACCAGTTCCAAGCTGAGTTGGCGAAAAAGCTTCTAGCGATAGAGACCTTTCAAGCGAAGTTCTCGCAAATCGCGCTCACGAAGGACGGTGAGACAGAGCTCAGTCAATCCGGTCGTCTCTTGTTTGATCGAAGTGGAAAATTCTTGTGGGAAGTTACCCAACCGTTTGAGCAGTATATCTTGGTGAACGAAGATACCATGCGCGTCTTTGACCCGGATTTAGAGCAACTGACGATTTCTGCTTTTGAATCGGAGAGTCAAGCATCTTTTGCCGGCTTAATTCTGACTTCCTCAACTGAGATTCTCGATGATTTTGACATCGAGTTCGAAGACAACCAATACACGTTGCTGCCGAACAAACAAGGACAAGACTTTGCTCGACTCAAAATTATTTTCGAGAACGACACGTTGGATGTTATAGAGATTCTCGATCACTTCGATACGGTGAATCGTTTTAAGTTTACGAGTGTCGAGACCAATAAACCGATAGCTAGCGAACAGTTCGAGTTGGACATTCCAGAAGATACCGAAATCGTTGACCAGCGGCCAAAACCACACGATGAAGACATCGATCAAGATGATTGATCCTTCGCATCGTCCCCTAGCAGCTCGAGTGCGACCGGCTAGTCTCAAAGAATTTGTCGGTCAATTGCATCTTCTTGGTCCTGAAAAACCCTTACAGCTGTTAGCTCAGAGCAAACAGATTCACTCAATGATTTTGTGGGGACCGCCAGGTTCAGGAAAAACAACTCTCGCTAGGAGTTTGGCGCACAATGCCGAAGCACAATTGTTGGAAATGTCTGCCGTTTCGTCCGGATTGAAGGATGTACGGGCGGCACTTGAGACCGCGCGAAATTCCATGCCCACGCGGACCGTTGTGTTTATCGATGAAGTGCATCGATTCAACAAAGCTCAGCAGGATGCCTTTTTACCACACGTCGAAGATGGCACGATTACGTTCATTGGCGCGACCACCGAAAACCCATCGTTTGAAGTGATTTCACCACTGTTGTCGCGTACTCGCGTGTTTGTGCTGAAGAAACTGACTCTCGAAGATCTCAAAACACTTGTGAAACGCGCTGTTTCATTGGAATACTCTGACGTTGAAATCAACGACGAATGTATTGACTTAATGTGTCATTACGCTGATGGCGATGCGCGCCGTGTTTTAAGCTTGCTTGAATTTAGCATTCAAATTGCATCAGAAAATGTCATCACGACGAGTCACCTGGAAACGGTTATGGGTCAAACATATCGTACGTTTGACAAGCGAGGTGAGCACTTTTATGATCAAATTTCTGCGTTGCACAATGCTCTTCGAGGGAGCGACCCAGATGCATCGTTGTATTGGTTCATGCGGATGCTCGACGGCGGTTGTGATCCACTGTACATCGCCCGCAGGCTCGTTCGTTTTGCATCCGAAGACATAGGACTCGCCGATACTCGAGCACTTTCACTGGCGTTAGATGCGTGGGACACCTACTCACGATTGGGGAGCCCCGAAGGAGAACTATCTCTTGCTCAAGCAGTTCTTTACCTAGCTTCAGTACCGAAGAGCAATGCCACGTATACTGCGTTCAAAGAGGTCCGAACACTGGTTAACGAGAATCCGGCTTGGCCGGTACCTCTTCGATTTCGAAATGCGCCGACTCAGCTGATGGCAGAGTTAGATTACGGAAAAGGGTATCGTTATGCTCATAACGAAGCCGAGGCGTTCGTGCCTGACGAACATTATTTTCCAGACGAAATGCGTGAAACTCAGTTCTATCGCCCAACTGATCGCGGCTTAGAGAAGAAGATAGGCGAACATTTGGCTCGTTTGCGGGAACTAAAGCAATCTTCCTAATGTCAATTAAGATTTTTCTCAAGCAGACAGCCAAGAAAGTGGGCTGTCCGCGATACCCGAACCACTTTAAAGGAGTCTGATCGTGCTCGATCCTAGAAGATTTCGACAAGATCCAGAAGCGATCGCCGAAGCTTTAAAGCTTCGCGGTTTCGAATTAGATCTTGCGACTTACCACGATCTGGAAGACGCTCGGCACAAACTACAGACCGATGTCGAAACACTGCAACATGAACGTAACGTCAAGTCCAAACATATCGGAGTCGCGAAACAGAGAGGCGAGGACATCGAGCCTTTGGTCGCTGAGGTCGGAGACTTAGGCGCGCGTCTCGACGAGCTCAGTGGCGAATTTCATCGAGTTCAAGAAGAGTTGCACGACTTCTTGCTTCATATTCCCAATTTACCGGATGCGAGTGTACCTCCCGGAGAAAGTGAAGAAGAAAATGAGGAATTGCGTGTTTGGGGTGATCGACCTGTCTTTGATTTCGAGCCTAGGGATCACGTAGAAATCGCGGGCACTTCGTTAGATTTTGAAGCTTCAGTTAGGATCTCGGGAAGTAGATTTTCGGTATTGAAAGGTGAGCTCGCGAAATTGCATCGCTGCTTGATTCAGTTCATGTTGGACGTGCACATAGCAGAACATGGTTACGAAGAACTGTATGTGCCATTTATCGTTAATCGCGAGACGATGACCGCAACAGGACAACTACCCAAGTTTGAAGACGATATGTTTTTTGTCCGAGGCGAAATCGATAGATTTCTGATTCCGACTGCCGAGGTCCCAATTACGAACATGGTTCGCGATCAGATTCTTGATGCGTCGGAACTACCGATTCGGTATGTGAGTCATACACCTTGTTTTCGTCGAGAATCAGGGAGCCATGGGAAGGACACAAGAGGATTGATTAGGGTTCATCAATTTGAAAAAGTAGAACTTGTTCAAATCACCCATCCCGACGCTTCGTGGGAAGCTCTTGAAGCGCTAACCAATCACGCTGAAACGATACTGAGACGCTTAGACTTGCCGTACCGAGCGGTGGTATTGTGTGGTGGGGACTTAGGTTTTGCCGCTGCCAAAACGATTGATTTAGAGGTTTGGCTACCAGGATTTAATCGTTACCGAGAAGTATCGTCGTGTAGTAACTTCGTAGATTTTCAAGCTAGGAGAGCGCAGGCGAGGTTTCGACCCAATCCTACGGCGCGTACCGAGTTTGTTCACACTCTGAATGGTTCTGGCTTAGCGATTGGCCGAACACTACTAGCTATATTGGAGAACAACCAACAAGAAGATGGGACAGTACGGTTGCCTGAAGCTTTGGTCCCATACATGGGCGTCGAGGTCTTACGGTTCTAATGGCGTAAGTCGTTTGTAACGAGTTGTGAGACGCGACACCAAGCCAAACTAAAAATCGTACTGCAGACTGAAAGTCACTTCAGTGTCGCGGGAATTTGAGATTTCAACACCCCTAAAAGGACTATCGGTGTTCCAGTAGTTCCAACCTAGGTTCGCTGACAACCCTCTAGCTAAATCATATTGGACACCGATTGAGGCGGAGATCTCGCGTTCGCCGTCGAGTTGCCCGATGTAAGTCTCAAAGGAAACACTGAGCATTCCACGTTTTGTAAGGATTCCCTGTGAAAGAAACGTACGTGTCTTGCTACTCGCACCTCCCAACTGCGCGGTTATAGGTGTAAGCTCTTCAAAACCGAAGGAGATGTCAAACATCGTACTACCATAAATTACTTCCCCAACAGAAATAACACCCTGAGTGGCATAAACATCGGCTTTTGATGAAGGTTGAAAGGTACCTTTCATTGATCGAAGCGTAAAGCGAAAATCTTTGTTACCTATTGGGCGTTGCGACACCATACCCCATTCGAAATCACTGTCCTGATCGAAGACTGCTGAAACAATCCAAGGTCCGTAACGGCCACGATAGCCCCCGTTTCTTTGTTCTAGTCTGCCTAAAAAGTTGTCAAAATAGAGATAGGCATCACCGGCATTTGACACTCGACGTGTATCTCCTTGTATGAGCTGATGGAGGTCCCCCATCAAAAACCTGCCCCAAGTGCCAGAAACAAAGAGGGCTAATCGTTTAACGTAGTCAAAGTCGTCGATGATACGTCGAGGATTGGAAGCTGTTGACACTTCGCCAAGAACTAATCCTTGGACGCGCCAACGATTGGGGAGTTGTGTGTTGAAACTGAGTTCTACGGTACTGAAGAGATTATTCATCGTCGCGTCTTCATTGAGCCGTGTTTGTGATTCCAGATCTATTGACCCGGATAGCCTAAACGTGATATCACCTATTTCAAGCGCGATCGGTCCTTCGATCGCGGACAGTCGATCGTAGTTCAGACTAAATCGTTGCTCAGATAAAGTAGTTATTGAGCTCAAACTCAATACTGCGCCAAACAGAACAAGTACCCATGCTTTCTGCTGATTCAAATGCATACTACTCAAATCTTTGGTAAAAACATCGTTTCAGTAGCGTGCCGCGCCAGGAGTCGGCCTGCTTTTAAGGCTTCGGTATTGTCTAGACTCCAGTGGACGCCACCATAGATGCGACTCATCCCATTTTCTTCTGCCATCTGGGTGAAGCTATTCCAATGGCGAGACACTTTCTCCAATTGCGGCCAAAGAACTTGGTCCGGAGAATAACCCGAAAAGGCCACGTCGTCGCGCCCGCAAACGTACTTGAGCGTCTCGGAGGCAGCACCTCCAAACGTTGAGTGCCCTGAAGTATATGACGGAAATTCTGGAGTTGGGATAAAACTGTGCCAATCACTCTGATTTCGAACCCGAGGATCCGAATTTCCTAGGTTATTCGCTCGAACTCGAATCGCGGTCTCGGGACGGAGAATATCGTAGTGGTATTTGTTGTCCCAAGCGTTGATCGATGCATCACATTGGGTCATTCCAAGCAGCGCGAAGGCTTTGGCTAAGTCAACAAAATTCAGTGCGCGATGCTGAAGAACCTGAATCGCGATATACATGAAGTGTCCTGGGACGGTCGCTCCCCATGGACCGTTTTCCCAAAACAGAGCAATTTCTGATTCGTCTTCTGTTCGTACCGTACTATTGGTACCCCCGAGGTCTTTGATTAGTTGGAATGCTTCGGCAAATTCATGGCTTTTTGGGTCGTAAAAGTCGCTTGCGCGAAACTGGGATCCGTGGGTCATCGTCCATGGCTTGATCATTCCATGACCGGGGTACAGAGGACG
Organism: Gammaproteobacteria bacterium; assembly: GCA_009841615.1. Lineage (GTDB taxonomy): Bacteria > Pseudomonadota > Gammaproteobacteria > Pseudomonadales > Azotimanducaceae > Bin55. The sequence goes on along the minus strand of VXLL01000016.1, from coordinate 32,479 downwards.
ATCAAAGGACTCAAACGCTGGACCTGGTCGCGCACCATAAAACGGACCGGTCGGACTCCATTGCAACGCATCGCCCCTGCGTTTGTAGCGATTTAAATAGTAGTTGACTTCGCTATCTTCTGAACCGTCATTTGTACGACGCTTCAGTAATTTTCTAGCCACGTGATTACCCCAACGAACCGCATTAGTCTTAGCACTGCTACCAGGATATTGGGCGAGAAATTTTCGCCTTTCGAAAACTAGCGGTTGTTGTAAGACTTCGGAAGCGGCGATCGCAAAAGCCACTCCATAGGCGATCTCTACATCGGCATCTGCTGGACCCGTTCCCATGTCAAACGGTTCTTGGTACGACTGTGTGATGCCGTTGGCAGCCAGAAAGCCAGCAGTATTCGTTAACCCGAAGATATATGCGGCACGTGGTGTAAAGAGCCGTTGATCTCGGATCTGTTGCATAACAACATCGATCCAATAGTAGAGTGCATTCTGGTTTTTTGGTTCAAGAATCTTGGTGAGGTAGGAACCCTTGTTTCCATACCTAGCAGAAAAGGGGCTAACGCAACTATGTAACAGCGGGAATGAAGCGATTGCACCTGCACCCAGGAGACAACGCCTACGTGTAAATTGCATTGCTATAGGAATCTCAAATTACGACTGTTTGAATCGCTCTGTAGCTTATGTTAATAGACCATTTTCGGCGATGAAAATTCTAGGCGAGTGAACGGTGGATACTTTTAGTCGCGAAGACCTTTTTAAATCCATTGTGTCGTGAGGTAAGAGAAGGGACACATTGAGTGATGAGTCAATCTAAAGGCAATCTGACGGTTTGGGTATCCCGGCGATTTGTGCAACCCGCCGAGTCACTTGAGGAGTGAATAGTTGTGCTAGAGTTATTGAATTTGCGATCGTTGCATCTTCACTCTCTACTATTTTGATTAGAGGACGCATGGACGGGCTAATCCCCGTCTTGGCATAAAAAGATCGAGCTGCGTTAATGACTGTCCAATGAGCCTCCGAGAGTTCGATGTCCTTTTCTTTCGCTGTGTTTGTCGCGATTTCAACGTTCCATTGACTGGGTACTTTGAGAAATCCCTCATCGTCAAATTCGATCACGTCCAAGTCACCGAACTTGGTGTGGATACTACCAGCTGGACGAAGTCATCGTAATCTATACCTCTAACTCCTTCACACAAGGAGAGACCACGAGCATTTACGTCTTGTAAGACAGCATACGTTTGCTTACAAGCTGTTTCTTCCGCGAAGTAGACTCCATCACCTAGAAAGAGTACTTTGTCATCAGGAAGCAAGCTCCGCATACATGCCGAAAGACCTGCAGAGCTGGAAACGAGGTGCAACATCAATCGCTTATGACAAAATGAGCCGAGTGTAAATGTTGTTGTAGAATCGCCGTGTCTATTGGTTTAACCCAGTCGGGCAATTGAGTCGGGTCAATTGAGCGTTCTCGGATACTCTGTTGCAGTGCATAGATTTGCTCGACGCCATAGGTAGGAAGTGCCGACCACTTCATTTTGGTATCTTTAATGTTGATGGCTTCAAGGTCACTAACAAGTTGATACACTCCATCGTCAAGAAACACGACCGATGTCGGTTGATCCATGATTCCGCTGACAAGGACGGCATCAATGGTCTCGTTTGCTAGGATGCCAGGCTTTTCTCGAACCGTGAACAGAACTGATTTAGTCATTGAAACGTCACCAAACGGTCGGATTCGAACATGGCTTCTGTCAGTTGGCCGAGACCTACTATCTCAAAGCCTTCTCTGGAATCTGTTCCCTGTTGATTGTTGACTCCTCGTCGTTCACAAGCACCTACGCAAACACAGAGTTGAATATTTTGCTGCGAAGCGAATTCGATCCACTCGTGTTGAATGTTGCTTTCATCCGAAGGAACTTTGTGGGATCTGTTGGCTATCAACACTGCGTCTTTGTAGAAAAACACACGGTAGAGTTTATGCTGATTGCGAATAGTGGCTTTTGCGAACTCCAGAGCCTGCTCGCACGCGTGTGAACTGAAGGGACTGCCTTGAACCAATAGACTGATTGTTGTTGTGTTCAAAATTCTGTGCGAGCGATTAGTTGTACGATTTGAAAGTGGCGGAGGGGCGGGGATTCGAACCCCGGGAGGTAGTTAACCTCGCTGGTTTTCAAAACCAGTGCTTTCGTCCACTCAGCCACCCCTCCAATACTGTGGCTATAGAAAAAACGTTAATTCAGCGAATAAATTTTAAGTAGAGTAAGGAAGTCTTTCGAAGCTCACTCTAGGGTATTCCAATGTCACGGAAACCCTTCCCATAACATATGCATCTTATACTTAGATGTCGAACGTGAATTGAACTTCAAGGTTCAACACTTGTGGTTGAGACCTAAACTCGACATAACAATAAAATCAATTTGATCTGAATTTGATAGGTGAACCGATGAATAAATCCCTTCAATTCCTCGGCAGTATGATCATCGGGGCGGTTCTAGCCGCGGTAGTCTTTTTCTTGGTGTATAGTTTCTGGCCTACCAAATCACAGGATATTGCTGTTGTTTCGCCAGACGACAACGGTCCAATTCTCGAGCCTATGTCGGCTACCGAAATTAGCCAAGTCTACGACTCCATTGATTCTCCCGAAACGCAAAGTCCTACTTCTCTAATCGTCCAACTGTTGCCTAGTGTCGAACGAATGGACCAACAATCATTGGCAGAACTGTTTGAACATATATCGTCGAAGAGCACGAATCGACAACACCAGACCTTAGAACAAATATTCATCTATCGTCTAGCTGAACTCGAACCTCAGATCGCCTTCGAAACTATCAGTAGCCTCGATTATTTCAAACAGGAACAACTAATTCCCACCTTGATGTCACGATGGGCTACAGAGAGTTTAGAAGATGCGTTGTCTGCTGCTTCGACACTAAAGGGAGATTTAAGGATGTTAGCACTCACTAGTGCGCTTTCAGAATTAAACAATGCAGCCCACCAACAAGCGCTTGAGTTCGCGAAAGGTTTAGGAATTGAGCCAAAGGTCAAACAAGCGTTGAGTGAAGTGAGAATTCGAAGAGCAATGCCTAACCCCAGGGAAGCGTTCGAAATCACCTTGACAGATGAAGTTCCTGACGAAGATCAGTTGGATCTGTTCGATGAAGTTACGGAACTCTGGCTCAGCACTGAGGGTACCGACGCCTTTCCACGGTTATTAGAAATTCTTCAAACCAATAGTGACCCTGGAGGTAGGAGTAGTTGGCGGTATTTTTACAACCTCGTGAGTCAGTTAGCCAAATTTGACCCACCTTTCACGTGGGAATTGGTGGAGAATGAATATCAGGATCTGCGTGATTCACTACGAGCGTCCATTCTTGGTCGTTGGGTGCAAATTGATGTTGATGGAGCACAAGCCGCTCTTCAGAAATTGGATCAAGATGAATATGTCGAAGAACTATATCGAGACATGATTTGGTATGGGATGTCGGATGATCCTTTACATCTCGTACGGCAGGTAGACAAATTTCCTCAAGGTCATCGTGGATATTTGTTGTCCCAAGCTATTTTTAGTCTTGCACTGGATGGCGACATCGACGCTGCTTTTGATGTTCTACAACAGTTGGAAGGGTTAGAGGTGAACACGAACCGTGCCATAGAAATGCTAGTGATGGGATGGAATAATCATGACCTGTCGGCAGCCTTGGATTGGGTGGTAGAGAACACCGAAAAGGGTAGTGACTTTCAACGTTCACTTCTCAGATCTAGCATTCGAGACTTGGCAGAGACTGATCCCGAACGAGCCATCGCCCTAGCGATTGAATACGACGATCCTCAGAATGTAGGTACTTGGAGTTCCCTACCGATTGTTGTCATTGGTAGGGTCGCTTTCAAAGGTGACTTTGAGACCGCACGCGACCTGTTGGCGCAACTTGGCGAACCCCAAACCCACTTAGGACATTCTGAAATAGGCGAACAATTGGTTCGAAATAGGCGAATTGATGAAGCCATCGATCTAGGAAGAGAATTACCTAACGCTCTACAGGTTCAATACTTTGACAACATAGCATATCAATGGGTTTTGGTCGATGCCGACGATTTCTTAGATAGATTCTCAACTTTCTCCAACGAGCTTGTACAATCGGCAATGGCGAATCAGGCATTGGGTAGGAATAATCTCAGAAAGTTGCTGTCGGTTGAAGAAATCGCATACCTGGAACAATTCTCGACGACGGAGGAAGAAGAATGAGTCGGCATGGCAAAGACCCAAACTTCAATTCACAAATTACATTACGTAAACAGCTTGTCATGGTCGGTATCGTTTTGGGAATTGCCATTGGCTCCCTAGGCAGTCTTGCTTTTGTAATTTGGTCGGATGGTGATAGATCTAAAAGCACTCTCTCCGACTCTATCTCTGCGAATCAAGAACCGAATGCAACCCAAGAAATAACGGTTCAGAACGAACTCTCCCCCGAGCTAGCGAAATTATCTAGAGTGGACTCCATGATTGAGATTGTGTCGGAATTCGATCGATTGAGCAAGGAACAGATGGCTGCACTAGCCCGACAAACTACAAATCTCGAGCCGCGATCGAAACGTAGTACTATTCAGACCCTCCTCATTGGCGAATTATCAAGAAGGGATCCAAAACATGCATTGGAACAGGTGTGGAAAATGCCAAGATCTCAATGGACGGAGCTCGTCCCCGTCGTGTTCAGTGAGTGGTCACTCATCAATATTGAAGATTCCTTCGCAACGAGTATGGAACTTCATGCAGCACTACGCGAAACCGCAATTCGTTCGCTGTTGAATACACGAACCGAATTATCGAATGATCGTTGGTTGACATTAGCAGCTGAACACGATTTTGAAGAATCAATACTCACTTTGCTTCGAGAACGTGAAGCGATCACACTTCTAGATTCGCCTTTGGATGCGTTTCAATTAGTTATTCAGGACGACGTTGATGACCAGTTGCAAAGTGATTTAATTCAGAAGATTGCAAGGACAATGGTTCAGCAGAACGGGTATGAAAGTTTCGATCCTTTGATTGAGTACAGTATTTGGTGGTTCAGCGACCTCTTGTTGGAGGAAGCGGAATCAAACCCGATAGAATTCTTTTCCGTGATTAAATCGTTACCGGCAGAGTCACGAAATTCGGTTATCTATCCCCTGGTGAAGGCTTGGGTTCCTTTAGATCCCAGCACTGCTTACGAATCGATATCAAGTCTTGAAGAGTTCAAAGATAAGTTCTACTATCACGACATTTTTAGGATATGGGCCGAGGTTGATCTTGAGGGATTGTTCACGCGTGTTGAGTCCTTTCCTCGAAGTGAACGAGCATGGGCAGCTTATTCAGCACTTCTTGAATTAGTCAAAAAATCGCCAGAAGAAGCGTTGAATAGAACGTTTGATTATGAGTCGGTAGTAGGGGTCGATGTCTTGGACTTACAAGAAAGTTTGATCAGTGAATGGGCTGCAAGCGATCCAAAAGCAGCGGTGAATTGGGTTACAGCAAACACTACTGAGGATACGTGGGATCAAGCATGGTTGCTCTGGATGGGATTACGGGAGTTCGTCAAGATCGATCCAGAAGCAGCGTTAGAGTTTGCTTTGTCTCAAGCGCCGGAGTCCGTTTATGCGGAGCGGGGGTTCGCCGATCGTGTAATTGACGATGTAGTGGACGGGGGTGAATTGGAATTAGCTATGGCTGCATTGGATCGACTTCCCGAAAGTGCACGGATAGATTCCTTTACTTCGGTAGGAACAGCACTCGCGCTCGAACATCGATGGCAAGAGGTGGTTGAACTGATAGAAGGTTTTTCTGACGAAGAGCAGGTTGGGTATTTCAACACCGTGACTTATTTCGCGATGAGAGATGATCTCATTGAGTTACTCGAGACAGTACCAAAATTGCCTTCAGAAAAGGCTCGGCGCTTGGTAGCTCAAGGAATGTTAAGGAATCATGAACGATACGGTGGAAGCTTAACTACAAATCAAGTCAATTACCTGCGGCAATATGTTGACCAAAACGACGATTCTAACAAGAATCATTTGAACTAGTTCGAGTAAGGGCACGTTCGAGTGCTTGAAAAAGAGAGTCAGTTCTAACTGATGCGTTCTAGGTTGGGCTATTACCGATTATCGAGGATGTATCGGGTACGGCCTAGAATTCCCTAGGCAACTTTTGTCGGCTATATTCTCTTCCAATTATTTTGAAATATCAAATGTCTTAGATGAGGTTAGGATGGTTTTGCAAAACAAAATGAATCCAGTTCATCCTGGGCAGATCTTGTCCGAGGAATTGCAAGTAAGAGGTCTTTCGGTTATCGAGTTAGCACTCGCTCTAAACATTCCAGTAAATCGTATTGAGTCCATCGTTAACGAAAGAAGAAACGTTTCTCCGGAAATAGCTCTCCTTCTATCGCGATTCTTTAAAACCTCGCCCGAATTTTGGTTAAATTTACAACAAACTTGGAGTTTAAAGCAAGCCGAGGAGAGGTCTAGTCTCGAAAAGTGAGACTTTCTGTACGCTCGAATATAGAACTAAATTTGTAAAGAACCGTCGTAAACTACGACAGAGTTTTCGAGTTCAAACTCGAGATCAACTTCGTGATCTACCTACGAACAAATTCTCATAGTCGAGAAGTTACTCGATCGGGGGGAAGGACATGTTTTACGTCGTACACTACGCAATCGCTCGTACCGTATCCAAGTAGGGTGTCCATATCTGATTCCTTGAAAACGTCATGCGCGACGGCGAGAATTACTACATCATAAGAACCTCGTTTTGGATGTGAGGTCAACTGAATGTCGTCCTCGATATCGCTCGTGTACTCGTATGCAACGGGATCATAAACGTCTACCGTAGTTAATTCAGCTCGTAACAGGGAGACGAGTTCCACTGCCTTACTGTTTCGTGTGTCAGGACAGTTTTCTTTAAAAGTAATCCCGCACACTAGTGCAGTACAAGCTTTTGGTTCTTTGTTGCGCTCTGAGAGCAATTGGACTATCTTTTGTGAAATCCATGCTGGCATCGCGTTGTTGATCTTTCGACCTGCAAGAATTACGTCGGGTCGAAACCCAATCTCTCGAGCTTTGTGGGTCAAATAGTAGGGATCGACTCCGATGCAATGGCCTCCAACTAGCCCGGGTTGGAAACGCATGAAATTCCATTTTGTTCCAGCGGCTGCAAGCACTTCACCCGTGTCAATGTCGAGAGCATCAAAGAGCTGGGCTAGTTCATTGACAAATGCGATGTTTAAATCGCGTTGAATGTTTTCGATCACCTTTGCTGCTTCGGCAACTCGTATAGACGGGGCTCGGTAAGTCCCAGCTTGGACGAACGATTTGTAGAACGAATCAATGAAATCCCCGGCTTCTTCGTTAGACCCCGATGTTACCTTGGTGACGTTTTCCAGACGATGTTCTTTATCCCCGGGGTTAACTCTTTCTGGACTGTAACCGACCCAAAAGTCGACGTTTAAGGTCAATCCTGAATAGCTTTCAATGATTGGTAGGCACAGTTCCTCAGTTGCACCTGGGAACACCGTGGACTCATACACGACGACATTACCGCGTCGCAATACTTGACCTACAGATTCGCTAGCAGTGATCAGCATAGAGAGATCTGGCTCATTATTCGCATCGATTGGAGTGGGGACAGTGACGATATAGATGTCGCAATCTACGCAGTCTTCAAGTGAGTTTGTATACTTGAGCTGATCATTGGATATTTCACTGGACTCGACCTCTCCTGTATTGTCGACTCCCGTTTCTAACGTGGCAATTCTCTCTGCCGATGTATCGAACCCAATGGTTGGGTAGATCTTACTACACGTAATAGCCATGGGAAGACCGACGTAACCAAGGCCGATCACACAAACTCTTGAGTTCGACGACAGTTCAGGTGGGGTCATCGAGTCGAGCGACATTTACTTGGTAGCCGGAGTTGCTCTGGGTTCGGTCCAGTCTTCGCTTTCGTGAGGCTGCGAAGGCTGAACGGTGGTCGCATGATCCTTGTGTCCGCGTTTAATTTTTGCAACTTCAGGCGCGACAAAGTGGGTACAGACTATTCCTGCAAACATCAATCCCGCACAAGATAGAAACGCTGTTTGGAGTCCAATTTTTTCGGCCAAAAATCCTAAGGGGATCATACCAATGGGCATCAAACCAAAGCATGCCCACGTGATCGCCATGATTCTGCTTCTCATTTTCGCAGAAACGATGAGTTGTAGAACGCTCATATTGAGAGAGGATAACCCAGCACTACTCGCCCCTACCAACGCGAGCACAATAAGAGCTACCCAATATGTTGTGCTTAGTGCTAAGATTGCCCAGAAGAACGCCCACAAAAATGCCAAGAAGTACATCAACCTACCTTTTTGATCGACTTCCCCGAATCGTGCAATCGTCAGAGATCCTAACACTGCACCGACACCTAAAGCCACGAGCAAACCACTCAACGTTTCGCTCTTACCTTCAAATAGTCGTCCATTAAAAGCTGGCAACAGGAACTGCGCGCTAAAACCGAACATCGTTGGGATTAGTCCCATGAGGAGCAATCCTACAACGACGCGAGAGTTTCGTAAATAGACGACACCTTCCCAGAAATCACGAGCTAAAGACTTTTTGTGTATTCGTGTGGGGTTTCCTTGGTAGTGAATAAGCAGTGTACCAATAATCGAACAACCATACAAAATCGCGATACACAAGAACAACAAACCAACACTAGTGGTAGGGGAAAACAGCGGTAAGAAAATCATTGACAACAGGAGTCCGCCTAGAGCAATGCCAACTACTCGAGAGAGGTTAAAAGTGGACGCAGAGAGCGATAACGCATTCGTCAAGTGTCTTGGAGCGACAAGGTCAGGCATCACCGCGGTTCGTGTCGGCATGCTCAATGCCAAGATCGTACCGTTGAAGAAGCCAAAAACGATGAAATACCAAAAGGGCACATTTTCATCTCCGATCAGAATTAGAGTGCCAAATGTCAGCGCTGACAACATGCTCGCTACTTGTGCGCCAACCATGATGGTTTTCTTGCGGATTCGGTCTCCGAGTGCGCCTCCTAAAAACGAAAATACCGACGAGGGAATCCAAAATGAGAGCATCACCCAGGTGAGAGCAACCGCTGAATCGGTCAGGTCGAAAATTAACCATCCACGAGCATAGATTTGAATTTGGATTGCAAGCGAAGATGCAAGGCTAGCAAACCAAAGTAATCGAAAGTCTCGGTAAGCTAGAGACTCAAACGTGCGAGCAAACGAAGTACCAACTTTGGCAAGTCGTTGTGAAAGGGTTAGAGGGGAAGTCAATTGGATTCCTTGCAAGGAATTGATATTATGATGATTCATGAAACCGCGTTAGACTTCTCGATTCTAAAATTGTTCTTTGATTTCGCGTACGTATTAACAAGAATATGAACTCAGCTTCACAACATGACTACACACCGGAGCAGGTGCTGGATTACTGGTTCGACGGTGCAGAACAGGACCTTGAACAACTTCATGCTCGAAGCAAAATTTGGTATAGTATCTCTACCGAGAGAGATGAAGAAATCAAGACAGAATTTGGAGCATTGCTTCAACAGATCGTGACTGGACAACGTCAGGATTGGACTGAAACAAGTTCTGGTGTACTTGCTTTAGTTTTAGTACTAGACCAGTTCACGCGCCAAATCTTTCGGAAAAAGCCTCAAGCATTCGTACATGATGAGCAGGCTATAGCCATCGCTTACTCTGGAATTAGCCACGGGTTGGACCAAGAGATGACAGTACCAGGTAGACTGTTCTTTTACCACCCGTTTCAACATAGCGAGAAGCTCAAAGATCAAGAGTTTGGAATCCACATAGTCCAAAATCTGCGTAGTGTTTGCGACGAACAATGGCACAAGTACGTTGATGAGAGCTTGCGATACTTTGAAGAACACTATGAGATTGTCCGTCGTTTTGGTCGATTTCCTCATCGAAACGAAATACTTGAGCGTCGTTCGACACCAGAAGAGCTCGAATTTTTGCATACTGCATCCAGATACGGTCAATAAGAGCGATTGCGCTCCAAGCGTAAACCTTTTGTGAAAGTTGTACAAGTATTACCACAGTTACACGGTGGTGGAGTGGAACGAGGCACGATAGAGATTGCGGCTTATCTCAAACAATTGGGACATGAGGCTATTGTGATATCAGAAGGGGGGCCCCTCGTCGAAGAACTGACCGCGATCGGTGTTATTCACGTTAAGAAATCGGTGGGATCCAAGTCTTTGCGAGCTCTTCACGGGCTGTGGGAGTTGAGGAAATATCTAAACACCACACGACCAGACATCGTTCATAGTCGGTCGCGTTTGCCTGGTTGGTTGTGTTATCTTGCGATAAAGTTGCTACCAGAGGAAATCCGACCCCGTTTTATAACTTCTGTGCACGGACTACACTCAGTTTCAAGGTATAGCTCGATCATCACTAAAGGTGAACGAATTGAAGTGGTATCGAATACCGCAAAGCGCTACCTACTTGACAATTACAAAAGTGTCGCCCCCGAGCATATTCGAGTGATCCAGCGAGGAGTCGACTCGGCGAAATATAACCCAACGGTTGAACCCAGCTCCGCTTGGATTCAAGATTGGAGTAGGTGGTGTCAGGAGCATCAAACCCATGGCTCTCCTGTCGTGTCACTAGTGGGGAGAATATCTCGATTGAAGGGGCATCACGACTTCTTAGAGATCATTGAATTGTTGCATGAGAAGAGTGTTCCCGCAATTGGACTCATCATCGGAGGCGCGTCCAAAGAACACCCTAAGTTACACAAAGAACTTAAGGAAAGAGTTCAAAAATCTGAAACATTAAGGTCATCCGTGCACTTTCTTGGTCATCGATCTGATGTTCGAGAGTTAGTATCTTTGAGCGATATCGTTGTGTCGCTCTCGGCCACACCCGAGGCATTTGGTCGTAGCGTTCTCGAAGCATTATCACTAGGCGTGTCGGTCGTCGGATACGATCATGGAGGTGTAGGTGAACTCCTACGAGCACTGTTTCCAGCCGGCGCGGTGCCTGTAGGCAACACTCAAGTAGCAGCAGATCGAATCAGAGATCTTCTCTCTGGAAAACATCCCATAGAACCTCATGAGTTGACGCTGCAATCAATGCGGGAAAAGACGATTGCGATGTACGCGGAACTTATATGCTGACGCTGGTGTTCTGCTCTGCCTTCGGCATCGTTTTGCTACTCTACATCAATTTTCAATTTGCTTGGTGGCGACCAACTATTTCTTATAACAATCCGCGCGTGTTGATGTACCACATGATCAGTCATCACAAACGAAAAGCTAGATACAACAAGCTTCGCGTTGATCCTATCGAATTTGACCGCCAACTAAATTGGTTGAAAGAAAACGGATGGGAATTTGTCTTTGTCTCTGAACTAGAGAAAGACACAAGGCGGAAACAAGTTGCCTTAACTTTTGACGATGGATATCGCGACAACTTTTTGACCGCCGACCCAATCATGAAGAAGTATGACGCGAAGGCTACTTTGTACTTAGTCACCGACCGACATGACCGAGATTGGTCTTCAATTAAGAAAGAACATCATGATGATAGAGAACTAATGGCGGAACCGAAATTGCTAGACGAAGATGTTGCCCAAATGAAGAGTTCGCGGCGTTGGGAACTCGGTGGCCATACGGTGACACACGCGAATCTGCTGCATTTAGACAATCAACAGTGTCTTATCGAGATAGAGCGATGTCGTACCGTATTAGAGGCGACATTTGGTACCCTCGTGCCCTCTTTTGCCTATCCATTTGGATTGTTTGAAGATCGTCACGTAGCGTTGGTAGACAGAGCCGGTTTTCAATTTGCAGTGACCACCGAGCAGGGTATCAGTTTAGACTTGGATGCCGAGCGATTGAAACTGAAACGCGTGAAGGTGAGTGGACGCGACGGTCTGGCTAGCTTTAAGCTTCGTATCCGTACTGGAAAATGTCGTTTTCGAGACTAGAAAAAGTTGAGACCTGCTGAGCGTTAAGTATCTTCTTGGTCTTCCTTTGTTTCCACTTCTGCTTCGACTTGTTCTTCTTCCGTTTGGGATTCTGGCTCTGGAGGACGACTATAAACTCGGACGTAGGTTTGTGACACGCCGTTCTTTGGTTTTATTTTCACTTTAGCGACAAGATTGCCGTCTTTATCGACCCTAATATCATGCTTCACAGAGCGGCTCGTCGAACTGTACGACTCTGTGAGGATGTCGCGTCGAAAACGGGTCACTCGACCATGTATCTTACCGATTAAGAACTCTCGAGTTACTCCGCTTGCACACGATGCATTGACTGACTCTTCGTCTACTTCAAACGAAATTTCTTCACACTCTAAGACTACAGGGAACTTTAATGTAGAATTTGGTCCGGAAGGACCACTGTTTGCCGGTCTGGGTATCCCTAAAACTACTGTCGCTGCGGTTCCAAGAGCGTCGCCAGTAGTGCTTGATCTTCGTACTCTATTCTGAAGAGTCTCGGTGGCTTCTTCATTAACGATCCATGTTCCTGTAATACTCTTGTCCACATTAGCGTATAACGTGGTAGTGAAAGACAATCCTAACAAGGCACTGATGCAGAGTACCTTCCGAAGCAGCAATTTTTTCATTTCAATACACAACATCGAAGTCCACAAATATAAATGATATTCCATTTGGGTCAAATTGTAGAGCATGTTCGGTTTGGTTATCGTGGTGTAGTCTACCATTGCGACGAAGAATTTTCGTTAACTGAAGAATGGTACGACGAGATGGCAAAGTCGAAACCACCGAAAAACAAACCTTGGTACGGAGTATTAGTCCATGGCAGTAATAGCGCGACCTATGTTGCGCAGCGCCACCTTACGCTTAGCCGAAACAAGAGTAGGATTGAGCATCCAGACGTTGTGTACTACTTTGACGAATTTGACGGGTTTGAATACCGCCCTCGACAACTGAACTAACCGTAAGTTGTTGCCGTCGGGTAACTATAGTCCCGCTGCGATTAGGTCTTGCAAACGGATGATCCCTATCGGTTTGTCCTCCTTCAGTACCACTAACGATGTGATCCGATCAACTTGCATTTGTTGAAGACAATCGATCGCTTTTGTTTCCGGTGTGGTCGTACCATGTGTTACTTGAGGTAAATCGGTGCCACGTCGACTAAGTTGAAAACACTCTTGTGCACTAAGTTTAGTTACGTCTTCGTTTCGTTCCAGTAACCGTCGAATGTCTCCATCCGTAATCATTCCAAAAAAATGGCTATCGGCATTCACAAGGATTACCGCCCCAAGACCTTTAGAGGAAATTTCGTAAAGAATCTCTGAAAAACTTGCGTGAATCGGCCGTAGCGGCAAGGCTTCGCCAGACACCATAAAGTCTTGAACATGAAGGAGTAGCCGTTTTCCTAACGTTCCATGTGGGTGAAATTGCGCAAAGTGTTCGGCGGTTAGTCCTCGTCGCTGTTGAACACAAATCGCTAGTACATCGCACACGCTCATCGTGGTTAGGGTGCTAGTAGTTGGCGCTAAGTCCCATTCGTCAATCTCGGGTAATTTAGGAATGTGAAGTGCAATATCACCAAAGGACTCGAGGTTGGAATTGGGTTCAGTAAGCGTGATCACTGGGCCGTGTGCTACCGATTTAAACTGCCTTGCAAACTCAATCGTCTCAACGTTGCCGCCGCCCTTGGAGATCGCCAGTAATGCTGCGTTCGGTTCAATAACGCCAGAGTCCCCATGTAGTGCTTCTACTGGGTGCACAAAGACTGCTCGAGTGCCCGTACTAGAAAAGGTTGCTGCTGCTTTTTGCCCAATTAAACCACTCTTACCCAAACCAGTTAACACTAGTAGTGCGTCGAGCTGTACAAGAACGTCCACCGCACGTTGAAAGTTTGCGTCTAGTAAGTTCGCGGTGGTTTGCATCGCGTTCGAGTAATGCGCAAACATTTTTTGCGCTCTGTTGATGTCGTCAGTCACGGAGGTTAGAATTTTTTTGTTGAGTTGGTTTAACTAGATACAAACTTCATGAAGTCGTGAATCAATTGAAACTGTAAATTACGAGGATGACTATGCCACATATCGCTGATGTATCGACCATGACAGTTGTACCATTACTTTGGGTAAAAAACATTGATAAATCAATAGGGTTCTATGAAGAAATTGGATTCAAAATTTCGGAAACGTGGAAACCCAACAAGAACATTCAGTGGTGTCGTGTCGAATTTCACAATGCGGCGTTAATGTTACAGCAAATTACCGACTCAGAAACTCAACAAACAATCGGTGAAGACAAAGGGATTCAGTTGTACTTCATCACTGACGATGTAGATGCCATCTATCACCGAATGCAAGAACGTGGGATTGAAGTATCGCCACCCAAGATAGAATTTTATGGCATGAAGCAGGTATTCTTGACTGACCCGGACGGACGAACACTCTGTTTTGAGTCTCTGCATTCAAACTGAGAGAGGCAAGATTGCATTCGTTTATTCATTTTTCGGGACCTTCGATTTTTTCTGCAAAAATGATCCTATGACCCTCTGGGTCCAGGAGTTCAAATTCTCGATTTCCGTAAAAGCGATTCTCGATTTTACCAACAGGGTAATCTTTAGTGCGAATCTCCTCGCGTAACTCAAGCAACGCAGTTACATCCACATACAGAATTACTTGGTTTAGTACAGATTCCTCGTCGTTTGGTGCAGGGATATAGGATGGGCTCGCAAGCATTATTTCAAAGTTATCTCGAGCTATAGCTGTCCAACCGCTCAAGCCAATATCATCCATTCTGTCCACAATTTGAAAGTTCAAAGGTTCAACATAGAACTGAATCATAGCTTGTACGTCTCGACATATCAAAATTGGTCTGAGTTGATTGCGGTAGTGGCTCAGTTTGAAATTTGAGCCATTTCGGAGCTTGGCATAGATGCCGAGCCCGCTCGCTTCATCGAAGACTGCTGCGTACTCCGGAGCAATGCAAGAAAGCTCCGAGCACCCAGTCTAACGTCTTCTCGACGATTATCGAAGATGTACCTCATCTCCGTAAGTTGGTAGATACCCTCAGCACGAAGGTTCTGCGCCGCGTTCTGATCTCGGTCGAGTTCAACCCCGCAACTCGGACACATCCAGACGCGGTCGTGCAAGGTCAACTCCTCGTTCTTCACGCTACATTCAGAACAAGTCTTCGAGGAAGGGTAAAAACGATCCACCTTTACTAAGTGCTTGCCCGTCCGCTGGCACTTGTATACCAACTGTCGAACAAACTCACCCCATGCGACATCTAAGATGTGTTTCGCCAATCGACGATTCTTCACTAAACCGCGCACATTCAAGTTCTCGACGATCACCGCTTGGTTTTCGCGGACGAGCTTCGTCGATAATTTATGGAGGTAATCCTGACGCGCATGCGCGACCTTCTCGTGCAGTCGCGCGACTTTCTTGCGTTGCTGACGATAACGATGGGAGCTCTTCACCTTTCTCGACAACGATCGTTGCTCGCGTCGAAGCTTGGGCAGGAGCTGAGTATAGAACCTGGGATTCTCGTGTTTGGTGGTCTCCGTCTCACTAGCCACCGTCGCAAAATCCTTGAGTCCCAGATCCACACCGCTTACATGAGTAATTTCTTTGATCGGTTTTGGCATTGGTTTCCCATCATCGACCAGAATCGAGACGAAGTACTTGTGGGTTGGCGTCTTCTTTAACGTAACCGTTTTGATCTTCCCGCGAAACGATCGACTGAGTCGAATTTTGACGCGACCCAGTTTCGGAATGTGAAGGTGATTCCCATCCAAGAACGAACCCTGCGTATACGCCATCGACTGGTGTCCGTTGCGCCGCGACTTAAACCGGGGATGTCCGGCCCGTTTTTGAAAGAAGTTTTGATAGGAGGCATCTAAGTTTTTGAGTCCTTCGTACAAGGACTGCGAGTTCGTCTGATACAACCAAGAATAGTCATCAGTGCGTTTCAGTTCCACCAGTTCGCGACACATGTCGAAGAACGATAAGTGCTTCTTTTTGTCCTCAAACCGTTTTTGTTGGAGTGCTAAGAAATAGTTGTAAACAAACCGCACTGAACCAAACTGCCGGCGCAGAGTCCGCTGCTGGACATTCGTAGGGTAGACTCGATAACAATACGCCATTAACATGTACTATATTATAGTAATAAATTCAAACTGAGCCACAACCCGATGTTCATAGTTGTACTCTGTCTTCGCCTGAATGGACTACCGTGTGTCTATTTATTTTGACGAGCATTGAATTCTATTTTTGAACCTCTCAATTCACCGCACCTTACTCAGTGACGAAGTCCCGTTACAATGACAGAAAGCTTGGGTTATGGTAGATGCGCTAATAGCCTTATTGACTTAAAATTGCGACTACGATCTTCCCGATAGTAGGGTCTAACCAGAGGTTGAGAGATAGGATTGGAAACAATAAACAGATAGTCAATCCGCGTGGTAGTCGAAACCGTTTGTCAAGAGAGAAACCTCTCCCTTCAATTTTTTTTAAAGTTTTCAACGCTGATGCTTCCGCTAAGGAGTGCTAACTTGTGATCAATCTTCTCAGAGTCTTTGTCTCCCCTGGAACGGTCTTTGAATCCATGCGTTCGCACATACCGGTAGTGCCCCCGTTAGTGACGATAGTGATTTGCCTTTGCGTCTTCCCAGCATTACAAGCATGGTTTCTTTCAGATGAAGAGTATCTCCGTACGATCGAAGCGGCGTTTGAGAGTACAAGTGAAATCACCTATCAATTCGCCGAGACTTTCGAACGAACCGTATTGCGAGGGGACCGTTCTGAAGAGGAAATTGAAGAGTCATTGGCCCGTCGGAGAGCACAGGCGGAGGCGCAGCGAGAGGAGCTCACTTCGAAAGATGGAATCCAATCAGCTAGAAAAGTGGAAACTGTTTTTGCTCCAGCCATGGCACTGTTTTGGATTGGTTTGCTTGTGTTAGTCGAAGCGACTTACTTCCTCATCGCGGGGAACATGATGCAATGTACGAAGCAATGGAGCGATTGGATTGGCTTCACCCTGTGGACGAGAATGCCAATGGTTCTATTCCTAGTGCTTTCAACTCTTCCGACGATTTCGTCTGGTACGTTAGATCCTTATAGTTGGCAAGCGCCACTAGCCTGGATTCCTGGTGTTGGAACGAACGTATTTGCATTGACGCTCACGATTCCTACACTTTTGATCGCATGGATCAGAGTGGTTGGGATGCACAAGTGGGTCGAAAAACCAATACCGATGTGTCTTGTAGTAGTACTCATTCCTACACTTGTCGGCTGGTTAATCAGCGTAGGCCAATTGCAAATCATTAACCCTTACACCATGCAGTAGATTGTCCAAAAGCTTGGAAGGACAAAATAGTCGGCTAACAACTAGTAAGTGTATCGATATCTCTGTACGGAACAATATCGCCTGCAACCCTGCGACTTGTGATTACCCAATTGAACAAAGCAGTTACAATACAAGTAGTTGAACCCTTGGGACATGTGTCGATGAAGACAGTATTGACTTGGATTGTTAGCACTGTTCTGTTTTTAGTGTTGACGGGCTGTGCCAGCATTACCTACGAAGCGCCAAAGTCGTTTGATCTTTCAGGACGCTGGAATCTCGTTGTCGATGCGAGCGATCCGGCTCCGGATGTTGACAAGATTTGGGACACCGAGCGACAAGCTTCTGTCGAAGGAAGAAGAAGTGATCCAACTGCGTCAGCAATTTTCATTGAGCAAGACTTCCCAGTGGTGAAGTCTAGTTTCATTGAAATCGCACAAGACGACAACTTCATCGGCTTGCAGTACGAAGACACACCTCATGTAGATTTGAACTGGGGTGTTCAGTTGCGGGACGGCTGGTATACGGAGGTTGGTTGGATTGGACAATCGCTAATCATCAGTAAAACGAGAGAGGCGATTCAAGGCGTAGAGAAACTTTCATTAACCGAATCGGGTGATCGCCTCGAGGTCAAAGTAGAGGTTACCGCTAATCGCGAAAAATTTTCACTGAAGCGAGTCTACGACAAAGAGAAGGAAACTGACTGATAAGACAGAACGAGTTTCTCTTCGGTTTCTTGGTCAACGGTACCGTATTCCCACACACAATTGAATAGTCCTCGTCAACTCGTCGAAAAAATCATTTTTGGCGACTATGTTTTGACGATGGACGACGCGCGTCCGATAATTTCAGAAGGTGCCCTTGCTATTGACCAAGGAAGAATCGTCGCTGTTGGCTTTGCGCGCGACATCCTAGGAAAATTTACTTCCAACGTCGAATACTCCGGTATAGACAACGTTGTTCTTCCGGGTCTCGTGAATGGGCACACGCACGCGGCGATGACGCTGCTGCGGGGTTATTCAGATGACGTCCCGCTGATGGATTGGCTCAATGAACACATTAATCCCATCGAAGCTGCGGTGGTGAATGAAGAATTTGTTCGTGTGGGTACACAGCTAGCATGTTGGGAAATGATCGGAGGAGGTACAACCACCTTTGTCGACATGTATTTTTTTCATGACGTGGCCGCGACAGTAGCAAATGAATTAGGAATACGCGCTCTCATTTCTGCATCTGTTGTAGATCAACCTAGAAATGACGCTGTAGACATCGACGATCAATGGACGCAAGCCAACCAGTTTATTCAAAAGTGGTCAGCTAAAGGTCAGCACTCGACGGTTAAACCGATTTTGGGCGGTCATGCGATTTACACTCTAAAACAAGCACACTTGAGCCATTTACGGGATCTTGCGATAGAGTACGAGTTACCGGTTCACATTCACTTAGCGGAGTCGCAATTTGAAACTAACTATTCGCAGACAACTTACGGAAATACACCTATCAACTTTCTGGAAAGCATCGATTTCTTTGAACCGCACGTCATCGCAGCTCATGTGATTTGGTCAACCGCCCAAGAAATTGACATTCTCGCTCAACGCAAAGTTGGTGTGGTACACAATCCGACCTCAAACACAAAAATCGCATCTGGGATTGCCCCCATCGCCAAGTATCTGGATGCGGGAGTCACTGTTGGCTTAGGCACCGATGGTGCGGCTACAAATAACGATCTTGATATGTGGGAAGAAATGCGACTCTCTGCTTATTTGCAAAAAGTCACAATGAAGGATCCAACGGTCTTACCGGCGAAGGTTGTTCTTGAAATGGCAACGAGTAGGGGCGCGGAAGCAATTGGATTGGGAAACGAAATTGGAAAGTTGCGAGAAGGGATGCGAGCTGATGTCATTCAAGTGGGTTTGAAAAACGCACATCAGTTGCCCATGTACGATGTAGAGTCACATTTGGTATATGCGACTCATGCGAGCGACGTGAAAAGAGCGTTTGTCGAAGGCGAGTGTCTCTACAACGAAGGAGATTACCTGACCTTTGATCCTGAGAGTGTGCGTCGACAAGTTGCACAAGTATCGGACACCATCCGAAACTACCAAAAAAACCTCCGATAACTACTCCTTGTCATTGATCCGAGGAGCAAGGTATTCTCCACCCTGATGAAACACGACACCAGTTACCGTGCCGCTGTCATCTTTTTTAAACTCAATCTCAGCGTCAATCACTTTGTAGAAGAAACGGGTAGGGGACATGGGGAAAACCCGAAACTCTGGTTGCCCCGGGACCTGAACGAAAAGTCGCTCTTTTAGGTGTTTGACCGTAGCAACCACACCTTCAGGCAACTGGTACGTTCCGGCATACGCTTCTAATAGTTCAGTATCGATTGACACTTCCTCTCTAATTGCGACTCCGAAGCTGTCGTCAACTCGTTCGGCGTCAATCGAAGCCTCCTGTTGTGACCACTTCAATGTAGTGGCTTTTCCATCCTCTCCCAGTACAAAATCCGCCTTTAAGCTCAGAGCTTGCAGCTCGAATACATGGTCTTTGGTATGTGCTAGAACAATCGGAGGTTGTCCTGTGACTTGTATTTGTAGTTGTCCATCTTTATTCGATATGGTCATGTATTGGTTTTCAGCGAGTTTATACACGCCGGTGTAGGGTGTGAAATCGACTGAGTGGGGTAATTCCACTTCTCTGTAGAAGGAAGCGCCGATTCTCGTGATCGCGGCGGCCTCGGTTGAGGCCGTAAGAATCACCCAACCACGTTTAGCCTCTGGATCGATAGCGAGAAAGCTCGCATATCCCCCTGTTTGGCCATTGTGCCAAAAAATAGTAGTATCCTGATCGCTGGTTTCGGTAATCCATCCCAACGCGTGGTTTGCTTCATACTGCAGTTCCCGTATAGAACGCATCGCGCGGTGAATTGCATCATCAGTTTCGAGGAAATTCGCTCGAATAAACTTGTACATATCCCGTGCTGTTGAGCGGATTACACCTGCCCCTGCATGAACATTGAAATTCCACGTATCCATGTTTGCAGTATTGCTGTAACCAGCTGCTAGTTCAGAGTGATCCTTGATCGAATCTATCGCTGTGGAATTGTTCATTTCAAGCGGTTGAAAAACTCTTTGGTTCATTGCTTCTGCGTAGCTGGTATCGAGAGTCTTCGCGACTATGTAACCCAGTAAAGCAAATCCAAGGTTGGAATAGGCATGTTCTTTTTTTAGTTCAGGTGGGTCGAAAGACTCAAAGAACGCAACAAGATCCTGCTCGCCATAGTTCGCGTAAGGATCCATGGCGTTGCCAGGAACTACAGTCTCTGTGAAATTGGTAGGAAGTCGAGGCAGACCCGATCGATGAGTAGCAAGTTCTCGCAAGCTCACGTTCGCTATGGCTTCATTGGCAAATTCGATGTCCGGTAAACATGCGCTAATGGTTCGGTCCCAGTGAAGGAGTTCGTCATCAACCAAAGTTTGTACTAGTAGCGCGGTAAAAACTTTTGTGATCGATCCAATTTCGAACACCGTGGAGTCTTCGTCGGGAAGCTCGCGTCTACTATCAGAAATTTCTCCTAATTTCACGACTCCAATTTCAGTAGAGTCATTTTCGACGAACATAACAACCGCGGTCCGCACTGCGTGATTGTCGATTAAGCGCTGCAGTTCAGATTTCGCGCTGATTTCTTTGTCGTACCCTGATGCGCACGTGAGCGCGGATAAAGACAACATTAAGCAGATGAACAGTAGAAATGACTTGACTGCGGAATTCATTGATTTTTCCATAAACGTTCGTGAAAAGACTTCGAATGACGCGACTGGATCACTTGCGAGAATCGCATCTAGAGAAAGATCAGTGTCGGTAAATTGCGATCATTTCGAAAGGCGGAGTATATTGTATCGGGTATTCAAAACCGATTAACATATGCGTTTTTGAATGAAACAGAGACTACACAATTGATTGACTTTTATTACTGGCCGACACCAAACGGATGGAAGATTTCGATAATGCTCGAAGAGTGCGAAACCCCATACAAACTAATTCCTGTAGACATTGGCGCCGGAGATCAATTTAAACCAGAATTCTTGAAGATTAGTCCAAATAATCGAATGCCTGCCATCGTCGATAATAACCCGATTGACGGAGGGCCTCCGCTGTCAGTGTTTGAATCCGGAGCAATACTAGAATACCTTGCCGTTAAAGAGCAAACGTTCATACCCCCCGATCCAAGAGGGCGAGTCCACGTATCGCAATGGGTACACTGGCAAATGGCGAACCTTGGTCCCATGATGGGAAATGCAAATCACTTTGTCAGTTACGCGCCAAAAATCGAACCAGACCTCAGTCTGTTGGAATATGGTAAAAAGCGATTTGTTGGAGAAGTCGATCGATTGAATGGTGTCTTAAACAGACAACTCGCCTCCAGTGCATATGTTGCTATGAACGAGCTAACAATCGCCGATATTGCGATCTGGTCTTGGGCACATCTGTCTGAACGAATCCTGGGTGAAGACACATGGAAAACTTTTCCACACGTGAAGGAGTGGGTTGATAGATTGGGCGAACGACCAGGTTTTCAGAGAGGTCGACTGTTAGGAGAAGAACTCGCGAAAACGGATCTTACACCAGAGGAAGAGCAACGACGACGGGAGCTGTTGTTCAACCAATCGAGTCAATCACTGCCAGAGAATCAAAAAAAACGGTGATCGAGTAAAGGGACCAAACTTCAAACACTTCAGGAACGTACTTGGACAGGGGCGACGCAAACCACTGAAACTGGCATGAAGTTGAACCTATAATTTTGTCTCGTTTTTACACAGCCCCAAGGAAAAACTGTTGAATAAACCTCTTACTCTCTACACCAATCCTATGTCACGCGGCCGGATGGTCCGTTGGATGTTGGAAGAACTAAATGCTACCTACGACACTGTTATCGTGGAATACGGACCGGATATGAAAGGCCCAGAATATTTGGCGATCAATCCTATGGGGAAGGTTCCGGCGATTAAGCATGGGGACGTAGTTGTGACCGAATGTGCTGCAATTTGTGCATACCTTGCGGATGCGTTTCCAGAAGCAGGACTTGCGCCTGATCTTAAAGATCGTGGTAGCTATTATCGTTGGTTGTTCTTTGCGGCTGGTCCTGTGGAACACGCTGTCACCAACGAGACGTTGAAGGTGGAACTTACAGATCGGCAACAAGGTATGGTTGGATACGGAAGCTTGTCTCGAGTACAAAATGCCTTAGAGCATGCATTACAACATTCAGCGTTTGTAGCGGGGGATAAATTCACTGCAGCAGACGTGTATGTTGGCTCACACGTATATTGGGCATTGAAATATGCAAGACTAGACTCAAAACCGGTGTTTACTGATTACGTAGACCGACTGGGGGCGCGCGAAGCAAATCGTCGCGCTGAAGAGTTGGACGGTCCTACTAATATGTGATTTGACGATATCCTGTTTCAGTACCCATCGTCAAAAATCTCCTTGTTCCTACAGCCAATCTACGTTGAGCAATCGGCATTTAAGCTGATTTGAAAGCTCTCAAAACCTCATGAAGGACGAATTGGTTCAAGAAAACACGAAGTCGCACGCGTTTTTCTTTACTATCATTTTCATGACTTCAGTCGTCATTCTTACGATTGTCGGCTACTTTCTGTTTCTACCTAAAACTGCTCCAAAACTCATAACTCTCGCGGTCTTACCGTTCGACGGACCAGAAGAATTTTCTGAACATCTAACCCAAGCTCTCCCTCGACACCTTACCGAAATCCTTGCAGAGAGCAGGGAGATATTTGTCGTGGACTACGATGCCGCTGAAGAAGCAGTCGCTTTGAAAGACAAGTCTAGAGGTTTTCTAAACGAACTCGGTACAACACACATTTTGACCGGTACGTTCGAAGTGTCCGATTTATCACCGGATTCTTGGACATTGCTCATGCGTTTAATAGACGTTTCAAAAGTTGTTCCTAAATTGAAGCGGTCCAAAGAATTCTCGACTCGATTACGACCGAAGTAGCGGATGGTTTGTACGACAATAGCATCCCAGATTCCGATTCATCGAATATGAGCTCCACAGGCTTCGAACAGTTTCTGCACGCAAGTCATTTATTTCATTCGGGTAATAGTGAGAGAGCTTTGACAATAATCCAAGAGCTATCAGCAGAACAACAAACAGCTTATAGTATGTTCCTCTTGTCTGAATTGATACCGGAGTCTCAAGAACACTATGTTGAACAGACGTTAACGTTAATGTCGGACTATTACCCTGCCATGGTCGTTCAATCTATGTCTCGCTACATAGAAAAAAAGAACTTGGTAATCTTTTTACGAGAGCTGATTGATTTAGCGGGGCAATATCCCAATTCTGAAGCGGTCCCGGTCTTAGCTCTACTTTATTCCGATTTGGGTTGGTTCAACAACGCGGAAAAAGTTCTTTTGCGATGGGCGCAAACTCGTCCACGATCTAGCGAACCGGCTTTAGCCATTGCATTCAATCGATTTCGCAAGAACGATATTAAAGGTGTGGAACAAGCGATGGAAATTGCTCGTCTGAGAGAATCTAGTAACGAAAGGGTCGATCGCTATCTTGCTTTGTACGAATGGAAGGTCAAAGAAAACGGATTGAATGTCGACGGATCGGACTATCTCAAGTGGATCGCCCGGTACGAAAATGGTGAGTTTTCAGAGTCCGATCCAGAATGGACAACGTTTATTAATAATCTATCGTGCTATGATCAAGTAGAGATAAATTTATACCTTAATAATATAGATTATATATTTGATGTTATTGACTGTATTGATTCACGTCTTTGGTTACAACCACCACCATGGTGGTCCGAAGACGATCCCAAATGGATTGCATTTCAAGAAGATACGAGATACGATGCTTGGATAGAAAACAGGGGCGTTCGATCGGATGTACTGGAATCGATCGAGCCAGTTCCCGCAAGAGAACTCTTCGCACCTAGGAGGCAGGTGCTAAGATCCAACATTAGACAAATTGATCAAGAGACTCCTTCCTCTTAAGACAGTTTTAGCCTATCAACGCCGACCCATCGGTCAAATACTACGTACAAGATCAATACGCTCAACAACACGATTACCGAAATCGCCGCACCTAATCCCCAGTTGTTCGCTCTGTTAATTTGGTAGTCTATCATGTTAGAAATCAACTGCCCGTCAGTGCCACCCACAATTGCTGGCGTGATGAAAAACCCAATTGAGAGAATGAAGACCAGAAGGCAGCCCGAAGCGGCTCCCGGTAGAGACTGTGGCCAATACACACGAACAAAAGCTTGTACAGGATTCGCGCCTAAGGAGGCCGCGGCGCGCATATAAGTTGGAGGAATCGAACTAAGCACTGCATAGGTCGGTAAGACCACGAAAGGTAGCAAATTTTGGGTCATCGCGATCAGAGTACCCGTCATGTTGCGGATTAACGAAAGCCGACCATCATCCGGCACAATGCCGAACCAAACCAATAAATCGTTCACTACGCCTTGCGACTGCAACAATACCAGCCAAGATGTAGCTCGAGCTAACAGAGATGTCCAAAATGGCACTAAAACGCAAAGCAACAGAATTTTTGACAGAATCGGAGGTGTATGTGCGATCGCATATGCGATCGGGTACCCAATCACCAGACAGAGTAATGTCACTGCAGTGGCGACATACAGCGTTCGCCTGTACAAAGTGTTATACACTCGTTGCTTTTCATCGACTCGAACGATCGCACCATCATCACCCCTAGTAAGGTCAACGGCGTGAAGGTAGTTCTTAGCTGAGTATCTTTGTCCAGCTTTCTTGATCCCTTGCCAAAGTGCGAGATCGCTCCAACGCTCATCGATTCCGACCATGGCTGTAATCATATCATCGGTCTCAATCCCCTTGATCCGTCTAGCGGTTTTGCCCCATACACTCCGGGTGCCAGAAACTACACGATTAACTCGAATTCCAATCCTTCCAATCGTACGATTTTCCTGAAGAACGACAATTTCTGTTGCTATGGCGCGGTAGACCTCTTCAGCAGGTAGCTCAACTCCGTCCCAGTCATTCAATAGTCGTATAGTCCGCGGTAATGCGTCTGCAACTTCGGCATCGTAGAAACTCTCTTTGATCATGTTTCCAAGGGGCATTAGAAACGTTATGACAATAAACGCAACCAGAGGAAGTGCTAAACTGATGGGACGAAATCTGCTATTTCTGTCGTGTCGCGCCAACATATTAATTTGCAGAGAGTTTGTGCTTTTCACCGAAACTCTTGAGCAACTCAACTGAAATCAGCACAAGTATTACAAAGAGAATGAGAAGCGTTGCAATAGCTAAGATTGTGGGGCTAATTTCCTCCCGGATGCCGGACCACATTTCTCGCGGGATAGTCCGTTGCTCTACTCCCGCCATGAAATACACGATTACCACCTCATCAAACGAGTTGATAAAGGCAAACAATGCGCCCGTGATAACACCGCGGGAAATATTCGGTAATTGCACTCGTCTAAACGCCGTCCACGGACTTGCTCCAAGACTAGCCGCCGCGCGCATGAGCGAATAGTCAAAATTCGCTAGCGATGCTGAGACTGTGATCACTACATATGGAGCACCAATCATTGCGTGTGCTAGGATGATTCCTAAATACGTTTGACCAAGGCCAATGTCCGTATAAAAGAAATACAATCCCACCGCGACCACGATGATGGGTGTCACAATCGGCGAGATAATGAGTGCGCTGACAAATCTACGGAAAGGCATCCGTGGGTCATTCAGTCCCAGCGCGGCCAGTGTACCTAAGACAGTAGCGACAATGGTTGCACATATCCCGATGAAGAAACTATTTTGAATCGCCCGCAACCACTCTTCACTCTCAAATATCGCCCGATACCAACGTAACGAATAAGCTTCGCTGTCAAGTCGCAACATTCCTTCCGTAAACGTAAAGTAGGGCTCAGCGTTAAAACTGAGCGGGATAATGACGAGCAGAGGCGCGACCAGAAAGATGAACCCTAGAACGACAAAGAGTGTCAGAACTCCCTTGCCAACATTCCACATCGCGCGTTCCACGAGTTATCTTGCTCGTCTAACTACTAGGATTCTGCGAACAATACGGTACAACAGTGTTAGCGTGCTACCCAAGCAGTAAAGCGTTCAAAGAGATCGTCTCTGTGCTCCGCCCACCACTCTGGGTCGTTAACAAGAAAATTCTTAGAGTTTTCTGGGTCGGTTGGCATGTGTGGTCTCATCTCAATATTGGTTTCGACATGTTTGTCAACCAATTCCCAAGCTGAATGTCTTAACGGACCGTAAGATATTCGATTTGAAACCCCAGCCATCGATGTGCTTCGTGCAGCGTATTGAAGGAACTTCTTCGCGTTTTCTAAATTTGGAGCACCGGCCACAATCACCCACTGTCCGTAGTCGCGTACATGCCCGTCCCAGACAATGACAAACGGTTGTTTTTCTAAGTTGATTGCATTGAAAATCCGCCCGTTGTAAGCTGTAGTCATTGCCACTTCTTTATCTGCTAGCAGTTGCGGTGGTTGCGCGCCTGCTACCCAAAACACAATCGAGTCCTTAATGGAATCCAATTTGCTGAAGGCGCGATCAATTCCTTCGTCAGTCGACAGGGTTTCGTAAACCTGTTCTGGTGGTACGCCATCGGCGATGAGAGCAAACTCGAGATTTACCTCAGGGGTGTTCCGCATGCCGCGCTTTCCGGGATACTTTTCCAAGTCGAAAAAGTCATGCATGGTTGATGGTGGGTCGCTTTCAAATCCTGTCGAGTTGTATGCGATGACCGTAGCCCACACGATGTTTCCGATACTACAGTCAGCGTTTGCATCCTCAAAAAAGTCTTCCTCTGCCGGCGTCCCATCCGGTGCATCAGGTAATTCAAGGTCGTCTAGGTATTCCAGCAACCCCTCATCACAAGCAATGAGGTCGTCTTGCGATTCGACATCAACGACATCCCAATGAACGTTTCCTGTTTCGACTTGTGCTCGGATTTGCGCTAAGCCGCCGTTATAGTCTTCAACAATCACCTTGATCCCGGTTTCTTCTTCGAAGGGTTTAAAGATCCCGTCGATACTTGCCTTCGCGTAAGAACCTCCCCAAGAAACGATTGTGAGTTCTCCCTCAGCCCATACGTTTGCTGAGACGAACACAAACAGGAAGGCAAAGCTAACTAATAAATTTTTCTTCATTTTGTTGAATCTCCTTTTTGTTCTGAATTACTATTTCGGGTTCTCGTGCTATCGCGCGGCAATCGAGCGCTGCCCAACCAATGCGAATTTCGTCCCCAGGCAACACACCGCCGTGCCCAACGATGTTGGGAATCTTGATAATAAAATCGCGAATTCCACACGTGGTTACATTCAAGCGTAAGTGATCTCCCATAAAAACCACATCATTGACGCTGGCTAGAAAGTCATTGGTGTACACATCCTTCTCAGGTCGAATACTAACTCGTTCAGGTCGAATCGTTAGCCACACTTCGTCGCCAGGATTGTGATGAGTTACCGCAAGGGCTTGGACTCGATTGTCCCCGTCTAAATCGACATGGCAGATTTCGTTGTCTTCGATCTCTTTGACCACACCGAAAAGTACATTATTGTCTCCAATGAAGGATGAAACAAAGACACGTCCAGGTTCCTCGTACAGCGTCTCAGGGCTCGCGATCTGTTGCACGAGCCCATCTTGAAAAACGGCAACACGGTCTGACAACACCATGGCCTCCTGTTGGTCATGCGTAACGTAGATCATCGTGACTTCCAGTTGTTGGTGCAAACGCCGAATCTCGTACTGCATTTCTTCCCTTAAGCGACGGTCTAGCGCACCTAATGGTTCATCCATTAACACGATGCTTGGTTCATACACTAACGCTCTGGCGATAGCTACTCGCTGTTGTTGGCCGCCAGACAGTTGGGATGGTCTCCGATTTTCAAACCCACCTAATTGAACTAGCTCGAGAGCTCGTCGAACTTGTTCCTCACGTTGCGACTTGTTTACTCCACGCACTTCTAACGGAAATTCAAGATTCTTACCTACACTCATATGCGGAAACAAGGCGTAATTCTGAAAAACCATTCCAATATTCCGTTTGTGCGGAAGGATATCCTGAATGGGTTGTCCAAAAATCTTGATCGAGCCCGAACTGATCGGTTCAAAGCCTGCCAAGAGCATTAAACAGGTGGTCTTTCCGGAACCGGAAGGACCGAGAAGAGTAAGAAATTCGTTCTCCTCAATCTTCAGATTGAGATCGCAAACGACTTGGGTTTCGTTATCGTAGCTCTTATAGACGTGTTCAAACTCAATGTGAGGGTGCGAACCCGAATCAGAGATTTGAACTATTTCGTCAGTATGCAAGACTATTACGTGAAACTAGTGTTATATTTGTGATTATTTAAGAATTTTCCGAATCCAACGTGATTTGCTTGCGGTTTCTTCAACAGGACGTTTCTCCTTAGCCCAACCAACAAAACCAGGATTCAGATGCACTACATCAGAAAAACCCATGTCCTGCATCGCTTTGACAGCTAAAGCTGACCGAGCACCTCCTGCACAGTATAGTACGATTCGCTTATCTTCCTTGAAATATTTTCTGTGGTAGGGGCTAGAAGGGTCCGCCCAAAATTCCAACATACCCCTTGGTGCATGGACAGAGTCTGGTATAGCACCGGAATCAACACGTTCTTGCATTTCGCGAATATCCACGAGCAGCGGCTTGTTATCGCTTCCCATTTCCTGGGCGAGTTCCTCGCAGCTCAAGTTTTCAATGTCTTGCTTAATTTCTTTTATCGTATCGAAGATTGGCTTGATTGACATGTTTCACTCTGTTTCGTTTGTGTTAAGTAGGCGAAAATAGACGCGTTAGTCAAGACTATGCTTTGGCCGCCTATAAAGGCACAATTTTATTGTACGGGTAGCGGTCGTTCGCCAGACCCTATAAATAGTACTTTCAGGTCGCCTGGATGATCTCGTTCATGTACCGAGAGATCGAATCGATGTGTTCCTGTACTGTGTCAAAGCCTCGACTCATGGTGACTACCGACGTATGAGTTATTCCGATGTCTTTGCAGTGCTTAATCTGGTCGATCGCATCCTGATTGGATCGGTTCGCCCTTAATACGCACTCAATTCCTATAGTTTTGGGATCCCGATCGTATGTTCGTGCTTGGGCCTTCATCTCTTGAATCTGAGTTTCAATATCTGGGTTGTAATACGGAAACCAACCGTCCCCAAGCTTGGCGACTCGATTAATTACTTGCGGCGCGCTACCGCCTAGCCAAACGGGAATTCTGCGGTTTTTCGGGAGCGGATTTAGACCTGCTTCGGTAATCTTGTGCCATTTTCCTTCGTAAGTGATTATTGGTTCTGCCCAGAGACGACGTAATACTTCAATTTGTTCTGCGGAACGACGCCCGCGATTTCGAAAATTCTCTCCTAGCGCTTCATACTCAACAGCATTCCAACCTATTCCGACACCTAATCGCAACCGACCTTGGCTGATTACGTCAAAGCAAGCAGCTTGTTTCGCGACGAGGGCAGTTTGTCTTTGCGGTAATATCAAAATACCCGTCACGAATTCGATGCGTTTACAAATCGCAGCGAGGTAACTAAACAACACGAAGGGTTCGTGGAACATGTCATCCGAGGTGTAGACACCGCTCCAATCCGGTCGGTTAGTCGTATCAGCTCCCAAGACGTGGTCATAGGTTAGGATGTGGTTGTACCCGATTTCTTCAGCCGCAGTTGCAAACGCGGCGATATCATCTGGATTTGTACCAATTTCTGTTTGTGGAAACACCACGCCAAATTTCATATCTATCTCTTAGTTATTCGTTCGGAGTACAGACTCGTTGCAATACCGCTGTAGCCGTTCGACAGCAACTTTCAGGTTGTCTAGTGAAGCCGCGTAAGAAAACCGCAGGAAACCCTCACCATACTTACCAAAGCTAGTACCAGCGACAGTTGCCACATAGCAGTCGTTCAGTAGATCGTTTTGTATCTGCTCGGCAGTTCTTCCAAGTTGCGATATGTTAGGGAACGCGTAGAAAGCACCGTTGGGTAACGTACAGCTGACACTCTCAATGGAATTGAGAGCTTTGACTAAGTAATCTCTTCGCATTAGAAAAGCCTGGTTCATTTCAGTGACGAAGTCCTGCGATCCCTCAAGGGCAGCTATAGCACCGAATTGGGCTGGTGTATTCACGCAGGAATGGCAATTTATCGCGAGCCGCTGTGCAGGTTCGATTAACTCTGGTGGCCATACTGAATAGCCTAAACGCCAACCTGTCATAGCATACGTCTTACTCCACCCGTCAAGTAGGATGAGTCTGTCTCGAATTGCCGGGTACGCTAACAGTGAGACGTGCTCTTGGTCGTAGCAAATTCGAGAATAGATTTCATCACTCAAAATTGCTACATTTGGAAACTCTCGAAGTCCGGCTACGAGCTTGTCAATTTCAGATTTGGGTGCCGTACCACCAGTGGGATTGGCCGGTGAGTTAAGGATGATCAGCGTGGTCTTCTCGGTGATCATATTCAGGACTTCATCAGCAGAAAACGCGAAATTGTTTTTTTCGAGCAGGGGAATAGGAACCGCGCGTGCTCCAGAAAATTCAATAACCGATTGATAAATAGGAAAACTGGGGTTCGGATACAGAATCTCTGCACCTGATTCGCCAAACATGAGGATTGCAAAGAACAGTACGACTTTCCCACCAGGCACGACAATAATCTGGTCTGGGTGGACGCTAACTTCTCGATGCGTCAAGATGTCATTGACTACCGCTTCACGCAGAGGAAGGATTCCCGGTGCCGGAGTGTACCCGTGGTGTCCATCGCGCAGTGCTCGCACCGCGGCCTCAACCACGTGCGGTGGAGTTTTGAAATCCGGTTGCCCAATACCCAAGTTAATCACCGGTTTATTTTCGCTACGAAGAACTTCGGCGCGTGCGAGAACTTCAAACGCGGTTTCGGTATGCAACCGTTGCATTTTCTCGGATAATTTCACTAATACTCTGCTTGTTTCAATTCGAAGAAATTAGGTTTAGGGTCGAATAATATCGAGATTACCGGTTCAAACTTTTCGATTGCCCCGGGGGACACGTTCAGAAAGATTTACCAAGTCAATCAGTGAGTAATCTATACTTCTCGCACAAATTCGCCGAATTGTCGGTCGAGATTTTCAATACGAATATAGCTAAGTGGTCTTTCAAGTTGATGTTCGAGGAGCGTCTAAATTTGCGAGCAGTTTAAGCACGCTATTTTGTTACAAGTGAAGTCCAATAGATTGCATTCAGCGACGAGTCTATTCTTAGCAGAGCATAATATGGAAATTCTGTGGAATGTATCCACGTATGTTCGATATTGAGTCGAGAGTAAGAATTGAAGAATCTTGCTCAATTTTGTACTCTCCTCCTGACGTGAAGTAACTCAAGCTAGATTTGTTTCTAAGATTTTGTAGAATCGTAAAACCTACAGTCCTAGCCAGTCATTCGTAACTAAATGTGATGGTACTGAGTCTAAATTTACAAACGAATCACGATCAAGAACACAGTCATTTCGAAATTTACTCTTGCAGAGAAATTTAACCTCAGGAGCACAGAGTCATTAGTTAGGGACATTCCTTTGGAACGCGTCTTTAACTAAGAAATATCGAGGACACCACAAATAATTTTTAGCGGACTATTACGAAACGTGACCGTTCTTGGTATAGGTACTGAGTAGGGAACACCTCGAGGAGAGTTATCTTGGCTCGTTTAAGCTCAAGTAAGATCCGTTGGAGCACAGGATTTATTGTATTTTTCTTGCTGTTAGTATTGATTGTCAGTCTCTCAGCATCAGGTGCAGTACAACACATTGATTCCGACTCGACAGATTCTAGATCTGAGTCGGTACCTTCTGATCAACAAGCCATACCCCTTTTACTAAAAACAGCGTCCATCGGCGACCTCTTTAGCAACTTTTCAAACGGTGTCAGTCGCTTACGAGCGGCCTACGATCTCATTGGGGGTGCGGATGAGGCTAGATTGATCAACTTGTTCGATCAGGCTACTCGTCGAAAGTATGCCCCGGCAGAAGCGTCTAGCATAGCCGAACTCATCTCGTTGATTAGTACTCGGTTAGCGGGTATGAATCTTGATCAGAC
>VXLL01000001.1 GCA_009841615.1 Gammaproteobacteria bacterium | reverse complement strand
TTTTTACCCGCTGATCACTAAGACGAACCCTCGTGTGGCGAAGCCCAATGCGTCGACGACGACGACGACGGCGACGGCGACGACGACGGCGACGATGAAGGTGAATGTGGAGAAGAAGGCGGGTGTGGCGAAGGTCAATGCGGTGAAGAAGACGACTCCGACGATGACGAAGACGCCGACGAGGAAGACGAAGAGGAAACCACCGAGGAGTAATCTCCTTTTTCTTCCCTCAATACCTACATTCGTTTTGACTGAGGAATTGTAGTTCCGATTTAAAATCGGAACTACAATTCGTCCGTTTCTCATTTGTGCCCCAGCAACGAGCCATTCGAGGTGCCGGTCTAGGCCTGCGTCGTGGTATGTTTCGCGCTCTTCGAGAGCAGCCGGCACTTGTTGACGAAAACATCGACTTCTGGGAAGTCGCGCCGGAAAATTGGATTGATGTAGGAGGACGTTTTGGGCGGGAGTTTCGCACGTACGCGGAACGATTCCCAATAGTCAGTCATGGACTGTCGCTCTCTATCGGTGGTCCTAGTCCCTTAGATTTAAATTTTCTCGAAAGTGTTCGAGCATTTCTTGACGAACACAACATCTCACTGTATTCAGACCATCTGAGTGCATGTAGTGATCATGGTCATCTCTATGATCTGATGCCAATTCCTTTCACCGAAGACGCGGTGAGATATGTAGCATCCAGAATTCGAACGGTACAAGAAGTGCTCGAACGAAAAATTGCCGTTGAACACGTTTCATACTATGCCGCACCGGGTCAGGAACTTAGCGAAAGTGAATTCATTAATGCCGTGCTTACGGAAGCAGATTGCAATCTCTTACTCGATGTCAACAATGCCTACGTGAATAGCGTGAACTTTGGATATGATCCTTACGAATTCATTGACTCCCTCCCAATCTTAAAAGTAACCTATATTCACATCGCGGGACACTTTAAAGAAGCAGAGGACTTGAGGGTCGATACGCACGCGGCCGCTGTAGCTGACCCTGTTTGGCAATTGCTTGAATATGTATACCAACGATATGGGACGATCCCAACACTGTTGGAACGCGACTTTAACTTTCCGGCGATCCCGGATTTAATATCGGAGGTTACTCGAATCAAAGAGTACCAACAACAGTTCGCAAAAACCGAGTCGGAGCAGATCGAACGTGGGTAGTAGTTTTCGAGACGATACACCAGACTATCAACGAATTCAACACCAGTTCGCGAGTTACATTCGGGACCCCGCAAGCAATTCCGTGCCATCGGGCATTGAACAACGCCGCATGGACATTTACAAACGTCTCTTCTTTAATAATTTGGCGTCGTTCTGTATTAAAGCGTTTAAGTCATTTCGTCCGTTCATCAATGATGATCAGTGGAACACGCTTATTCGAGGTTTCATGCGAGAACATACGTGTAAATCTCCGTATTTCAAAGACATTCCGTTAGCGTTCGTAGAGTACTTAGAGAGTTCCGATCAGGTTAGTGTCGAGTATCCATTCATGAGTGAAATGTGTCACTTGGATGCGATGAGAATGCAACTTCGCCTAGCTCCGGATGCGCGGTTGTGTGAAAATCTGAATATCATTGAGGACGCTACCCGTGTCCAACTTTCAGCCGCAGTACGATTGTTATCGTATCAGTGGCCAGTACATAAATTGACTCCATCTACATGGGACGGCCAAAAACCGAAACAACCGACATGGTTGATTGCATTTCGCAATCGAAACGATCAAGTTGAAGTTTTGGGAACCAATGTACACACGTTTCGCATGCTGGAATCGTTGACTCACCCTCTCACACTAAGTGCCCTGACAGCCCGGCTCAGCGAAGAATTTAAAGTCGATCGTAAATCGCTGATGAACCAGTTAATACCTACGGTTCAGGCATTCAACAAAAAAGGGGTGATCTTAACGTCTCTTAGAAACTGAACCAACTCTTTATTCGACTAGGTTTGTTTCGCGTCTAGCTTCGCTTTGATGAATTCTGAATGACGCAAGTGCAACAGATCGGCGATTTTGCGAATCACGTGTTCTTCGTAGTGGAAGGAAGTGCTTTCTAGGCTATTCATTCGCCAAAGGTGAGTTAGTAGAGTAATCTTCTCATCTAGATCCAATTGCTCATTGAGGGTCCTCGTAAACTTGTGTAGCCCTGTTGATTGCTTGTGTTCGTTCTCGGCTTGCTTAAAGACTCTTCCCGCCTGTGTGTGATCAAAACCATATAGTTTTGTTAGTGCGGTTTCAATGAGATGTATTTCTTCAGGTTGCAATATGTGGTCTGCCCATGCAACCTCCAGTAAAACCATAGCGGCTGCGATTGGAACTAAATCTTGTTCTTCAAACTCTAATGCGTGTTGGGAATCTGACTTTGAAAACAAAGCCTTTACACTATTGAACATGTTGATCGCTGCTGAAGTTCCATCTTTGGAACATATTTCAAATTAAAATTCTATTGTCTTGAAACGTAACAGTGACTTTCGATTCAACAATCCCAATATACGGTACAACGGAAATCAGATTCAAGGAACGGGGAAAGTTCCAAAGCGACCACGAAATCCCGCCTCCAGTGTCCTTTTCCACCTTAGATGTCGAGATTGCAAATTTATGTTGAAATCGTTAAAATATACTCAATCTTGGGATTTACTTCACAAACCCTCCATTTTCTCTCCATTTTTTGTCACCCATCTAAGTTAAACACTTAGTTTTACAAAGAAGCTGCACAGGATGAAACAACAGCATACACTCGCTGAGACAGTAGATGCCATTGGAATAGGCGTCCACACTGGGGAACGGTCTCGAGTTTCGATTCGCCCCGCCCCCGCCAATTTCGGTATTCAATTCGTAAGGGATGATTTTCCCAACACCTTTATTCGAGCTTCGGCCGCGCACGTCTCGGATACAACCCTATCAACTACTATCAGATACAACGACATTGAGATTTCGACAATAGAGCACTTGATGTCCGCATTGTGGGGATTAGAAGTCGACAATGCAATTGTGCATGTGACCGGGGAAGAGGTGCCCATCATGGATGGTAGTGCGGAAGGATTCGTGAACTTGATCATGATGCACGGTGTCAAAGAGTGCGATGGAATACGAAAGTTTCTGAAGATCAATCGCGATATAACGGTTACCCAGGGCGATGCGGTCGCAGCACTCCGCCCATTTAATGGCTTCAAGGTCGGTTACACGTTTGTGAAGTATCACCATGTGTTCAATCGATATCCGAAACACGTCGAGCTAGATTTTTCGGTAGACTCATACATTGACGATGTTTGCAAGGCACGTTCCTTTGGACTTGCTTCAGAATTAGACGAAGCTAGATCAGTTAATCGATGCCTTGGTTCTAGTATGGAAAATGCTATTGGCATTGACGACAAAGGAGTCATGAATCCCGAAGGCTTACGGTACAAGGATGAGTTCGTCAAACACAAAGTGTTGGACGTGATTGGTGATTTATATTTACTCGGCATGCCTCTGTTAGCAGAGTTTGAGGGATATATGTCGGGACATGCTCTGAATAACAAACTAGTACGGGCAGTGCTCCGAACGCCTGAAGCGTGGACGATCGTCGATTCTGAAGGAAATGAAATAATTGATGAGGAAAACGCTATTTTTCGTCCTCATCACTCTCGCGCCGACTAAGTACTCTCAATTATTGACTACATTGCCAGTCATCGCGGCACGATGACTGTTGGACAGTCGTACTTGACAACATCAGAGCACCCCGTGCGCGTTGAATGAAAGCAGTTGGGTGTATACTTGCTCAACCACCATGACGATTAGAACACGTGTTGCACCTTCGCCGACCGGCTTACCGCACCTCGGAACGGCCTACGTAGCACTTTTCAATCGTGCCTTTGCACATCAAAACAGTGGCAAATTTGTACTGCGAATGGAAGACACTGATGTCGAACGCAGTAGTCTCGAATCGGATCAAGCAATCCAAGTCGCTTTACGATGGCTGGGACTCGATTGGGATGAAGGTCCCGATATCGGTGGCACTCATGGCCCTTATCGGTGTAGTGAACGCTTATCGATCTATCATGACCTCATAGCTGAGTTAGTAGCTATCGGTGGAGCGTTCTATTGTTTTTGTACCAAAGACCGACTGGACACAGTACGAGCGAGTCAACGACAACAAGGGCTAGTGCCTAAATACGACGGACATTGCATCGGCCTGAGCTCGCAAGAAATTCAAACGGAAATCGAAAATGGCACGCCGCACGTCATTCGACTAAAAATTCCAACCGAGGGGAGTTGCGTTTTTCACGACACGTTGCGCGGAACCATTGAGATTCCCTGGGGACAAGTGGATATGCAAGTTCTGCTAAAGTCTGATCGTTTTCCGACTTATCACTTTGCCGCTTCCGTAGACGATCATCTAATGGAAATCTCGCACATCTTTCGTGGGGAAGAGTGGTTGAGTTCCTGCCCTAAACACCAATTGATTTACTCTTACTTTGGATGGGAACAACCGGAATTGATTCACTTGCCGTTATTGCGAAATCCAGATCATTCGAAAATCTCGAAACGAAAGCAGAGTACTTCGATAAACTATTTTCGCCGTTGCGGGTACCTCCCGGATGCACTGTTGAACTACCTTGCTACTATGGGATTTTCGATGCCGGATGAACGGGAAATGTTTTCGTATCAAGAATTCCAAGAGGCATTCACACCGTCTCGTGTGTCAACTTCTGGTCCCGTGTTTGATATTGCTAAACTTTCGTGGTTGAACGGTCAGTATATTCGCAACCTCTCACACTCCGAGTTCAAGGAGAAACTAGGAGACTGGGCGTTCGGCGACGGACGAGCCGATGCAATCCTTCGCGTTATGCAAGATAGGACGGAGAGATTTGACGACGTGTTCGCACAAGCAGATTATCTCCTAGGCGAGCGTATTACACTGACGGCAGATTCGTTTAACCATAAAAAGCTTTCTTCGGAAGACTGCGTTAGAGTGTTGTACTTTTCACAATTCCTGTTGGAGCAATTGCATGAATGGAAAAGTGAAGTGATTTCCGAAGCGTTTAAGAAGCTGGCGACAAAGTTAGATCTTAAGTTTCGAGATTTCTTGTTTCCTTTGTTTGTTGCCATTTCGGGTCGTTCGGTTTCTCTGCCGCTGTTTGATTCCATTCAGATATTGGGTTTGGATGTTGTGCATGCTCGACTTCGGTCCGCGATTCACGCGCTTGGAGGCGTATCTAAGAAAATAGCAAAACGATTAGACGCAGAATGGCATCAGCATACGTCTTAATTGAACGGGAAGAATAAAACAAGATAAAATTGTTTTCCTTTTTGGGGCCATAGCTCAGCTGGGAGAGCGCGACAATGGCATTGTCGAGGTCGGGGGT
>VXLL01000006.1 GCA_009841615.1 Gammaproteobacteria bacterium | reverse complement strand
TATTTCCCTACAACACATGAATGGACGACCCTGACTTCGCTCGAGAACCAAATCGCATGCCGGCAGAACGGGCAAGGTTCGAAGAGGCTTCGGCACAAGAAATAATGTAATAACTGGATAGTGCGAGATCTTGGTCAAATACTTCTACATCCACGAACTTTTGCCCCAGCTGTTCGAGTGTATTACGAGATGCTTCGATACGCTTAACGATGTCGGAATCGAGATCCTGTAAAAGGGAAGCAGAATAACCGATAGTTAACGGGTGCTTTACAGGTACATTCTTGTCACCCGATGACAATGCACTTGTCGCGTCCCGTGGATCATGCCCCTGCATTATTTGAAACATTGTGGCGGCATCTTGTGCGGTACGGGTGAGTGTACCCGCTTGATCTAGGCTCGACGCGAACGCGATCATGCCATAACGCGATAAGCGACCGTATGTCGGTTTGAAACCTGTGACACCGCAGAACGAAGCTGGTTGGCGGATTGAACCACCCGTGTCGGAACCGGTAGCGACCGGAACGAAACCGGCAGCAACGGCCGCCGCCGACCCACCCGAAGAACCTCCAGGGACTCTGCTTAAGTTCCAAGGGTTTCGGACTGGTCCCCAAGCACTCGTTTTATTGCTAGTTCCCATGGCAAACTCGTCCATATTGGTTTTACCGAAATAGACACCACCTTCTTTTGAAATATTTTTGACGATTGTCGCATCATAGGGCGAGATGAAAGTACGCAGTAGATTTGAACAGCACGAAGTTCGTTGTCCTCGGACGCAGAAGTTGTCCTTGTGTGCCACCGGTATGCCCGTTAGTTGTCCGTTGTCGCCTCTATCCATAGTCTCGTCCGCGCCCTTAGCTTCGGCGAGTACTTGCTCCGGGTCGACGGATATGAAACTGTTTGTCTGTTGGTCAAACTGCGCGATTCGATCGAGAAAATAACGGCACAACTCCTCCGCAGTCATCTGTTTGCTATCGAGCAATCGTCGTAATTGCTTGAGAGATAGGTATGGGTCCACTAAGGTTCGATTACTTTTGGTACAACGTAGAAGTCTTCAGCCTTCTCTATAGATTCAGTTTCTGTCAAGTTTTCGACATGTGAAGTTTCCGGTTCATCTAACTTCCGTAAATATCCAATATCGATCGGGTGTACTAGTGGATCGATTCCGTCAGTGGGAACGGTGTGTACTTGGTTGACATAATCCAAAATTAGTTTTAAATCAGCAACCATTCTCTCTTTTTGTTCGTCATTCAACGCGAACGCGCAGTGTGCGCTGAGTTCATTTAATATCTTTGAATTCAATGTTGTCTAAGTTGCCAAACGGACGAAGAATTTAACCCCAGTAATAGAATTTCGAGGGAAATCGTACAGGGTAGTGAGAAGCGATATTGATTTTTTCGTAATTGTGCGATGTTTTGACTCTATCTGTATGGAATTATTGCATTACGCGAACTAACATATTGCAACTGACAGAGTTTCTTTTATGATATTAACCTGACCTAACCGTCCACCAAGTATCTCGCGCAATTACACATCGTCAATTTCTGCCCGGACGAGCTGACTACAGGTTCCCTAGACGTCCCTTTGCGCGTTTACACCATCTCGTAAATTGAAACGACTAGAAGAAAGTAGCAAATTATGTTGAAAACCATCCGCGGTCTATTCTCCCCTGATATGTCTATAGATTTGGGTACGGCGAACACATTGATATTTGTCAAGAATAAAGGGGTGGTCCTCGACGAACCTTCAGTAGTAGCTACTCGCGTAAACGACAACTCTATTGTTGCGTTAGGGAAGAAAGCTAGAACAATGCTGGGTAGGACCCCCGACGCGATTCTCGTCACCAGGCCAATGAAAGACGGGCACATAGCAGATTTTCGAGCCACTAGCACGATGTTGCGGTACTTTATGGAACGTGCGACTGGTAACAAGTTCTTTTCAGGGAGTCCTCGAGTGCTGGTCTGTATGCCATGTAAATCTACAGAAGTTGAAAAGAAAGCGATAAAAGACACGGTACTTGGTGCGGGAGCACGCGAAGTGTTTCTCATAGAAGAGCCATTGGCTGCTGCCGTCGGCGCTGAACTCAACATTCAAGATGCCACGGGTTCAATGGTTGTAGATATTGGGGGTGGAACCACTGATATCGCGATCATTGCCTTAAACGGCATTGTTGTTTCCGAGAGTATCCGTGTCGGTGGGGATGAGTTTAATAATGCAGTAATCCAATACGTACGTCGGAAGGAGGGTTGCGTTATCGGGGAGACTACGGCCGAACAAATCAAGATTCAAATCGGTACGGCAATTTCTGTCGATGAAGTACAAGAAGTAACTGTTATCGGGCACGATCTAGCTCAGGGAATCCCTCGTACCTTTAGACTCAACAGCGACGACATGGTCGAAGCACTCTATTCGTCAGCCACAACGAAAGTTGTCGGAGCGGTGTTGTCAGTCTTACAACGATGCCCACCAGAACTTGCAGCCGATATCGCGAATAGCGGTATCATGTTGACAGGTGGCGGAGCTCTACTGAATGGCTTAGATGAGTTATTGAAACGAGAAACAGGCATGCCGGTGCTGGTGGCCGATGAACCCCTGTCCTGTGTCGCAAAAGGTTGTGGTCAGATTCTTGAGTTCGACTACTTAGACAGTTTGGTTATTTAGTCTTACAGACCCAGCTCCTGTAATTGAGTTGGGCCATATAAATACGGCAAGGAATACAACAAGACTTAAGCGAGTTCGACGATGCTAAATAGGTGGTTTATTACGTAAGTGTCCGCCGCGTCTCAAACGTCGAATATCCACACTTTGTCGGTACTTCTATGCATATGTGTGCTCTCTATTTGCCTAGAGCACTTTACTAACATTGTTAATCATCCGCGGCAATTTACTACTTGGATAACTCTTGGTGTGCAGCGTGTTGCGAATGGGTACGAAGATGTTCTCAGGTTCTCAAAACGTTACTTGAGTGATCGCAACGAACTCTTAGAGCGTATTGAGATGTTAGAAGTTGAGAACGAGCAAATGTCTGCACTCAATTCTCAGCTTCGTGCATTGGAAGCATCCAATATTGAACTACGGGAAGTACTTGGCTTTCGAATTCGGGAACCCACGATTTCCTATGTGATCGCCGAATTGGCCGCTCCTTTAGTTTCCCCCGCGAGGGACGAAGTAACTTTAAATCGGGGAATAGCACACGGAATAGAAGAGGGCTCTGCAGTGCTTGACGCTACGGGAGTCTTTGGCCAAGTGGTTGAAGTGCTCCCTTATACAAGTAGAGTGTTGATGATCACAGATAAGCGCATCGCGGTACCGATCAGAGTGGAGAGATCTGGACTCCATGCAGTACTTACCGGCGTAGGAGATTCGAAACATCTCACACTTGAACATGTTGAAGTAACAGCGGACATCGCAGAAGGTGACTTGTTAATCACTTCTGGATTAGGCGGTACATTTCCGTACGGCTACCCTGTCGGCGTAGTTACTACACGCGAACCCGACGAAGCTGGGGTTGCAGTTCGGGTGACCATCGAACCAAGTGCCGAACTTCAACGCCGACGATATATTCTGATTCTTACGGGAGCATCGTTTGCTGAAACTCCCGCGGAATAACATCGGTTTTATCATCACCGCGTCTTTGAGTGTCTTTGTTTCTGCATTTAACAGTTTGGCGTTTTTACCAGAATTCGTTAATTACTTTACACCCAATGTCGCGTTGTTGGTGTGTTTCTATTGGGCTTCCAATACCAATACTTCAGTTTCACTGCTGATACCATTCGCGACTGGATTCTTTCTCGACACATTATTGGCGTATCCGTTCGGATTGAATTCATTTATTCTTTGTCTAATTACCTATCTAGGAATGAAGATTCCCAAACGAGAGAATAAGGCAATACTAAGATTTCAATTGGCTGGATTGGGAATAGCGAACATTTGTGCTGAAGTTGTAAGGTATTTGAGCCTCATGTGGTTCGCTGATACTACGTTGCCTTCACCACTTGTTCTCGTATACTCAGTGATAGGAACGCTGGTGACTTGGGTTCTTGTGGTTTTTCTGCTTGACCGTTGGTTAGCTTCTGAACAAACAGAAGTTTCTTTCTGAATGTTCAATCAGTCACAAAAAGGGATACACACTGGAGGGCACATCCTTGAACGTTAGACCTGGTTATCAAAATTGAAACCGAATTTTTTAACTAAGAGTCAATGGCTCGCATCGTGCTGAAATTACTACTAAAGATACTCCTCAATACGCTCGCAATCTTCGTTGTGCTATTCGCAGTCTTGATTACCGTGGCGCGTATTGGATCTTTGTTTGCGCCAAACTACGTTGACAATCTGAACCAGAGATTTGCTGAACAGGGTTTAGAGTTCTCAGAACTAAAGGTCAGGTGGCGCGGTATTAATCCCGTTATTGAAATTGCAGAAATTACCAATTCAAGTCTACGTATCAAAGACATCACTGCCGAACTTGATACGTTAGCTTCGTTTTGGCGCAACACGTATGTGTTTCGCACAATTAAAGTCGAGCAAGTGTCGTTGGATGTAACAGAGCAGTCTGCTTGTAACCTGGAATTCCCTAGTGCTCAAGATGGTTTGTTTGGCATAGATAAGATTATTCGAAATACCGACAGCATTGATGTGGCTTTTAGTAGTTCAGTAACTTGTGGATCTAGTAATTTTGAACACGAAGGTTTTTTGCGGACAGTAACGAAAAACGACGTATACCGCGTTCACGCAACGATTCGTGAGTTAGGCGAGTGCGATCATTGCTCGATTTCGTTGCTCTACGAAGCGAGTTCTCGAGGGTTTTGGCGGCGCACAGAGGAACGTGTGCTCAACGTTCAAGCACACGATTTTGTCGTGCCCGCTAGCTTGTTTGGTTGGAACTTTCTAGAAGAGACTGTAGTAAACGCACAGGTATTGATGAATGGGACCTCAGCGTCAGCATCGTTGATTGGCAACATTGATCTTCAACCAACTTATCCATTCGATACTCCTGCAGGACTACTTTTAGATTTGAGTTTTAGTCTTGAAGAGTCAGGTGCCGCTGGAAGAATAGACGCGTCCTTAGTGGATCACAACAATGAAGTGGTCAGCCAGATGGAGCATTTTGTAAGACAAAATCTCATCACACAGAGTGTCCACGGATGGAGTCATAGTGTTTCCGTAGAGACTGTCAACAACTTCATGGACATTTTTGGTGTAGCGGGGCACCCGATTCGAGAATTGGTCGGTGGGCTCGAACCGACGGGTGTGTTTTCTACTGTACAGTGGGTACTGGACAGTTCGGGCGTAATCTATGGTACGACAGTAGATCAGTTTCAAATACAAAAATACGAAGGCATACCCTCATTGACCTTGGATTCCTTAGTTCTCACTGGACGCGGGACTGTAGTTCTCGGGGAAACCACGACACAACAGATAGACATTGACGAAGCAAGTTTTTTATCTGCACCGCTCTCCTTAACCAAGGTTGATTTTTCAAGCTTATCGATGTGGAAGCAAGACTATCTGGGTTCCAAACTGTCTGGCCACTGGATTCCTACTTCGGACGCAGTCGCGATTGACTTTAACGTTGAATTTGGCAAGTATTTCCCAAGCGGACGACAACGGGTAAAGTTCGCTCTTGACACGCCAAGTATTTCGACGACACAGTTAGAACCTTATTTAGGTTCGTTCGTACCAGAAGAAGCTCACATTTGGATCGAATCCGCGATTAATCAAGCTTGGTTTAATGAGGCTAGATTACAGTTCGTGTTGAGTGAGGACGAGTTTGAACAGAGAACAAGCACTTTTGAGATCAATGCACTCTTTGACGATGCTGCAGTAACCTTCCTCGAGGATTGGCCGGAAATTGATCAAGGTACGGGACGCTTCTGGTTGACACAAGAAGCACTGACGATTGAGGTCACTTCCGCGTATACACACGGCAGTCACATTGAGCAGGGTACCCTATATCTACCCTTCGCGGAACAATTACTCGAGTTGGACTTTACGGCAGACTCAAACTTCTTGATACTCCAAAGCTATTTAGTGGAAACACCGATTTTAGAACTTCTTCCTTTCGATCCGTTGGAGTACGATGGGGCTGGGGCGATTGACTTGATGGCATCGATGAAAATTCCACTAAAGCCCGAACAAGAAAATTTGTGGGATGTACAGCTCGATATCGTTTTAGCGGATGTTTCTCTGAACATCATAACTGCTAACATTCAACTAGACGACATGTTCGGGAGTGTGGGGTATCGGTTTCCTCACTATTTTTCGAGTTCGCAACTCTCTGCGAAATATCAAGACAACCCTGTCTCGTTGGAATTGAACACGCGTAATGGCGATTTAGAATCTCCCGACGTAGTGTTTGCGTTTGATCTGAATACTTCGGTAAACTCGATATCTCATCTTACAGGTGACTGGATTCACTCGATCGCTAGCGGAACAACTCAAGCTTCCGGCGAAATAGTTTTTCCTGTTAATAGTGAAGCTCTTCCTACGATTAATGTTTACACCGATTTGGTCGGTGTTGCACTTACCCTACCAATGCCCTTCCACAAAGAGGATGATCGAGACCGTCCTATGCACGTACAAATCACACTCGACGATCCGTTGAAGGTGGACATCACGATGGACGAATTGAGAGTTCGGACAGAAGCTAGCGAGGGTGCGCCGTTGCGTGGGAGTGTCGGACTCGGTGTGCCTCCACCTAAATTGACTCAATCAACTAGGGACTGGCTCATAACCGGAAATATCGCTGAGCTCGTGTTCCCAATCGACCAGACGTCTGATGCTCCGCTACCCGCAGGAGTGAACATCGAGTTTGACGATCTCCGAATCGACAAACTTGTACGAGGACGGTTCCAGTTGCACGACTTAGTGTTGGACGGTACTTTTGGGGGCGACAGTTCTGCTCTGACAGCAATTGCAGAAGAAGGGAACGCATCTCTGTCTCGAGCAGAAGGCCAAGATTGGAAACTATCAGTTGAACAGTTGCGGTTGTGGCTCAGTGCTTTCGACACTCCTGATGATGAACCCATGGATCCAGCCATTTTCTTACAGCTGCCTCCGATAAATGTGTCTA
The DNA here is from genome assembly GCA_009841615.1 of Gammaproteobacteria bacterium. Classification (GTDB taxonomy): domain Bacteria; phylum Pseudomonadota; class Gammaproteobacteria; order Pseudomonadales; family Azotimanducaceae; genus Bin55. The sequence continues at coordinate 46,440 of VXLL01000006.1, read as the reverse complement.
TACAAGACTTGTACATGTTCACCGAGGATGGAGAAGCAGAAGAATTTGGGAATTGGTCGTTCGAACTGGATACAACGGACCGCGAAGTAAATCTTCAGAATGTCTTTGCAGACATCCGAGGCGTGACCTTAGACACTCGCGATCACATTGGAATAGTCTGGGACACTGAAAAGCACGAAACTCGGTTCAATGGTGTCATCTCAGGCGATAATCTCTTACAAGTTCTTCCAAAATTTGAAGTCGAAGCAGAGATAGAGAGTGAGAACTTCACTGTCAATAGTGACTTAGTCTGGCCTGGTTCGCCGTTTGATGTTGACGCCTTGAAAATGAGCGGAAGAATCCATGGCGATGCGAATAACGGAACATTGCTAGAGATTGATGCTGGTCAAGGCATTCTCCGACTTCTGAGCATGTTCAATATCGCATCAATAATACAACGTATGGACTTCGTTCCCGCCGCCGTGTTCGCGAAAGGATTTCAATTTGATCGAATATTGTTTGATGTTACCTTGGACCAGTCAATCGTAAAGATTCAGGAACCGGTCCACATTAAAGGACCAAGTTCTGAACTAATGTTTACTGGAACTGCAAATCTGGTTGACGAGAGCGTGACCATGGATGTTGTCGTAAGATTACCCTTTTCCACGAATTTAAAGTGGTATGTTGCCTTGATGACGGGTAACCCGACCGCATTTCTTGGAACGTTGATTGGTAGTAGGATTTTTAAATCTCAATTGAACCGAATTGCAAGTGCAAAATACAGAGTGGCAGGGACTTTCGAGACCCCAGAAATAGAACTCATCGGCGTCTTCAATGATGACTTATCGGATTCTCCGACTGAGGACAACACGACTAATGAAGATTAAAAATTTTCGTAGGAGAACAAAGAAATGACCGAGACAGTATCAAATAGTGCGAAACAAGACCTGCTGACCGCAGGGGACATATCAGATAGGCAATTGGACACAATGATGTCGAGGATGATGTCTCGTGAAATCGATCGAGGCGAACTCTTCTTCCAGTGTAGACGAAACGAGTCTTGGGCGTTGGAACAAGGTATCGTAAAGAGTGCCGGTTTTTCGGTTTCTCGAGGTATCGGAGCACGAGCAATCAGTGGTGAGAAGAGCGGTTTTGCGTACGCGGACGACATTCAACTTGACGTACTTGAGCAAACGTCAAGCGCGGCGAGATCAATCGCGCGGGTTGGAAGTTCTCAAAACACAAACGTCCCCGTAAAACGCCAAATTCCGCAGTTCTATGAGGGCATCGACCCAATTGTTTCAATCTCAAAAGACGAAAAAGTCAAACTCTTGTCTCGAATTGATAAATTTGCGCGATCATTGGATCCGCGTGTCAAAGAAGTATCGGTTTCAATCAACGCCAATCATGAGTCGACTTACATTTACTCAAGTGATGGCACTGATCACGGCGATGTCCGTCCGCTCGTACGTTTTGGCGTTTCCGTCGTAGTAGAACAAAACGGGAGACGCGAAAATGGAAATTGCGGTGGTGGCGGAAGGCATGACTTATCGTGGCTTTATGAGAACGAAACTGCGGAGAAATTTGCACGCGAAGCAGTGCGACAAGCACTTGTAAATCTTGATGCGGTAGATGCTCCAGCAGGACCCATGCCTGTAGTTCTCGGACCTGGTTGGCCTGGTGTACTACTGCACGAAGCGGTCGGACACGGGTTGGAAGGCGATTTCAATCGCAAAGGCACTTCGACGTTTTCAAACCGAATTGGAGAACGCGTCGCATCGCCGTTGTGCACCATTGTTGACGACGCCACGATCCCGAACCGTCGAGGTTCGCTAACAATTGACGATGAAGGAACTCCAGGTCAGAGGACCGTACTGATCGAAAATGGGGTATTAAAAGGATACATGCAAGACAAAATGAACGCTACGCTCATGGGAGTTACTAGTACTGGGAACGGACGTCGAGAGTCCTATGCCCATCAACCACTACCTCGAATGACGAACACATTTATGCTTGCTGGAAACAGCGATCCGGAAGAAATTGTCAAGAGCGTGGAAAGAGGTGTATTTGCGAAAACGTTTGGCGGTGGACAGGTGGATATCACTTCAGGTCAGTTCGTGTTTTCAGCGACTGAAGCCTATTTGATTGAAAATGGAAAGATCACAGTACCTGTTAAAGGTGCGACGCTGATCGGTAATGGTCCGGAAATCATGACCAGAGTTTCTATGGTTGGTAATGACTTGGAACTGGACCTTGGCGTTGGAGTTTGTGGTAAAGAAGGACAGGGAGTTCCAGTAGGAGTCGGTCAACCCACGTTAAAGATTGATCAGATTACCGTTGGGGGAACTCAAGCATGACCACCTCGTTGGTTGATGTAAACGAAGATGCTGTGCAAACGGTACATACACCAGATGACGAAGCGACATTATCTGAATTTGTAAGTCGAATCTTGGAAGTTGCTAAATCCGGAGGGGCAACTGCCGCTGAAGTTACCGCTGGCGACGATATCGGATTAGACGTCAAGATGCGGGAAGGAGATATTGACACAGTCGAATTCAGTCGCGATCGTGGCTTTGACATTACTGTATATCGAGGAAAGCGTCGAGGAAATGCAAGTACCACTGATACTCGAGAAGATGCGATCCAGGAAGCAGTAAATTCTGCGCTCGCGATAGCAGAACATACAGAGGAGGACTCCTTTAGTGGTCTAGCAGATCCCGATTTATTGGCTGTAGATTTTCCCGACTTGGATTTGTATCGCTGCGATCCTATGGATGTGGAACAACTGAAAGAAGCTGCGCAAACGGCTGAATCTACAGCTCTGGATTTTGATGAGAAAATCTATCAATCTGACGGGGCGAGGGCGAGTGTTTCATCGAATTGTGTTGCTTATGGTAACAGTCTCGGCTTTTTGCACGCGTACCGTAGTTCTAGCTCGAGTCTTTACGCCGATGTGATTGCGAAGAGTAGCAATGGTATGCAGCGCGCAGCATGGTTCACTATGGGTCGGCAGCGTAGCGAACTAGACACACCGGAGTTCGTTGGCACCAAAGCAGCAGAACACGCGATTCGAAAGCTAGATCCTCGACCAATTCCGACTGGAGAATATCCCGTGCTCTTTGATCAGACCGTAGCGATGGGGCTCATTCTGCACATCCTCAACGCACTGTCGGGTAGACCACAGTATTTACGCTCAACTTATCTTCTCGACTCGTTGGAGAAACAGGTAACGTCAACGGAAGTATCGCTAAAGGAATATCCTTTTATTCCAGGTGCGATGGGTAGTCGAGCATACGATTCCGAAGGCGTGGCGACCTCAGAAAAATATATCGTTGAAAATGGTGTGGCAAAGAACTATTTACTCAGTAGTTATTCGGGTCGAAAGTTGGGAATGCAGTCCACAGGGAATGCGTCGGGCGTATGTAACTTGACGGTAGAAACGCAGACACTTCCTCTGCCGGACGTTTTAAAGCAGATGGACCGAGGCTTAGTTGTTACTTCGCTGATGGGTCAAGGAGTAAATATCTTGACGGGCGATTACTCTCGAGGCGCGTCCGGCTATTGGGTGGAAAATGGAGAGTACGCTCATGCGGTTGACGAACTTACCATCGCTGCGAAACTAGACGACATGTATAAGAATATGGTTGCATTTGGCGACGATGTGGAGACCCGTCGCAATATTCGTACAGGATCGATTCTTATATCCAATATGACCGTTGCTGCGTTGTAAACGGGTGTCGTTTCCTGAGAATTTGTTTTATTAACAGGATTTCAAGAATCTAAGTGTCGTTGGTTCTTTGACTTAGAGCATGCTCGAATTTCTCGAGATTACTAAAGTCTTATAGGACAGGGGGATTACTTGTTAGATCCTTTTCATTCGCGCCGTCGTTATTACGTTCGGTACGGACTTTGGTTATAAGAAAGTCTACGATAAGAAAAATCCGTTTGCGCGACTGAGCAGTCTGCGTGTTCACGAGGAATTTACCATCCACTACCACGGACGGCGTTCTCTTTATTCTCATTGATTGAGCCTTCTCGTGAATATCAACAATTTCTTCCACAATTGTGTCATCTTCGTAGAAAGTCTCGCGGAACACTTTCGAATCAATCTGCGCTTCGTCTTTAAATAGTTGCTCGATGTTTTTGGGTTCGTGCATCGCTCGTTTTTCTTCGTGTATTGCTTCAAACATTGGTATATGCACAGCGTCAAGTACATCTAACTTTACTGCCGTGTAGTAGGCCTTCGCGAGCATTGCCCAACTTTCCTGAAAGACTACAGCTTCACGCTTAAATTCGACATCGTCTTCTTTGTTTGCTAGCCATTTCGAGATGTGATCTTCAAACTTTTTGCAAGCGAGGCAACCGTAAGAGAAGTACTCGATAACAGTGATTTTCTCGGTTGCGTCAGGTGCACTGCCCTTAACGTCGATATCTTCTTTGACATCAAGAACGTAGTAATCGATTCCCGCTTCGTATTCTTCCGCGCTAGTTCCCGTCTGAACTAACCAAAAAACTGCACACGCGAAACTGGCTCTCTTGAGGATTATTGATTTCATCACGCTATTTGAAGTTGGTAAGTTACGATTATGCAACTTTGTACTTCTGAATCGTGACACGACATAGAGAATTCGATTTTGTGTACACGCCACTGGTTACCGAATGCAGTATTGACAGAGCGCCGGAATAGACCGAGTCTTCTGAACAATGGGATTCTAACTCAACGAAGACTTCGCTCGGAAATTAGTTAGATTTGGAGTGCGTGAATGTCGCTCCTGCTGTTTTTCATTCTGGTTCACCAAAACGATCAGCAATCAGTTGTTCAATAGTTTCGAATGCAGCGTCAGCTTCTTCACCATAGGTCTTCAAGATAAGCTCGCTACCTTGAGTAGCTGCAAGCGTCATGATTTGCATCATACTCTTACCGTTGACAAGTTGGTCTTCAACATATCCAAGTTCAATTGAACAGGGAAAACTCTTTGCAACTTGGACAAATTTAGCGGATGCACGAGCGTGCATCCCTAGCTTGTTTACGATTTTGACTCGGCCAAGCATTTGTACTAACCGATACCATAGTCGCGATGTCGGATGAGTACATGTGGGTACGTTGATTTGAAGGCTTCGGCCAGTCTTTCGGCCATGTACACGGAGCGATGTCGTCCGCCCGTACACCCGAGAGCGACGGTTAGGTATGCGGTATTCTGTTGCTCAAAGAGAGGTAACCAGCTAGTTAACAACTCAACAATTTGTTGATAGAACTGTTCGACTACATCGTGTTCCTCGAAAAATTTTTGTATGTCGCGGTCTCGCCCGCTCATGGCGCGCAATTCAGCAACCCAATGTGGGTTGGGAAGGCACCGAAGGTCAAATACGAAATCAGCATCGACGGGCACACCCTTGCGATATGCAAATGATCGAAACAACAGCGATAACTGTTGATTACTTGATTCAATTAGACGTTCTTTGGTAACGTTGACGAGGTCGTGCATGGTGAGCTCAGTCGTGTCAATCTGTAGATCAGCAACTTCCGCCAAATGCGCTAGTACTTTACTCTCGCTTTCAATGGCTTGTCTAAGGTCGACGCCTACACGTTCAAGAGGGTGGCGGCGTCTTGTTTCATCAAATCGTTTCACCAAAACCGCACTAGTAGCGTCGAGGAAAACTAAACGTGGTCGAAATTTTTCTGAAGATATGTCGCTCAATATTTTTGGCAGTTGGGTTAGATCCGAAGTCGAACTTCTTGCATCTACGGAAACTGCAATGTTGGCTTGACTATCCCGCGAGAGGCTGTCCTCGACTAGTTGCACAATCAGTGGAACCGGAAAGTTATCGATGGACTTGAACCCACCGTCTTCTAAGGCATGCAGTACCGTACTCTTTCCGGAGCCAGATCTTCCGGTGATTACATAGAGCTTCATATCAATCTAATTGCCTTGCGTAGTGCAAGAACGTGTCACGTAAATTTGTAGGTGATCTAACTTCCAGCAACTGGCTGAGCTGACTCGGGTTGCTGCACACTACTGCGATAGTCTTTAGGATTTGAAGGTGTGTTTCATCGGTCTCTGGAGGTACTACGAGAGCAAACGCCAAGGAAACAGCCCCGGCGTTCCCAAAAGAAACCTCTGGTACGAATCGAAGCAAAGCTCCAATCGGTGTGATGCATTCGTCAAATCGGCAATGAGGCAGTGCAACCTTCGTGTTTTCAACGACCGTGCACCCAAGTTCTTCGCGTTCGGTCAGCTTTTCTAAAAGTTCGCGTGGATCAATGGATTTTCTTTCTTGATGAATAATTTGCGCTGCGTGCTGCAACGCAGATTTCCTTGAGTGGCAATTGTGTACGAACTGTACCGTTACTGGGGTAAATATCGATTCAAAACAAATCACAACGCGTCGGTAATCGTAGCCCCTAATCTACACCGAACGATGACTCGTAAGTTTTTCCTTGTGCTTTATGATCTGGCGATCCAATTTTGCAACGAGGCTATCAATAGCGGTCTTCATATCGCTAGCCGACGCGTCCGCATAGATGTCATTTCCAAGTGCATGTACGGTAGCTTCTGCGCGGTGCGTGATCTTATCTATGGAAAGTACGACATGCACTGATGTGATTCGGTCATGATGCCTTTCTATTTTGCCAAGCTTACGTTTCAAGAAAGAACGCAAATGGGCGTTGACTTCAATGTGATTCCCAGTGATATTTAGTTGCACTTCATTGCTCCTGTATTACGGACGAAAATTACCAATCAGCACGGACTTAGCTCTGAAACGAAAATTCGATGTTTTGATAGAGTTTTTCTCAGAACGATTGTAACCACCGGTTAAACACGTACTCGCCGATGTTGCACAGCGGGTATTTGCAAAGCCTCGCGATACTTGGTTACTGTGCGACGAGCTATAGATATTTGTTTGTCTCTCAGTTTTTCTGCGATGGCGGTATCGGTGAGAGGGTGAGTCGGATCTTCATTTTCCGTCCAACGCTGAATCATTGCTCTAATGGTTGTACTGGACACGTCATCGCCGCGTTGGGCACGTAGCCCACTGGAGAAAAAGTACTTTAACTCAAAAGTTCCTCGAGCACATAATAGATACTTTTCTGTTGTAATTCGAGAGATGGTCGATGTGTGAACACCGACCATGGTTGCTAGGTCTGATTGTGCCATCGGGCGCATAAAAAATTCTCCTCGTTCAAAGAATTCTTTTTGTTCTTCAACGATGGTAAGCGCGACTTTGAGTAATGTCTCTTTCCTTCTATTAATACCATAAATTAGTGCTTGAGCACGGTGGAGATATTCTCTGAAGTAACTACGATCTTTCAGCGAAAGTGAATTTCGATTCAGTGTTTTATATTCTTGATTGATGCGTACTGAGGGCGAGACCTTATCGTTTAAACTGACCGTCCATTCCCCATCTTGCTTGCTTACGAGGACGTCAGGCACGATATATAACGGATCAACGTTGGCGAAGGCTGCTCCAGGACGAGGATTTAACGACTGTATCAGTTGGATAGCAGCAACTATCTTCCTCTCTTCCTGTTGTAGCGATGTATGTAATTGCTGATGAGTTTGGTTTGCTAAACATTGGAAGTGATCGCGTACGATTGTTAAAGCTAGGTCACGACTCTCTTCATATTTTGGTAAGGCTTGAAGTTGCAGAAGCAGACTCTCTTGTACAGTTCGACCACCGACACCCGTGGGTGTAAATGACTGCAAAATTCTTAGTCCATGTTCAAGCTTTGATTGGGAGACATTTAAATACTCTTGGCTCTCGGAAACCAGTTCTTCCCAGTTGAAGATGTACCCATCCTCACCCACAGCATCTATGAGGTATCCGACGATTCTTTGATCTTGTTTAGTACTACCAAGTTGCTTGAGCTGTTCTTGTAAGTGTTCCTGTAGTGAAGCGGAATAGCTTGCAAGAGCTTGGCCGTCTACAGCACTAGCGTCAATCCCGTCAGAGAGATATAGATCAGACCATTCGGTTTCTACATTCAGTTTAAGGGACGACAGATCGGCAGAAGCATCGTTACCGAACGCCGTAGCAAAGTCTTCGCGATCGTACGTGGTCGCTTGTGGTTGAACGTCCTCAAATGGGTCGTCTTCGTAATCTTGCTCTGAGTCGTAATCGGAATGCTCCTCTCCGGGTTCGTCGTTTATGTCGGGTAAAGCGGAATCAATTTCTTCCACGACCTCAAGGAATGGGTTCACTGCGCACTCGGCGCGAATCTCTTGTTGCAATTGCGCGGCGGACAATTGCATCAGGCGAATAGCTTGTCGCAGTTCGGGCGTAAGGTTGGTCTGAAGCCGCTGTTGCAGTACGAGAGTCTGTCGGCTCACAAGTCGCGACTCTTAATACTTAAACTCAGAACCAAGATAGGATCGTCGTACCTCTTCGTTGGCGAGGATGTCTTCGGTCGTACCCTCTGCGATAACGTGTCCTTCACTCACGATATATGCTCGATCGCAAAGATCGAGGGTATCTCGAACGTTATGGTCGGTAATGAGAACACCGATGCCTTTTGACGTTAAGTGTCGTACGTTTTGTTTAATGTCTGCAACTGAGATTGGGTCAACTCCCGCAAACGGTTCATCCAAAAGAATGAACTTTGGTTGCGAAGCCAGCGCTCTAGCGATTTCTAATCGTCGCCGTTCTCCACCTGATAACCTTTCACCTAAATTGTTCCGAACTTTCTCAAGGTTAAATTCTTGGAGAAGCTGTTCAACCCGTTGCTGCCGTTCATCGCGACTTGTCCCCTCGTGTAGTTCCACCGTCGTGAGAATGTTCTGATAGGTGGTCAATCGACGAAAAACGCTTGCCTCTTGCGGTAGGTAGCCTAGTCCAGCACGCGCGCGTAAATGCATAGGGGCACCGGTAATCTCTTTATCACCCAAATAGATCGTACCTGTGTCCATGCGAATAAGACCCACAATACAGTAGAAACTAGTCGTTTTTCCAGCACCGTTCGGGCCAAGTAGGCCGACGACCTCTCCTGTAGTCACCGATACTGAAATATTTTCGACGACTAGCGTTTTGCCGTATCGCTTAGAAATACCATTTGCAACCAATGTTGTTGAAGAATCTGAATCGCTTTTGCTAGCAATTTCCGAGTTCATACCGACATCATTTGAACTAAGGTGTCTCCACGTCGAGGAGTGTAATTTCTACTTGTTCATCGTCTTCGCCTTTTGTGGCGACGATTTTCTGAGTGTCAAGCTCAATTCGTATCTTGTGAGCGCGAATCTTGGCCACGTCAGTTTGAAGTTGAACTTCTCCAATGAACTCAACCCAGTTTGCTGCGTTATTAAACATCAGTTCCTTCGCTGAAGCGCGAATTGTTTGTGATCCTTCTTCTTCTTCGTTATCAATCTCTAGTTCCAGCTCAAGTGGTTCACCAGTGGCAGTGATAGACAGAAGTAGCGTTCCATCTACTTTAGCTTGCACTTCGTCCGCGCTTAAAGTCACTTCTTCTGAATCAATTTTCACGTTCCCTTTCGCTGTAAATTCTCCTTCGGACAAATCGAAGTCGACATCATCGGCTTTAATGTCGGACATTCCAAACGAGAGCGTCGGCACGCTCCATAAGAGTACTAGAATAAGAACCAAATACTTGAACACAACGCGCCGATTATTCTGCTTCGATATTTTCATGTTGAATCTCTACTTGACTTCCTGGTTCTGAACTTAGTTCCAATCTTTTCGTCGTGAGATCAAAGCGAAAAGAATCGGCATCGTATGTAGAAGCGTCAGCTTTAATATACACTTCATCATCGCTATGAATTGTGTTGGCACGCGGATCGAATACTACGTTCATTCCACTAAACGAATACTCCGGATTATTGATATCCCCTGAGTATACGTGGACAGTACCGAGTAATTCGATCGGTTCTAAGATTTGACTCGGCTTATTGGAGTCTGGTTGGACTGATCCGACATCGGCGGTCATGTGCCATTGTTCACCATTCTCTTGCTCCACTAAGATTTCCAAGTGTTTGAAGAGCATCTTAGTTTGCGCAGTAAACTGCTCGATCTCTTCTGCGGCTAGTTCATATGCAAGATGTCCTGTCTCGTCGAACGCTTGAATTTGTACGTTTCTGACAAAAATATCTGGTACATCTGCGAGATCTGTTGTTGTACTCTCTTCAAGATCTTTTGGGAAGATGAGGTAAAGAATCACACCGAGTATCCCAGTCAATATTGCACCAACAAGAATCTTCTTCGTCATGCTCGTTGGACACTCAATAACAAGTCAGAAAATTCCCGTATAGCCCCATCGCCACCAGATCGAGTCAGAATGAGGTCGGCACACTCTTTGAGTCTGGGTACCGCGTTGGCGACGGCAACTGCCAAGCCTACGTGTTCAAACAGTACTAGATCAGGGATATCGTCGCCAATGTGTGCAATCTCCAAGTAGTTCAAACCATGTAAACTAGCAAACTCTGCTAACGCTATGGACTTGTCTTTGAGTCCCTGATACACATCGGTAATGTTCAATTCCCGTGCGCGTCGCTCCACGGCAGCTGATCTACGTCCTGAAATAATCGCTACTCGAATCCCTCTTTGCATAAGAGCATATATACCGTATCCATCGTGAACATGGAATGTTTTGAGTTCGTTTCCATGATCGTCCATGGTTATGACCCCGGTGGTCATTACACCGTCGACATCGAGAACTAAAGCCCGCGTTGCCTCAAGTTTCGCTCTCACGAGCGCGGTTACTTCGAAAGAAGTCATTAAGTATATTTCAACACGATGTAGCCGACCCATGCAGTCAGTAACAGTGCTCCTTCCAGTCTAGTAATTACTTTTTTTGCACCAACCGCATATGCAAAGAGAGCGATGACCACGGTAAGAAGAAACATCATGCCGTAATCTATCACAAATTCCATGAGCGTCAACCCAGCTGGGCGCATTAAAGCTGGGACGGACAGTACTACCAATAGGTTAAGCATATTTGAGCCGACGATATTACCTATCGCGATACCATATCCGCCTTTGATCGCGGCACGCAGAGTAACCACCAACTCAGGTAAACTTGTACCCACTGCCACGATCGTCGTACCGACGTCGAACACCTCCACGTGCAATGCTTCAGCTAGACTTCTCGCAGGTGCTACAATTAAGTAATTAGCAGAAATAACCAACACTACTAACCCGATCAGAGCTTGAAGTGAGGCTCGCCCAATACCCATACTTGGAATATCACTCAAAGCACTTTCCAGTTCGTCTGGAAGTTGTTCCGATATTTTGGATGACCGAAACATGCGATACATGATGAATCCAAACAAAGTCAAAAATATGATTCCGTCAACACGCCCTAGATGCAAATCTATGAGACAAATTCCAGCCAAAACGGTCGCAATCAACAACATTGGCAGCTCGCTTCGTAGAATGCGTTTGTCGTAAGGTAAGGGGACAACAATTGCTGTGATGCCAAGGACAAGTCCCATATTCGCGACATTTGAGCCGATGGCATTCCCAATGGCGATGTCTGGTTCGAATTTAAACGAGTCCATGATGGCGATGAAAATTTCTGGGGCCGAGGTACCAATCGAGACAGCAGTGAGACCGATGAACAAGTCAGATACCCCGATGTTTCGGGCGAGCGCCGCCGTCCCTTCAACAAAGAGATCAGCACTCCAGACTAAGAGTACAAATCCTGCTACAAGCAAAATTAACCACAGCCAGATCATGTTGAGTTTTGGACTATCATTGTGAGTTGAACGATTTTAACAATGAGCAAGACCCGCATTCCACTACATTACTCCCCTTACAGTTGGTACTTCTCCTTGGTCTCGCGGCATCGTTCTTAGATTGAATTTCCACCAAACAAAAAATGAAAATGGAACTCGGCGACGAGCTTAAAAAGAGGTTACGCCAACAATTTGCCGATGCGCAAATTTCTGTGCAAGTTCAAGGACCTTCGGCGATTCTCGGTGTAGTATCCAATGACTTTGAAGGTCGTTCGCAGGTACAACGTCAGCAATTGGTTTACAGTTTGATTGGTGATCTAATTCAAACTGGAGACTTGCATGCTGTTACCATTCAAGCCAAAACCCCCACGGAGATAGACGGTCTAGCTTGATGGACAGCTTGCGCATTCGTGGTGGGACCCCTTTAGCGGGGGAACTTCGGCCGGGCGGATCAAAAAATGCAACACTTCCAATTCTAGCGGCGACTCTGCTATCGTCTGGGTCGGTGGATATCAGGAACATACCTGAAGTGCGCGATGTCACGCTCATGCTCGAATTACTTGATACACTCGGTGCCGAAATCGACGCAAATGGAAACGGGAGAGTTTCCATTAAAACATCTGATGTGCACAACCTCGTAGCACCCTATGATCTTGTTCGTAAGATGCGTGCCTCATTTCTCGTGCTCGGCCCACTACTCGCGCGTTTCGGTCATGTAGAAGTGTCCCTCCCCGGCGGTTGTGCCATTGGTAGTCGTCCCGTGGACCAACATCTCAAGGCGTTGCGCAAACTTGGGGCAACCATTGATTTAGAGCAAGGTTATGTAACCGCAAGGTGTGAGGACAGGCTCAAGGGTGCTGATGTTGAGTTCGATGTTGTGACGGTCGGAGGGACGCAAAACGTGATGATGGCCGCTACCTTAGCCGATGGCACGACTCGGATGCGAAATGCAGCAAAGGAACCAGAAGTCGTGGAACTTGCAGACTGCTTACGTTCTATGGGTGCACAAATATCGGGGGACGGCACGGAGTGTATCACGGTTATCGGTCAGCAACAACTAAATAGTGGTGGTTGCAAGGTAAGTGCAGATAGGATTGAAATAGGGACATTTCTAGCGGCAGCGGCGGCTACTCATGGTACGATTCGAATAGTTGACTCCGATCCACTTGTGCTTGAAACGGTTCTAAAAACGTTTCGAAAGTTTGGTACTACTATCAACATTGATGGTTCGACTATCGAACTTTCAGCAAGTCATTGTGAACTGACTGCAACAGATATCGTGACCGAAGTGTACCCGGGAATACCCACCGATCTCCAAGCTCAATTCCTCGCTCTAAACTGTGTCTCAAAAGGAAGGAGTAAAGTGGTTGAAACTGTATTCGAAAATAGGTTCATGCACCTCCAAGAACTCGTTCGACTGGGCGCGAATGCCTCGTTAGAGAGTCCTACTATAGCCGTCATTCAAGGGGTAAACGAACTCCATGGTGCTAAAGTGATGGCCACAGATTTGCGGGCTTCTTCTAGTCTTGTTATCGGTGCCCTAGTGGCTGATGGAATTTCTGAGATAAATCGGATCTATCATCTTGATCGAGGATATGAACGAATTGAAGAGAAGCTTCAATTGCTAGGGGCCGATGTCGAGCGTGTGAGCGCGAACTGACATCCGAAAGATATTCGATTGAACACGCAATTGCACCAACATTGATGCAAGAAGCTTTCTGACGTGGAGCTTGATCCTTTCCAACAACCGATAGCGGACGAACTCGCGCGATTAGCGGTTCAGTTAGAACGTTCAGAATCCACCCCTAAATGGAGACGAATTCTTGGTGGCTTTCTCTCGAATCGAAACACAGAACGTATCAAAGGCTTATATATTTGGGGAGGAGTCGGACGTGGAAAAACCTGCTTAATGGATCGTTTTTACGCACAAATCAGAATTAACCGTAAGACTCGAGTGCACTTTCACCAATTCATGCAAATGATGCACCGGCAGCTCGCGGCTCATTCTGTTACGGAAAATCCGCTTGAAGTGATAACCACGAAACTGCGTCAAGATACCCGGTTGTTATGTTTCGATGAGTTCGTAGTGTCTGACATCGGGGATGCCATGATCCTATCAGAGCTCCTGAAACACATGTTTCATCTGGGGATAGTATTAGTCGCGACTTCTAACATCAAACCTGAGGAACTATACAAAAATGGTTTGCAACGTCGGCGATTCCTTCCCGCGATCGAGTTGCTAAAGGAGTATTGTCAAGTCGTACATCTAAATGGTCCAATTGACTATCGCTTGCGAGCTTTAAAACGGACTAAGCTGTATCGAATTGGCACGGAATTGCCGCCGGAACTTCGGAAACAAGACATGCTACTTTTTGGTGGGAACGTCGTGGAATCGGGTCCTATTCTAAAAATAAACGACAGAGAAATTCAGACAATCTTTTCCGATCTTGGAGTAGTTGGATTTACCTTTGAAGAACTCTGTGTTGCACCGAAAAGTGCATCAGACTATATTGAAGTTGCAAGGCTCTATCATACTCTCTTCATCTATCAAGTCCCTCAGTTAACAGCGACCTATGAAGATGCTGCCAAGCGCTTTATCACCTTGGTCGATGTACTGTACGATTACAACGTCAACTTTGTGGTACAGGCTGCATCTAGCATCACCGACCTATACCAAGGCACTCGATTTACAGAAGAATTTGAGCGAACTGTGAGTCGAATTGTGGAAATGGCTTCAGAAGATTTTCTTTCTCGTGCACATCGAGTGTAACCTGACATTCGCTCAAACCTGACAACACCAAGATTTCGTGCGACTCATAATTCAGTCTTCTCTATACTCGGTGTCTCGAACCAGTTGGATCATGTCGATCCAAGTCTCAGCTGAGACGTTACCGTACGTGACAGAACTGTTAACAGAGGATTGAAGCTACTGTAATGTGTGGTTCTCCGACCGGGAAGCACTCTCCGCATTGCTACGACCCTGTAGAAAAGGACTAAAAGAAATACGACAACTGCGATTGATGCGCGCCACCATCAATACGTGCTACGGTAGACACATTTACGCTCTCAGATCAGTGCGACGAATCGGCGAAACGCCGTCATCCAGCACAGCAAACCGTTATTTTTTTACGCCGTTGTCAGACTTCTTTCGCACGTAAAGCACTAGTTCGTGATCGATCAGTTCATATCCGTGTTGTTCCGCAATTTCGTGCTGTAACTGCTCAATTTTCTCATCAACAAACTCAATCACTGTTCCATGATCGACGTCAACCATATGGTCGTGGTGCGACTCTGGCGTCAACTCATACACTGAGTAGTCTTCTGCGAAGTTGTGTCGTTCAACTATTCCAACAGATTCAAACTGCGTGAGTACCCTGTAAACTGTCGCTAGTCCGATAGCTTCATCCATGGATAACAGTTTCTTGTAAACGTCTTCCGCGGAAAGATGGTGCGGATCCGCTTCTTCTAACACTTGAAGGACTCGTAACCTAGGCACAGTTACTCGAAGTCCAGCTTCCTGAAGTTGAGATTTGGACATGTTCGACCCTCACGAGAGGTACTTTGTCTAACTAGTTTATAGCGAAATTGACAAAATCAGAAAACTTCAACAACCCAAATGCGTTCTTTTTGTGGAAAATTGTGTGTTTCCTACTCTGTTCTGAGACCCTTGTAGTATGGACTATGTCTTGGTGGTCGAAAGAACGTTCAAGTTAGTGAGACTAAGTGTCTAAAGTTTTAGAGGTTAATGATCTTCGTGTCAGTTTCGGTTCCGAAATGGCTGTTGATGGAGTATCGTTTTCCATAGATAGAGCAGAAACAGTAGCTC
This sequence comes from Gammaproteobacteria bacterium, assembly GCA_009841615.1. Classification (GTDB taxonomy): domain Bacteria; phylum Pseudomonadota; class Gammaproteobacteria; order Pseudomonadales; family Azotimanducaceae; genus Bin55. The sequence continues at coordinate 30,951 of VXLL01000006.1, read as the reverse complement.
TTGTAGGCGAATCTGGTTCTGGGAAGTCTGTCACAGCACTTTCGGTGTTACAGTTACTACCCTATCCTTTAGCTCACCATCCGTCCGGTAGTATTCTTGTCGAGGACGAAGAGGTCATCGGTGCTTCTCGCGAGCGACTCTTAACGATTCGAGGCGCTAAGGTGAGCATGATTTTTCAAGAACCCATGACCTCCTTGAACCCCTTACACAAGATCTCGAAACAGGTCGGTGAAGCTCTACGAGTACACAAGGGAATGTCGCGCCAGCAAGCTTTAAAACGGACTTTGGAGCTTCTAAAGCTAGTAGGACTTCAAGATGCGGAGAGTCGTCTTCAAGCCTATCCACATGAACTGTCTGGCGGTCAACGTCAAAGGGTAATGATCGCGATGGCATTAGCGAATGAACCCAAGTTATTGATTGCTGATGAACCGACGACCGCACTCGATGTAACCATACAAGCGCAAATCTTGAAGTTGTTGGGAGAACTCCAGCACGAGATGCAAATGGCTATGCTCCTAATCACGCACGATTTAGGGATTGTTCGTTCAGTCGCCCATAGAGTCTGCGTGATGCATGACGGATTGATCGTTGAACACGGTACAAACGCGGAGATTTTTGGTAATCCGCAGCACGAGTACACCAAACATCTACTGGCTGCCGAGCCATCAGGTGAGCCAGCCGTAGCAGACAATTCGGCTCCAATTCGAGCAGAGGCACGAGGGTTTACTGTGAGATATCCCCGTGGGAAGGGATGGTTTGGCAAAACGAAATACATCGTTGCGGTTGATGATGTTGAAGTCTCCGTACGCGCTGGTCAAACTGTTGGCGTTGTGGGCGAATCGGGATCCGGTAAGACTACGCTCGGGCTAGCGATGTTGCGCCTACTTACGAGCGAAGGCGATTTGGAGTTCGATGGTAAGGACATCCTTCCCTTAAAACGCAAAGCACTTACTCGTCTACGCAAAGATATGCAAATTGTGTTTCAAGATCCATATGGCAGTCTTTCGCCTCGGATGACCGTTCAACACATAATCGAAGAAGGGCTCGGTGTACACGTACGTGGGCTAACCAGAGCAGAACGGCAAGCTCGGGTCGCTGAAGTGATGACCGAAGTGGGTTTGGACCCAGAGACTATGGTTCGCTACCCACACGAATTCTCCGGAGGACAGAGGCAACGTATTTCCATCGCGCGAGCAATGATATTGCGTCCTCGGTTCGTTGTATTGGATGAGCCGACCTCGGCTTTAGATATGTCCGTGCAAGCTCAAATTGTCGATTTGTTGCGAGATTTACAACGAAAACACAATCTAGCCTATCTGTTTGTCAGCCACGACCTAAAAGTAGTCCGCGCTCTCGCGAACTGGCTCATTGTGATGCGAGACGGTAAGATCGTTGAACAAGGACCTGCGCGATCAGTGTTTAACGATCCACAGACCGATTACGCCCGCGCCCTATTCAGCGCAGCACTTGACATGACGGTCGACGAAGAATTTGTTCGACAATAACTCTTAAAAGGTAAAACGAATGGCACTAGAAATTTATGGAACCGGTGTGTTTGTCGATGATCAAGCCAAAGCTCTCGACTTTTACACCAAGAAGTTGGGCTTTAACTTGAAGCACGACATACCCATAGGAGAACATCGCTATCTAACAGTAACATCGAGTGTTGCACCGGACGGAGTCGAGCTGTTGTTGGAACCAAGTGCCCATCCGGCGGTTCCTCCTTTCAAAGAGGCTTTAGTACGAGACGGTATCCCTGCAGCTTCCTTTCGAGTGCGAGACCTGCAAGCCGTCTATGAACGCTTGTGTAATCAGGGTGTGATCTTTGTGCGCGAGCCCTTTACGGCAGGAGATACAAAGATTGCGATCCTAGACGATACGTGTGGAAACTTGATTCAGTTGGTTGAATTCAACGACTAGGATTCTGTTGAATCGCTATCTTCCTGGGAGCTGGACGCATCACTAGTAGCATTCTTGCTACCATCCAGAGTCAACGACTGCACCATATCTAGTACATTCATCGGCACGGGGAACACAATAGTCGACGATTTTTCGCCCGCAATTTCTGTTAACGTTTGGAGGTATCGCAGTTGCATGGACTCTGTTTGGGACGCGAGTTTCGTCGCGGCGTCTACTAGCCGTGCGGACGCTTCAAATTCCCCATCTGCGTGTATGACCTTCGCGCGCCGTTCGCGTTCTGCTTCTGCTTGTTTCGCTATGGCTCGTACCATCGTCGCGTCGATATCTACATGTTTGATCTCGACATTTGCTACCTTGATACCCCATTGGTCTGTTTGCTGGTCCAATATAGCTTGAATGTCCTCGTTCAGTCGATCGCGTTCAGCGAGCAACTCGTCGAGTTCGTGTTGTCCCAAAACTGAGCGGAGTGTCGTTTGCGCTAGCTGTTCAGTTGCGAGCATGTAGTTTTCAACGTTGATAATCGCTTCTTTCGGTTTAAGTACGCGGAAATACAGAACCGCGTTAACGTTCACGGAGACATTGTCTCGAGTTATCAGGTCTTGTGACGGTACATCCATTGTCACTGTTCTGAGATCAACTCGGATTGCTTTTTGCAGAAACGGAATGACCACGATCAATCCCGGTCCCTTAACGCTTTGAAAGCGTCCTAAGAACAAAACCACAGCACGTTCATACTCGAGCATGATGCGTAAGGAAGCAAACAGTAAGAAAAGGATGATTACTGCGGTGACTAGTACATAGGTCCAAGGCATAGATTAAGTGATCCTCTCAACTTTTAAGGTAAGTCCGTCGATATCGCGGACGATAACTTTGTCATTTCGTGCGAGTGGGACATCGGCCGTTGCGTTCCACGCTTCACCCTCGGCAAACACCCGACCCTCGTCGGTGAAATCCGCTAATACTCTAGCTTGCTTTCCAATCAATCCATCGAGCCCTGATACCGGACCTTTTTTACGTTGCTTTAACGCAGTTCGGATAACAAAAATCAAGAGTAAAGCCGTTACGGTTGAAATCGCGCCGACCACGGCAAACGAAATTTGAAAAGCAGGTATGTCAGTATCGTAGAGTAATAGTGATCCGGCAATGAACGACACAATTCCTCCAAGTCCAAAGATCCCATATGAAGGGGTTATAGCTTCAGCAATGAACAAGATCACTCCTACTACCAATAACGCCAACCCAGCGTAGTTCAAAGGTAGAAGATGTAATGCATATGCGCCCAAAACTAAACAGATAATCCCAAGAATTCCAGCACCACCCAAACCTGGGTTGTAAAGTTCGATAATGATGGCATTGATGCCAACGATCAAAAGTAGGTACGCGACGTTTGGATTGGTGATGATCTTTAAAAACTCGTACACCCAGTCGGTTTCAATTTCCACTACCAAAGCGTCTGCAGTATCCAAGACTACAGTATTCCCGTTCACGTTCTCGATAGTAGCCCCATGAATTTGTTCAAGGAGATGTCGCACGTCCTCTGCAATATAGTCGGTGACGTTGAGTTCCAACGCCTCGGATGCAGTTAAATTTGCAGCTTCTCGAACCGTTTTTTCAGCCCACTCGACGTTTCGCCCACGGAGTTCTGCTAAGCTCTTAATATAGGCTACTGAATCTTCCAGAATCTTCCGATCCATTGCACTAGCACCGTTCTCCGGCGTGTCATCAGTCTCGTCTGATTCGTCGGGTGATTCGGGTGTTCCAGGCATGCCCGGGACATTGTTCGGAGATGACCCCATGGTAACAGGAGTGCTTGAACCAATATTCGAAACTGGACACATCGCTGAGATGTGGCTTGCGTAAGAAAGATATGTACCCGCACTGGCGGCTCTTGCGCCGTTCGGCGCGACATAGGTACAGACCGGTATAGGAGACGACAAAATGTCTTGAACAATTACACGCAAGGAGTCTACCAACCCGCCTGGAGTGTCGAGTTTAATTACAACTAATTCGATGTTGTCGTCGGCCGCTTTTTTTAACGCCTTAGTAATATGGTGCGAAGTTGCTGGACCGATTGCACCTTCAATAGTCAATACTCGAACTTCATTCGCGAATAGTTGCGAGTAGCCAAGCAATAACATTCCCGCCCCCAGTACTAGACGTAAGAGCGTGCGAAATCGCCAAGTCTTGATCAATGTTCACCCTGTAAACTATTCATTCTTCAACTGTAACGTGCACTAATTCCTATATTGTAGCATTCTTATCTAGTCCCCCGCGAATCATTTCGGTGCGGGACAATATTGGAAAATTTTGGCAGGGTTATCTCTTCGGAGAAAGTATGGCACAGTTTGTACTCCCGTAGACGAAACTGTGCCAAACAAAGCTTACCTTTTTATTTAGGTGGTTCGACTAACACGACGACCGAGTGCACCGTCTCTATGGCCTTTGACGAAAATCCTTTTCTTGCAACTGCCTCTTCTTTTTCTTACTAATCGCGATAGACGTTTTCCCTTTCACACGGTGGATTCAAACATTGGCGTTGTCGAAAACGCATTCAACAGACTGTAGAGTTATACCGCATTGTTGTGCGATTCCCTGTGCCTGCGGTGTCAATATGTAATTGTTGTGTAATTCATTGGTTCGGCTTTTAGGAATACGGCTATCGGGGTTTGTACGCGGGAAACGAGCCTAATAGAGCGGTTCTGCTCGCAAATAAAACAGACACATACCTCCTTCGTTCCGATACAACTAAGCTGCCCAACGACAAGAATCCTTGCATGGATACCTTGATATTGCAGTCATTACCGTGGGTATGTTTTTGGTCTTAACGAGACTTAGAATGTATTTCGGCTATGAACCAAAAGTGCCCCAAACGCAGTTTCGCTAATATAGGTTCGACTTGAACAAGTCTCAGTCGATAAAAGGTCGCGGTGCGACAACAAATCCTAGTTCACGGTATCTCCAATCGGAGGTCGTGCCTGTTGATGATGGTTGGTCGACGCTTAACGAACTTCGTTTGGAAGATTTGGCTTGTGCTCCCGAGACGGAGTTAAGACCGGATAAGACAGCCAACATCATCGCAACAAACCAATCTCCAGACATTCCTTTTTCGCAGTCGATTAATCCTTATAAGGGATGTGAACATGGTTGCATTTACTGTTATGCTCGTCCCACGCATGCTTATCTAGATTTGTCGCCGGGACTAGATTTCGAGACGAAGATTTTTTACAAGACTGAGCCGGTAGCGCGGTTGCGCGAAGCATTTCAGCAGAAGTCTTATGTTTGTGAGCCAATCGCTCTGGGAACTAACACAGATCCCTATCAACCAGCTGAAAAGAAGCTAGCTATTACTCGAAAACTGTTAGAGACTTGTCTCGAGTTTCGCAATCCAGTATGCATCGTAACTAAGGGTGTTTTAATCTTGCGAGACCTCGACGTTCTGAAAGAACTGGCCAAATTGGGACTAGTTTCTGTAGCGATAAGCGTCACCACACTACAAAACGAACTAAAGACAAAGTTGGAACCACGAACCGCATCACCAACAGCACGTCTGCGAGTGATTCGAGCATTAGCGCAAGAGAGAATTCCTGTGGGCGTAATAGTCGCGCCGATAATTCCCGTACTGACAGATAATGAAATCGAAGAAATCTTAGAACAATGTGCCCATTTCGGTGCGCGATTCGCAACTTATGTGATATTGCGGCTTCCACACGAAGTGGCGGAACTTTTTGAAGCTTGGCTAAATGAACACTACCCTTTAAAAGCGAAACGAGTGCTAAGTCAAGTCCGAGAAGTTCACGGTGGCAAACTTTCTGGTTCCGAATTTGGTCAACGCATGACCGGCACTGGCGTGTTCGCGGAGCTGATTCGTCAACGGTTTAGGGCAGCAAAGAAAAAGTTTGGGCTGGATCTACCGACAGGAGCATACGGAACAGGCGCAACGAACGTGTCGACGCTTCGCACCGACTTATTCCGTCGGCAACCAGATGTCAGGGATCTTTGGGATTAAATAGCATGGTTACGGTAACGTTTCACACTCATTCGAAAAAACTTTACTTGGTGATTCGACTATGACAAGAGTCTTACTCTTACATCCAGGGGCTATGGGTTCCTCGCTGGGGAACAATTTAGTGGAGAACGGCCACGAAGTCTATTGGGTTTCTGCAAGCAGATCAGACGCTACCGTTGCACGCGCCGCCCAAGCTGGTCTAACACGAACTGGTTCCTTGTCCGAAGCAATAACCGAAGTCGAAGTCGTGCTTTCGGTGTGTCCACCGGAAAACGCGATTGAAGTCGGCAATGCGGTGGCGGATACTAAATTTTTGGGAACTTACTGCGATGCGAACGCGATTGCGCCATCTACCTCCCAAATACTGTTAGATATCTTCGGTGAACGATACGTAGACGGCGGTATCGTTGGTCCTCCGGCGCGTGTCCATGGACACACTCGGTTGTATCTGTCTGGATCGAACGCGCACCAAATCGCAGGTTTGTTTCAGTCGACAAGAGTGCAAACAGAAGTCTTGGTAAACGGACCTCTGACCGCGTCAGCAATGAAGATGTGCTATGCTGGGTACACCAAAGGCACAGCCGCTCTAATCTTGGGTATTCGAGCACTAGCAGAGCACTATGGTGTCAGTAGCGCGTTGCAAGCAGAGTGGTCTGCGTCACAAAACTCGTTGTGGGATCGATCTGAAAGGATTGGACCAGGTACCAGTCGAAAGGCTTGGCGCTTTGCTCCAGAGATGCGTGAGATTGCTAAGACTTTCCACAGTGCGGACCTACCATCTGGTTTTCACAACGCTGCTGCGGAGATTTATTCTCGGATGGCATCTCTAAAACACGAGGAAGAAATAGAGACTAGTACGGTATTGCAGTACTTGCTCAACAGGACCGAATCTGATTCTTGAACAGTGGAACAATTGTCTCAGCATTGCCAAATATTAGCTGGTGTCCCAGTCGAAATTCTCTGACGTCGGTCGAGTACCGAGTTTAAGTAAGACTTGTTTAGTTATGTCGAACGCTGCTGAAAGCTGCTCGATTTCCGTTCCGCGGAACACAACTGCGGTACCAATATTGCCGTCGCGTACAAACGGGTAGCTACCGATTTCGATTGTTGGAAAATCTAGTTGAACTTGATCCAACTGGTGCGCTATATGACTCTCCCCCAGGGCTACTTCTAAACTGCACGAGTGCAAAGGCGCGCCCTCGGCGATGTCAATAGTCGGCAGCATCGCCCGCAAAACGCTCGGAATCCCGGCCATTACGTACACATTTTCAAGGTAGAAACCTTGAGGACCACCCGATAAATTTTCTATAAGACTCGCGCCTCGTGGCACTCGTGCCATACGTAATCGATTGGTCAACGTACTCGCTGGTGCTGTACGCTCTTTGATGCGATTAGCGATGGTCTCGTTTTCGACCAAGGGTACGTCAAATGCTAAAGCGATACTTTCAGCAGTAATGTCATCGTGTGTGGGACCAATTCCACCCGTGGTGAAGACATAGTCGTGTTTTTTACGAACTTCATTGACCGTATCAGCTATAGTTTGGTGGGAGTCTGGGATAACGCGCGCTTCGGCAACGCGAACCCCCTTTTCACTTAGATATTTAGCGATGTACTGTAGGTTTGATTCACGTGTTCTACCCGAGAGTAATTCGTTCCCTATGAGAAGCACGCAGCAAGTAATCTGTTTCAAGGGGTTGGTGATCTAGTTTGTTACAGCACGGCACATTGAGATTGTTTAAAAAAATTTTAGATAGAACTTGAACGACCCACTTGAAGGTTGTATGGATACGTTGTGAGTAGTTCGATTGTGATTGAACGAGGGTTATGCAAAAATCTATGTTGCATGTGTGCTCTTTCCCCATTCCTACAATGCTCTCACACATGCTTTTAGACACACTGATATACGGTGTGAGTTTTTTTTGACGCGACTGCTATGAGTAATACACAAAGTTGTTCCGAATTCTCTTTAGCGCAGGGAGAGAGTATGCGAGGAACAGCTCCTCGGGTGAATATTTGGATGTTGCTTGAATATACCGATATTTGGGCTCACGATCCGATTAAATCGAACTCATTACCCACGGACGTTCAATTATGGATACACCGAACAGTAGACTTCCTGAAACAAGGTGGGCGATACCCTCGGGTGCAAATGATCCGCGGTAGTCGTTCAGAACGCTCTGAATACAGTATCTACATTGCCGAGTCCGGCGAACTACGTCATCATAAATTTCGATCTTACGACGAGATTCTCGATCTCGACATTTACAACGCTCCGGGCGAGCTGGTTGACTCTAACATGTACTTTGTGTGTACCCACGGTACTCGAGACCGGTGTTGCGCTAAGTTAGGACACCGAACTTGGACTGTCTTGAATGAACTGTCCAACGGTCGAGCGTGGCAATGCAGCCATCTTGGCGGTCATCGTTTTGCACCGAACGTATTGGTACTCCCCCAAGCCCGACTCTATGGACGTGTTCATGCTGAATCCGCCACGAGCTTTTTTCGCGTCGTCGAGGATTATGGGATTGCGACTGCGTACTTGCGCGGTCGATCGGAATTCGAACCTGAAGAGCAGGTACGCGAAATTGGGATAGAACCAGAACGAGACGGACCCATTCAGATTCGGGAGAGTTGCTCCAAAAATGAACTAAAAACAGTGTTCCCGTTTACTGAAACTTAGTTTTTCCCTCTTTTAATTCCGTCGTGACCCAAGAACGAAGTCTCTCGGTCTGTTCGGCAACGTCACCAACTACTTGAAACGGTGCGCCTATATTGAGTTTGTATCTTTGGCCACTTTTGTGCAACAGTTCTCGAAAAATCATGATATCTTTCAGTTCTGAATTTACATACCAACTGAGATAGTACAAGAATGTGTTGCGCCCTGTGATGTGCATGGGTAACAAGTTGATTTGATATTTCTGGGCTAGATTCAACGCCGTAATTTGCCACGGTCGCTCTTTTAATCCCTTGAGAGTTGGACGCGCCAGTCGACCGGAAGGGAAAATCACAATGAGACGTCCGTTCCTAATCGCTCGAATTAACGCACCAATTGTCTCTCGATTGCGAGTTGCAGTGCGAAGTTCATCGCGCCACTCAACCGGAATTATCGTTTCGCTCAATCCTGGGGACACTCGAATAGCGTCGCGATTTGCTACAAAAATGATGTCATCTCGTATCGCTTTCAATGCGTCGTAGACCGCAATTCCATCGGCAATACCGGCGGGATGATTTGGTGTTACGATGGTCGCCCCTGTTTTCGGCACATGATCCAAACCAGACACGGTCACTTTCAGTTTGAGCAAATCCGACATATAGTCAAAGACTTCGCGGCCGCGCATCGGCGCAATCGTATCCGCCATACGAATTGCTTTGTCATAACCTAAGATACCGTCCCCTAGTTTGCGAAGCAACCGCCACGTTGTCGGGCGTTGCATAAGATTGATCGCCCGCTCTTCTATTAATTGATCGACGATATGCGCGTTGTGTTTTGTTTCGGCGTCTGAATAGGGGGACGAAAGAGACACCGGTTTTACGTTAGACACAGTTCTTACGTGAATTTTTTGCAGGTGGTCTCGAACCAATGGCGAGTCATAAATATTGGTCTGGTAGAATTCCTGAACACGAGTTCTAAAGATTATTTTACGAGTTATCCGTCCGAATCAATAAACATAATCCTTCCGGTATGAATTGGGTCGAATTGCAACCAGAGGGCTGGTTGTCATCATTGAAATGACCTCGATTAATCAATTTGTACAGCACGATATTTGTCAATTCCAATGTTGATTGAATGTAGTAAAAAGTCCTGCTTTCCATGCTTGGGCTATCTGTTAGTGGTTTGGGTGACTTGTGTGTGTAACAATGGTTTCGTGAGCGCGCAGGTAGATAGTGGTGCCTTGAGGTCTTTGATAGACGAAGCACTGAATGCAGATGAAACAACCGAGGTACGGACTACAAGAAATTGTGCGTACACGCTACAAACTACCATCAAGGACGTTGGAAGTATGCAGGAACGCTATGATCCGAGTGCCGGTTTAGGATTGGAATGGCAACTTCTACAGCTTAATGGGAGAGACCCAACAGTTCAACAAGTTCATAACTACGTGCCAAAACAACGACAACGTCATCCAGCGGTCTTGAATTTTGATTTCATCGATCACGACTCTTTGCAACTTTTAGACGAATCTCATTCGAAATTGAAGTTTGAGTATAAAGTCATACCCTCCGCGGCGCAGGGATTGAATCTACATGTAACGCATCAGCTAACGATCGATTCAGAGACAGGACAGCTGCTTGAAATGAAGAGTATTGCCCCAGAGTCTTTCCGTATTCAGAGTTGGACGCTCGTAAATGAGTACGAAAACGTTTCGACCTTTCGCTTTGAGGACCAAACCAATGGTACAGTCTTAGAAGAGGTGACGTTCAAACTTGGAGTGAAATCCGGTAGAGACACAGTGTACCATGAAGTTACCAAACATTTTTCAGACTTTGATTGCAGCCATGCGACGACCAGTGAAGAGTCCATGGACACCGAAGGAGGTCAATTTAATGGTGAATTGGATTCTCGGATACCGCTCGATGAGACATCGAATTCAGAATCTCCTTCAAATCGGTGAATCATGCCCTGGATGAAGGTCACTCTCAGCGTGGATCAGAAGGAACTCGGATTGATTGAAGAGACATTGCTTTGCCATGACGCACAATCGCTAACAGTGTCGAGTGTAAGTAATGAGACAACTTTGGAACACACGTTGCATGATTTACCGCATTGGTCGCGTGTTCGAGTGGAAGCTTTATTCGATTTGCAAGAGGACATTCAGGCGGTTGTAAAAGACGTTCGAACGACTGGAATGGAAGTATTGGACATTAGCTTCGTTGGAGACGACGAATGGAAATATACGCGAGACGCAGAACTTGAACCCAGGGATTTTGGCGGGTTGTGGGTGGTTCCGCGAAGGGCACGAACATCAGATTTGAACAACGTAATTCGATTAGAACCAGGTCTAGCATTTGGAACTGGACAACATCCTACGACCAGTATGTGTTTGCATTGGCTGGCAAAACACCCTCCTATATGCAAAAGAGTACTTGATTTTGGTACCGGTTCCGGAATTCTGAGTATCGCTGCCAAAATACTAGGTGCTAGAACAGTTGATGCGATTGACATAGATGTTTTGGCAAGGGAGACCGCGTGCGATAACGCACATTACAATGAAGTAGAAGTTTTAGTTGCAGAGACGATTCCCTTTGGAAAAAGTTTTGACCTAATACTTGCCAACATCCTGTTGAACACGATCGTGCAGTTCGCCCCTATTTTGACCTCTTGTCTCAGTCCGGGTGGGACTATCCTGCTCACCGGACTGCTTTCCAATCAGGTTGATCAAGTCGCGTCCGCGTATCCCACGATCCAATTTGAAGAGACGGTACCGCAGGAAGAATGGCGCATGATGATAGGCTCTAGGAGACCAGCGATTATTAGAGGAACAGATTGACTTCACTAGCACCACAGACAGTTTTGTTGAGCGTCTACGATAAGACAGAGTTAGTGAAATTTTCGCGGCAACTTCAAGCTCTGGGATGTTCGCTCTTGGCTAGTGGCGGCACCGCCGCTGCTCTAGATGAAGCTGGTGTGAGTCGCGACAGTATCGAAGAGGTCACAGGCTTTCCGCCGATGATGGATGGTCGAGTTAAAACTTTGCATCCACTAGTGCACGGTGGAATTCTGTCCCGTCGCGAGAAGGATCATGACGATGTCGTCAATTATGGCATTAAAGAAATCGATATCGTCGTCGTAAATCTCTATCCCTTCTCAAAAGTCGTTTCACGAGAAGGTTGCACTCACGATGAAGCGATAGAAAACATAGACATCGGCGGATCAGCTTTAATTCGAGCTGGAGGCAAAAACCACAAGTATGTTCTCGTTGTAGTGGATCCTAACGACTACAGTGAGGTCATCGCTAGATTGCAAGAAGACGCATTAGACTACGAATTTCGGTACAAGATGGCAACTAAGGCATTTGCGCACGTAGCATCCTATGACATAGCGATAGCACAGTATTTTTCTCGCGCCGAAAAGTTTCCAGAGACTTCGTTTCTAGCAATGACTAAGAGTTACGACTTACGATATGGAGAAAACCCCCATCAAGAGGCGGCTCTGTATTCCGTTGACGATTCCACCAGTGTTGGTACGGTGGTTTCCGCAAACTTACTGCAAGGCAAGCAACTATCGTATAACAACATTGCCGACGTGGATGCGGCGCTGAAGTGTGTTCATCACTTTCCGGAGGCGGCGTGCGTGATAGTGAAGCACGGGAATCCCTGCGGAGTCGCAATCGCAACAAACGCCGAACAGGCTTATCAAAATGCCTTTGCAACCGATCCCACCTCCGCTTTTGGTGGAATTCTAGCCTTTAACGTACCCTTAGACGGTGATGCCTTACAGGTGATTATTGAAAACCAGTTTGTGGAATCAATTATTGCTCCGCGTATAGATGCTACTGCTCGGCAGGTGGCTAAACGGCGCTCGTCATTACGGGTGTTGGAACTTGAGGTACCTTTCTCTTTAACAAACGGGCTGCAGTACCAACAAGTTTCTGGCGGATATTTGTTACAAGACGCCGATACGAAGAAGTTGGACTCGGGAAGCACCAAGTGTGTTACGGATCGCGCTCCTACGAAGTCGGAATTGGAGGATCTAGTATTTGCCTGGGATGTCGTGAGGTATGTCAAGTCTAATGCCATAGTCTTCGCGAAAGAAAAGCGCACGGTTGGTATTGGAGCTGGTCAAATGAGTCGAGTAATGAGTGCTAAAATTGCAACCTTGAAAGCACAGGAAGCTGGCTTGCAACTGGATGGCGCAGTCCTAGCTTCAGATGCTGCTTTTCCGTTTCGCGACGGCATTGACACCGCCGCGGCAGCCGGTATTCGCGCTGTTATTCAACCTGGTGGTTTACGTCGAGATCAAGAAGTCATCGACGCAGCCAATGAATCGGGTATGGCAATGTTGTTTACTGGCGTTCGACATTTCAGGCACTAGGATCAATTCGAATAATTAATGAAGGTACTCGTTGTAGGATCGGGAGGTCGCGAGCATGCATTAGCATGGAGTTTGGCCCAGTCCGCTGAAGTGTCTGAGGTATTCGTTGCACCGGGAAATCCGGGCACCGCTGGCGAACCGAAAGTTCGCAACGTTGCACTGAGCGTATCAGACCATGACGCGATTGAAGAGGCAGTACAGAAACATTCGATCGATTTAACCATTGTCGGTCCCGAACAACCCATCGTCGCTGGATTGAAGGATTTCCTCGACAGCAATAACCACAAGTGTTTGGCTCCGACGATGTTTGCCGCGCAGCTTGAGGGTTCCAAGTCCTTTGCTAAAGAATTTATGAAACGACATCGGATCCCAACCGCAAACTCTTTTGTTACTAATGACATCGACGAAGCTTGTGCGCGCATTCGTCGAAGCGAATTCCCAATTGTGATAAAAGCTGACGGCTTAGCCGCCGGTAAAGGGGTCGTCGTAGCTCATTCGTTGAATCAAGCTCTCAACGCAGCTCGTAATATGTTATCTGGTCGCGCGTTCGGTGACGCGGCCTCTACCGTTGTCATCGAAGATTTTCTAGTAGGGGAAGAGGCAAGTTTCATTGTGTTGACAGATGGCGAGAACGTACTTCCGTTTGCGACTTCCCAAGACCACAAGGCAGCGCTTGACGGAGACAAAGGACCGAACACCGGTGGAATGGGAGCTTATTCTCCCGCACCAGTGATTGATGATGAAGTCCATGAGAAAATCATGGAGCGCATTGTGTCTCCTACGATCCAGGGGATGCAGGAAGAAAACAATCCTTATCACGGATTTTTGTATGTTGGTTTAATGATCCACGATCAAGAACCATACGTGGTTGAATATAACTGCAGGTTTGGCGATCCGGAAGCACAACCGGTATTAATGCGCTTACAAACCGATTTTGCGATGCATTGTCTAGCAGCGACTGAAGCCGGCGGATTGAAAGGACAACAGTTGAAATTTAAGAAAAACTGTACCGTCGCTGTCGTATTGGCCTCACCCGGATATCCCGGAAAGTATAAGACGAACCTACCGATCACCGGTCTTAATGCGAATGTACCAGGCACAAAAGTGTTTCATGCGGGTACCAAAGAAGAACAAGGTCGCATCGTAACCAACGGCGGTCGGGTGTTGACTGTGGTTAGTTCAGGCCCAACGGTAGAACTTGCCCAAAGGAATGCTTATGCACGTGCAAACAAGATCGAATGGTCGGGCGTTCACATGCGCACGGACATTGGCCATAAGGCGATTGCACGCGAGCGCAAGAAATCTGCTTAAATTTTTCGATCGAACTAAGTGCCTTCTCCCAGTAGTAAAAATTCGATTGATTCGCCACGCCCAGTTGACAGAGTCATCGACCTTGTTGATGCTAGTCTCCGGACCTTGACCGGGTCGAGTCGTAAGAGTATTTCTGTTCAAGAATTTCCAGAAGGGAAAAAATTAAACGAACAGGATGCTCGAATTTCTTCTGCTTTGATGCGTGTCAACCACACAGGCGAGGTATGTGCTCAGGGTCTTTACGAAGGTCAAGCATTCGTTGCTCGAGACACCTCTACCAGATCGCATCTTCGTGCTGCCGCAGCGGAGGAAGTAGAGCATTTAAATTGGTGCCGTATGCGTTTACAAGAACTGTCGAGTTCCGAGAGTATTTTTGCCCCGGTATTTTATCTTGCTTCCGTCGGCGTGGGTGCGTTAACAGGTGCGATGGGTGATCAGATTAGCTTGGGCTTTGTTGAGGCTACCGAAGACGAAGTAAGAAAACACATTGACAAACATTTGGCACAATTGCCAGCAGAAGACGAACGTTCGCGAGCTATCCTCGACAAAATTCGAGAAGATGAAATCCGGCACGGCACGGAAGCTCTGGACAGTGGTGGTGTTGAGTTTCCTCGTTCGATAAAACAGTTCATGACTCTGATGTCCAAAGTCATGACGAACACAACACAACGGATTTAGTTTAAGGAACCTGTAGTATCACAGCACGATTAGGAATTCGATGCTTGCTTGCTCAGCGGCGGGTGGTAAATGAGCTGGACACTAACTCCGTCTGGGTCATACACATAAAAACTTCGAGCCCCGTCTCGATGTGTTTTGGGTTCTTTAGCGATTTTTACACCGTTGTCGCGAAGGTACGAATACCACTGATCCACCTCCTCTACGGAATTTAGTATGAAACCTATGTGGTCTAGATTTGAGTCCTTTGGATTGCCCCTGTGAATCGCAAGGTTGTCGTTTCCATTGGTTAAATACACGTTGTCGCTATCGGGTTCCCATTCCACTTGCATTCTCATAATTTCAGCATAGAACTTTCGACTCGCCTCATAGTTTGTGGATATCAACGCGACATGGTGAATTCCTTGGGTTTTAAGTGTGGAAATTGAGGTCTCATGTGCGTTCGGTGGTTCCGAGGTGGGAGAGTGTAAGGCAAAGGCATGCGTGATGTCTATTCCAGCACGACGCAGGATGTTCGACACATGGCAGTATTTTTCCGTACCTAGATTCAGTGCCCGTCGAATCGTCGATTCGATTAGTTGGTGCCCGGTCAGATCGAACTGTAGATGAATGGCATTTAAGTCGCTTAAATCTGACTCTTCTGGGACGGTGGTCACCTGTGTGCGAAACTCTGTAATTTCAACCTTGGACTTGTGGAGTATGTGCATTGCAGAAACTGTACAACAACTGCCAACTCCCATCAGTAATAAATCTGTTGACGCTAGTCCTTCGCGATCGAATTCCATAAGGTCAAGGGCGCGTAGTGAGACTAAATATCCAGAATTCGAAGTGCCCGTAAAGCTCTGTTCTGGTTTCATATTGACTTTGATGTTCATGGATCGTCTTTTTGTTTTGGGTGTTTTGTCTAGTCGAGAACAATACTGGAAATTCAGTCTGAGTCGAGGGACACCGAGTTATCGAAGGAGCAAATTATCACGAATCTCGAGCAATCAAAGATGCCAACTCATCGTGGTGCCACCAGTGATGTTGACTTCAATCAAGTTAAATTGTTTAGAGTGTCAGATTTAGAAACTCTCTCATGAAACTAGATCTCAAAACGATTCGAGGCGATATTCTCGGGGGATTCACTGCTGCTGTAGTAGCGCTCCCTATTGGAATGGCGTTTGGAATTGCGTCGGGGATTGGTATTTTAGCTGGTCTCTACGGGGCTGTCGTGTTGTGTCTCATCGGGAGTATTTTCGGAGGTACGAAGACACAAATATCTGGTCCAACAGCACCAATGACGGTCGCAATGACTGTAATAATCGCCACGTACGCTGATGGGGACTTCGCGCACGCATTAGTGATTGTCGTACTCGCTGGCTTTATCCAAGTGTTGTTGGGACTCTCTCGTATTGGTCGTTTTGTGGTCTACACACCATATGTCGTGATATCTGGATTCATGACAGGGATCGGTTTGATAATAATTCTCGTACATTTACCTCCGATTCTTGGTGCGCCCACTCCTGGTGGAGGTGCTATGGGTGCAGTAAATGCACTTCCAGACGCATTTAGTCAAGCAAATCTTCATGCTGTGTTCGTCGCTCTCGTGACCATAGTCACTGGACTGTTGTGGCCAAAGCGCTTTGGGCGTTTTATGCCTGCGCCTCTTCTCGGATTAATTGCCGGTGGCGTACTAGGCTATTTTTGGTTAACGGGTGCTCCAACTTTGGCGAGTTTTCCAATTGAGCCGCTCAAATTTTCCTTAGAAGTCCCAAGTGCAGGTTTTCTGCTACACGCAATCGAACCAGCCTTAATACTCGCATTGCTCGGATCAGTGGATAGTCTGCTGACGTCTTTGGTCGCTGATTCTATGACTGGCACGAGTCACAATTCGAATCGAGAATTGATCGGGCAAGGATTAGGAAATATCGCTGCTGGATTGATAGGTGGGCTGCCAGGTGCTGGAACCACGACTTGTACGGTTACTAACATCATGTCCCAAGGTAAGACACGATTGTCTGGCATAGTGTGTGGTACATTATTGCTTACAGTCGTACTGTGGTTAGGAAAGTATCTTCCACCGATCCCATTGTCGGCCTTAGCAGGAGTCATGGTCTTGGTTGGCTTAGAAATAGTCGATTGGAATCTAGTTAAGCGACTCCATCGAGTACAGGCTTACTACTTGAGTGTGGTTCTGCTCACCTGCGGACTAACGATATTCGTGGACTTGGTTACGGCGGTTGCAGTTGGATTAATTGTTGCAGGTCTCACTCATGCGGCACAATTGGAATCGCTTGAGCTCGACAATTTGAAGTCTCTTCCATTACTGGATTGGAAGTTTCTTCACGGACTTGACCCAGACGATCCGGCCTTTGAAGACGGAATGGCAAAAACAGGGACTGATGTATTCTCCGCAAGAGTGGGGTTGGTTGAATTCAACGGTATTTACACCGTAGCATCGTCACGAGAGCTGTCCTCTGTCATAGGAGAAGATATAAAAGATCACGAAGTCGTGATCTTCGATTTTTCGAAAACGGTTCACATTGACGACAGTGTCGCGATGGTTATTGTCCGTTTGATCAACGTTGTGGTTAAGAGTGATACACGACTCATTATTAAAGGTCTCGGTGGAACCGTCGCAGACACTCTCAATTCACTGGACGTGTTGCAACAAGTGCCGGAAGCTCATGTGGTTCAAGATATGGATGAATGTAAAGTCTTAGCAACACGGCTACTTGAAGACGATGACCAGAGAGTGTAGCCTCGCTAAAATGGGATTTCTAATTAGCAAGAGTAGGAACCACCATGGGATTTGCACTTTCAGAAATCCAACTCACGAGCAACTCGTTCAAACCACACAGTCGAATTCCCCAGGTTCACACTGGCGAGGGGGAAGACTATTCCCCCCATTTGGCGTGGTCTAACGCCCCTGAAAATACAGAGTCATTCGCAGTGGTTTGTCACGACCCTGATGCGCCACTCCTGACGTCACATGGGTACGGATTTGTGCATTGGGTTCTTTATGGAATCCCTCGACCTGTACACGAGTTACCAGAGGATTGTGAAGAGTATGTACATGGTAGGAACCACTTTGGCAACATTGGATATGGTGGACCAATGCCTCCTCCGGGACACGGCACTCACCATTACTACTTTTGGATCCTTGCTCTCGACACGATGTTGTCGCTACCTGCTGGTTTGAATATGGAGGAGTTGTTTATTGAGATTGAGCCTGCAGTTGTAGGGATGAATCGACTCGTCGGGACGTATTCCCGAAGCTAATCAGCTGTTACAACACTTCCAGATCCGGTAAATAGTCGCAAGTCTTTAGAAACTAGTACGACGTTCTCAAAAAACCTAAAGCAGATTATTTGGTAGAAGGGAAGACTACTGAATCGAGAAAGGCGAAGCAGTGCTTCCCGGCATCTCTGCTCTTACAATCCCTCTCCGGGAAAAATTTGTCGAACCCGTTCTCTTTTTTTCAAAAGATCTAGTTGTTCCACCTAGAAAACGTGTTTTGGTACGTTGCCAGAGTATCAGTTACCATCTTGTTGACTGTCAATTCCCTCGCTTTCGCCCACACGAGTTCAAAATCTTGTTTCGCACGCTCAAATTCCTTCAATGTTCTTTCGACCGTTAGTGAGACCGTGTCCGCATCGAGTGAGTCAATTAGATAGTCCTGTGGAAGTAAGTCAGCCGCGATTCCTGTCGCAGTGGAGACCACCACTAAATTGGTTTGAAGTGCTTCTAAGAAGACATACCCAAAACCTTCACGTTCTGAGGTGGCGACGAGTAGTTGATGATTAGCAAATAATTCTTGTACATCGCTTCTTTCTCCTAGGAACTCCACACGACTTTGCAATCCAAGATCGGCAACCAGCGATCTAAGTCTAAGGCGTTCAGGACCGTCGCCAACAATCGAGATGTGAATTGGAATGTTTTTCCATGCCTGAATTAAGACATCAAATCTCTTTACAGGAACTAATCGACCGACTGCGATTGCACTAAGATCTGAAGTCACGAACATCCGTTCAAAATGGTCTGGACATGCGGATGGTCAACTTTCCGGGCGACCGCGGGACTAACTGCGATGACAGTGTCAAATTTTTGGTACAGATTGGGTTTGATGTTAAGGTTGTGTACTGTCAAGATGCACCTGCTCGGGAATCTATTTCGGGTTAAAGAAACAACCTGAGCCGCTTTTCGACCATGAGCATGAACGATGTTCGGATTGACTTTAAGAACCTGTCTGGTAAATTCTTGCAACAGGAACGGACTGTATCGCCATCGATCGAAACGTACGGTTCGGAACTCTACCGAGTTTTCGAACAGACTGCTATAGGATTCATGTGCAAGAATCGTGACACTGCAATCGGTATTTACGAGACCATGCGCTAAGTCTCGTACGTGCCGTTCGATCCCCCCTCCTGTATTCAGTCCGCTGATTGCAAAACAAACGGAGAGCGTGTTACTACTGTGACCAGCTCTAGTCAACGTTGTGTTTCGACAGGTTCGGAGTGTTCGATTGCTTCAAGATACTCGGCTTGGATTCGCGAAGCGACAATCTCTAAAGCTCTGGCTGAATCAACGGCATTGTCGTTGATAACCTCTGGAAGTGAAATTACTAGACTTCCGTCAAGAGCAACTTCTTGTGGATCTTCACTCAGTTCTTTGAACATAGAGTGTTGTGAGGGTGCGATGCGCCATTGAAAAAAACGGATGGTTGGTGGTAGTCTCTCAGGTAGAATGTCCCCACACTCTTTTTCACTAAATACTCCGACGGTGCCCCGGAGAGGTGCAGCAATAATATGCGCGTCGATTCGTACCATAGATTTCCAATTACGCGCAAACTGAGAGAGATACACTCCACCCAATCCATGTCCGACTATAGTAAGTCGAGTATCCGATTCAGTGGTTTTCAGTAATGACGAAATTTCTTTTCTCATTTCTTCGTCGGATGTGTTGGGACATTCATTTGGATCCCAACGGATGAAGAAAGTGTCGGTGGATTCGTCGTCCAATGATTGAAGGGGTAGAGTCCATTCGAAACCGAGGGTGTTCCCGTCGTGTATTGCTATTAATATTCGATTAACGCTCTGGCTTGGCGGTTCGATCCGATGTAGTCCGAGAGGCAGTTGCATTAACTCCGATGGTGAATCTTCTAAGTTCTCTGCGGGTAATACTAGATCGTGTAGGTTAACTATGGTGTCAGATTGAAGTAAACTGGTGGAGAAAATCAGGGTAGAAGCGAACAGTGCTTTGACTCGTAGCGAAATATTTTTCATTGGAGCTGTTTGGGCGATAGGAATTACAAGAGACTTAAATCCAGTTAACGAGTTTATTCTTGGTCGGTGGGATGAACTTCTTCAAGGGTCTCCGCGTCGTACACTACTCCACCTTTAATCACGTACACGAGGTCATCTGAACTGCGAATGTCTTCGAGTGGATCGTTTTCAAGCACGACGAGATCAGCCAATTTTCCGACTTCTATGGTGCCAATGTCTTCGGCAATACCAAGCATTTCAGCTCCATGCCGCGTCGCGGCTCGCATTGCTTCATAGTTACTAAAACCACCCTTAGCTAGACTCCACAATTCCCAGTGGTAACCGAGGCCTTGCACTTGGCCGTGAGAACCGACGCCAACTTTACCTCCCGCTTGAACGATCTTATGACTTTGCTTGGCTTGAAGAAGAAATACATGATCTTCTTCATGCACCCAGAAAGATCGCCGGAGTTTGCCGTCGAGAATCTGTTGGGGGGTAAAGTTGCGGAGTTTTTCATTAAGAAGAGGAGACTCTTCCGCGATGAAGTAGTTCTCCCCCCGTGGCCCCCCGTACACGACCAAAAGAGTGGGCGTATAAGCAATTTGCGATTGCGCGATTAGCTCGACGACATCTTTGTACAAGCCGATTACTGGTAAACTGTGTTCGTTACCGCTGAAACCATCGATTACGTGTGTGAGATCAAGTTTAGTGTCTAGTGCTCCCTCCGCTGTTGGCATGACTGTCAGTTCCGCCGAAGCCTGAAGCAGCCACTGCCGTTGTTGTCTGTTTCCGGAAATGTAAGCCTTAATGTGTCGAACACCGTAATTCTCAACATAGTTTTGGAGAACTCTTTTTGCGTGTGCTTGGCTTTCAAAATCATGGTCACTAAATACACCTGGTCCGGTGGAAAGGACTCGTGGCCCTGTCATCCGACCTGCATTAACGAGATCGCCGTAGTCAATCACGTCCACAGTGCTAGGTTGCACGTCGGTTGCCGTGGTTATCCCATAAGCAAGATTAGCACGAAGCGACCAAAGGTCCGGGTCGAGGACATTTCGGTACATTTTGAAGTGCGCATGAGTATCTACATATCCAGGGAAGATAAACGTTCCAGATACATCGATAACGGTTGCCTCTGGGGGGATCTCAATATCAACGCCGATTTCTTTGATGCGATCCCCTTCAATCAATATTGTCGTTTTTTTAAGTTGTCCGTTGGCCTGCGTCGTCATTGAAGAAACTGTACCACCTACGAGCGCGACCAATCCCTCCGGAATGTGTCTTGCACGATAAATCTTTACAGGGATCTGCACCAGCGAGGACGATTCAATTGATTTCGACTCAGATTCGTCGAAGGTATTACTCAAAGTGTCTTCGCAGTCTTCGTCTTTAGTGCCGTTTTGCTCTAGACAATCAAACGATGCTTGTATGTCGGCGACGGATCGGTAAAAGATATTGTTCCCCACGCTCCAATACACAACAGAGGAATCGTGAGACCATCCAAAATGGTCAACCCCAGTCTTAACAAGCGTTAAGAAAGGAAGTTTGGGATCATTGATTGAAGTTTCAAAACTCGCTAGATCGGTTTGTAGCGTACGAAGTAAGTACAGTCGATTAGTGTGTTGGACAAGAACGTACTGACCGTTGGGTGATAGTTCTAAATTTCGCACTGGAACTTCACTTTCGTCATAGTAAATTCCTGATCCTTTGACAGTTAAGTGAGATCGGAAGTCCGATCCATCTAAACGAATCGAAACAAGACCGGAATTACCTGATCGAAATATACCAGGATAGAGATACGCGTAGAGTCGGTTTTCATCTGGACCCCAGTGCTGACTAGTAAATCCGCGAGCATGCCGAACAACGCGATCTTCAATATTTCGATCGGCTATGCTAATCTCGACAATGTCCGTTCCTGGTGGATGACCAAAATCTCCCCCATCTACTACTCGCTCATACTTAATTCCTCTAAACACGAAGATAGAGTTCCCGTCTGTAGCCCAGAGCGGTTGTGTGTAGAACGCGTCGTTGCTTGAGACTCGGGTTGGTCTGCTGTTTTCCTGTGCTGGAACGGTCCAAAGTGCCCCGCCGTCCGCAGACCAACTCACGAAGGCTATTTGCTTGCTGTCAGGGGACCAGGTTGGATGTGCAGAAAAGCCGGGTACGTCCTCAATGTGCCAAAGTTCATTCGTCTCTAGGTCAAAGACATAAATGTCCGCCATAGCAGTAAACGCGAACTTTTGTTTATCGGGCGAAAGCTCTAAATCATGAATCATTCTTGCTTTAACGGGTTCTAATCCAATGCGGTGCGGGAAATACAGTCTTGGTCCCAATTTCTTGTTGATTTGAACGTTAAAAGGAATTTCTCGTGCGGTAGAGTTATCGTCTTCGAATACGTGGGTAACACTCTTTCGCCAAAGCTTTCCACCTCTCGTGAAGACGATCTCCTTGTTGTCCGGAGTGAATGAATAGTTAGGAAAGACATCGCGGGTAAATCGGGACTCTTGTTCGTCTCGCTGTACTGGGAACGCGAACCAAACGTCGTCTCCTGTGGTCTGATCTCGGATACGAAGGCCAGTTTGTCCCTCCGCTCGAGTACCGTACGCAAGATATCGACCATCGTTCGAAATTTGTGGTCGAAATGCGCCACCGGAAGATCCTGTCAGAGTGTCCTCGTAGTTGTTCTTCAATTCTCGTCGAACAACCTGCCAAATAGGTAAGCGCAGGTCATAACCAAAACCGCCATATTTGCGTGCGTAATATAGATATTTACCGTCAGGGCTGTACACCGCCCCCAACGCATTGTGTCGTGCGCTGCGCGCTGCTGATTTATTGGCATAGGTAATCTGAACTCCTGATCCTCCATTCAGGTGGTACGCCCAGATTTCGTAGGTGGCCAGTCCCCAAGACGACTTTGATACGATGACATGGTCTCCCTTTGGCGACCAAGAAGGTGACGCAAATAGTGCGTCGTCTTTTGCGTCAGAGAGGTTGCGCGGATTCTCCCCGTTCGCATCCATGATCCACAGGTCTTCCTTGCCCCCTCGATCGGAGATGAAGGCAATCTTAGATCCATCTGGTGAATATACAGGTTGTGAATCAAACGCCATACCGGAAGTGATAGCGGTAGCTTCCCCGCCCGTAATAGGTAGGGTGTACAAGTCGCCCAAGACTTCAATGATCAAGGTATCATGCGTAGGAGAAACGTCCACCGCGAGCCATGTTGCTTCGTCGGTGGTTATGTTGATCTCTCGCACGCCTTCTATTGGAAGATTTGCCATCGCGATCACGGAGAACGTAAGCGTGAGCAGAATTACAAAATACGTTTTCACGGTAACGGGTGCGCCTTAAATTCTTGGTTACTCGATTTTTTTTCCAAGTGGTCTTGAACTCGTTTTAACGCTTCTCGAGTTTGTTTTAATTCACGGATTACTTCTGCGGTATCCAATTCCTCACGTAGCGCCGAGAGCTGGGCTTCTTTCGCGTCTTGAACGTTAGTGACCACGATACCGATAAAGAGATTGACGATCACGAAGGTTGCAATAACGACGAAACTTAGAAAATAGATCCATGCCCACCAATAGCTCTCTAACGCGGTATACATAATGTCTGTCCAATCTTCCAGCGTAACGATTCTGAACAGAGTCAACAATGCATCTCCAAGTGATTTCCAATGTGTGGGATCGACCTGGTGAAACAGGTGATAACCAGCGACACCGTAGACGTAAAAAATCACCGTCATCAACAATACAACATTGATCATCCCGGGAAGTGAATGGATCAATGCGGTTACTAACGTTCTGAGTTGCGGCAACACTGACACGATGCGTACGACTCGTAAGAGTCGTGCGATTCTCGCGATCATCGCTAACTCTCCTGTCGCGGGAATTAAGCAAAACACAATAATCGCGAAATCGAAGCAGTTCCAACCATCTTGGAAGTAATGGTGCACTCTTGGATAGTTCGCCATCATTTTGGTTAGCGCTTCGACAATAAAGATCCACAGTATTACGTCGTACGCGAAGTTTATGTAAGTGGAGAAGTGAGCATGAATGTATGCCGATGTATCCAGTCCAACCAAGATGCCATTGAGCACGATGAACGCAATTATTGCACCTGAGAACCAAGAACTCGCGACGATGCGTTGCGCCATTTGCTGTATCGAATTTAACAACATAACACTCTTTGGTTGTACCCGATAGGAGTTTCGAGGACTAAGTACTCATTGGTCGGGTTAAATTAAATGAGCTCCACCAGGGACTCGATGGTACGGTCGGCTCCCAGCGTACTTACTGAGACTCCTTGATTGTAACCGTAAGGTACCAGAACGATGGGGCAACCAGCACCTCTTGCACAGGTTACATCGGTGATGGAATCTCCCACAAATGTCGCTCGTTCAGGTGGTGTATCTAACTCTTTACAAGCATGTAAGAGTGGATCTGGGTCAGGTTTTGCTACCGATAAAGTGTCTCCGCCTACGACCACGCCGAAATAACTGAGTAGATTTAGTTCCTTCAGTAGCAATGTGGACAGATCATACCGCTTGTTGGTAACCACCCCTAATTTGCACCTATTCCGTGCTAGATGCTGAACGGCCAATCGGACTCCCGGATACGGTTTGCTAAATATTGCGATGTGTCGACGGTAGTATGCTAAGAAACTGGAATAGAGTTTTTCGAGTTGAGCATCGGTAGATTGTTCATTGTGTTGCTCTAACGCACTGGAAATCATTTTTTTAGCACCGTGCCCAACCCAATGACGAGTAAGCTCTATGTCAACCGGTCCGAGTTCCACCGAGCTTAGCGTAGAGTTTAGTGCATGGTGAAGGTCAGGGGCTGTATCGACTAGTGTTCCATCTAGATCGAACAGAAGGGTATCGGTCATGTCAGCTTGTTACGACAATTCCGATCGCATTTTGTCAATAACGGTTTTGTAGTTACTACTACTGAAAATTGAAGAGCCCGCAACAAAGAAATCTGCCCCAGATTGCCAAGCTTTGCGAATGTTCTCAAGACTGACACCGCCATCAACGGCAAGTCGTGTGTCTAAACCATGGGAATCAAGCAAATTGCGAGCTTTTTCTAGCTTACCAAACGTCTCTGGGATAAACTTTTGTCCACCAAATCCAGGATTAACACTCATCACCAACACCAAATCGAAATTTCCTTGTAATTCGTCTAGAACATTCAGTGAAGTGGATGGATTTAAAACAATACCGGCTTTTGCGCCTCCTTTCCTGATTCGGTTCAGTGCTGCATGCACATGATTTGTTGCCTCTGGGTGAATAGATATGTAAGACGCACCGCTGTCGAGGAATGCATCAATCATACTTTCGACTGGTTTCACCATCAGGTGCACGTCGAACTCCGTCTTGGGGAAGCGAGTCCTTAACGAGTCGAGTACGACCGGTCCGAAGCTTAAATTCGGTACGTAGTGGTTATCCATCACATCGAAATGGATCACATCGGCACCAGCTTCTAAGACAGCTTCGACTTCGTTTCCGAGTTGTGAGAAGTCGGCAGCAAGTATAGAAGGAGCAATTATCAGTTTCATGAGCTGTGCTTCTGTCTGTTGATGAAGCATTTACGTGGCATATTATCAGGAACTATACATGGTTCTTTTTGCGAAGTGTGTTTCTTAGTCTCGCGAGGGAGAAAGCAGTGGCTAGGATACTTTAGATGTCAACAGTCCTTCGTGGAGGCGGTTTTGGCGGAAGCCCATCCCGTAACAACGACAAGTTATTGGGAGAACCGATGTCAATCCACTCGCCATCAAATTTTTCCCCGGTCACTTTCCGCTGATGGATGAGATCAAAAATTAGATCTCTTGTGAGAGAAAATGGCTTCGCTTCTCGTTCTTGAAAGATGTTTGGGTGAAGAACCGCGATACCACAGTAGGTCAGGTCGTGGCGAGTCTTATCTTCAAAGCGTTGCACTATCTTACCGTCTAGAGCAAAATCTCGGTTAGATTCGTTCTTAAATGGAGTCAGTACTAGATGTCCATGAGTTGTTTGATGACTAACTAGTCGTGTAAGAGGATAGTTTGTCCAAACATCGCCATTTATCAACAGAAACGGATGCGGTCCCAAGTGGGGTAGTGCATTGACAATGCCACCGCCGGTGTTTAAGAGTTCACGTTCTCTGCTAAAGGTGATGTGAACACCAAATCGGGAACCGTTGCCTAAATGGTCAATCAGTTGCTCTGCTAGATGATGTACGTTGATCACGATGTCTTGTATTCCGGCTTTGAGGAGCCAACCGATTTGATGCACGATGAGCGGTGTGCCCCGAACTTCGAGTAACGGTTTCGGAGTGATGTCAGTTAAGGGACGTAGACGCGTACCAGGCCCGGCCGCGAGGATCATAGCTTTCAATTTTGTCGACGAATTTTGTGCAAGGTCACTGGTATGACATTGCGTTGGAGCCAGAGTCCAAGTGGTCGTACAGCTTCAAATTCTTCGCAAATACTCTGAGCTTTACGCAGAGTTGGAAGTACATACTCTAAATGGGTCGGTTGCTCGCGTTGTAGCCAAAGGCGCACGAAGATACCAGCCGCTTTCAGCAACCGTTGTAATGCAGTGAGTTTCACGTCGATCGCAAAAGTCCGTTGGGTCGAAGTATTTTGGTGTTGCGACGTCAAAACACACGACCAAAATGATCGAATTTGCTTCTCGATTGTGGCGTGGTCATGATCCCAGTAACAGTCGTACAGAAGTGATGCAAGGTCATAGGTTATCGGCCCAACTAGAGCATCCTGATAGTCGACTACACCCAGAAAAGGCGGATCTTGTCTCACCAACAAATTTTTGCAATGAAAATCTCGATGAACCGTACAAGTCGGAATCGCTGAGATTTTGGTGACCAAGTAGTCAAAGCAACTATGCACCGCTTCTGTGTTTACGTTGATCAATCTACCACAAAGGTAATCCTGAAAAATATTTAGTTCGTGAATGAACCGAGTTTTTTCGTATTGCGGGATGATGGGATCGGAAATCGCTTGAATCTTGCAGAGCGTGTGGAACGCTAACGTCAAACATTGGTCTACGTTACCGAGTGCGTACTGAGTATAGAAGTCGTCCTCACCTACATCCTCCAAGAGAAAATAACCTTTGTTACTGTCATACTCATAGATTGCTGGAACTGGTACACCGTGTTCTTTAAACAAATTGCCCAAATGTATGAACCTGTCATTGAGCTCTGTCTCTGGGGGCGAAAACATGAGTATGAACGAATCTGTTTCCGTTCGGCATCTCCAAAATTTCCTGGTGCTAGCTTCTGTTTTTAGAGGTATTACATCTTTCCAAGCTAAGTCAGAACCAGACGGCGTCCAGTGAAAGATTTCATGTGTGTTGTGATTAAGCATAATCATCGTCAAATTTTAGAGTCATGATTGATCGATTGGACAAGTTAAAGCTGCAAAGGACACGACATGCGGGTCTATTCTTACTATGTGCGGCATCCCTGTCGGTAGCTGCGGAGTCTGACTTCGCGAAGAGTATTTGGCGCGCATCGAGTACGAAGACTTGCCACGGTCAGTACGACGTGAATCTGATCATTGAGCCACAAACAGATGAATCCAGTACCGATGAAGTTAAGGTGCATGCAGATCATGTTGAACTTCACCTTAGGGGCACGAGTAAATTAACAGGGGATGTTAGTCTTCAACTCGGCGATCTCTATCTAGCCACGTCGAAGCTGGAGGTAGACTCGATAGACCAAATATTCACTACCACGGAGGGGATGACGATTGTTAATGAAAATTTCGCCCTGCACGTAGATGCGACGACGATTGAGGCTAAGGCTAGGTTGCTACAGGTGGAAGGTGCTGACTTTGTCCTTTTGCAGGATGGGTATCGGGGCAAAGCTGAACGGCTGTCGGCAAGCGACATCGGCGCAGAATTCGAAAAAGTGTCAATTACATATTGCCCGCCCGAAGTAAATTCGTGGTTACTATCTGCGGGTCACATTCGATTGGATCGAGCACAAAACATCGCGGTTGCACGGGATGTTCAGCTTAGTGTCGGGAGACTGCCTACTCTCTATGTCCCATATCTACGCTTCCCTTTGTCCGGTGCGCGTACGACAGGAATGTTACCTCCAAATTTTGAGCGCAATAGTTTGCGTGGGTATGAATTAGCATTGCCTATCTACGTCAATCTCGCACCAAACTACGACCTTACTCTAACACCAAGATTGTCTTCTCAACAAAATCATAGCTTGGAAACGGAATTTCGATATTTAACACGGGTCTCACATTCAGAGTTTAACGCTGTATTCTTGCCTTCTGACGATGAGTACTTAGATTATTTGGCCAGTCGTATCGATCGACCAACCGTGCCATCCAATCATCCATCTCGTCGGTGGTACGTAGGTGTGCAGCACAACTTTGCAGTAGACGGTTGGCTGGGCGATGTAGATTACTCGTTTGTGAGTGATGAAGATTTCCTCCGAGATTTTGGTGGATCCATTGATGATCTCGGACGCGTGGGACTCTGGCGAACAGCATACGTCTCTAAGTTCGGACGTGATTATCAGTTGCTGTTTTCAAGCGAACGATTTGAACCGTTTCGATTTTGGGGTACGTCCGTATCGAAATTACCTCAGATCGAATATCGACATCAATTTCCGTTATTCGGATTCAATCTCGGTTTTGACACACATTTAGCTAGGCTCAAATCAGTGGACTTAGAGGACGAGTTCGAAGTTGAGCGCCGTCATGGAAACGTGTTTCTGCAACTACCACTGCAAAGACCATGGGGTCAGCTGAATATTGAGAGTTCTCGAGCCTACACTTGGTTTGAACTGCCAGATGAACGTCAGACTCGGCATACGACGACAATAAAAGTGGACTCGAGACTGATATTTGATCGCTTGCCCGTTGATATGGAGCCCTCAATGCAATCACTTGAACCTAGAGTGGTGTATGTTAAACGGGACTCTGGTCGTCGACAGTTACCGTTCTCATTTGATGTCGGACCACGCTCGGTTACTATGGCTTCAATTTTGAATCCAACGCGCAAGACTGGATACGACCAATTACCTCCGGTTCATTCGATCGCATTTGGGCTGCGAGGAAATCTAAGCGATCTAAACACGCGTCGAAATTTGCTTGAGATTCAGCTGGCAGTTTCGAAACCGCTTGAGAGTTTCGATTACAACCCTCACCAGACTCCTTCGTTCGGTCTTGCAGTACTTGGTTCACTAACAGTTGATCTTCAATGGAGTGCTGCGTACTTTCGATATTTCGACTTAGTCCGCGAGGAAGCCAACGAGTTTCGCATCAGATATCAACAAAATCAAACACGTATCAGTGGTTGGTTACGCTACGAGCAAGCAGCCGAAACCTTGCAGAGTTATGTTGATGTAGCTGTACCCGTAGCTCAAGGTTGGAATATTTACGGACGTTGGCATCACGATTGGGAACATGATGCGCACGTCGACTCATATGTTGGAGTAGAGTTTTCAGGTTGCTGTATGGAATATCGTTTGCTTTGGCACCGAACCATTCGATACGAATGGCTACAATCAGAGCGAATTCAGTCTCGAACTGGGCTTCGTTTTGAACTGTCGATGAAGGGACTCACTTCTTTTGGAGATAACGTGCTGTCAATCGTAAATCGAAATATCAATTCACCTGTATTAGTTTATTAGCGAGGACTAAATGTTTCAGAATTTGAAGAAGAGAAGTTACTCTCGTCCACGAAGTAGTGCTCTGTTGTTCATGAGTGCCATCTTAATGGGTGGATACTCTGTTCATGCTGAGTTGGAAATACTGGATGGTGTGGCAGTGATCGTCAATGATTCGGTGGTAATGGTTTCAGAAATCGAAAGAGAGTACGAACTTACTTTGGCGGATCTTGCGGCCAAAGGCGCGACAAATTTTCCACCTAAAGACCAAATCTTTGAACAAATCACAGAGAAATTGATCTTGGAGAGTATTCAAATCCAAGAAGCCGGGTGGCGCGGCATTGTCGTCAGCGATGAAGAAGTAACAGCTGCTGTTCGTCAAACCGCGCGGGAGCAGTTTGACATGTCGATTGAAGAATTCCGGGAACTCCTCGCCGAGGAGGGCGTACCGTACCAACAATTTCGGGAAGACTTGCATCGTGAAGCGTTGCTGGAGAAAGTGCAGCAAAGACTGGTAGGCCCCCGTGTGTACATTTCGGCTCAGGATGTCGAAACATTTCGACAGTTACCCTACTTTGATTATCTCGCAGCAGATCGGTTTCGTGTCGGGCACATATTGATCGCTCACGAAGACTCGGAAACATCGAGTGCAAACGAATTACAGACGCGAGTCAAAGATCTTGTCGAAGAGTTACGTGATGGAGCAGACTTTGCCACCATGGCAGTGAATCACTCGGTCGCGTCCACCGCTCTTGAAGGCGGTGATTTGGAATGGCGACGGGCTGAGGAACTCCCCCAATTGTTCGTCGAAGAAGTTCTGAAGATGGAAGTCGGTGATGTTTCAGATCCGATTCGGAACGAACGCGGCTTACACATTATCAAGCTACTAGACAAGCAGACCGCGACTAGAGATCAAGAGGAAACCTGGGTTCGACACATTCTGATTCGACCTAATGCCATTAAAACTGAAGTCGCTGCGAAGCAAGAACTTGAGGAGATTCGGCAGCAAATAGTCGACGGAGAAGATTTTGAAGAACTTGCACGTCAACACTCTGACCATATTTCTGCGCGCGAAGGAGGGGATATTGGCTGGACGAACGGTGAGAGACTAGACCCAATTTTTCTGGATGTCAT
>VXLL01000021.1 GCA_009841615.1 Gammaproteobacteria bacterium | reverse complement strand
ATTTAAAGCCCTTGCCGCCCCCGGTCTCGCCGGCTGTTCCGCCCCCGCCAGAGAACATATTTTTAAATTGATTTTGAATTTTTTTAAACGACTCGTCTAAGTCAGGGGGACCTTGCTGTCCGCCCTGATTCCCCCAAGGGTCTTGTTTCTTGCCGTCGTTGTCACTCCATGCCATATTGACTCCTGTTAAATAGATGCAACAATTTTAGATATGTACTCTAACCATGCAAACGAAGTTTATAGGTCTCCATCAAGTGATTCGCTTGTTCCGCTTTGAGGTTTAAAGTAAATCGAGAGCTTCCATCCCCACGAATTTCTTCATGTTCAACTACGTGCATATCGTATAAGAGAGACCTAATTTTGCCGTCATTCGGTTTTAGTTCTGTCCGGTACCGGTGATGTAAGCCATAAAGCCTGTTCAAAATTTGTTCCCGCAATTCTTCGATACCAGTCCCGTTCCTCGCACTGACGCAATTCGCATCGGCTCGTCTCAGTGTGATGTCGGGCGCTAGATCGATCTTATTGAATACCGTGATGATAGGAAGAGCCGCAGCCCCGATTTGTTCGAGAGTCGTATTCACTGCTCTACAAATCTCATCGAGTTTGGGTTCAGTTGCATCGAGGACGTGTAAGAGCAGGTCCGCCCTGGTGACTTCTTCCAGGGTCGACCGAAATGCGGCGACTAATTCCAACGGTAAATCTCGAATGAAACCGACCGTGTCTACTAGTAAGATTTCCAGTTCGGCCGAGTTCTCTAGCCTGCGGACGGTAGGATCCAATGTCGCGAACAACCTATCGTCCGCGTACACATCGGCTCGTGTGAGCGTATTGAACAGTGTAGACTTGCCTGCGTTCGTATAGCCGACGAGGGCGGCAGTGGGTACTCGATTCCGAGTTCGTTGTTGTCGTTGTCGATTGCGTTGCTGTTGCACTTTCTTAAGGCGCGTTTGCGTTACTTGTACGCGTTTTTGAAGCATGCGTTTATCGAGCGAAATTTGGGTTTCACCAACTCCTCGCAGACCTATTCCACCGCGTTGCCGATCCAGGTGAGTCCATCCACGTACTAACCTCGATTGTGCATGAGACAACATGGCTAGTTCTACTTGAAGTTTACCTTCGTGGGTCTGAGCCCGATCTTCGAAGACATGAAGAATCAATTCAGTACGGGTCATGACTCTAATTTTGAGCTCATGTTCCAATTTGCGCTGTTGCGACGCTGACAGTTCATGATCAAGCACGAGCAAATCCAGTTTTTCTAGTCTGATGGCTTCTTGAAGTTCCAACACTTTGCCGGGACCGATACAAGTTGCAGAATGTGGGGCTTTGCGACGCACAGACTGCGTCTTTATGACGTGTAAACCCGCTGAATCTGCTAGATGTGAAAACTCAATTAGATCGTGGTCGGTAGCTGAGAGTGTGTCAAAACGAACTGACAACAATATCGTGCGTTCGCCTTTACTAGGACGGTCAAAAAACATTTAACTAGCTACCTAATTACCAGTGGGCCGAACGCCTAGAGCTTCGAGTTGAGGGTGCAATGTGTTCAGTGTTGCAGAGGAGTTAAGTTCATTGTAATTTGGTAATGTCGACCAATTGCGAAGCCATGTCATTTGTCGTCGGATCAAACCCCGGTTCGCGACCAATATCCGTTCTTTTACATCCTCAGTAATTGGACTCTCAGAACTCTCGTCAAAGTGTTCCCAGAGTTGTCGATATCCCACGGTTCGCATCGAACTGGCAGACGCAGACAATCCAGGTCGTTGGCGAAGTCGTTTTACTTCGTCCACAAAACCAGCTTGCAACATATATTCCAATCGATCTTTAACGCGTTCGTGCAGTTCTTCACGACGTTGATACATGAGCGCAAATTCGACGTAATGGCAGCTGAGTCTACGTGTTGCCGGGTAACCGGCATTTTCTTTCAAGAATTGTGTCATCGGCAATCCAGTTTGCCAAAATATTTCCAGCGCGCGCTCGATCCTCGGGTAGTTGTTTGGATGAATCTTATCGCAAGCTTTTGGGTCTATTGACTGTAATTCCTTATGAAGGGCCGGTACTCCCGCAGATTCTGCGCGTTCACGTAGGTGCTTGCGAAACTCTGAATCTCTAGGTGGTAACGGAGCTATTCCTTCGCGGAAAGCCTTGAAGTACATCATGGTACCGCCTACAAGTAGCGGTGTTTTGTTCTCTGCAAAGCTCTTCTGCACCGCAGCGTCTGCTTTTCGGATAAACTCACTGACTGTAAAACTCGTTTCCGGTTCCACAATATCAACCAGTGCATGAGGATACTTCTTAAGGATCTTTGGATTTGGCTTCGCCGTGCCGATATTCATACCGCGGTAGACCAACGCGGAGTCGACGCTGATGAGTGCAATGTCGTAACGCTCTGCTAGCTCGACAGCTAGCTCAGTTTTACCGCTTGTGGTAGGTCCTAATAGACCAAGTACGCAGCGTTTTGCTATCACAAGTGTCTCAGATCAAGCGTTTCGCTCGTGTTTATCGACCTCGAAGAAATTCGTTGTCTAAAAACTTCATTGATTGCACCCGAAAGGTTGGTCTCCCATGATTACACTGGCCGGCGTTTTCGGTTTGTTCCATGTCCCGTAGGAGTGCGTTCATCTCGGGAATCGACAGCTTTCTGTTGAATCGGATCGCGTCGTGGCATGCGATGGTAGCCATGATTTCATTTTCTCGCGCCTTTATCGAGTCGCTAGTACCTTGTTCATGAACTTCATCTAGGAGGTCCATCACAAGTTTTTTAATATCCAGATTTTGAAGCATGAAAGGCACTTCACGTACGGATATCCCGTTGCTGTCAGATACCTCCAAAATCAATCCTAGGTCAGAGAACATAGATTGATGTTTTCGAGCTACTTCAGCGTCTTGACCACTCACTGAAAATTCCACCGGGATGAGAAGACGTTGCGAAATTCGCTCACGGGTGTCTCGGGCTTTCTTCATCTTTTCATAGACGACACGTTCGTGCGCCGCGTGCATATCGACGATTACTAGACCCTCAGCATTCTCTGCTAGTACATAGGCTCCGTGTAACTGAGCTAACGCATATCCCATGGGTGGAATCTCACCTGACTCAGTTGAAGTCGCGTCGCTGTCACCGTCATTACGTCGTATTTGTGCAATCGGCTTATCGGGAGTGTGCGTTGGACCATGTTCAAACTTCAAAGCAGTCTGTTGATGAGCGTCGAGTTCCTGACCGAAGGGACTTTTAACTTGCGCTTGCGATGGATCGAATTCCAAGTGTGTGGGTGCGTCCGTGCCAACACTCTTTAAACGATGGTGCATTCCCGACATCAGGAAATCGTGTACTCGACGGGCTTCGCGAAAGCGGACTTCTCGCTTGGTGGGGTGCACATTCACATCGACGGATTCTGGATCTAGCGTGAGGTTAAGTACGAACACGGGATGACGACCGTGAAACATCACATCGTGGTATCCTTGCCGAATCGCATGCGCCATTAACCGATCACTAACGGGTCGACCGTTGACGAAGAAGTATTGTCGCGTTGCGGTACTACGAGTGTGCGTCGGTAAGCCTACCCACCCTGTTAAGCACATGTCATCTCTTCGCAAATCGATCTGGATAGACTCATCCATGAACGAGAGACCAAGAACCTTGGCGATCCGATCGTTCGGCACTTCGACTGCAGGCAATTTCTCGATATCTCGACCATCATTTGTCAGTCGAAGCGAGCACTGAGGATGCATTATTGAGAGGACACGGACAACATTTGCGACGTGTCCAATTTCCGTGCGGGGTTGTTTTAGAAACCTCCGGCGTACGGGTGTGTTAAAAAAGAGATCGGTCACATCGACCGTCGTACCAGCATTCCTCGTGGTGGGACTGAAGTCAACTTCTTCGCTGCCATCTACTGAAATCTGCCACGCCGATTTCGCTTCTTGGGTCCGAGATATGAGTGTCAACTTGGAGACTGCGGCGATGCTCGCTAGTGCTTCACCACGAAATCCCATGGTATTAACGGAAGCTAGATCATCCGCGGTCTGAATCTTGCTCGTCGCGTGTCTCTGAACAGCTAACCGAAGATCATCCGATTCAATCCCAGACCCGTTATCCGATACTTTAATTCGGCGAATACCACCTATTTCAACTTCGATTTGGATATCGGTCGCATCGGCATCGAGGCTGTTTTCGACCAGTTCCTTGACAATTGATGCAGGCCGTTCCACGACCTCGCCCGCCGCAATTTGGTTCGCAACATGTTGGTCCAACAAATGGATTCGAGATTGGACCATCAATTTCTACTGGTGTGACTTGGAATGTTGAGAATTTGATCTTCGAATATGTTGACTGAACTGCCCAGATTGTTTAATTGCTGAATAGAGGTTATGGTGACTTTATATGTCTGCGCGATCTCAGACAGCGTGTCGCCTTTGCGTACGCGATATCGAGTTATGCTCTGTTCCAACTCACACTCATAGGTACCGTCGTCTAGATGCGTATGGTATGGTGGGTTGGTGCAGAAGTGCGTTAGGATTCCGTATGCAATGGCTCGTCCAACCAATTTCTGGTGTCCTGGTTGGCTCAACATCTCAGCGTCTTTAGCGTTGGACAGAAATCCGGTCTCTACCAATATTGCGGGTACTTGTGTATTCTTCAACACGACGTATTTGGCATCAGTCACGCGAAAGTTGTCCTGTTCTCGAGTTAGAGATCGCGGATGGAGCGGTGTTACCTGCGACATGAAATACAAGACACTCTTTCCTAGCTCCACCGAACTTGCAATCACTGCGTCCGCAGCTAGGTTATTTAGAAAGCGGTATTGTTCAGGGTCGTCAAAGCACTCGGAGTTCACCCAGGTTGCGACGCCACCAACCCAGTCGGAACGGTTTGCGTTTTGCTCAAACCACTTGGATAACTCCGATTCTGCATTACCGGATCCCAAAATGAAGACACTACCCCCTCGCGGTTGCGAATTTTTGAACGAATCTGCATGTATTGACACGAACAGATGTGCACGTTCGCGTAAAGCAATGTTTCGACGAGTCTCAAGGGTCACTTCATAGTCAGCATCCCGGGTGAGTACAACTTTAAATCCCTGTTGCTGTTCAATATAGTCTTTAGCATGTCGAGTGATCGCTAGATTGACGTCTTTTTCCAAAAGTTTGTTGATCGCAACAGCACCGGGATCTTCCCCTCCGTGACCGGCGTCCAACACAATTACGACATCCTTATGTGGCTCGGTGTCTGTGGAACAGTCTTCTTCATCAAATCCAATCCCACTCGGTAAATCAATCACGAGGCGATGGCCGTAGGGAGCGTAGGGATCTAAGCGAAACACTGAGGGTTCAACAAGTTCATTGAGGTCAAGAACAACGCGATGGCTGTTCCCCTCTCGTGGTGAATGGCGAATCCTCTCCAAGATCCTGCTATCGACTTCGCGCACACTGATCTTCCGAGCTAGTTTCGTGTTCTTTAAGTCGATGTAGATTCGAGGCGGGTCGTCTAATTTACCAAACTTATAGTCTGCGGTTTCACTAAGATCCAACACGATTCGAGTATTGTTAGGACCTTCATTCCAGCGAATCCCCATTAATTCATTTGCTGCAAGAGGTAGGGCTAGGGTAGTAAGTAACGCACCAATCAACAATCCATGTAAGCGGGTGTTCATACTAAATTTCTTTCACATTTTCGACACTTATCAGAGCCTGCCGATACGAACCATCGTATTCCAACTGAATGTCAAGATCGGGACCCGGTAGGTGATTGTCTCCCCGTTCCGGCCATTCCACAAACTGCAGTTGGCTCGTCTCTAAGTGTTCCAACATACCAATATATTCAATTTCACTCGGATTTGCAATACGAAAGAGATCAAAATGCAGTATTTGTACAGAATCAATTTCATAGGGTTCAACCAGCGTGAACGTGGGACTCTTGACCGGTCCATCAAAGCCGAGCGCACGCAACCAACCGCGTACCAACGTAGTTTTTCCGGCCCCTAAGGGACCACGGAGAAACACGAGTCCTTGACGAAATTGTGTCGCTAATCGTGCTCCGAGTGCTTCCGTGTCTTCTAAAGTACGCAGTGAAAAAATTCGCTTTTTTTCAAAAGTTACAGTCATATACGAAGCGCATCCACTAAATCGCTCGCGATCAGAGATCGACCTGGGTTTTCGCGTATTGCACGCGCCCCGGCCGCTCCGTGAAGAGACACTGCGACTTCCGCGGCTTCGATCGGATTTTTGCAACGCGCATACGCAGCAGCCGTGATTCCCGTAAGCACGTCGCCACTACCTGCTGTTGCTAGGGCACCGTCAACGAATTGCGAAACCGAACACAATTGACCTTGAGAAGCAATCAAAGTACCAGGACCTTTAAGTATGACGGTACACCCGTACTCATGCGATATGGTTTTCACGAAACTCGGTCGATTCGACTGCACATCCGCGGTAGACGTTCCACATAAGAACGCGGCTTCGCCCGAATGCGGGGTGAAAATACAACTTTCAGGTACTCTCCAGTCCCGCGATTTCAAAATTCGTAAAGCATCTGCATCAAGAATGCTATGAGCGGGCTGGTGCGTTAATGCTGATTTCAGCAAAAACTCGCCCCAAGAGCTTTGACCTAGTCCTGGTCCGATCGCGAGCACATCAGCGCGTGCCAGATACGAACTGATATCCGTTGACTCGACGATTCCCACTGCCATGACTTCGGGTCGTCGAGCTAAAAGCGATGGAACATTTTCTGTCCGGGTAATCACTGTGACTAAGCCAGCACCTGTACGCAAGGCTGCTTCAGCAGCCAAGATGACTGCGCCACCCATACCGTGGTCGCCACCAACAACGAGCACATGCCCAAAGTGATACTTATGCGCGAATGGATCTCGCGGGGGAATTACCCTATGTTTATTCGTCGTCTCGAGCAGAGGCACTCCAAATGAGTCTTGATAGATTTCAGGGGGTACTCCAAGGTCGGTGAAAACAAGATCTCCTCGGTGTCGTAAGCCCGGTCCCGTGAAGAGCCCTAATTTAGCTCCGATGAACATGCAAGTGATGTCTGCTGTTACTGGATTTTCGGTCAAGAGACCACCGCTACTTGCGTCGACCCCACTGGGAACATCGATTACGACGACGGGACCGTTGAAATTATTGATATGTGCAATCGCGTTTTCATAGTCCGGAGAAAGAGTTCCACGGGCACCGGTACCCAATACCGCATCAACAACGACGTCTGCCTCATTCAATTCGTCTACGACGGGGACTTCGTGCTCATTGAGCTTTTGCCAGGCAAGCAACGCGTCGCCTCGTAGACGGTTCGTTTCGCCAACTTGATACACTTCGGTCGCAATTCCAGCTTGATGTGCTAGCAACGCCACGACGTATCCGTCGCCAGCATTATTTCCCGAGCCAGCTACAACACTTAACGATCGAATATCGGGCCAGCGGTCTTGAATCGTCGTAAAGACAAAAGCACCCGCGCGCTGCATGAGTGTGAGACCCGGTATATCATGTTTCTCAATAGCAAGACGATCAAGTTCCCGACACTCATCGGCAGTGTAAACGTTTGAAATGAGACTCATACACAAATTCTAGGTCATGGACATAGCACGATTAACAAAACAAGTTCGTGAGTGGGCGCAAGAATTAGGATTTGCTGACGTAGGGTTTAGTGATACGGATCTTAGTGCTGCGTCGAAAGAGTTCCGTGAATGGTTGCGACGTGGGTTTCACGGAGAGATGTCCTACCTAAGCAGGAGTCTTGAGAAACGGTTTGACCCACAACGACTGCTACCGGGAACGGTGCGAATCATTAGCGCGCGAATGGATTACTCGCCCGAAGCTTTTCCCGATGCACTCCGAGATCCTTCCATAGCCTATATCTCACGATACGCTCTAGGTCGAGACTATCACAAAGTTGTGCGGAAAAGACTAGCAAAAATCGCTAGGAAACTGGTTACCGCAACCGAAGGGACACATCGAGCATTCGTTGATTCTGCCCCAGTACTCGAACGACCCATCGCAGAGAAAGCTGGTCTTGGATGGGTTGGAAAAAACACATTGATCTTGAACCGAGATGCAGGTTCCTTTTTCTTCCTCGGGGAGATATTCACTGACATCCCGTTTGAAGTGTCGAAACCGAACGGCAAAGATCATTGTGGTTCCTGCACATCCTGTATTGCGTTGTGTCCCACTGGGGCGATAGTTGGACCGCGAGAACTAGACGCGAGGCTTTGTATATCGTATCTCACCATCGAATTCAAGGGTTCGATTCCTTTGGAACTTCGTCCTTTAGTCGGAAATCGGATCTTCGGTTGTGATGATTGTCAGTTGGTGTGTCCGTGGAACCGGTTTGCGCCTAAGACAGACGTTGCCGATTTCGCGCCTCGCCACGAGCTAGATCGAGCCAAGATTGTCGATTTATTAGGATGGGATGAAGAGACGTTTCGCGAACGAACGTTGGGAATGGCACTGCGACGTATCAACTACCAACAGTGGGTGCGAAACTTAGCGGTCGCGGCCGGAAACGCTCCCTACTCGGAAGAATTGTTGAGTGCTTTGCAATTAAAACAAGCGGAAATGACTTCAAGTGGGGATGCGCTTTGTCAGGAACACATCGCTTGGGCTCTCAATCAACTGACAGCCGAAACTGTTCCTTAATAAAGTGTTCGCGGTAATAAACCAGTTCTTTAATAGACTCTTTGATGTCTTCTAGAGCTCGGTGCTCATTCGCTTTCGTGAATTGTCGCTTAACCTTCGGCGCCCATCGTTTTGCTAGCTCTTTCACCGTACTGACATCAATGTTGCGATAGTGAAAGTGAGCTTCGAGCGTAGGCATATAACGACGCAAAAAATTTCGATCTTGTGAGATTGAGTTACCACAGAGAGGGGACTTGCGCGGTTGGGTGTATGTTGAAATAAAGTCATAGGTCACTGCTTCAGCCTCTTCGATAGACACTTCCGACTGACGCACTCTGTCGATGAGTCCCGATTCTGTGTGGTGCTTCACATTCCAATCATCCATCGCGGCTAACGCTTCTTCGGGCTGATGAATGACCAAGGAGACACCCTCACCTATGAAATTGAGATCGTCATCGGTGATTACCGCGGCAATTTCCAATATCACATCAGACTGCGGATTCAGGCCGGTCATTTCGAGGTCAATCCAAATTAGAGGTGATTGCATAGTGTTGCTTGACGAATTGGACAGCTTTGTACGTCTTCAATTCAAACTTCGTTTATGAACAACGAGATTTGTACGTCGACCATTTCGCTAGATTGTAGAAGTTCTTTTAAATTCAACCAACGCTACAACGGAATTTCGCTTAACTCGTCGAAACAACACCACGTTTGATTTTTGAGACAGCTAGAATTTTTGCGTGAGAATGGACAACAAAGTCTTGAAGGAAAACTCCAATGGCAGCAATTTCAAAGATTGAGTGGACTGACACTACGTGGAACCCTGTAACAGGGTGCACGAAGGTTAGTCATGGTTGCAAAAATTGCTACGCGGAAAGAATGTCGAAGCGACTCAAGGCAATGCGAGCTGAAAAGTACACGAACGGGTTCAAAGTCACGACTCATTCATCAGTTATAAAAGACCCGTTAACGTGGAAGCAACCTCGTCGTGTTTTCGTGAACTCCATGTCGGATCTTTTTCACGACGCAGTCCCGATTTCATTTATTGAGTCAGTCTTCCATACGATGAATCTCGCCGAGCGCCACATTTTTCAAGTATTGACAAAACGACCTGCTCGGGTTGTAGAAATAAACGATGAAGTTATGTGGACGCGAAACATTTGGCTCGGTACGAGTATCGAATCGAGACGAAGGATCGACCGACTTGATCTTCTAAAACAAACCAGTGCCGAGGTGAAGTTCCTTTCACTAGAGCCTTACTTGGTCCGTTGCCTGCACTTCAGTTGGATGAGATTGATTGGGTCATCGTGGGCGGAGAGTCTGGTCCCGGTGCGCGTCCGATGCGCAGTTCTTGGGTACGAGATATTCGCGATCAATGTGTTGAGCGAAACGTACCCTTCTTCTTCAAACAATGGGGTGGTGTGTTTAAAAAACGTAATGGAAGAGTCTTAGACGAACGTACTTGGGATCAAAAACCACACATCTCGGTCTGCTAGCTTAGATGTGATGTTCGGCGAACGCAAGCACACGATGGATGCCCTCGGCACCTAAAGACAGACCGACTAGTCGATCCAGCCCAACAGCGACACCAGAACATTGAGGAAAGCCCGCTTCTATTGCTGCTAATAGACGACCATCTTTTTCGATGAGTAATCGGTTCAATTGACTTCGTAGAGCTTGATCACGCTCCATCCGATGGTTAAGCTCGATAGGATCGCACAGTTCGTTGTAGCCATTCGCGATCTCCAATCCGTCAATGATCAGTTCAAATCTATCCGCAACTAGGTTTCCATCGAGTTTTCGTACTTCGGCCAACGCGCAGGAATCAGATGGGAAATCAACTACAAAAAAACGAGAGTCCTTACTTCTAGAAATGGCGAATGAGTAAAGAAAATCGAGTACGTCTGTACGGCGATCGTCGGCACTGTAGCCTTTCGCGCGAGCGACTTTGTGTAGCTCTTCGTCAGATTGTTCAAAACAATCGAGATGAAATTCATTAAACAGGAAGTCGCGAAATGTGTATTCAATGACGTCACTCGGACCCAACACTAACTCGACCAATTCCTTGAGCTCTTGTCGCAATTCTGACGTGCTGAATCCAAGACGATACCACTCAAGCATGGTGAACTCGGGATTGTGCCATTGACCGGCTTCGCCCTCGCGAAAAACAGGTCCGAGCTGGTAGCAGGAGGGCATTCCCGCGGCGAGCAACCGTTTAAGAAAATACTCTGGAGATGTCTGTAAAAAGTTTCCGTTTGCTAACCGCACGGACTCGATATTTAGGTCCGTAACGGTGTTTGAACCGACGACGGGAGTTTGTACTTCACAAATTCCTCGGTGCCGAAAAAACTCTCGGACTGTCCAAAGAATCTCAGAGCGTTGTTGTAGATTCTCAATCGGGGCTGATGGCTGCCACCGAGGGCTCATGTTTCCTTGCTACGACCTACGTATTGTCCTGTCCGAGTGTCGATTCTGAGTACATCTCCCTCTTCGATAAAGAGCGGTACACGAACAGTTGCACCAGTAGTCAGTATCGCTGGTTTGCTACCACCCTGCGCGGTATCTCCTCGCACGCCGGCATCGGTTTCTTTGACCGCTAAATTCACGAAATTTGGTGGCGATACCGAAATGGGAGCATTGTTCCACAAGGTCACTTGGCACCGATCTTGTTCGGTGATCCACTGTTTTGCATCCCCGACTATTTTTTCATCTGTTGCGAACTGTTCGAAGGACTCGTCGGTGCGCATGAAGTGCCATTGATACCCATCGTTATAAAGGTATTCCATCTCATATTCAGAGACATCTGCGGCTTCCATAGTCTCGCCGCTTCGTAAGGTGCGTTCCCAAACTCGGCCAGTGACTAGATTCTTAAATTTAGCTCGCGTAAATGCCTGACCCTTACCTGGTTTTACGAACTCAGCCTCTAACAATACACAGGGTTCTCCCTCCAATAGTACTTTTAATCCGGGGCGAAATTCGTTTGTAGAATAGGTTGCCATGACGCTCCTTACGC
The DNA here is from genome assembly GCA_009841615.1 of Gammaproteobacteria bacterium. GTDB lineage: Bacteria > Pseudomonadota > Gammaproteobacteria > Pseudomonadales > Azotimanducaceae > Bin55. The sequence goes on along the minus strand of VXLL01000021.1, from coordinate 45,256 downwards.
GACTTCTCGCCGAAGAATGATACACGCACTCAACGTCGCGACCGATGAAGGGGATTGGCAAGCAATACTCCGCTCCTCGGTTCGTTCTGTTAAAGAACTACAACACTTGCTTGAGCTTCAAGATGAGCAAGTCGACTGGGTCGACGATTCTGAATTTCCGTTGCACATACCGAGAACGTTCATCCAACGGATGGAAAAGAGAAATCCGCATGATCCATTGTTGCTTCAAGTCGCACCGTCTAAAGAAGAATTGAATTCCCCGAAAAGATACACAACTGATCCTCTAAGGGAGAGCGAATTTACTTTAAATGGGGGTCTGGTTAAGAAGTACCCTAACCGTGTGTTGGTGATTGCTACACAAGCTTGTCCGGTGCACTGTCGCTATTGTTTCCGACGACACTTCGACTACAGCACCAATCAACTAACCGACTTTCAGAGTACTCTCGACACGCTATCGAATGATCCCTCGATCATTGAGGTCATTCTGTCAGGTGGTGATCCTTTGACTTTATCGAACGAGAAATTGGATACTTTGATTCAACAACTACAACGTTTAAAACACGTTCGGATGTTGAGAGTTCATACTCGGTTTCCCGTCATGATTCCACAAAGAATCACACATGCACTGGTAAAGATTCTGTCCACAACCAGACTCAAGGTCGTGATCGTGGTACATATCAATCACCCAAATGAGGTCGACGACTCTGTCCAGCAGGCAATCGAAAGACTTCGTAACGCGCAAATCGATGTATTCAATCAAAGTGTATTATTGAAGGGCGTAAACGACTCTGTACAAATTCTCTCGAAACTGATGCATCGTGTCTTTGAGATTGGTGTTGTCCCCTACTATCTGCATCTATTCGATCCCGTTGCCGGCGCACATCATTTCGACTTGCCGGAGATGTCTGCAATAGCTCTTTGGAAAGAACTCCAATCCCAACTCCCCGGATATTTGGTTCCTCGTCTAGTTCGCGAGGTTCCTCACCAACCTGCAAAAACGATTCAGACTTAGACCAGTCTCACAGAGGAAACTTTTGCATACCCTCGTGGGAGCCGTTTGCCTAGGTTGGCTCGCTTACCAACGTATTCCTCGATTCTTTTCGTTGTTAGAGTCATCGTACGTTGACCGGACTTCACCGCGACTTTCGCGTTCGGTGCTACGCTAACTGCAAACTCCAATGCGTCATCCTCGCTGAACAAGTCCTTACGAGAGATTCCAATCAGACGAACGCCCTTACCCCGTTGTCGCACTGGAATGTCTTGACTCTGGAGTGCTAGTATTCGACCACCCTTTGTAATCAGTACCACGATGTTGTCTTCTTGACTTGGGTTGGCAGCAATCAATTCCCTACTCTCGTCAAGTACAACCATAGCTTTACCGCCTTTAACTTGAGACAACGCCGCACTCACCGGTAATCGAAAGCCTTCCCCATACGAATTCGCCACAAACACTTCAGATGTATCACTACTCACAAGACCAACAAAACGTGAACCAGCAGGTGATGAGAAAATACTCGTAAGAGGTTCTCCTTGGCCTCTGGCTGACGGTAGTGCCGTTATCGCCGACGAATAAGCGCGTCCTGCGGAATCGAAGAAGACGCACGAGTCGTTCATTCGAGCGAGACACGAGCTAAGATAATCGTCGCCTTCACGGTAGTTCAAACTGATTGGGTCTACGGTACCGTGCCCGCGGGCAACTCGCACCCACCCTTTTTGCGACAGCACGACAGTCACGGGTTCGTTTGAAACTAAGTCAGCGTCCGCGTAGGATTCGGCGAGACCAACATCTTCAACGATTGAGGTTCTTCGTGAATCTCCAAACTTATCGGAAATTTCCTGCAACTCTTTACGAATTAGGGTATTCAGTCGCTGCGTAGAATTTAAAACAAGCTCATGCTTCGCAAGTTCGTCTGACAGTTCTTGTTTTTCGGCGGTAAGTTTTTCTTCTTCCAATCGACTCAGCTGTCGAACGCGTAAATCGAGTATCGCAGTAGCTTGCACGTCGGACAGCGAGAAGGTTTGCATGAGAACCGGTTTGGGGTGGTCTTCTTCTCGCACGATGCGAATGACCTCCTCGAGATTCAGATGTGCAATCAGTAGCCCGGCAATAATCTCAAGGCGACGTTGAATCTGTTCAACTCGGTGTAAGATTCGTCGACGTACAGTGACTTTCCGGAAGCGAAGCCAATCCCGAACAAGTCGATTCAGCGGGTACACCTGTGGCTTACCGTCGAGTCCAATGACGTTTAGGTTCATGCGAAGGCTACGTTCTAAATCTGTGGTTGCGAACAGATGACTCATCAGTCGGTCTACGTCCACGCGATTCGATTTCGGAACTATCACAAGCCGAATCGGATTCTCATGATCCGATTCGTCCCGAAGATCAACGACCATCGGCAGTCTTTTAGATTGCATTTGTTGTGCGATCTGTTCCAAAATACGCGACGGCGAGCTTTGGTAAGGGACTTCGGTGACAACTATGTCACCGTTTTCCCGTTCATAACGTGCTCGACAGCGTATCGTACCCTGACCGCTCTCGTAGACTCTTTGCAGTTCTTCGGTACTGGACGTTATCAATCCACCGGTCGGAAGATCTGGACCAGGTAACTCCGTCATCAACTCACTGACCGGGAGTCTTTCGTTTCGCAACATAGCAACGCATGCGTTAACCACTTCACCGAGGTTGTGTGGAAGGACATCCGTCGCCATTCCGACCGCAATTCCAGTACTACCATTCAACAATAAAAATGGTAATTCAGCGGGTAGACAAACAGGTTCTTCGAGGGTACCGTCAAAGTTTGGTACGAATTCAACCGTCCCTTGATTCAGTTCTTCATAAAGCAAGCTAGCTTCTCGTGTAAGGCGGGATTCCGTGTACCGTTGGGCCGCGAATGACTTCGGTTCGTCTGGTGCGCCCCAATTACCTTGACCGTCGACCAACGGATATCGGAATGAGAACGGTTGTGCCATCAAAACCATCGATTCATAACACGCGTTTTCACCATGCGGATGGAATTTTCCAATGACGTCTCCAACAGTGCGAGCACTTTTCGAATACTTTGCTTGATACGTCAGTCCGAGTTGTCGCATCGCATACACGATGCGTCGTTGAACTGGTTTCAAACCATCACCCAAAAAAGGCAATGCTCGATCGTTAATGACGTACATCGAATAGTCGAGGTACGCCTTTGAGGTGTACTCGTGTAAATCTATATCGTCTAAGTCGTGGTCAAAAATGCTCAAGATGGAATCCTGAACTAGTCAGTGTCACGAAGTTGCGACGACCGCGTCGTCGGATAAATAGCGTTGGATGTCGGCTTCATCGCCACAGGACTCAAGCCAAGTACGACGATCTTTTGCGCGTTTCTTCGCGAGCATCATGTCCATTACATCGTGAGTCTTGTTTGGTTCATTCATCGTCAGACGCACTAATTTACGCGTATCCGGTGCCATGGTCGTTTCGCGTAATTGCAACGCGTTCATTTCACCAAGCCCCTTGAATCTTTGTACCACTGGTTGAGAACGGGATTTTTCCGTCTTAAGGCGGTCCAAGATACCTTGCTTTTCCGACTCGTCGATTGCATAGAAGACTTCTTTCCCCACATCGATTCGATAGAGGGGTGGCATCGCGATGAAGATATGACCCGCGCGCACGAGCTCTGGAAAGTGCCGTAGGAACAAAGCACACAGTAAAGTAGCAATGTGAGCACCGTCTGAATCGGCGTCCGCGAGAATGCACACTCGATGATACCGTAACTTCGATAGATCATCCGATCCGGGTTCGACCGCGAGTGCTTGCGTTATGTCGAGCACCGTCTGCGAACTGAGAATCGTAGCAACATCAACTTCCCAAGTATTCAGAATCTTACCACGGAGCGGCAAGACTGCTTGAAACTCTCGATCCCTTGCTTGCTTCGCCGAGCCTCCAGCTGAATCTCCCTCGACGAGAAACAGCTCACAATCCGGTGCATGCTGCGAAGTACAGTCTGCTAACTTGCCCGGTAATGCCGGCCCCGAAGTATAGGTCTTGCGTTTGATTTTCTTGGCAGCTTGAATCCTTTTCTGTGCATTGGAAATACCAAACTCGGCGATTTGTTCCCCTTCTGAAGGATGTTCGTGTAGCCACAAACTAAAAGCGTCTTTAAGCACACCACCAATGAATGCGGTAGCTTCTCGAGAGGCAAGCCGTTCCTTCGTCTGCCCGCTGAATTGAGGTTCCTTGAGCATGGCCGACAGCACGTAGGAACACTGGCTCATGACATCTTCAGCAGTCAGTTTGATCCCCCGTGGAAGCAAATCCCTGAAGCCGCAAAACTCGCGCATCGCATCGGTGATTCCAGTGCGTAGAGCGTTTACATGAGTACCACCCAGCGGAGTTGGAATTAGGTTCACGTAGCTTTCTGCCAGCTGATCACTGCGTTCTTTAGACCATCCCATAGCAACATCAACAGATTCATGTTCGCCAATCACTTTGTGAGCAAACGGTTGTTGTGGTATCAAATTGCCATTGGTACTCTCTTGGATGTACCCTTCTAAACCCTTCTCATAAAACCAAATGTCGGTGCACTCTTGATTGCCCTCCCAGTGTTTAAGCGACACTGTAAGACCTTGACACAGGATCGCTTTTGCGCGGAGTACGTGGAGTACGCGCGGCATCGACAATGACGCACTATCAAAGAAACTGGCATTGGGTTTGAAAGTGACGACTGTACCGGTATCTCTTTTTGCGACGTTTCCTATCACTGATAATGGGCTTTTTGCTTCCCCGTGTTCAAATCGTTGTTGATAGTGCAAACCATTCTGTCGTACTTCAACTTCCATCCATTCTGACAAAGCGTTGACGACTGAGACCCCCACACCATGCAGACCTCCGGCAAAGCGATAGGCTTCGTTGTCAAACTTCGCACCCGCGTGTAAGGTTGTCATGATAAGTTCAACCCCAGACATCTTGTGCACTGGATGTTCATCGACTGGCATACCCCGACCGTTATCACTGACCTGAATTTTTCCATCGGGTAATAGTTCGACATCAACCCGATTGGCGAACCCTGCTAACACTTCGTCTACACAGTTGTCGACCACTTCTTGGAGCAGATGATTAGGGCGACTGGTGTCGGTATACATCGCTGGGCGTCGTCGCACGGGATCCAGTCCTTCAAGAACGGTTATTGACGCGGCCGAGTAGTCCTGTTTCATGTCATGAAATCCCCGCAACTTGACTCTCTGATAGTCGTTCGACCCGAGTATCGATTGTACCATCAGAATGTAGCTCTAGCCACCGCCAACCGGGTGTTAACGGAGAGAGCACAAACGTGTCGATGTCGCTAGCAAATTGCCAACAGGTGGAAGGTGTCGTCCAAAGCTTAAACTGACCGTGTTGTTTGAACGACTCGAGATGTACGTGACCGCAAATATATGCTTTAACGTTTGGGTGTATCTGCAATACCGAAAGGACGTCGGTCGCGTTCTGCACTTGATGAGCGTCTAGCCATGCTACACCAATGTCAACAAGAGGGTGATGACCAACGACGATGACGTTTTCGTTAGCGTGTTCTAGACATTCTTGTAACCACAGAATAGCCTCATACGAAACCTCACCCGACACCTGACCCTCAACATGCGTATCAAGAGGTACGATGGTCCAATTGCTGAATTCAATGGGTTTTAGCTCAAAGACCGGTTGCATTGAGTCCCAAATGTCGTGATTACCTGGAATGACCATAAACGGCCCCTCGTGGAAGGACCGAACCATGTCACAAAACACTCTATACGTCCCGGGCACAGGGTCGTGGGCGATGTCACCTGAGGCAACAACTATGTCTGGTGCGTCTGCCGCGCAGGCTGCCCTCAGAACTGCACCTAAAGATGCGAACGGATTTACGTCGTTTTTAACGACGGTAGTGTCTTCAAATAAATGACAGTCCGTGATGTGAAGGACAGTACACTCAGTTTCAATCACGGTTGTAAATACTTCCTTGTTGTTTGTTGGCGTCCCTTCCAAATTACCGTGTTAGCAGGTTAGGGTCGAGGATTGCTTCGCAAACTTGCGACCCTTAGAAACACACAGTTTCAATATTTCACCCAAGAACCTAGTGTTTTGGGTTTTCTCATCTGGAGATCGCATGCGCGTATTGGGGTAAGTGTACCGCGGATCGTATTCTCGCTCACCTTGAAAGCTCATTAAATCAGTACATTGCAAGTCGTGAAACACGCGAACGGTAAATTCAAGGTCACCGACACGGCTTGGCATTTTGCGGGTAATCTTGACCGTTGAAGTGTAGCGAGTATTGTCGATCACTTCGAAAGTCGTTTCTTCGTTCACGGCACCAAGGGACACAACAGTAGACTTAAACGCTGATGTGTCTCGACACAGTAGTTGAAACAAGTAGACATAGTTCAAATCACACTGGTTAAGGTATTCCAGCAAATCAAACTGATATCTTTGACCGAGAGGGCGCATATAGTAAATATTACTGCAATCGGTTGTGAGAGTAAAAATTGAACTAAAAAATTACATCGTTGTTGACGTGTTATTATATACATGTATATAGTACCAATAAGTTCTTCAAACTATGAGATTGCGCCCGCTAGGAGAGGGATTTGACAATCTCTAAAGTACCCTTCTGAATTCTAGATGGGGTATCGGGCGGCGCATACTTAGCCGCATTCTTGGTAACCCAACGTAGTCGAACAAACTGCAGAATTGCCGCGATAAACAGACCGAACACCAACCCGTACCAAAAGCCAATCGCGCCGATTCCATTTAAGTTTCCAAAGCCAAAAGCTAGTACGTAGCCGACCGGCATACCCAGAGCCCAGTAAGAAATCGTCGCCAAAATCATGGGGACTGTAGTGTCTTTAAAGCCGCGCAATGCCCCAACGGAGACCACTTGACTAGCGTCAAAGACTTGAAAGAGCGCACACAAGAGTAACAGCTGCGCCGCTAACGCGATCACCTCGGAATCCTCGCTGTACAAACTGACGATTTGGTGGCGAAGAGTTAGCAATATCACAGCTACCACCAGTGCGATCCCTAATCCGACAACAGATGCGACGCTGACCGTTCTTCGAACAACGTGAATACGGCCTGCACCTACATTCGTTCCAACCCGAATCGTTGAAGCCATACCAAGTGCCAGAGGGATCATGAATCCCAGACCTCCAATACTCATCGCAATCTGATGTGAAGCGGTCGCTTGTGCGCCTAATTTACCAATCATGAGCCCAGCAAAGGAAAAGAACGAGACTTCAACAAATATCGTTAACCCAATCGGAAAACCTAACGTCGTCAACTTACCGATGACACTAAATCTTGGAGAATCAAAGCGAGTAAATACACCAGAGAGTCTAATGCGCGTAATAGAAACCGCAATGACGATACAAAATAGTTGAAACCACATAATGCAAGCAGTTGCGACACCACAACCAACACCGCCAAATCCCGAAAATTCTCCGATGCCAAACACCAACGCGTAGGTGAGTGGGATTTTTATCGTTAACGCAGAGATCAAAATAACCATACTGGGCACAGTCATGCCCATACCTTCGCAAAGATTTTTTAAGACAAAATAACCGAGTAATGCGGGTATCCCAAAACTCACAGCTCGGAGGTAACTGACTGAGATGGGTATCGCTTTTTCATCGACGCCGATAAATCGATAAAGTGGTTCCACGTTGTGCAATACGATGATGATCAGAATAGCTAGAAACAGCGCGAGCCACAGTGCTTGCCGAACCACGAATCCCGTTTCCGCGACTCGGCGTGCCCCGTTCAATTGCGCGACGGTTGGCGTAACTGCCATCAAGGTACCGGTTAACAACAGCATGATCGGCCAAAACAGACTCGTCGCTAGACCTACGCCTGCTTGATCCACGTAGCCATATCGTCCAGTAACCACTACGTCGACCACAGTCATCCCCATTTGTGATACTTGGGTCACGACAAGCGGTGCGGTGAGTGTCCCTAGTTGACGAAATTCCCGCATATAGCTGACTGGAACGAAACTCATGATGTTCTTAAGTTAATCTCAATAGAGGTGAGTTCTGACATTGGATGTATAACACAACCCGGAGACAAAAATCGGAAATCCGAAACATAAAACTCTCAGTCCTAAAACGAATTTCTTGTAAAGCTAGCCCCGAAATTAGATCAATCACGGCAGGGCAAATCAATTTCCTTCAAGGTATTAGATGCGATTCGGAGAATATCGATTGTTTTGCGACGGATGAACTCGTTGGTAAGAGCCACGAGTAACTAGCAGTGAATAGAGTTCACACTCTCGAACGAATCAAACTCACGGAATCAGATTCGAAACTCGTTCGATTTGACCGAGTCAAGTCACGTCCACATCAAAGTCAATGTTTGATGTAGAAATCAATTGTAGATATGACGGTGTCGCTTCCGAGATTGGTTGGTCAATAAAACCACTTAGAAGTTTCCGCAATTCTAGAGTGATCAACAAACAATTAACTAAACCAGTGTGATGGCGTTGTAATAAATTGGGGAGTCAAGAGCTAATTAAAGCACCCACATAACAATCCGATATGTACTGGAAGCAAGTGTGAATAACGAGAGGCAACGTTGTTCGTTTTGACCGCAGGACTAATGGTTAGAAACAGCAATTGGAACGTACGATCTTATCTATAATCTTTGCGCGATTTTTAACGTGAAAATATCATTAGCGAGGCAATCTTATGACAGAAGCCAGTAAGTGTCCAATGACGTCTGGCTTAGGGAAAAAAGCACCCACCGACGGCACCACAAATCTCGATTGGTGGCCAAATCAGCTGAACGTAAACATCCTACACCAACACACACCCGAATCTAAGCCGAACAACGACTCTGACTATGCGGCTGAGTTCGCAAAACTCGACTATTTCGCTCTAAAGCAAGATCTCTATGAAGTCATGACCAACTCGCAAGAGTGGTGGCCCGCAGACTACGGACATTATGGGCCATTCTTTATCCGAATGGCGTGGCATATGGCGGGGACCTATCGCGTCGGCGATGGACGAGGTGGTGCTGGCACTGGAAACCTGCGATTCCCACCAATTAACAGCTGGCCGGACAATGGTAATTTGGACAAAGCAGTCCGTCTGTTGTGGCCGGTCAAACAAAAGTATGGCAAGAAAATTTCCTGGGGCGACCTCATTATCCTAACGGGAAATTGCGCGCTTGAGTCCATGGGATTTGAGACGTTCGGTTTCGGTGGTGGACGAGAGGACACTTGGCAATCTGAGGAAGACATATATTGGGGTTCGGAGACCGAATGGCTAGGCGACAATCGCTACACCGGTGTTAGAGATCTGGAGAAGCCACTCGGCGCGGTACAAATGGGGCTGATTTACGTCAACCCGCAGGGTCCTAACGGAAATCCAGACCCAGTCAAAGCCGGGGTCGATATACGAGAGACTTTTGCGCGCATGGCCATGAACGACGAAGAAACTGTCGCTCTCACAGCCGGTGGTCATACGTTCGGAAAGTGTCACGGTGCAGGATTGGAGGCATTACTCGCCGCAGAACCAGCAGGTGCACCTATTGAGCAACAAGGATTTGGTTGGAGAAGTAGCAATGGAACTGGCGTTGCTGAGGACGCGATCACCAGTGGTATCGAAGGTGCATGGACCACTCAACCAACAAAGTGGGATACTGGCTATTTTGACAACCTGTTTGGATATGATTGGGAGTTGACCAAGAGCCCGGCCGGTGCGCATCAATGGGTCCCCGCGGACGGTGAAGCAGCGGATTCTGTGCCAGACGCGCATGATCCTTCGAAACATCATGCTCCAATAATGACAACTGCGGACATGGCTATGCGGATGGATCCTGCTTATGAAAAAATTTCACGTCGTTTTCACGAAAATCATGACGAGTTGGCGGAGGCGTTCGCCCGTGCCTGGTTCAAACTCACGCACCGAGATATGGGACCTCGGGTCAGATATTTAGGTCCGGAAGTTCCAGAAGAGGAACTAGTGTGGCAAGACCCCATTCCAAGTGTTGATCATGAGTTGATAGATGAACACGATATCTCCAATCTCAAGCAAAGTGTCCTATCTTCAGGATTGTCGGTAGCCCAGCTTGTTTCCACAGCTTGGGCTTCCGCTTCGACTTTTCGTGGTTCGGACAAACGCGGTGGCGCAAATGGGGCCAGAATTCGTTTAGAACCTCAAAGAAACTGGGAGGCAAATAATCCCGAAGAACTCGCGAGAGTTTTACAAACGCTCGAAGGTATTCAAAGCGAATTCAATGGATCTGCCCTAGGAGAAAAGGCGGTTTCGCTGGCTGATCTCATTGTTTTGGCGGGTTGCGCGGCTATCGAACAGGCAGCGCGTAGTGGCGGACACAACGTTTCCGTTCCGTTCGCGCCCGGTCGTACAGATGCTTCAGCAGAACAAACCGATGCGGATTCATTTAACCATTTAGAACCGTCCGCAGACGGCTTCCGAAACTACATTCAAGAAGGTCATATAGCATCGCAAGAACAGCTGTTGATCGATCGAGCGCAACTGCTGACGCTCTCAGCACCTGAATTGACGGTGTTGATCGGCGGCCTGCGAGCGTTAAACGTAAGTGTTGGCGGATCGAAGCATGGTATCTTCACCGATCGCCCCGGAGTCCTTTCAAATGACTTCTTCGTGAATTTACTCGACATGAGCACACATTGGGTTCCCACCTCAGACTCTTGTGAATCGTTTGAAGGACGCGATCGTGGGACAGGCTCAGTCAAATGGACTGGTTCTCGAGTCGACCTCGTTTTCGGTTCAAACGCCCAATTACGAGCACTTTCGGAATACTATGCTTGTTCTGACGCCGAGGAACAGTTCGTTAACGACTTTGTTGCTGCGTGGAACAAAGTAATGAATCTGGATAGGTTCGATCTCTCGTAAGTAGAAACACAACCAGGGCGATCCTAGCTTTCTGAAGAACGCCCTTGCTCAACTGACCCACTGTGTTGTGCTAACGTTGATGGATGTAGTGCGCCGACTTTGACGAGACGTTTCACAGACTGTGAAGTGATTTATGCTACCGAATATAACTTTTCGTACACCTGTATGCTCTGACCGTAGCAGAGTGCGTGAATCAATCATTGAAGCCTGCACCAGCATGCTTGAGTTCCCCTAGCATGTTTGACATTTTGTTCTCAGATTCAGAGTGTCTGGCGGTCGATAAACCGAGCGGAATCAGTGTCCTTCGAGATCGAAGCGGTCAAGAGAATCTGTATGCTCAGTTGCGCGAACAATATCCCGATGCAAAGTTAGTACACCGACTTGACAAAGGTACGAGTGGCGTCCTCCTACTCGCAAAAACTGACAACTTTAGGAAGAGCGCTTCTAAACTATTTGAGAACAGACAGGTCGTCAAGTTCTACGTAGCGGTGGTTAGTGGAAGATTCCCTATGGGAAAGACCTACACTATCAACCTACCCTTACGTCGAGGTCGAAAAAGTCGTTTTCGAGTTGCAGGACTACGATCCGATATACAAGCATCACAGCATGGTTGGACAATAGGTTTTCAAGATGGACTAGTAAGCGTTACTAAGGTGCGCGCGTTACAGCACGGACCACGACGGAGTTTATTGTTACTAAAACCGGTAACCGGTCGAACGCATCAATTACGTGTACATCTATCTTGGATCGGGCACCCGATTGTCGGTGACTCGCTCTACGGCGCACCTAAATCTGCTTCGCAGTCATACTCTAGATTGATGCTGCACAGTCACCGGTTAATTCTGGCCGAAGGGTACAACATTACCAGTGCTCTACCTGAGGGCTTCACTGAAGCGCTACAGGACTAAATAGCTCTTTTGTGGTTCTGCTTAGTGAATTTGCGCGTGAGTGCGTATCCTGCGCCAGCAAGAGTCATAGAACGGGTGAGCACTAAGGTCGCCACTGCGATCCCGCCACTTAAAAATATCGAAGAAAGTTGTGGGCTGCGTTGACTACCATTCGCGGCGCGCGACACTGTGTGTTCACAGTTGTTGGTTAATGGGTTGTACCGCCGTTTTGGATACAACTTCGCGCCCCAGAGTGCTTCTTCGCGAGCGAACTCGTCACTGGGCTCGGCATAGACGTTGCGGTTCTTGCTGAACGCCGAAAACGAAGATACATGCTCGCCTCGCCGCGGGGTGTTGTGGTAAACCGAACCATCATCCAACAATATTCCCTTGTGCATGACGAGACCTTTGCGTCGAGATAGGATGTCGCCCGGTTTAAAGTCAGAGTTTTTATCCACTGTGCGTCTTCGCTAATTAATTCAATTCAATACAGGTAAGTTTTAGACTGTTCACTATATCTATTGTATCATGCAAAAACTATTCCGTTTGCTCTTCTGTTTCCTCGTCCTCCAACGCTGCCAGCATGTAGTCTACTGCATTTTCTAGTTCTTCGTCCGAGCAATCAGTACAACTTCCCAGTTTCGGCATTCCAGGCGGCATTCCAGCGCGAACATTTTCGATGATTGCCTCCCTACCTTTTGCCAATCGGTCTTCCCAGTCTTTTTTCTTGCCGAACACGGGGGAACCGACAAGTCCTCCTTGGTGGCAGTTGGTACAGTATTTCTTATAGATTGCTTTCCCTGAACGAGCTTCATCCACCGTGGAGACTCCATCAGTTGTCGTTGGTGCTCGACTACATGATGGCAGTAGAAGCAGGATTGTTGCAACTATTAAGAAATTTTTGAAACAGATGCGTATGGCCGTACCTTTGTAAGAGTGAAAAGTTAGTTGAAAACGGTGCATATTGTAGACGCACAGTTTTTCATTGTTCCTTAAAATTAGGGTATATGTCGGGCCTTTCAATCTACCCTTCGTGGGTAGAGCCAAGACGACTTTTACAATTCGAACTTTTCTAAAGGAACAGAATGCACGACTATCGAGTCGCCGACATTTCGTTAGCTGATTTCGGCAACCGCGAGATTGATCTCGCCGAGCAGGAAATGCCTGCACTGCTCGCGCTAAGACATAGATACGCGGATCAGCAACCGCTGAAAGGTGCAAAGATAATCGGCTGCCTGCACATGACCGTACAAACAGCAGTGCTTATCAGGACACTTCGCGCTCTCGGCGCTGAAGTTCGATGGTCTTCTTGCAATGTCTTTTCAACTCAAGACCACGCCGCGGCAGCAATGGCGGTGGATGGAGTACCTGTGTTTGCGTGGAAGGGAGAGACGGAAGCGGAATATGAATGGTGCATAGATCAGACCATCCTAGTCGACGGAAAACCCTGGGATGCAAATCTACTACTTGATGATGGTGGAGATTTAACGCAGACTATTCACGAGAAATATCCGCAAATACTTTCACATGTTCACGGTGTCAGCGAAGAGACTACTACTGGAATCCGTCGGTTGTATGAGTTATGGGAGAGGCAACAACTGCAGATTCCGGCCATCGATGTAAACGCCTCGGTAACAAAAGCTAAAAATGACAATCGCTACGGGTGTCGGCACAGTTTGAGTGATGCGATTAAACGCGGTACCGACGTCCTGCTTAGTGGGAAGAAAGCACTTTGTATCGGCTATGGCGATGTCGGTAAAGGATCAGCGGCCAGCTTACGGCAAGAAGGCATGATCGTTCGCGTTGCGGAAATCGACCCTATATGTGGGATGCAGGCTTGTATGGACGGGTATGAAGTAGTTTCACCATATATGAAAGGAAAGAACACCGGTCAAGTCGAGGACATCAATTCGACACTACTTGGCGAGACCGATGTTTTAGTAACCTGCACCGGTAATGTTAGAGTGTGCGACCAAGCCATGCTTCGAAGTTTGAAAGCCGGTTGTATCGTGTGCAATATCGGACATTTTGACAACGAAATTGATACCGATTTCATGCGCAAAAGCTGGAATTGGGTACGGGTAAAAGATCAGGTACATCAGGTATTCCGGAGCGACGACCGTACGGACTATTTGATTCTGTTATCCGAAGGCAGGTTAGTCAATTTAGGTAACGCAATGGGTCATCCTTCACGAGTGATGGACGGATCGTTTGCAAATCAGGTGCTCGCGCAAATGTACTTGTTTCAACAAGCGTGGGCTAAGCAACCAAATCATGAACGAGAACCGGTATATATTCAAGCGTTACCCAAAAAACTCGATGAAGAAGTCGCGCGGCTCATGGTGGAAGGTTTCGGTGGTACGATTACCCAACTGACTACGGAACAGTCTGAGTACATCCAAGTCGCCCAAGAAGGACCCTTTAAAGATGAGCTGTATCGATACTAGTGCGTTAATACTGCAAGTGTTGAACTCCACACACGTCTTCATTTCAACATTCTTCCAAAATATCTAACCGAGGAAACACTCTATGAAAACGCGCGCTGCGGTAGCTTACGAAGCGGGAAAACCGCTCCAAATAGAAGAAATTGAGCTAGCTAATCCTCGCGAGGGGGAAGTTCTCGTGGAAATTCATGCGACTGGTGTTTGTCATACTGATGCCTTTACGCTATCCGGAGAAGACCCTGAGGGACTATTTCCAGCTGTTCTTGGACATGAAGGAGCGGGCATCGTGGTCGAAGTCGGACCGGGTGTAACCAGTGTCTTGCCTGGAGATCATGTTATTCCCCTCTACACTCCGGAGTGTCGTCAATGCAAATTTTGCCGTTCTGGCAAAACCAATCTATGTCAAGCAATTCGTGCGACTCAAGGACGTGGTCTGATGCCTGATGAAACTTCACGCTTTTCCGTGGGGAACGAAACGGTTTATCACTACATGGGAACATCGACGTTTTCAAATTTCACCGTCCTGCCTGAAATTGCACTAGCGAAGATTCGCAAAGACGCTCCCTTTGACAAAGTTTGTTATATCGGATGTGGGGTCACAACGGGCTTGGGTGCAGTGATCAACACCGCAAAAGTAGAACCAGGTGCTAACGTAGCTGTCTTCGGTCTTGGTGGTATTGGTCTAAATGTCATTCAAGGAGCTAAACTGGTTGGAGCCGACACAATAATCGGAGTAGATATCAATCCAGCGAAACGAGAGCTTGCCGAGAAGTTTGGAATGACTGATTTCATTAATCCCTCGGACTCGGAAAACGTGGTGCAAGAGATTATCGATCTCACCGATGGAGGGGTTGACTATTCCTTCGAGTGTATTGGTAACGTCGAAGTTATGCGCCAAGCATTGGAATGTTGTCACAAAGGTTGGGGAGAAAGCATTATTATCGGAGTCGCTGGTGCGGGTCAAGAAATCAGCACAAAGCCTTTTCAACTCGTAACTGGGCGCGTATGGCGAGGAACAGCGTTTGGTGGCGCGAGAGGTCGGACTGAAGTTCCAAGAATCGTGGATTGGTACATGAATGGAAAAATTAACATTGACGATTTAATTACGCACACCATGCCCTTAGAGCAAATCAACGAAGCTTTTGATCTCATGCACGCTGGAGAATCAATCCGTTCTGTGATCATGTTTTGAAACAGGAAGTGTAATACACTTCGGTTCTCTCAAAGGGTTCGTTCTAAGTCGAAAGTGTCAAGGTCACACATCCTTACACATCGGCAATATAGACTTTAACCACTAGTTAACGGTAGTCTGCGAAGTAAATTACTACTCCGCGGCTGAGAAAGATTTGGCTCCTAAACAGGATGCAACGACGATCAAACAGATGATTGTGTCGATCAATGCCGAACCTCTGTAGTCGAACGAAACGTGGGACATCAATCTGACAGAGTTCTTATGAGAATTTGAGTGTATTGGGGCTTGAACGCGATCGGGAACAGTGATGTTTGACATCCGAATTGGTACTCTCCCTATGTAACTGATTAAAATCGTAGTGTGTCGACCTGAAAGGATCACACACTGCTTTTGCACAAATATGTTGTGCTTAGGCTGGTGATTAGGTGACTTTTCATGGCCACGCAAGTAGGGTAGTCTGAAGAGATACCGATATTACTAAGATAACAAGGTGCTTGGATGAGTTCCCGTAAGTATTGACTGACTATAGTCAAGAATCTTTAACTCAAGGAGAAGTGTTCTAATGAAGACCCAAAAATCAATCGCTATCGTACTTGTCTCACTGCTAACAGTCGCAGGAGGAGCACTCATAGCGCAACAAGGAGGTATGGGAGGTATGCAAGGCTTCCAGATGCCATCTGAAGAAGAAATGAAAGAAATGATGAAGGCAGAAACTGAAGAGTCAATGAAGGAATATGACGACGACGAGGACGGTAGTCTGTCCCTTGACGAATTCACAAAGATGGTGGATGAGGCTGAAGCTGAAATGGCACAGGCAGCAGAGATGATGCCTGCTATAAAGAAGCTAGGTGCCCCAGAAGGGGAAACTGAAGAAGAAAAAGCGGAACGGATGAAAAAGATGTTTGAAGGTGCCGACGGTGACGATGACGACTTAATGTCGTTAGACGAAACCGTGGATTTTCAGTATGACATCGCGCAAAAAATGATGAAACTAATGATGGGCGAAGATATTTCTGAAGAAGAAGAAGAAGAAGATTCTGACGATGAAGAAAGCGAAGACGAAGACGAAGAGGAGGAAGGTTAATCCGTCTTTCTTTTAGTCGTTGAATTCTCGTAAATCAGTCGCAGTTTTTTCTTAAAGGATTTTGCTAACCACTTCGTAAAATAGTTTGAAAGCAAGTTTTTACTAACTTTTTGGAAACAACATTATGAAGAGCAAACTATTGGTTGCCATTTCGGCACTCTCTGTCGTCATAGCACTCCCGTTACTCGCCCAAGGTCAAGGTGGTGGGCAATGGGGAGGTCAAGGCGGTAACTGGGACCCGGAAGCAGCAAAAACACGCATGGTTGAGGGAGCTGTTGAAGCCCTAGACACCGACGACGATGGTGAATTGTCAAAGGAAGAATTTGTGGAAATGGCCACAAACGAACGGTACAGTGGTTGGTTCGCAGAAGCCGATGCTGAAGACGAAGAAGAATCTGGCGACGACGACGCTGAGGCTAACGAAGAAGAAACCGCTACAGCAGACGATGAGTCTGAAGAAGGCGACGACGAAAGCGAAGAAGATGCGCTTAAGAAACTTTATGAAGCTAAGTTTGCAGAAGTCGATGCCGACGAAGACGAAAGTATCACCGTTGACGAATTGACAGAAGCGTTTGACATGGATGCTTACTGGGAACGAAGACGAGCACAATGGCAAGAAGGCGGCGGCAATTGGCAACGTGGCCAAGGTGGTCAGGGTGGTCGAGGCGGAGGACGCCCAGGAGGCGGATCCCCGTAATTTCTTCGGTCTAGTGAACTCTGTTCAACTAGCCCTTATTAGCTTATCGCGTCGCTGAAGGCTCATCTTCAGCAGTAAGAGGTGGAGCAAATGCTTCACCTCTTTTTTTTGGATTTCCGTGGAGTGTTCTAGTTCGAGTACCGATCATCGCACTGTCAGACCGGCGCGAATATTGGCGGAGAGGGAGGGATTCGAACCCTCGATGGGTTTCTGCCCATACTCCCTTAGCAGGGGAGCGCCTTCAACCACTCGGCCACCTCTCCAGTGTCGTTGCAACCAATTTGGCGCGCCTGACAGGACTCGAACCTGTAGTCGCCAGTTTCGTAGACTGGTGCCTTATCCAGTTTGGCCACAGGCGCATGGATTACTTGTAAGAGATAAGGCGAGACTAAGCTACCTCACGACCAGCATAAAAACCAAATACGAAGGATCAGGCTTTCTGCTTTTGTTTCTTTTCTAAGATTTCTTTTCTGTGGACGATCACGTCACGAGGCGCGGCGATTCCTATTCGTACCTGATTCCCTCGTGTATCTAACACCGTTACTTCAATTTTACCGTCGATTACTAATGTCTCATTGATGCGTCGCGTGAGGATAAGCATCGCAACCTCCTCCGTGAATGGTACTCCGCTTCGTCTAGTTGCCCTTACCTAACTAGCCGCCTCGCGTACATAATTTCCTTTTATCAACATTTAATTTTACTCGGAACGAAAACACCAATTTTCTTTGTTCGTCAAGCCCGTCAGGAACAGCCATGACAAGCGAATGACCTCAAGAAAAAACGTCGTCCCAAGATTCGAGAATTATTTGTTATCCTGTTATATTATACAGTATCCGAAAATTTAGTCGGTCCCCAAGTCAAATGCCGAGTGGAGCATGCGTACCGCCAATTCGCAAAAATCTTCGTGAATTACGACCGAGATCTTGATCTCCGAAGTCGAGATCATCTGTATGTTAATTCCGTACTGAGCCAGTGTTTCAAACATCTTCGTAGCAATCCCCGCGTGGGAACGCATGCCAAGCCCGACGGCGGTTACCTTCGCGATTGCATCATTTCCAATTACTTCCATGTCGTATAGAGTAGGATCCTCCGCTTCGCGCCGCAAACGAGTGGCTCGATCTCGCACAATGTCTAGACTCTGTTCAAAATCGCCACGCGGAACAGTAAAGGTCAAATCTGTTCGTTGATCTCTACTGACGTTCTGCACGATCATGTCGACAGAGATGTTCGCATCGCTCACTGGGCCTAACAATTGATACGCGATTCCTGGAATATCTGGTACGCGCGTAATAGTTATCTTGGCTTCGTTTTTGTCAAAGGTTATAGCCGATACTTCTGGTTGATCCATTGATTCTCCTTCTTCCACGATTAACGTTCCAGGGCCGTCGACAAAGCTAGAAAACACTTTCAAAGGTATCGAATACCTGCGAGCATATTCGACTGACCTCAAATGTAACACTTTCGCTCCAAGAGCAGCAAGTTCGAGCATTTCCTCGAATGTCACACGGTCCATGCGTCTTGCTTGTTCGACAATCCGTGGATCTGCGGTATACACACCATCCACGTCTGTATAGATGCGACACTCCGACGCTTCCATAGCTACAGCTACAGCAACGGCTGTAGTATCCGAGCCTCCTCTCCCGATCGTCGTAATCTCGCCGGAAGGGGCAACTCCTTGAAATCCAGCGATCACCGGTATCGCGCCCCGATCTATTGAACGACGAAGTTCATCGCAACCGACTTCAGTAATTCTTGCTCGCTGATGACATTCGGTGGTGTACACGGGCACTTGATTTCCTAAATAGGACATAGCGGGCACTCCAAGATCTTGAATCGCCATGGCTATGAGCGCAATAGACACTTGCTCGCCTGAAGCCAGCAATACATCCATTTCCCGAGGGTCTGGCCGAGTTGAAATTGAGTAACCGAGATCTTCCAGCTTATCAGTTTCGCCAGCCATTGCAGACACTACCACAACGACTTCGTGTCCTTCTTGGCGACAATCTACGACTTTTCTCGCTGCAGCTTGAACTCGCTCCAGATCGCATAACGACGTACCGCCAAACTTCGTTACGATCAGACTCATTGAGGATTAGTCTGTGCGTTCCGCGACCCAAGTCTCGACAGATCGTAATGCGGCGGGAAGCATGGTAGTATTTGTCCCACCACCAGCACGAGCGAGTTCCGGTGTACCACCTCCTCGGGCACCTACCTGAGCGCCGACAAACTGCACTAATTCGTCCGCTCGCATCTGCTCTCCTAAATCCTTTGATACACCGCACACGAGCTGAACTTTCCCTCCTAACTCGATACCCAGTACTACCACCCGAGAATTTATGCGTGAAGCTATTTCATCGTATATGGACATCATCTCCTTCGCGTCTCCGTTGACCAGAGCACTGACTACGTAGACTCCGTTAATCTCGCGGGCTGAAGTTGCTAATTCCTTTCCAACATCCGCATGACTCTGGTGCGATAGTGTTCTAATCTGCTGTTGGAGTTCTGCTCTTTCTTCTATCAAAGATTGGACACGACCGGGAAGCTCGCTCGTTTGCGTCTGAAACATCTGGGCTAATACCTGCAATGTACGTTCATTCGCTCGTGCCCGAGCTTGGGCTTCGCGTCCGGTAACAGCCTCAATGCGCCTAGTCCCCGCCGCGATGCTTGTCTCCGCGTAAATCTTGAGCGATCCGATTTCTCCAACAAAGGGCACATGCGTACCACCACATAGCTCAACCGAGAAGCCATTTCCCACATTGAGTACCCGAACAAAGTCATCGTACTTCTCACCAAACATTGCGACCGCACCGCTAGCAATTGCATCGTCATAAGGCATTACCTCTGTCTCGACTCCACTATTTAATGCGATCTGACCGTTAACCATATCTTCTAATGCTGCGATTTCATCTTGAGTCAATGCCTGATCGTGTGAGAAGTCGAAGCGAAGTCTGTCGGGCGCGACCAAAGAACCGCGTTGTTGTACATGTGGTCCCAGTACATTCTTTAGAGCTGCGTGTAACAAATGGGTCGCCGTATGATTCCGAGCAATATCTTGACGTCGAATTTCGTCCACTTGCGTAGTCACGGAATCACCTTTCCCAAGTACACCACGAGTTACCTCGCCGTAATGTAGAAATTGGCGATCCATTCTCTGCGTGTCGCGCACTTGAAATGTTGCGGAAGGCGTCGAAATTTCGCCCGTATCGCCAATTTGACCTCCTGCTTCCCCGTAAAAACCGGTACGTTCAAGCACTAAGATGCCAGAATCGCCTTCGTTCAAAGTATCGACCGGGTCTGGTGTTCCGTTTGAGATTTTGAACGTATCAGTGATCAACGAGGACACGCGGAGGCTCTCGTAACCTTCAAACTCAACTTCGGATTCAAATCGAAGTTTGCTATCTTGTTTGGTTTCAAATTGACTTGCCGCGCGAGCACGAGTTCGCTGGAGTTCCATGAGTTCGTTAAAGCTGTTGCGATCAACGGTCAAGTTTTTTTCGCGTGCGACATCTTCTGTGAGGTCGAGAGGAAAGCCATAAGTGTCATACAACTTAAACGCTATATCGCCGTCGATCACGTTGCCAGACAGACCTTCGATTTCTGTTTCCAGCAGTGTCATGCCGTAGCGTAGTGTTTTTGCAAACTTTTCTTCTTCACACCTTAAAGAGGTACTGATTCGCTCGAGATTGTCCGTGAGAGAGATATAAGAGTCCCCCATGCTCTCGGCGAGTGGTTGTACGAGAGTGTGAAAGAAGGTGTCTTGAATTCCTAACTTGTATCCGTGTCGTAAAGCTCGGCGGATGATCCGGCGTAAGACATATCCTCGCCCTTCATTCGAGGGCAAGACTCCTTCCGAAATGAGAAATGCACATGATCTGATGTGGTCTGCAATCACTCGTAAAGACGGTTCTTGTTGGAGTTTGTTTGAATCGCGTATGTTCGCGATTCTCGCCGTTGCTTGGATCAAGTGCGAAAACAGATCCGTCTCGTAATTACTGTTGACTCCTTGCATCAATGCTGCGGTTCGTTCTAATCCTAAGCCCGTATCAATACCTGGTGCTGCAAGTGGTACTAATTCTCCATCCGGTTGCCGATCAAACTGAGGGAACACCAAGTTCCAAAACTCCAAGAATCGATCTCCGTCTTCGTTGGTAGAACCCGGCGGTCCTCCTTCTAGACTCGGTCCTTGATCAAGAAATATTTCGGTGTTGGGACCGCAGGGACCGGTTTCTCCCATTTCCCAGAAGTTATCAGGATGATCGATTACCCGTGCTGCTTCAATACCTATTTTGCGAGTCCAAAGATCTCGGGCTACATCATCGGTCGGATGGACCGAAATCCAAATCTGGTCATGATTAAAACCCAATACGTCCATTACGAAGTTCCAAGCCCAGTCAATTGCTTCTTCCTTGAAGTAGTCACCAAAACTGAAATTTCCTAGCATTTCGAACAAGGTATGGTGGCGAGCAGTGTAGCCAACATTTTCCAAGTCGTTGTGCTTACCACCTGCACGCAGGCACAACTGGCACGACGCAGCGCGCCGTACAGTTGGCGTCTCGACACCGATAAGCTGGTCTTTGAACTGAACCATACCGGCTACGGTGAACAGTATGGTCGGATCGTTTTGAGGCACCAGGGGCGCTGAGGGAAAGACCGTGTGGTCTAATTCTCGAAAATAATCGAGATATGCTCGTCTAATTTCTTCGGTACGCATTTTGGAGTTTCTAAAAATAAATCTTCTGAATCATACAGATGGTGTCTGATAGCTTACACACAAGTGTTCGGCCAACTCAATTGGGCTCAGACTCCAACACCTGTCGAATGATATTCGCGGGATAACCTCGATTTTTCAACAATCGGCTTCGAATTGACCACGCCTCGTGCGTTGTTGCTTGTTGTGGTGAAATACTGCGTTTCATGCAATTCAACCGATCTAATTTCAACGCGCGTTCAAGCCAAAATTCTTGATCGTTTGGGAGACAGTGCTTAATTAGCGATTCTATGATACCACGTTGAGATAGATAGGCGCGAATTTTTATTGGTCCATCGTCAGTACGCAAGCGCGCGCGAACCGCTACTTCAGTAAATCGGGAATCCGATAAGTATCCCGCCGTGGTCAGTTCGTCAAGTGTGACTGACACTGATTCGAAGCTACCACCGCGAGCTAGAAGTTTTGCTCGTAGTTCAAAGGTGGAGTGTTCACGGCGCGCGAGCAACCGTAGTGCAATTTCCTTGAGTTGCGACGTGTCTAGAGTCGGTCTATTTTTGGACACAAACTCAGTTGAACAAAGTCGCTAGTTCTCAGCTCCGTCTTCGGTGGTCTCTTGTTTAAACACTTTGGTACGAATTTTTGCTTCGATTTCGTCGGTAACTTCCGCGTTGTTCTTGAGCCACAATTCAGCGTTTCGTCGTCCTTGTCCAATTCTCTCTTCATTAAATGAATACCAAGTACCGGACTTCTCCAGCAAACCTTGATCGACAGCCATGTCCAAAACTTCCCCGACATAGTTGATCCCTTCGTTATACAAAATTTGAAACTCTGCTTGGCGAAATGGTGGTGCGACTTTGTTCTTGAGTACTTTCACGCGAGTCTGATTGCCCTGGACTTCATCGCCTTCCTTAATCTGTCCAATACGGCGAATATCCAAGCGTACTGAAGCATAAAACTTCAGCGCGTTCCCTCCTGTGGTGGTTTCGGGTGAGCCGAACATAACCCCTATCTTGCTTCGAATTTGATTTATGAAAATCACCAAGGTGTTGGAGTTCTTTATGTTTGCCGTCATTTTTCGCAATGCTTGACTCATTAGGCGTGCTTGGAGACCTACGTGGGAGTCACCCATCTCGCCTTCGAGCTCTGCCTTGGGAGTGAGCGCGGCGACCGAGTCGATGACAATTACGTCAATCGCCCCAGAACGCACCATCATGTCACAGATTTCTAAGGCTTGCTCGCCAGTGTCAGGTTGCGATACGTATAACTCCTCCGTGTTCACACCAAGCTTCTTGGCATAAATTGGATCCATTGCGTGCTCGGCATCGATGAACGCGCAGGTGCCACCTTGTTTTTGTGCCTCTGCTACTACATGTAAAGTCAAAGTCGTTTTTCCAGAGGACTCGGGACCGTAAACTTCAACGACGCGACCACGTGGTAAACCACCCACACCAAGTGCAATGTCGAGTGCTAGGGAACCCGTGGAAATCACTGGGATTTCCTCTTGTCGTTGCTCGCCTAAGCGCATCATTGAGCCCTTACCGAACTGTTTCTCTATTTGCG
Organism: Gammaproteobacteria bacterium; assembly: GCA_009841615.1. Lineage (GTDB taxonomy): Bacteria > Pseudomonadota > Gammaproteobacteria > Pseudomonadales > Azotimanducaceae > Bin55. The sequence goes on along the minus strand of VXLL01000021.1, from coordinate 21,797 downwards.
ACAGTGCTACTTCCAGAGCTCTGTCTTTAGCCGAATTGCTCATAATATCTCCTTGTTATGGGTTACTGTATAGATTACCATGTCAAATTTCAAGGGCTTTTTGAAGTTTTTTCCGACTTTGGGGCAAATTGAGTCCCAAAACAAATCACGAAAATCCTACATAAACGTTGGCTTATAAATTCTAGAGAAATGGCACACATGGATGGCTCAATTACAACCGCCTACTGCTCATAATTTATTTGTTCGAACCTAGCTCAACGATGAACCTTGAAAGAGTCACCCAACAGCTTACATGAATAAGCCCACTCATACAGCCATGATGCGTCAGTACTTGGAGCTGAAATCGCAACATCCTAGTGACTTATTGTTTTTTCGTATGGGTGACTTCTATGAACTGTTCTATGACGATGCGATCGAAGCCGCGGAATTGTTGGAGATTACTCTCACTGCACGTGATAAACAAAGCTCAAACCCAATACCGATGTGCGGAGTACCGCATCATGCAGTCGAAAGTTACCTGACGAAACTTGTCGCACGTGGCAAGACCGTTGCAATTTGTGAACAAATCGGCGACCCAAACACTAGCAAAGGACCGGTTGAGCGACAAATCGTTCGAGTGATCACACCAGGTACGATCACCGACGAAACACTTATTCAAAGTGATCAAGAGAGTGTCTTACTGACTGTCAACAATACCGGCAAACGTACCAATCAATATGGTGTCGCGTGGATCAATCTGTCTACGAACTCCTTTAATGTTGCAACCGTTAAGACGCGCACTGAACTTAACAGTCTGCTGGAGCAAATCAATCCTGCCGAGATTGTCATACCGGAATACGCCAATCTTGAGCTAAATGGTCGGGATTTCCGCGAACTTGATCCGCTTCGTTTTGATGACCAACTAGGTCTTGCCGCACTCACGCGGCATTTTCAAACTCAGGACTTGACTGGTTTCGGTATTTCGAGCGACAGTAGCACACTCGGGGCAGCCGCTGCGGCTCTGTCTTACGCGCAAGATGCCTATCGGCAATCGTTGGAGTTCATTCAGTCGATCCAGCAATATCACGACAATCAAACGCTACTACTCGATGCACAGACGCGTAAAAATTTAGAGATCGATGCAAAGATCGGATCAGAACAGGTCACTGGAACTCTGTATGACACAATAAATTTCACCGCGACTCCCATGGGTTCCCGCCTCCTCCGACATTGGCTGCATGAACCTAGCACCGACACCACAGTAGTGATCGAACGTCTGAATGTCGTTGAAGCACTGATAAATTACCAGTTCCTAGACTTGGTGTATCAACAACTAAGACCGCTTGGTGATGTTCAACGCACCGTCACGCGGCTTGCGATGGCTTCTGCTACACCTCGAGATTTAGTGCGAGTTAGCTCAGCTATCTACTGCTTTCAAGAACTTCAACCAACCGTCAAAACACTGAACGTAGCGTCTGAGTGGAACAACTTTGAATCAGTACCTGACCTAACGGATGTGATGCAGCTCATTGATCGAGCGATCGTCGATAATCCTCCAGTTACAGCTCGAGATGGAGGAGTGTTTAAAGTTGGATTTAACGTGGATCTCGACGAGCTTCGTCAAATACGCGACAACGAATCGGAATTTCTTGATGAACTAGAAAACCGTGAGCGAGAACGTACCCAAATCCCGACTCTACGTGTGGGTTTCAATCGAGTGCACGGTTACTACATTGAGATTTCACGAGCGCAAGCTAGTAAAGTTCCGATCGAGTATGTTCGTCGACAGACACTGAAACATAGTGAAAGGTATATCACCCCTGAGCTTCGGGAGTTTGAAGAGCGATTTCTCAGCGCAGAGGCGGAAGCACTAGCACTTGAAAAGGAGCTGTACGTTGAACTTGTCCAAGAGATTTCAAAGGAGTCGCCAAAAATACGACAACTTGCAGAAGTGCTCTCAAGATTGGATGTACTTAACAGTTTTGCGAGGGCCAGCCACGAGTACAGCTTCGTACGACCTCAATTTACGACTGAAAGCACACTAAAAATTGATGGTGGTAAACACCCAATTTTGGCTACCAAAGCAGAGCACGAATTTGTCCCCAACTCGATCGAACTTGATAAATTTCGTCGTATGCTCATCGTGACTGGTCCGAACATGGGCGGAAAGTCCACCTATATGCGCCAAACCGCGTTGATTGTCATTCTATCGTACATAGGATGTTTTGTACCTGCAGAAAATGCTCTTGTCGGACCAATAGATCGGATCTTCACACGGATTGGCGCGTCCGACGACTTACTCGGGGGTCGTTCGACTTTCATGGTTGAGATGACTGAAACGGCACAAATCTTGCACAACGCTACGGAATCGAGTTTGGTCTTGCTTGACGAAATTGGACGCGGCACGAGTACATACGATGGTCTAGCACTAGCATTAGCCATCGCGGCGGCGATGGCGCAACGCGTTCAATCCTTCACACTTTTCTCTACTCACTTCTTAGAGCTTACTGCTCTAGCGCAAGAATTATCCAGTGTTGAAAACGTCCATCTTGGTGTGCTGGAACATAAACGCAAAGTGGTGTTCTTACACACTGTCGAACCTGGCGCAGCTTCGCAAAGCTACGGGATTCAGGTCGCGAAACTTGCTGGAATACCGGGTAAAGTGTTGCAGCATGCGCGAAACCATTTGCATAAGTTAGAACAGGCGGCTAGTCAAGGTCAAGCGACGGACTTTACCGACCTATTCACCGAAGATATTCCAGGAGACGAATTTGAACATCCAGCCGTTGAACGACTTAAGAACTTGAACGTCGACGATCTCTCCCCACGTGAAGCTCTTGAACTTCTTTATGAATTGAAAGTTGCGGTTGAACGAGAGGACAAATTAAAAGAATAAAATCGACTACCGGTGTAATCCTTTAAAAAGAGAAATCATCTAACTTATAAACAGAGTTTAATCCTAGGAGTGAATATGAAATTTTCGAGAACACTAACTGCGCTAGTTATCTCAACATTGGGATTCTTATCTTTTTGTGCCCTTGCAGACGACGAATATGATGCTAAGCAACAATACGTCTTGTCCGACCGGAGCTGGTTTGGTTCGGGCGCAACCATACAAGATTTGCGCGACCGTTCAACCAAGACGTTTGAACTTCTGGACCAAGATAACAGTCGCTCTATTACCTTTGACGAAATCGACCTGAGTGAGATGGCAGAGGAGGTGTCAGAAATGACCAATGACGAGCTTAGAGAATATAGTCGACGCGTAAGCGTTATTCATAGCAAGTTCATGAATTGGACAACTGAATTCGACGAGTTTGAAGTTGTAGACACCAATGGTGATGGCGTATGGAACAGAGACGAGTACGAAGTTAGCAACCAAAATGTACAAAGTCATCGCTTAAAACTTGGGTTAGAAGACTGGGATACTGACGAGAATGGTGCTGTTGAATTGCACGAATTCAATAGTCATTTGGACGAACTGGAACTGCTTGATGAGAACGCCGACGGTACAGTTTCACACGAAGAAGCATTCAAGAGTGAAAATGACAAGGTTATATCCGATGTCCTAAGTAAGCTGAAGCTTGATGAAATGATCTGGGCTAGCGTTAAAGCCACATCCACGGATATCGAAGTGGAAGCCGAAGCTAAAGCTACGCGGTATATGTTTATCAAACAGAAGGAAGCCGACGAGGCTGACAAGTAGCAGCCTCCCTAAGCTACACCATTGCCGAACCTTCAGTTCTAATACACTAGAAAAATACCGAAAGCGGTAACCTTTTCCTATCAATGTTCATCTAATTTCCACTACCTACCTTTTCGCAATTTTCACTCACGGGAGAGAAGAATGAAATTTACTCGCACTCTATCTAGTTGCGCGATCGCTATTCTGACCTTGGGAGGCTTCAGTGTTTCAGCACAGGAATCCACTAAAAAAGGTCTAGAGTTTTTGGAGAGCACTGGTTGGTTCAAAGCAAGCACACCTATTCAGGAATTACGCGAGCAATCCACGAAATCATTCGAACTCCTGGACGAGAATGATAGCGGTTCGATCACGCTCGACGAAATCGACATAACGGAAATGGAAGATGATATGTCGAAAATGAACCCAGCCCAACTTCGGGAGAACAGACAACGTATACAAGCTATCCACCACAAATTCATGAACTGGTCTGAAGAAATCGACGAATTTGACGTTGTTGATACGAATAATGACGGTTATTGGAGCGAGGAAGAATTCGAAGCTCGAAGCGACGAGCTCAATCTTCACCGTCTCGAATTGGGAATCGAACAATGGGACGAGGACGAAAATGGTGCAGTAGAACTACATGAGTTCAATAGCCACTTGGACGAATTGGAAATGTATGACGAAGATGGTGACGGAACCGTCTCTCGGGAAGAAGCATTCAAAAGTAAAGATGGTCATGTCATTTCCGACGTATTGCTCCAGCAACTTCAATTGGATGCCATAGTAGTTGGAGGTTCTGAAGAAGCGATACAAGGATTCTCCGATGGTGCAACAATCACCAAAGAAGTACGGATCATTCATAAAACAAACTCGGAAGAGAGTAAAGAAAACTAACTCTCTTTGTCTCGTTAGGGGTTTTGGAGCTTTCCCGAACCTCTTTCAATCACACTAACTCTCCTCGACGGCACCTACAACTGGTGCCGTCGTCATTTGAAGAGAAATTCGATGATCTGTTGAGTGTCTGTTGGTCTATCGCATGAGGGAATATTTTTAACGTGTAGATTGTTCTTCGACGCCATAGCGGATAAAATCGAGAGTAGATGTAACTAACTTAGGAGGAAATTCATCTACCAAGGTACAGTTGCGGCTTTCGCAACAGTTTCTGATGGGAGTTTTAGTATGAGATTTGATCGAATCCTATCGAGTTGTATTTTTGCAACTCTGTTTTGTTTTTCTTTTAACGCTCTCGCAAACGGGGGTAACGATTCTGGACTTCAGTCATTCCACGCCGATTGGTTTTCTTCGGGCGCGGAAATACAAGATCTGCGCGAGCGTTCAACCAAGACGTTTGAACTTCTCGACCAAAATGACAGTGGTTCAATTACTTTTGATGAAATCGACATGATGGAGATGGCATCTGAAGTGCCAGACATGAACAATGAGGAACTTCGGGAGTACAGTCGACGCACAAGTGCTATTCATAGCAAATTTATGAATTGGACGACGGAATTCGACGAGTTTGAAATTGTCGACACCAATGGTGATGGCGTATGGAACAGAGATGAGTACGAAATTCGGTATCAAATGGTGCAGAACCATCGCTTAGAACTCGGTTTAAAAGAGTGGGACACCGATGAAAATGGGGCTGTCGAATTGCACGAGTTCAATAGTCACTTAGACGAGCTCGAACTGTATGACGAAAACGCCGACGGTATCGTCTCACACAAAGAAGCATTCAAAAGTAAAAACGATAAAGTTATTTCGGACGTGCTTATGAACAAGCTCGCGGCTGATGAAATGGTCTGGGCTAGCTATAGTACGGTCGCACCGGCCGCTTCATCTAGTGGTGTCGTTGAATATAAGCTTGAGATCGAGAAGAAAGCTAAAGACGGAAACTCTGAAAACTAACTAGTAGTTTTTTACAGCACTAGTTGTCGACACGCTGGTTCTTACTCGACCCATGATTCATTTGTAGCGATACGGATTAGTCACAGTTGTTGTAAGCAACTCGCAAGAGATGTATACGCGCGATAAACCGTACTGCGTGTAATTCAATAAAATTTTTAACTATCTCCGTATTGGAGTAGTGATGTCTCTTGTTCAAGCTAAATTTCATACCATTCTCCCGATGATTTCTTCTAGATTGATTTGGGCTTGTTTGTTCGTTGGAATAACGGTGTCCTGGGCGTTGGGACAAGATTCATCGATAGACGAAAACTCTGAAAGCGACCGTCAGGCTGTCCCAACTCAATCCAATTCACTCACTCTAAGCTATCAAGGCTTTGAAGTAACGGAGCAATCCGTGCAACCCACAGGCGGTGTGTTTACCGGGACGCTACCGGACTACGACAGCATAGTCGCGCGGTTTTGGGGGGCTGGGTTTGACTTTGACGACGGAGACCAAGATGCGGACGGTGCACTATCCGAACTGGAGTTGTTGAATCTGTTTTTAGAACATTCGCTCGAAGAAGAAGAAGCAAATGCTTGGGCTACCTTACTGTTCCTCGGTGGCGACATAAATAAAGATGAGAAGGTGTCGGATTCCGAACTGATGGTGCTTCACTATGCACCGCTTCTTGAACACCAAATTAAAAAAGGGTTCTTGTCTGACGGCAGTACCCACGTACAGATCAAGTTCGAAGACGAGTCTTTAACCAAGTTTGTAAATACCTTCGCTTATTTCGTAGCGACTTTAAGAGTTGAGGGACACACAACGATTGAAACTGACATCTTGTCGATAGAACGCAAAATAGAAGTTGATCCTCTGTACTTTGACCAAACTTTGTTACCGAATCTCAGTAACAAAGCTGCCTTCGATTTAACCAGTCAGACGGTCACATCCGAAGGTAAACGTGTCGCAATGGGCATCAACCTTTGTTTATTCGAGCTAAATTGCATCGTGCGTATGGCACGATTTGACTCTGACGACGATCTCGCTCTGTCTGAACGGGAATGGGAGAATGCTCAGGATACGATCTTTCCAAAAGATGAAAATCTGTTGTCGATGGGTCAGGACGATGAGACTTTTGGTCTCTCAAACGATGATCGGACACCAACCTTTCAGAACGTAGACGAAAATCAGGATAAATTAATTACGATTGCTGAGATATTGCATTTTGTTCGAGAATCTATGGCCGATTTCGGCGATGTAGAGCTCTGACCCTTCCTTGCTCTTGTATTGATTTATGTAATCGTCGTCCAGTCCATAACTATCAAAAATACGTAGATCTTGTTTAAATCAGAGACGACTCGACCGTCGTTTTAACTAACAAACACGTCGCAAGTAATTGTCGTCCGAGTCGGTACAATATAGAATGGTGGAAATCGGGTACAGGATCCAACCCGAAGTGATATAGTTCGATCTGGATCGATAACTCCACAGACCCAATGCGCAATCCCTGCGCTATTTATTATTTGTGCATTTATCAATAAGTTGAACGCTACGCAGCAACTATGACATTCGTAATCGGACAAGCATGCATTAAGTGCAAATTGACAGACTGCGTCGAAGTCTGTCCTGTCGACTGTTTCTACGAAGGACCGAACATGTTGGTAATACATCCAGATGAATGTATCGACTGCGCGTTGTGCGAGCCAGAGTGTCCTGTCGACGCAATCTATCCGGAAGACGAACTACCGGAGGATCAACAAGAGTTCATGGCTATTAACGCGGAACTAGCAGAAGTGTGGCCGAATATTGCTGAAGCAAAAGATCCACCTCCCGACGAGGCGGAGTGGCGCGAAGTAACAGACAAGCTTAAATATCTTGAGAGGTAACTATATTTCCTCAGCTTTCGGTTTGCCGATCAACTTATTTGGATCCTGAGGTACGCCTTTTTTCCGAATCGCAAAGAACACTTTTCGATATTCGTCCGAACCGGCAGTCTGTTGTCTTTTACTATCGTTAACGATCTTGACGAGGTCTTGGCCCTTTGACACTAGATCGTTTTCTTTAACCGAGAGAGCTACGTTGAAATCATACTGTATCACGTAGTCGTCAGGTGTCTTGATGAGAACCATGTATTTAAAGTCACTCAAGGCGACACCAGCGTAAGTTACGCGCCCCGAAGCTGCAGCCTCCACTTTATTCCCCTGATTTAAGAAATAATTCAATCCATCATCTTTCCCAAAAGAATTAGTCGGATTCGTTGAGACGGGCCAGGTCCAACCCTTGGGCAAGGAATCTACACTTTGTTTCGACGAAGATTCGGGCAGAGGGTTTATTGGTTCTGTTCGAGCGACAAAGCTTGGACTTGTGCTGTTAACCGGTGTTGAATCAGCAGATGAATCGTCGCTCTGCACTGGAGTCTCACTCGACACCGTTTCTTTGGATATCTGCTTCGAAGGTGGCGGAGACTCAGTTTGGGGTTCGGTTGTGGTGTTTGTCGGTGCAGAAGAAGACTCAGAGACAACTTGTTTACTTGGAGGTGTTTCCGGTTTTTTATTGGCAATCGATGTGTTCTGAGTTCGTCCTGAATTAGGATTACTTTTTTGTTCTGACTCTTTGGTCTGTTCGACAGTCTTAGCAGGCTGGGAAGTATTCAAAGACGCAACTTGTCTCGTAGTCGGGGGTCTCGGCATTTTGGTTACCTTGACTCCCGTGAGATCAGTCTTCGAGGTGCTAGCCATGGGTGTCCGGTTGTCTTGCTGAGATGCCAACGAATCCTGTTCTTTCGGCTGACCCAGAGTCCCATCACCACTACTAGTCGCTTCCCGAGAGATCAGCTTGTAGTCCACAACTAGCCGTTGTCCTGGGTGGATGACGTACGGCTCTGCAATGTCGTTCATTTGCGCAATTTGATCAACCGACAGCCCGTGTAATCGAGAAATCGCATACAACGTATCTCCTGATTTCACGAAATAATGGTAGATCCGTCGTGCATCTCTATCAATTGGAACGACGACCCGCTCTATTGTCGGTGCCGGGACAATGGGAGCACATCCCCACAGAAAGGCAACAGCCAATGCTCCAAGGACTAGACTAAGAAGAATTTTTCGTATATACATGAGACAGAACCATTACAAGTCCAAAACCAGTGGCCATTAACAAAATGACCAAAACAATCTCGGCGTTCCCTTCAAATTGATGGGGAAGCACCGGAAAATCGTCGTCTCGCCACGGCCACACCTTCCAAAGTGAACCTATGAGAAGACCACAAAACAGGGCCATAACCGACGTTCGATATCGCTCGAGGAGTACTTTTACAGGATGTGAGAACACCAGCCATCCTGTGAGTAAACCGACCAGGAACATAAAGATTTTCAGCCACTCTAAGGTATCGAAGGCATCAATCATGATGTCCCATAATCCTAGGATTACTAGTACCAAGGAACCCGAGATGCCAGGCAATATCCACGCGCCAAAAGCCAAGAGCCCACCAACGTAAATCAGAATCCAACCTGCGGGTGAACTGCTTTCAGGCAAGAAAACAATCGCCAAAGAGACAACTAAACCAAGGGGAAGGAACGCCAATAATCGGTTGCGCGCTGACGCTCTAAACGTAAAAACGATAGCTCCGATTACTAAACCAAATATCGTTCCCAACACAAAAACACGGTGTGTATCCTTGATATGCCCAATGGCTTTGATCGCGATGAACGCACCGATGAGCATCCCACTGAGCAGAGGTATCAACACAGTTAGCGGTTCAGGTAGTTGGCGTAGACTCTTCCATTTCAGCTGTACTAAGTCTTTTAAGAGCAGTACCAATTTGGACAACGCGTTCACCATGCGTTCATACACACCAAGAATTAACGCAACTGTGCCACCAGAGATGCCGGGAAGGACTTCCGCGACACCCATCACCGATCCGCGAGCAATTAACCCAAGCACTAGCAAAGGGCGGATCGCACTAGTTCGTTCTGTCGTGTCAGTGGGTGTCAATATTCAGTCCCTGTCAATACTGGAACAAAAACAACGGGCTGGACCACTTCTTCTTTCCACCCTTTATCGGAGCGCTGCATGAGTACGAGTTCCTGACCCGCGCGCGAAACTCGAGGAACAATAATTCGACCACGGTCTGTCAGTTGTTCCATTAAAGCAGTCGGTACCCGACGTGTAGCCGCAGTGAACATGATCACATCAAATGGTGCGTACTCGTCCCAGCCTTCCTGTCCGTCACCAAACTTCAATTTCACGTTGTGAATCCCTAACTGACGCATCTGCTTCCTTGCTTGCCAAGACAAAGAATGAATGCGTTCAACACTGTACACCGAGGCAACAAGATGGGACAAAATAGCTGCTTGATACCCGCTACCCGTACCAATTTCTAACACCGAACGAACCGAGGGTATATCAAGCACAGCTTGAGTCATGCGCGCTACGACAAATGGTTGCGAAATTGTTTGACGTTTGCCTATGGGTAACGACATGTCCTCATATGCCAAATGCTTTAACGACGCATCGACGAATAAATGTCTTGGCACAGACTCCATCGCGCTTAAGACTCGATCGTCGGTAATCCCGCGGTCTACCAAACGGTCTATTAGACGCTGTACCGTGCGTGGCGAGGTCATCCCAGTATTACTAATCTGGTTCAAGTTCATGCTCGAGCCTCCTTAACGTCAAAATATTCGTTCAGCGCAACCGTTGCGTAAGAACCTTTCGGTAGTGAAAATCGTAGCTCAATAGTGTCGTCTTCTTGCTGAATCGCTAACTCCGAGGTATGCATCACGAGAGCGCGACGTTCCTGTTTAAGCCCCACCCATTCCAAGGCATTACATACTGCTTCATTTTCTCGCTGAACACGACGTTCAACTGCTAACGCCTTTCCTGACGTGGAGAGGCGGCCTCGACCCCAAAGAGGACCGGTAGGAGAGTGTTCTAACGGTACATCACCACTCAATGGTGTGCACCAAGTATCACCTCGGATACGACTAGCGAGTACTTCATTGAATACAAGAGACCTGAGGACAGACATATACAAGGCGCGCACACCGCGTTTTACTCTTGGCGAGGACTTCGAGACCCAGTCCAATGCTCGATGCAAATTATTGCCTCGATAACCGAATCTCTGTGGACCAAAGTAATTTGGAAGTGGTCCCTGTAACACGCCGGGAGCGAGTGTAGCACCCTTGGACACATTACGAATCCGAATGTGAAAAAGATTTCCCTGATGATCGCCTGGACGTAACTTACGATCATGCTTCGTTTCTTCGAGAATTGAAAAGTGTTTGTGTATGGGTCTTTGCGCCGTTTTTGGAAGCCGGATCGAAAACCATTGTCGGGCGATGGATCGCTTATCTTTGAGTCCCGAATAGGAAACATCCACTAGCGAGACTCCATAATGGCGCGCTAACGCGCTCTGAACATCCTTTGTGTTCAAGTCTTGCTTTTCCACAAGAACGTATAGGTGTTCCCCGTGTCCAGAAAAGACTCGGTCGAACACTTCAAAGACTTGAAAGTCCGCTAACTGGTCCCGTAAGGTTCCCACCACTCGACACCCCGAATATGCACGAGTCCAATCAGTTCTGATCGGTGGAGTCGACAACAAGATAAAACGTCTCGCCGGGTGCGATCATTCCTAAGTCTCGTCGAGCGATCTTCTCGATCAACGTATGACTGGATCGCAACTTGGCGATTTCCTCTCGTAATTCGAGATTACGCTGGAGAATCGATAAATTTAATTCTTGTTGCGACTCGATTTCGTATGCGAGTTGCTGGAGAGCGAAGTAGCCGTTGGGGCCGAACCAAAAAGTGTATTGAAATGCACCAAGAATAAACAGTGCTATGCAGAAGAGTATCCGCATTGGTGATCACGCTCCTTGTGAATTAGAATCTCTTTGAGGCCACAATATTCCATGTGACCTGCCTGCGCTTCCATGCGCAATAGTTGATTGTACTTAGAAATACGTTCGGAACGGCACAACGATCCAGTTTTTATTTGACCAGCCCCCGTTCCAACGGCAAGGTCGGCAATGAAACTATCTTCGGTGTCACCTGACCTATGAGAGATTATTGTGTTGTATCCGACCGACCAAGCTAAGCGCATGACGTTTAAAGTCTCGGTCAAAGTACCAATCTGATTCAGCTTTATCAAAATTGCGTTAGCCACGCCACTTTCAATACCACGTTGCAAAAAGTTTGTGTTGGTGACAAAGATGTCGTCCCCCACTAACTGTATGTCTTTTCCTAGTTTCTCTGTGAGCAACTTCCATGACTTCCAGTCATTTTCAGCCAACCCATCTTCAATAGACTTTATCGGAAAGTCATTCACTAATTTTTGCAAATAAGTAACGAATTGTTCGCCGCTCAGAATCTGATTCTGTCCCTTTAGTACGTAGGTATTCGATTCGAAGAACTCTGTCGCAGCACAATCTAAAGCTAAGACTACGTCAATTCCTGGTCGGTAACCTGCCCTCTCTATTGCTTCGGTAAGAAAGTCAAGTGCCGCGCGGTCGGAATCTAGGTTAGGGGCGAACCCGCCTTCATCGCCCACAGCGGTCGAGTGTCCTTCGTCAGCTAGCAGTTGTTTTAAAACCTGGAATATTTCAGCACCGCATCTGATTGCAGATGCGATATCGGACATGCTGACGGGTACCAGCATAAATTCTTGAATATCGATATTGTTGTTGGCGTGCGCTCCCCCATTCAGTACGTTCATCATGGGTACTGGCATACGAACAGCATCGTTACTGGACCAATTCGCTAAGTGCTGATACAGTTGCAGTCCCTGTTCATTCGCCTGAGCGCGTGCAAACGCTCCCGAGACACTCAAAATGGCATTGGCACCGAGACGGGTTTTTCGTTCCGTGCCGTCGAGGTCGATGAGCGTTTGATCCAGCAGTTCTTGTTCAACCGCATTAAGACTTGTAAGGTTTGGCGAGATAGTCTGTTCGATATTTTGAACGACCCCTTGTACGCCTTTACCCAAGTAGCGTTCGGAGTCTGAATCTCTGAGCTCCAGTGCTTCTTCCGCCCCAACTGAAGCACCGGAAGGCACTAGAAAGCTGCCAACTGCTCCAGATTTCAAACGCACAGTCGTTTCTACAGTTGGATTGCCTCTCGAGTCGAGTAGCTCGACTGCGTGAAGGGATTCGATGGAGCTCATGAAACAGATTGTTCGATGTAGTCGTAAGACTTAACTATCGCATCTAGTTCAACCAGTTCTTTGAGTAATGGTTCCATGAGGTGTAGTGGCCAGGCATTCGGTCCGTCAGATTTTGCTTCCTCGGGATTGGGATGCGATTCCATAAAGAGACCGTCTACCCCTACCGCCGTAGCTGCACGTGCGAGTACGGGGATCATTTCTCGCTGTCCACCTGACCGTCCACCCAAACCACCTGGCATTTGAACAGAGTGTGTAGCATCGAACACTACTGGACACTCTGTTTGACGCATGATTGCTAGGGAACGCATATCCGATACTAGATTGTTGTAACCGAAACTTACACCACGTTCACAAACCAATATGCTTTCATTACCCGTGGCTTTTGCCTTGTTCACTACATGCACCATATCTGTTGGCGCGAGAAATTGTCCCTTTTTAATATTTACCGGTAAGCCCTGACGGCAAACGCTTTGGATGTAGTCAGTCTGTCGACATAAAAAAGCTGGAGTTTGGAGAATTGAGACTACCTCGGCAACTTCGTCAAGTGGTGTATATTCGTGTACGTCTGTAAGTACGGGCACCTGTACTTCGTCTTTGACCTTCTGCAAAATCCGCAATCCTTCTTCGATACCTAGGCCACGATAGCTACCGAGCGAGGAGCGGTTAGCTTTGTCAAAGGAACTTTTAAAGACGAAAGGAATTTCTAAACGGTCGGTGATGTCTTTAAGCGTCTGTGCAGTCTCGAGTGCAAGCTCTTCAGTTTCAATTACACAGGGGCCAGAAATCAAAAAAATTGGTGCGCGATTACCAACTTCAAAGTCTAATAACTTCATACTGAGCTTTCGTTTGCGTAGTTCATCGCGGCTCTAATAAAGCCGTTAAACAGCGGATGTCCATCTCGTGGTGAAGACGTAAATTCTGGATGGAATTGACAAGCTACAAACCAATCCAACGCCGGTAGTTCAATCATTTCAACAAGATTGTCCGACTCGTTGATGCCGCTAATGCGCATTCCTGCTGCTTCGATTGCGTCAACATATTTGGTATTGACTTCATAGCGATGGCGATGGCGCTCGTACACCACTGGTTTTTGATAGGTTTCTCGAACCAGCGAACCCTCGGCAAGATGGCATGCCTGTGCTCCTAAGCGCATAGTACCACCGAGGTTCCCGTTATTTGTGGACTGGTCTTTGACCGTACCGTCTAAATCCATCCATTCACTGACAAGCCCAATGACTGGATGCTCGGCACTGGGGTCTACTTCAGTGGAATGCGCACCCTTCAAACCAACAACGTTGCGGGCATATTCGATCACCGCGGCATGAAGACCATAACAGATTCCTAAGTAAGGTAAGTTCTGTTGGCGAGCATATTCCGCGGCGCGTATCTTACCTTCAAATCCACGTTGTCCAAATCCCCCTGGTACCAATACTGCGTGCGAATTCGCTAGCGCGGCTGTGCCGTTTGTCTCTAGCTCTTCAGCATCGACAAAATCTAGTTCAACAGTGGTGTTCGTGTGGATACCTGCATGAACCAAGGCTTCAATAAGGGACTTGTACGAATCGAGTAAATCGAAATACTTACCAACCATGGTTACCCTGGTCGTTCCTCTGGGCTGGTGCATCGCAAGGATCACTTCGCGCCATTCGGTCAGGTCAGCATCTTTACACTGTAGTTGGAGCCGTTCAACCACGAATCTATCCAATCTTTGAGCGTGCAGTTCTAAGGGTACTTCGTAAATACTCTTGCAATCCTTCAAGGACACTACCGCGCGTGGTTCAACATTGGTGAATAGTGCAATCTTCTGTCGCGCGTCCTTGGGTAATTCTTGGACTTCGCTACGACATATAAGCACGTCAGGCTGTAATCCGATGGATCGCAGTTCCTTCACGGAGTGCTGTGTAGGTTTGGTTTTAAATTCGCCGGACGTACTGACAAAGGGTACCAACGTGAGATGAATGTTGAGCGTGTTAATAACTCCTTCCTTTAGCCGCATTTGTCGAATGGCTTCAAGAAAGGGTTGACTCTCGATATCGCCTACGGTTCCACCGGTTTCGGCGATCACTATGTCGTACTCTCCGTCATGTGCCAACGCACGTATACGACTCTGAATTTCATCTGTGATGTGAGGAATGACTTGCACCGTACTACCGAGGTAGTCTCCTCGTCGTTCGCGTTGAATTACAGCCTCATACACACTACCAGTTGTAAAGTTGTTCTCCTGAGACATACGCTGCCGGATGAAACGTTCGTAGTGGCCGAGGTCAAGGTCGGTTTCCGCACCGTCGTCGGTCACGAATACCTCCCCGTGTTGCACTGGATTCATCGTGCCTGGATCGACATTGATATACGGATCCATCTTCACGATGTTGACCTTGAGTTGGCGCGCTTCAAGAATCGCGGCGAGGGATGCGGTGACAATCCCTTTTCCGATCGAGGATACCACGCCACCGGTGACAAAAATGTACTTGGTCATACCGATTGAGAGCTAAACTGCCGTGCCGTGGTTGGGAAAATCACGAACTGAGATTTTAATTAGCGACGTGTTAAAGCTAGCTTAATCTTCTTGCAAATTGCGGTTTAAAACACAGTATAGTATTGTCGTTTATCCAGGCACGGAACAAAAACTAACTGGACTCTTCGGTGGGAATGAACCAACTTTGCTTGCTTCATTTGTCCCTCGAAAAAAGTTGTTGCTATTCAGATAGACTTGGGAGCTTAGGTAGT
This sequence comes from Gammaproteobacteria bacterium, assembly GCA_009841615.1. Classification (GTDB taxonomy): domain Bacteria; phylum Pseudomonadota; class Gammaproteobacteria; order Pseudomonadales; family Azotimanducaceae; genus Bin55. The sequence goes on along the minus strand of VXLL01000021.1, from coordinate 6,353 downwards.
TCCTCCTTTATTTTGTCCAAGTCCACACTTTCCATCATTTCGACCACCACTTTGTCGTCGTCATTGAGATACACTTTCAATTGACCCTTCTCTTGATCATTTAATTCGGCAGACATAAATGTGCCTGAAAACATTATTGCGGACCTTGCAGCCTGCGACTGCAAAGCTTTAGTGGGAAGTTCTTTAATTCCAGCTTCCAAGTGATTAAAAGGAGAACGTTGGCCGACACTGAATGCGATAGTCTGTAAGTATTCTTCACGTTCGAGCTCCGGTAACTGATTTCCCAACTTAATCGCGTCCGCGATTCTGTCCTCTTCTTCCAACTGCCACGCGACGCTTCTATAAGCCTCTATTCTTGACTCACTCTCGCGAACTCGTGGTAAAAGGTCGATCGCGCTATCTACATCTCTATATGCAAGCCATGTCACCACCGTTGCTTCTAACGCGGTCGTTCCTTCTTTCAATGGAGTTTGAAGTGCTATTTCAAAAGCAGCTTCGGGATCAGTTCTTGCCCAGCCTTCAAAAACAGTATCAAGATATTGTTGTCTTGTTGAGTCGTCTAATTGCGATGCATCGGAGTTTAGCCATTCAATAGTCGCAATAGGATCTGCTTCTGCAGCATCAGCGATTATTCGTTCAATATAAAAATTGGGCCGCCGAGTACGAACCGAAAGCTCATCGTCGGACAATTGATTTTCTGGGGTCTCCGGCCAAATGCTAGTCAGCGGTAGAAGTTCAAGTGCTTCAATAGGAGAGTCTCGCGAAATCCCTTGCGCGATGTCCAGATAGGCTTTGTCGTGATATTCTGCCGGAAAGTGATGCAGTGAGACAAGTGCGATGTGCGGTTCTCTTCTACCCCAATAGCTGATGACTTCTTCAATAATTGCCGCTTGAACGTTCCTAACGTCTTCATCCTGTAACCTGTTCCACAGTGCATCTGGATCAGAGGCAAACCAACTTCGACTGACCGCAGACAGTAAATTCACATCGACATCTTCATCTAAACGCAATACAAACTCAAAAACATTTGCTGGGTCGTCCTCTGATACATCGGATACTAAGTTTGCACGACTCCAATCCAACATGGATCCAAATAGCCTAGACGCGTTATCTGTTGGTACATTGTCAAACAGCTCAAGAACAGTAGGCAAAGAATCTAATCCCTCAGCTAGAACGTAGCGCACCGCGTTCTGTCTTAAGTAAAACATTTGCGAGTGGTCGTTCGGGTCAGCACTTTCAAACTCAGTTTGTAAATCAACTAATGACAGGGGCTGACGAACAAGTCGACGCGATTCTAACAAGTCATTTAAGTAATCTTCTTTGTAGCCCAACTCCGAACCAATTTCAAACAATTCAGAACGAGACAGAATATTTCCTCCAGCGATCAGTCCTCGAAGTCCTTGATATCGTATTTCAGTGTTAATTGCTGACAAAAACACGATGGCTTCGTCTGTATGTACCTGATTCCACTCCCGCATAACACCGTAAAGAACGGACACCACATTCTGTTCGTCTAGTTGTTCAATCAGTAACTGAGCTTTAGCTGCGTTCACGTTAGTCAATTTTGTTAGTACGATGCTCAGTATCCAGTATTTCGCGTCAATTGAACCTATTACGCTAGGAACTTCAAGCGTTTCGCGAAAAATTTGTGATAACACATCTTCGGTCGCACCATCGACAACACGAAGCATCGTTCGTTTGGCATCAAATACACTATTAGATTCTTTCAACGTATCTGCAAGTGAGTGAAAGGTCGAGATCGAACTGTTCTGACGTTGCGCCATGGCAGATTCTGAGTTTTGAGCACCTTGATCTCGATGATCTATCTGTTCCGATTCAGAATCGCGTACGAGTGCTCTCGAATTGTCCCTGTTCAACAAAAACAGTGTCCCAAGAATGCCAACGCAAATTAAGAAGCAAATTATGAGTGCAACAATATATATGCTTTTTTTAGATTTATTCATGATAGGTTCACCGATTCAGAAACAGTTTAACCCGCGGCAAGTTAGCTGGTGAAACATACTCCATAAGTGAGTCGACATCTTCCGATGAAAGGGGGCCTTCATCTCGAACTGAACTAAACATGAGCACATTTTCGGCCAATTCGGATCGCGCCTCCGTTACAGGTATATTTGGGAGTAACTCTAATATTTTTTTGACTGGTTCTTGAGTAGATATAGAAAACGTCATGCTGTCGTAGTAGTCAACTTGTTCATCTTCGGGAAGAGTTTTACCTAGCTCGATTGCTTCCCCAGTCCTTTGATCATAAATGAGGCCCGTCGAAACGGATTTAAATGCTGCTAGTTGAGTTTCTCCTGGTCGAACTCTGTCTAACAGGCGCAAAGCGCGGTCAGTGTCTGAGAATTTGAGCTCGTCAATCACAAAAGCTTCTAGCCCTATCTCCGTCTCGCCACTGATCGGCCGACTCAACGCTAGATCGATAGCCTTGTCAGCATCTTTTTTAGTTAATTTCACTAGAAAGGATTGAAGAACACGATTTCGATACCCTGCAATCTCGGAATTAGAGACGATCCAGTGAAATGCTGCATCTGGATTTGAATCGAGCCATGAGTCCACAATGGTTAGTGCCGCCTGTTCTTGCTGGGTGGCTTCTGACATGTCTGCAAATACCGTAATTGCATCTTCAATCGAATCCTTGGACAGATGACCTATGAGGTGCATTCGAGCCATGTCGCGTAAATCGGAAGGAAGGTTGTCGACAGAATCCAAGAACTTTGTTGGATCGAGCTGAACCCAAGATGACACAACAGTTTGTTGCAAACGATCGCGAATTTTGGACGGTTCAAGTAGACTTACTCGATTTAGCGCGCTTTCAGGGTCTACACTTGCCCAAGTATTGATTACTGGTGTAAGCATCGTACCAAACACATCATTCGGAGTCGCTAAGGCATAGTCGAACGCAGTTTCTGGATCGCTGAGCGCGACCTTGGACAAAATGCTCTGTCTCAGTTTGAAATTCAGCGTAGGGCTAATGATTGAACTAAGTAAGTTATCGGTCTCTGATACTCCGTACTCATCGATTAAGGCATTCGCTACATGTTTTATTCGGAAAAAGTTCTCTTCGAGATGGCTTGTCGGGTCATTGATCAATCTAGTCCATGCTTCATCTGGGTCGGCTAAATCGACTTTCAGTTTGTATGCCCGGACCGCTCGTTCAACATAGGCTAAATCGCCAAATTCGGTGCCTAAGTCCATCAGGGTTGCTTCGGGCAAGCTAAGGCTAGCATCGACAATCCCTCTTAGTGCGACTGGGTAAATCGATTCATCTTGTTTGCGCGCAAATTCAACAGCACCATCAAAGTCTTTACTTGCCCACGCATGCGTTATTCCATAGAGCATGTATTTGACGTCTTCTAACGGTTGCGCTTCGTAAAGAGAAACTGCTTTCTCAAGATTCAAAGGGGCTAGTTGAGCGCTGATTAACGAGATAAGTTCGGACTTCCAACTACCGTCTTCTTTGGTGTATCTTCTTTTTACAGTTTGATCGAACAAGTCGATGAGTTGCCCCTCGTCTGCAGTCCCGATGAGATCGTAGGCGACGCTCAAACGGCTCAAGTCGTCTGAGTAATCTCGAAAGAGTTCCCTTATAGATCCAACGGCAAATATTGGCGTATCTTGCGACTCACTAAGCGCACCAACTTCTAGTTCAGCATCCTTTGAGTCTTTAACGACACTCTTCGATGCGGAAAATGCTTTCAGACAGAGAATCGACATCGAGAGTGCGAAAAACACCACGACGTATGTGGCTCGACGATTCCCCCTCCAGCGTAGGTCCCTCATGAGATATCTCCTCCAGTTGTTCAGCAGCACATATAGTTATATACGGGCTACATACATGCAATCCTACATTGTATACCGCCACCAGTTAGACCTGTGTGAAAGCAGTAGATTGAATCGAGATTTGGTTCGATAGGCATCTTAATTGCACATTCGCTATCGCTTAGGGTCGACCAAAATTAGATTCAGCGAAGAATAAAGCTCTGAACCTAGCGTACTAGAATTCCTCCCTACTCTTCAGGTGAGTCTTCGTGTATTAGATCCTTATACATACGTCTTCCCATCTCAAGCAATCTGTTTTCGCGGTCGGTCAGAAACTCTTTGAGTTGATCCAACTGTTTATTGGTGACTTTGGGGGCCATTTTAGGAACGTAGTACGCGAACATGAGCCTCGATCTGATCGCCTTCGACTGCAATTCTTGGGTTGGAAGTTCGCGTAACCCTGCGATCAATCGATCAAATGGTTCGCGATCACCGACTCGCGATGCTAGAGCCTTGTTATATTCTTCGCGTTCGTTCTCCGGCAGGTCGCTGCCCAAATGAAGCGCGTGTGAGATCCGATCTAGCTCTTCTAACCGAAACATGACTCGGCGATAAGCGGACAGTTTTGTTTTTCCGTCTCGGACTCTCGGTAACAACTCAATAGCGTCATCTACATCCTGTCTTGCCATCCAACCCACGACTGTTGCTTCAAAACCGGCGGTATTAGCTGTCAACGGGGTCTGAAGAGCCATTTCGAACGCTGTAGAGGGATCAGATCCTGCCCAACTCCGAAATGCTCTAGACAAATAACCATTCTTCATCGAGTCGTCTAAATTAGACTCTTCAGACTCTATCCACTCAATCGTCAAAATTGGATCTACCTTGGCAGCAGCAGAAATAGTCCGCTCGATGGCAAAATCATATCCCACAGTGCTATCAACATTGCTTTCACGATCGGCGCGCTCGTTACGAGTCAGAGACCAGTCGCTCGTCTCACGCAAAAGTTCGAGTGCTTGGAGAGGAGAGTCCTCTGCTACTGCTAGTGCGACTTGAGCATACACGAGGTCGTGATATTCTGCGGGAAATTGATCTATTGAGACTAGCGCGAGATTGGGTTCCCCCATAGTCCAGTGTCTGATGACGTCTTCAGATATTTCGTGCCGGTCGTATTTAAGATCTTCGCCTTCTAACCTACTCCATAGTGTCTCTGGGTCTCTACCGAACCACACTTCGCACACTGATGAGAGCAAGTCCAGCTTAAGGGGCTTACCTAAATTCACGATATACTCAAACAGTAGCTCTGGGTCGCTACGCGCAATGTCAGATACCAGACTCGATTGAGTTCCATCGAAGGACATCCGTACGGTCGGGGACATGATGTCTACCGATTGCTCGTCGAATAGTTCAAGAACTCGTGGCAACGCGTCCAACCCCTCTTCAAGAACGAAACTCGAAGCATCTTGCAGGACCTCGTAAAATCGGTATTCACCATTGGTGATAAGGTTTTCGAGGTCTGTCGCGATGTCATCCAAAGACGCTTGATCTTGTACTCGTTGATGCCGGTCTATCAAGCCAGTCAGGAAGTCCTCTAAAAATCCTAGTTCTACACCCATTTCGATAAAGTTCGAACGGTTGAAGGAAGTATTACCGTCAATTAGTCCTAACAGTCCTCGTCTCTGCAACCCGCGGTCAAACAGCGCTAAGAAGTTGACCGCTTCGTCCACATGCATCTGGTTCCATTCACGCATCACACCGTATACCACAACCTGTGCAGTTTGTGCGTCAAGCTGCTCAAAAAGGGTCTGTACTGCGTTGCTGTCCACATCGAGTAATTTAAACAGTACGACACTCCTTAGCCAATGAGTCGTTCGAATGGAATCAAATGCCAATGGATATTCGCGACTCTCGTGAAATATTTCCACAAGCTCAAGCTCGGTCGCTTCATCAACCAAGTGTAGCAATTTTCGCTTTAAGTCAAATAAATTGTCGTATTCGTCGATAGAGTAAAAGAGCGAATCTTCGTTCAAATTTAATCTGTTTTGAACCGACGGCCCAACAGATTTTGAATCTACAACTTGTTGCTCACCGCCACCACTGTTTATTGCGAGCACATCAGCATTTGCTGGGGTTGATCCAAAAGTCGCTCCAAAAATTCCAACTCCCACAGTGATTGGTATAGTTATTGCCAAAACGCGATATATGTGCTTGATCTGGTTCATATCTATTCACCGATGCTGCATAAGACGATAACGTTGGGCGTAATCGGAAGTCACGTGTTGCATTAACTTCTCAATTTCAGATGCGGAATATAGAGGTTTGTTACTGGAAAACCTATGAAACCTGAGTGCGTGTTCGGCCATCGTCGTACGCGCTTCCCTTACAGGTAAGGTTGAGATGAGTTCCACGATCCTTTTTGGCGGCTCCTGTGTAACTATGTCGAAAGCTATGCTGTTGTAAAAACTCTCTTGATCCTTCTTGGAAAGTTGTTTGCCTAATGCTAAAGCTTCATCTGTTCTTAAGTCGTAAATGAGTCCGGTCGATACGGTTTTAAATGCCGCAAGTTGGGTAGCACC
>VXLL01000018.1 GCA_009841615.1 Gammaproteobacteria bacterium | reverse complement strand
ATAAGAGTGAGCATCACTTGATTGTGTCCGCCTTGGCCAACCAAGATTGTCGATAACGTGATTCGGTCGCGGTTAATGCGGCGGACCATAGCTTCATAGTTCGCGTCCTCAACTCCCGCATCGGTGATAAGAATAATGTGTTTAAATCGAGTATTTACGTTTTGCAGACCGTAGTACGCCTCCTGTACCGCGGGAAACAGAACAGTACCACCGATAGCTTTCATTCGACCAATCGCGCGATCCACCTCAATCTTATTTGTTGCGGGTTGCATCGGGATCGCCCAGTGTTTATTTCCATAGAACTCGACAATTCCAATCCGGTCATGCGGTTGAAGACGTCGTACCGCAAGCCGCGCGATGTGTTTGGCTAATTCAATACGACTACCCGCCATCGAACCTGATGTATCGAGAATGATTGCGACTCCTACGCTCGGATCAATTTTGTCTTGATCCCCTGGGATTTCTACAGGAAACAAATCGGTAATTGGTGAGTCGTGATATCCACCATCCCCGAACGCGGCCTCGCCACCACTGTGAATCAATCCCATTCCGTCTTGTTGGACCTCTTGCGAAATATTGTTAAGTAGATCTTCGTTGAGAGAACTTGTTGGAACATCGTCAAGTAACACTACGTCGTAGGGAGAAATGTCGAAGTCCCCATCTATGGAAAGTGGGTCGGGAGCGTCCATTTCAAATCCAGCACCGAGCAAACGCTCTAAATTATTACTCGCGCCAACCTGTCGTTCGCCCAAGTATAGAACTCTTACGGGATCCTGTATCGGCAACACGGTGCGCAAAGTGTTGTTAGTCAGATCTGAATCCAGTGATTCGTCGATATTCAACGACACTTCTATCTCTTTGAAGCCTGGTGTATCGACGCGGAAAGAAAGTACTTGGCGAACTCTACCATCGCTTTGAAGTAGTTCACTCTCTGCCAACGTTTCATCTGTTTCAATGTCGCGAACCACTACGCTAAATTCATTCGCCGTGCCAACTACGTCTACAAAAACTTTGGCGTCGTCGCCCGCTCGGACGTCATTGGCTTCTACACCGCTGACAAAAATGTCTGAATCATCGCTGAGTTTGATGGAGTTAACTGGAATACCCCGTGTCTTCAGATGGTCGTAGGCATGACCCCAGTGCCGGTCAGTCGCGAGACCGTCTGAGATCAGAGTCACGGATCCCTGTTCACCCATTGGAATCATCTGCGCAGCTTTTTCTAATGCGTCTCCTAGTGGGGATAAATCGTCTTCCAGATGGGTAATGCTCTCCCCTTCGATTGCCGGTTCTTCACCGCCAACCTGTATGAAACTGACATCTCCTTCTCGGCTATACTGTGAACGTAATTCTCGGGCAGTTTCTACGGCTTCATTTCTTTGCGACTCACTCAGGCTTGCAGACTGGTCCAAAATGATGGCAAAGTGTTTGTCATCACTTTCCGTAACAAATACAGGTTTCATCAAGCCGACAGTAAGCAGAGCTAAGATCAAAGACCTGATTACCAAGTGTGGAATGCGGCGTTGCCCTCCTGGCCAGAACCAAAGGACTGGCAATAACAGGAATAGTAACGCGAATAACGGGTAGGTGAATGAAATATCCATCTTAGGGCATGAGCCTCCGTTGATAAATATACCACTCGGTAACCACCAAAGCTAAAGCTATAAGCATTAGCCAAGTAATTAGTTCCCAGAGTGGGTAAGGTGAGGTGTTAGCGACGGTCTCGCTACCAATGCTAGTACTGGAGCTTCGGACCGTAGAAGTCTTATCCAATAAGGAAATGACTCCTGGGAGTTCATCGGTCAATTCAAACTCTCCGGTGGCGTTCCGTACAAAATAGGTTCCAACCGCAAGTTCTGAAAGTGTGTCAGTGTCGGCAAGAGAAGTACCAGCACTTTGTTCGATAGCTTGCCTTCCAGCAGCTAGATACGCATACCAAGGTGCTTCATTTGCAAGGTAGCGCATTGATTTGGAGATAAACAGGGGGAAACTGATACTCTCGCGGAAATTAAATTCATCTTCAACAACAGGTTGCCATATCGATACAAAACGCTGATCGCCAAAGTTGAGCCGCACCGTAATTTCGCGTTCAATTTCTTGCGCAATCGCAGTAGCGTCGATATGCTCGATACCCAGCTGTTCGATCGTACGGTCTAGTGCTCTTTCACTGTTTACATCCTGTGGTCCGACGTATCCAATTACAAAAGCTGTCTCTTGCGCTGACTCTTCGACAACACAAAAATAGGGAAGTGTTGATGGCGAGTCTCCTGGTCCTAATACTGCTACTTCAGCTTCGCTCTCTGGTACAATGATTAATGCCGTATCAGCGTTGATGGCAGGTAATATGGACTCAGGAACGTTGTTTCCAAGGTATATCGGAATCTGAGTTCTAATCGGTAGCACTAAGCTAGCCTCGTTATCAAACTCAAGATCATCTTCGCCGGATAATGAGACCTGAAGTTGCGAGCCGTCGGCTAATACGTCCTTTAATAGGAAGTCCGAATCTCCTACGCTAGTTAATTCATCGCTCGAAACTGCTTGATCACCAATGGTGATAGTGAGGTCTTCAGCGGCGACATTCTCCGCATTGGTTTGCAAAACTCGAATGAGCACATCAACTTTGTCCCAAGCACCAGAGAGTGGTTCTCCGACTCCAAGTGCTACTATGCCGCGATTGGAAAAGTCTGACTCATCATCGGGGAGACGTTGCTCGACGCTCATATTGTCCGGTAGATCATCAATAACTTCCTGAGGAATTGCGGTCCTACCGTAAACGATTGCATACACTTGGTTTTCAGCATTGACTGCATCTCGTGCGAGGAGACGAAGTTGGTCTTCAACACTTGATCGGGCAGACACTGGTTGTTGGTCGTCTAATCGTTGTTGCAAGACTTTGGTCTCTTCATCGTAGGAAAGTAACTTTAGATTGTGTTCGCCAGCGTAATAGACTTCTCGTTGTTGATTTGGATATGATCGCACGTCATTAAGTAATTGTTGTTTCGAAATCTCAAAGTCGTCGCCAACCGCACTTTGTGCCGAACCATCCAGTATCAACGCGTAAAAGTTTGCAGTCTCCGAACGGTCTGTACGTAAATCCGCAAAACCAAGCCAAAGGAGCCAGCAAATGAGTACCGCAAGCAACCATGCGAGCCAATGTTTGAATCTCTGCCGGAAGACCCTTACTGGAGCATCCCGAACTGCTTCCGCCCAGAAGAGTGTAGTTGGGACTGGAACTCGAGTGTATCGAATTCTGAGCTGTTGTAATAAATACAGTCCTACCGCGAGTCCCGCTAGACCCGCACCAAACAACAAAGGGCTTAAATTTAATAGGTTCATACTAGTAAGTTCCTTGTTTGGAACATCAAGCTCAATTGATCTAAGATGTCCTTTTCACAATCGATTTGAACTAAACCCGAACCGAGAGAATCTGCGAGCTCGATAAGTGCATCGTTGAACGTACTGTATATACGTTTGTACTCTCGTATCACTTGAGGTTCAATGGTAACGTCTATAGCTTCATCCAACTCACAGTCGACTAGGCGTAGATCGCCTGCGATTTCTGGATTTAGTTCTGGATCTGCATCTTCTTCTTTCGTGAGTTGAATGAGAAGAATCTTGTGTCGAACTTTGCGTATAGCATCGTCGATCGCTTCAATTCCGGCCGGGTCAAAGAAGTCAGAGACGATTACGAGTAACCCTCTTCGAAGCTTCTGGTGGGACAATTCGTCGAGAACGTCAGACAAATTGGTTCTATCTAGCTCATCAAGCTCCGCCATTTGCCGCGCAAGGACTATGAGTTGTCCTTTCGACGAAATAGGCTTTGTCTGCATGTCCAGATTGTCTGAGAATGAAAACAAGGACACTATGTCGTGTTGCCCCGCAGCGATCGCTCCAAGAGCAAGAGCTGTGCGCAGACCGGCAACGATTCTTGGTGGGTCCTCAAGAAACATACTCTTCGACAAGTCGACGAGTAGGTACACAGGCAAGTCCTGATACTCTTCAAACACATGGACGAAGAGACGACCTAAGCGTTGATAAATGCTCCAGTTTACCGCGCGTAAATCGTCGCCAGGGACATACGCCTTGAAGTCTTTAAATTCTTGACCGAATCCTCGGTCATGCGACAATTGTTCGCCGTGGCGTCCCTGCCGTATAAATCTTTTGATTCTTAAATCAAAGACTTCTAATGCACTAAGAAACTCCGAGTCAAAGAGTTCGTCAAATGTAAGTCTAGCCACTTCCGATGGTCACTCCTAGCCTAATCTACGGCGTGAGGAGTTTTGACCTGTTCAAGAATATCGTCAATCAGTTGGTCTGGGGTCACATTAGTTGCTTGTGCTTGGAAGTTCAGAATGAGACGATGACGCAACACGCCATGTGCGACGGTCTTGACGTCGTCCGTACTCACCGCAAAACGATCGTTGAGCAGAGCTTGAACTTTACCAGCCAACATAAGACCTTGAACACCTCGTGGACTTGACCCAAGTAAGGTGTACTTCGATACGCTTTCAGGGGCATAACGGCTCTCAGGTTGAGTCGCCATAACCAAATGAACTGCGTAGTTTTTGACGTTTTGCGGAACCGCAACGGCTCGGGCGACATCGCGAAGCTCAAGGATAGTTTTTCCATCGGTTACCGGTTTTATTTCAACTTCCTCAGATCCAGTCGTACGGTCAACGATGTCTGCATATTCGTGCTCTTCAGGATAACCAACGATGAGTTTGAACAAAAATCTATCTAATTGTGCCTCTGGGAGCGGGTAGGTACCTTCCTGCTCAACTGGGTTCTGTGTCGCCATGACACAATATGGTTCTTCGAGATGAATAGTACGACTACCGACGGTAACCTGTTTCTCTTGCATTGCTTCGAGCAGAGCAGACTGTGTCTTCGGAGTTGCTCGGTTAATCTCGTCTGCGAGAATCAGGTTGCTGATAAGCGGTCCTTGTTGGAATGTTAATTCGTGGCCACCACCTGTAGTTTCCGTCAGTACCATCGTACCTTGAATATCGGCCGGCATCATATCAGGCGTAAACTGAATTCGAGAGAAGTGCAGATGCACTGCTTCACTCAAACACCGAACGATCATGGTTTTACCAAGTCCAGGCACGCCTTCAAGTAGTACATGCCCACCAGCCAATAGTGCAGTTAGTACACCATCGATTACGGCGGTTTGGCCAACCATCATTTTTTGAACTTCGGCCCTTATTTCGTGAAAGACTTGCTTAAAGTGTCCCGCTTGTGCAGCTACCGCTGAATCGACTTGCGTGGTTGCTTGATTTGCCATAAATATTCTCTCTTAATGATTGATTGAAAGGTTAGTTGTCAGAATTGTTGCTCTGGCGCAGGTCGAGAAAGTACTTCTTCGCGACATCTCGCATCCAGGGTTTCAGCTCAGTGCGGGAGAAGGTACCGACACTGTCGTCCATTTGTCCCCGGTTCTCACTGTTCGTGGTTTGAACTTGATTGGGTATCGGTATGGAGCGCTCGCGTTGCACCTTAATCCGTCCAACGTTGATTTGAGATCTCAGTTTGTCTGGCATCGGAACCCCAAGCAACATCGCAGCGACGCCACGAGTTTTCTTGAGACCACCAGGACCGCCGCGGCCATTAGCGTCTTCGTTTTCTTCAAAGCCGACACCAGACGGCGTCAACTGGCGATCTACAGGAGCTTTGCGCTGGTTTAACATCGGTTTCGCTGCGCTGGCAGCTTCCTGCTCTTCATCCTCTTCGTCATCAGACTCTTGATCGACATCTTGATCGAAATCGTCTTCGCGGGATCGGCTGTGTTGTTCTAACATTTCCGTCGATGCCGATTGCTTGCCAGAACCAGTGCCTTTACCACCGGCGATACCGCTTGCAGAGTCGTCTTTCTCTTCCTCCTTCGAATCGTTTTCTTTCTCCGGGTCGCTCTTCTTCGGCTTCTTCTTCTGGGCTACCTCTTCTTCTTTCTTCTGTTTTTCGTTCCCAAGTCCAGCGATATTCGACGCCGCCTGTCCAGGCTGGTTTTGTTTGGAAGCACTCGCGCTCAACCCGCTCTCTGATGTCTGTTGCGGTACACTCTGTGCTTCGTCCGACTCCGCTAGCGAAGATTCCGAGTTCGTCGCTTCGGTGGCTTTCTTCATCTCGGTAGGCTTTTGTTCTTCAGCTACTGGAGCATCTGGTTCCGGCACGTCTTGTTCGGTACTCTTCTCATCGGGAAATATCGGCGGTTTCACGTCTTCTTCGGATTCATTAGGATCGACGTGATCGTCGTGCCAAACCATTGCAAGCTCAACCGGGGATGTCTCAAACTGTAATCCGTTCGTCGACAACCCTAGAACAAAGATAAACATCGCGGCAAAAACCAACGGCCACTTAATGGTGTCCATTGCTGGTTTTGCGATGTCAATATTCGCTAATCGTGTCTGCAATGCTTGTTCTGCGTGCGGCATCGCATCAGTAATCGCGGCTTGTTCAAATGGCGTTGCTTGTTCTTTTACCCGAAATTCATCGGCGGATTGAAGCCGATCCTTTAATCCCAGTTCTCGATCGAATAGAGCTAATGAAGTTTGTCGGTCGATGCGACCGAAAGAAAAGCCGAAAAATGCCCACAGGCCGATAAACACCACAGGAATGGCAACCACTAAGACCACAGCCAAGAGTACTGCCAAGCTTAGGAACGGGCTGAAACCGTAGGACACCGTAGCATATTGGCCAAGAATCTGGAACAAGTAAGAAACACAGTAGCCTACGGGAAATGCAATCGCGAGCAGAAAGACTACCGGCCATGCACGAGCCAAACTCTCTTTCGCGCCATGATAACGACGAGACTCTAAGGAATAGAGGAGGAGCCAGAAGGCTGCCGGAATTAACAACGCGATCAGCACCGTCCACATCAGTCCCCAGCCTACCGACACGAGCGAGAAACTCGCACCTGTAGCCGTCGCCTGAAAGGCTTCATAAACTTCGTAGCAGCGATAGCCGAAGTAGCCCAATGGAAACAAAAGGGCAACAATACCCACCAAAGGCCACGCTTTTTCCATCGCCCCCTTCAATGCAAACCGTCGCAAATAGCGAGAGCCTTTTCTTGCTAATAAATCTAGATTTCGTCTCAATTCGTTCATGATGCCTTCTTCCGTGTTCCGGAGTTAGTGAAGTTACTGCGATGGACCCCTGTGTTCAAAGTGAGAGGCTTGTTCATTCTCATAGAAGTGCACTAGTCCTCACTCTAGGGTCAGATTGTTTCGTCGCCTCATTTACAAAGGAATGTATTTTATTCTATAGCGTTGGACGCGCAACATGTCTGCGGCTCGATACGTTTTTGTATCGAGAATCCGACAGCCTAACAAGCACACAAATTATATGGTGCGAGACCAAGAAGCACGTCAGTGCTAAGACATCACGATCCTTTGTTACAGGAATCGTTTTCGTCGTAAGTCTTACTCGAAAATTCTATGGAACCATCTGAGGGATACGATAGCGAACCAAAGGGTTACAAAAAAATAGCAATTTTCTTCAAAGTCATACCTCTGCCCCGGTGATTCAAAAGCGTAAGACCGCAGATTTGAAGAACACTAACGGGAAGTACCTCTAGCAAAAATTTGTTTCTTACAGACCAAAATATTTTTTTGAAGTGGTCAACACTACACATTTCTTCTGGGATAAGCTTGCTGATCACTCAGAAAGTACCCCATCCCGTAACAACCAAGTATGAACTGTTTTGATTGGCTAGATCAAATTCCTATTCTCTTTTAATGAGGTGGTTAGACAGACTAGTTTTCAGGACTGTTGCTCTGGCGCAGGTCGAGAAAGTACTTCTTCGCGACATCTCGCATCCAGGGTTTCAGCTCAGTGCGGGAGAAGGTACCGACACTGTCGTCCATTTGTCCCCGGTTCTCACTGTTCGTGGTTTGAACTTGATTGGGTATCGGTATGGAGCGCTCGCGTTGCACCTTAATCCGTCCAACGTTGATTTGAGATCTCAGTTTGTCTGGCATCGGAACCCCAAGCAACATCGCAGCGACGCCACGAGTTTTCTTGAGACCACCAGGACCGCCGCGGCCATTAGCGTCTTCGTTTTCTTCAAAGCCGACACCAGACGGCGTCAACTGGCGATCTACAGGAGCTTTGCGCTGGTTTAACATCGGTTTCGCTGCGCTGGCAGCTTCCTGCTCTTCATCCTCTTCGTCATCAGACTCTTGATCGACATCTTGATCGAAATCGTCTTCGCGGGATCGGCTGTGTTGTTCTAACATTTCCGTCGATGCCGATTGCTTGCCAGAACCAGTGCCTTTACCACCGGCGATACCGCTTGCAGAGTCGTCTTTCTCTTCCTCCTTCGAATCGTTTTCTTTCTCCGGGTCGCTCTTCTTCGGCTTCTTCTTCTGGGCTACCTCTTCTTCTTTCTTCTGTTTTTCGTTCCCAAGTCCAGCGATATTCGACGCCGCCTGTCCAGGCTGGTTTTGTTTGGAAGCACTCGCGCTCAACCCGCTCTCTGATGTCTGTTGCGGTACACTCTGTGCTTCGTCCGACTCCGCTAGCGAAGATTCCGAGTTCGTCGCTTCGGTGGCTTTCTTCATCTCGGTAGGCTTTTGTTCTTCAGCTACTGGAGCATCTGGTTCCGGCACGTCTTGTTCGGTACTCTTCTCATCGGGAAATATCGGCGGTTTCACGTCTTCTTCGGATTCATTAGGATCGACGTGATCGTCGTGCCAAACCATTGCAAGCTCAACCGGGGATGTCTCAAACTGTAATCCGTTCGTCGACAACCCTAGAACAAAGATAAACATCGCGGCAAAAACCAACGGCCACTTAATGGTGTCCATTGCTGGTTTTGCGATGTCAATATTCGCTAATCGTGTCTGCAATGCTTGTTCTGCGTGCGGCATCGCATCAGTAATCGCGGCTTGTTCAAATGGCGTTGCTTGTTCTTTTACCCGAAATTCATCGGCGGATTGAAGCCGATCCTTTAATCCCAGTTCTCGATCGAATAGAGCTAATGAAGTTTGTCGGTCGATGCGACCGAAAGAAAAGCCGAAAAATGCCCACAGGCCGATAAACACCACAGGAATGGCAACCACTAAGACCACAGCCAAGAGTACTGCCAAGCTTAGGAACGGGCTGAAACCGTAGGACACCGTAGCATATTGGCCAAGAATCTGGAACAAGTAAGAAACACAGTAGCCTACGGGAAATGCAATCGCGAGCAGAAAGACTACCGGCCATGCACGAGCCAAACTCTCTTTCGCGCCATGATAACGACGAGACTCTAAGGAATAGAGGAGGAGCCAGAAGGCTGCCGGAATTAACAACGCGATCAGCACCGTCCACATCAGTCCCCAGCCTACCGACACGAGCGAGAAACTCGCACCTGTAGCCGTCGCCTGAAAGGCTTCATAAACTTCGTAGCAGCGATAGCCGAAGTAGCCCAATGGAAACAAAAGGGCAACAATACCCACCAAAGGCCACGCTTTTTCCATCGCCCCCTTCAATGCAAACCGTCGCAAATAGCGAGAGCCTTTTCTTGCTAATAAATCTAGATTTCGTCTCAATTCGTTCATGATGCCTTCTTCCGTACTACGGAGTTCGTGAAGTTACAGTGTTGGACTCGCTACATCTTTTAGTCTCAAGACATCTTTGGTTTGAGAATCCGAAAGTCTAACGAGTACACAGATTATATAACGCAGGACCAACAAGCAGGTCATTGCACGCACTTCGCGTTCCTATTGAGTTGAACTTAAAACCGTCGCTCTGTTTACTCAAGAATTTCGCGGAGTGTGACTATAGATGCCATAGCTAACTAGTTGGTTTCACATTTGCTAACATTTTTGCGAAGTTCTGACTGTAATCGCGGTGCGTGTTTGTGTATGGTGATTTCCGAATTGAAGAAACTCGGGGAGAGTTTCGACGGAAGTACCACTCTTAAAATGTCTGAGTTTCACGACCTCAATTTTCGCTGTTTTGGTGACTCGCATCCTAGACTATTTCGACATGACGAAGCCGCGCGTCGTACTTCTCATGTTGCTGTGTGCACTTGTCGGCATGTTACTGTCGGTTCCCAGTTTGCCACAATTGTTGTCGGAAGAATTGTTGTCGGTCGTGTATGGGTTGGTCGGCATCGCTCTTGTCGCAGCCAGTGCTGCAGTGGTAAATCACGTAGTGGACGCGCGGATCGACCGGCAAATGGCTCGCACTCGCAATCGGCCAGTACCAACCGGACGCGTTCGCTCTCGAGATGGCATCATCTTTGCGACTGTATTAGGTGTCACAGGACTAGTCGTTCTTTTTGTGTTGGTGAACCCTTTAGCAGCATGGCTGAATCTAGCATCTTGGGCCGGATACGGTCTCTTTTACACTTTCATTCTGAAACATCGAACATCGCAAAACATTGTTATCGGCGGGTTATTTGGTGCCGCTCCGCCACTCTTAGGTTGGGTGTGCATTACTAGTACCATTGAACCTGAAGCACTCATACTCGTCACCATAATTTTTCTGTGGACTCCACCGCACTTTTGGGCACTCGCGATTGACCGCGCTAAAGACTATGAGACAGTAGGCGTACCGATGCTTCCTCTTACCCACGGTGACCGTTATACGCGGCTTTCAATTTTGGTCTACACCGCCTTACTAGTGGGTATCACGTTAGTCCCATTTTTTTGGATGAGTGGCTGGTTGTACTTGGTGGTGGCAGTCGCACTTGGTCTTACCTACCTGGGTTTTTCGATCTTTATGCTCATAGACGATAATCCAAAGTTGCCCATTCGTTCGTTCAAATTCTCTATCGTGTACTTAGCTCTACTTTTCATTGGTTTCGTCCTCGATCATTACATTGTCAGTACTTAGGTATTGAACTTTTCGAAAGAGCCATTATCTAATGGGTTGTAATTCGACGCTCTCTATTATTAAAATACCGAGCTCGATGTACGTGAGACACCGAAGTTCCACGTACAAACTGGTATGAGAAACATCAAAAGTGAATCCGTACCAACCAAGAATTTCGTTTTATGTGTAACCAAAAGTCGCACATGAGTCAACTAAATCCTCACAAGGGAGTAAAGAAATCATGCAAATTAGAACCAAATCCATAGTCCATCAGGTCATTCGTCCGGTATGGAATGCTTGGATGCGATTCGGTAATCACCAGTTGTCCTTATCCACCTCGCACGAGGACGGAGCAAAAATCGGTTACGAAACTGAGTGTCCAAGTCCGCAAACGATTGGACAAGGAAGTCAGGATTGCTCACCGATGCACGGTGAACAAGGGATATAAGACCAGACCGTACTAAAAGCTAAGGAATTCGCACACCTGAATTAGGTCGCGTTATTTCGAATCAATTCTGGTACTCTCGGTTCAGCCTGTCGTGGTGGTGTAGAGTTCTCGATCGAACGTAGCGGAGGCGCGGTTAGTCCTTTCTGGTGTATGGTGGGACTCACGGAACCGTACAGCGTTGTGCGTTGCGAAGGAATTCTCCCAAGTGAACTGATCAAACTCTCCATTTCAGTTGGATGTAGTTCCTGACCATGCAAGGTGCCTGCCGCACGTGAAATACTCTCGTTCATAAGAGTACCACCAAGGTCATTACACCCCGCATTTAGGACGGCGCGCACGCCTTCTCGCCCAAGCTTCACCCAACTCGCTTGAATGTTTTGGATGTGCGGATACAGAGCTATCCGCGCAACTGCATGCATAAGAATAGCTTCACGAAATGTTGGACCGCACCGAGACTTACCCTTGAGATACATTGGTGCTTCCATGTGGATAAACGGAAGTGGAACAAACTCCGTGAAACCTCTAGTCTCTTGTTGGAGTTTGCGAATATGGATGAGATGACGCGCCCAATGGATGGGCTGTTCGATGTGACCGTACATGATTGTCGCGGTACTCTTGATTCCACATTCGTGTGCAGTCCGCATCACCGTGAGCCATTGTTGAGTGTTAATCTTATCGGCGCAAATGATTGCGCGAATTTCGTCGTCGAGAATTTCGGCAGCCGTACCGGGTAGTGTGCCTAGTCCGGCTTGTTGAAGATCAAGAAGGAAATCTTTAAGCGATCGGTCTAACGTTTTCGCTCCTTGCCTGATTTCCAACGGAGAGAACGCATGTACGTGAATGTCTGGAACAGCATCCTTTACGGTCCTAACGACATCTAAATATTTCTCACCGGTGTAAGCTGGGTGTATTCCGCCTTGGAGACACACCTCTGTACCTCCCCGAACCCATGCTTCGACGACGCGGCGACTGATTTCCTCATTTGACAAGTCGTACGGACGACCGCGCAGATTTTCTGCTAGTTTACCCTTTGAGAAAGCACAGAACTGACATTTGAAGTAGCAAATATTTGTGTAGTTGATGTTGCGGTTTACCACATAGGTAACAGCGTCACCGTTCGCTTCTCTTCGAAGCTCGTTGGCGAATTCGACGACTGCGTCAAAATCTCGACCACGGGCGGAAAACAATCCAGTGATTTCAGATTCACTGAGATCCCGATGAGTAGCATTTTGTAGTGTTATGTAGATAGGTGTGTCTGTGCTCCGATTCGGCGCGCGAATATGCCGTAATACTTCTTGCGGTGGTTCAGTTACAGTTCCCGGAGCCCAATCGTCTGTACGTGGTAAGCCCTCAGCGTCAATCCGTTTGAGTACATCGGACAAGAGATTCTCGTCAAGCCAGTGATCATTGATAAATCGAGGATAAACAGTCAATCGTTCGTGTAAATTCTTGCCTGCTTTTTCAGTGGCTTGTGCAAGTTTCTCCAAGTGTGGCCACGGCGCTTCAGGATTTACAAAGTCGGGAGTTAGCGGTGACACGCCACCCCAATCGTTGATCCCAGCACTAACGATGGTCTGCAATGCATCAGGGCTCAAATTTGGCGGAGCTTGAATCGACATCGTCGGACCGAAGATTAACCTTGCGACTGAGATCGTCCATAGAAGTTCCTCTAATGTCGGTTCGGTCGCATTTGCCATTAGTGTATTAGGTTTTGCGCGAAAATTTTGAACGATCACTTCTTGTATATGGCTGTGTTCTTGGTGCACCCTTCGTATGTCTAGGAGCGATTCGACTCTTTCAGCACGCGTCTCTCCAATGCCGATCAAAATGCCCGTTGTCGTTGGTATCCGCAGTTCACCAAGACGCTTAAGTGTCGCTAACCGGACTTCTGGCACTTTGTCGGGAGAACCGAAATGTGGCATGCCTTTTTGTGTGAGCCGATCGGCAGAGGATTCCAGCATGATTCCCATCGACGGAGCAACTTGCCGCAATGACTGGATTTCCTCAGCGGCCAAATTTCCTGGGTTTACATGCGGTAAGAGGTTGGTCTGTTCTAATACTTGACCCGCGACGTATGTGAGATACTCGATGGTTGAATCAAATCCCGAGTTACTCAACCACTCACGGGCAACTCGATAGCGTAACTCCGGTTTTTCACCCAGTGTGAATAGCGCTTCCTTGCAACCCATTGCTTCGCCTTGTCGTGCAATACTCAACACTTCATCCAAGGTAAGAAAGACAGACTTCAACTTCCCCGGAGTCTTTGCGAATGTGCAATAATGACAAACGTCACGACACAGTTGTGTCAATGGAATAAAGACCTTTTTCGAATAGGTTATGGTTGAACCAAAACCATCGTCTCTCAGTGTTTGCGCCGGTGCAATGATGTCGTCTAAACATGTAACGTCCACCAAGTCGTACGCCGCTTCTGTTGTTATGGGTAAATCAAATCTCACGTTCTATTCGAGCAAGTTCTCGGTGGTATCCTTAACGAATTAAAACTAGTCACATGCAGGGAGAGAGGAATCTTTCGTCGTCAAACTCTGGTAGACGGTAGCCGTTCGGGACTTGGGCTGTAATTGGATCACCATCATAAGATCGTCAAAGGTATCTACATCGTAAGAAAACGACTCGATTTGGAGAGATTTAGGGTTTAAACCAGCAACTTGTGCATTTTGGTGGTGTTGGTGATAACTCCGACCATTGAAAACGTACTCAAACCCATTCGGTGGTGTAGCAATAATGCCGTTTGTTCCTTTCAGTCGCACGTCGGGAATGATGGTGACTCGCTCGTGTTGCGAGATGGCAAAATCAATGTCTTTGGGTGAAATTAGCGGTAAGTCTGCAGGCACAACAAAAGTCGTTGGGCACCTTAATTGTTTGGACGCAAACCGTCCGGCTTGAGTCACCGCGTCTCTCAAGTTAGTCGTCTGCGTCTCAAGTATTATGACTTTCTCTTTTAACGTAAATTCCGCTAGGTTCGTCGAGTCTGAGACTAGCAATATGCCACTAACATGTTCTGCCTGAAAAAGGGCATCAACAACAATCTCCAGCATCGTTGAAGCTAGGACAGTTCGTTGTGAGGGGGTGAGTCTGTTGGATAAACGACTTTTTCCGAAAGGAGGCTCTTTGTACGGAACTATCGCCCACATCGTTCCTACCTCGACAATGCTTTCCCGAATTCCAAGGTTTCTCGCGCCAGCCGAACGCGATCATCGATCGTCCGCATGACCGTGTTCCGCGCGATACACTCAATTCCTAAGTCTTTGATCGTTTCGCAATCTTTAGCGTCTCCTTCGTCAACGATCAACCCAGTCAGAATGTCTGCATAGTGGCGCACGATGGTTTTATTGTTAACGGTGTGTCCAAGTTCAGTCATGATTTTTGTTGTTGGTCCTTTGAGAGCTCGACCTTGAACTATTGGTGAGACGGCCAATACTGGAACATGAGGATTCCGTAAGAAATTCCGAAATTCTGAGACTGCTAGGATGGGGTCGACAGAAAGATAAGGATTTGAAGGACAAATAACAACTATAGAGATTGTAGCCAAATCTAGGATCGAATTGAGTCGTGCGCGGTCTGCGCCATCGTACTTTATTCCGTTGACGCGCGGACGACACTGATGCTTCACAAAGTAGTGTTGAAATGAGAGTTGGCCAACGTCTGAATCGACGACTGTCGCTATGCGATCGTCACTACAGGGTAGTAAGGAGTGTTTCACACCTAGAGCTTTGGTAATTGCTTTCGTTGCCGCAGTAAGGGAACCACCTTCATTCAATAGTTGAGTTCGGTAGATGTGCAACGCGAGATCTTTATCGCCCAGCTGAAACCATGCAGGACCACCGAGATCTTGAATAGTCTTGAGAAAAGACCAAGTCTCGTCTCGTCGCCCCCATCCCTTCGTAGGACAAGCATGCCCTGCTAGCGAGTAAGTTAGTGTGTCGAGATCGGGCGATATATGCAACCCTAGATGACAAAAATCATCTCCGGTGTTAACTAAGAACACAAGCTGCTCGGGATTCAGCAAGTGCGCTAGTCCTACTGCTAACTTCGCACCACCCACACCTCCAGTGATCGCCAGGACACTCATTGAAACAGATCTTCTTCTACAGGTCTATTTCCTCTGTGAGCTCCGTCTAGGCCATCTAAGGGCGTTAACCCTCGAACTATTGCGACGGGTATGTTTTCGTCAGTCTCTCCCATGACCAACAACGCCGCTGTAGCAATGGAATCCGCCCTGTTTGATACAGTTATATTGAGCACGCGTCCAAATAAGTCTGTATCTCCGCGCCGATCGTCAAGCACCGCGGTATGCGCAACCCCGATAGCTATACCTACACTCCCCAATCTCCATGGCCGATTTACGGAGTCACTGATGATGACACCGATATTGGAATTTGTCTGTTCAGCAAGTGTTGCGCGGATTTTCTGAGCAGATCGATCAGGAGCTATGGGCAATAGTAGTGCGTGTTCGCCATTGGAATGGTCTACATTTGATTGGTCGATCCCAGAGTTTGCCGCTACGAATCCCAGTCGATGACGAGTAATGAGAACTCCTTTCTTTTGGCGAACGATACCGATCGACTCTCTTAAAATCAATTCGACCAGCCGCGGATCCTTATCAACATTGATTGCAAGTTGTTGTGCTCTTGGAGACGGAGTCACCGAAGCCAGAGCGACCATGCGGTTCTCTGCTTTCGACACGATTTTCTGCGCGACTACGACGACATCATGGTCTCTTAAGCTCACACTGGAGTTTTCTAGTACCTTGATCAGCACTGAACCTAAGTCCTCTCCACCTTTAATAAAGGGAACACCTTGGAGCGGCAAAATCTGCAGGTTCACGTTCTGTTAGTCGTGCTGACCACCGACAATTTTGATTCCAGAGTGAGAAATCGGATACCTTTTGTTGATCTGTATCAGAATGCTCGTGAGTGCCTCTGCAGCCGCGGCGTTGTCTATTGGACCCGCGTGCCAGGCTTGCATACCTGCATCCTGTGCAAGTTGAATTACTCGTTCTCGTGCCACTTTTTTGTTGCCGCTCACCAACACTTCGCATTCGATATCGATATCAGTTTTCATTAAGTGTGCAGCAATATTTTGAAACGCACTTACTACCATGACATCGTCTCCCAATAAGTCTTGCGCGCGTTTTCCTGCGCTACCTTCGGTCGGGAGCTGGACCGTTCCCACTTTAGGTGGTATCAACGGAACTGTCGCGTCGACGAGAACCTTCCCCTTTAGAACATCTTTTACGCTCGTTAATGTACTAATCTGATGCGCGGCGGGGACGGTAAGTACAACTATGTCTCCTGACTTAGCAGCCTCGCGATTTTCCATTGCGACTACTGACAAGTTTGGAAACGACTCTAGGAGCTTCGATACGGCGGCCTCAGCTTTTGCTAGGACTCGGGATCCTACTATGATCTTATGGCCAGACTTTCCCCAGCGAAGGGCAAAACCGGTTCCTACGTCTCCAGTACCACCCAGAATCGCAATAGTTTCAGGATTCTTGGTCGAAAACACTCTTTTCATCAGTCTACGCACGGGTACTCCTGGTCATACTGTCAAGCAGGTTGAGGTTAGTTTTGTCCAATGATTCATTGAAACTGATTAGTGTATCGCACTGCGGTCTCTAACTACATCAAAGAAGATGTTGGCGTAAAACATCTTTTGACGCTAGGTGCACTCAGCTAACGGGGCGCGGGATGCTCACGTATGTGAGAGACTATTTCTTGAAGAATCGTCGGAATCAGCGGCTCGGGTAAGTCGTGTCCCAACTGTTCGATGATTAGGAGACGAGAATTGGGGATCGTTTCCGCAAGATCAACAGAACCAAATTTATCGACGAGCGGGTCTTGGTCACCGTGGATCATTAATGCTGGTACTTCCACAGTAGCGAGTTGGGCGCGTCGATCGCCGTCACTCAGAATTGCTCCAAGTTGCCGGCGTACCCCGTCGGGACGACTCGCTCGATCATAAGCAGTTTCGACAAAGCGACCGATCCCAACTTCACAAGAGTCGAAATATTGGCCACCAAAGATTCTGTTCGCAGCACGTGCTGCTTCGATACTCTCTTCCCGACTCGGAGACACCACAGTTGTACCAAGTGCTCCAACTACTTCGGGTGTCGGTGTTGGTATATCGGGATTACCAGTTGAACTCATGAGCAATGACAGACTAAATACTCGCTCGGCATGATTCAGCGCGACGTATTGAGCGATCATTCCGCCCATTGACACACCGACCAAGTGGGCTCCGGATTGTCCGAGGTGATCTAGTAAGTGAACCATGTCTTCTGCCATGTCCGCAAGATGATACGGTGGATCGACGGCAGTGGGATCTTCCATCGCTTGAATTAGTTCCATAATCTCCGGGGCCGCTTCTTCGATACCGAACGACAGTCCTGCATCCCGATTGTCCATCATTACCACTCGAAAGCCTTCTGATCGCAATCCCTCGATTAGAGATTCAGGCCAATGCACAATTTGACATCCTAGACCATGAATCATTACAATAGGGGTATCCGCGCGCGAGCCTCGTTGTTCAAAGTAAATTGAACCTTGGGGCGTATGGAATGTTGGCATGGAATTAGTTTCGCTAAGATTTCAGACACGGTTTATACGCATTGCACGTTGGAAATCGCAATGCTTTTGGAAATTACCTGCGAGTTGGAATTGCAGATGTTCGACATTCAGGAACATTATTATGAAGATTAAGAAGTTTATGTTCGTCACGGTATTGTTGTTGCTGACCAGTGCTGTTTTAGGCGAAGAGAATCAAGATGAATGGGGGCCAGAAATTGGCTCTGATTTCCCAGACTTAGCTGTGAAAGATACAGAAGGTAATGATCGCACGGTCGATGAACTTCGTGGCGAGAGCGAAGGACTATTGATCTTTTTTGTTCGAACGACAGATTGGTGAGGGAGTTGTAAGAAGCTACTAGTTGAGTTGCAGGACAGAATTGAAGAATTGAATGAAGCGGGTGTTGCAGTTACGGCAAGTACCTATGACGACATTGAACAGAACGCATCGTTCAAGAGTAGTGAAGAACTAACTTACCCGCTGTTATCTGATCAAGATGCAAAAACGGTGAAAAGCTTAGGGATTCTCAACGAAGACTATGAAGAGGGTTCGTCGCGCTACGGGGTTGCTCATCCTGGTGTCGTATTGGTCGACACTGAAGGCAAAGTGGTACTAAAAAGGGCCGAAGAGAGATACGAAGATAGCTCATCCATGGACGACTTACTCGAAGAAGTGAAAGAGTTAGTAGCAATGGAAGCATCGGAAGAAGAAACCGATGCAGAGGACACCTCCGAGAACTAGTCTATTCAGAGCCTAAGTTCCTATGAAGACTAAAAAGTTTATGTTCGTCGTGGCACTGCTATTGTTCGCCGGTGCCGTCGTAGGCGAAGAGTATCAAGATACATGGGGCCCCGATGTTGGTTCAGACCTGCCTGACATAATCGTCAAAGACACCGAGGGTAATGATCGATCGATTGATGATCTGCGAGGCGAGAGCAAAGGTCTATTGATCTTTTTTGTACGCACCTCCGACTGGTGACCGTATTGCAAGGCGCAACTAGTTGAGTTGCAGGAAAGAGTTTCAGAGTTTAACGAAGCCGGGGTAGCTGTATCAGCAAGTACTTATGATTCAGTCGAACAGAATGCTGAGTTTAAAAGTAGCAAGGAATTAACTTATCCGCTATTGTCCGATCAAGACGCCAAAACAGTGAAGGCCCTCGGCATCCTCAACGAACAATATGAGGAAGGTTCAAGAGCTTATGGTGTTCCTCATCCAGGTGTCATTTTGGTCGATACTGACGGCAAAGTAGTGCTAAAACGCGCGGAAGAGAGATATAGCGATCGTCCTTCCATGGACGAATTACTCGAAGACGTGAAAAAGTTCGTAGAGGGAGACGATTCAGAAGACGATGCCGATGCGGAGGAAACCTCCGAGGAATAGACTAGTCCAAGTTTGAACTTTCAGGCTTGTACTGTTTTCCGGTCGTGCCTTTCCAACCGCATGCTGAAATCGCCGGCGCTAGTGAAATTAAGTAGCTTGAGCGCCACGCGATTGAGTTTTCTAGCGCGCTTGTGTTATCTAGTATATTTGGGACGATAACGAAAAGCACGACATCAATTGATAGCAACACACACAGGATAAGATACAGCACTGAAACCCAGTTCCGCGCACTCTGTTTTCTGATTCTCATCCAGGCAAACCACTGCGCTATGAACGTCAGCAGGAAAAACGAAGTCGTACTGTAAGATCTGATCGTTCGACAGACACCACACTCGACTCCCAAAACAGTTATTTGAACTAGTAACGCGGCTGCCCCAAGACAGCCTAGGATCGTCGGCGCGTAGTTTAAAAAATGTCCATTTGGTACCGAAGCTTTGTTCCAGCGAGCCATGTCTAACCAATACACAAAAGCAAGGAACGCGACCGGAATCATAGTGAATTTGAAGATAAAGAAACTTATCCCAAATCTTCCAGTCCGACTAATACTAGTGCATCCTTCAAAGTGTGGAACACACCACGGTACGACTTCTCCGAGGTATGAAAAAATATATCCAGACGCGGAACCGAGCCAGTAAAGTAACAGGATCAGAACTGGGCCGAACTTGAACCACGGATGGAACGATTCGACCTGTGCTGTACCGCGCGACAGATCACTACCCATATTCATCGACCGCGAGGAATCTTCCATTTAACACTCTAATCGTTTGAATTTAGGCATCACTCGAATATGCTAAGAAGTCGGTTAAGGGAGATTGAGATTGTACTTCAAGCTCTAGTCTAAAAATTGCTACAATGACGCAGATGAAAGGTCGATTAATGAAGTTGGCTATTGGCATGTCGTTTTTGGTTCTAATCACGATTCAATACGGGTGTCAAGTCGTGATATCGTCGGCGACAAACCGACTATTCAAAGATCTTGAAGCTTCAATATTGAATAGCGACGATCCGGAACTCATTGAAGCCGGAATACCCCCGTTTCTAATCCTGCTCGACGGGATGCTACACCAAAATCCTCGAGATGTTTCATTGCTTTTGGTAGCCGCCCAACTAAAGAGCTCTTTCGCAACCGCTTTTATTGAAGATGAGGACCGCCAACGTCGATATGCAACGAAAGCTCGGGAACATGCTTTGACGGCTGCTTGTTTGGACAACGCCAAGTTGTGCAACTTGGACACCAAGCCATTTCCTGAAGTGGAGTCTGTGATCGCATCTTTACGAGAATCTGAGCTACCACTTCTTTATGCACTTACCGGTGCTTGGTCTAGTTGGATCCTCGTACACTCCAACGATCTTCGAGCTGTAGCTCAACTGTCAAGGGTGCAAACACTTGTCGAACGCATGCTAGAACTTGATGAGACTTATGAATTTGGGACACCCCACATGTACATGGGAGTGTTCGAGTCTTTAATTCCACCCGCTCTTGGAGGGGACAGCGAGAAAGCAAGGTACCATTTTGAACGTGCAATTTCCCTTAGTGAAGGTAAGAACCTATACGCAAAAGTGCTATTCGCGGAACGTTTTGCAAGGTCTACTCTGGATCGAGAACTCCACGATCGATTGTTGGACGAAGTGATAGACGCAGATCCGATCGTTGAAGGACTCACCTTACAAAATAGACTAGCGCAGCAACGCGCTCAAGAACTAAAAGATTCAGCAGATGATTTCTTCTAGAGTAATGCGCTTCACTTTTTTGTTGAGTGCGTTGTCGGTCATCATTCCACTACACGGTAATGCCACAACAATTAAGATTGCGACAACCGCACCGGATGGAACGGCACTGATGGTCGAATTACGGGAAGCGGCGAAAGTGGTTGAAGAACGAACCGACGGTAGTGTTAAGTTCAAGTTTTATACCGGTGGAGTCATGGGAGATGATTTCACCGTCAAGCGAAAGATTAGAGCTCGGCAGCTTCACGGTGGCATCGTACAGACTAGTGTTTACACAAATGACCTTCCAAATTTGAATCTCTACAGCCTCCCAATGTTATTTCAAAGCCACGAAGAAGTTACAGAAGTTAGAAGTAAGTTGGATTCTGTGCTCATGAAAGAACTCGAAGAGTCTGGCGAGGTACCAATCGGATTCTCTGCTGTAGGCTTCGCGTATGCTATGGGGACGAAACAGTTGGACACAATTCAACAAATTCGTCGATCAAAGGTATGGACTCCCCAAGGCGATCCAATTGCTAAACAAAACTTGAGAGTGTTTGGTATTACACCCATTCCACTTCCTGTGGGAGACGTACTGACAGGATTACAAACAGGCCTCATAAACACGATCGCGTCGCCGCCCGTTGCAGCAATAGCTTTGCAGTGGCATACGCAGGTTAAGTACGTGTTGGACATTCCGTTGCAGTACGTATACACGATTTATTCAATAGACCAAAGAATGTTCAATCGACTCAGTGAATCACATCAACAAGTGGTATTGAGCGAAATGAACAACGCACTTACGAGGGCGGAAAAGCAACTGATCGAAGAGCACGACGAAGCGTTGGAGGTCATGTTGGAAGAGGGTGTTGAATTGATCACACCCGATGCAGACGCACTTGCTGAGTGGCAAAAGCTATCCCAAGACGCGATTAGCGAATGGTTAGAAAACGATCAGGTTGATCAGGAAAGCTACGAATTATTAGAAGACGCCCTGGAGCAATTCCGTAACGAACATTCTCAATAGGATCAATCGTTATCTACGATGGATTGAGTCAGCGATACTAGTCGCACTCTTCCTTTCGCTGCTACTCGTAGCAGTTGTACAGATTGTTTTAAGAAATATTGGCGAACTCTCGTTCGGTCTTTCTTGGGCCGACGAATTCGTGAGTATGTCAGTTCTGTGGATTACATTCCTGGGTGCGATGGTCGCTGTCCGTCAAAACGGGCACATTCGAGTGGACTTCATGGAAAAATTCCTACCCGAAGGCTGGTCGAGAATCACTGCGATATTTGCTGATCTCAGTGCCTGTGCCGTTTGTTGGATAGTTTGCTATTTTTCCGTCGTCTCCGTGATCTTGGAATTTCAACTCGGAATTTCTGGAATTGGGAAAATCCCATCTTGGGTGCTGGTTACGATAATTCCATTCGCTTGTTTCGTCATGGGACTTCGATTTCTCCTTAGCATCTTTTTCAAGCACGACGAATGACTATTCTCGCCGTCATCGTATTGGTCCTAATGATACTTTGTGGTGCCCCCCTGTTCACAGTTATTTTGGGGGGGGCGATATTTGGTTATTTAGCAAATGAAATGCCACTCTCTGTTATCGCGACGGAAATACTCCGACTCACCAATACTCCCCTGTTAGTAGCACTCCCTTTATTCACATTTACAGGCTATCTGCTATCGGCTTCGGAAACGACGCAAAGGCTGCTATCGCTGGTTCGCGCACTCTTTGGTTGGATGCCTGGAGGGATGGCAATAGTGGGATTTTTGCTGTGTGCAGTTTTCACTGCCCTGACCGGAGCATCGGGTGTGACGATCGTCGCACTCGGAGCAATCCTGTTCCCGATCCTAGTAAAGGCAGGCTATTCGGAGAAGTTTAGCTTAGGTCATATCACGACTTCGGGGAGCTTGGGTCTGCTTCTTGTCCCGAGCATACCGTTGATTCTTTACGGTATTCTTGCACAGCAAATGGATGTCGGGGATGACTTTACGGTTAAAGAACTCTTTATTGCAGGGCTGATACCCTTTATGTTGATGGTGCTAGCACTTTCGGTGTGGACAATCTTCCGTCACCGAGAGGTACCCACCACCAGTTTTAATCTGAAAGACTTGTGGTATGCAGTAAAGATGTGTAGATGGGAGTTGCCTCTTCCGTTCTTTATTTTTGGTGGCATTTTCGCCGGCTTCATTACGATATCTGAGATTGCGGCGATCACCGCACTTTATGTGTTGATTATCGAAGTGTTCGTATATAAGGAGGTCAAATTCAAAGAGCTCCCAGGCATTATTCAGGAATCAATGATTATGGTTGGTAGCATCATATTGATTCTTGGATGTGCGTTAGCACTAACGAATTTCTTCGTTGACATTGAAATCGCACAGAAATTGTTTTCGTACATCAACGACCAGATTTCCAATCCTCTCGTGTTCTTGATGCTGCTCAACGTCTTTCTGCTACTCGTTGGAGCATTGCTTGACATTTTCTCTGCTATCGTCATTTTGGTTCCGCTTCTTTTGCCTGTGGCAGTGGGATACGGAATCCACCCTGTGCATCTTGGGATCATTCTTATCGCGAACCTGCAAATTGGCTATTTCACACCACCGGTCGGAATGAACTTGTTTATCGCAAGCTATCGTTTCAATAGGTCGATATTGGACTTGTATGTTGCCACGATTCCGTTTATGTTGATATTGCTCGGTGTGTTGCTGCTGATCACCTATGTACCTTTTCTGTCAACTTGGTACCAGCACTTCTAAGACCGTTCGCCAAAATTCCTAGTGCGTTGTTAGATGCTGTGTTCCGTATCGTAATCGTAGTTCAGAACTTTGATACTTAGGTTTTTGAGGGTGTTAACGATTTCGTGTTGGTAGGCTGCTGGAAATTCAATGTGTGTCGCATCTGCGCGAATTTGGTTCCAGGTTGGATCCACTACACGCGTGGAACCATCGTCCAATAAGACCTCGTTCCAAGCATGAATTCCAAAGGTTTGAGAATTCTCGTGATATGCTAACCCAACGACCGTTCGAGCACGTAATTCAGCGGCTGTCGCGAGTGCGGTAAATAGTTGCGCGAACTCTGTACAGTCGCCAAGTTTTTGAGTCACTGTCTCTTCTATTGATTGAAGCGTGTTCCAGTCAGTGTAAGTTATGGTTCGATTTACAAACGTGACAAGGGCATTGACAATTAGATCTGATTCATCGATTCCGTCGATTACTTCAGCAACAATCGATCGCAATTTATGATTGGTTTGAGCATCCGACACCTTTCTTCCCCACTCGAATAATGTGAGTGACGAAACCTTAGGCTCGGTGGACGTCGTAAGCATATTGCGTTCGTCGAGCAAGGTAGACCATGGACCGAGTTCAGCTTTGTCAAACTCGAACTGTACTGTTAGGGTTGATAGGGTTCTAGGACTCTCTATTGGTCGATCAACCGGAATTCTGATGTCTTCTATCACATGTGGTGGTTGAAAACTTAAGGCAACAAAATCGTCGGCAGAGATTCGCTTCATGCTCAATCCTGTGTCGTCGACTAATTCGTCCAGACGTGGTAGTCCTTGTTCAAAAGAGTAAGTTGCTATCTCACCAACTGAACTAGATAGTTCTATACTCTGGTCTTCACGTTCTCTAATAGTCCATTGCGTCGATTTGGCTGTCTCGTGAAATGGAGTTGGGACGGTAACAAGCTCATCTACTACAGATTCAAGATTTGCCATCAAAGCTAGTTCCAACGCAAAGAAGTCCCTTAATCCATAGTTTTCATACAACGCTTGGTTCGCTTGTTTTTCCATGTCGTTTTCGTGAAACGGATAGATTTGTTCGACGAGGTAGGGCTGATCTTTAGACACCGTATAGGTCGTCCGCGTAGCTACCGACAATAGATATGGTGAACGCTTCTGAAATTGGTACACTGCGTCCGTAGCGAGGATGAGACCATTGGCACTGGGCATGCTTAAAGTCGTACGAAATTCGTACAAGTCATCATCGGTCAGTCTAGCAATACGAGAATACGTACCTATGGTAAGACCTTCATGCGCGACAACGTAATGCTGTGGATCAAAAAAACTAGTCCTTATAAGGTCTAGCGGTTCACTCGATTGAGCATTTTCGCATCCTGACAAAGTCCCCCACAACATCACGAGAAAGACCCACACAAAAACCCTTGGAACTTTCATTTCAACCCAATTGGTTCAGGATCGATGTGCCTTTGTCGTTCACAGCAGGAAAAAAACTACAAGTTTCCTACAATGTCGCGCATGTGCAACGACACTATTAAAGATTTCATACGCGAACGAGTCGCACGAGATATTCGAGAAGAACGAGTAAGTGGCGGTGTGGTAACGAGATTCCCACCGGAACCGAACGGATACCTGCACATTGGTCATGCTAAATCTATATGTCTGAATTTCGGCATTGCTGAAGAGTTCGGAGGAATTACCTACTTGCGGTTTGACGACACGAACCCACTGAGTGAAAGTGAATCCTACGTGCTAGCTATTCAAAAGGACGTAAGGTGGCTGGGTTTCGATTGGGAGAGTCGTTTAACTTTCGCATCCGACTATTTTCCACAACTCTACGAGTTTGCGGAGGAATTAATCAAGCGCGGTAAAGCGTTTGTTTGTGATCTGAGTTTTGAAGAGCTACAACAAAGTCGTGGTTCGTTGGTTGAACCAGGTACAGTGAGCCCTTATCGAAACCGGGAGGTTGAAGAAAATCTCGACTTGTTCCGTCGTATGAGAGGTGGAGAATTTCCGACCGGGTCGAAAACACTCCGGGCAAAAATCGACATGCACGCAGCCAACATAAACATGCGTGATCCTGTGCTCTATCGAATCATACACGCGCCACACCATCGCACTGACTCGAACTGGTGTATCTACCCAATGTATGACTTTACACACTGTATATGTGATGCCTTGGAAGGTGTAACGCACTCTTTGTGTACGTTGGAATTTGCCGATCACCGACCCCTGTATGATTGGGTCCTAGAAAACATCAACATCAACTTTCACCCACCACAGATTGAGTTTTCACGCTTAGGCTTGGAATATAACGTCATGTCCAAACGCATGTTAAGTCAGCTTGTGGAAAAACGATACGTCTCTGGATGGGACGATCCTAGAATGCCGACCCTATCCGGGCTCCGAAAGCGAGGAGTTCCACCGGCGGCGATCCGTGATTTTTGTAACCGTGTTGGCGTTACGAAACAAAACAACAATATAGAGACTGAACTTCTCGACTTTTGTATTCGCAATACCTTGGAGCGCACGACGAGACGTGCGATGGCTGTGAAGCAACCGTTAGCTATAGAAATCACTAACTTCGAAGGGGATGATTTGTTGTTGGAAGCTCCGTGGCATCCGAAAAATGAAGAGTTAGGAGTTCGAACATTTACGTTTGGCAGAACGATTTATATCGATCGCGATGACTTTGCGATGAGCCCACCACCAAAGTTCAGGCGACTTGTACTTGGAGGTCTTGTCCGACTCAGATACGCGTTTATTATTGAGTGTTTGGATGTGGAAAGCGATGAGCATGGTACTGTTACCAAAGTCTTCGCCAAGTACTTCCCTAGTTCCAAGAGTGGGTCAGACACTAGCGGTCTCAAACCCAAAGGTGTGATTCAATTTGTTGCTGCAAACAATGCACTTAATGCAAAAATTCATGATTACTATCGACTTTTTGATGTTCCAACACCGCGTCGGGAACAATTTGAACAAGAGATCAATCCGGATTCACATGTAGTACATCACGGATTTGTCGAAAAAGCCGTATGCTCAGTCTCAGATAGCCCTAGTTTTCAGTTCGAGCGATTAGGTTATTATTTCAGCAGCCCCGACGATAGTCCTACACAAGAACATCTAGTGTTTCATCGCACAGTACCACTCAGTCAAGGCTGGAAGCCCAAAGGTTGAAAGCTCCCTCAAGGGACTGTGTACTGGCCGCTGGATCTCGAATAGCTCCGTATATCCACCACACACCAGTGCTTCAATCCAGAAGCATGAACAAACTTGTCGGTGCAGATCTATTTTTTAAGTGTGAGAACTTTCAAAAGACAGGAGCATTTAAAGCCCGCGGCGCGGTCAACACGGTTTTGCAGTTGTCTTCAAATATTGAGTCGGTTGTGACTCACTCTTCGGGTAACCACGGTGCAGCTTTAGCATGGGCTACCGGTTTACGTGAAATGAAGAGTTATGTCGTCGTACCAACAGACGCTTCATCTTTCAAACGTCGCAACATGGAACGATACGGCGCTACGCTGATCGACTGTGGTCAGGAACTCGAGAGTCGCGTGAGCGTATTGCAAGACTTTCTGGCAAAGCACGATGCAACCTTCATTCATCCCTACGACGATGCTCGAATTATTGCAGGTCAAGGATCTGCCACGATAGAATTGCTTGAGAGTGAGTGCAACCTCGATCAAATTTGGGTTCCAGTCGGCGGCGGAGGGCTTGCAAGTGGCGCTATACTTGCAGCAAACGGAAACGTTGAGGTTGTATGTGCCGAACCGGAGTTAGCCAGAGACGCATATTTGTCAATGCAGGCTGGTTGTCGACAACCACCTTTACCACCAGTTACTATTGCCGACGGTCTGCGTTCTTCGTTAGGAGAACTAAATTTCAGCATTCTCAGAGCTGCTAAGACAACGGTAGCCTTAGCGACCGAGGTCTCAATCAAACGCGCCGTGCGTCTAGTGTTTGAGATGATGAAAGTAGTAATCGAACCGTCGGCGGCCGTCGTTGTCGCAGCCATGTTGGAAAACCCATCGCTCGTCGCGAATAGGGTAGGTACGATTTTGAGCGGAGGGAATGTCCCCTGTCCGCAGCAATTCGACTAAGCTCGGGAACCCTTTACCGCAGAGCTTCCAAACATTCCTAGTTTGACAAAACCAGTCATATCGTCGCCGTTTACTTCGACTGCAAACTCCAGGGTCATCGGCATCGGCTGAGTGATCTTCACTGACCAAGTTAGCTTGTTCCCGTCGACTTGACCGTCTGTGATGGGAGAGGATCCTTGAGTGATCGCAATGGAACCACTAAAGGAATCACCATCGGCTTCAACGTTTACTTCAGCACTCTGTTTACCCATGGGAGTGTTTACTTCGATGTTCCAGGTTCCGTTGACTTCACTCATTCTGTTCAAATCTGCCTTTGTTGATTTTTAGATTGGAAACCTAGCTTAGGTTCTAGGTAGGTTCGAGATAACTGAAGTATTCTGTATCTCGACAGATGGCAAAAAATTATACGAAGCACCTCAACCAGCTTGTCGCGCTAACAAACAACTGACTCCAAACCCTACAGATCAAGCATTCCACTTGCAATCAAGTGAACTTACAGAATTTTTACAGTATAAATCCATAACTGTTGTTATGATTTAACTAGGTCGGTCTTCTCTTCGGACACAGTTTGAATCCCAACCGCGATAACCTCAGCACGAGCCTTGCCAATTCAGGAAGAGTACATGAACGATAACCCTGTTCTTTCCACTATCTCACTAAACAGCAGAATCCTTCTAACAATACTAACCTGTGTGTATTGTTTCAGTCTTGCTGCAGAAACGCTAAAAGTCGCAAGAGTTACTCCGAGTGGTGATGACATTCAACGGACAAGAAGCATCGTTATTGAATTTGATCAGGATGTAATCGCATTAGGTGAGTCATTGTTCAGTGTCGAAGATGTTCCGATTACGATCAAGCCCGCTATTCGGTGTGAGTGGAGTTGGGTTAAACGTGACGCGCTCGCCTGTAATTTACCAGCCGACTCGTATTTAAATCTCGCGACTGAATATACAGTAACGATCAAACCGGGAATTACTACGGATTCCGGCGATACTTTAGCAGAACCTTATGTACATAAATTTCGAACTAGGTTACCAACAATTATTTACACCCGCGTTTCTGCTTGGATCTCTCCCACTCGTCCGATTTTTTATGTAAATTTCGACCAACCCATTCAAATAGATTCTCTACAAAACAGACTTGTAGTTCGCGATGAATCCGAACAAAGTGTGGATACGAAGATCTGGGTTTACGAGTATTACCAAGCACAAACCTTGGAGAACAAATTTTTTGGTGTATCCGATATCTTGGACAGACGTTTTACTTGGCTTCAACATAACTCGTCGCGGGCATGGTTTGTGATGCCGAATAGAGCTCTCGGTGAGGGACACGACATCGAGTTGGTACAGCTACCTTACATTCAATCTACAGAAGGACCATTGACCCGAGAAGAGGAAGTCGTGTATCCAAAGGTCGCAAAGACGTTTACAGAGTTTCGTTTCTTGGGATTAGATTGTTTTGATTTAAATGTCAATGATCGATCTACAGTCAATGAGTTAAGTGAAATTCAATCAGTATCGTGCGCGCCTGATCGCCGGATTTCACTGCTGTTCTCTGCCCCTGTCGAGAAAGAAACAGTCGACAAGTTACTCGCCACCAATCCTCCACTCGCTCGCCCGTTACACAGTGGGTCCTGGACTCAAGGTCTACGTTGGTACTTTCGAGATTACGACAGTACGCAACAAGTTGCATATAACCTTCCCACACCACTACAGCCAAGTTCAAACTATGAACTACGGTTTGGAGAGATCGACGAAGCTGCAGATTCGGGAATGTTACCGTTCCAAGATGTATTCGGACGCAACATCCAGGGCGTCAAACGGATCAACCTTAAAACCGGTAACTTCCGACCTAAGCTTGATTTAGAAGATAGGTTTTTCGTTGTAGAGTCGGACGTGTCAACCACGATCCCGATATTTAGTCGAAACGTCGATGCACTCAGTGTAAAGTTTACAAGCCTCGATAAACGTGGAACCCACCAAAATCAAGTACGAGATCTAAAAGCACCCTCAGAAGACAACGCAGTACTGATTCAAGATCTTGGCTTGCGGAGCTCTTTGAATGGAGATTCGGGTGCGATGTTCGGTTCGATTCAGGCGACACCGAGGTTTGATGTTCAAGAAGACTTGATGCGGACAAAGTTTTTTGCTCAAGCTACACCCTATCAGGTTTATATCAAAGAGAGTGCAGTTAACACCTTAGTTTGGGTGACTGACATACGGTCCGGACAACCAGTTAAAGGGGCTCGTGTCGAACTGTATGCGGCATTACCGAAAGACTTTGCCGTGGTTCCATCAAATGCCCATAGCTCACAAACCAATGAGCAGGGGATTGCGACACTCATTGGACAACGAGTATATAACCCAAATCAAAGTATAGATGGAAACTGGGAGGATCTAGACTGTGAAGAGCCGGACTGTCGCGCAATCTTGGTGAAGGTGACTGGTGAACGAGGGATCGCGGTTGTACCCATGATTTCCTCACTTCAGTTAAGACTACCCTCAGATTCCAAC
Organism: Gammaproteobacteria bacterium; assembly: GCA_009841615.1. GTDB lineage: Bacteria > Pseudomonadota > Gammaproteobacteria > Pseudomonadales > Azotimanducaceae > Bin55. The sequence continues at coordinate 187,071 of VXLL01000018.1, read as the reverse complement.
AATAACAGGTGGATTTCCAGTTGGTATTCAGGTGATAACATCCGCCTGAACGCATGGGGTATGACAACACAGGGGATTTACCACAAGGGAGACACAGTTAGATTTAAAGGATACGTAAGGGATTGGTCAAACATCCGCCTGCAGTTACCACCTGACGGCGAATATTCGCTCAAAGTAAGAGGTCCTAACTGGGACGTGGTGTACTCGGATGAAGCGATTGAATTGAATGAATTCGGTGCATTTGAAGGTGAGTTTAGATTGTCCAAATCCACAATCATGGGACAGTATAGTTTCAGTCTTTTCTACGAGAATCCTGCTACGTTTGACCAGGAGTCGGAAAACGAAGAACCCTTACTTCATCCCATCGCAACCGATATGGATTTTTTTGTAAGTGATTTCACCCCGAATCCAATTCGTGTGTCACAGTTGATCCATGGAGACGAGTTTCAATTTAACGACCCATTCACAGTCTCGACTACCAGCGAGTTTCATGCTGGCGGTGCATACATGGATGCACACAGCAGGATTACCGTTTGGATCCAACCAAGAAGCATATTCTTCGATACCGAACTGGCGAAGAAATTTCGATTTAATCATTCTGACCGAGTGCGTCGACAGACCTTATTGCAACGTCAAACAACGTTGGACAAAGTAGGTAGCCGACAAACATCAATACAGAGATTAAAAAGCAAAATCTATTTCGGGACTCTTACCGTAGAGTCTGCAATACGAAGTGACCGAGGTAAATATGTGACAGCTCGGGCGTCCGTACGTTATCGAGGAGTTAATCGATACATTGGATTGCGATCCACGGATCGTTCGATACTTCAATCAGGAACTCCATCGACGATCGAAACGATAGTAGTTACACAGGACGGTACACCTTCAGTCGGTGCTCCGTTCGAGGTCAACGTGTACAAACGTGTGACAGCTTTAGCGCGTGTCCAAAGCGGCGTTACTCCGTCGCAGTTCAATCGTATGTATCACACTAGCTGGGAACTGGTGCATCAATGTTCCGACGTGTCGACTAGTGAAATATCCACTTGTATGTTCACGCCGGAAACGCCAGGTCAATATCGAACCGAAGCGTCAGTTCAAGATACCAATGGTAATGTCCATAAATCAGATCTACGACTCTGGGTAACCGGTAAAGAGTTTGTTCTTTGGGAGGAAGCCCTAGACGATAGAAACAGATTCCTTCAATTGTCCTGCGTCGATAGTGAGCTAGAAGTTGGTGAACGGGTCCGCTGTGTAGTACAAAACCCGATGGTCAATTCATCAGCGCTCATTACCGTCGAACGCGGCGGAATCATTGATCAGTTTGTTGAATGGTTCGATTCTAGTACGCCGGTCATTGATATTGATGTGAAACCAGAGTACATGCCTGGTTTTTATTTGTCAGTTCTCGTCGCCTCACCTCGCGTCGGTGACAGTTCGCCAGACCTCACTGAGCCGGATTGGGTCGATTTAGGTATTCCAAACTATCGACTGGGATACGCTTCCTTCGATGTCTCTGATCCAGCACGAGATTTGACCCTAAAAGTGTCCTCGAACCGCAGCAGGTACGAACCTCGAGACAAAGTGACTTTGACTATTGCTTCAGACCGCTCTGATAGAAGTTCCCTGCCAGTCGAATACGCGGTCGTTGTTTTGGATGAAGCTGTTTTGGATCTAATTGAGTCTCGTTCAACCTATTTTGATCCCTCGGATGCTTTTGATCGGTTCAGTCGTCTTGGTGTAATAAATTACTCTCTTATTCGCAAATTGATCGGGTTTCGAACTGAGAAAGAATTGGAGGAAGTGTTAGCCACTGGATCCAGATTGTTAAAGAGGGGAGCAGAATTTGGTGGGGGCGGGCTCACCGATGACATTCGCATGATTGATAAATTTATAGCGTATTGGAATCCGTCCGTGGTCGCGGAGAAAGGGCGGAGCAAACTATCTTTCGACCTTCCAGACAACTTGACGTCTTGGCGCGTGTTTGTGCTTGCAGCAACTACAGATAATCGCTTTGGTTTCGCTCAAACCTCTTTCACTTCTACAAAAGATACCGAAATTCGACCAATAGTGCCCAACATAGTCTCCGAAGACGACACCTTCGATATCGGGATTTCAATCTTAAACCGGGCTCGACGGAAACGTACCATAGATGTCGAATTGATCTTATCAGGATTACTGAGTCAAGGTGCAAATCCAGTTTATAACACTCGAGTAACTCTCGCTCCTTACGAACGTACGACAGTAACTCACACCATACGCGCTGGACTTCTCGATCTCAAAGATGTCAATTCGACTACCGTCCAAAAGATCTCATTAGTCGCACACGCACAGGACCGATCTGATCGAGATTCACTATACGTAGAAATTCCCGTGCGCTCGTCGCGAGTCAAAGTAACAAGTGTTGACTACGGCGTGTTAGCCGAAGACAGTATTCGGATACCAATTAATACCTCTCAAGTCTCACCAAATGCTCCAGGTGCTTTAACGATTGATCTCTCCACTCACGATTTTGGAAGTTTGGAAGGAGTCTTTGGTTATGCACGCTCTTATCCTTACAACTGTTGGGAGCAGAAAATTTTTCAAGCTGTGATGGCAATGCAGTCGAAGCAACTTCAAACACAGACTGAAAACGCAGACCCTGAAGTGGTTGATGCTGATGCAGTAATCATTAATGTGTTGGAAACGGCTAGCGACTTTCAAGCACCAAACGGTGGCATGACGTTTTTTGTACCTACCAATAACAACGTGAATGCGTACCTTTCGGCATTTACGGCGCTCGCGTTTACCTGGTTTGAAGAGTCTGGGTATGAAGTAGATGCAAGAGTTGTTGCGCGTTTGCATGATTATTTATGGGAAGTTCTAAGAGATTCAAAGAGCTTTGCTCTTGGGAGTAGCCAGACTCGCGCTACGATTCGCGCCGTTGCGTTAAACGCTCTGTCCAAATCCGATGGATTTTCTCAGGAGGATCTATCTCGATATTCGAGTGAAATCCAAAATATGAACCTTTTCGGTTTGGCACATATCCTGACTGCGGCTACTAATACTGATAACGCTGAGACGATTGCGGAACTAGCGTTCGATAGTATCATGAATGATCGAATGCTCGTTGATGGGAGCGTGGAATTTGTCGAGAGTGTACCGTCGATTTACAACTTCATTCTGAATTCGCACACTCGTACCAACTGTATGGTATTGGAAGCACTGTCTCGATTCTCAAAACTTGCACCTGACCTAGTGGAACACGACGAAATGTTTCCACTCGTGCAAACAGTCATGTCTTTTCGCGGGGATCGGGCGCACTGGTCTAACACACAAGAAAACGTTTATTGCGTGAATGCGCTTCTAACTTATTCAAAGTTCTTTGGGTCTGATAACGAATTCATCGCGTCCATTAGTCTCGAAAGTAGTGATGGAAACGAAGTAAAGCTTGCCTCCGGCTTAGAGCTGGGCGCAACACAGAAGAGTCATCGAATCGTTCACTCCCTAAGTTCCACAATGACTCCTTCAATAAAAGCCTTGTCTTTCGGAAGAGATGGGAAGGGCAGTGGTGTTTATAGTGTTGAAATGACCTACTTTGCAGGGACCGATGCTGCCTTGACACGATTGTCAGGATTTGAGCTGGATCGCGAGTATTTGGTAAAAAGGGATGGCGCTTGGCACCCGTTAGATCGAGACGAACGTGTTGCTCATGGAGAAATTGTCAAGGTGAATTTATTCTTGACTGTACCAGCAACCCGCTATCACGTAGTCGTTGATGATACAGTCCCCGGTGGCATTGAACCAGTTAGTCGCATCTTAGCCACAGATTCTGTTGTCGATATGGCAACCGAGGATAAACTCTCTCCGAAGAGTGCTTGGTTCCATCAGTTTGAACATGCACCCGGAAGTCCCTGGCCGTTCTATCACACGGAAAAAGGACACGAAAACGTTAGATTTTTTGCCAAACAAGTACGGCCGGGAAGATATCGTATGTCATGGGTTGGTCAAGCGATCACTTCCGGTGAGTTTCAAGTCGTTCCTGCTCATACGGAAGAAATGTATCGCCCGGAAGTGTTCGGAAAATCGACCTCGCGTGAATTGCGGATTGAACCATAACCGGTGAAAATAGGCTGCGTTGTCAAGCGACTTCTAGTCGGTTTCATTTGTGTGAGTCTCGTCGGCGTGGTTGCGCTATGTGGTTTCACGCTACGGACACTACAAACTGTCCCCGAGTCGTTAGCACAGATCGCCACCCAAACGGAACGAACGCAATTCGTAGATCGGTTTGGAGAACCACTGAATTCAACATTCCTTAATACATGGAATGTAACTGATCAAGTTCAACTTCACGAAGTACCGGAGTTTTTGGTTCAAGCCATTGTCACGGCAGAAGACAAACGCTTCTTTCACCACGGAGGACAGGACTGGCTGGCGCGCGTCGCAGCGCTGTACGAAAATTTAAGACATTGGTCGAAAATTCGAGGTGCGAGTACGATTTCTGAACAGGTTATTCGGATGATACGTCCGCGCCCAAGAACTGTTTGGACGCGGTGGTTAGAAGGCTGGGAAGCAGTTCGGCTGGAGCACAACGTCTCGAAGCACGAGATTCTGGAGTTCTACTTGAACCAAATTCCCTATGCTTCGAATCGAAGGGGCGTTGTACAAGCAGCACAGCATCATTTTTCCCGAGACCTGCAGTCTCTTAGTGAATTGGAAATGTTGACTTTGGCTGCGATGATCCGCGCGCCGTCGCGTCTTACGCCAGACAACGACAGTGCCGGACTCTTTCGAGCTGTCCGCCAGCTTGGTGATCGCTTAAAGTGTTGTGATGAAGTAGTTAGAGGTGACGAATTACGTTTCACCGCGAAGGAATCACTACTCAAGACTATCCCCGTTGAAGCACCTCATTTTCTTCGGTACGTTGCAAAGACAGCTCGGACAGAGAAAGCACAAGCTGACACTACTTTAGATGGACACCTTCAGCTAGAGCTGGAGCGTGTTTTACGAGCTCGTTTGGAGGAACTCGACAGTCAGAACGTCGGGACTGCGAGTCTGTTGGTAGCCGACCATACAACCGCTGAAGTGTTGGCTTGGGTCGTGGTGTCGGATAGCATCGGTACTCACGGTGACACTTACTATGACGCAGTTCTTTTACCTCGTCAACCTGGTTCGACTCTAAAGCCATTTTTATATGCCCTAGCTTTGGAAACTGGGTGGACAGCTGCGACAACCATCACAGACCATCGCTTAGTCGAAAAAGTAGAGACAGGACTACATCATTACAAGAACTTTTCGGATCATTTTTATGGTGATGTCACGCTTCGAACTGCATTAGGAAATTCACTAAATACACCAGCTGTTCGAACACTACGAGTTGTCGGCAGTGAAAATTTCATTCAAAAATTGAAGCATTTAGGTTTCCAACAATTTGAAGAACCATCATCTCACTATGGAGGTGGTTTGGCCTTGGGTAACGTCGAGACGAATTTACTGGGCTTGGTTGAAGCCTACAGCGCGTTAGCAAATAAGGGAATCTACCGAAAGTTTAGAGTCCTTGTAGACCAACCAACGGACATATATCCGGATCAAGTGTTTTCTGCTGAAATCGCTTCTTTGATCTCCAACATTCTTTCGGACCCTAGTGCAAGGTCGTTAGAGTTCGGGAATGGAGTACTGGACTTTCCAAGTCAGACAGCGATCAAAACGGGAACTTCGTCGGGTCCGCGGGACACTTGGACGGTCGCGTATGATGACAAGTATATTGTCGGGGCGTGGATGGGAAATTTGGACAATCGAAGGATGCGAGACGTTACTGGGTCAACTGGACCCGCGCTCGCCGTTCGAACTGCTTTTGATTTACTAAATCAGAATCGCGAACCTAGCTATTTATGGCTCAGCCCGAACTTAGTTGTACATGAGATTTGTGCCGAATCTGGTGACGAACCCAAAGAACAAGACACATGTAACGTACGAGAGGAGTATTTCGTTATTGGTACCGAACCAAATCGGGAATCCGAAAGTGAGTCCTCCGCTGCACAAGACTTTCGTATAGTGATTCCCACATCAGAGCTTACGTTAGCGGTCGACCCACGAGTTCCAGCGGAATATCAGAAGCTAGAATTTGTGGTATCGGGAGTGAACGCACGCGATCAAGTCGTTTGGCTGATTGATGATGAGCGCTATGAGACTCGCGGTTCCTCATTTTTATGGCCCATCACTTCTGGCACGTACAAGGTCGCGGCTGAACTCTATCAATCGGACGAGCTAGTTGCTCGTGCGAAAGCAGTTGAAATAGTCGTGCGTTAGTGTGCTGTAGCTGCTCTTAACTGAGCGAGCTATTTTCTAGAGATTTGGGATCGCGATCTTGACGACGTCAGTAAGCGTCTCGACCAAACTAATTTCCATGTCATCGCGCACGGAAGTAGGTAGCTTCTCTAATTCTGACGCATTGTCTTTGGGAAGAATCACGTGTTTAATTCCAGACCGATGTGCCGCAAGAATCTTCTCGCGAACGCCACCCACCGGTAATACCAATCCTGATAGTGTGAGTTCTCCGGTCATCGCGATGTCATCTCTGACGATCTTTGAACTATAAGCACTAGCAAGTGCTGTAGCCATGGTTATTCCCGCAGATGGTCCATCCTTCGGTACTGCCCCAGCTGGAATGTGGATGTGGACTCCCGATTGTTCTATTGCTTCACGATCAATATGTAGCTCATCGGCTACCGACCATATGTAACTTCGCGCAGCTTTCGCCGACTCTTGCATGACTTGGCCGACATGGCCGGTGATAGTAACTTTGTCATCTTTCGACGTCAAGGAAGCCTCTACATAAAGCACGTCCCCTCCAGCTTCGGTCCAAGCTAAGCCTGTTGCAACACCATTTGTAAGAGTTCGTCGGTTACGATCTTCGCGAAACTTTTCTGGACCTAGTAAACCCACAACCTTTTCGACACTCAACTTACCGCGAATGGGGTTCTCTAGGAGGCTATTCTTCGCTCGTTTTCGAGCAATGCTCTCGATCGTTCTTTCTAAGTTGCGAACGCCGGCTTCCCGTGTATAGCGTCGGACAACGTGTTTTAGGCCTCCGTCAGTGAACTGCATCTGAGGTTCTTGTAACCCAGCGTTCAATGTTTGACGCGGAATTAAGAATCGCCGAGCTATTTCTAGTTTTTCAAGTTCACTGTAACCGGTTAATTCGATAACTTCCAATCGATCCAGAAGTGGGCGCAGTATTCCTTCCAGTGTGTTTGCCGTCGTGATAAAGAACACTTTTGAAAGATCAAATGGTAAATTGAGATAGTTATCTCGGAATTCGATGTTCTGAGCAGGGTCGAGAATTTCCATCAAAGCGGCTGAAGGGTCACCGCGAAAGTCTCTTCCCAATTTGTCAAGTTCATCCAACATCAGAACTGGATTTCGAACGCCGCACCGACGAATCGCTTGGAGAATACGACCTGGCATTGAACCGATATATGTCCGACGATGTCCTCGTAGTTCGGCTTCGTCGTGCAAGCCTCCGAGGCTCATTCTTTCAAATTTACGCCCCATCGCACGGGCGATTGATTGTCCGAGAGAGGTCTTTCCAACACCGGGTGGCCCAACGAAACACAGAATTGATGCTTTAGCTTCAGGGTTAAGTTTTAGTACAGCTAGTGATTCGAGTATGCGGTCCTTTACGTCCTCTAAACCAAAGTGATCCTCTTCTAAGATTTCTTTGGCATGGCCTAGTTCAAGATTGTCTTCGGTAACCACATTCCATGGTAGTTCAGCTACTAGTTCTAAATAGCTTCTAGCAACTTGAAAATCGGATGCATGCGGAGACATCCTAGCGAGTCGCCGTAGCTCCCTGTCGACTTCTTTCTTGGCGTTCTCTGGAATGTTTGCCTGCCGGAGCTGTTCCTTGAGCTCTGCTATTTCGTCATCGTTTTCACCCTCACCCAATGCTTGTTCAATCGCGCGCTTCTGCTGACGGAGTAAATGTTCTCGTTGTTGTTGCTCCATGCCTTCGTGAGCTGAACTTTGAATTTCGAGTTGAATCTCAGCAATTGACAATTCATTCTTGAGAACTTGAAGAACGTAATCCATAAGCTTGTCGACGTCGTCTATTTCAAGAATTTCTTGGGCTTGTTCTTCGTGAACATGTTTTGAGTAGGACGCGATTCGATACATTTGCGTAATGGGATTTTTGTATTGTCCTACAAATTGTTGGTAGACTTGTTCGCTCTTGTCGGGATTAAGTACGCTCGCGATTTTCTGAGCGTATTCCAAAGCGGTGGCATGGGTCGCGAGGGCACTTGCACTAACTTTTGGAAAACTGTCTGCCAGATTTGTGAGTTCCGCATACTGCGCTGACATGTACTCTTTGTTGTTGTACACCCGATGTAATTGCACTCGTTGCTGAGCTTCTGCGATGACCTGTGCGCCGGAACTGCGTTTATCGACTCGTTTTATGATGCAAAGTGATCCGATGGTGTACAAATCCTGTTTTACGGGATCTTCCATTTCGGAGTCGCGTTGTAATACGGTCAGAATCAAGTTATTTGATTCCATAGCCTTCGTTACTGCACGGAGTGACTTTTCTCGACCCACGGCAATCGGCGCAATTTGCCCGGGATAAATCACTAGATTTTTTAATGGTAAAACAGGTGCAACAGCCATCTATCGTATGTTTTCTTCGTGTCTTTTCATAGTCTAGTAAATAAGGTCAATCGAGGTAAATTCAACCTATGGCTTGCTGGCTCTTTTGGATATTGAAGTCAGAAAACGGTAGGTTCAAACCAAACCTAGACATCTATAGATGATTTTAAAGGAATATTTGGGAATATATCGTCAAATTTTTGTTGTATCGACTACGTAGGATTTTTGTGTATTGCGTTCGCAAGTAGGGACTCATTGTGCTAGATTACGAAGAACAATGCATTCGAATTGTCGTCGGTACTTTCGAAATTGCGAACTGCTGTTAGGGTTAGAATTGAAACGCTAATTTCGAACTAACAATTTAATTGGTTCAACGGGTTCCGTTCTAGACTCGAACTCAAGACCCACAACATCAAAGTCGCTACTCTACAATTTGTTCCAATAGAACTCGGGAATGTATTTTTTCAGGGATTCTCGTTGCTCTTTGGTCAGTGCAACATGCAATTTGTGGCTCATCGCAATGCCTACAGCGGCTTCGCGTTTTACTGAAGCTAAAGGTATTTCTTCTAAGTGATTTAGCAAATCACGAGGTTCACGCCAAGACCAATGTCCAGTCAATGACATGAGATATCCATATTGAACTTCTTCGCTTGATTTCTTGGCGAGTTCGATCGCTTGGCTGGATCTACCCGCGCGGATAAGTTCATGCCCGAGAGATACGTACGTTGACTCGCGCGTGGCTTGGTTTCGTACTTCTGTCAACATTGATAGTGCAGCGTCAACATCGACTTTAGCTAGTTCACTGATAACTACATTTTCAGGACCAATCCCATTGTCGGCTAGAGGAAGACTTAATGCTAAATCGAGTGCCGAACGTGCATCGGATTGAGTTAATTTACTTAAGACAATCGATTGGAGATTAGATTTGAATTCCTGTTCTGCCGTCACAGCTTCGTATTGCACCCATTGTAATGCGGCTTTTGGATCTTGTTCAGACCAACCCTCAACTACAATTTCGGTAATTCTAGCTCGGTCAGCTTCGTCGCTCAAACCATGCAACTGGTTCAGTGCTTCTTCAGGATCAGTCCGGGCAAGTCCGCGCATAGCATGACCAAACGCAGTATTTTTAACCTCGTCAAATTCGTCAGGAAATTTTTCAAGCGCTGCAAGTAAGGAGTGCGGATCTGTGACACCCCAAATCTCGATGGCATCTTTTTGAACTGGTTTACGCATATACACATCAGCAAGGGCCGCTCCAGCGTTAAACGCCGCCAAACCGTCGATTCTAGCCCATTTCTTAATCACTCGAGTCATCAATCCTCGGTCAATTTCACGCAACCCATTTAGAAGGTCGAAGGCTTGTTGAGGGTCTTGGTCGCCAATGGAATCGAGCATTCGTTCAAGTACGAGAGTCTTGATCGTGTAATCGGGAGAGTCTTTGATCGCTTGTACTGCGTCAACACCAGAACGATCAAGCCAAGTTGTCGCGATGTGGACTAGCAATTCGATTTGCACCTCGCTCAATGCATCGGGGTTTTCACCATAGTCCGTGAGCAATTTGTGCCATGCATCCGAAGCATTTTGAATAGGCTCGTACAGTTGTCTAGATGCTAATCTTTCGAGCATTCGCTGTTTATGTCCGAGTTGCGAGGCGATTTCGTGTAGTTCAGTTTTAGATAAATCAAAGCGAGCATTAAACACACCGTCGAGAACCGCTAGCCGGTCAATATCATCAAGTTGCAAGCCGTACTTGACTACTTGGTCTAGATCTGCAACAGACCATTCCTCAAATACTATCGTCAGAAGAACTCTTCGTCGTTTCGGGCTCACTTTCCCGAGGAGCGATATAGTTTGTTCAGGATCGACAACTGCAAGTCTTTGAATTGTGGCATCTTGAAGCTCATGAAGGAGCGACGCATCAGTGACTTCGATGCTCTTATTGAAGAATTCAATGAGTTGTGCAACGTTAGTGTTAGCCAAAGCACGATGTATCGTCGTCGTTCGTATGTACGAACTTTTGCCCCTGATCAAATTTTCGAGATCTGTTGGAGATAAAAGCTCAGAACCAGCGGTTCCGACATCTACGTGAAACTTGCGTTCCTCTCGTTCCTGCATTGAGAGCAACAACGATTGTTCTGCACCGTCACGAAAGAGGACTGGTTCTACTAAGACAAAGTAGACTCCAACAAACAGTCCAAATGTTATCACTCCAACTAACAGTCCAATTAATAACTGTTTCATACTTTGAACGGTGTTTTTGTCCTTTTCCATTGTTAGATTTCTGTACTTGTCTGGAAAAAAATGTCCGAATTGTCAATGAGAAAACTTGACAAACTTCGGCATAGGTCAGTATGCCTTCTCATTGCGTTTCTTCATCCTCGTTGACCATACTCTCAAACTTTTTTACCTGTTCATCACTCAAAAAAGGCGGGTCACTAAAGGAGTTGTAAAACAACAGCACGTCACTGCAGTGTCGCTTGAAATCGTCATTCGGTAGTGAATCAAATTTGTCAATTAAGTACTGGGGACTCTTACTTGCGACCTGCCGCGCGAAATATTCGAAGTACTTGAATTGTGCTTCAATCGGTTCATCCTCGACTAGATTAAACATTTCATCATAATCGTTAAAGTACAGCAATGTAGAACCGATACCCATGAGCACGCTCAATCGAGTTTCGGGGTTTCGCGCGTGATCTATCAATTCAAGAGCGACGTCCTTACCTTGACCTCCTATCACCATTGCTTCTGGTCCGATTCCTCTTTCATTCAACGGAAGTGTGAGTGCAAGGGCCAAGGCCTCTGCAGTATTGTTGCGGGCCATGGCAGCCAACGCTGACCTCGAATACCTACCCTGTAAACCAGAGGCTTCTTCATATTCCGAAGCCCAACGAAACGCAGCGCTTGGATCGTGATTAATCCAACTACTCATCAAGTTGCTGAGCAACCAATCCTGGGTTTCTTGATCTCCAATCTGTTCAACAAACGCGGGAACGGACTCTGGTGAAGTCCAGCGCATCTCCAACAACGCCGTGTTTCGACTAAATTCCTGAAGATGCTCAGGAAGTTGCTCTAGGTTGGCCATCAAGGTATGGGGATTGGAACTCGCCCAGCCTTCGATCGCGGCAAGTTGCATACGCATCGGATCATCAGCTCCCTCATCCATCCATATTGCGGCATTAAAGGCACCCAAACCGTCGTCGTCCGCCCAAAGTTGAACGACTCTCAACAACGCTGCGCGATCTTCATTGCGCAACTCGTCAACGATTTCCCGTGCAAGCACTGGTTCCTCCGCGATCAAAGTACTTAATAGTTGTTGAGTTAGCCAAGCACGACTCTCGCGAAGCGGAAAGGACGAATTGATCGCTTCAACAGCAAGCATTCCATCTCTTATCACCCAAGACCGTACTATGTGTAGAAGGGCTGTTCGTTCTGAGTCCGATAGTGATTCGAGATCATTTCCGTAATCCTGAACAAATTGGCTCCAGGTGCTAGCCGGATCGTCTACGTGCTTGTCAATGAGTTCCAGTGCCGCTAATTCGTGAAACGATTGTTCATTGTCAAGTTGTTTTGCAAGATTCAATCGGTTCTCGGCTGTTAAATCCTCTCTTGCCGTCAGAATACCCTCAGCCGCGGCTCGTTTTAGTTTGTCACCCAGTCGTTCGGCTTCAGAAATCGCGCGATCTAAATCGAGCCAAGACAACTCCTGAAACAGCGCCTTGACCAGAGAGAAATGACGTTCATCAGGTAGTGCTGCAATGTATTTCAATGCGCGTCGGGCGTGAAAACTAGACAGCTTTCTGACGGCTGCATCTTGCAGTTCGTCTCTCAGTACGCTTGAGTCAAACTCCTCGGTTAAAACTAAGATTTTTTGAAGACCTTTCTCATTAAATTTGTCAAATAGGTCGGCGATGGCTAATTTTCGTTCGAGAGGTGCCATCGACTCGAAGCGACGTTCAAGACTGTCACCAGAGTCAAGCAAACTCTCGAGATCGGAATCGATTGCATTCCCAGCTCCACTATCGATGGCGTTAGATGGTGAGACAGTCGATTCAGTTCTGTCCAATTGAGAACCATCTTGATGGCGAAAGAACAGGATGGCTATCGTTGAGGCACAAACCAAAAGCACCCCTATCGCCACCCCGACCAAGAAATTCTTCGAGGGCGGAGATTGACTCAAAATTTATTACCTCGTTTTACACTCGAGTTCTTTACATCCCGATACCGGTGGGCTGTGGGTTGAATATTTCTCGAATTTTGGCAGTAGGTTCGACATGAGTGGACTCGTGTTTGATAAAACCGAAGGTTCGCACGTTTCCATTTAGCCAGGTTAGTGAGTTTGCACTTGTAATCGTCCCAACCGCTGGCAGAAGTAATCCGTCTAAGTGTAAAGAACCAGTAGCGTTTTTCTTTGCTGGGGGTGAGCAGTTGGTGCAGCCGTGTTTGAACCAAACGTGTGGTTTGAGCGACTCGGAATCTCCTTGATCGAGACTGTAGCTAACGCATACTTTTCGGTATGATTGAATTTTTCTATTTCTGCAATTCTTTAAACACTCGGAATCGTTTGGTGCGACTGTGTAATTGCTAGATTCGCCTTCCTCGCCGGTGGTGTCATTTCCGTCTTCGCTAAATGTGTTTCCATCAGTCTGTGGAGGCGCGGAGTCACAATCCCGTGTGTTGAACATCCACCACTCCCAATTACAGGGAAGTTTCGACTGCGATTCTGACTCAGACAACAGAACGACTGCAGAAGTCTCCTCTTCGGCAAGACGAAATTCAAGATTGGTTTCGTCGCTCGGATAAACGGGTAATAAATGAACTGGCAGGTCTACCTCGTCGTCGGTGACAATTATTGCAAGAGAATTTGCGTGAATTGAAGAGTCAGCGAAGAATTCGACGGGCAGCTTGGTCTCTTGATCTACAGTCTCCGAAAAGGTTGTAGGGAACGGGACGAAGCAGATCACCATCAAGATAAGAGATGTCCAGATTTTCGATTTAACCTTCTTATTCATTGCTAACCTCCCCCAATGAATTACTTGTAAAGTGCTGATTGCACACAACTAATATCCTTTACGATTATAGACGAAGTAGCGGAAAGTCGAGGTCATACCCAATGACTCAACACCGCTCACCAAGACCCAGTTTTCCATAAAGAGTCTCCTCCTTTAAATGTAGGTTCAGTTCTCATATTTTTCGTTACTGAAGATTCGTCGTTTCTGAGTATTTGGTTCTCTGGTAACGTCGAGATTCCTTAGACTTCGAACCGTTTTGCCGTACGGAACGAAGACATACTTAGGAACTAAATCGACCAAAAACGATTCGCGAGAGTCGAAGAAATTCGATCATAGATCGCTAGGTCAAACAGCTTAGAATCTGTCGTCAACGTGTCTCAGTTTGGCCATTCCTTCGGAACATTGTTCGCATTAGCGTGTTTTTCGTTGATTTGCTTGCTAACATATTGTCGACCTGACTTGATCTCACATTAGAATCAAAGTCTGAGTTTTGTTCTAGATGATTGTTTGAACAGGATGAAGTGCAAGCACTAAAAGCTGTATTTCAGTTGTGTCTCGAGGTTAGGTCTATCGAAAACAGGAAGGTAAACAAGTGACAGCAACATCGTTTGTCTCGTGCCTACGTGAAATGATGGATTTACAGCACACGCACAATCAACAAGTACATCCCCAATGGCACAAACAGGATTATCCATTCCACCGTGCTATTTGGACGGAATGCGCTGAACTCCTTGATCATTACGGTTGGAAGTGGTGGAAACTTCAAGAACCAGATCTAGTGCAAGTCAAATTGGAAATCGTCGATATTTGGCACTTTGGTCTTTCTATGTTGATCGTTGCAGAGCAAAACGTCGTTGAGTTGTCTGAAGAGATGACTTCACGAGAACAAGATCGAAGCGTGGTTGGTCCCAGCTTTGTCGCCACCGTTGAAGCACTAGCACAACACGCACTAAAACGTCGTTTCGACACGACAGCTTTCATGGACATGATGAATGCGTTGCCATTTTCTTTGCAGGATCTCTATGGCATTTATAAAGGGAAAAATGTATTGAATCGATTTCGACAAGCGAATGGTTATAAAGAGGGCAGCTATCAGAAATTTTGGGACGGGAAAGAAGACAACGTGCATCTTGCGGAACTGGTACTGACACTAGATCCATACCAATCGAATTTTCTTTCGGATTTGTATAACCAGCTAGACAATCGATATCGTGAATTAACAGCAGAGGGACAAAGCCCCTAGGGATGATGCACAGTGGTCACTTATTTCCCGAGGGTTGGAAACCTCCCGTTATTGCGACGCTCATCTACGTCATGCGTGATGAAGAAGTTCTTCTGATCAAAAAGAAGCGTGGGCACGGTGCGGGAAAAGTGAACGCGCCTGGAGGCAAGGTCACCATGTCGGAGTCAGTGCTAGCCTGTGCGGTTCGCGAGTGCGAAGAAGAAGTCGGAATTATTGCACACAATCCTCAAAACCGAGGACTACTGCGTTTTCAGGATTTGGTGAACGGGTTTGCGTTGCAGGGAGCGGTCTTCGTCGCGACGGAATTCTCCGGTGCGCTGAAGGAAACTAAAGAAGCGACGCCGTTTTGGTGTCTAAAGAGTGCTATACCGTATGAACTGATGTGGGAAGATGATCGATATTGGTTGCCCCATATATTAAAAGGAAAGCAAATCGCTGGAGACTTCTACTTTCGAAACGACCAACTAGTCCATTGGAGTCTCGAGATAACTTAGGAGCAGAACTGAGAGCGGGGTGGATTCTTACGCCTTAGTTGACCTCCTGCATGACATCATCGACGGCGTCGGACAATACATTCACGAGCTGGTCTATGTGTGATTCGTTCACAGTGAGAGGTGGACCAATCAGTACCACGTCGCGCACGATCCCGGTGCCAGCACCGTAAAAGTGCACTCCGTTTTCAAAACACTTGCTGATCAGTCTCCCTGTTACATTATCTGAGATTTCAAAACGTTCCAAGGTACTTCGATTCTTGACAACTTCAATCGCATGGAGAAGTCCTTTCCCACGGGACTCAGCCACGTGAGGGTGATTAGAAAACGCGGATTGCAGTTTTTGTTCTAACACCTGCCCCATTCGATCGGCCTTCGACACTAAGTCTTCGCGTTCCATGATTTCCAGCACCTTGTCTGCAATTGCGCAGCCAGACGGATGCGATCCGTAAGTATGAAACATCACAGCTAAACCGGGTACTTGTTCTATCGTTTCGGCGATTGTATTTTTAGAAAATACCGCGTTGATTGGTGCATAACCGGCTGCTAACCCCTTACCACTGATGATGAAATCGGGTAGTGCCGGCCAATGTTGGTATCCCCATTTGGTTCCGGTCCGACCGAATCCAGTCATAATTTCATCACAAATCCACAGAACGTCATAACGATCGCACAGTTCTCGAATACCTTCCCAATATCCGTCTGGCGGTACCATCGCGCCACCACTAGCCCCAATTATTGGCTCACCGAGAAAAGCTGCGACCGTATCGGGTCCTTCAACTTCAAGAATGCGCTGAAAAGCTTCAACGTAGAATTCGGCCGGTTTCTCACTTTCACATCTCAGCGTATAGGGTGTTGGGATTATCGGGTACGCGGGCAGAGTGTGTTCAATTCCTTGTTTGCGCACCTGATGTCCTCCTATTGCCATGGTCGTCTGCGTGGTTCCATGGTAGGAGATGTCACGACCGACGATTTTGTACTTTTGGGGTTGGTTCTTTGCAGCGAAATACATCTGTGCAATGCGCATAGCAGATTCGATCGCTTCCGAACCGCCACTCGTGAAATGAAATCGATTGAATTCGGGGGGTAACCAAGACTTCTGTAACCGTTCGACCAGTGCTTCACGTTCGTCGCAATTCCAGGGGGGAATGATGTAATCTAGTTTAAGTACCGAGTCCCGTGCGACATCGGCAACTTCGGTCCGTCCATGGCCAATGTTGGACACAATTGCACCTCCGGCTCCATCCAGTATTTCTCGACCGTCGTCGGTATATAAGAAAACTCCGTCAGCACTTGTGATATGGATCGGTTTGCCGTTTTGCAAGAAAGGCCAGTTAGCCATTACTTTCAATCCTCGGTAATTTATAGATTAAACAAAAATTATGCATGTTGAAGTCTGCTACATCCCTGCCTCTGAGTCCGCATCAATCAAATCCGTCTCCCGAACCACTTCATCGAGAATCAGACGTGTGGAGTTTCCAACTTGAACTTGTGCGCGATTACTTTCAACATCGTTGTTGGCGCGTGTGGTATTGCCCGTTCTAGAGAGACGGGCGTACACCTCCAGACCTTCTTCTGGTAGCTCTTCGAGAGGTAGCATGGCGTCTTCGACAGTAAGTACAACGTCTAAAGGTAAGTCGCGTTTCCTTACGCGTTTTACGATCAGTGGTGGATCTCCGTCCTTACTTGCGACGGTGCGCCCAATAATAAAGACAGTCGCATCGTCTTCCGCAGCAATTCCAGTACCGAGGCTCACAGATATGGAGATGCCATCCTCGGTAGCCCTGTTTGAAAGACGTAGGGAAACTTTTGGCAAAGTCGATGGATCAAGCCAGCCACTAGATACTTCCTTAATTGCATCGGTACTCAAGACTGACTGTGATGGCGACAATCTTGCAATCACCCGGACACGATTTGCATCTGACAACAGTACGTGGGGGAGCATAGCTACAGCATCGTCTAAGACAATGTTGTAGTTAGTCTTGCGTACAAAAGGTCGTTGAACTACCGCTATTGGTGGGTCGTTTTCAGCTGCTTGCGCGAACACGGTCAACCACAAACCTGGAGCACTCACTGTTTGAACATCAATATTCAAACGGATTCCGATATGGTCTTCGTTCAACTGTTCGTTGGTCACATCTATATATACCTCAAGTTGCCGAGCAAGATCCGGATCTTGTGTGTTGCGAATGCCGCGTTCAAAAAAATTTCGAGCCTTAATGTACTCTTCGTCTCGATAGGCCATTACTCCGAACAGTCGCATGATGCTGGGATGGTCGGGTACGGTAGCTAATACCCGTTCCGCCACTCGTAGAGCATCGGCAGTAACTTCACCATACACCATCTCTTCTGCATGTATTCGAAAAACATCCGAGTCTACTGAGGTCATGTTATTAGCCTCTGCTTGTTTATGCGTTCGAATAACACCGTCCAAATCGTCGACGAGAGTGTAAGCGCTGATGAGATAGTAGGACGAAGCAGCACTGCGGTGACGAGAATTGTTCCGTCGTTCTAATTGTGCTATGAGTTTCTTAACCTGTCGTGCTTGTTGATCGGGTTCTAAATTCGGCAATTCTGCGAGTTGTTGCCCAAATCGTTCAAGCGTAGATGCTTGCAGATCACCCCAAACCAAGTATCCCAGAAATCCCAAAACACATACCAATACGCACCCGGCAATTTGCAATATGAACGACCGAGGTCCAACCGGTGTTTCAGGTTCTTCATCGGTTACTTCATTCAACAAGAGATGGTCAGCTTCTACCTTATCTTGTTCGGCTTCATCTCTTTCAGCCTCAGCAACGCGTTCCGCATGAATTGCGAGGTTTGCGTCGCGGCGAGACCAACGTTGTGCGTCTTGCTGGTACCGAGTGTCGAGGTATATCCACCCACCGACGGCTACACCTAGCAGAATGATCGCAGCCAAAGTCAGAATCACTGACGCTCACCTGAAATTTCTTGGACACGTTGTATGTCGCGCAAATTGAGTGTGATCGCTTTGCGTTTTTCTCGAATTCCCATCAAGAACCACGTCGCGAGCAGTAACAGGACTATGGGGGTCCCCCACAAAGCCCAAGTGCCCGGTGTAAACCGTGGTTTAAACAGGATGAAGTCTCCATATCGTTCTCGTAAATAATTTCGAATTTCTTGGTCAGATTTTCCCTCGCGCATCAACGAAAAAACTGTCCTTCGCAAGTCCTGCGCTATCGGTGCATCTGATCCCGCCAAGTTCGTGTTAACGCATTGGGGGCATCGAAATTCTTCGATTAATCGCCCGAATCGCTTTCGCTCCGACTCTTGTTCAAACACAAAGCCGTCAATCGATTGGGCTACCGAGAATGTAAGGCTCACTAGAACAATTAGCAACATTCAGTTCTGCTCTACTTGTGTCTCAAGCCATGGTTCAAATTCTTCCAACCATACTGTACGTGTCAAAACTCCTACTTGTTTGGCGCGAACAATACCTTCTGGGTCGACCAAGAAAGACTCAGGAGCACCGTAAACGCCAAGGTCGACGCAGATCTCGCCTTGTGCATCTACCACTACTTTCTCGTAGGGGTTGCCTCGTTCATATAGCCATGTCTTCGCGTCTTCGGCTTGGTCGCGGTAATTAATTCCGATGATTGAAATTGTTCCTGATCTAGCCAATTCCAAGAGTAAATCGTGTTCTTCAACGCAGGCGGTGCACCACGACGCCCAAACATTAACTAGACGAAATGTTCCAATCAGATCTTCTCGTCTAATACGTTCGTCATCCAGAAGGTTCACACTGGAAAACTCCGGAAACGGGTCGTTTAACACCGCGGAGGGATGCACGTTGTGTTTCCCTAGCCTAAATCCAATCCCTAGGAAAAAAACCAGAATTCCAAAACCAACTAATGGTGTTACTAGTAACAATCGCGTTTTTAAGCGTTTCTGCATTACTCTGAATATCTGGTCTCTAAATCTCTTTGCGACAACCTGCGATATCGTTTGTCGAGCATCGCGATTAGAGCCGCTAGACCTGCGACCACTGCTCCAAACCAAATCCATCGTTGAAATGGTTTATCTTGAATTTCGACCCCCCAGGTGTCGTTTTCCATGGGACCCGCGAAGGTTATGTATCTATCCTTGAAGATGCCGGGTGCGATTGCTGCCTCATACGTGATGTGTTCTCGAATTGAGTAAAACCTCCGTTCGGGGAACAGGGACCCCTGAACTCCAAAATCAAATCGAGCTCGTTCGCCAATAAAGTTTTGAGATTCGGTCGGTTGGACGCTTACTAGTTCGTAGTCGGTACCGCTGACTTCTAGGGACTCACCGATTTTCAGACGTGCGTCCTTAGATTCGGTATAGACACTAGTCACCGCGACGCCGATCACCGCGATTGCAAAACCAACATGTGCGACCGACATTCCAATGAATCCCAAAGTGAGTGCATTTCGTTGTCGATAGCACGCGATCGCGTGGGTCACCATGATCCAGATTGCTAGTGCTACCGCGCAAGACACACCAAGGTGTACCCCGTCAGCTAATATCCAAGGTAGAAGTAGCGCAACCACTGCCGAACCACCCAAGAATATGAGTGCGTTTAAAACTAATCGCATAGGAGTATGTTTCCAACGCGAGATCGGAGCGATGGCTAAGGCGAATGAAAGCAACAACATGATTGGTACGAACATGGCATTGAAGTACGGTTCGCCAACGGATAGTTTCTTGTCTCCGCCAACTAGCCATTCATGTCCAAGAGGATACAACGTACCTAACAATATCGTGAATACCGCGATTACAAGTAGCGCGTTGTTGATCAGTAGCAAGAGTTCGCGAGACACGCCCCAATACTGTACTTGCGTATTGAGTGTGTGCGCGCGAAACGCATAAAGTACTAAGGAACCACCAGCAACTAGGACAAAAATTGTCAGCAAAATCAGTCCCCGTTGGGGATCTACCGCAAACGCATGTACACTGGATAACACACCACTCCGGACGAGAAATGCTCCCATTAGTACTAGGGTGAACGTTAAAAGCGTGAGTAGAATCGTCCAGTTCTTGAACGCACCTCGCTTCTCGGTAGCAGCTAATGAATGAATAAGTGCGGTTCCTGCTAACCAAGGCATGAAAGAGGCATTTTCGACGGGATCCCAGAACCACCATCCCCCCCAACCAAGTTCGTAGTAAGCCCACCAGCTGCCTAAAACGATACCAATGGTCAAGAATAACCATGCGATGTTGACCCAGGGTCGCGCCCATCGAGCCCAAGCAGAATCGATCTTTCCAGTAGCAAGAGCTGCGATTCCGAACGCAAACGTTACACCAAATCCGACGTATCCGATGTACAGCATCGGTGGGTGAATGATCTGTCCAATGTCCTGAAGCACGGGATTGAGATCTGCTCCTTGTATCGGGACATTCGGAACTAAGCGTTCGAATGGATTACTCGAGAAGAGAAGGAACGCGAGAAACATGAAGCTCAGCACGCCCAGCGTACCGAGTACATACCCATGTAGTTTCAGCGAAATATGCCGGGCACGAGTCGCGACGAGTACGGTCCACACCGCAGTTACGAGAGTCCATAGTAAAAACGACCCCTCATGCGCGCCCCAGACCCCGCTAACTTTGTAGTACCACGGCAGTGCAGTGTTGGAGTTATTCGCGACGTAGAGTACTGAGAAGTCATCATCGAGAAACGCTGTAATTAGAAGTAAAAACGACAACGTCAAGACTGCCACTTGTACTTTTGTGAGGCGGATGGACATATCCACCCATGAGGCACGGTTCTGGTTCGCTCCAAAGAACCCAAAGAGCGCGATTCCAACTGCACTCATTAAGCCTAAAAATGCACTAAAGTGACCTAGTTCAGGGATCATCGTGCTCAACCATCCCTTTCAATTCTGGTGGTACGTAATTTTCGTCATGTTTCGCGAATACATGGCTCGCGGCAAATATGCCATTTTTGTTTAACCTACCTGCTACTATCGCACCTTGGCCTTCCCGAAATAAAGAGGGTAAGATTCCCTCATAGTGCACTCGAAACGTCGCGTCATTCAAATCAGTAATGTCAAACTGAACTCCCAGACCCGCAGATTCGTGTACAACGCTCCCGGGTTTGACGAAACCACCCGCCCGGATTTTGCGTTCGAGCGGTACCTCGCCACTAACGATTTCGTCTGGTAAGTAAAAATGATTGATGTAGTTTTGAAGTGCAAAGATCGAAATGAGTACTGTTGCGAGAGAACCGACGAACAAAAAAATGATGATTGTTAACTTGCGCCGGCGATGAGATTTCACTTGAGCTCGTTGTCCTCTTGGTACCGTTGTTTCAATCGCGAGAGTCGGATAAAGGGATAAATACCCAATCCTAACAAGACACAGGTAGTGAGGATGTAAGCACTCCACACGTAAATACCGTGTCCATCCATTGTAAGTAGTTCCATCATTGACTTTGTCCTCGAATCCATCCTTGAATCCAGGTCATCGATGCGTTCCGTTCGACCACTAGGTACCTCATGTTTGCAAGAATAAAACCAGCAGCTAGTACATAGATACTGGCAATATTGATGAAGAGCGGAGTAAGGAAAACAGGTGCTATGGCGATGTCCCCAAACAATTCTATGCTGGCAGGTTGGTGTAGCGTCTCAAACCATTCAACCGAATATTTGATAATTGGAATATTGATGGCTCCGACAATTGCGAGAATGCTCAATGCTGTCGCTGCTCGTGTAGGATTGGGAACAACTCGACGCAAAACGATGAGCCCAAAGAACAAGAAAAGTAGGATTAGTGTTGATACGATCCTTGCGTCCCACACCCAAGCGGTGCCCCAGGTTGGCATCCCCCAAATCATTCCTGAAGCTAATGCTAATGCGGTCAACCAACAACCAACTGGCGCGGCCGCAGACATATAAACATCAGCCATTTTGAGTTTCCACACGAGGTGAACGACCCCCGCGACGGCAATCGATATGTAGATCAGTTGAGCTACATGTGCGATAGGCGCATGCACATATAAGATCCGAAAGCTGTCCCCTTGATAACGTTCCGGCGGAACGAATGCTAGCCCCCAAACTGATCCTACCAAGAAACCGATCGTGCCCAAGACGTACAACCACATGATCCACGACTTGATGTCCCCAAAAAAGTGCTGAGGTGAAGCTAAACGATGCAGCCATGTAGGAATGAATTTCATACTAAGAGTCTTGGCTCATTTTCAGCACGGGTCCTAATGCCAATGGGATCGCAGTTGTTGAACCTGTTAGTAAAGCAAAACACCATAGCAATTCTGATGTATAAGATGCACTTTCGATGTGTAAGTGACACACACTTATCCCAAAAAGCAAAATCGGGATGTACAACGGTAGAATCAAGACCGTGAGTAACTCGCCTCCGCGGCCTAGACCTACAAGCAGGGCAGTCACGAGAGCACCAAGCATGGTAATGGTCGGAGTACCAATTAAGAGGGTAAAACCGAGCATTAGTGCATGGTCAAAGTGCATCCCGGAAAGTAGTCCAACCACGGGACCGAGAAGAGTAATCGGAATCCCTGTTACACTCCAGTGTGTAACTAGCTTTGTTACGACTGTCGCGGTAATCGCTTCACTATGAAGGACAGCTACCGCAAGAGTTCCGTCTGCATGATCGCGTTTAAATAATTTGTCTAAAGAGAGCATGCTTGTAAACAACGTGGTAATCCAAATTACAGCGACTAAGACTCTAGCGTCTCCCGAAATGAAGCTGCGCAAAGTGAACGCGAACGTACCGACAACGAGCAAGAAGAAGACCAGTGGAATAAACGATTCCACGCCAGATCGAAATTCGATCAGCATTTCCCGTTGGTACAATGCCCAGAACCGCATTAACTGATACCGAGATCGACTTGCATTGCTTGAGCTAGGGGCAAAGCTGCGTGAGAAGCAATCACAGCACTGCCACCGTTTCCGCAATGCTCCTGAATCAGTTCTCGAACGAGTTCCTCGCCTTTACTGTCTAAGGAGGCAAAAGGTTCATCCAGCAACCACAATTCGTACTTGCCAATTAACAAACACACAAAACTACATCGTCGTTTTTGTCCGGTAGAGAGTTCTTGAATCAGTTTGTTCACTGCCGTACGAAGTTCAAATTTTTCGAGGAACTCTTGCGCTCGGACGGTATCGAATTTCGCGCCGGTCAGCACACTTGTCCACCGAAGATTTTCCTGAACCGTAAGAATACTCGCAAGGCCGAACTTGTGCCCTAGATACCCTATTGGATCTACATATCGAGTGATGCTGCCGGAGTCTGGTTGTTGCAGACCAGCCATAATTCGAAGAAGAGTAGACTTTCCGCAACCATTGGGTCCCCGTAATTCAATGATTTCACCTGTGCTGACAGATATGTTCAAACCATTAAAGAGTTCTTGAGACCCCGGTTGGCAATGAATATTGTTTACGGTCAAATGCGTACTAGACACGACTTGCTGTGATATAGTTCAATCGTGGCCGAGATTAGATTTTTGTAATTGTTCAGTGGGCCGAATGTCGGCCGTGTTACTCTTCGTATCAAAAGTAATAACTGCTCGTTCTGTGCGTAGAGCTCGTAGGATTTGCTCTCGTTTTTCATCTAGGGTGCCATCCCAAACACAGCTGTCGCGAGTGATAAACTCCTCAATCAATTCATTACGGGCGGAAACCGATAACCGAGAATACGGAACGATTACAGGGTCAGTCATGTTGAGCTAGAACTTCCTCTCGTATGTCGAGTAATCTCCCCTCTGGATTGGTTGTGTCTTTACCGAATGGATATAGATGCCGATCCCCAAGATGGGAGAGTTTAACGTTTCGTATTGCGCGGGCAATGTTTTCGACGCGACCTGGATGAGTCTGATCCCACTCTTTGAGTAGAGACTTAATCTGTTGACGCTGGAGGTGCTCCTGAGAACCGCAAAGATCACATGGAATTATTGGGTGATTTAGCATCTTCGAATAGCGCGCGATCAGTTTTTCACGCACGTAGTACAGCGGGCGAATCACGTGGTGCTCTCCGTCGTCTGATACCAGATATGGCGGCATAGATTTCATTGTGCCACCAAAAAACAAATTTAGAAAAAGAGTTTCAACAACATCGTCAAGATGATGCCCAAGCGCGATCTTTGTTGCATTGATCTTCTTGGAAGTAGTATAAAGGATTCCACGACGCAGACGCGAACAGATAGGGCAATATATCTTACCTTCCGGTGTTACTTTAGTCACTATAGAGTACGTGTCTTCCTGAACGATAAAGTACTCAATGTTTCGCGCATTGCAATAGTCGGGTATGACCTCCTCGGGAAAGTTTGGTTGCATTTGGTCGACATTGACTGCGACTAAACTGAAATCCACGGGCGCGTTGTGTTGTAAAGAAATCAGTGTATCAAGTAACGTAAAAGAGTCTTTGCCTCCCGATAGGCAGACCATGACGCGGTCTCCCGCTTCAATCATGTCGTAGTCAGCGATAGCTTGTCCGACTAGACGTCGTAGCTTCTTCTTTGTCTTGTTCAATTCGTACGTCGATCGCTCAGCGTTGTGCTGTGGAGATGCTCTAACGATGTTGCTAGTGTTTTGCGCTTCTCCTGCTTTCACAATTTTCCTAGACTGGCAAGCCTTCCAATGAAACTTTGTGCTCCACTGATCTATTGTTTTCGCGCATACTAGCAAGATATAGTTGACGCAAACGTTCTGATCGGCGCGCGCGTGTCGAAGGAGTGAGGTCTTGGTGGCATGCTGAACAACTGATACCGTGCTCGAAGTGAGGATGGTTCTTGTCGTTCGAAGTGACCGGACCACCACAAGCTAAACAGAGTTCCGCAACCCCTTCCATCAGGGATTCGTTCAAAGCAACGCGCTGGTCAAAAACAAAACACTCACCCTCCCAAAGTGAGTCTTCCGCGTTTTCCTCTAGGTACCCTAGGATTCCGCGGTCAAGTTGTACCACGGACTTGAAACCCAACTTGAACATAGATTGCGCGGCTTTTTCACAACGGATACCACCTGTGCAATAAATAGCTACTGGCTGATCGTAATCGATCTCACTTTGCTGGTGAAGGAAGTTTTTGAACTCTCGAAAGTTCTTAGTCTGTGGCTGAATCGAGTTTCGAAACCGACCAAGGTCATGTTCGTATTGATTGCGCACGTCGAGCACAACAGTGTCGGTTGCCCGGAGCAAGTCATTCCATTGAACGGAGGTCACTTTTGGGAGAGCTGGCAACGTGAAGTCAAAGGGTGTGTCGTAGGAGACAATTTCGGGACGTATTCGTACCAACAGTTTGTCAAAAGGGAGTGTGTCGAGATCTGCTCGTGAGAAGGTAGGTCGCAACACCTTCAGGGCGAGACGAGCTTTGATTTGCTCAACTATTGTCTCCAACACTCGAAGGTTCGGATGCGCGAGTGCGGCGTTAATACCTTCATTGGCGACAGTAAAAGTTCCTTGAACTCTACATCGGGTACACAGATCTACGACAAAGTCGCGAACACGTACGACTTCCTCGATTTTCACGAAGCGATAGAAAGATGCAACGTACATCGGATAGTGGTACGGAATTAAGGGCTAGGTAGCCTTTTCGCCACCGCGACAAGGTGGCGACGCTGGAATAGATCCAAACCTCTTTTCCCAGTCTTGATTGGTATAAAGATGCAGCGACAGCGCATGTATCGGTCCCGCGAGTTCTTCCTCCAAGATCTCGTTAATCATGCGGTGTCGTTGAATCAATCGAAGCCCTTCAAACTTATCACTGATCATAACAACTTTAAAGTGAGTCTCGGAACCCTTCGGAACATTGTGACTGCCACTCTCATTAACGACTTCTAAATGTATCGGATCGCAAGCGGTTAACTTTGCTTCTATCACTTCTTGAACGAACCTGGTCATATTTTTGCAACCACCGTCGTAATATTGTCGGTGCTTCCGTGTTTGTCGGCTGTTTCCACTAGCATGGATGCAAGGAACCGGAGGTTGTGTGAATGAGCGTCCATGACTTCTTGAATTTCGGGGTGAGGGACGAAATCTGAGATTCCATCGCTACAGAGCATGAGGCAGTCCCCAGGTTGAAGTTCTGCATTCGTGACTTCGGGTAGGACGGTTTGTTGCGGACCCACGGAACGCGTAACCAGATTACGCATTGGGGCCACTCGAGCTTCTTCTGCTGTCATCTCACCGCGATCAACTTTTTCCTGCACTAACGAATGGTCTTTTGTTACTTGCTTGAGTTCTTTTTTGCGAAATAGGTATCCACGAGAGTCACCAACATGGCAAAACGTCGCCAGCAACTCGTCTACGATACAGTATACAATGGTGGTGCCCATACCCGCGAAATCTGAATAGGTCTGCCCGCGGTCGAAGACCATGGAGTTGGCATGAACTACGGCTTCGATCAAGTCGTCAGGTTGTAACGTACGGCTGTCGCTAATGTTGGCGAGTGTGCTCGAGACTTCGTCAATTGCGATGCGCGCGGCAACATGGCCGGCACTTGTTCCACCCATGCCGTCAGCTACGGCTAGAAATCCAAACTCAGGTCGGATGCTAAACACATCCTCATTTCGGCTTCGGACTCGTCCTACCCATGTCTTACCTCTAGATTCCACGAATTTCCATATCCATGTACATTGCTAGTGTTTAATGATGTCGTGTGAGAATTTCGTGCTTTTGACTGAGAAATTGTCCGTTTTACTCTGCGGCTGAGGTCGGTACATAAAGGTTGTGGAAACCGTGTTCTCTGAGGCCAATGTGTACACTGTATGGTAGTAAACCAAATTTATGGGTGCAATTTTATGTTGACGGTGTTATCACCTTCGAAAAATCTAGATTTCAAGACAAAACTAACGACGCGCAAACGCTCCGATCCATCATTTAACGATCGTACTACTGAGCTTATTTCTCAATTACAACAGTTGAGCGCTAGTAATCTAAAAGAGTTGATGAATATCAGCGACGATTTAGCAGACTTGAACTATGAACGGTATCAGAATTGGACTGCACCAAACGGAAAACGCCGACCCGCTATTCTTTCCTTTCGGGGAGACGTATATTTGGGACTGGGTGCCGAGACTTTTGGAGAAAGAGATCTCACCGCGGCGCAACGTCGGCTCAGAATACTCTCTGGTCTGTATGGAGTGTTGCGACCACTGGACGCCATTCAACCGTATCGATTGGAGATGGGAACCGATCTACCAAATAGCCATGGAACTGACTTGTATGCCTATTGGAACGACGAAATCGCCGATTCATTGAACGTTGAACTAGCGAACCATCGATCGCCTGTGTTAGTAAACGCTGCCTCTAATGAATATCTAAGCGATGACCTCGCACGGAAAATCAATTATCGAGTCGTGCACTGTAAATTTTTGGAACGACATCGAGAAGACTATCGGTTTATGAGTTACTTTGGGAAACGCGCACGAGGGTTGTTAGCTCGATTCGTTGTGCTAAATCGATTGGATAATCCAAGTCGATTGCGCGAGTTTAACGCGGAAGGTTATTACTATTCAAGTGAGCGATCGACACGGGATACTTTTGTCTTTCTGCGCGATCACCGTCCTGAGCCAACCACTGGATAACAACTAATGGAACAACGAAATTCTTCTCAAGACCGCATCGAAGCTGCAGTTTTTCGCAGACTTGTTTCACATTTACGAACCCGGTCAGATGTGCAGAACATAGACCTCATGAATCTCGCAGGATTTTGTCGCAATTGTCTATCGAAGTGGTACGTTTCCGCCAGCGCGGACGAAGGCGAAGCGATCGAGTACGAGGAAGCCCGAAAACTGATATATGGGATAGGTTACCACGAGTGGAAAGTTAAGTATCAGACCGAACCAACAGTCGAACAACTCGAAGAGTTTGAGCGCAGGACCCATCGCACTAAGTAAGCTTAGAAGCTATCGACAAGACGAGCCTTAAAATTCAATCTCTGATATATTTCTAGGTGAGTCGAGCCAAGACCTCGTAATGCACGATCCTCAAGTAAAACAGAAAGACCTCCCGGTACAAAGCACTAGCCTCTTGACGCGGCTACAGAACATAAAGTGGGGGAGAGCACTTTTCAACTTTTGGCGAGAATGGCGCGGTTTCTTCGTATTTATCGTGCTCATGTTGCTATTTCGATCGGCTATCGCAGATTGGAACCATGTGCCCTCGGGGAGCATGAACCCGGGTATTATTGCTGGTGATCGAGTTGTTGTTGACAAGATCGCGTACGATATCCGCTGGCCTTTTACTTTAAAACGCATCACCCGATGGTCGCATCCGAAACGCGGTGACATCGTCACTTTCCCGAGTCCTGAGGACGAGAAGACGCTGCTGATAAAACGTGTCATTGGGGTTGGGGGAGATACGATTGAACTTCACGACAATGACCTCTACATAAACAACGTACCGGCGGTCTATACGGTGTTAAACGATGAAGAAATCAAGCGGTTGCACTTGATTGCGGACGACCGGGTGGAATACGTACGCGAAGAAATATTTGGTGACAGTAGAGTTATTCAACGGCGTCGTGGTAGTCGATCTCGAATTGCTAATTTTGGTCCTTTTACACTTGAAGAAGGCGAGTACTTTATGATGGGCGACAATCGTGATGACAGCAAAGATTCAAGAGCTATTGGTGCGATCGATCGGGATCGGGTCATAGGACGCGCGCATACAATATCCTTTTCGTTCAATTTAGATCGTTATTGGTTACCACGCTTACGTCGATTTTTCATTTATTTAGAGTAACGAATGAGTAACCTGAGTCATCTTTGTTACTGTGTGCTTATGTACGGACAGGCATTATCACTGAATGGTTGAAATCGCATAAAATCAAACTCTACTTGTCCGCAATAAATTAAGGAATTGATATGAACAAAAAAATTCTTGCATCTCTGAGCTTGGTTCCGTTGATCGTCTTCGGAGCTTTGGGATCTCTGAGTTCATCAGCGGACGAGTCAACTATCGGGACTATTGACATTGAAACCCGACCAGCACCGTTGGAGCCTGAGAGTCCACATGAGGCGGTTACTAAGCAGATAGTAGATCAAGTAAAACTTAATCACTTTTCTAGGCAGAAACCACTCAATGATGAGGTGTCAGAAATCTTGTTCAATCGATTCTTGGAGAAACTTGATCCGCGAAAGCAGTTTTTCCTGAAATCCGACATCAAAGAATTCGAACCACACAAGACACTGTTTGATGACTATTTGAAGAGTGGAAAGCTAGACGCTGCGTTCGAGATTTATAACCGAATTCAAAAGCGTCAATTTGATCGGTTCACTTGGGTTCTAAAGCGGCTAAAAAAAGGTATCAACTCCTTCGACCTGGAGACCGATGAGTTCTTGCGTCTCAATAGAGACGAAGAGGGAACGTGGCTGGCGAACAAGTCTGAAGCAAACAAGCTATGGGAGAAGTATTTAGTCGATGAAATTATTGCATTGACTTTACGCGATCCTGAAGAAGACCCAATCGAACACTTAACTAGAACTTACACGCAAGCACTCAGCAGAGAAGTACAGGCCATATCCGAGGATGCGTACTCAGCATATATGAATTCTTTTTCGACATATTACGATCCTCACACTGAGTACTTAAACCCACGTGCATCGGATAATTTTGATATTTCAATGTCTTTGTCTCTGTTCGGCATTGGAGCGATATTGGAACAGGGTTCAGATGACGGATACATCGTAATTCGGGAATTGATTAAAGGGTGTCCAGCTGAGAAAAAAGAGGGTGTGGAAGAGGGTGATCGCATCGTCGGTGTTGGGCAACGCAAAGATGCTCCGATAATCGATATCAGAGGAAAACGCCTTGATCAAGTTGTTACATTAATTAGAGGTCCGAAGGATACAACTGTATATTTAGAACTGCTGAGCTCTGAAGACACCGGGAGCGAACGAAAGTTTGTGCCGATCGAACGCGACGAGTGTAAGTTAGAGTCTAGCGCTGCCACAAAGAAAATAGTCGAACTCGATCCCAATCCACTCACTGGAGAGGTCAAAAAAATTGGCGTCATCGACTTGCCTTCAATGTACCAAGACTTTGAGGCAAGGAGTCAGGGAGACAGAAATTATCGAAGCGCGACTAGTGATGTCGAGCGACTAATCAGAGAGTTGAAAAGAGAAGGTATCGTTGGGCTGATCATTGATCTACGCCGAAACGGTGGCGGTTCATTGGACGAAGCCAACAAGTTAACAGGGTTGTTCATTAACTTCGGTCCTACGGTGCAAGTAAAAAATGCAGCCGGCCGAGTGATCAAGTTACGGGACTCGGACAATAAAGTTGCATGGGAGGGACCATTGGCAGTTCTTGTCGATCGGAGATCGGCATCAGCGTCAGAAATTTTCGCCGGCGCTATTCAAGATTATGGTCGTGGTATCATTCTCGGAAATCGTACTTTTGGTAAGGGTACGGTACAAAGTTTGCAATCACTTTCTCATGGAAAGTTAAAGATAACGCAGCAAAAATTTTATCGAGTGTCGGGCCATAGTACTCAAAACAAGGGTGTA
This sequence comes from Gammaproteobacteria bacterium, assembly GCA_009841615.1. Classification (GTDB taxonomy): domain Bacteria; phylum Pseudomonadota; class Gammaproteobacteria; order Pseudomonadales; family Azotimanducaceae; genus Bin55. Next base: position 156,245 of record VXLL01000018.1, on the reverse strand, counting down.
ATACCCGACATAGAGTATCCCGAGCTTATCGATTCAGAAAACATCGGTGAGAGTACTTACGATGAAGCTTTGAAACACGATATTATTGACCCAGCTAGCGAAAAGCACGATCCGTTAATTGGGACACTGTTGCCAAGATTAACTGAATTGCATCGGGAGCGAATTGCCAATGATCCGGAATTTCTGTTTTTCGATGCATTGGAAGATCGGATCAAACGGGACCGGGATCGTGTCGTTCGATCGCTCAATTTCAACGAACGAGAAAAGGAGCGTGATGATTACAACTCCTGGCGATTGAGCACCCAAAACGAGCGATTTATCGCGAGAGGGCTGGAACCAGTTGAAACACTGAAAGATCTCAGGGAAACTTTAGACGATATCGTCGAGGAAGAAGAAGAAAATAATGTACCTGATGCCTTGCTGATAGAGTCTGCGAAGATCATCATCGATTTCCTCGAATTAAAGGAAGAGGTTGCCGCCTCCAAAGAAACGGAAACTACTGGTATTTAACTCTTCTGCATCCAGTCGATAATCGTGGTTGTAAATGGTAATCGAGTGATGTCGGGAACACGAGCGTCGGATTTAGGATAACCGACGACAAGTAGAAGGAAAGGCTTTTCTCGTGATGGTCGGTCCAAGATCTCATTGAGAAAACCCATGGGACTAGGCGTGTGCGTTAGTGTAGCGAGTCCCGCGTGATGCAGGGCTGCGATTAGAAAACCACATGCGAGTCCTACAGACTCTGGCATATAGTAGTTCTTGACCTTGTTGCCTTGGTCATCCATTCCAAATCGTTCCAAAAACACCACAATCAGCACGGGTGCTTCAGTCAAAAATGGTTTATTCTCGTCCGTTCCCAAGGGAGCGAGAGCGGCCAGCCATTCCGCAGTTGCCCGATGTTCGTAGAACTCGCGTTCTTCAGCTTCCGCTCCTTCACGAATTTTTTGTTTGGTTTCCGGGTCGCGAACCACCACGAACCGCCATGGTTGGCGATTCGCCCCACTGGGCGCGCTAACGGCTGTTTTCAGTGCGTTTTCGATAACCTCGTCTGGCACGTGGCGACACTCAAAGTCTCTGACCGTGCGCCGGCTCGAGAGCTCATGTAACAACTCGCGTGAACGTTGGATCATTTCACGCTCTTCATACGTTTTGAAGTTTAACTTCTTAGTTTTGAATATCCCGTAGTCCCGCATACAAAAGAGTCGTCGAATTCCCCGCGCTCGAGGCTATCAGTGTCGATAGCTTAGCGACAGTTTGATACGTCGTCCCTTCGGATTGTGGGTCATCCCGTCGTATGCGAACTCGACATTTGCAAAGGGCGGTGGTTCGTCGGTCAAATTCAAGATTGAAAACGCGACATTTAATCCAGAACGTTCAAGAAACCATTGTGCTGTGATATCTAGAGTAGTAAAACTTTCGACTTCGAATTCGCTCACGGGTACCCCGCCAAAGCCATCGTGCGATGCATCATCGGTATAAGAGGAAATGTGATTGACATATGTAGTTACACTCTTTGTGTTCCACGAGTAAGTAAGGAACATTTGCGATTTCCATTGAGGAATTGGTACGAGCAATGGATTGCCAAAATTCAATTTACCTGCAGCGTTAACACTAGGACGAATGATCTGTTCTGCGAATTGAAGCGGTTTCAAGTCGTAGCTTAACGTGTATGTACCGCTAAATCCTGCACTAAGTTGGCCGTCGAGATATGGCATTACCGAAGTGACATACCAGTCAAAACCGGAAGTTTCGACACCAGGCCAGTTCACAAGTGGAACCTCGACTCTAGTTATAGATCTAGCATCGCATGGGTCACTCAGTGTGTCGGAGCGTCCACTAGCACAATAGATGAACTCTTGAACGTAGCTTCTAGTACTTGGGTTTGCATAGAGTTCATCCACATCGTCGTGGGGAATACTGCCGATTACATCTTGGAAGTCATACGACCAGTAGTCAAGTGTTACGTTGATTCCATTTGCTAACGATGCGATCAATCCTATGTTGAATGTGTTCGCGCGTTCGGGATCGAGTGATTCATCTCCATAGAGATCTACTGGGATCCAAGCCCCGACTTGACTAACGTAATTCGTAACTGTCAGAGGAACCCCTTCAAGCAAGTCGTCTACCGATGGAGTCCTAAATGTCGTTTGTAGCGTCGTGCGAAGTGTAAACGTGTCACTTACTTCCCAACGAACCGCAATCTTAGGGTCAAGGCTGCTTGCTTCGTCGTACTGTTCAAAGTTGAGAGCAAATTGCGCATTGATCTGGTCGTTCAATACGTATGCAAATTCACCAAATACACGATGAACCTGCTGCTCACTATCGTACGGGTTGTAGGCGTTAATGAATGTAAAAGCACCGAAATTCCCCGTCAGGCATGATTGGTCACCCAATACTGGGCAAGGATTTAAATGCAAGTTCCCATGTTCATTGGGTTCGCCTTCTGCCGTGAAAGATCTGAACTGATATCCCGAAGCATAACTGAGCTTCTCAGAAATTAAGTCGCCGCTGATAGTCGCGTCAAGAACCAGAAGTGAGGTGCTGTTATCGATGTCTGAGACACTATTCATCCAGTCAATCAATTCCGGTGCATTGGCTTGCGACGGGTCATAGGCTGGATTCTGCCGATCATAAAAATCTGCCCCGGGTAGTGCAGAGTGCACCATTGCACTACTAAAAGGATTTAAATATAGACACCCATCGGTACCTGGAGCTTTTTCAGTGTTGGCTACCCGCATGCCGGGACCCAAAGATGTATCCGCGACGACTCCGACTCCGCAGTTCGGTCCACCATAGCCGCGAAACGCTAAGAACAGACGCTCGGTGAGAATAGCTGGGATGGGTACATTTCCTTCGGCTCCAGATAACGCGAAGGCTAATTCGTAGAACGTTGTCTTACCTTCTCGTACTTCGAGACTGCCTTCGATAGCACCTGCGAATCGCCAAGTTGTAGACACTCGTTCTGCAGTTCTCGCAACGTATCCATTACCAAACGGTCGTCCTCGGAAGTACCAATTTTCGCCACTCTGACACTCTTGACGAAAATCGGAGCTATACTCTTCTTCAGCACAAAACGCCATTCGGTTCGGATGGTCAGGTCCAATCTCTAGCACACCACGATGGAGCAGTGGAAATGGTGGGTGCGACGGTTGAGTTTGCCACTTGGGCATTACTGAGTGTGCCCAGAGTGCTTCTAGGTGGTAGTTCGACGATTCCCCCAGATCCCCATTCATTTCTGCGAAGATTTTCGAGAATTGCAACTCCTCGATAATGTTGTCGAACGGCTGGTAGTTGAAAATGCAATAGTAAGGATCAACAGCGGGATGTTCTGGATAGCCATTAAGTTCATTGCAATAAGGATCGACTTTACCGCTCCATTGCACATCTCGCAACGCTGTAATTACTTCCGCTCGTGGAGTTGTCGCGGTATCAATCCCGCTTGGGAACCAGAAATAACCCGGGCTGCCTACACTCGACCAAGCTGCGCGCCATGGGTCGACTAATGGCCGTAGTGCCCAGTCTCGATCTTCTGCCTCTAACTCGGCACGTCGTTCATGTTCAAACGATACTGCGAAATCTCCCAGATCACCGATCGAGCCGCCGTAAATCGCATTGAAAATCATATCTTGAGCGCTGTCGAAACTATCGACCGCTACCGACGTTTCAAATCCTCGGAAGGATCGACGAGTGACAAAGTTCGCAATCCCACCAATTGCGTCCGATCCGTATATCGCGCTGGCTCCTTCTTTGAGAATTTCAACACGTTGGATTGCTACACTCGGGAGCACGCTCAAATCGACGAACCGCCCACCGACCAATCGCGCCGGAAGATATGTTTGACGTTTACCGTTGAACAAAACCAACGTCCGAGAAGCTCCAAGGCCGCGAAGGTTTACATTAGAAACCGATTCCGGCACTGCTGCCGGCAAACTGGAGTTGTACCAGCCCGATCGCTCCCCAGCGACACCGTTGCTTCCACCTAGGTTTTTTATAAGGTCTACGACAAGTGGAGCTCCCTGGTTTTCGTACGTGTTGCGGTCGACAATAGTGACTGCGTGGGAAGCATCAATTGGTGTACCGCGTATCACCGAACCAACCACCAATACTTCTTCCAATTCGTCATCTTCGGAAGTTTGGTTATCGGATTGTGCTCCAAGAATAAAGCAACCGAATAAAACCGTTATGCAGATCGAGTACTTGATCTTTCGACCAATTTCAAAGATACAGTTACACATACTTTGGACCTCAATTGTGGCGGAATCTCTATTTTATAGAGACCCTCAAGATCAATTTGCGGAGGCAATGAGGCACTCGCAAGCACCATTGCTGCAATTAGACTCGACGGTACACATAGCAGATAGCTCGACATGACGACGAACTATAGGGTTAGAGAAGTTTCGTCGTGTTAATTCTCAATGACGCGACACTCGTGCGCCGGTTGGCCGTATAAAATCAGAATTCTTGAAATTCGCTAGGAACGATTCGTGCGAAATATAGGTTGGCAAATGGCTCGTGTTTCAGGTTTGCTTGCCATAATTCATACGGTCATAACACTGATTTTGAATTTCAATGATCTTTCGGATTGGATAACCGTCTATAAATTCTTCGGAGTTGCGTCCGCGTCCTTAGCGATCATTTTGCTCGCAACGATCGCCTCAAAATCAGAAAGCTGGGTTTGCGCCACTCTCATAATCTTATGCTCTGTCATAGGAATTCATTTTGGAGACTGGCTAATCCGCTTGTTTCTATTGGGAAGTTTACTAGGTGGAACTGTGTTGGCATACGAGCAATTCAAGCAAACGTCCTATGAAACTAAGGAAACTACCGACCGGTAAAAACCAAGTCGAAACGAGACTTTGGAACATTGCTCGGAGCGAATTGCTCGTACAAAACTGAGTAAACAGGGTCTGAAACCTGGCCCCGACAATACTGAAGAACCTGTGCCGAAGTCAGACTTGAACTAAAGAAAATCCGTGTTAATGCTCTATCACGCAAAATTCTGCAGCACGCTGCTAAATCGTTTATTGAATTGAGTCTTGGAACTGTTCGAAAGGTACCGTCAGTTGCTCTCGTATTCCGTATCGTCGAAGCGTTACTGTCTGATCTTGCTCTTCTTGACTTCCGACGACCAGAAGGTTTGGAATCTTATTGACGGTAGCCGCTCTAATTTTTTCGATACTGTATCGGATTCATCTGCAAGTTCAGCTCGAATGAATCGAGTACACAAAGCTGATACGATTTTGCGATCTTAGTCGTCAGAATGTCAAAATGCGAGCCATACAGAGACTTTTTTATATCGGTTCCCTTAGGGCGTGTTCGTCTGGTCTCGTACGATTAAAGAGGGGCAGCTTTTACAAAATCGTCCCGATCGCTTATTCGAAAACCTCCAGTTCCAAAGCAACTTGTTCGAACTTGTCGAGCGCAGCGATGACGGTAGGGGAATTGATCCCTAGTTGGCGAACTTCCTGGACGATTTGCTTGCAACTTTGTAACTTCACTGGTTTGATACCCATTTGTTCGAAGTCAGACGGTCGTATGTAGATGGGAACACACAAATATTCCACTACCGCGTACCAATTGAACTGAAGCGCATTGTTTTGTTCGGTACTAGGTTTACCATCTCTCGCGAGCAGTTCGATAGCTTGTATGAAATTTTCGAAACTGAACTGTCTATTCGAATGTCCAGTATCAAAACCACGCCAGGTAGTTCCGGTTGTAATTAAAGACTGCCATTCTTCACTAGCAAACAGTTCTGCAAATCGCCCAAATTGATACCCGCCACTGGGAAGATCACCGCCTATTCGTCGCCAGGTTGGCCCGACCCACGTCAGTCCGGCCGCCTCATCGCCCAAACGAGCTGCAAGCTTAATCAACTGTTCTTGGGGGTGATTAGGCCAATTTGCTTCACTCACCGACATGACTAGTGCATGTATTTGAGCTAACGTTGAATCTAATCCCTCGCACTTCTTTTCCATCCAATCAGTCTCAAGAACTTGCTTCCACATAAAACGATCTTGTTTTGGAGAGGGGTTATCTTCAAGACTGTACCACTCTGTGTGACGGCGTTTCCTAACACCTCCGTCAAAGCAGAAATGATTAATGAGTGCAAAGTTAAAAAACGAATCCGCGTGACAAATTTCTTTCAATTTCCAATTTTTTTCGTTTCCCTTTAGCAAACACTCTGGACGGGACAGTGCGCTTTCGACGCGAAGGGAATCGCCTACGGGATCTGCAAAAACACGCTCGAATGTTAAAGGTGTGTCCACTTTTATAAAAGCGGCTGCACGGTTTCGATAGTCATCAGCAGCTGCCCAAACATACGGGTGGATAGTTTTGACATGGTTTTCCAAAGCGGTCTGACACGTAACGGATTCCAGAGCTCTATTTCGAACTTCGCTCATTGTTCCTGTCTCCTCTGCTATCCAATAGGGTGGAAACTCATTCACACCACATGCTTCTTCAATCGAACCCAGTGGGAATTTCAGCGGTGGAAACTGAATAGATGTATCGACCGTAGCGGTAGGTGCTGTAGTGGGTAACGAGGAGTAGCCCCCTGGGCGAGATTCACTTACTGGTGGGATGGGTTCCTCGGGTGTGGGACGACCCGGCCAGTAAAGCACTAGACAAACAACAACTACCGCGCTTAACCCTAGTCCAACAACACTGATCCATAACCAGATCGGTCCAGGGGAAAGCTGGTTTGTTCTAGCTTCGTTTTGATGCATCCTCATTCTAAATTCTAGAGGGTCCGAACAATCTCAGCGGAAACATCGAAAGCTCTAACTCAGGATGGTTCAAACCGCTTTTACAAATTTTGTGTTCTGATAAATACAGGTGTTAAAAGGAAGTATTTTGAAGTTTACTAGCACTAAAATTCCGCACTTCACTACAGAGTACAATAAATTTGAACTACTTATTTGAGCAATGCGGAGAATTTTGGAAGTCGGTCCACAATGATACGTTGCTGCACCCTCGTCATATTGTCGCTATTCAATTCAAGACTTCCAACTGGAACCAAGAATCGAAAACTCGCTGGGATATCTATGAGGTCGTTGAAATCACTGGCACTAAGCACCGATTCGAATCGAAAGAGGTAGCACCGGGTTCTGATGTCAAAACGCTACTGAAGAGGAATTTCGAGCAACTCACCGGCACGACCGAAGACGTGGAATAAACGCCGCTTCAGACTCTGTCGTCAGAATGTCAAAATACGAGCCAAACTGCGACTCTTTATATCGGTCTCCTTACGGAAGTTTGTCTAGTCTCGTACGATTATGCGGGGCATCTTACACAAAATCGTTCCGATCGCTTATTCGAAAACCTCCAGCTCCAAAGCAACCTGCTCGAACTTTTCCAACGCGCTTAACAACGCCTGGGAGGTTGTCCCCTGCAGGCGGATATCGTGGACGATTTCCTTACAACTTAAACGCTCGTCATTTTCCACGAGTAGGGAGCGTCCAGTGAAAGGTTGAATTTTGTAGTATGGAGGCGAGCACAAATGTCGCACCACATACTGCCAATCTATTTGAATCTCGACACGAGGGTCGACGTTGTCGCTCTCCACTCGTGCAAGCATGCTAAAGATTTCAACGTAGTTTTCCGCACTGGGTTCTCTCTTTGAAGCAAACAACCACCATCCACGGCCTGTCACCACATCAGAAAACCGACCGTATTTGGATCCCTCCTCATTGTAGGAGCGACTGAATTCTCTATAAAACCGCCGGGTTAACCCGGCCGCATCATCTCCCAATCGTGCCCCCAGTTCAATTAAAAGATCACGCACATTCTTTGAGCGTTTCTTTGTAGGGTCTGCAGTAGATTCTAACAATGCCACCAGTGTTGGATAATGGTCTGGATTAAACTCCAGTTTTGGGTCTAATCCTTCACACTTCATACGAACCCAATCGTCTTCTAAATCTTGTTTCCACATGAACCGATCTTGCTCCGTAGTAGGGTTGTCTTCTTTCCAATAGTAAGTCCGATTTCTTAAGACAACCCCATCCCTTGGCAGAGCAAATACCTGAGTGTCATCAGGCCAGTAAGGTTCATAGCAAAAGCGATTGACGAGAGCGTAGTTCAAAAATGCTTCTGCGTGGCAGGTATCTTTTAACTCCCAGTTTGTTTCATCCCCCCGCAACAAACATTCAGAACGAGACAACGCGTCCTGCACGCGGCGAAAATCCCCAGTAGGATCCGCAAAGATACGCCCGAACGTTATCGGCTCATCCAACACTACAAGCGCAAATAGGTGGTTTTCGTTGTTCGCACCCCACAGATAGGGGTTGATGGCATTGATGTGTTTTTCCAAAGCGGCGACGCATTCCTCAGACTCAAAGGGTATCCAATCTCGCTTAGGATACGTGGGGGGATTCGCTGAATGTCTATCGTCTTTTGACTTGATGGGTATCAACCATTTCCACTCGCGGTTGAACGGAGTATTAACAGGGCGATTCCCATCTTCTTCTCGGTAATGGTAAGGTGGAAAATCGTTTAGTCCACAGGCCTCTTCCACGGAACCTGGAGGGAATTCCAACGGTGGTAGCGTAGGACCAGTTTCCACAGCAACTTGAAGGGTGTTAGGCGACACTAAGATATCAGGAACGCTTAGTTCCGGAGTCTGTAGAGTTAAATCAGTTTTCAAACCGGGGGGTGTGTTACTATTGTTATCGCGCAGGAGTAGCAAAAAAACGCTGCCTAAAAGCACGATTCCTATGCCACCGATCCAAACCCACCACGACACAGATTTCTTCTCGTTTATTTTTTGACGCATTTCAAAACTCACGTCTTGTAGTTCTTGTCAGTGTTCCATTGGGGAAGACAGTGCTAAACTTTCGATGAAGACGAGAGTCAATCACTATTTTCTCATTTCCCTCGCAGTGACACATTTTCTTTCTCGCACTCCTTCAACAAGTTCAAAATTGAAACTTCGTTGTGGTTCCCGCGGGCATTTCGATCGGGCATGAGTGAAGTCTCAATTATCTTAAATAACTTGTAAGAAATCGAAGTGTTCCCACGGTAGGAAAGTACGCTGACATCATTTGCCCTTTGAATAGCATGGGCATGGTTGGGGCGCGTCGCCTTGTCTCGAAAAATTTCTTTAATCAGAATCGAGATTGTCAGTCTGACATATGACTATAGTATCACGGGACAAGTAAGAGATTTTCAACGACTACCACCTCATTCACCCAATTCTACATCGATGACGCAATTGTTTTGGACTTGACCGAGAAAAAGCCGAGTATCCATGTAGTGCTTTTGAGTACAGAAGGTAAAGGAATATCGGAAAGCGTGTGATTATTGAAACACCAATGACATGAGACTGCAAGTCTCCACTCAAGAGCAAAGCTGACAAACTCTAGCTCAGAAACGCAGTGTTATTTCTCAAACACGCGGAATTCAGGAGCGCGTTGGTCAATTGTTTGTTGAATTGAATCTTGGAACTGTTCAAACGGTAAAGTCAATTGCTCTCGTATTCCGTACCGACGAAGTGTTACTGTTCGATCTTGCTCTTCTTGACTTCCGACGATGAGAAGGTTTGGGATCTTATTCACAGTGGCAGCTCTAACTTTTTTCGATACCGTGTCGGATTCCTCTGCGAGTTCAGCTCGAATGAATCGTGCACGTAAAGCTGATACGATTTTGCGACCGTAGTCGTGAAATTGATCTGACACGGTGATTACTTTCACCTGAACTGGCGATAGCCAAGTGGGGAAAGCTCCACCGTAGTGTTCAATAAGATAGGCAACTATGCGTTCATGCGTAGACAGTGGTGCTCGATGTATGCAATAAGGGACGTGGTCGAGCCCGTCGCTGCCGACGTAAGATAAGCCCAAACGGGCAGGAACCGCAAAATCTAGCTGAACGGTACTAACGGACTCGTCTCTTCCAGTAACAGTCGGAAATTGAACGTCAATTTTTGGACCATAAAACGCGGCTTCACCTACACCAATAACAAAGTCCACTTCCATTTCGTTCAATAATTCTTCTATGATCGCTTCAGATTTGATCCAAGCGCTCGGATTGTCGACATACTTTTGTTTTCGTTTGGGGTCCTCTGGATCCGACTTAGACAACCGTAGGTAGTAGGACTCTAACCCAAGAATCCTATATGCGTCGGCGTAGAGTTCCATGACGTTTCGAAACTCGCTCTTGATTTGTTCTTCGGTGCAATAAATGTGGGCATCATTCATGCACATACCGCGTACTCGGACTAGTCCTCCGACGGCTCCAGACTCTTCAAATCTATAAACATGACTGTACTCTGCGAGACGGAGTGGTAGCTCTCGGTAACTACGAGGTTCGGCATCAAATATTTTGTGATGATGAGGACAGTTCATCGGTTTGAGTACATAGGCTTCCTTCACTTTCTCTCCTTGATCTGTCTGCTCCACAAGTTCCATTGGAGGATACATGTCTTCGGCGTAGTAAGGCAAGTGTCCAGTTTGAAAAAACAGTTCCTGTTTTGCGATGTGTGGAGTCGAAACCCGTTGATATCCAGCTTGAAATTCGAGTTCAAAGGCTAGTTTTTCTAATTCATCACGAATGATAGTCCCATTGGGGAGCCACAGGGGCAGCCCACGTCCAATGTCGTTGTCGATTGTGTATATGCCAAGTTGTTTGCCGAGTTTTTTATGATCTCGTTCTTGGGCTAATTCATAAGCTTGAACATAGCTGTCTAGCTCTTCTTTGCTGAGAAATGCCCACGCATATATTCGAGTGAGCATTTGGTTGTCTGAATCCCCACGCCAATAAGCACCGGCAACACTTCTCAGTTTAAAAGAGTCTCGAGGGATTTCTTTGGTGGTATCAACATGAGGCCCTTCGCACATGTCGACAAACGAACCGTTTCGATAAAAGGAAAGCGAGTCTAAGTCGTGTTTGTCGCAGAGTTCTTCGGCATATTCCTGTTTATAGGGCTCACCCATCTCCGCCAGTCGTACAAATGCATCGCTCTTGGGGAGGTTTTCTTGATAAAAGCGTTGCCCACTTTTAAGGATTTTCTTCATGAGCCTTTCGATTTCTGGAAAGTCAGCATCGGTAATCGGCTCACTCAGCGCGAAGTCGTAGTAAAACCCATCTTTGATCGGCGGTCCGAATCCGAGCGTGGAACCCGGTCGTAGCTGAAGTACAGCTTGCGCGAGCACATGGGCTAGGCTATGACGAACGCGATACAGTTGTTCGTCGTCAGATTGAAACTCACCTTGATGTTCGAAGGACATGCTATGAAACTCTAGGGTTTACGAACCTGCTTAACTGTTGTCGAGCAAATTTTCTAGGACGTATTGCAGAATGCCACCTGCACGGAAGTACTCGATTTCATTCGGAGTGTCAATGCGAGCACGAACTTCAACTGTCTGACTACTTCCGTCTGCGTATGCGATAGTTAAAGACAAATCTTGCTTAGGTTTCAGCGAGTCCGTACCATCGGGACACCGCAGACTCAACTGCTCTCTGCCCGTGAGATTTAGTGATTTTCTGGAAATTTCAGCAGGGAATTCCAGCGGAAGGACACCCATGCCTACCAGATTGGAGCGATGGATGCGCTCGAACGACTCTGCTATGACAGCAACAATACCGATTAGTTTCGTACCTTTTGCAGCCCAATCTCGGCTCGACCCGGTACCGTACTCTTTTCCAGCGACCACTACAAGCGGTGTTTTAGTCTTCGCGTATCTTTGAGACGCTTCATAAATTGAGACTTGCTCAGATGAAGGTATGTGGAGCGTATACCCACCTTCAGTCCCTGGGACCATTTCATTGCGTATACGTATGTTTGCAAACGTTCCACGCATCATGACTTCGTGGTTTCCTCTTCGCGAGCCATACGAATTGAAGTCCTTGACTGCAACATCGTGTTGCTGTAGATACTCTCCAGCAGGGCTCGTCGCTTGGATTGCACCAGCCGGTGAGATGTGATCAGTGGTCACCGAGTCACCTAGCAACGCCAGAATGTTTGCACTGTCGAATTCGACCGCGCCCTTCGAATTCTGATTTGATGAAAAGAACGGTGGCTGCTTAACGTATGTCGAATCTGCCCAATCGTAGGTTGCCGTATGGGCAGCATCCATGGAACGCCACTCGGGCGGACCAGTGAATACGTCAGCATACTGCCGTGCGAACATCTCAGCAGACACTTTCTGCAACTGACTCTGCAACTCTGCAGTCGTTGGCCACAAATCTCTGAGATAGACATCTGTGCCATTACTGTCCTGTGCGATTGGCATCGTACTGAAGTTGATTTTTGTTGTACCCGCGAGAGCAAAAGCTACTACTAACGGCGGCGATGCGAGCCAGTTCGTCTTGACTTCTTGATGTATTCGACCCTCAAAGTTTCGGTTACCCGATAGGACCGCGGCGACTACGAGATTTCCTCCAGAAATCGCTGTGGAAATCGGTTCGGGAAGAGGACCGGAATTCCCAATGCACGTCGTACAACCATATCCCACTAAATTAAAGCCGATTTCATTGAGAGCATCTTGCAAGTTGGTGTGTTCGAGATATTCCGAAACTACTTTTGATCCGGGTGCTAGTGAAGTCTTCACCCACGGTTTTACCGAGAGACCACGTTCAAGAGCTTTCTTCGCGATTAACCCAGCTGCGAGCATGACCGCTGGATTGGAGGTATTAGTACACGATGTAATTGCAGCTATAACGACATCACCGTGGGAGATTGAGTAGTCTTCACCTGTGATCGCTGTACTCTGAGAAAGGTCTTGTTCGCCCACGCCGTACTGGGATGCAGCAAGTTCAAACGCGGAGCGTATGCGATCAAGTGGTACTCGATCTTGTGGTCGTTTTGGTCCAGCGACGGATGGTTCTATCGTAGCAATATCTAGTTCGATTACTTCTGAGAAGTGCGGCGGAACTTCGTCGTCGCGCCACAATCCTTGTTGTTTCGCGTACGCTTCGACGAGCGCAATGACACTCTCTGGTCGAGAACTCAAGCGTAAATATGTTAGCGTCTCCGAGTCGATTGGAAAGAACCCGCATGTCGCTCCATATTCGGGTGCCATGTTAGCAATGGTCGCACGGTCAGCTAAAGACAAGGTTTCTAATCCCCCGCCGTAGAACTCGACAAAGCAACCAACCACACCGTGTTGCCTTAGCCGTTCTACGATTACTAGCACTAGGTCGGTCGCAGTGACTCCGTCGCGCAGAGCACCGGTAAGGTGTACGCCAACAACCTTCGGAATTAGCATGGATATTGGTTGACCTAACATCGCGGCTTCAGCTTCGATGCCGCCGACTCCCCAACCAAGAACTCCAAGCGCATTAATCATCGTGGTATGGCTATCAGTTCCAACTAATGTATCGGGATAGGCAGTAGTCGTCCCATTCGAAGTCTCACTTGTCCAAACCACTCTAGCTAGGTACTCAAGATTTACTTGGTGACAGATGCCGGTTCCAGGAGGAACCACGCTAAAGTTGGAAAATGCATTTTGTCCCCACTTCAAGAATCGATATCGTTCCGAGTTCCTCGATATTTCCAGAGCGACATTCGCTTCGAATGCGTCATCAGATCCAAAGTGATCTACCATCACCGAATGATCGATAACAAGGTCGACGGGTGTGAGTGGATTGATAATTTGCGGGTCTTTGCCAGCGCGAACGACAGCATCTCTCATCGCGGCTAGGTCTGCTACTGCAGGGACTCCAGTGAAATCTTGCATTAGCACGCGGGCGGGGCGGTAAGCTATATCTCGATCTTTCGGATGTTGTTTATTCCAATTCGCTAAGTGCTGGATGTCTTCGGCAGTGACGGTCGAACTATCTTCGTGGCGGAGAAGATTTTCTAACAGTACCCTCAGTGAAACTGGAAGTCGTGAAATATCACCAGCTCCATGGTCACTAGCGCGATTAAGGTCATGGTAAGCGTACTCTTCGTCTTTGACACGAAGAGTTTGTTGACTATTGAAACTATTTAGGTACACAGTACAGTTGATCCAAAGGATTAGGAAGCGAAAGCGTTCAGCGTCCCACAATGCGCAAACACATTTTAAGAATGGGTTGCATCCGCAACCAAGTTACTGTAACGGCAAATTTTTTTACGGGACTAGCGACTACGCGGTCGAGAGGTGCTTAGTCTAAACCAACCGCTGCTCCCTTGTTTCTCTGGTCGGAAACACCGATCACGTTTGATTCTGTTGCTAAAGCAGAATTTGCATCACCGATTGAGGCACGAGTTGCAATTTTGTGTCCAAGTTTGGTGAGTTCGACCAGAGTCTCCTCGTCGAATTTGTCTCGTTCAACGGTAATCTGGTCAGGTAACCACTGATGGTGGAATCTTGGACTACCAACTGCGTCGGCGAGAGACATTTCATGGTCAACGAGATTCACGATAATTTGAAGCACTGTTGTGATAATGGTGGAGCCGCCTGGAGATCCTGTTACTAGGATGCGGCCATCTGTATGCACGAGGATTGTTGGCGTCATCGAACTCAACATTCGTTTTTTAGGTTCTATCGCATTGGCTTCACCGCCTACTAAGCCAAATTGATTTGGAACTCCCGGTTTTGCAGAAAAATCATCCATCTCGTTATTCAACAAGAATCCTGCTCCCTGGACAACGTATCCGTTGCCGTAACCTGAGTTGAGAGTCGTCGTCAGTGCCACAGCGTTCCCCTCGCTGTCAATGGCGGAAAGATGTGTAGTTTCTTCGCTTTCTAAAGGAATCTGACCAGCGGTGACTTTCTCGGAAGGCGTTGCGCTGTCTTTGTCGAATTCCTCAAATCTAGACAAAGCGTATTTCTTACTCATCAGAGTCTCGATTGGAACCGGGAAGAAGTCCGTGTCGCCGAGATACTCTGCTCGGTCCGAGTACGCTCGACGTTCCACTTCAGCCATAAGATGTAGAGTTGATGAGGTACCGAATCCACTTGCTTTCAAATCGTGCGGCTCTAGCATGTTGAGCATTTGAATGAGGATGATCCCGCCGGATGAAGGTGGCGGCATTGAGATTACCGAGTGCCCGCGGTATGTCCCAATTATTGGGTCCCGCCACTTCGGTGTATAGTCTTTGAGATCTTCAAGAGAAATTAGACCATTACCACGAGCCATTTCCGCGACGATGAGTTCTGCTGTTTTTCCTTTATAAAACCCATCACGGCCTTCTTCGGAAATACGCAGCAAGGTTGCAGCCAGGTCTTTTTGGACAAAGAGTGAACCAGCCTCTAATACCTCACCGTCCGCATCCAAAAACTTATTACGAGATCCATTAGAACGTAGCCAAACTTCCTTACGTCCCGCAATCTGTCGCGCAATGTCGTCTGGAAGTTCAAACCCTTCTTCTGCAAGTCGAATGGCTTCGGCGAGAACTTCTTGCCGCGAGAGCTTTCCGAATCGCTCGTGTGCGAGTAATAGACCAGCAACTGAACCGGGCACGCCACTCGCCATGCGACTTCGAAGAGCGACATCGGGATCGTAGTTTCCATCCTCATCTAAGAACATGTCTCGGGTTGAAGCTGCGGGCGCGATTTCTCGAAAGTCTATCGCCCAAGTAGAACCATCATGCTGTCGGAAAACTATAAAACCACCACCACCTAAATTTCCAGCCGATGGATATGTAACTGCTAGCGCAAAAGCTGAAGCAACAATCGCGTCGATTGCATTACCACCTTGTTGCATCGCATCGACTCCAGCTCGTGACGCTAATTCGGAGCGAGTTGATACCACACCCTTCTTGGCTTGGACTTCATTGGCGCTGATACAGCACACGTGGAAGAACAGCAACAACAAGAGCGAACCGAGTCCAAGAGTCTTCTTACTAAGGAAACGGCTAATGATGACTGAGAGTTTCATGGAGTAATGTTCCTAGCTGACTTGAAAGAGTGAGCATTTTGTCATAGAGAGCTTAACGGTAATAGATGAATTCTGCAAAAACACCTGCTACGCCACCGACCGCTAATTCATCGTCTACGATAAGTTCACCAAATTCTTCATTGGTGTCCCCGAATGGCACGCGGAGACCAAAGTTCACGTTCGCATGATCGGTTGGAGCAAATGAAACGTAAGTCTGCAACAAAGCACTCTTGTCGCTCGTGTTAGTGAGTACGGTTATCGTTTGATTCCATAAAGGGTGCCAGGAGACATGCGCTCCAATGGCAAGGAGATTCCTACCCAATGAAAAAAGATCACCACGACCAAGTCTTCGAGTATGTGCTTTGGATAAGGCACTATAACCAGGACTCAGGTCCTTCACTCCGATACCGTTGTAAAAGTACTCTCCGAAGATGTAAATGGGGCTGCCGAGAAGACTAAAGGTGTAGTCGATGTTCAGGATGCCAGAAATATGGCAATCAGCTTGATCGTGGCATGTACGGACCACGTCAGTACGTAACACTAAATCGGCGACAGGTAGCGCGGTTGAAATGCCAAAAATTTCATCACCGTAGTGAATAGCTCCTACAGTTTCAAATTCTGCCATGCCTATCGGTATGGAGTACTTTATCGCAAAGGTATTACTGGGTCGGTGGATCTCAACGAGTCGTTTTCGAACTGTAGTGAGTACTTGAAACTCCGAACCCGATTTGAATGCGTACTCGATGAGCAAAGAGTCGTTTCCTCGTTTGAATTCTCTGTCAACCAGTGTCGGTGCAAACGCATTAAAGACATCGAGAGGATGAAACACGAGACCGCGTCCCCAAGAATTGGGAAACCTCCCCAATGACGCACGGAACGAGTCATTCTTGTACGTCAGTTGCGCGCGATCGACCAACGCGATCAGAGAGTGGTTTGATCCTTCCGTAAGAGTCCAAAATGCTCGATCTTGACGTTCAAATTGTGACACAGCGTGCAACCAGGGGTTTCGTTCTTGATCAAGTGTGTAGTTAAGCTCAGAAACGAGTTGCAAGTCTAATGCCCAATTATCGCTTGAACTAGACCACAGATAACGAAGATTCAGCAATCTTTGCGTACTGGGATCCGCGTCTTCGTCTTCCGAAGTTTTTGCTGTATCTTCCGTTAACTCGGTGCTTATTTTCAATCGAAAATTACTGTCGGCTGCGATGCTTAGTGGGAAGAACGCCAGAAATATCAGCAACCACGTCAGTTGAATTCTCATGGATTGGTCTTGTCCTCTACGACGCGCCCGTCTTCTAAATGGATACTTCGATTGGTGTAACCCATAACCAGGGGATCGTGCGTCGCTGTTACTACGGTTATAACTCGGTCTGTATTTATTTGGCGTAATAACTCACACAACTCCCGAGTAGCAGTCGAGTCCAGATTCGCACTGGGTTCGTCTGCAAACAGTAGAGCAGGTTCTCCAACCAATGCTCGTGCGATTGCGACACGCTGTTGTTGTCCACCCGATAGTTCCGTAGCTGGACGGTCCGCCACATCTGCTAATCCTAACGCTTCAAGTACTTCTCTCGTACGCGATTGTCGTTCGTTGCGCGCGATCCCAAGCAACTGAAGAATAAATTGGACATTTTCTGCAGCCGTAAGTACTGGTAGAAGATTGAATGCTTGGAACACAAAACCAAATTGCTGCAATCGTAAGTCCGTGAGTTCGCCATTACTCATTTCACTCAAACTATTGCCGTCGAAATGAACCGCACCCCTGGTTGGTTGATCTAAAGCACCCATGATGTTGAGAAGAGTTGACTTACCGCACCCTGAGGGACCGACAATACTGACAAACTCTCCCTTGGTTATGCTGAGTGAAACGTCGGTAAGAGCGTGCACTTGCGTAGCCTCTTTACCATAAATACGAGAAACGTCGTACAGTGCGAGTAGTTCGATTTCCATTCCTCTAGTCTCTCAGTGCCACCAAGGGATCCAAGCGCACCGCGCGAATTGCCGGATACAAGCTAGCAACTAATGCCAAGGACACTGTTGCTACTATCACGATGTTTATGTCTTGCCATACGACCGCAGGTCTGATTTTTGGCGCTAAATTTAGCATTTCAACTCCAGCAGCGAACGCGCTGAGATCGATCCCATCACCGAGGAGTTGCAGAACACCCCAACTCAATATTAAGCCACCGACTAGACCTAGGAGCATGATGATGAGAGACTCTGTGACAACCTGATATAACACAAGGCTAGATTTCATACCCATCGATTTGCATAGTCCGATTTCTTGGGTCCGTTCCAACACTGCGGTGATAAAAGTGTTCATTAAACCGAAGACAAGGGCAGTAAACACAATTGCCAGCCAGACGTAGACCATTGCATTAATAGATTCGTACATAAAAGCGATAATTGGATCAATGTTCTTCCAGTCCACCGCCTCAAGATTTGGAAAAGACTGTGAAATTGACTCGAGACCATTAGGGGGAATCAAACGGGTGTTGAAGCGAATAGATAGCTCTGTTATAGACTCGGAGTCGAGGAAGTTTTGTAAAGCACCTTTACCGGCGAAGATGACATGTTTTTCCATTCCTTCGGAGTCGCTGTCGTAGATTCCTGCGATTTGAAAACCAACCTCTATGGACTTACTATTGATGTCTTGCATTACGACCACTATGCGGTGTCCGACCTTGGTTTGCAGTTGCGTCAAAAGTGCCCGACCGAGCACGATGCGAGTGTCAGCTGAATTTACAAGAAAAGAACCTTCGATGGGCAAATCTGCGACAACTGAGATGTCTTCCTGAGCTGGATCTAAACCAACAACTTGAACTCCTCGGGTTTCGCGTTCACTCATGACGACTGCAGGAATCTTGATGCGAGTAGCCCATCCTGCAAGATTTAATGACTCTAGCTTTCGCGCAAACTCATCAGAGTCTTCTAAAAACCCTCTGGTGATAGCGCGGTCCGATCTATAGTCGGCCGCATGCAACGTGATATGACCATTAAGGTTGTAAACCACTTGGTCGACCATCTGTAGTTGCATCCCGCGAATCAGACTGTTAAGCACAACCACACCTGTGATCGCGCAGATGACTGACACTAGTAAGATCGTATTCCGCCGGCGTTGTCGCCACAAGTTGCGGACACTCAGTGCGTAAATCAAAGAAACCCGAGACGACACAGTCTGCTTCATTCTTTGAATCGCAACGCTTGTATGAGAGAGATTCGGTACATTCGCGCGGCGGCGAACATCGAGGTGATACAGATTCCCACTCCAAGTGCGAGAGGTGCGACTAGTAGCACGTTTATGTCTATTTGCGGATACAAGCGATCGGGTAAGTAGAACTGACCCGCGAATTGGTCCACTCCCAATGAGCTTAGTGCTATGCCGTAGTGCGCTAGTGGTACATTGCCCAAGATCGTCACCGTTATTCCAAGGGACACACCTAGTAGCCAGAGAATAATCGACTCGATCGAAAACATTCGAAACAGTGCAAAGTTCTTCATTCCTAACGCACGCAGCGTTCCAAATTCTCTAGTCCGTTCGAAAATTGACATCACAAACGTATTAGCGATGGACAACACTACGATGATTGTGAGCGTCCCATAAATAATGCCATTACTAATCTTGTCCAGTCGAATGTTCTGACTGATTTCAGGCATTAGTTCACGCCAGTCGTAAACCCTAGTTGAAGGTGGCAGCGTGTGTTCGATCGCCTTCTTGGTGGAGTCAAGGTCTAAAGGATTTTCGACCATGATCACAATCCGGTGTACATCATTTTCTAACTGAAAAACGTCATTAAATGTTTCTAGTGGAATCTGAACTAAAGAGCGGTCTAATTGATCGTTACCACTCGTAAAGATTCCCGTCAGAATCGGTACCGAAGCAGCAATACCACCTAGATTGTCATGACTAAGCAACACGATCTCATCTCCCAACTTCAAGCCTAGATTCTTAGTGAGGGTCGTACCGGTGTAGGCTGAATCGGAGGTTGGCAAGTACTCGCCTTCGGAAATATTTCCCGGGAGGTAAGAGACTTCAAATTCCGAGAGTGCATCTACGCCGATGATCATCGCACCGTAGCTTTTTTCTTCATTGTTTAATAATGCAAAGCTTTCTGATCGTGGAGCAACCGCCGTTATATTTGGAATGTTGGCTAAATTCTTAATGATGTCTTTGGAGTTTGGTATTGTTCGGTCTAACTTAGGCTCGTCCTTGTAGTCCTGATGTTGAATCTGTAGATGTCCGCTACCGAAACGGGTCGCGCCCTCAATCATCGGACCGTAGCTACCCACTTGGAACGACATTCCCAGTTGAATCAGCGCTGTCGCAAAAGCTATCGCGATGCAGGTTAGAATCGTGCGTCGCTTATTTCGCCACAAGTTTCTCCAAGCGATGGTTAAAGTAAACAAGGAACGTTAACCGGAAACACAAAAATATTTATTCGAGGGAGTCAGTTAGAGTCTCTGAGTGAAAATAACGTAAATTTGTTGTCGTCGATTTCAACATCGAATTCAGCGTGGGTATATTCAACCTCTGTCCACTTCTCTTCATCGTCCGTATTCTTCATTCGAAGTTTCTTTGGGATTGAACGTCCATCGAACGTGGCAATATCCTGAGTTTCAATCCATTTGACCAATTTCAGATCCTGGTCGTAGAAAGAGTGTTCCAAAAGCACATAGTCATCTCTAAGCTTGAGAACTTCTTTACCCCAAACTACCGGTGCGTTTTCCAGTGGAACTGCTTCGATAGTGTAGATTTTGTGGTCGTCTTCCAGTTGGTCTTTAACGATCGTCAATTCATAATGTTGGAGTAGGGTGTCCGAGCGTGCGAGATCGTTATAAGAGAAGTCCGAACCTGCCCAACCCTGCGACATCATCGACCTTGGTAGACGGACGGTCCGCTTAATCTTGGGTGAAAACGTCCACATTTGATCACCCTTTTTCAATGTTGCGTTGCCCACATCTCGGGGTGGGGCAGTAAACCGGATGAGTGCATCTTCACGGCCGCGCGTCCACACCGTAAAAGACGAACTTCGAGTCCATTCCGGTCGATTCACAGTCATTGTGAGCTCAGAATACGATGTCAATCCCCGAGTTTGGTCAAGTACTTTTCCGACCAGTTCTTCTGCGGTCAGTGTTGTTTCTTCGGCTTGCACGACTTCAATGTTTATGAGTAACAGGCCGAGCGCAAACAAAGTCCTAACGCGGGAAATCATGTGTTCAATCAAACAGTTTCATGTACTAACAAAATTTTAAGAGTACGAGTTTAGGAGACTGTTCTCAGTTCGAACGAGAAAACAATTCTTTACGGAATGAAAAAAAATCGCCACAAGTGAATTCCTCGAACAATGTGTCGTTTGTATTCCGACTTGAGAATTCGTTGATTTTGTGTGGTTACCACAAAATACTCGGTTTAGGGGAGTCGAATTAGCGATAATTGATGGACTTGGAGGAAGTTAACAGGACATGGCCGTTTCTATAGATAAGTTTGCCAAAGTGAGTCCAGACGCAGATTTGGGAGAGGGTTGCGTCATTGGCCCTTATTGTGTGGTGGGTGGGAATGTCAACATCGGTCCTGGCACACACTTACATTCACACGTAGTCGTTGGAGAACACACATCGATCGGTGGGGACTGTGAAATATTTCCGTTCGTCACACTTGGGGTTCAATCACAGGACCAAAAGTACGTTCCTGGAACGGTTTCGTACACCAAGATAGGGGACCGGAACAACATTCGGGAGTTTGTTAGCATCCATAGTGGCACCGAAGCGGGATCGTCCACAGAAATTGGCGACGATTGCGCGCTTCTTGCGCATGCACATGTTGCCCACAATTGCAAAGTAGGAAACAAAGTGATTATGTCCCACGGTGCGACCCTAGGTGGTCATGTCGTGATAGGTGACCGTGCAAATTTAGGTGGGCTGTGTGGAATTCACCAGTTTTGTCATGTCGGAACCACAGCGCTCGTAGCTGGTCTTGCACGTGTAGTCCAAGACGTGCTTCCATTTGTGATTGCTGAAGGAGTACCGGCAACGATGCGAATCGTAAACAAGGTTGGCATGGAGCGAGCCGGCTACAGTGCCGATGAGATTCGCGATGTTAGAAAAGCTTTTCGAACACTATTCCTACGTGAGCTCAGGCTTGAAGAAGCTGTTCAACGGGTGAAGGATGAATTGGGAGACAAACCTTACATTCAACTCATGATTGAAGCAATTGAATCTTCACAACGCGGCCTCGCTCGTCCAGACACTGCGACTTTGGAGTTCAATACAAGCCAATAAGCTGGCTTAGGATAGAGGTGGAATCTGGTGGCTACTACCAACAGGTTCGATACATTTCGCGCCATTGTTTTTCGAGTTGCCCACGTAATTGGACACTGGAACGATTTCGAGAGAGTGTGGTAATCTTGGTCGAACTAGCGAATGAAGTAAATCAACATCTGTGTCTTGATTCAGCCAAATGGCAACTTCATTCGTACCGAGCATAACGGGTTGTCGGTGGTGAAGAAATCTAATCGGGTCCGCGGCTTCGCAGGTAACGATCGTGAAGCTTGTAAGAATCTGATCATCTTCTGGGTTGCGCCATTCGTCCCACAGACCAGCAAGCATCATTGCATTACTCTCTCCGGGTTTGATGTAATGTGGTCGTTTTCGATCCTCTGTACGTTGCCATTCGTAAAACCCAGAAATAGGTACTACACAACGTTTACGCCGAAACGGCGTTTTAAACGCAGGAGACTTTTCCAGACTTTCAGCTCGCGCATTAAACATCGAGTACTTGGTCGAAATCTCCTTTGCCCAATTCGGTGTTAACCACCACCTAGCCTCAACAGTTGTGTAGGGCGTGTTTGTGTCCAGTTTACCAAGAATCATCCAAATATTTGAGGTCGGTGCTACGTTGAAGTTTTCTGGACCGGGATAGTTCTGGTCTAGAAGTTCCATGAACACCGCTTGGAGCGGGTCAGAAGTAACGTTAAACCTACCGCACATTGGATCCAATCAGGAGATGTTCAACTTCATTTAGTGGGAGGGAATACTCGTTGTGTTTTGGTAATTAGTACCAGTCATTATCGACTGTACCACCACCGTCATATGCGAGTCGTTCGCCTGTCATGTAGGTGTTCTGCGGGGACAATAGAAACATTACCAAATTGGCAACTTCTTCCGGTTGACACACGTGCCCATAAGGAGACACATCGTCAAGTTCACGAATGTTGATGACTCCGGCACGAGCTCGCATGAGGCGACGTCCCATTTCAGTGTCGACCAGTCCTGGAGCGACTACGTTGACTTTAATTCCATGCTCGCGCTCTTCTTTAGCAAGCGAATAGGCCAGATTTTCCAATGCAACTTTCGCCATCGTATAGGGTGCGCCGTTGGCTAAGGGATTTAACGCGGTTGCACATGACATCATGATGATGTCACCGCTCGCCATCTTTCTCATTTCCGGCACTATAAGACGACAGAGTGTGTGAGCAGAAATCACATGCGTACCCATTAATTGAAAAACTTCTCGAGACGGAGTCTCTGCGACCGATAAGCCGCGACTCGCAATTCCTGCATTGTTGACCAAGATGGTGATTGCACCCAGATCAGAAGATATTTGATGTACTAACGCTTCACACTCTTCGACTCGATCGACACTAGCGTGAAAAATCTCCGCTGTACCTCCATCAGCTAGTATCTCATCCTTCGTCGATTGCGCTGCAATTTCGTCGCGGCGGTAATTGATGGCTACGGTAGCACCCGCCGCTGCGATTGCTTTAGAGACTGCGCGACCGATGCCGCGTCCACCACCTGTTACTAAGGCAACCCGTTCGGATAAGAATTTATTGTCAGACATTAGTACGCATTAACAAGATTGTGAGCACTCGGTTCGTTGAAGGGATGCTTTCTCACATCGCCTCTAACAGATTGTAAACCGATCAGAAAATTGTCATTTAGTATTGAGTGTTATTCTGCATGAAATGCATTGTCAACTGTTATACATATGAACTCTTGCAAACTAGGCAGCTAGGAACTTTAGTGGTTTTCAGGACGATAGAATTTGGATTAACAATTACGTTTCACTATAACGGTAAGACCAAATTAAATCAGTAGAACGTACTCGTTGTTTTGGGCAGATCACCAAACGTTGGTAGGAGGTACGCACAGTTTGTGAACAGTGAATTCGAGAGTGAGATCGACATTCCCTTGTCGGTGACAAAAGTTTCTCGAATCATTGAGGAAAACTCAGACCTACGCGTAAACGCGGTCAGAAAACTAGGTGAAGGTCTTGATTTCCAGTCCTACTTAGTCAACGAAGCTTGGGTATTTAGGTTTCCCAAACATGTATCGGAAACACTCGACCCGATCGCAGAAAAGGCGTTTTCGCAAAAACTCAAGCTATCAACCTCCGTTCCGGAGATCAAGTATATTTGGAACCATCCTTGGGGGTACCTAGAAACAATTTCTGGGTACGAGTATCTTCCGGGGATTTCCCTCGAACACTTTCGCAGGGAGGAAATCGATCAAGACTGTTTAGGAAGACAACTTGGTACCGTATTGAAAGAACTTCATACTCTGAGTGGAGTAGCTGTCGCCGGGGTTAGTGATCCGCTCGTTTCCTTGCGTACTTGGGCTGAGGATTTAGACAAACACCTTAGTCGTATTGCACACAACACACTACCACTGTCCCATCGGACGACTATCAAATCGTACTTTGAACAGTACAAATTTGATCTACCTGGCTCAGAGAGTGTTTTAATTCACGGAGATTTGGGCGCAGACCACATACTTCTCAATGAACAACAGCAATTGACGGGTATTATCGATTGGTCGAATCACACCACAGGAAACCGGTATCGA
Organism: Gammaproteobacteria bacterium; assembly: GCA_009841615.1. Classification (GTDB taxonomy): domain Bacteria; phylum Pseudomonadota; class Gammaproteobacteria; order Pseudomonadales; family Azotimanducaceae; genus Bin55. The sequence continues at coordinate 131,603 of VXLL01000018.1, read as the reverse complement.
GATTTTGTAGGAATCTGGAGATGGGGAGGCGACCCCTTCTATGTTCGAGTCTTAGACCACTATCCATTTGAACCGAATTTACCAGAATTGGCTTATGTTCGTGTTATGGGCCTAGTCAGCTGTATATCGAGGGTTATCCTCGTATTAAAACAACATAACGACAGAATTCGAAAAAGCGCACATACATTACTAGCAGAGCGACTGTCTGAGATCACCGACACCTCCCCGTACGAACCTCTAAGCGGCTGAGAGTATCGGTCGATCAACTTCGACAATCAACTATGCTGGATCGATTCATCTTTGCCCATGTTCTTAAAATGACTCGTGGCCGAGAGTAATCGGTTTCCCCAGCACCTCTTAGTCTTCGCTTGCAGAATTCGTTTGCGAGCGATTTTCATATAGGGTAAGACCAAACACACAACGAGTTCATATGCAGACTAACGATCAAACTATCGCACAAAGCGTCGAGCTACGTCCATTAGCTGAGATATTAAGGGATAAGTTGCGCTTATCGGAGGAAGAATTTACAACGTATGGTAAGTACAAGGCCAAGATTCATTCAAGCAGTCTGAGTGAGAAACAAGCCAACGATCAGGCTAAATTGGTGTTGGTGACCGGGGTATCACCAACGGCAGCAGGTGAGGGGAAGACGACTACATCGGTTGGACTAACCGATGCCTTAAATTTATTGGGCGTAAACTCAGTGGCTTGTCTCCGCGAACCATCATTGGGACCTTGTTTTGGAATGAAAGGGGGCGCACATGGTGGCGGTCGAGCTCAAGTAGCCCCCGCTACCGAAATAAATCTACACTTCAACGGTGATTTACATGCGATAACTTCGGCAAACAATTTGCTATCGGCTATTCTCGAAAACCACATCTATTGGGGTAATGACCTCGACATTGATCCGTCCCGATTAATGTTCTTACGTGCCATGGACATGAATGATCGATCTTTACGTAAGTTCAAGGTACCCTCTCGTCGAGATTTGCTCCTAGATGCAGGATTCAACATAACTGCCGCGTCGGAAGTAATGGCAGTGTTTTCTTTAGCAGAAGATTTAGAAGACTTGCAACGTCGCTTAGGCAACATTGTTGTAGCCCGATCTAAATCGGGCGAGTTCATAACGGCTCGAGATTTGAACGTCGATGGCGCGATGACAGTACTTCTAAGCGAAGCACTTGATCCGAACGTCGTTCAAACTCTGGAACACAATCCAGTTATCGTACACGGCGGACCATTTGCCAATATTGCACACGGGTGCAACTCAGTGATCGCAACCAGAACAGGACTAGCGTTAGCTGATGTTGTTATAACGGAAGCAGGTTTCGGTGCGGACTTAGGCGCAGAAAAGTTTCTGAACATAAAGTGTCGTCAGACTAGTCTAAAGCCCCACGCAGTAGTGATTGTCGCGACTATTCGCTCAATCAAGATGCACGCCAACATTCCGCTGGATGAACTCACCAAACCCAATGTAGAGGCGTTGAAGACTGGGTTAGTAAATTTAGAAGCACATGTACAAAACTTACTCAAGATGGGAATAGTCCCGATTGTTGCAATCAACCGTTTTGAGTCGGATCGAGATGACGAACTGCTCTTCGTGACCAAAAAGATGCGAGAATTAGGCGTGGAGTGCAACGAGTGCACTCATTGGGCCGATGGAGGCCGCGGAGCATTAGAACTTGCCGAAAGCGTAATGGCTTGTATTACGAAAGAAGACTGCAAAAATTTTGCGCCGCTCTATCCCACGAACACCCCGCTGAAAGAGAAAATCGCCTCGGTCGCTAAGAACATCTATCATGCCAGTGGCATCGAATTTACCGAGGCTGCCGAGACTGAGCTGAACGATTTACAACAACGAGGCTTTGGGGAATTGCCTGTGTGTATTGCAAAAACACAATACAGTTTTACCGCCGACCCTAAACGACTAGGTGCTCCAAACGATCACATTCTTCCTATTAGAGAAGTGAGACTGAGTGCGGGCGCGGAGTTCGTCGTCGTCGTGTGTGGCAACATGATGACGATGCCTGGACTACCACGCGTCCCCGCGGCGAATCAGGTGGGGCTCGACGAGAATGGACATATCGAAGGCATTTAACGGAGTTTAAAGCTCAATCTATCATTTTGCTTTCAGAGTCTGATTTAGTCTGGTATCTACTATGAGTAGATTAACCCTTACGGTACTCTAAGTCGGACATCCAGTCCGAAAGGCCAGTGTATAGGCCGATACTCTATCAAATTCACTTCAGTAGAGGTATATCAAATTCTGATTCGATATTGTCTAGAAAATAAAACCATCTTCTCCCGATTCATTGAAAAATGGAGCCGTAATCAGATAAGCGACTCAGTTTCAAACTATATTTTATGCCCTGATTATTTCATTATCTTGACAAATTTGTGAACTCTATGATTAGAATGTTCACATAAACTAAACAAGATCTCTGAAGAACTAGACGTTCGTCTAGAGATTCTCGGAGCAGTAGCGATCATGGCAGAACAACTATACAAGATCGGAAAAGTGTCCGATTTGACAGGATTGTCCGTCGAACGATTACGCATGTGGGAACAACGCCACGAGATTCGTCCGACGAAAAAAGTAAACCGAATACGTTTTTACGATGAAGACCAATTGGCAAAGCTCACTTTGATCAAGGAGCTTATTGATCAAGGCTTTTCAATTGGTGAACTTAAAGATTTAACTGTACACGAACTTAAACCACTACTCGGACGACCAACAAAGACCAATCAAGATGCAAAACTCTCAATTGTTCTTGTGGGAGATACTTGGAACTTTGAAAATTCACAATCGTCCTCATCGTACGACGTTTCAGTTCGATTTCTTACGCTCGAATCTTATTGGGATTGGGCAACAGATGAGGCACATGTTAGTTACGACGCACTCGTAATCTTGATTACAAGTCTTAACGTTGAAAAAATTGACGAGATGACTTCTGCGGCAGCTGTACCGGTATTTGTTGTTTACAAGTATGCAAGCGACTCCGATCTAGAATCCGCTCGAGAAGCAAGCATTCATGTAGCGAAGATGCAGGATACAGACTGGCAAGGAACGGTGAATGCAATCTTTGATCATGTTGAAACAGAGGATGAATCCTACTCAGAATACAGATGCTTTGACGATGAACAGTTAGAACACTTAAGACGTTGTAAAACGAAAGAGCGGGTGGAACCAGAAGACTTCGTCGAGATTGTTTATCGTCAACGAGCCATTATCGATCATCTTAGTCGCACTACCGATAGTGCATTAGATATCGCTGTGGTAGAAGCCGTAAAAACCGCCGAAAACTCTATGGAACGGGCATTACGGTCTATCGCAGACAAGCACCAATTGATTGTGTAACATTTTCAATTTGTTTAGGTAAAATCTTAACAAAACTTGAACAAAAGAGAAATTTCAGTATAGTATTCACTTTAAAACGGAACGGATTGCGTGTCAGAGTTCGATACACCGAAAAAATTTCACAATAGGATTTTGTCATGCAACCAACCATTCCGATCGACCGGGGGGTGCTCAAGGATGAGCAACTATTAACGCCATGGAGGTCTCCGGACATGGAAGGCGCGAACCCGGCCGATTTTCTTTCAGTTTGTCAATCGGCAAACGCGACGCAGACTACTAATACCACTCTGAGAGGTATCACGCAGAAGAAGAGTCGTTTCGTTAGTTAGAACGACACGACTCTTCTTTTCTGGTAAGCCTCTAACCATACCAGCAGACTACAATTCTGACGCTTAGTCAACTAGCCGCTTGGTTGTTAGATACAGGTTGATTTAAATCTGATCAACGAAGAAGATCAGCCGACGCGCGATACAGCAGGAAATTACTGCTTAAGTCAGATTTTCTTGCGATTCTTCTACAATTTTAAAAGTTTTTGTCTTTTTAGCACTTGTATCGACCACAAAGTGTTTAACATGTAGCTCTAAACTACTTGTTATTGTGATTTTCTTTACGGTCGAAGTCATTTTGTTCCCGTACACTGTTTTTATCGATTGAGATGCGTCTAAAGTCTGTAAAGCTCGCTGGCTTTAAGTCCTACGTCGACCCAACAGTCATAGACTTACCTCATAACGTAACGGTCGTTGTAGGACCTAACGGATGTGGTAAATCCAATATAGTCGACGCCATTCGTCTTGGTATTGGGGAAAGTCAGGCGAGCCACCTTCGAGGCGAAGGTTTGGAAGATGTCATTTTTGACGGTTCCGATACGCGCGCGCGCTCGGGCCAAGCAACAATAGAGTTGCTATTCGATAACGAGGACCACAAGATCGGAGGAAGCTACGCAAATTTCTCAGAACTCGCACTCAGAAGAGAGATTTCCCAAGATACTCCATCGAAGTTCTATTTAAATGGTCGCCGTTGCCGGAGAAGAGACATTCGAGACTTGTTCTTGGGATCGGGTTTTGGCGCACGCAGTTATTCGGTAATTGAACAGGGTTTCGTAGGTCGAATCGTTACCGCAAAGCCCGAAGATTTGCGACTGCATTTGGAAGAAGTAGCAGGAGTATCAAAGTATCGTGAGCGCCGTCGAGAAACGGAAAAGAAGATAGAGACAACGCGAGAGAATTTAGAACGCGTTAAAGATCACGCAACCGAGCTTGCGAGACAAATTTCATACTTAGAAAGACAAGCCCGCGAGGCGGCCCGGTACTCAGATTTGCGAGAGAAAGAGCGAAGTGTCCAAGCGAAGTTAGTAGTGCTACAAGTGCAAACCGTTGAAGCTCAAATCCAAGAACAAGAAGAGCGCATGGAGGAAGTTTCACTGCGAGTGCAACAAGAACTAGCAAAACTTCAGTCAATTCGGACAGAACTAGACACCCTTAGAGTGCGCGAAGCTGACTGTGTGGAGCAATTTAACACCGTCCAGGGTGAGTCCTTTGAAGCGCGCGGAGTGCTTGCGCGCGTCGAAGAAGAGAACCGACAACGAAAACAGCACCGGGACGAGGCTATCCAAGCACGCCACAAGGCTGCCGAGACGCAGACGGAACAAGAATTAGCACTTACGAACCAGCAGAGTCAAATTAGCAGTCTCCGCGACGAACTGTCTCGGGTAGAAAACGATCGAAAACAAGCAGCAACGCAGTGTGGAAAAGCAAGGAAAAAATTCACAGACACACAAGACGAAGTTGAGACATGGCGCCCAGATTGGGACAACTTTCTCAAGGAATTTAACGAAAAGTCCAATGAGTTATCGTTGCAAACCGACCAACGGGCGCGATTACAACAAGAATTGGAAGCGATTGATCACAGACTCGCAGAACTCGATGAAATGCTTGCGACAGATGAGCACCTGAACGATGACACACCGCTCGTTGAACAAGAGAAAGAACTTGAAACAGAACTACAGACTACTCTACTTCGGATAGAGGAACATGATGAAGAGTTAGAGGCATTAGAACAACTGGATGTTCAAGATGAAGAACATCGCCGGGAACTCGAAGGTGACCTGAGCGAGATTCGAGAACGACGTAGCGCGGTCACCGCCTTGATTGAACAGACGTTACAAACTGACTCAACTGTCTCACATGAACAATCTATGCCTCATCATCAGCTTCAGGCTCAGCCACGTGTCGGCGAGATAATTGCCGTTCAACCCGGCTACGAAAAAGCTGTAGAAACTGTCTTAAATTCGTTTTTACCAGCCATTACGGTCAACAGCATCGACTTCGAGACAGTAGAACTGGACGATTTGAGCGAGACCGATATGGTGTTAGTAGCACCTTCATCTGACTCGAAAACCGGTTCACGATTAGCAGACGTAATTACTCAAGGTCAAGAGTATGTCCCACGACTCTGCTCGGACGTGTTCGTCGATGACGACTTGGAGGCAGCGCTTGCGCGCCAGAAACTGCTCAAATCCCATGAAAGTACGGTTACCAAATCCGGCATTTGGATGGGTAAGACTTGGATCAAGTTTAACGGTAGCACGCACGAAAAGGGTACGGTAATTGAACACCGAGCCGAATTTCAAGAACTAAACGCCCTTCATGAACGCAAGGCGCAGGAACACCAAGAGAAACTACAAACAATCTCGGTTCGTACTCAGCAACGCACGCAGTTTCGAGAAGCGCTTCGTGAATTACGCCAACAACAGGGCGAAGCAAATTCGCGACTCGCCGAAACGCGCGCACAAATCGAACGAAAAAAACTTGAACACTTCCAAGCCAGCGTTCGATCCGCGGATGCGCGGAAAGAACGAGACTTAATCACGGTGCGTAAATCTAACTTGGATCAGGAAATCAACAGCCAAGACGATTACATTTCCAAACTGAAAGTGGAGACAGCTAAATTAGACAAAGAGAGACAGTTACTGGAGACTAAAGAACAGGAAAATAATAGCTTGTTGGCTGCAGCGTTGGAGGAAGATAGAGCTGCCCAAGCAGAGCATCATCGTTTGGACTTAGAGTACAACAATTTAAATGCTAGAATCGAATCTTATACGTTGAATAGTAAGCTCCTCACTAACAACATTGATGAGCTCAAGCATCGTTTGCAAACACTCGACCAGCAAATCTCTGACGATGAAAACGCTATGCAAAAGCTAGCGGTGCAACTTGCGGACGCTGTGAAACAATCCGCGGTAGTAGACCAGCGCTTAGCGGCCGTGAGAGCCGATCGTGATGCTATATTGCAGCAGATTCGTGAGAACAATGTAGCAGAGTCACAGCAACAATTGCGCGTAGATCAGAAACAACAGGAGTTGCGTGATTTTCGTGAAGAACACATTCAGCTCACTTCGAAGCAAGAGTACTTGTTGACGGAGTTATCAGCGTTGGACATAACTCTAGCCGACGCGAAAGCTTCACTCGATCCTGTTGATAACGAAGAATCATTGACACGTGTGCTTAATCGAACTCAGTCGCGTATCGAAAAGCTTGGAGCAGTCAATCTAGCGGCAACTCGGGACCTTGATACAAGAAAAGCAGAATACGAGACATATCAGTCGCGTATTGAAGATCTCGAACTCTCTCAAGACACGCTAGAGCAAGCGATGCAAAAGATTGACAAAGAAACTCTCGCGCTGTTTAACGATGTATTCTCGAGGGCGAGCGAGATGTTTCAAAAGGTGTTCGCCCGACTTTTCGGCGGTGGGCGAGCTGAGCTTATTTTGACTGAGGACGATCCCTTGACAGCTGGTGTGTCCATGCGCGTCCAACCTCCAGGAAAGCAAATCAAAAACCGAAATCAATTATCCGATGGTGAGAAAGCGTTAGCTGCATTAGCGTTCACTTTTGCGATGTTTGAACTCAACCCCAGTCCCATTTGTATCCTGGATGAAGTCGACGCGCCGCTAGATACGAACAACATTTCACGTTTCGGAAAGTTGATTCATTCAATGGCAAATGACGTACAATTCTTGATTATTACCCATTCTCGCGGTACAATGAACTTTGCCGAGTCGCTGATTGGCATCACTATGCAGGAAGCAGGAGTATCTCGAGTGGTATCGGTAGACCTAGAATAACAGGTTCAACCACACGATTGCGGGGGACTCGGTCGCTCGAGATTTAGGACAACATGGAGTTGAGAAATGGATTTCTCGGTTGGAATCGCGGTACTTGTTCTGGTAACGGTACTCGTGGTGGCTGTAATTGGATACGGCATCTATCTTAATCGACGACACGACCAATGGGAGAATGTCGTCGGACATGCGACCTCCGAAGTGAAGGCGCGAGGTCCTGCTGTGAGCGAAATCTCTGCCGCACAGCAAACCCCTAACAAACGCGTGATTAAGTCTTCAACGTCTGCGCGTGGAGTTTCTAAACGCACCGTCAACAAGAAGCACAAACGCGGGCAAAAGCCCGCGAGAACTGCACCCACAGCAAAGACTTCGCAGGGGAAGATTGGGCGATCAAAGATCCTGGCGGATGCTCCGGAACTACCACATATGAGCATCGAGGATGTGTACAAGGGCGGAATCTCCACAGGTGGAGTCCCTGTTGTAGAAGGCATCATTAAACACGAGATCAAAGGCAAGCGAGCTGATGTTTTTGGTGCAGATGAAGATACACAAAAGTCGGTCGACACAACATTTGATACGCACCAGCAGGTGAGTGAAACCTCAATGTTGGACGACAAGATGCAATCGTTAATCGATAGTTCTGATGCCTCGGAAAATTCGACACCACCGCTACTGGAAGGAATTGTCGGTGAAGTCGTGACAAAACCAAGACAGGAAGCTCAACCAACGATTGCGAGCGGTCGTCGCTGGACGACGGAAAACAACGCCCACGTGCTGCAATCGGAAAAAACGAAACAGTCTCGAATTTCGACTAGGTCGCGTGCAAAAGAAAGGGTCGTACCGCTACGCAAGGGTAGCACCAAAATCTTATCAAATGGTGCATCGAAAGCCCGCCAAAAAGACTCTAATTCAAACAGTGAACAGAGTCGTATGGAAGAATATGTCGTACTCCGTGTAAGTGGTAAACACACGAACGCATTTCCGTTGCGAGAACTCGCTCGATTCATGCTCAATCGAAGTCTTAAGTTCGACAACGACGGTCTATTCTCAATGCACGATGAAGATACGAACGAGTTGATGTTCAAAGTTGCAGATGTCTACTCCCCAGGCCAGTTTGATCGTGCTCAAATTGAAACTTACTGTACGGAAGGCTTGACGTTCATAATGTGCTTAGCTCCGCTTTCAAATCCACAGCAAAGCTTTGAGCAAATGCTCAGCTTAGCGAGTGAATGTGCTCGTTGTTTTGATGCCGTAGTCCAAGATGAGCACAGCAATAAACTCAGTAATCAAACATTCACACACTATCGCTATCGAGTAGCAGATTTTCGCCGCAAACAAATGTCTATGTAAACTTGTTGCTAAAAAAGGAAGAGTAGCACGATTTGACGATTGCGGAACAAGCCGAGAAACTTCGCAAAGAGATTGAATATCACAACTATCGCTATCACGCTTTAGACGATCCGGAGATTTCGGACCGAGAATATGACCAGTTGTTCGACGAGCTGCTGGACATTGAAAAGAGACATCCGTACCTAGTAACACCGAATTCTCCAACACAGAGGGTTGGTGCGACTCCGAGTGAGACGTTCCAACCTGTCCAACACCTGCAACCCATGCTCTCACTTGATAAGAGCACTTCGATGGACGAATTGAAGAGTTGGATCCAACGCAATGAAGATCTGCTAGATCGAGAGATCAAAGAGTTAATTTGCGAACCGAAAATCGACGGAGTCGCGGTAACCTTACATTATGAGCGTGGCGAATTAACTCGTGCGGCAACTCGAGGCGATGGCACTACGGGAGAAGACGTTACTGCTAACGTTAAGACAATTCAGAGTGTACCGCTTCGTTTGATCGGACCATCGGTTCCAGAGCTAGTAGAAATTCGTGGCGAAATCTACATCCCGCTCGACAAATTTGCGCTATTTAATGAACAAGCGCGACAACGACGTGAGCCGGAATTGAGAAATCCTCGAAACGGGGCAGCGGGCAGTCTTCGGCAAAAGGATCCAAAAGTCACACAAGGTCGCCCTTTGAGTATTTTTTGTCATTCGATTGGACACAGTTCTGAAGATCTGGTATTGCGAACACACTCCAGCGCGCTGGAACTTTGTCAGGAATGGGGTTGCCGAATCAACCCACGCATAGAAGTATTTGATCGTATCGCGGGGTGTCAAAGCTACATTGATCAAATCAATTCAGATAGAGGATCTTTGAATTATTTAATTGACGGTGTTGTAGTGAAAGTCAACGACTTTCAAGATCAACGAGACTTAGGACAACTTTCCAGGCAACCGCGATGGGCGATTGCTTACAAGTATCCATCGAGTGAAGCAAAAACGAAGGTTGTAGATGTCGATTGGCAGGTCGGTAGAACCGGAGCGCTTACGCCCGTTGCACGTCTAGAGCCAGTCTTTGTCGATGGCGTGACTGTATCGAACGCGACATTGCACAATGTCGACGAAATCCACCGATTGGGATTGAAAATTGGCGCGGGAGTGGTACTCCGGCGAGCCGGCGACGTGATCCCACAGATATTGCGCGTGATTTCCGAAGGTCAGCAAGAAGTGGTGATACCTACCGCGTGTCCAGTGTGTGGTCGCCCCGCGAGTAAAGATCCTGAAGGAGTTGTGATTCGTTGTACTGAACGAATGCTTTGCTCCGCACAACGTAAAGAGTCCATTCGTCACTTTGCTTCTAGAGGCGCATTGGACATCGAAGGATTAGGCGACAACACGGTGAATCTGCTTGTGGATTTAGACGCAATTGAAACTCCATTGGATTTGTACCAACTCACATCGGATGAACTTGCCACATTTCAGCGAGTCGAAGAACCCGATTCAGAACGGAAGGCAAACGCGCAGAAACGAGTCGACAAATTTGCCTATGAGCAGTTCGTACATTCACTCGAGATTCCTCACATCAAGAGAGCAAAGCTCGCTACCTTTTGCAACAAATTTTCATCCCTTCCGAAACTTGTGCTTGCAACTAAAGAAGAAGTCTTGGACTCACTAAAAGACCTTGAACAGCACGCAGCAAGGGAAATTTGTACGTTCCTACAAAAACGACTTAGCGATAACGACGATTTGATTGCATTGCATGGACGTGAAGTCGAACGATATCAACAGGAGGGCTTGATTCGATATTTAAGGGAATTGAAGTATCCACTAGTACCCCGATCGTGCGTAAATGACATCGTGAATCGGTATCACAATCTTGAGAGTCTTCAACAAGCTAATCCACAGGAATTCCTTGATGCGTGTCCAATGGAGCTTGTCGAAGTAGAAGAGATATTGAACAAGTTAAAGCTCGAAAAGGAACCGAGTGAATATGACCAAGCACAAAAACTGGCGCGATTTCTTCGAGAAAAACAAACCTCCGTCTTGAACAAACAACAAGCGGAATCTTTAGTGCGTGCCTTTTCGACTTTGAATTCGTTACTGTCAGCAACTAAATCCAGTGTAGTCGAACTTGATGGCTTTGACAAACGGTTAGCCACTCGTTTTGTTGATAGTTTGCAATATTACTTAAGTAAAAAAGAAAGAATCGGAGAGGAAAACGCGATTCAACTAGCCGCCAACATTCAAAAGAGCAAGAACACGACTTTGGCACGCTTCGTTTTTGGCTTAGGTATACCGGAAGTTGGCGAGGCAACAGCACAAAGCTTAGCTAAGCGATTCCGCACGCTAGATGCATTAATGAATGCATCGCTGGAAGAATTGGAAGCGGTTGATGACGTGGGCAAAGTCGTAAGCACGAACATTTGCAACTTTTTTTCGAACTCAAAAAACCGAGAACTCGTACTAGCGTTGGTTGATACCGGGTTTTCTTGGCCAGTGGAAGAACAGGAGTCAGATTTACCTTTGACCGGTCAGACTTGGGTCATCACTGGGACGTTGTCGATCCGGAGACCAGAAGCGGCACAGATACTAAAACAACTTGGCGCAAAAGTTGCGAGTTCTGTTTCCAAGAAGACTGACGTTGTCGTAGCTGGAGAAGCTGCGGGTAGTAAGTTGACCAAAGCATCGGAGCTAGGGTTAAAGGTATTGAATTCTGAAGAGTTCGATGCTTTTCTTAAAAACATCCTTCCACCAGACCCATGACGCCGCGAGTCTATGGTGGCAATTAGAATTCCAACTTTCAATCTCTCGGGTAGCTGGAATATTTACTCGCATCTTTCGCACTTTTAAGGAAGCTCTTAATGAATACTGAAAAAGTTGATGTTTCTGAACTGACGACAGCGGAGCGCTTCGCGCTTCTGAATAAAGAGGTTCAAGCGAAGTACGCAGTAGATCCACATCGCGATGTGGATCAAATTCCTTTAGCTGAGTTGTCTCCTGAACATCCAAGCTTGTTTCAACACCAGTCGATGTTTGAGTACTTCGCTCGGTTACGAAAGGAAGATCCGGTACATCGTACCGAAGACAGCATGTTCGGTCCATATTGGTCTATAACGAAGCATCAGGACATCATGGACATCGAAAGGAACTTTAAAGTATTTTCCTCAGAACAACGCTACGGTGGGATTCAACTGGCTGGAAAGCCCTACGATGAAGAGGGGGTAGACCCGCGGTTCAATCTTCCAATGTTCATTATGATGGACCCGCCGAAACACACAGCTCAACGTAAAGCAGTTCAACCTATGTTTGGTCAACGTTCATTGAAACCGCTTGAACCGATTATTCGCGAACGCGCACAAGCGATTTTGGAACAGTTGCCGATTGATGAGGAGTTCGATTGGGTAACGGAAGTTTCGATTGAGCTTACTAGTCAAATGTTGGCGATACTATTTGATGTTCCACAAGAAGATCGAATGCTATTGATACGTTGGTCCGATGCGGCAACAAATAACGCGAATCCAGAGTTGTTTACGTCCGTAGAAGAAGCGTTCAAAGAACTATGGCAATGCTTTGAATATTTTTCCAACATCTTTGAAAAACGCAAAGCGAGCACAACGCCAGGGCACGACTTGATTTCCATGTTAGCACAAAGCGACTCGACGAAAGAAATGCCTCCAAACGAACTTTTAGGAAACTTATTACTGCTTATAGTCGGTGGTAACGAAACTACGCGCAACTCTATCTCTGGTGGAGTTAAGTTTTTTGATGAGTACCCAGATGAGTTTGAACGTCTAACTCGAAATCCAGATTTAGTACCCTCAGCTGTTTTGGAAATGATTCGTATGCAATCCGCGATCGCGCACATGGCTCGAACCGCAACTGAAGACACAGAGTTTCGAGGTAAAAAAATGAAGAAAGGAGATAGGCTTGCGTTGTGGTATGTATCGGCGAATCGAGATGAAGAGGTGTTCCCACAACCTGACCGGTTCAGGATTGATCGAGAGAATATTCGAACCCACCTAGGATTCGGCTACGGTATTCATCGTTGTGTCGGTTATCGATTGGCGGAGATGCAACTACAGATATTGTGGGAAGAGATATTGCAGCGCTTCAAACGTGTGGAAGTAGTCGGACCCCCGGAGTTTCAATGGTCAAGTTTCCTTCACGGCATTACAAAATTACCGGTACGTTTGCGGCACAAGTAGAGGGTCCAGAAGGGGATGAATCGGACTAACTCCAACTGGCTCAACCCAGTTCTCCCCAATCTCACGTGGTTCCCCCCGGGACTAAAATGACTGATTACGCTTAGTTTTGCTCTTTTACTCTACAAACTAACTCCAAGGATTTTGAGATGTTTATTGCGATGAATCGATTTCGAATTAATCCAGCACTAGAGGACGAATTCGTCGAAACATGGAGACAACGTGAATCCTACTTAGATGAAGTGCAGGGTTTTCGTAGCTTTGCGCTTCTCAAAGGTCCCCGTTTTGACGACTATGTTTTGTATGCATCGCATACGATCTGGGAATCAAAAGACGCGTTTGAAACTTGGACTAAATCAGAGGCTTTTCGGAAGGCACACGCACAACGCAGTGCACCACAGGGAACCTACTTAGCTGGACCTCAACTAGAACTATTTGAAGCAATATTGACTTAAACCAGTATTACTCCAATCGTGTTTCGGCCGTCGATTATGGTTTCTACGAGTCGAGTCTGGGGTGTATGTAGTCGCTAAGTCAAATCAGACTTGCTTCTGGTTTACTCGACCTCATTCTTGTCTCTACAAGAGCTCTCAGTCTGAGTCGACGATATATTGCTTTAATTCTTCGAGTTGGGCGTCAGTGAAATAATTTGATCTACGATTCGACAAGTGTTTCGCTAAGCTCGAACGCAATTCAGGGGTAGGTAAATCCTTAATTGATTCAACCAATCCTCCTGGATCTATTCTTGCCCAAGTAAATGAAAGACCTTCAAAGTAGTCTGCTTGCTCCTCAGAAGGTAGCTGCAATCCGAGGTTTACTGCTCTTTCGGAGTCACCGTTATCAATATATTCGTTCCCTACGGAGGCATATGCCTCGGAGCGCGAATCGCCTTCCGGTAGCTTCGCTAATAATTCAACAGCAAGATCTAGATCGCTAAAAACTATTTGGTCTAAAACTTCCGCTTCTAGTGCCGGTAGAAATGCCTCCAATCCTCCCTCGGCCTTTGGTTGTTTTAAAGCTATCTCAAAGGCTCGGCGAGGATCCGAGTCTACTAAGTTGGTCACTAATACTCGAACCCACATGCTTCGTTTATCTTCTGGTACAGGTCCGCTTAGTACCCAATTTACAGCAGCCTCAACATCTTGGTCCACCCAGGGTCGTATTACCGCATTTGGGAGCATAAAACTCAAAGTACTCATGAATCCTTCGTCTTTTTGTTCTAGTGCAAGTTCCGCTGCTTCCTGAGGTGATGATTGTGCAATAGCTCCAATCGCGCTCTCAATTCCTGTTTCTCTCGCATGAGATGGGAACTGATCAATGTTTTCCAGAAAATAGTAGGGTTCATTAGAAGCCCATGTGTAAATCACTTGCGCTTGAAGTCGTTCACGGTCCCTACTCTGTTCAACTCTCGTGACTGTTTGATAAGCGGCTTGAGGATCTGATTCAGCCCAAATGTCCACGACAGTGTTCAAAGACGATGAATATCCTCTCTCTGTCGGAAGGGATTGAGCATATTGAAACGCCTCGTGAGGGTTGTTGGTCGCAGCTAAACGAAGCACTCCGCTCAAAATGTTGCGTTTTTGGTATTCTTCCAAAGGGGTATTATTTATCTGATCGAGAACACGGATGCCGTCTTTTTCGTACCACTGCTCGGCAATATTTTCCAAAATCTGCATCTTGTAGCGATGGTCGGGTTCAATGAGACGCAAAATTTCGGTCCACAAATTTTTAGGGTCGGTGACGGTCGCGGTGCGAAATGACGTCACATAAGCCTCTATTCCTTGATCTTCGTCTCCCAATGTTTTCGCGATATCGCGAAGTCTAGTCAACGACTCGCCGGACATCGTAGTAAGAATTCCTGCAAGCGCGTTCAATCTAGCATCCTCGTTAAGAGACTTAGCATTTTCGACAGCATCATCAACGTCCCTCAGTGCCCACTCTCTGAATGTGCTTTGAACAAAAGGCATGAACTCACTATCGGACGTTATAGGAGAATACGGTGGACTCTCTAATAGATTTTGTATGACAAAGTCTGTACCATCATCGTTGCTTTCCACGGAAAATTCCAAAGCTGCGACAGGATTTAATATCGCTAGTCTCTCCATGAGAGCACTTTGCATTTCCATGAGGACGCGAGGAGAAAGCGTACTTTCGGAATCGAATGCACTTTCTAGCTCCTTTGTAATTTGTGCCTCAGATAAGCCAGCAACATAGGAATAGACAGCGAGTTTACGCTGAAACGCGATCTTGTGTAAAGAAGGATCTTCCAAAGTGCTCGATGAATCAGTGGTGTTGACCGACCTTGTGTCTTGCACGTCATCGATCTCGGTATCCACAGAAGAGGATGCTCCTTCTGTTCGTGGCGCAGGGACACTTTGAGATGGATCTGAACCACCATTAGTCGAAGTTAGGAGATGTACGAAATACGTACCGCCGCCCCCTAACAAAATTCCGGAAATTAGAAGAGTCAAAGGGATTACGACAGTTTTTTTCATGGGAGACTAACTCGTAACGGTTTAGCGACTTTTTCTAGAGCTCGTGCATGGTCGCGATTAAGGAGCAAGAGGGTTAGCAATATTCTCATTTCAAGGACATATTTGCGGAACTCTGTGCAACAAGCTAATAAGGAAACAGCTCTTCGAGCAATTCTAGTTCTTCTTCCGATGGGTTCATTAAGTCTATGTCTTTGACCGCTTCAAGTTTTTTACGATCTTCTTCGGAAATGTACTTGTCCACGCTTGCAAGTTCATCAGCAGAATAGGTTTGCATCATGCGGTTGATAAGGTTGATCGAAACAGCAATTCTGGATTTGATCTCGTTTGTGGGAAAATCTTCAATTGTCGTCAACAAACCCTTAGGGTCCTGCAAAATCCAGCTGGAAGCTAACCGTTCATAGTACTGTGTTTGCTGTTCTACTGACAATTGACTCGCAAGGTTCATTGCTTTTTGCGTTTCGCCATTTTCAATTAAGAAGGATCCGATCGATGAGTATGCGTTTACCTTACTGTGACCGCTGTCTCTCACTTGGGGTAACAACTCAATGGCAAGGTCTAAATCGTTATACGCAATGGAACTCAGAATTGAAGCCTCGAAGGCCAGAGATGTATTTGGAGTATCTGTCTGCTCACTGATGGGTTGTTCGAGAGCGAGTTGAAACGCTTTTCTAGGGTCCGTGCCAACGAGTGCTCGTACAAGAGGGCGAATTAGTGCAGAGCGCAACCGTTCATTATCGGATATGCTATATACCCAGTCTTCAGCAGCTTCGGCATCTTTGTACGACCACTCTCGGACTAGTGTATTTGCAATGGAGACCTGCGTCGAATAATCCGATACTTGTAAAACGTACTTAGCAGCTTCGGAAGGCGAAGTGCGTGCAAGCGTTCGAATTGCACTACGACTAGCGTTTTCTCGTTGTTCTTGTGGCACGAGCTCTAAATTATTTAGAAGCTGTTGCGGGTTGTTAGCTGACCATTGGTAAACCGCATTGGAGATCATGTTTCGCCGAACTCTACTCGCCGGCACCATCTCTATCTTCGACAACAACCCCCGAGGATCTCTGCTTGCCCATTTGTAAGCGACTCTACTCTGTTGAATAATTTCGAGGGCGTTGTCACCAAGATTCGTCAACATGTATTCAAAAATTTCTTCGGGCTCGTCTTCTGCTAACTCTCCAAATATTTGTGACAGCGCGTAATCATACTTGGAATCAGACGATATTGAAGACACTATTTCGTCAAATATTTGCCTTCCTTCTTTCTCGACCCATGCAACCGCGACTCGGCTCAGGGCATATTCAGTTGCTTCTTGCATACCCTCACGGTTTGCTAGGTTAATTATTTCGTACCAGACTTGCTTGGGGTCTTCAATTTGCCCTTCGGCGAGATTCTGAAAGTGATTAGCAAATGCGTAGCTTTCGTCTCCAAGTTCCCTTGCGATATCGCGTAGTTGATCAAAGTTCAAGTCGTCGCGCGCTTCTAATATCGTATACGGAAGGTAAGAATACTCCTCTAAACCCAGTTCGTTGACATGAGCGATCGCACCTTCAAGATCGACATTAGCCCAAGTCCGAAGCACGATATAAGCCATACTATAACGTGACTGGTCGTCGTCAGACCACGTAAATTCAAAAGCTCTCTTCGGCGCGGTCATCGACAGTTTCTGTAGGAGTGCAGACTGCAGCTCGGTCCGATTCGAATCGGACACGTTCCAAGATGGTTCAATGGATTGCTGGAGCCAATCCAAGATTTGATCTTCTGAGAGTGCTTGGACCCAAGACAATATTGACATCTTCTGATCGAAGGCCTGTTTAGGAAAGATCAAATCGTTGAGGTCGGTGGGGACTGAGTCGCTACTAACCTGACTTATCGATCCAACGTTTCCTTCGTCATTATTTCGTGTTTGATTCTCTAGTTGCTGCGAATCAGAGGATGTCCCATTCTCTGGAAGTAAAACAAGAACTCCGGTGACACCGAGGATTCCAATTAACAAACCGGCCAAGAGAATTAGCGAGCGTGAAAAGAGATTCTGCATGGAACTACATTCTGAATATTTTTAAGACGAAAAAATTATATTGGGTCAAATATGAGCTATGTTGTGTGCTCGAGTTTAATATGTCACCTGAGGATAACAACTTTTCGTAGCCACCGCAAACGTGTAAATACACTAAGATGAAGTAGGGTCAGATTGAATGGCGAACGAACTGTCCTGACATTGCCTTGGTTTGTTGGACGGTTAATTTGCGATTGGCTTTAGAACGATGCTCCTTTGCTTAGTGCGCTCAAACAACGCTACCGTAGACCGATGTTCCGATACAGCAGGCACTCTTCGTGGTTCGTAAATCTCTCCCGATTAGCACTCACGAGTAGTGGATACTGTCTTAAAGACTAACGCTAGATTGTCTCAGTCTCCAACACATTGCAAACAAGCTTTCATTCCGAATCATTGAGATGTTGCTTTAGCGCTTCAAGTTGGGCATCGGTGAAATTGTCTTTCATCCAACCACTCGACAACTCTTGAGCCAAGCTTGCACGCAATTCAGGGGTAGGTTTACTTTTTATTTAGTCTAGGATTCCAGCTGGATCTACACTAGACCATGTATATGCGATGCTCTGAAAGTAATTTGCTTGCTCGTCTTCAGGCAATTGTAATCCAAGGTTCATAGCTTTATCGGAGTTGCCTTGGTTTAAGTATTGATCTCCAACAGAGGAATATGCGCCAGAACGTGACTCACCCTCGGGAATTTTCGGTAGCAGTTCGATCGCAAGATCTAGATCGGTATAAACAATACGATCAAAGACTTGTACTTCCAACGGCGGTAGCCACGCCGCAAATCCACCCTCAGCTTTTGGTTGTTCTAAAGCTAGCTCAAAGGCGCGGCGGGGATCTGATTCAACCAAATTACTAACGAACGCACGAACCCAATTGTCTCGTTTCTCCTCACTGACAGGTCCGTTAAAGACCCAATCTTCTGCGCCTTCCACGTCCTGTCTGACCCAATTTGGCATCACTGAAGTAGGGAGCATAAAATTTAATGCACCCATAAACCCATCCCCTTGTTCCAATGCTAGTTCAGCAGCTTCTTGCGGTGAGGATTGAGCGATTTTTTCAATCGCGTTCGCTATTCCCTCGTCTCTGATTTGTATTGGAAAGCCGTCTGAATTTTCTAAAACATAATAGGGGTCGTTCGATGCCCAGACCGTGACTACAGTCCCCTGAAGATATTCGCGCTGTCCGCTTTCATCGATACTTGTGGCTGCATCATAGGCAGCTTGTGGGTCAGTGGACGCCCATGATCGAATGACTTCACGCAGAGGTCCGGAATAGTATCCGTCGCTTGGAATTGTCTGAGCGTACCGAAATGCTTCTTCAGGATTTACCCTCACCGCAGCACTCAGAACTGCATCGACCGCGGCTGACTTTATGCTCGAGTCCAGTGAACCAGCATTAATCTCTTCGATTACACCGATCCCATCTTGTTCGTACCACTGAACGGCGATGTTTGTCAAGACTTGTCGCTGTTCAAAATTATCAGGATCAACTAGATTTATCATGTCTTCCCAAATGTCTTTGGGATCGTCAACTTTCATTGAACGATACGACATAACATATGAGTCTAATCCCTGTTTTTCATGACCCAATTGCTTGGCAATTGTGCGATACGTTGCCAAAGAATCTCCGGAAAGCGAAGCAAGAATTCCAGCAAGTGCGTTAGTCCCAGCGTCTTCTTTGAGGGACTTAGCATTGTCAATGGCAGCGTCTAGATCGCTGAGTGCCCACTCTTTAAATACACCTTGTATCAAGGGCATAACATCTATTTCGGAATCTGTCGAAGGAGAGGAATTCTGTAACGAACTCCACGAGTCCAAGGCCAGTAATTTTGAATCCAAATTATCCTGTACTAAGGCAAATTCCTTAGCCGCTACCGGATTGAAAAATACTAGTCGTTCCAAGAGAGCAATCTGCAATTCTCCAAGAACTCGACGAGAAACTTCATTCGAAAGATTCACAGAACGTTGTAGTTCGTCAAAAACTTGTTGCTCAGATAAGCCTGAAACGTAGGTATAGACCTCTAATTTACTCCGAAATGTGTTATTTTGTAACGAGGGATCAGTTAACACATGAGACGATTGACTGTCACTAGGAAACATCTGTTCTTGTGCATCATCATTAGCGTTGTTTACAGTGGGAGAGCCTCCTGTTGATGTCCTTTCTACTTCGGTGAGAGACAAATTTGAAGCGTCTTTACCTGAAATCGACAGATGTATTAAGTACGTACCTCCGCCCCCTACGACAATGCCTGAGGATAGAAGAATTAGGGAGATTGCAATGGCTCTTTTCATCGGATTCTGTTTCATAAAGGATGTTGACTGTTTGTTGAAGTGGTACGCCCTTTAGATATCGGTGATCTCACAGATTATCTTCGCACTCTCTCAAAAGTTGTAATGTCGGCTGTGCTTGAAACGATCTACCACTGACCTGGGAATAACTCTTCGAGCAATTCTTGTTCTTCTTTGGAAGGGTTGAACAGATCAATGTTTTCAACCTGTTCAAGTTTCTCTTTGTCTTCTTTGCTGATGTACTCTTCTATGCTCTCAATCTCTTCAGCTGAGAGGGTATTCGTCAGGTCATTAACAAACTTCACGGAAAGCGCCACTGATGACTTAATTTCCTCATTTGGAAATTCATCGAATGCATTGAGAAATCCCTTTGGATCTTGTACGGCCCACATCGAAGTGACTCCTTGATAGAATGGCACTTGCTGCTCTTCCGATAAATGACTGGCGAGGCTTAGGGCTTGTTGCGTTTCACCGTTCTCAATCAGCGAGGTACCGATATCGGTGTACACTTGTACTCTGCTCGAACCAACGTCTCGCACTTGGGGTAATAACTCTAAGGCAAGATCTAAGTCTCGGGATGCAATCCGGCTTAAGATAGAAGACTCAAACCCTCTAGCAGGAGCAGAGGAAGATCCTTGCTCGTTGATCGGCTGCTCAAGTGCCAATTGAAAAGCTGCTCTAGGGTCTGTATTAACGAGTGTGTTTGCTAACGGACGAATTAATGCAGAGCGTAGAACATTACTTTCTGGAATGTTAAACACCCAATCTTTCGCTGCGCTGGAATCTTGGTACGACCATTGGCGAACTAAGGTTGTAGCAAGTTCTAGTTGAGATTCGTAGTCCTCGACTTGTAGCACGTATTTAGCTGCGTCTGGCGGTGATTTTCTTGTAAGAGTCCAAATTGCATTATCACTCGCGTACTCTCGATGCTGCTGAGGTATCAGTTCTAAACTATCAAGAACCTGTCGTGGGTTGTTAGCAGCCCATCGGTAAACTGCATTGGAGACCAAAGTTCGCCGAAATCTACTCGCTGGCAACGTCTCCGCCTTTAACAAAAGCCCGCGTGGATCGTCACGTGCCCAGTTGTTCACAATATCGCTTCTTTGAATAACATCGTAAGCTTCACTACCAAGTTTCTCCAATAAGTAATCAAAAATTTCTGCAGGTTCATCGGTAGATAAGGCTCCGAATATATCAGAGAGAGCAGGGGCGTATTTATTGTCCTGTGAAATTGAAGACACTATTTCGTCAAAAACGGTCTTTCCTTCTTTCTTGACCCATGCAACCGCGACACGACTTAGCGCATCTCCTGTAGTCTGTTGCATGCCCTCGCTATCGGCTAGGTTGATAATCTCGTACCAGGTTTCCTTCGGGTTCTCTACTGCCCCTCGAGTGAGATTCTGAAAGTAATGGAAAAATGCATAGCTCTCATCTCCAAGTTCTTTAGCGATTTCACGTTGGCGATTTAAGTCTAAGTCTTCGCTTGCTTGTAGGATAATCGGCAAATAGTAAGCACCCACACCCAGGTCCATTTCCTTGATGTGGGCGATCGCACCCTCTAGATCTGAACTAGCCCAAGACAAAAGCACAATGGAAGCCATGCCTTCGGGTGATATTTCGTCCCAACGACTCCCGAAATATGTAAGATCAAGAGCTGCAAGTTCAAAAATTCCACTTGCATGCAGTTCGTCGTCCCCTGACCACGCAAATTCAAAGGCTCTTTCAGGGGCAGTTGTCGAAAGTTTCTGTAAGAGTGCGGATTGCAACTCGTACCGATGTGTTTCGGCTACATCCCAAGACGGTTCAATCGATTGCTCAAGCCAATTCACGATTTGATCGTCTGAAAGGACATTGACCCAAGACAAGATTGATGCCCTACGATCGAAAGCAAGTTTTGGAAAGACTAAATCGTCGATGTTGGAGGGAACCGAGTCGTTAGTGACACGACTCATCGAGCTCCTGTTTACTAATGTTTCACTAGTTGATTGTTGCTCTATCTGTTGTGAATCAGAAGAACTTTGAGTCTCGGAAGATGTACCATCGTCCTTTAGTAAAACAAGAACACCAATTACTCCAAGGATTCCTATCACCAAACCAGTCAATAGGATTAGAGCGCGCGAAACTAAACTTTGCATGGAAAGACAATCTGAATATGTGTAAGACCGCAAGAATTATATTGGGACTTTACTTGCTAGAACTTCTACTCGCTTCCTGCGCACTTCCCGAAGCCGACAAGTTCTCTTAGCGAACAAGAGCAGTATAAAACATTGCAAACGACGGATAGAAAGTTTCAGTTGAGATGGTCTCATGCCAAATCTTGGATGTTCAAGTTGATGGTAACACACTGTGATTCCGTTAGTACTCATACGCAATTATTTGGTTGTAAGAGTAGCTCACTCGAGAGAGAGCAAGTGTTGACTGCCTGTTGATTCAGTCCTTCAACGCTAGGAAGTACGTTTTTCGAAACGAAGATACATGATCAAGATTCCTAACATCAGCGTGGCTAGACCCAAGATTGTTATTGGGGGTACCTTTTCGCCAAGTACATTGTGGATTAAAAATAACGACAATGCCGGGCTAAAGTAAGCAATCGGGGTGATCAAGCTAACCTGAGTAGCAGTTTTTAGTGCACGTTGCCAGAGTAGAAAAGCGAGTCCCATTTCAGCAACGCCAAGCCACAAGCCGAACCCTAAATTTACAAGATTGAATGCCGGAAGTGTGTCGAAAATAACACAGAATATCGCAGCACACGGCGTTGCTGTGGCAAACGCAATGAGTAAGAGGGTCACAGAATCTTCTGAATAACGCACGGTGAGAATCCAGTAAGCCCCCCAAATTAAAGCACTTCCTAAGGCTAATGCAACCCCAAGTCGATCGAAAGAAAACTCGGTGAACGATCCTTGCGTGATCAGTACGACAACTCCTAAATATCCAATAATCAATCCCAACCAAATTCGTGGAGTGGGTCGTTGTTTGAGAATGGGTATCGCGAGTAAAGCGGTTACGATTGCATGAGTGTAATTTAATGGCTGCGCGATCTGTGCGGGCAATCGGTCATACGCTGCGAAAAGAACTAAGTAATACGAAAACGGATTGATCAGTCCAAGGACTGCTCCGAGGCTAACGGTTTTCCATGTAGGTTTTTTGATTCCTGTAAAAAACGCAACTGCGGAAAGGAACACGAAAGAGACAAAGGTGCTAGCGAACAGTAGCTGAGGGACTGAAAGATGTTGTAGTGCTAACTTAAACCCAGTTGCTACTGTCGACCAACACAGAACGACCACAATCGCCAGACTGATGGCAATCAGGTCATTGCGAGGTAGCTTTGAGAACATTGAACTTTAGACGGTGTTGAACTTTCATCTATCGCGACAAATTCGCGTACTAGTACCTACAATCTCGCGTTCAGAATTCGTACGAACTTGGAGAGGAAATTATGTCAATTCAGGAAGGTGATCGGTTGCCCAATGCTACTTTGCGTGTTATGAGGGACGGCAGGCCAGCTAAAGAATCCGTCCACGATCTCGTAAGCGGCAAAAAAGTCGTAATTTTCGCGGTTCCAGGTGCGTTTACACCAACCTGTTCCGAACAGCATTTACCAGGATTCGTACTTCATGCTGAAGCTATTAAAGCTAAAGGTGTCGATGAAATAGTCTGTGTCGCAGTTAACGACATCTTCGTCATGGACGCTTGGGGACGCGAGCAGGACGCCGATGACATCGTTATGGCTAGCGATGGCAATGGCGAATTTACTCAAGCAATTGGCCTAGTACTTGACGGATCATCATTTGGACTGGGCAACCGCTCGGAGCGCTACGCGATGATTGTCGAAGACGGTACTGTAACCAAGCTCGCGGTTGAGGGTCCAGGTATATTTGAGGTCAGCAACGCCGAGAGCATTCTCGACGTGCTATAAATCACTCTTAGAGTTCGAGTTTAGTACTTTTCCCCGAATTTGTCGTCGGCTGCTTTCATCGCAGTCTTTATAGATGACATCGACCTGATCCAAGGAGTCTTCCCACCGAGTTCGCCCTCAACGCTCTTCACCGCTCGCTCGGCACGACGCTTATTCTCGTAGATTCCGAGCAATATATTGAAGTGAGCTTTTTCTTTAGCTAGGACGCGAACACCTCTGAGTTCGCGTAAGTTCTTTTGCTTAGAAACATACTCTATCGCTTTTTCTTTCGTAGCGAAAGCCGCTAGTTGAACCACATAAAATTCATCGGGAAGGTCCTGAATGCGCGTTTCTGTTTCCGGCTCATACGCAAGCCATAGGTAGTCAGGAAGATCTTCTTCTTCTTCGATTTGTTCGCTTTCAGTAGACTCCGTATCCTGTGATGGTGGAGGAGCTAACGCCGTTACTACTGGTTTGGAACTTGATCGCGATCGCGGTAAAGAAGCCTGCGTGGTTGGTGTAGGTCCGACCAGAGAAAGGGTAGGAGTAGATCCATCGTTTCCACCGACTGCGGCGACGAGATCTTCAGTGCTTACGCCTTCTTCGACTTCTTCACAGTCCCATTCACCATTTTCGTCAACTTCGGTACAGTCCCACTGTTCGTCAACGACGGTTTCCTTTGATTGGTTTGACTGAAATAATGAAGAACAGCCAGAGATGGTGAGCGCAGTAAGAGGGATAGCAATCCATTGCCATGATTTCATAACGTAATCCTCAAAACATCCTTGTTTGATTTCGCGAATGGGTCTTAAGTCATGGACTCAATCCATTCAATCGTTAATTGTACTCTTAAATAGGAGTTGTGTCGAATATTTCTGAAAAGCCGAACAACCTATTTAAAGATCTCTCGGCGAGGTGAAAGAGATGAGACTAGGAGAACTCATTGATATTTCGAGCTAGTTTTTGCCCTGTTTAAGGACGACGAATTCTCCCAATGACGTTATAGTTGATCTGCGAGAGAACACTTAATCGAACAAACTCGTCAGTGCTACTGAAGAGGACCACTCGATCTCGTTCGATTTATGAGTGTCTGACCGACTGTCAGTGATCGACGCTATGTGCGAGTGTAATTTTTAAATACTGTAGTTTGATTTCCAGCACTTCGATGTGTCGATTAAAAGATTAAATTTGTAGAAGACTTCAGTAGCTCATCGGAGACGGGTACAATAGATGAACCACACGCGAATTTCAGTTTGTGATGGAGGTTAGAATTGATGCAACACAATACTCAAAACACTAATCGTCAGAGTGGTACTACTTCCTCCTTCTTCCTAGGAGCTCTCGTAGCGGCAGTCTTTCTGGGGATCATTGGAGTTGCCTTTGTATTCCTACCAGGACTCATTAACAACGCTGCCGACGACACATCATCCACAAATACGGTAGATGGACTTGTGTCCAACGCAATAAATTCAACGTCACCTGGCGATCCTTCGTCGGGTTCCCTCGATGACATTGCGAGTTTAAGTGAGTTCAAGAGCGATTTTGCGAGATCTGTGGCTCTGTTAACGATGCTGGAGCAAGCGAACGAATCGAAAGTGCTTGAACTGCTAGAACAATCTAAGTCCATCGCGAATCCCGATCGCAGATTGTCTACTCAAAGCGACATTATGCGAAGACTTGCCATCATAGATCCTGTCAAAGCGATGGCTCACGCTACCCAAGTCGCTTGGAATCGTCGTGCTCCTCTTGTGAATGCGATCTTTAGCGAGTGGGTGCAATTGGATTTCGAAGCAGCTGTCGAACACGCTAGGGGGATAATCGATTCAGATCAGAGAGTTGCCTTGGAGGTCATCTTAAAATCGAGAGTCGATTGGTCCGATCAGCAAATCGTTGATTTGGCTCGGGAGTTTGGGCAAGAAGCTCTCGCGTTGGATGTGCTGGAACAGGCGCACGTCGCTAGTGCTTTGGATGATCCTGAAGCTGCTTGGAACGCAATACTCAAGGATAGTAGAGGAGACGCCGAGCAGAGGGAGGCTTTAAGAGACATCCTGGAATATTGGGTATTGCGCGACGGGGCCGATGCTGTTTCTCAAATTGAAGATTCGATATCACATATCGATTACCCGAGTTCTATTTTGTCCAGAGCACTGTTTCTTCTTACGGAGAGTGCCCCGCTGAACACTTTCGAACTAGCAAAAAATTTAGGCGACCACATCAGAGCGCATGCTTTGGAAGATGTCACTGTGAAATGGTCGGTCTCCGATCCTCGAGCAACATTACAAGCGGTCGGCACAATTGACGATGGAGCGTTGCGGAATCAACTTACGACGTACATAGTTGACGCTTGGGCTGCTCTGGATCCCCATGAACTATTAGAAAACTTGTCTGATTTTCCTGAGAGTGCGCACGATAGTGTTCATGGATCGGTGTTGTCTAGTTTAGCACGAGAATCGCCTCATGAAGCAGCCCAGCTAATGCTTGAAATACCTAACGGCATCGCCAATCACAGTTGGCGTGTAATCGGGAGTTGGTCGCGGCAAGATCCAGGTGGTGCCCTCGACTGGATTCTTTCGCGACCGAAAGAGGAGCAACAACACCTGTTGTCTAGAGTCTTGTACGATGTAGTACAAGAGGATCCACAACGCGCACTCGAAACTGCACTCGGTGTACCGATTCCTTCACCCGGTGCCTTGGGGCTCGAACGAACGGTGATACACACACTTGCTCAAGTCGATGTCGACCAAGCCATTGCTATGCTTCCACACGTGCGAGATCATGCACATACCAAAACATTCTCCTACTTGGACGTTTCCAGAGTTCTTATAAAGCGTAACGAACCCTTCCGAGCTCTGAATCTAGGTCGAGAGCTTCCACAACCCCTGCAACCTACCTTCTTCGACAATTTCTTTAGCCAATGGCGTTACTCGGACATCGTAGGGATGTACGAATCCTTAGAGAAACTACCCTCGCAGGAATTGAAGTCAAAAGCTGCTCGAGAGATTCTATCCTATAGCGTTGGGGACGACTATAGACCTCACCGCTATTTCTCAGATGAACAACTTCAAGAAATCGAACTCTACCTCTTGGACGAATCGGACTAATAAATTCACTATGTATACCTTTAACACCAAGATTCGAAAGTCTCCCTTCATCGCTGGAGTTTTACTGGTTACCATCCTTGGCGGCACGGGTCTGATCGCCTTATGGTTGATCACTGAAAAGAAGGATTCAAACTCTGAAACGACATCGACTCCTGACTACTCTGCGATCAATAGTACAGTTTCGCCAGTTGACAACGCGAAACCTGACGACGCTAGTTCCGAACAGACGATCCAAAGCATTGAAGACTTGGGTAAGTTACCGTCCTACTTCTCAAGATCTGTTGAGTTTGGGAAGTTGCTGAACGAAGCAAACTTTCAACAAGCTTTGAATCTACTCGAAGAATCGAAGCAACTCTCCGACATCACGCTTAGACAATCGACGCAGGTGGAGATATTTCGAAGACTTGCCTCACTTGAACCAGAGCTGGCACTCGCTCACACTCACGACTTTCTACGAGTTCAGCGCGAACTGTATCAGTCTGTCGTCTTTCAAGAATGGTCTTCTACGGACATCAATTCGGTTGTGGCGTATGCAGAACGAAATCTGCAGGAATTTGAATCAGGCGAGAAAATAATGATCTTACACTCGGTTTTGGATTCTGGGCATACTCTCTCGGATGAAGTTAAACAGGATATTGCGAAGCGGTTCGATCTAGAGTTCTACTTCAGCACACTAGAAGAAAGAGCTCGAAAAGCTGCGATGTTGGAGAAGCCTGTGGAACATTGGAATCTTTTACTAAGTGATGAGTCAAGTGATCTTGATCAGATCGGAGACTTAGTATTTGTAGCACTTGCGGTGATCGAGAACGAAGGGTTTGATGAATTTAGGACACTGCACAAAGAAATGTTAGATAGACGGATTCGAAACGAAGTCCTACTTGAAGTGCTCCGTTACCGTGCTCGAAATGATGGTTATGAATCCACTTTCAACGAAGCTGTGTCGTTGTTAGACGACACAAATCGTTTAATCGTCTTTGACATCGCCGAACGATGGTTTAATCAGGATGCACCTGCAACATTTGATTCCCTTTCTCAATTGGAAGATGAAGCGCTACGCGAGGACTTGTTCGAAACCACAGCACTCTACTTGGCGGACAGAAATCCACTACGAGCCCTAAAAATTTTTGAAACACTCCCCGAATCCATAAGAGGTGTGATTGTCTACACTGCCTTGTTCAGTTTGTGCACTCGTGATCCTATTGAAACAGCCAAGCACCTTTCCAAGATCACACAATACCAAGCACTCGAAGACGAGCTTCCACAGTATGCACGGAATCCTCCTAACCGAATTTCTAACGTCGCCAGAAATCTTTTTCGCGCTTGGGCAGAATTTGATGCTTTGGCAGCGTTCGAGTGGTTGCTCAGCGACCCGACAGTCGCGCATATACATGACAAAATGTTTTTTGACATTGAAAGCGTAGTGACTGCGAACAACGCAGAAGCGTTGATTGAAATTGCGTTGAAGCAACCAGATGAAGAGTCTAACATAGATCTTGAGGGAGTAATTTTGAGCAAGCTCGCATCAATCGATTTCGATAAGGCTAAAGATCTGCTACCTAAGATGCGTGAAGGTCAAGCTCGTGTTCTAGGCTATGCGTCCATTGGTGCTGTTTTGTTCTACAGAGATAAAGACCCGGATCAATCGATAGAGTTTGGCAAACAATTACCGATTTCGGAGCATGCTGATTACTATCACGTGCTAGCGGGACTCTGGGCTAAACATGACGCAACACAAACGTATGCACACATCGACCTTCTGCCGTCTAAAGAAGCGCAAGCCCGTGCAGCTTCAACGCTCATCGGTGCGCACAAGTGGCAACAGAAGTTGTCGGAAGAGCAAATAGAACATCTTAAGTCTTACCTGCTCGACGAAGAGCAAGGCAGTACCATCAAAGTACTAAGATCAAGTTCTGACTGATTTCATTAGTTTCTCTGAATAACCTCACATTTTTGCTCTATAGTCGGCTTCGCAAATGAGGTAGCTTTAGTTTTGATGAGCTAGTTTTTGGACACAACCACGTGGTGTAGGCAGCGGTTCTAGTTCCGATTAGAGTTACAAACGAGTCCTGTCTCTAATTTGGGGCAACAAAAAAACTTTGGGTGAGTTCCAGGTTTGATGATTGTGAACCAAGGGCAATTTGGACTCAACACAGCTCGAAGATTAGCGATGACATTCCCAAATCGCATTGGATTGTTGTGTATGCTAAGCGCAACGAATGCACGCTAAAGTTGTCCAATCGGTTAAATGGAATAACAGCCTGGGTCGGGGAAATCTGGCAGTTTCTTTATCATATCTTGCGACCAAGTGCTCAGTACTAGTGAGTTTTTTGTTATTTTGGTACCGATACTTGTTCGTGTCGAATGAATATTTCTAGACATTCGACACACTTTTGACAAAGTCCAAATCTTGAACTTAGACAGGTTGGTTTTGATGAAATTTAGTTTTTTCCAACTCATCACGAGTACATTGAGTCAAGACTCAACGAGCATGTGCACTCGCTTGGAGTTTTGAAAACACTAGTTCGAAGCGATTATGCTAGCAACACTGGATCAATTTCATCGCGTACCGAGAGTCTTACGTTTGGACATGTCTGGACAACCGATTCGTTGGATTACCTGGCAAACCGCTGTCAGTCTATACACTAGAGACTTGGTGCGCTGGACTCTCGGTGAGTCCGTATTGCGAATTCGAGGAGGATATTCTCGATTAGATGGCAGTAGGACCGTCGTCGACGTTAATAGCATTGTTGCTTGTGACGGAAGAATTTTTCAAAGAGATCGCGGTCAAATTCCTCCACTGACGAATCAAGCACTTTTCGTTCGTGATAACAACACTTGTATGTATTGCGGACAGCAACAATTGGTTTTCAACCTAACACGAGATCACATCGTCCCAAGATCAATGGGTGGCACCGATGACTGGACCAACGTCGTCGCCGCGTGTAAACGGTGTAATCATCACAAAAGTAATCGTCTAGTAGAAGACTGCGGATGGGAATTGATTGCGCTGCCTTACACACCAAATTTGGCGGAGTATCTTGCACTGATCAATTCGGGTCGAATACTGGGCGACCAAATGTCGTTTTTGGAGACTCAGTTTGGAAATGCGCGTCGAAAGCGCGACGCGATCAAAGAACAACGAGCACGACTACCTAATTAAATTGGTTGCCTTCTCCCATTTGGTGGAGAACGTGAGCGACGCAGCAAGTCACTTTCTCAGCTGTTGCTAAGTCTAAGAATTCGTTTGGTCCGTGCGCATTGGAGTGTGGCCCCATAACACCGGTTACGACAAATTGACATGCCGGGAATTGGTCTTCCAACATTTTCATGAATGGAATAGTACCTCCAGTTCCCATGCGTTTATAGGGACGACCGAAGTACAGGTCTGAAGCTTCATTCAAGGCTTCGTCAAGCCATGTTTGAACGGGTTGCGAATACCATCCAGACTCTCCGACATCACAATTGAAGGTTATTTTCGTACCATTCGGTGGATCGCGTTCGAGTTCGCGTTTAACGAATGATTGCACTTTCTCGTGATTCGCCGCCGGGGGAAGCCTAAAGACTAGTTTCGCGTCCGTGTTTGGGCGCAGAGTGTTACCCGCGAACTGCGGTTCTGGTGCGCCTCCTAATCCAACGACTTCAAAGCAAGGAAACCACGTGTTTGAGGTCACCATTTGAGCCAAGTCTGTTTGATCATACCGCTTAGTGCTCGCACAAGGATAACGTTCTACAATAGTATCTCCAAGTACATCAGCCACTTCGTTAGACTGCTCCGACACCCACTCTGGGATTGATACGTGCAAGGAATCTACTAGAGTACCGTCGTTGCCACTCTCGATACGTTCAAGTACATCGCGCAGGACGCGAAAACTAGATGGCACGATGCCTCCCGCTGCGCCCGAATGCACACCCTCGGTAAGTACCTCCACTCGCAATGTTCCGCTAACCATCCCACGGAGTGATGTGGTTAACCAAAGTTGATCGTAGTTGCCGCACTCCGCGTCTAAACAAATTACGACATCTGGTGTTCCGATTCTGGGACTTAACACTTGCATGTAGAAGGGCAGGTCTGGACTGCCACTTTCCTCACAGCCTTCGATGACAATGGTGCACCTCGGATGTGCGCATCCTTGCTCCTGTAATCCCGCAAGCGCAGAGAGACACGAAAACATTGCATAGCCGTCGTCACCGGTTCCGCGACCATAAAGACGTCCATCTTCAAGAACGGGAGTCCACGGTCCTTTATCCTCGTGCCAGCCGGTAAATTCCGGTTGTTTATCGAAATGCCCGTATAACAACACATTTCCAGTACCTGACTTATACGGTTCGACTTCGATAAAGATCAGCGGCGTACGGCCATCGACCTCAAGGACATCGTACCGGAGACCAACGATATCAAAAGAACGGATCGAATCAGTGAGCAAGCGAACCGCGTCGTCCATGTGCCCGTTTTCCTTCCAATCAGGGTCGAAGACGGGCGACTTATTTGGGATCTTTGTGTAGTGTTTGAGCAGTCCAAGAATTGGGGCACGCCACAAACTACCAATGTATTGAGTTAGGTCGCTGGGGGAAAATGTACTAATACGAACTTCTCCTGTATGAGGCCTGAAGGGCGTGTTCGATTAATCGATTAAGGTACATATTATCTTCGCGACCACCGCGTACCGTTTCGGGCATCTTCAAGTTCGATCCCTTTCGATGCAAGAAAGTCTCTAATTTCATCGGCACGAGCAAAGTCCTTGTTGCGTCGTGCTTCGTTCCGTGAATCAATGAGTTCTTCGATTGTACTTGTCTCAATGACATCATCCTGTGGTTGAAAGAATTGGGATACAGATACGTTGAAAAGACCTAATAACCAAGCTCCAGCTAGAAATTGATCTCGTAGTTCAATGACCTTGGAACGATTTGAACTCGCTTGAATTTTTTTCGCTAATGCATGCAATTCCGCTAAAGCTATCGGTGTATGCAAATCGTCTCGCAGTGGATCCAGGACTTCCTTTGGAATCTGAGATAGAGGAGCCGCGCGAAAATCGGTTGCAGTCGACGACTCGTCGCCAACAATCTCATTTGCGTAGCGTAGTACGCGATAGAGTGATGCTATACTCTGGCTAGCTTGCTGCAACAATTGGTCGCTCCAGAGGAGACTTTGGCGATAGTGACCTGTTAATAGAGCATAGCGAATTACCTCACCTGGATATCGTTGCCGTAGGTCAGCAATGGTCACGACATTGCCTACACTCTTTGCCATTTTTTGACCACCCATATTCAACATACCGTTGTGCATCCAATAGTTGACGTATTGCGCGCCGTCTTCGACGGAGGTACCTTGGGCGAGTTCATTTTCATTGTGGGGAAAAATCAGGTCTGTACCTGCTCCGTGTATATCAATGTTCGGTCCTAAATGGGTTCGAATCATCGTGGAACACTCTATGTGCCAACCTGGACGTCCCACCCCCCAAGGGGAGTCCCAACCCGGTTGATCGGTGGACGAAGGCTTCCACAATACGAAGTCTTTCGGATCCCGTTTATAAGGAGCCACTTCGACTCTAGCACCATCCAGCAACTCTTCCATGGTTCGGCGAGATAACTTGCCGTAGTCAGAATTTGTCGAAACTGCAAACAGTACATGACCTTCAGCTTCATAGGCAGCTCCACGGGTGATCAAAGTATCGATGTCTTGGATGATCTCA
Organism: Gammaproteobacteria bacterium; assembly: GCA_009841615.1. GTDB lineage: Bacteria > Pseudomonadota > Gammaproteobacteria > Pseudomonadales > Azotimanducaceae > Bin55. Next base: position 99,061 of record VXLL01000018.1, on the reverse strand, counting down.
TTAATTAAATGCGTCGGTTTTGGTTCTATATCAGGTTCTAGTACATACAAGGCTTGCATGTCTTCTTGAAACGCTACAGTGAATCGTTCCGTAAGCTCTTGCCACGGTTCATTGTTGATTTGCGCCGCGGTAATGATCTTGTCTTCAATGTCCGTGATGTTGCGCACATAGGTGACTTGCGGGTACAGTACGCGAAGTAGTCGCACTAGAACATCGAAGACAACGGCACAAAGGCCGTTTCCAATGTGCACACGATCGTAGACCGTGGGTCCGCACACATAAACTGTTACATGTGCGGGATCTATCGGAACAAAAAGACGTTTTTCCCTTGCCTTAGTGTCGTATAGGAACAATTCCATAGTTTTGCGATCTGCGTACTGCCTACTGGAGACTGTATATGAAGTCGTCGAAAGACATGCGAGTGTAATAGAGGTGGTTAACCGTTAAACCGATTCTCAATGTAGTGAAAAGCTGCGCGAATTACGGACCCTTCTCCTCCCGCAGGATGTGCCGGACGGGTCTTAGTATTGCTCCCCATCAAATCAAAGTGCACCCAGGGTACCTTATCGACGAAGTGTTCTAGGAACAACGCTGCAGTAATTGCACCACCAGCTGCCATGGAACTGATGTTGCAAATATCAGCAACGCTAGATTTGAGAGTTTCGCGGTAATCGTCGAACAGCGGCATCCTCCAAATCGGTTCAGAAGTTGCTTGAGATGAGGCAACCAGTCCTTCAGCTAGGCTGTCGTTATTAGAAAACATTGCTGGCAGGTTGAACCCGAGAGCGACTCGCGCAGCACCTGTTAGAGTTGCGAAATCTAGCATGAATTCTGGCTTTTCTTCCGCCGCGAGAGCGAGCGCGTCGCAGAGTATGAGCCGACCTTCGGCATCAGTGTTGCCGACTTCAACGGTCGTTCCTTTATAGGTAGTAATGACATCGCCCGGTCGGTATGCATTATCGGACACCGCGTTTTCGACTGCAGGAATCATAAGGCGCATTCTTACATTTAGTTTCCTTGCCATGATTAATTGAGATAATGCCAAAGCCATAGCGGAACCCGCCATGTCTTTCTTCATGTCTCGCATGCCTTGTGCGTTTTTGAGATCTAGACCTCCAGAATCAAAACACACCCCTTTACCCATGATGGTAATCTTGGGTGCGTTCTCATCGCCCCAACGGAATTCCATTAGACGCGGCGGAGATTTACTGGCTCGACCGACTGTGTGAATAGTTCGAAATCCTCTATCCAAAAGTTCGTCGCCACGAGTAACACTCAGATCAACATCAAAACGTTTGCAGACACCAGTAACGGCATCTTCCAGTTCGTCTGGGAGCATGTCTCCCGCACCTGTATTGATCAGGTCCCGAGCAAGATTGATCGCATCCACTTCGTCTTGGACGCTCGCGAATTGTGGATCGACATACAGAGTCGCTCGTTTTTCAGCTTTGGAAGCCTTGGTTTTGTACTTGTCAAAGGTATAAGCACCCATACCCCATCCAAGGGCGAGTTTATAAAGATCATCCCGCGGGGCTGTACGAAGGCAGAAGTTTCCTTCGCCTAATTTCTGCGACAACAATCCAAGACTTGCTTTGGAAGGAGAGTCACCAATACCAGCGACCACACTGGTCGGATTGCCGTTGGAATCGGGTAAGTGAAAAAATTGGTTTGCTTTTCCGCGAAAATTGGTGAGCTTAACCCAAGACTTCGTGGCGTCCGAGCACTCTTGATGCCACTGTTCAAAGTCGCTACTCGATACCAAGTCAATAGGAATCGTTCCATTCGGAGGTTGTTCAAAAACTAACATTAAAAATCCTTAAATAAAAATGAAATTGTGATGGCGCTAGGTCATTCGATGTGGCCGATCAGTCGGTCAGCACGATAACTGGAGCGAACTAGCGGTCCTGCAGCAACATCTTTGAATCCAAGCTCGCAACCCAACTGTCGGTACGAATCAAACTCATCGGGATGAACCCAACGTTCGACTGGAAGATGATTGCGCGTGGGTCGTAGATACTGTCCAAGGGTCAAAAAGTCTACACCATGCCGTAACAGATCGTGCATGGTTTGTTCGATTTCGTCATCGGTCTCGCCCAGCCCTAGCATCAAACTTGACTTCGTTTGCACCGAACCTGAAGTCTTGGCGTGATCCAGAACACGGAGAGTTTGTTCATACCCAGCTCGAGGGTCTCGAACTGGGTAGGTCAATCGTTCGACGGTTTCGATATTCTGGGCGAATACACTGATAGGCGAGCTCGTAACCGTGTCGACGGCAACTAGGTCTCCACCGAAATCTGGTGTTAGTGCCTCAATAACCGTGGTGGGATTCACGTCGTGAATAGCATGCACGCAGGCGGCGTAGTGGGCTGCTCCGCCATCTTTGAGGTCGTCGCGGTCCACTGATGTCAGTACCACGTATTTGAGCTGCATGAGCTGCACTGCTCTCGCGCTCTTTTTAGGCTCATCCGCGTCAATCCACCCATTTGGATTACCAGTATCGACAGAACAAAACATACACGCGCGGGTACAAACCGACCCTAACAACATCAGCGTTGCCGTACCTGCACTCCAACATTCCCCTAAGTTGGGACAATGGGACTCTTCACAAACAGTATGTAACTGGTGATCGTGCACTGCGGCGTTTACAGCCTCATAATTTCGTCCTGCAGGCAATCGAGCGCGGATCCATGATGGCTTTCGGTCAGTCGTTGAAATTTCGGTACTTTCTAACAACCTCACACCACGTTTAGTTTTCACGCCGTCGCGGATAGCGGAGAAGCCATGCTGAGTGAGGTATCTCTCACCGCTCTTCGCTTTAATTGTTGTAGTGTTTGGCATATCGCAGATCGAAATTTACAAAATTTTTACAGAGACTCCCGTTGTCCTGAGTCTTGCCGGAATTGGAAATTGTGCAGAGTATGATAGATTCCTTTGGCTTGAAGTAGTTCATCATGCGTGCCCAACTCCGCCACGCGACCCTCATCAAGAACTAGAACGCGATCAGCGTTTTGAATTGTTTGCAACCGGTGTGCGATGATAATTGATGTTCTCGTGGTCGTCAAAACTTCAAGTGCTTCTTGAATGAGTACTTCGGACTCGGTGTCAATATTTGCCGTTGCTTCGTCGAGGACAAGAATTTCCGGGTTCGCCGCAAGTACGCGTGCAAAGGCTAGTAGTTGCCGTTGTCCCTGTGAGAGATTCTGTCCCCGTTCAGATAGTAGCGTGTCGTATCCGTCAGGCAATGTTTCGATGAATTCATGCGCGTTCACATACTGAGCAGCAGCGATAACCCTTGCCCGTGTTAGCGAAGAGTCTCCTAGCGTGATATTGTCGTGGATTGATCCGGAAAAAATATGAAAGTCCTGCAAGACCACGCCTATGCGTTGTCTTAAATCTTTGGATCGAATGTCATTGATGTCAATACCATCAAGAAAGACAGAACCGTCCGGAATATCGTAGAACCGATTCAGTAACCGTATTAAGGTACTTTTCCCAGACCCCGTTGTACCGACTATCGCGAGATTTTCACCGGGTTGAATCGTAAGTGACACTCCCTTGATCACAGGTTCGTCTCGATAAGCAAACTCTAGATTCCTAAATTCGATCTTTCCTTTTAAACGCTCAGGTAGCGTCACGGGATTTTCTGGTTCGTGCAATGACTCATCCCAATCCAGGGCTTGAAAAATTCTTTCGCCACTAGCCATTGCACGGAACAAAATGTTTATTTGTTCCCCCAACACGACAATCGGATGGAAAAGCATATCGATGAACCTAGTGAACAGGATCAGTCCGCCAAGTGTGATTGCTTCTTGTAGAACTTTTCCTCCCGCAAACCACAGGATCACGCCAATGGCCAGCGAAGCGATGTTTTCGTTGAACGAGGTGTAGATTGTTTCATGCCGCATCGACCGCGTCTCGAAGCCGAGATTATTGGCATTGATACGTTGATAGCGCTTAAAGTTGTAGTCTTCCCTTCCCGATATTTGTACTACCTGAAGACCATTGAGATTTTCTTGGAGGTTTTGATTGAGGGCTGATACGGACTGCCGTACTAGTCGAAACAACCGCCGAGTGTATCTTCGGAAGACCATCGTAATCACGGCTAACAATGGAAGGTAAATTAGCAGGACTAGTGAAGTCTCAACATTGATGCTCAGCATCACCACAAGTGCAAAGCAGAAGGGTAGTAATTCACCGATCAACGAGCCTAGACCGCGCAGAAGTTCGTAAAGCGCTTCGATGTCGTTAGTAACTCGCGTCATAACACGCCCAACTGCAACATTGTCGTAGAACGAAGCAGGTCGGGTTTCCAAGTGTTGGAACAGATCGCGACGAAGGTCTCTTAATCCATTCACTACCGCGAGTGTCAGAGTAACACGGTGATAGTGTCCAGCAATTGCCCAAACTGCCTGAGCAATGACGTATAAACCACACGCGATGAACAGTGTAGAAAATCCTGTGTAGTGCGCGAGTGCCTCGGTGAGATCTATTAGACCAAAATCCGGCACGAACACATCAATCTCTCGACGAATGATGTGATCGATCACAACGATTGAAGAAATTAGCAGTAGTACGATCGCGAAAAATGAAGATATGCACACGAGCAAGATGCTTACCGATAGTGTGAACCAATAGGGTTTCAGCCACTTGAGCAAGCGAAGTAAGAGACGTGTATTTAGGATCGCTCCGGAGAGATCCGCTTCAAACGCGCTGTAATCTCGCGACGTTTGCGTTCGAACGTTCACCGTCCAATACCTACACTTTCTCTGTTACGTGTATATACCGCATCGGAATTCTCTCTCTGCAAGCGATCGAGTTCCGCATAGCGACCGTTCAATCGAACTAGTTCATCATGCGTTCCGATTTCCACAATCCGACCGCTTTCCATAAACAGTATGCGATCGGAGTGTTTGGCCGTAGAGACGCGATGCGACACCAAAATCGTCGTTTGATCAACACGTAGTTTTCTTAACGATTGGAGGATGTAGTCTTCTGTTTCTGTGTCGACCGAAGCAAAGCAGTCGTCTAATACGAGCAATGGAGCATATCGGATCACGCCGCGTGCGATAGTAGTTCGCTGTTTTTGACCGCCAGAAAGAGTTACCCCGCGTTCTCCGACTATCGTTTCCATTTTGCGCTCCATTGCCTCTACGGTTGTCGAGAGACTTGCTGCATCCGCAGCTTGCCAGACCTGATCGATGCTTCGACGAGGTTGGTCGTAGGTAATGTTCGCGCGCAGTGGTTCAACAAAGAGGAAAGTGTCTTGTGGGACGAAAGCAACCTGTGTCCTCAATTGGTGCAAGGGATACCTGCAGACGTCGTATTGGTCTAAGTAAACTGTATTCGGAGGAGTATCGAGAAGTCGTACTAGTTGTTTCAACAAGGTGGTTTTTCCACATCCGACTCGTCCCATAATCGTGATAGACTCGCCTTTCTCAATCTTTAGGTCGATGTCGACTAGGGTAGGATGGGATGATCGAGGGTAGGTGAATGTGAGTGATTTAATGTGGATTTGACCTCGAATAACCTCGGGGACGTCGCTAGTTGGTTTGTCTTCGATTTCCGGTTCATAGTCCAAGACTTGGTGCAACCGTTGACTGGCTACGGCGCCGCGCTGGATCAAGCTAATGATCATTCCTGCGACGCGAAATGGTTGCACGATCATGTTTACGTAGAAGAAGTACACCGCAAACGCTCCTACACTGAGTTGCTCGGTGAGAACTAGGTGCCCGCCGTAGCCAAGTATTCCAACGATCGACACTGCAGCGAGAGATGGCATGATTGCTTGCATCAACGAGTGTATTCGAGCGTGCTCAAAAAACTTGTCCGAATATGCCTGACTATGAGTAGCAAAGCGTCTTTGTTCATTTTCTTCCTGAGCCATGGCTTGAATAGTGCGGATTCCAGAGAGGTTTTCTTGCACGTGCGAACCTAGATCACCGAGTTTTTCCTGCACCCGACGAGAAGCTACGCCGAGTTTAGACGATGTGCGCCAAGCATAGATCAAAACGATAGGTAGTGGCGGGAGCACCACAAGCAGCAATTTCGGAGACAGATAGAACATACAGCCAAAGCCGAACATCGTTGCATAGACAAAAATTACAACCATGGTCGTACCGTTACCTATGAGACGGCGGATCAATTGAATGTCGGCAATCGCACGGGTCATTAAATCACCAACTGCAAATCGAGCGAAGAAATTCGGCCCCATCAGTTGTAAATGCTGGTAAAAGACATTTCGCAAATCGCGCTGCACGAGAAAACTAGCACGTCGCACCGCGATGCGGGCAGCTGTTACGATAAAGAACCGCAAAATGACTGCAACAACGATACCGCAAACGGGAAACAAGAGGTCATATTTGCCTTTGGCGAGACGATCAAGTCCGACCCCAAGGAATAACGGGATCGAAGCTTCGCAACAACGTGCGAAGAAAAATAGTACGATACCGCCGATTAGGCGTCCTTTATACTTTCGTACGTATTTCCACAGTCGAAGTAGATCGCGAATCATACGTTAGTGATTCATCATCTGATCACTAAAACGCAACGTTGTTCGGCACGCGAGGGAACGGAATCACGTCCCTTATGTTTTCCATCCCAGAAAGGTAGAGCAAGAGCCGTTCAAAACCTAACCCAAAACCAGCATGAGGTACGGTGCCGTACTTTCGTAAATCGCGATACCACCACAGTTCGTCTCGAATTTCTTCGTCTATTCTTGATTCGAGTACGTCCAATCTCTCCTCTCTCTGACTACCGCCGATAATTTCTCCAATGCCAGGAGCCAGTACATCCATAGCTGCCACGGTTCGACCGTCGTCATTGAGGCGCATGTAGAAGGCTTTAATTTCGGCTGGATAGTCGGTCACCACAACCACTGACCCAGTGTGTTCGGTTAAGTATTTTTCATGTTCTGACTGCAGGTCTCGACCCCATTCCACTGGAAATTCGAACGTGTCTTTGGATCGTTGTAGAACGTCGACGGCTTCGCTATATGGCATTCTGAGGAATGGTTTGTCGATGACATTTTTGAATCTGGTAGAAACATCTTTGTTTATTCTCTGTTCAAAAAAAGCAATGTCGTCCGGTACTCTTTCCAAGACATCGGCAAGTGTAACCTTCAAGAAATCTTCAGCTAAATCTACATTGTCAGTTAAGTCGGCAAATGCAATCTCTGGCTCGACCATCCAGAACTCTGCTAAGTGGCGACTAGTATTGGAATTCTCTGCTCTGAAAGTCGGTCCAAAGGTATAAACCTTGGACAACGCGAGGCAGAACGCTTCAACATTTAGCTGTCCTGAGACTGAAAGAAACGTTTCCTTTCCAAAGAAGTCGTCTTGGTAGTGGACTTGTGCATTGGTCAGTTCCAACGTGCTTACTCGAAACAAGTCACCTGCACCTTCACAGTCACTAGCGGTGATAATTGGTGTGTTGACCCAAACAAAATCATGCTTCTCGAAGTATGAGTGGATCGCGTGCGCGAGAGCTTGGCGTAGCCGGGCGATCGCACCAAACGTATTAGTACGGGGGCGGAGATGGGCAACAGTTCTTAAGTATTCGAAACTGTGTCGTTTTTTAGCGATCGGATAGTTTTCGGGGTCCTGTACTAAACCGACGATGGCAATTTCCGTTGCTTTAATTTCGCGGTCCTGCCCCTTACCGAGAGATGCAACGAGTAGACCTCTTGCGGTAATTGCACTACCAGTGGAGAGCGCGAGCACATCGGCGTAATTTGCAAGTTTTTCTTCAGCAACAATTTGAATGGAGTCGAAGCAGGAACCATCGTTCAAGCTGATGAAGGAAAGACCAGCTTTAGAAGAGCGAATTGATCGAACCCAGCCTTTGACCTCAATCCTGTTAGCTCTGCCGTAATCTTCAACTAGTGCTTCTTTGACCGAAACTATTTGAGTAGTTCCTTGTTTAGCTTCTGTCATCAGTCTCTTAATTGAGCGAAGTTAATAAATTTATAGTTACTAGACATTTAAGATGAAACGTTCAGTGAAGAGCGTGTATTGTCAAAAAACTATGTGGAGTTTTTGCACTCCCAAAGCTCTTACTGCAACAACTCCTACCTACACTTTGATAACTACTGTTTTCGCGAGTTTGTCATGTAGCGTCCTGCGATCATTTTGGAACCCGAAGCACAAATCCGTTAATCGAATTAACCAGTTTAAGGGTCCGAAGAACAGTGCAGGGACATCCCAAACCAGATACCTTAGAAAAAATAGTCTGTGGAAGGGAACTTTCTCGAAACTCACCGGGTCCACCATCGCAATGTTCATCCACTTCTTACCCAGAGTTTGACCCCAAATAGCTAAGGGGATTCCTTGTAATAGAAGAAAGCTTATGTGAGTTAATGCAATTAAATAAAGGATTAAAGGGAAGTTGAAATTTATGAAAGTGTGCCACATTATTTCGTAAGGGTTGTTTGCTGTTCTTTCAAACCAGTCTTCTCCCCAGGCTGAGTTAAACCATCCCGTGAGAGCGGGAAAGAAAACAATGAATAGAACGGCATAAATGATGCAACGTAGCGTCCAATCAATCAACCGAGCGACGAATCGTTCCCCGAGTCCTGCAAGCTCAACATCATCAATGTCAAACTCATGATCTAGATCTGCCGTTGGTGCTACATACGGATTAAGTTCTGTCATAAAGTGGTGGTATTGGTTCGAGAATGCGTCGGCGTTATCGCTCGGTTCAATATACCGAAATCGGCGATGACTTAATTTTAAGAATGGCGAAAACGCTTGGTCGAACGATGAAGTTGTTTATACGGAAGCAAACTTACAAGAAGCGGTTCGCTTAAAACAACAGTTTTCTAAAAATAGTAAGTGAATTTTTGAGAAACCGGATCCGCTCCAATGAAGTGCACCATAGATCAAATCGCTTATTGTCCAATAGTTGTGCCTGTCGTAGAGTGATTTATTGGAAGTATATTTCCAAATAACTATCATTTTTGGAAGTTAAGTGCGAGAATGTTACGATCGTAAGTTGGACCTTCAACTTCCTGCAAAACAGTCTGCATTCCTGTGGGGCCCTCGACAGTGCGGAAAGTCGACCTATTTACGAGAAAAATTTAAAGAGTCCATCTATTTAGTCCTTCTAGAATTTGACCAATGGGATTGTTTTAGTGTGCGACCAACTGCTCTTGGTGAAATGCTACAAGCACAAACTCCAGAAAAACTACGGCGTCCTGTCGTAATTGATGAACTGCAAAACGCACCAAACCTTTTGGATGAAGTTCACCGGTTGATTGAAAGCAAACTCTACTCATTTGTTCTGTGTGCGTCTAGTGCACAGAAGTTGAAAGTTCCTGGCGTCAATTTACTCGGTGGCGGAGCTTGGCGATTCCATATATATCCGTTAACCATAGGTGAAATTGAAGAATTCGATCTGTTGACCGGTTTAAATTCTGGGTTACTCCCGCCGATTTACGGGCGACAAAATTACCGTCGTAGCCTTGATGCGTACGTAAATATCTATCTCGAAACAGAAATCTACAACGAAACCTACGTCCGGAACGCGCAAGCCTTTTCCCGCTTTTTCAAGGCGATGAGATTCTTCCATGGAGAAATATTGAACCACAGCAGCATCTCCCGCGATTGTGGGGTGAGCAACCACACAGTACGAACCTATGTCAAAATCCTTGAGGATACACTCGTGGGATATCTCGTATACCCTTTTCGAAAACCTTCAAAACGTACGACGTTTTCGAGCAAACCCAAGTTCTACCTATTCGACTTTGGATTGGCAAACTTCGTTTGTGGTCGTACTCTCGACCATCGGAGCACAACCGAGTTTGGTAAATCGTTTGAACACTTGATACTCACAGAAATTCGGGCGGCGAGAAGCTACTTAGAGAAAGACTTTGAAATTGCTTTTTAGCGCACCAGTTCTGGGCTTGAAGTAGACTTTGTTCTTTGAGACGGTCAAGTAGCAGTGGAAGTTAAGAGCCGTGTGAGATCCCGCGATCTACGTGGTATCAATGCATTCATTGAAGAGCATAAACCGGAAACTGCGGTTGACATGACTTCCGAAGACGATCGAAGACGAATTGGTTCGGTAGACTTAATGCCTTATCGAGAATTCGTTTCACTCCTCAACGAGGGCATGTTGATTTGATGGAGTGTTTGATCAGGACTACGATTTTGTTAGATATGATGAAGTCACGAACCGCACGATTCGATAGGTACTTCCACTAAATCACTTTTCGCGTACCACGACTCTGAGCCTTTCGCGCTAAGCGATCTAGAGTGGGTGCGCTATAGTTTGGGGCATAAACCACTTTGATCACTATGGTGTTTGCGGTTAGATCGTGTAGTGTTCGACGGGTCTTTCTCAATCCGAAAGCTAAGTCAACTAGATAAATGATCAATCTGGCCGCAACATTGAATAGATAAGGCACTTCCCAGATCAAGTAACGGGAGAAATAGAGACGAGGTAAGGGGACTCTTTCGTAGGTGTCAGCGTCTACTATTGCAATTTTGAGGAACCTCTTTCCGATGGATTGACCGTGCCGGTGCAATAACACCCCGTTTACAGCAAGGTATAGACAGTTGAAAACGAATATATCGATCCAAACCCATGGATTGAACAGATTGAAAGAGAGGAGGGTGGGGGAATAGCCAATCCAAATTTTGATCTTCGAGTTAGTACCAACGAAGAGCTCTGCGATCTCTGTAGCTATACCTAACCCGATAAATACGGCAAAAATTACGAGCAAATCAATTATGAATGCTAAAACCCGTTCTTTAATCGAAGCAAGTTCGTGTTCCGCCGACTTTGCCTGCGTGTCTGTGAAATCCGTCTTCGGTGCTTCGTAGGGGTTATATGTTGTAGTCATTGTTTGCCCACTTTAGGTGGAATGATGGACGCTACATTTGCGAACTCCGTACCCTAGACCACTCGTCTTTTGGTTCGAAAATACGACCTGCTGGTTAAAACTGCCCGGAACGCTTGAGGCTCCAATAAGCATTGACCATATTTATCGGAAGGTCTTTAGGTTTGCTTTCGAGCACGATTCTACAAGCTCCTTTGCATTGCGCGACGACGCGGGCACGCTCCTGAATGTATCTCGCAATACCCAATACGCTTAGTGCGCTAGCTGCTGTATCAACGTCGGACTCATATAAGCGATCGATCAGACTCTCATGCAAGTTTGCCAGCATAACGATGTGTCGAGTCGAAAGCAATTTCAGTGCAATCGGTAAGTCTTGATCATCGTCTCGGAAACTCGTCAACATTACAACTAATGATCTTTTTCGGTGTCTTGCAAGGGCGTTTTCGGCCGCCTCAATGTAATCGGACGCATAGGTACCGGTGTGCAAATCATAGGTACGGTGGAGCATGCGCGTAATTGACGACAGTCCCTTCATTTCTGGAATCCAACGAGAAATCTGTCCGAAGCAATACACAGACACACCATCGCCTTGCTGTAGGGCGATGTAGGACAGCAACAGCATCGCGTCTAGGGCTTGGTCAAAGAGTGGCGACACCTCATCGTCGCCATGCATACGTTTTCCAGTGTCCACGAGAAACAACAATTGCTGCGACCGTTCGTCTTGAAATTCTCGTGAAATTAACGCCCGACGCTTCGACGTTGTTTTCCAGTCAATGTGATTTAACTGATCTCCTTGGCGATATTCGCGTAATTGATGAAAGTCTAGTCCAGTCCCTCGACGATGCTGTTTTCGCATTCCAATCAAGAGGGTTTGATGTGCTAACAAAATTTGCAGATACCTGCTGATTTGGGCGAAGTCTGGGTAGACTCGAACAGAGGTCTTACAAGATACCTGCGAAATCGCTTGCCAAAATCCAAGTATCGAATTCAAGGTGATGTCTACAAAATCAAGTTCGAAATTTCCGCGGACTCGCGGGTGGACCGAATACTCAAAGCGTAGCGTACTCTGTGCTGGAACCGACTGCGAAATCTTTGAGTTTTTAGGATTGAGTTCTAAAGGGCATCGATCATGTACGATCATTTTGACCGTTCGCGTGTAGTTGTGGCGAACAGAGAGTTCTACTATGCTCTTGTGCCCGACGGCTAAGCTGTTAGCCATTTCCCGACGAGCATTAAGCTCGGCCCGTTTGCGTAATATTAAATAGTCGATGACGACAATAACTAGCCAAAGACTCGCCACAATGATCAACAAGAGATCAAGAAACTCGTGGAGAAAATCTGGGAACTGAAGTAGCCTTGCGGTCGGCGCAAGTATCGCCAACAACGTGATCCCTGCTAGACTGCCGACAAAGAGATTAGAAGGCCTCATGTTCTTGGCGCGGGAATCTCTGCGATAATATCGTCCAACACTTTGTCTGCGGACAGACCCTCAATTTGGAACTCTGGACTTAGTGAAATGCGATGCCGCAGAGCAGGTAGCGCGGTTGAATGAATATCGTCTGGCGTAACAAAGTATCTGTTGTTCATTAATGCCGCTCCGCGCGCCATCCGAGCTAACGCGATTCCTGCACGGGGACTAGCGCCTTGAGTGACACCGTTGAAGTTGCGTGTTGCGCGCACTATCTCCACCGCGTATTTCAATACTTCATCATCTATGTGAATTCTCGAAGCGACCTGTTGTGCTTTCAAGACGTCTTCCGCCGTCGCGACAGCTTCGATGGCTGAAGTATCAAGTTGGTCTACGGCGCGATCGGTAGTTACTTGATCTACGATCGCTACTTCATCGTCGACGGCAGGATAGTCGATATAGGCATTGATCATGAATCGATCCAGTTGTGCTTCGGGAAGAGGGTAGGTACCTTCGAACTCGATCGGATTTTGGGTGGCTAGAACCATGTATGGCTTGGCCACGGCGAAGCTCTCCCCTTCAATCGTTGCCCGCCTTTCCTGCATGATCTCAAGGAGAGCGGATTGAGTCTTTGCAGGTGCTCGATTAATCTCATCTGCTAGTAAAAGATTGGTGAAGACTGGTCCCTTTCGAATAATGAATTCTTCCGTTTTCAGACTGTACTGTGCGTGACCTGTTACATCACTTGGCATAAGGTCCGGCGTGAACTGAATACGTGCGGTGTCCGCTTGAATACTTGTGGCTAGGGCACGCACTAGCAGAGTTTTCCCTAAACCAGGCACACCTTCAAGTAACACGTGCCCGTTCGCTATTAAACTCTGCAAGACGTGATCGACCACATCGTCCTGTCCAAGCACGATTCGTGAAATGTTCGCTGAAATCTGACTAAAACATTGTGAACATTGGTCGATCGCTTCCATCGTTTGAGCATCGACTTCATGGTGTTTTTGTTCCGATTCGGGTGAGACTAATTCGTTCATACTGTTAGGGGTTCTCCGTTAAGATTTTCGTAGTGATGGCTGCATGTTATCTCGCAATTTTGCTTGTAGTTTTCTCACGTTGTCGACCAAGTCCGCCTCAGTTTCGGGCGAGTCGTTCAGATTACCTGATGGGCCTGTTGACATTTGTTCGGCCGTTTTTCCGGGTTCTGTGCTCTGGCGTGGTCCAAATATCCCCTTCGGGTTGTCGCTTACCCATTGAAACGCTTGGAAGAAGCGTTTGATGTCATTCTTTCGCCAAGCAAACTCTGTTACACTAGTTACGTAATCGATTGTTGCACGGCGAGGTATCGGTATAGCGTGTATGGCTGGGGAACTCCTTACATTTCGCGCGATCAATGCGACGAGGAACGTAACTAAGATTCCTATTAGTGCAATGTAATAGTTGTCCCACACCAAGTTGAGAAGACTTGGCACTTTTACTGGTACTCTTGGGACTATCCAAACCCCGATTTCATTGGTTCGACTAGCAATCGGGTTTGCGGTGCCACCGACCAAGCGCAAGAACACATACGCATGATCGGCACAGTCCACTCGTTGATTCGACCAGACATCCAGATCCGTTGCGAAATACACTGTCCCGAATCCCCAATTCATTTTTACGAAGTACATTTGAGCTAAGGGCACGATATCTTCAGCATGGGGTGATTCATTGGTCACAAGGTAAGGTGGACTCTGTAAGCTCTTTTCGAGGTTAGCAGTATCCCCATTAGCAAACTGAATCGGTTGTGTGACCGAGGAACACGGGAACTTCATTGGAAGCTGCAAATTCCCCAATGACCAAGCGTCAAAAATACTGGGCTCACGTTCCTCATAGACCATAAACTTATTCGGGAATAACTGTGAGTTAAGTGCGTTCAACGGATCTTCGTCTGTATACACTACGGGCACGCGATAAACCAATGTACCTCCTTGTAGGACCCAGTTTTCTAACGCTGTGCTGACATTTTCGTCGACTACCGAACTTCGTACATCTGCCAGTACGATCGTATCCGAATGGGCGGGCATATCCTGTGCATTTAGTTGCGCCCTTGAGTGTACCCTTACTCCATATTTCTCGCTGAACTTTGAAATTGCGAACCAACGGTCTCTGAGAGCTTCATTCGTTAAAAAGATTTGCGTCTGCTCCTCTGTGTTGAGCCGCCACCAAAGCCAACCGCCGAACATAAGCAAACAGCCGAGTACAACCAGCGCACCGACGAGAATATAGATCCAGGAATTGGAATTACGCGAACGAATCTTCATAAAGCGATAGGAGCTGTCGAAACTCTGGGTCAGCAAGTGTTTTTTTGCCGTAAGCTACTTGTTGCCAGTGTAAACTCAGTTTGTTAAACGAGGCACTCAATGATGGTACGCGTCGAGCAATCACCCTGCCGCAGACTCGTTCGGTGTCGCATAGTTCAATCGGGCACGAGTGTTTGGCGATTAAGTAGAGCAATGCCCCACGATAGAGCAGGGACATAGCGTCCCGGGTGCGTCCTTCGTTCCAAGCTAACTTAGCGTTGGTGACTACATTGGACGGTAAATCCACTCCCTTTGTTGCATCCGCGATAATAGAAGCTTCAGTTTGCTCAACTGCACTCGTTCTGGATCGTTTTTTCACGAACTCCCAAATGCGAAGCCTGATAATTGCCCATACGACAAGCCCAATCAACAATGACACCAACAATCCCATGATCACATAACTGAGAATTTGAATGACGAAATTCCAGGCATTTTTCGGTCCATGCTCTGATGGTCGAGGCACTCTTATGACCTGTTCCCTTACAACATGCTCTTGCATGGTCTCGTCGATTTCGGAACGTACATTTGTTTGTGAGTTGATAGTGGTGGGCGTGGTGTCAGTTGTATCTTGCGCCACTATATTGGCTGTTGGAAAAAGGATTAGGAGTACTAGAAGTACCGTACTCAGCCGAGCAATCATTCTCTGTAAGCCAAGATACAGGTCCCATCCCTCTAATCCGATTCTGCGATTGATGTACAAACCAAAGCCGGCACAAACATAGAATGGAGCCATAAACGCTGAGCTGGCAAGTAATAGACTGAGGAGTACATATTTACCTGATTGCAAACCCCAAATCCAGTTCCACCGCAACTCGAATAAATCGATAGGTAGTAACGTCTCGTCAAATACAGGTTGGAATAGTATCATGTACACGGTAACCCCGGTGGTGACTAAGACCAACTCACATAAAGACATCCCGCCGTGGAGAAGTATGTAAGAGCTCATTAGTGGCGATTTAATGAGTTGTCTTCGTCTTCGAATCTTACCAGTACCACTTTCGATACCCTCCAATGCCGCGATCGGAGTCAACGTACTCCTTCCAGGACACAATCGATAGATCGTCAACCACGCCAATGTGTCGTATTGAAAAACACCGCGCAATGCTGACTTGAAACTGTGTTTCTGCAAGAAAATCGCGGAGCTAACAATTTGTAATGGCAGTCGTTCGTACAACGGTTTGAACCACCAAAACAACAATAAGGCGATGATGGTGTTCGGGATAAAACAAGCAATTCCAAAGATTGGAATTGCAAACACTGCCCAACTTCCTAGTAACGCCCACCAATACTTGCGAGCTAACAGAATGCCTACATCTGAAGCTTCGTCAGGTGTGCGTAAACGAAGTTCAACCTGAGAGTCTTGAAATTTCATTCCGACCCGCAAAGAAAAAATACGAAAGCACCAAAACCCATAAGGTGCCACCTACTAAGTACTTGACAATGTTGGGTAGACTGACGGGCGACCAAAATGCCTCAATGAACGCCGCTAAGATGAACATCGTAAAAAATCCTGCGGCCAGGGTCATCGCTTCCCGTATTCCTTGTCTGAGCGCAGTTTGTCGTCCCAAATTACCCGGGAAATACAGAGCAACTGCTAAACGCAAGCCCGCAGCCCCCGCAATGACAATGGCTGTTAGTTCAAGCGCTCCGTGTCCGATTACGAACGGATACAACGTCGATCCGTAGCCGATAACGGTTAGATGTGCGAACACCGAGCCTAAATATACACTGTTAAACAGTAGGACGAAAATTGTCAGCAAGCCAAAGCCAATTCCGGACACAAAAGTCACTAGACCGATAGAGGTGTTATTTTGTATGTACCCACCTAAAGCCTCGAGCTGACGTGACGCAGGAGGGTTTGTGTCATGCCTCGCATCGCTTGGGTCGTACATTTGCTCGAACCCTGCTACGGTACTCCTGTCCATCACAGTGTAAATGAAGGTGTCAGATTTAGAGATGCAGTAAGACACAGCTAACCAAGGAAACGTGAATAAGATGAGCGAAGTTAGTACCCATTTTTTATGTTTACGCACTTCTCTGGGAAACGTGTTTGTGTAGAAACGGAAAATATTTTCGAGCCATCCCGTGCGTGAGACATAGACCAAATTGTGTCCTCGAAGGACTAGCGAATTCAGACGAGTAATTAAATTCGCACCGTAGTGTCGAGTGCGAGCCACCGTTAGGTCATGCGACACGGCACGGTATAGATCAACGAATTCCTCTACATTTGTCGAAGCTTGAACGTTTCGCTTGCGTTCATACTCGTTGAGCGCGTTTTCAAAAGTTTGCCAAATTTCTTCACGATTGTGAATGAATCGATTCTCCTTCATGAAGCGCCCCGTATTGAATTGGCGTATCCAAAGCAGATGTTCACTGCCTCTTCAGATCGTTGTCTGTGTAGAGGTTCGAGCACTTCAGCTAGCTCAATTTTGCGTTCATCGGAAAACTCCGCGCTGCGGTCTTGAAATGCTAATAACAAATTTTGATCCTGTAGCGACAGCGTTGCTGGAATCGAAATTGGTGTGCTGACACCCTTATAAGGCACAACTCTTGGTTGATTGGTGTAGACTGTTATTGTGTCCGCTAGGTGATCTCCGAGACGTCGAAAGTTCTTCGAGAACAGGACAAAAAACAATCCAGGTAAACCTAGCGGAAATATCGCTGCATTTTGGAGTAGCAATCCTCCTACTATACCGAAGCCTAGTGAATCGACGGGTCGGAACAGGTTTCGAATGATTGATTGCATTATGCCGACGGGAGTGCCTTCGGCGTTAGTCACCTTAATTGAAGAAACCACTTTTCCAGGTGTTTTGCCGTCATTTAGTTGTTCAAAAAACACACCATAGAACCAACTCATGGAAAAAATTACTAGTAGAGTTGCCCCATTGACTATGTTGCTCAAAGCAGGACTTAAGGCTGAGCGTACGATTGAAGCGATGATCACAAACACTAGAAGGATCAAGAATCTTATAAGCTCATCGACGATAAACGCGATCCCTCTTGCCAGAAAACCGGCAGGTCGAATTTCTAGTTCAGCTCCTTCCGGCGTTTCCTGAACAAATTTTGTGTCCAGAATTTGAAACTTCTCAATGTCTTTGAGTGTGAACTGTTCGCCACGCGATGACATCCCATGCGTGTCTTCGGCGATCGGAAGCGGAGGTGTTGATGAAGTCATGCAGAATTGAGCTTCTTAGACATCGTGGACGGTCTTAGCCGCATCACCTTCCAGTATCGAGAGCGTGCGCTCTCTGAAGGGAGACTGCGATTCAAGAAAATCTAGATCGCGATGTACGTACTTCACTTCCTCCGCCAAGAACCGTGCGACTGCAGCACGAAACTGCGCGTTCGCAATGTAATGAGCGGAATAGGTCGGTTGTGCTTTATAACCACGTGCAAACTTGTGTCCACCCTGTGCACCAGCTTCTAAACTGCGTAGACGGGTTTTAATCGCGTATTCCATTGCTTGGTAGTAACACATTTCAAAGTGTAAGAAAGGATAGTGTTCGATACACCCCCAGTTACGACCATATAGTGTTTCATCCCCAAGAAAATTTAGTGCTCCAGCGATGTATTTTTTAGCGCGACGGCAGAGGATCAAGAGAATCCTTTCTGACATTGTAGTGCTCACTAGACTAAAGAATTCGCGGTTGAGATACGCACTACCCCATTTTCTGGAACTAGTTTCGAGATAAAACTCATAAAACGCGTCCCAGTGTTGTTCTTGAAGATCTGAGCCTGTCAACCACTCGATGTGTAAATTGTTTTCTTTGACGTCACGTCTTTCGCGTCGAATATTTTTGCGCTTTTTGCTTGTCAGTTGCGCCACGAATTCGTCAAACGAATCGTATCCTTCATTTGTCCAGTGAAACTGAAGATCGATTCTCTGTAAGAGTCCCGCCAATTTTGACTTAGACCATTCTGACTGCGTCAAAAAAGTGATGTGGGCAGAACTCACACCCGTATCATCAGTGAGATCGATTATCTTTTGTATCAACGATGATTCAATTTCTTCCTTAGCTTGAGTTTGTTTTACCAGAATGCGCGCGCCGGTAACTGGAGTAAATGGAACGCAAACTTGGTACTTTGGGTAGTAATTCCTACCTGCGCGGTAAAAAGCTTCTGCCCAAGCGTAGTCGAAGACGTACTCTCCTCGTGAATGGTTTTTGAGATACATTGGCACCAAGCCGACAGTTTCGTCATTGTGTTTATATTCGATGTGACTCGGTTGCCAACCGGTTTCCTCCGACACACATCCACTCTGCTCCAGCGCAAGAAGAAATCTGTGGTCGACAAAGGGTTGGTACGGGCCGTTTAACGGAATTGCACAAGCGTTCCAATCGTTCGCATCGATTGAAGCGATTGATTGGTGAGTCTTAACACGAAAGGACACGATAGCTTGTCAAAAGTTTTTGAAATAGACACCATTTCCACACGCGTGCACCGACGCTGTTGGAGTTTGAAATGACTCACCCAAACGTCCGTGCTTTCTCTCGAGCATAGAAGAAACTCGCCAAACAGACACATATGATCGAGTAAGCACACAGCACCAGCAAATGCAATATTGTCGGATATCCAAACGACGTATCAATTAACTTAAACGCGAGTTGCGACGAGTGAAAGACTGGTGTGAAAATTGCAATCGACTGAACAAATTGCGGTAAGATGTCAAAGGGAATAATAATACCACCGAGCAACAGCAATGGTAGATACAAAATGTTCACATAAGCATGCGCGGTGTTGGGACCGGCCATAAATCCACATAAAAGACCAATCATGCAATAGGGAATGGTCGACAACGAAACAACCACCACCAGCAGAGCACTCTGTACCAAAGAAAGCTGAACGACAACGAACGCATGTCCGATCGCCAATATGATGCAACTAATCAATATTGAAAAGGCAACCGCCATCAACGCTTTAGCAAGAAAGTAAACGAAGATCGGCATCGGACTGACTCGTTTGAGTAGCAACCAACCTTGACCTCGTTCATTTGCAACATATACCCCGAAACCAAACAATCCAGTTCCGATCGCGCCGATTGAACTCGTAGCGATAATCCAGAATTGATGTGAGCGTTCAATCGTTTCACCCCAATCAATCACAAGACCACAAAAGAGATAAATAATTACGGGAAAGCCGAGAATTGCTGAAGCGAACGCGGGTGTCCGTAAACACTTCAAAAACTCAGTGTACGACTCAGCCAAAAGTATTCGGCAGAAGTGTGCAGATCGTTCAAGCATTGGTGCGATGGTGTTCATCAGTTCCCGCTGGCGAAAGTAGATGTAAATAAGCGTCTAGTAGGGAAGCTGGTTTCACAGCCAAGTTTTTAAGATCAGGATCTAGTTGCAGTAGTTGCGATACGGCACTCTCGGCCGCGGTGACATAGAGCTTTAAATGACGATCGACATGTTCGATCCGTTTTACGTGTTGATTACGTTTAAACACTTCAACATTTACATTGGTTTGTGCAGAAATTTCTGTAGTTCCAATCATGGACCTCAGTTTTTCTGGACTAGCGTCGGCAATGACTCGTCCTTCGTGAAAAATTAATATCCGATCTCCAAGTCTCTCAGCTTCTTCTAAGTTATGAGTAGCAAGCATCAGTGTTCGTTCTGTTCCCATGAATTGGTCAATTTCATCCCATAATGCCATGCGGGCTTCTACGTCATGAGAAGTCGAAGGTTCATCTAGAATCAACAGCATTGGATTTCCACACAGAGCTAAAGCAAAGTTTAGACGTTGTTGTTGTCCTCCGCTAAGCGACCCAAAAGTTCTCCGCTCCAGTCCTTCCAATTTCGCAGTGCGGACAAGTTTGTCCGTCGAAAGGGGGTTTTCGTAGTACGTTCGGAACAGTCGTAAATGTTCTTGAACCGTTAGTGAACTTGGGATCCCAGAGATTTGAAGCATAGCACCTGTCCGCCTACGCACCGATATGTGACCAGTTTTTTTTCCAAACACCTTAAGCGAACCTTGATCAAGTCTCAAGACACCTAATACGAGATTGAGAAGTGTACTCTTTCCAGCACCATTCGGCCCAAGTAATACACATCTTTGACCTCGAGTAACCCGTAGTGAAAGATCGGTCAGCGCTGTGATGTCGTTGTAGGATTTCGCTACGTTAGTTGCGTCGACTACGATTTCTACGTTCATGATGCAGTAGTTCTAACGTGTTGTAGTTTTGAGTCGCAAACTCGGAGAGAAAACTGGTTAACGCACAACGTGATACAACTACTTAGATAAGAGTTTAGAAACTTGGTACATGTAAAATCGGTTTGTTGCGTGGTCCAACCGACCACTGTTCGTCTTAGTATTGACGTGTGTATTCGCACGCCAGATCGACAAGTAATCAGATTCCAGAGGTAAACCTTGCATTATCTATCGGGTTTAATTGGTATAGCATTTGTTGTACTAGCGTTGCTTTCTTGGCAAACCCCATGGATAGGAGTGTTGTTTCTCACTTGTAGCGTACTGTCTTTTCTTGCTATTCGTCCGGTAAAAGTCACGTGGTGGCTCTACACATGCTGCATTGCTGCGGCACTGGCTGCAGCAACATTATTTGCTCGATTCTTTGTTCAGGTGGAAGGAGTGTCAGATTCGAACGATACCGCAATTTTCGATTATGCATTGCTCATAGACTTTGCTGCGGGATTCGTGATGATGTACATAGTCTCGGAGTATAGCTGTTGGTTGAAGGGACGTCAGGAAAGAGTAAAACTCAAGATCCCACTGAGGAGATGGCGTGAGCGATTTCGACTAATCGAAGAAGCACCTCGTTCACAATAAACAAGCTTGAGCTTTACAGTTAAGAATTCTCGACCCCAAATTGGCATGGTCGGAGTGGCCGGATTTGAACCGGCGGCCCCTGCCTCCCGAAGACAGTGCTCTACCAAGCTGAGCTACACTCCGAATTTGTAATGAAATCCATAAATTCTGTCGAGGAATTCTAGTACGCCCGATACATTGCAAGGTACGCGAGCGCGACGAGAGCTTCTCGGAAAGTGTTGTTCGGTACGGCCTGCAAACAATCTATGCAATGTTGAGTGTGTTTCTCGGCGAGTACTTTACAATAGTCCAGCGCTCCAGAAGTTCGAACGGCCGTGATTACGGTCGATAGTTCTTCCTGTGAACGATTTCTGATGGCATCGCGTACGCAAGCAACTTCACTAGGATTCCCCATTCGCATTGTGTAGATCAAGGGTATCGTGGCTTTCCCTCCGGCCAAGTCATCGCCGACATTTTTACCCATGACATCGCTATCACCCGCAAAGTCTAACCAATCATCAATGAGTTGGTAGGCTATCCCAAAGTGGCACCCAAAATCGCGCATAGCATTACAAACCTGAACATCTGCGCCCGCTAGCGTTGCGCTTGAATGTGCAGCAGCTTGAAACAGCATGGCTGTTTTGCATCGAATTACTTCAAGATATTCACTCTCGGAAATTTCGGTGTTACCGCTGTTTTGAAGTTGCAATACTTCGCCTTCCGCGATCACGTTCGTCGCGCGGCTAATGATTTCCATCAACGGCATCGAATCGATCTCGACCATTAGCTGAAACGCACGGGAGTAAAGAAAGTCGCCCACTAAAACACTTGGGGCATTACCCCAAAGTACGTTAACGGTACGCTTCCCTCGACGTTTTCCAGAAGCATCGACGACATCGTCATGTAACAACGTAGCGGTATGAAGAAATTCAACAAGTACTGCTAATTTGATCTGCGCATTGCCGATGTAGCTGCAAGCCTTAGCTGCTAACAAAACAATTAGAGGTCGCAAACGCTTCCCTCCAGAACCAACGATATAGCGACCGATTTCGACTACTAGTGGTACTCGAGAGTGTAGCTGACGGTCGATGAGGTTATTGACCTCGTCAAACTCATGCTGGACTAGCGCGCGAATTTGGCTAAATGTCGCACTAGTTTGCACACTAGCTACGTGGGCGTTCATTAAGCAGTTTCCACCAAATGGAGTGGTACTGGTATAGGTGAGATCAATCCTTCTTTGAAGTCATGCAACATGGAAATCTAAACGAATTTTGCAAAAAAAAGTGTTTTGTAGGTGTGGTTTGTGTGAGAATTGAAGTCAAAGTGCGATCTGAGTCATCAAATTGATGATTCCTCCGCGTAGACAATTCACGATCATGTACTTTGAATATAGTGATTTCAAGTACAAGACACGCGACGATAGCGCAAGTGTCTCGCCTACAAAGACTCGATTCGTGTAAAATTCCGTGCTTGAATTTTGTTGCGATTAGTGAAAGTGAGAGCACGCTTTTACTAGGCTGTAAATCATTCATCAAATAACCAACGCCAAAAACAACAAGAAGAAAACGCCCATGTATGCCGTGTTTGAAAGTGGTGGCAAACAACACCGCGTCGTAACTGGAGAAACGCTCTCGTTAGAGCGACTTGATGCTCCAATAGGATCTGATATCACTTTTGACTCAGTACTAATGGTCAAAGACGAAGAAAAAGACAAGGTTTCGGTGGGTACTCCTTACCTTGCGAATTGCAAAGTCAACGCACGGGTGGTGAGCCATAGTCGCCAACCTAAAATAACAGTTATTAAATTTAAACGACGAAAAAACTACCTTAGACGAAAAGGACACAAACAACAAACAACCTTGGTCGAGATAACATCAATTGAGCACAAAGGTAAGTAAAAATGGCACATAAGAAAGCAGGCGGGAAGACCAAAAACGGTCGCGATTCAGAATCTAAACGGCTTGGAGTCAAAAAGTACGGAGGAGAAATCGTACGAGCAGGCAACATTCTCGTTCGACAGCGTGGTACTAAATTCCATCCAGGATCAAATGTTGGGTGCGGTAAAGATCACACTTTGTTCGCCAAGTCGGACGGTACAGTCGAATATAGAAAACACGGATCGCTTCAAAGGACGTACGTAAGCGTTATTGCGGCGAGCTAAGCTCCTGCATTTAGTGCCCTACCCGTCACGGAGGCACGCACATTGAACTTTCTTGATGAAGTAACCATCACGGTCAATGCTGGACGAGGCGGTGATGGCTGTCTCAGTTTTCTGCGACGCGCAAATGTTCCGAAGGGAGGACCGAACGGTGGTAACGGCGGTGCTGGTGGTTCCGTATATCTAGTTGGCGACGCTTCATTGACGACGTTAATCGATTTACGTTACAAACCAATACAAAAAGCAAGTAATGGAGCTCCAGGTGGGAGTTCCCTGAAACGAGGCGCAGACGGCAAAGCTCTCGCGATACGGGTTCCGGTCGGTACAACCGTGGTCGACGAAGAGACTTTACGAGTAGTTGGCGATGTAACTGAAGCAAACATGCGGTTGAAAGTTGCCATCGGGGGCAAACCCGGCCGCGGCAATGCTTCTTTCAAAACGAGCACAAATCGATCCCCTAGACAGACAACTCGAGGTACCTCGGGCGAACAACGCCGGTTGCGCTTACAGCTGCGCGTTCTTGCAGATGTTGGTCTACTTGGAATGCCAAACGCCGGGAAGTCGACTTTTCTTTCCGTAGTATCCGCATCAAAACCGCAAATAGCTGAATTTCCGTTTACCACGCTAAAGCCACATCTAGGAGTCGTGAGAGCGAATTCAGATCAGAGTTTTGTGATCGCGGACGTTCCTGGATTGATTCGTGGCGCGTCGGAAGGAATCGGTCTGGGAACTCGTTTTATGCGCCACTTGACGCGTACTTCGATCCTACTGCACTGCATTGAAGTGAAACCGGCAGACCAATCTGATCCGGTCGCAAACGCCTCAGACATAGAAATAGAACTTTCCGAATATAGTCAGACACTGGCAGAGACCACCATTTATACGGTGCTGACGAAGATTGATTGTGTTACCGCAGAAGAACTTATTCAGATAAAAAATTCGTACAGCCGTGAACATCCTGAACGGACCGTATTTGCGATTTCTTCGCACATTGGGCAGGGCGTTGACGAACTTGTCGATGCGCTGGCGAAGGAAATTCATCAGCGAAGAGTAGCTGCAGCATCCGATCCTGATTCACGGCTAGCCGGTCAAGACAGAGCGGATCAACTTGCTACGGATGTATTAACACAATCTTTAGCAGCGCGCCGCCAGCACGCATTGGACAAAACGGAATCGCCCGAATTGTGCGAAGTCGAGTATGTAAAAAAATCGGAAAGTTAAGTGCGAGTTGCTTTAAAAGGGATCGATAAGCAACTAGCCGGCTGTACTCAATAACTTGAGCTTTGTGTTCAACCGAGACTTGTGCCGTGCGGCTTTATTTTTATGCATGAGACCTCGGTTGACCATCGAATCGATAATGGGTACCGCCTCTTTATACGCTTGAGATGCAGCTTCAAGATCGCCTTGTGCAAGATAATTATCTACCTGCTTGATATAGGTACGATATTTAGAACGATGACTCATATTGCGGTGCCGGTGCGTTTCTGCTTGACGAGCGCGTTTTCGAGCTTGAGGACTGTTTGCCAAAGTCGAGGATACCTTTAATTGCTTCGGAAGAAAGATCCCATAAGGGACGGTAAGCGGAGCGAATTATATGTATTGTGCGGCAGTAGGGAGCGTTCGTTGACAACCGTGACAATGCGAGAATAAGTACGTGGATCAAGATCACAATCAACCGATCACTACTGGGAAAGAGAAGGGGATTGGTTCCAGAGGATTTGTAGTCGGAAGTTTGACGGGATGTTCGCGCGTCCTCGGACTGCTCCGAACGATGGCCGAATCTAAGTTCTTAGGGGCTAGCGCAACACGGATTGCGGATGCGTTTTTTCTCGCATTTCGGGTACCCAACTTTTTTCGAAGATTGACCGCCGAGGGCGCGTTTGCGCAAGCGTTTATTCCAGTGCTCGCGCAATTTCAGGAGACCGGCACGAGAGAAGAACTCGAAGAATATGTTCGAGTAGTCGCGGGTAATTTTGGACTAGTGCTGCTAGTAGTTTGCGTCTTAGGCTCCGTGTTCGCGCCAGCATTCGTCACTATTTTTACCGTGGGTTCAACGCCTGCTTGGACTGCAGATGGTCGCTTTGATCTAGCGACTGGATTATTAGTCGTCATGTTTCCCTATTTGGGATTAATTTCATTTACGGCTTTCCTAGGCTCTGTTCTCAATAGTTTTGATCGGTTTTTCGTTCCTGCCTTCATACCTGTAATTCTCAACATCGCGATGATTTGTGCGATGCTGTTTGGGACTACTTGGTTTGTGGAACGAGCGTACGCGTTGGCATGGGCGGTCATCGTAGCCGGAGTCATTCAGCTACTTTGGCACTTTCCGTCCCTGATGAGCCTTCGATTGCTCAAATTACCAAAAGTCAATTGGAGACTGCCGGGCTTTACTCAGATGATGAAATTGTTCGGTCCAGCAGTATTTGCAGCGTCTGTGGGTCAAATCAACATTTTGATCGGTACCCAAATCGCTGCATCCCTGATGATGGGAAGTGTCGCTTGGTTGTACTACGCGGATAGGCTAATTGAACTCCCTGTAGGCATGATCGCGATCGCGCTACAAACGGTAATCTTACCAAGCATCTCGAAACTACACAATCGCGGTGATGAAATCGGTTTCCGTCGACACCTAATGTGGGGTACTCAAGTCGGAATCATACTTGGATTACCGGCAGCAGTGGGATTGTTTGTACTGGCAACACCACTAACCGCGACGCTCTTTTTTTTCCCAGATGGGGAGTTTACTTGGGTAGATGTAGAAAAGGTCGCTGTCGCATTACAAGCGTTTGCGGTAGGCGTGGTACCTCTTATGTTGGTAAAGATCTTTGCACCGGGATTTTTTGCGAAAAAGGACACGAAAACACCGTTTTATTACGCCTCAATTAGCGTGGCCGTAAACATACTTGTTAGTCTTTCTTTGTTCAAATTCATTCACCACGTAGGAATCGCTATTGCGACTACGGTCGCGGCGGTTGTGCATGCGACCCTATTGATGACCGGTCTCATGCGTCGTGGAGACTTCGAGATTTCAATAGGCTTCGTCAAAGTCTGTGTTCAAACGTCGATCGCGTGTGTATGCATGGTGGTAGTGTTGCACTTCTTGAGTCCGTTAGACAGTCATTGGATGGACTACTCAATCTGGACTCGAGTCGTTTGGTTGACGATCCTTGTTGGGACAGGGGCACTAACCTATTTTGTCATTGGTTTAGCAGTCGGTCTTCGTCCCCGGCAGTTAGTCGGACCCAGCTAGAATTTCGACGGTGGAAATTATTCGCGGATTGCACAATGTTCACCCTCGTCATCGAGGCTCGGTTTGTTCCATAGGGAACTTTGACGGTGTACATCTCGGACATTCGACTCTACTCAGGCATGTACAACATGAAGCAACATCGCGAAATGTAGGATCGCTTGTGATTACTTTTGAACCCCAACCTAGAGAGTATTTTCAAGGGAAGTTAGTGCCTGCGCGGCTAACGCGATTTCGAGAAAAGGTTGAGCTTATTCGTGAGATCGGGATCACGTATCTCTTGTGCTTGCCATTCGATGAAAAGTTGCAAACAACGACTGCAGATTGCCTAATTGAAAAATACTTAGTCGAGACCTTAAGCATTCAACACATCGTCGTGGGAAAGGACTTTAGATTTGGTAAAGATGCCAGTGGAAGCGTTCAAACACTACGGAGCGCAGCCGAAGAGTATCGTTTTACAATCGCTCAAATCGAACCATGTGAATACTCAGGTGCTACCATTTCAAGTACGCGAGTTCGGAAATCTCTACAGAGTGGAGACTTCAATACTACCACAGCTTTACTTGGTCGAAACTACTTTATGATGGGTCCTGTCGTCGTAGGAAACCGGTTTGGCGGCAATATCGGAATCCCTACCGCGAACATACGCCTTCAACGTTACCGTTCTCCACTTGAAGGCATTTTTGCCGTACGAGTTGAAGGTTTGGAGAAGGAGTACTATGGAGCTGCTTATGTCGGTACGCGCCCAACGATTGGTGGCACTGAACCACTGTTAGAGGTGCACATATTCAATCTTCATCGGGAAATTTACGGTGAACAATTGAAGGTTTGTTTTCTCAAGAAAGTACGTTCGGATGAGAAATTTGATTCGATTGACAAATTGAAGAAACAGATGGACAGAGACATCTCAACGGTACAGAATTGGTTGAGTTCAAGTTTGCAATAGGAGTAATTAACGATTAACGCCCAACTTTTATCTCGTCTTCGCTGGTTTGGTTTAGTCGTGTTGCTCGTCCTAGTGGACTACGTAACTAAACGCTTGGCGATTCACCACTTGGCAAATGAATCGGTGAAGGTAATCCCCTTCTTTTCGCTTACCTATGCTTGCAACAGTGGAGCTGCATTCAGCTTATTTAAGGAATTCGGTAGTCTGTTGACGTGGTTCAGTGTAGCGGCGTCGATACTGTTCGTTGTTCTGATTTATCGGGTTCCATACCACCGTTTTTGGCTCGGGCTAGCGTTCACGGGCATTCTAGCGGGAGCGGTTGGAAACTTAATTGATCGCGCTTTTCGAGGTTGCGTGATTGACTTTTTACACTTTTACGTCGGCGATATGAGTTTCCCAATATTCAATTTCGCCGACACCCTCATAACCTTAGGGGCAATCACTTGGTTGTTAGCGCACTTTCTGCACAAAGAAGAGGCTACAGCCGACCCAGATACAAACGAGTCTGAAACCGAATAACTAGGAGTCGTCGAAACTTGGAGGTGGCGGCGGTTCAGTCTTGGGAGGATCCAGTTTCAATGTGGCGGCAGATTTTGGTCGGTCGAGTAATCCTAGAGTGATCGTATTCAGGAAACTTCGATCTTTGTTCTTAACAGGGCTGCGGATGACCAGTTCTCCGTCATCGTTAAATCCTTCGTACTCGGGAAAATTCAAAGCAAGTATTTCCAGTGCATCGTTTGCCGCATCTTCGAGCCCTAACTTGTGATTGGCTTCGATCACGACTACTAGGGCACGCGGCACTACCGCTGATTTTGGAAAGTGTTCAATCACTTCTCGAGCGCGATTGATCGCCGAAATCCAAGCGTCGCGACGTAGGTAAAAATATGCAACGTGGAGTTCAGCTTCTGCAAGGACGTTGCGCAGGTAGTGCATACGTCGTTGAGCATCGCGGGCGTACATACTATTTGGAAATTTGGTCAATAACTCTTCAAAGTCCGCGAACGCGTCTTTCGCTGATGTTACATCGCGTAGGGGTTCCGGCGTACCAAGTAGTCTGTCAAAAAAGCCCCGATCCCGTTGAAAGTTGCTTAGACCTTTCATGTAATAGGCATAATCGGCATTTTGATGCTGGGGATGAAGGTTGATAAATCTGTCTGCAGCAAGGATAGCAGTGTCGTAATCGGTAGACATGAAGCGAGCATAGATTAACTCTAATTGTGCTTGTTCCGCATAACGTCCAAACGGAAAGTGAGATTCCAAGAGTTCTAAACGATCTATTGCCCTAATGTAATCTCCGTTTTGTAGACTCAATTGGGCTTCGTCGTAAAGCGTTTTGTCCCGATTCTCTACATTCTGTTCCGTTCCATCGTTCCCTTTGTTGCCCGAGCCGACAAAAGCGCAACCGGATAATAGAACAAAGATTCCTACGAAGAGCGGACCAAATTTTTTTAATTTCACGCCTAAAACCTTAGATTGACTGAACGAGATATATGGTACTCAGTTTTCCATGAAGAGAGAAAAAATTGAGCGCGAACTGACAATTCCTCAGGACTGTGTCGGTTTGCGCTTAGATCGTACATTAGCAATGCTGTGGCCCGATCTTTCGCGTTCAAAGATCCACGAATGGATTCTAGACAAATCGTTGCAAGTCAATGGTGCGGACTCAAAACCCTCTTATCGCGTAAGGGGTCGTGAACATGTTCACCTACGCGCCTTACTGAGTGCAGGTTTAGACTGGGAAAGTAAAGAAGAAGTTCCGTTCAAAATATTACACGAAGACGAACATTTGCTCGTCGTCGAAAAACCGGCTGGAGTGGTTACCCATCCCGGACCGGGAAACGAAACCAATACACTAGTCAATGGCCTCATATCCCATCGCGCGGAGTTGGTTCAACTCCCAAGAGCAGGCATAGTGCATAGATTGGACCGCGATACGTCGGGTGTTATGTTGGTAGCAGCATCAGCAATTGCATGTACAAGGCTCACGGAACTAATAGCAAAGCGTGCAATCTCGCGTCTATATGTATGCGTAATGGAAGGCATCATGGAACATGCAACTGAGGTTGATCTCGCTATAGGTCGCCATGTTAAAACACGGACAAAGCAACAAGTTAGGCAAGATGGAAAACCAGCGCGCACTGAATTTCGGCCGCTCGAACAGTTTCGTAGTCACACCTACGCTCAAGCGCGATTAGACACCGGCCGTACACATCAGATTCGAGTCCATGCAAGTTCACTGTCGCTACCACTTGTTGGAGACGTAACCTATGGTGCGAAAGGACGACTCCCAAGCACTCCCCTACCTGAATTGGTAGACTCAATCCGTGGCTTTACCAGGCAGGCATTGCATGCGAAGTCGATAGAGTTTATGCACCCGATTTTTGAGACGGAGCAGCGTTTTACTAGCATAGTGCCCGAAGACATGCAAGCGTTGCTAAACGTATTGCGACGCGACCATGTAGAATTCTTGAGCGACTAAGTGCGAATCCATCGATTTCCCTTGCTTCCATTGAAACACCTTATCTTCGAATGACCCAGATGCTAACTGCTGATGAGATGCTCGTACGAGCATTGGTGGATCAGGGGATTGAACACATTTTTTGGCACCCCGGTGGTGCTAGCTTTCCCTATCACCGCGCGATCTCGAAGCGTGAGGAAATTGCTCTCGTATTGGTCAGGCACGAACTTGGTGCCTGTCATATGGCTGAGGGATATGCGCGGGCGACTGGACGCCCTGGAGTTGTCATGTTAACTTCGGGGTCCGGTGCGACAAATTCAATCACGGGAATTGCAAACGCTTACATGGATTCTGTTCCGATCATCGTGATCTGCTGTCGCACTACGTCTGGAGACTCCGTTTCAGTTCAGCTCGACGAAACAGACATGATTGGCGTTTCTCGTCCCGTCGTGAAACATAGTTATGTAGTTCCCTCAACGACCGATCTTCCTCGAATTGTTCGTGAAGCGGTTTTCGTATCAACTAGCGGTCGCCCCGGTCCGGTCGTAATCGACCTGCCAATATCAGCTTACGACGGTACCACGAAGTATGAGTATTCGATGCCGGAAAACGTAGCACTTCGTGGATATCGCCCTGCAGAGAGTGGGCACGCGGGTCAGATCAAGAAGGCCTTAGACGCGTTGCTACAGAGTGCGCGACCAGTGATTTGTGCGGGCGGGGGCGTGATTCAAGGTGATGCGACTTCGGAACTCTTGACTTTCGCGGAACTTCTGGATTTGCCTGTTGCAACCTCGCTTATGGGTTTAGGAGCCATTCCAAGTTCACACCGGCTGTATCTTGGAATGTTTGGACTACATGGTAGCTTCATAGCGAAAAATGCGATCGCTCACTCAGATCTAGTTCTGGCACTCGGTACTAGATTTGACGATCGTGCTACCGACGACCCAAAAGGGTTTTGTCCCAACGCGAAAGTCATTCACGTAGACATTGATCCGTCAACAATATCGAAAACGATCACTGCAGATTTACCAATCGTAGGACCCGTTAAAGATGTCCTTACCATTCTGAATCAGTTAGCGAAAGACAAACAAGATCGCCAATCAAAAAGCAACGACCAGTACCTGTCTTGGTGGAAACAGATCGATGGTTGGCGACAAGATTCATCGAGAGAAAAGCAGCACAATCACGTATCTAATAGTTCCAATTACATACATCCAAGAGATGCGGTTCAAGTTCTGTACGACGAAACACAGGGTGAGGTTTTCATTACTACTGATGTAGGACAACATCAATTGTTTGTCGCGCAGAGCTACAAATTCTCTAAACCTCGACGTTGGATCACTCCCGGGGGTCTTGGCACGATGGGATTTGGTTTGCCCGCAGCTTTGGGAGTGCAATTTGCATTACCCCAGGGAACGGTCGTATGTGTAACAGGCGAGAGTAGTTTTTTGGTTAACCTGCAAGAACTGTCGACCTGCGCACAGTATGAGTTGCCTGTCAAAGTGTTTTGTTTTAACAATGGGACTCTAGGCATGGTCAATCAATGGAACGAGATACATGGGGGTGAAAACGAACTTCTCGGCTATCAGGAGTCAATGCCCGACTTTATGCGACTAGTCGAGGCTTTTGGTCATAAAGCACTCAGGGCGACCTCGCTGGCCGAGTTGAAGCAAGCAGCCACTATTGCTTTTAGCGAGGAATATAAGAGACGCACCGTGTTCGTCGATGTTCTGGTTGACCCAAGTGTACTACTGCTCCCAACTCAGCAACGCAGGACTGAAGAGAATGACACCGTATCAGTTGGTCGGTAGACTAAGAGCGTGAAACATCTCTTAGCCATATTGTTTGAGAACGAAGCAGGCGCGCTCGCGCGAGTACTTGGTTTATTTGCGCAACGAAACATAAACATTGAAAGTTTGTCAGTTGCACCAACCGAAGACACCACCATGTCAAGGCTGACGCTACTTACACTGTCGGACGCACCAACGATCGAACAGATTACTAAACATCTCAATCGACTAGTGGGAGTCGTCAAAGTCGTAAACTTAGTTCATGTCGAACACGTAGAACGCGAACTGATGCTGGTGAAAGTATGCGCGGAAGGGGAGGAGAGGCAGGAAATTAAGAGAACATGTGACATTTTTCGCGGCCAGATCGTAGACGTAACGACTAATACCTACACAGTTCAACTAGTAGGACCGACTGCGAAACTATTGGGATTTTTGGAAGCTATTGGACGTGCTCACATTCTTGAGGTCGTTAGGTCTGGGACGTGTGGGATCACTCGAGGTGCGAAAGCACTCAGCGCAGGACCGAGAGGAGCATAGATGCGAGTTTATTACGATAAAGACTGTGACTTATCGATTGTTCAAAATTGTAATGTAGCAATCCTTGGGTACGGATCACAAGGACATGCTCACGCGAACAATCTTCGCGATAGTGGCGTTGAAAATCTCGTAGTCGGACTGTATGAGGGTGCACCGTCTGCGAAGAAAGCCCGAAACGCTGGATTGACGGTTCGACCAGTCGCTGAAGCTGTCAGTGACGCTGACATAGTGATGATTCTGCTACCTGACGAAATCCAACGAGACGTGTATCGAGAACATATAGGACAGAATTTAAAACAAGGTGCGGCGATCGCTTTCGCACACGGCTTTAACGTCCACTATGACCTGATTACACCGAAGACGGATATTGACGTTATTATGGTGGCACCAAAGGGACCAGGACACACTTTGCGCGCTAACTATGAGAGTGGTATTGGTATGTTGGCACTCTATGCAGTCGCACAGGACTACTCTGGACGTGCTACGGATACCGCGTTGTCATACGCGATGGCTATAGGCGCAGGTCGAGCAGGGATCATTGAAACGACATTTCGCGAAGAAACAGAGACCGATTTGTTTGGAGAACAAGTTGTCTTGTGTGGAGGCGCAGCGGCTTTAGTACAGGCCGGATTTGAAACTCTCGTAGAAGCAGGATACGCGCCGGAGATGGCGTACTTCGAATGTCTTCATGAACTCAAGCTGATCGTGGATTTCTTTTATGAAGGCGGTATCACCAACATGTGGTATACGGTGTCTAATACAGCTGAATATGGTGGGATTTCTCGTGGTGACCGCATCATAACCGAAGACACTCGGCGCGAAATGCGCGCAATCCTACGTGAAATTCAAACGGGGAAATTTGCGCGTGAGTTTATTGCAGAAAGTCAGGCTGGCGCTACGACCGTTAACTCAATGCGCAGGCTAAGCAAGGAACACTTGATTGAAAAAGTGGGAACTCGACTGCGTGCGATGATGCCTTGGATCGAAGAGAAAAAACTCGTCGACAAATCTGTCAATTAGTCTAAAAAAGAGGTGCGGTCGCGATCGCGATGGAGAGTTCGATGTCTTTGATCGCAGACACAACATCTTGTCCTATTAGATCCAAACTTCGAATCTGTTCAATCCGATCGGCAACGGTCTCGAGTTGATCTGGTGGTAGTAGCGCGTTAAGAATTCCTGTGGCATGGACCAAACAAAGCAGAATAACATCGCGGGGTGTGGGGATGTTATCTGAAAATAGCAACTCGTACATGCGGAGCTTCGCTTCTTTTTCCGTACGACCGTCGATTACCGGATATCTTCTCGATCGAAAAACCCATAGAAATCGCGTGTCCTGTTGTTCGATAATGCCTTTTCTGATCAACCCAGCAATAGCCTCATCGCGGATGTCGTCAACCCGTTCGGACACGAACTCAACCCAGTAGCGGATAGTCCTCCGTTCAGCAAGATTCGCGATTTCTGCTAAGACTTCATCGGCTACTTTTTGTCCAATAGGTTGAGTGCGAGTAGCATAGAGTTCTTCGAGATCCGAGTCAATCCGTCCCGCCTCGGCGAGTTCCATGAGTACCGCCCCACTCATCGCGTATCTATTGGACCAGTCGGTGATATGGATAAAAGTACCGTCTTCATCGTGCAGCTGCAGGAGTACAACTTCTTCTGCGATGGTGAGAGCCGGGGTTGTCATATGTATGATTTCAGAGAAAGACCAATGATTTTGCTATGAGAGTAGAACGATTCAGTTCTACAACGGTGTTGATTTTAAGCGTGAGTCGTACTCGAATTACAATTTGAACTGGACGAAGATAAACTATTTTGTTCAGCCCGACACGATATGAAGGAATTTAGATGGTACTAATTAAGACAAAGAGAGAAATACCGAGTTCGGAAATCACACCAGAAGCTGTCTACTTATCCCGTCGAAAGTTCATTGGGCAATCATCCGCGGTAGTAGCTGCTGGAGCATTGGCTCATTCAACGTTTGCTCTTCCGGACAGTTGGATCGAAGACAATGGGTATGAGCCGATGGATGAAATTGGCGAAGACATCACACCTAAAAAGCATGCTACCAATCACAACAACTTTTTCGAGTTTGGTACTGGTAAAACAGATCCCGCAAAACACGCTCATCAGATGACAGTAGATCCCTGGTCTGTTGAAATTGAAGGACTAGTGGAAAAACCTGGGAAGTTGTCTTTAGAAGATGTTATCAAAGACATTGATTTAGAGGAAAGAATATATCGACTAAGATGCGTTGAAGCTTGGTCGATGGTGATCCCTTGGATCGGCTTCCCGGTGAAAAAAGTGTTGGACAAAGTGAGACCACTCAGCGACGCGAAATACGTGAAGTTCACTACCTTGCTTCGAAAGAGTGAAATGCCAGGAACCAAGGCTCTTTTTTCGTCCATCGAGTATCCGTACGTTGAAGGACTTCGACTAGATGAAGCAAACCATCCACTAACAATCTTTGCGATCGGCATGTACGGGAAAGTGTTGCCAAATCAAAATGGAGCGCCGTTCCGACTTGTCGTACCTTGGAAATACGGATTTAAGAGTATTAAATCAATAGTCAAGATAGAACTAACGAAAAAACAACCACAAACTACTTGGAACTTGTCTGCGTCTCATGAATATGGTTTCTATGCGAACGTCAATCCTAAGGTCGATCATCCACGTTGGTCTCAAGCTACTGAAAGAAGACTGCCACAAGGACTCATTCCGAGATCAATCAAGACGAAGATGTTTAACGGTTACGACGAAGTGGCAAGCCTTTACGAAGGATTGGATTTAAAAAAGAATTTCTGAGTCGTACCCAATACGCGCACACACTATAGTTTGACTTAGTGCCAGTGTTCCGCTACTTGACTCCTTCAAGGTAAGTAATTGTGGCGCGACCTCGACTGAGTTTTCTTGCGACCAAACCAGCTAAGTGGGTTGTTGGGTTGCTGCTTGCTATTCCTCTGCTCTTACTTTTGAACGATGTAAGAATAGAGCTTTTCGACCCTGGTGCTCGCTTAGGACCTGACCCAGGTGAAGTTTTAGTAGATCGACTCGGAACATGGTCGATCAGGTTTTTATATTTAACTCTGTTGGTGTCTTCGATCTCTCGGATATTGAAGATTCCAGTACTCGTGCAACATCGTCGCACCTGCGGGTTATTTGCATTCAGTTATGTAGTGTTGCACTTCACGGCGTATGTTGCCGCGATTTTAGGATTCGATTTCAACACACTGTTAGGTGATTTTTCGAAACGTCCGTACATCATTTTTGGAATGATCGCATTGGTGTTGTTAATACCGTTAGCGGTCACCTCAACGCGCGGTTGGCGAAAGCGACTCAAACTGAATTGGAAACGACTTCATCGACTGATTTATTTAATCGCAGTTCTAGCACTGATTCACCTCTGGATGCAGGAACGCTCGACTTATACCGACACGGTGATTTACGGGTCGATCCTTGTGCTTCTATTTGTTGAGCGCATATATCATGCAGTACGACAAAGAATGGCGCGAGCAAACGCTAATACCGCGCCGAGTTAGTCTGTAAACTTTGTCATCTGTAAACTCAACCCAAAGGACACTTAAACTCATGACAGCATTAGCAGATCGCGACATTGAACCTCTCTCGAAGGCGTCGAAATCACCTTCTACGGAGGAGATTAAAGAACTCTTGAATGAAATCCCTTCTTGGAAAGTGAACTACTCGATTGATGGGAAGTATTACTATCTCGAACGTAAATTTAAGTGTTCAGCATACCCAGCGGTTATTTCTTTCCACAATCAAGTAGCAGAACTTGCGGAGACCGTTCAACATCACCCGGAGATGATCACTGAATACCACTACTTGACCGTTAAATGGTGGTCTCATTCGGTCGGTGGATTGCACGTAAATGATTTCATCATGGCGGCCAAATGCGATCAAATTCATAATACTGTATAAATGTTCCACGTGGAACATCTATTTCGGTTGAGCGTACCATTAACGAAGCTAACGATTCGTAGATGTATTAGTTTTCGTAGAATAATTTGCTTTATTCGTGCTTCTGAATTAAAGTTTGAGCACGGTTAATAGACGATTCCGTAACCATGAAAGGGAGCTCAATGTGGGTGTAACTGCCAATAAATTACTGATTGATTTGCGAGATTTTGCGGCACTCGTTCGGGAACGAGAAGACTATGTCTCGTCTGAAATTGAAACTCGAACATCTTTGATTAATCCTTTCTTGGAGACATTGGGTTGGGATGTGAGGAATCCCAAGATTTGTCGCCAAGAGTTTAGATCAGATCTGTCGGGCCATCGTATGGTGGATTATGCCTTATTTGACAAAGAGGGTAATCTAGTCATCATTGTCGAGGCTAAGCCCAAAAACGTAAAACTCGAAGACAACAAGATATTTGACCAACTAAACGGTTATTTCGCGCATTCAACTGCTAGTTTTGGAATCATCACAAATGGTTGTATATATCGTTGGTATACTCGGGATGGGGACACAGGTTTTTTAAAGACGACGCCGTCGCTAGTTTTCGATGTTCGAGAACCCAATTCACACGACGCAGAGTTTCTTCAAGCATTCGTAGGAACCAGTTTTGAACGAGACGCAGCAAAGAAGATTGCGATTGAAGTCGAATTACAGTCTCGGTTGATGTCTTGGTTTAAAAATGTGTCTAACGAACCTTCGGAGAAGTTTACGAGATGGCTGATTAGAGAAGCTCGAGAAAATTATCCGACATTGACATTACCAAACACACTGAGTCAAAGTAGGATTGCCAAATATCAGCAAATTGTGAAGAGTGCGCTGAATAAGTTTGTGTATGAAAGACACCTTGCTTTAGCAAACCACGACAAGCTTGAATCTGACAAAGAAACCGGACCGGAATCAGAAGAGGGAACCGTGTCTAGCACATCTTCCGCTAGTAGTGTTCAAGAAACCAATGTCGAAACATGTGAAGTGGAAAATGGCGAAATTCTTCAGAGCACAAGACTTGCACGTGCTTACAGATTTCGTACTCCTCACTTTATTAAGTGTGCGAATGGTAAGAGCGCGTTGATCAAGCTACTATCCTGTTTTGCCGACGCATACATTGAGGGTTCCGAATCTTTTGCCGCGCAATTAGTGGCAAAGTGTGCGATGGTTAGCGATACTCAACAAAATCGGCACTTTTCCAAGTGCCAAATTGGTGGTCAGACACTTTGGATTCAAGGGCTGAACAGGAGGGGAATTCGGGAGGTAGTTCGATCTGCCGCCAAGCTATTTAATCCACCTTTGATTGAAGGTCGGGACTATGACCTATGGATGCCAAGTCTACCCCCTAAATCTGCACAAAATAGGACTAATTACTAAATCTGTACCGCACAAGGGCTCTATGCGTAATCGAATGGGTTGCGATTGTCCTTATTTCGTTTGTTGGATTGCAAACTTTCAACGCTACCTCACAGGCAAAAGCTTGTAACCGATTGATCGACATCCATATAGTGACAGAACACTCACGTTGTGTTAAACTATACAGTCTTCAAGCAGTAAAAAGGAATCTATGGCTAGAAAAGTAACTGCGACGCTTGCGTCAATGCGCAAGTCGCGCGAGGAATTAGAACGAGATATCGAAGTTTATCTAAAAGAAGGAATGAGGATTAAATCGGTTCCTGCCGGTGCTACAGGGCAAGACGAGAAAAACCGAAGTAAGCACATTGTGATCTCCCGCAAACCACAACCACCTCGAAAGAAAAAAACAAACGTATAGCGATATATCAAAGTTTAGTTCCCTTTAGTCTAACAATACGTTTTACCTATACTCTTTTCACGTCATTGTGAAAGCGAGTTGCGTGTTGCCTACTACCACTCAGTATTTAGTTCTTTCTCGTTAGCGCGCGGTTGTTCAAAACAGAAATGGACTCCAACAAAATTCAGTGGTTGCAAAAAATGGGAATAGATGTGTGGCGACCACTTACTGTTGATCGGACTCCGGAAGACAATACGCAGCACGAGTCCGAGCAAAAGTCCGATAAACCTGTGATCCCTGCTTCTAGGACGAGCACGACGACTGTAAAACCACAGTCTCATGCTCCAGAGACTGTCTCACCACCTGCGACAAAGTTGAAAGGTCAGGTCAGCAAACAAGACAGACGGTCAAGTCACAGCGTACAAATTTCCGTCAGTTGTAGCTCGTCCGCGGGGTTATTACTGATCAACGACGACGAAGCGATCAATCGAAATTTTGCGGAAGATGTGTTTCGTGCATATCGACTATTAAAGGTAATTGACGATGCTAGGCCCAAAGTTTCATTTTTTCGGTTTGAGTGGCCCGAAGAGACTCAACTTCGCAATGTTAAGGGTGGAGACGATACCTCTTTAGAAGGAGCACGACTCGCCTTTCTTGCAGCGGCTAGAACTGCAGGAAATGGTTTGCCGGGATACATAATCGCTATTGGTCCGAAGGCTGTTCAGCTAACTAGTGGTGAAATTTTTGACAAGGCGCGAGTTTTACATTGTTTAGACGAGTTTGACGCTCTAGTTTTTAAGAACAACATTTGGACATTCCTCCGAGATGATCGATGAGTCGGACTTCCAGCCGATGGAGGAATCGGATCTACGCACTGTCGTAGCAATTGAACAACGCGTGATGCCATTTGGCTGGATTTTGAACACGTTCCGATCCTGCCTTCAAAACGACGCCTACGAATGTTGGAAATTGAATCCTGACGAGAGCTTCATCGGTTATTGCATCTTGTATTTCGTCGGTCCTTCGGTCCAACTATTGAATTTGTGCGTCGATCTCCCGTATCAAGGGAAAGGATTTGGTAGGGATCTTTTGTGTTTTGCATTAGGACGCTGTAGAGAAAGAAAAGCGCACGAAGTCTTTCTTGAAGTGCGTGTCTCAAACAAGGCCGCGCAACAACTCTACAGCACAATGGGATTTAGAAAAGTCGATCGCCGGAAAGACTATTATCAATCTCCTCACGGGCGGGAACATGCAGACGTATTTGCTCTGAAGTTAGTGTAGAAGATAATCTTTCGTACATGACAAAAACGAGTACATCAATTTTGTTTACTTTCAGACAATGGATTTGTTGGTGCATTACGGGGCATCGCGGATGACTATTAAAGAATCGGTCGACAAACGCCGAACGTTTGCCATCATCTCACATCCTGATGCAGGGAAGACTACGGTCACCGAAAAACTACTGTTGATGGGCAATGCGATCCAATTAGCAGGGACCGTTAAAGCGAAGAAGAGTGGGCGGCAAGCAAAGTCAGATTGGATGGCATTGGAACAGCAACGTGGGATTTCAGTCACGACTTCGGTGATGCAGTTTGATTACCAAGGCTATGTTGTGAATTTATTGGATACTCCTGGACACGAGGACTTTTCCGAGGACACCTATCGTACGCTCACCGCAGTTGATTCCGCGGTTATGGTTATAGATGGAGCTAAAGGAGTCGAACCACGAACCCGCAAACTTGTTGAAATTTGTCGGATGCGCGATACGCCTATCGTGACTCTAGTCAACAAGTTAGATCGAGAATGCATGGATCCTTTGGACATGATCAGTCATATCGAAGACGAACTTCAGGTGGAATGTATTCCTATTAGTTGGCCGATAGGTTCGGGTCGATCGTTGCGGGGTCTGTACCGATTAGACACTGACGTGATAAAGATCTATGAACGTGGACACGGAAGTACTGCCTATGAGTACCCACTAATCCAGGGCTTGGATACTCCTGAAGCGAAGAAGTTACTTGGGACAGACTACGGTGAATCCTTAGAAACGATTGAATTGCTTAAAGGTGCTGGACATGATGCTGATCGTCAGGAGTATCTTGAGGGACGGCAAACTCCCGTCTTTTTTGGATCGGCACTACAAAATTTTGGTATAACTGATTTGATGGATATTTTCGTCGAAAAAGCACCATCCCCGCTTGAACGCGAAACCGATAACGGCGTGGTTTCCCCGTACAGTGAAACGTTCAGTGGATTTGTATTTAAGATTCAAGCGAACATGGATCCTCAACATCGAGATCGAATCGCTTTTCTTCGGGTTTGTTCGGGTTCTTACCGGAAGGGCATGAAGATGCGCCACGTAAGGCTCGATCGAGACATCAAGATTGCGGACGCAGTCACCTTTATGGCTGGGGACCGGGCGAGAGTCGAAGAAGCATTTGCAGGTGACATCATAGGATTGCACAATCACGGTACGATTCGCATTGGGGACACGTTCACTGAAGGAGAAAAGATGCAATTCAAGGGCATTCCAAATTTCGCACCAGAATTATTCAAGCGGGTACGGGCAAAGAATCCCCTACACACCAAACGACTACAAACAGGTATCAAACAACTGTCCGAAGAAGGGGTGACTCAAGTCTTCAACAAGTTGTCCACCAACGAAGTGATCTTGGGGGCAATTGGTCAGCTACAGTTTGATCTAGTTGCATTTCGTCTTGAAAATGAATATGGAGCAGAATGTTCTTACGAACCTTGCAACATTTATACCGTTAGATGGGTGAACACCGACGATACCAAGTTATTGCATGAGTTTTGTGCTCGTACGCAATCGCAGCTAGCTCGAGACGGTGGGGATCACTTGGCGTTGCTAGCTACATCGAGACCAAATTTGCAGCTGATTCAAGAGAGGTGGCCGGATTTATCGTTCGCCCGCAGTCGGGAACACGCCTTAAGCGTAACTCGATAACAAGATCGTTTTCCGTTCTGAGGTGACTGTACTCCTAGTCGTCCTCGGTCATATCAGAGTACGGATTCGTCGGATCCATTTTGACGGTTTGACTCCATCCTGGAATAACGATCTCGTCTTTTTTCAGGACTAGATCTTCCCCTTCTACGACACCCTCTCCGTATTTATAGACGGTTGCTACACCGTCTCGGATCGTGTCTTCATCATTTTTCATTATTTGTTCTTTGACGGCGTCATTTCGCTTTCGATACTCGGCGTACTCTCGCTTTCCGTATCGAGTTCGTAGCATTCTTTGCGTTTGAATAGGCGAAACCACAACACCTGTCGCATTGTTTCCTCCAAAACCCTTGGAATTAATCAGCGCGACGTCAATCCCATTATCAGGGTCGACGTGAATGTGTTCCCGACCGATTTGAAGATTGCTGTCATGAACATCTTCCGCGACTTGGTCTATCGACCTTATTCCTGGGATTATTCCATGTCGCCAAGTTCCAAGGGCACTGGTAAGCTGATCTCCCGAGGCTGCCGCGAGAGTATGACCTAAGTACGCCTTCACAGCTGACACGGGCCATTTTGCGATCCCGTGAACCTTTGCGAGCTCATTCAAAATATGCGATTCAGTGACTCGATTTTGCGGCGTTCCCGTGCCATGTGCATGAATGTACGATCTCTGTTGCAACGATAGGGATCCAAACATGGATCGTGTTAAATTCATAGCTTTAGCGACCGTTAAATAGTTGCCTATACCTGGACCTGGAATAGATTTCTTGTAGCCGTCTGCGTTAATGAAAACAGAAGGTACAGATCCATAGACCTCTGCACCAAGATCAATAGCGAGTTTATCATCCATAAGTACGACATATACTGCAGCTTCGGAGAGCGTGAAGCCAGCATTGGACGAAAAGGGTCGGCACGTACGTCGATGATCTAGTTCGTTAGTACCGTATAGAGCCAACATCGCTTCATCTTCGGCGATTGCTCCCATAATACGATAGGCTTCAATGAGGTCCGCGACAATCGGAGCTTCGGCACCACCTACCATTGCCACGCGCGTACGACCTCGCGTGATGTCGTCGATTCCTTGCTTCATGTTGTAAAGGAACGTAGCACACGCACCGATCGCACCACCCGTTCCTCCGACGGATCCGAGTACGTATGCGTTTACGAAATCTGCCGGCATTTCTGCGAGACTGAGTGCAGCTTGTTTAGATGTCGGACGTTTACCTAGACATGGAGCTTGTAGTAAACCACAAAGGCTGTCTGCATCACACTGACCCAGCGCACTACACGCATACGCGGAGACTTCTTCTGGTCTGATGATGTCTCGGATGTGAGACCAAGGTATCCCTGTGGACAACAGAGCGTCCGATGCACCGTAGATTGTCATTTGCAATCCCCGTGGGTGACTTCTACTTGGATAGGTTTTGGCAGGGTTGAAACCCGTTGGTAGCTGGCCAGCAGCAGTTACTTTGGACGCCTTTGTCTCTGGTAGAAGTAAGGAGACTTTAGTGTTAATCTCAACGGAAGTCCTTTTTCCATCCTGAGCTATGACGGTCCATCCCTCCGGTAACGGGTCAGGCATTTGTCGCCTGGGAATTGCGACTCGTATGGATTCGTCGGTGGGATGAAAACTGGTAGCCCGTTTGGCCGGAACACTGTCCGTGTCAAATCGTTCAATCTTGCGTATGAGTGTGTGATTGAGTATGTATTCTCGGACGTCGTCTGTGAGAGCACTAGTATCCAACCCCATCAAACTTTGCAAAGCTCGGTAAGTGTGGTCTGCATCCGACTGTGGGAGTTCGTCTATTACTAAGCGTTTGTACGCGTGGTGATTGGAGATTCGACCGGCTGGATTTATTCCTCCGAATCCCACGATTAGGGGTAGTGATGTCAACGGACTAGGGTACCTTAATTATTGAAAAGCGCGCGGCAAAGTAAACATCTATGCAGTTAGAACGTGGAACTCTACTCTCGTTCCAAAGCTATAGCAGTACCTTCTCCACCACCAATACACAGTGACGCAATACCGCGGCGAAATTTTTGGGCTTGCATGGCGTGTGCCAGTGTCACAATCAGTCTA
Organism: Gammaproteobacteria bacterium; assembly: GCA_009841615.1. Taxonomy (GTDB): domain Bacteria; phylum Pseudomonadota; class Gammaproteobacteria; order Pseudomonadales; family Azotimanducaceae; genus Bin55. The sequence goes on along the minus strand of VXLL01000018.1, from coordinate 55,814 downwards.
GAACCTGTGGACCCAAGAGGGTGTCCTTGGGCGCAAGAACCACCGTAGACGTTGACTCTTGCAGGATCGAGTTGCAATTCTTGAATCGCCAACATCGTGACCATAGCGAACGCTTCATTAATTTCAAAGATGTCGACCGACTCTTTCTGCCACCCGGTCTTCTCCAACAATGCGCGGATAGCGCGGATAGGCGCAAGAACAAATTGCGAGGGGTGCAGCGCGATTGACACATGTGCGACGACTCTCGCAAGCGGGTCTACTTGAGCTGTCAATGAGACTTGTTCGTTTGCTAGCACGATCGCGGAAGCGCCGTCCGAAATAGAGCTAGCATTGGCTGCGGTTATCGTACCGTTTTTCGCGAATGCGGGACGCATGTTTGGAATTGCGTCGACACGAGATTTGCGCGGTTGTTCATCTTCGTCAAGTTCTGCCAGCGTTGAAATTTCTTTAGACAAACTTCCAGAATCCATGGCATGTAATGCCTTGTTTAACGACCCGATCGCAAATTCGTCCATCGAATCTCGAGTCATTTGATGTAAGTCAGCGATTTCCTGTGCGAAGCTACCCATGGATCGACCACTGTCCGCGTCTTCGAGCCCATCGCAGAACATGGCATCTTGCATCGTCTTGTGTCCCATTCGCAAGCCAAGCCGAGCTTTAGGCACCAAGTATGGTGCATTGGTCATACTCTCCATTCCGCCTGCTACGATGCACTTTGCGCGACCGACATTGATTAAGTCAGTTCCTAGCATCGAAGCTTGCATCCCAGAACCACAGACTTTATTCACAGTAGTCGTAGGCGTTTTCTCACCGATACCAGCATTCAACGCAGCCTGCCGTGCTGGTGCTTGTCGCAAACCCGCACTTATGACATTCCCCATAAATACTTCATCAACTACATCCATCGAAATTGAAGCGTCTTCAGTGGCGGACCGAATCGCGTGCGCGCCTAGGTCAGGTGCAGTCAATTTGGTAAGGGCTCCTTGAAAGCTCCCGATAGGAGTGCGTTTTGCCCCGAGAATAAAAGTACTCATTCTGCTGTTGGTTTCAATTTAGAGACTAGCTCTGCAAAGTTACACGGACTAAAAGACTCGTCCAGTTGTTCGACAAGAATTTGTTCCCATGCTAATCGACACGCCCCAGTTGAACCGGGAAGTGCAAAAATAAACGTACCGTTAGCGACTCCCGCTACCGCCCGAGATTGGATCGTCGAAGTACCAATATCCGAGAACGAGAGAAAGCGAAACAACTCACCAAATCCTTCAATTTGCTTATCAAATAGCGGCGTAATTGCATCTGGTGTCGAATCACGACCACTAAAGCCCGTACCGCCGGTGGTAACAATTGCGTCGATCTGATCATCACAAATCCAATTCGATATTACAGCGCGTATTGCGTAGACATCGTCTCGCACAATTTTTCGAGTAGGTACGACGTGGTGCGATTCTTGCATGACAGTTACGAGGTAGTCGCCGGAAGTATCGTTCGCGGATGTTCGAGTATCTGAAATAGTGAGTACCGCGATCTGCATTTAGTCTAATTTAATGTTCAATTTAACAGTGAAATATTGTTTAAAACTACAAAGAAACGCATTGTAACTGTGAATTTAATCAAATGATATGGACAATATGTAGTAACCCATAGAAATTATTACCTTTGAACGACGAACGACTCTTCTTAAAAGCAGAACGGATTGCACAGGATTTCAACCTATTTCCTTCATCCGATCCGAAGTCTGAATACTCTGTACGTGGATTGTTAGGCACGCGTGAAATCGCCGCGCGCGTGGCTGAACTTGAGAGCATGGGTGTCGATGGTTATATCGAGCAGGTCGTGGCTCCAGCGGAAATGCCGGATCGCACACCAGCTTCCGACATCATCCACCAGTTAGGTAGAGTTAACCAGGCCACCAGCAATGGTCCTTACTTTGACGCCATTCTGGAAATGGAATTTCCCGAGGATAAACGTCTCGTTGCGTTTTTGGCTCAAGACCGTAATCATCGTAATGGCGTATGGGGTCCGGATGAACACTTTGCTGCTGCCGAATTTGTTCAAGCATGTACCCGTCGATCCATTCCAATCGTAAGCCTTATGGACACTCCAGGCGCGGCTGCAGACGAAGAAGCTAATCGTGGAAACCAAGCTCATAACATTTCCCGATTGATAGCCGTCATGTCTGACATTGACGTACCTAACCTTGGAGTCATATTCGGAATCGGCTATTCTGGAGGTGCGATCCCATTAGCGGCAAGCAACATGATCCTGTCCGTTCGAGATGGATTGTTCAGCACGATTCAACCACGTGGGTTAGCGAACATCGCGCGTCGCTTAAATTTGTCATGGCAAGAGTGTGCGAAACACGTCGGTGTTTCCCCATTTGAACTAATGGAGCAGGGGTGTATCGACGGGATTATTGATTATGTCCCTGGCGAAAAAGACGACAAGCTCGACAACTTTCGGCAAGCCATCGTAACGGGAATCTCTTCGATCGAAGCTAGTACTAAGACCTTCGTCGCACAAGAAAAAATGTTTCTTGAGGAATATCGGCACGTCTTAAACAGATATTTGTTCCCAACAGAACGAATGAAACAAACCGAAAGTGCTTCGCTTTTTGAATTCGTCGAAAACCCCACTGATTATCTCAATGTGTTTGGCGTTGCATATCGATTTTCTCGGTTTTTGCGGGTTCGACGCCGTATCAAATCCACAAGTACTAACCAATATGGGCGTTTGGCGCATCGAGAGATTCCTGAGGGCGAGCTGCAAAAACGATTAGATTTGGATCGTCGCCGCGCGTTTTTCCGTTGGCTTCAAGACCCTGACCGTGTCGTGTATGACGACTCACTCAAGACCGCTTGGCGCACATACGTTAGTCGGAAAGCTGCTTTGGGTGAGAGTCGCAATCGATTGCAACGCATGTTGTTTGGTGAACCACGGCAAAACTTTGAGACATCGCGGAGTAATTTATTTGGTGGTGTTGGGGCATTTTTGGTCAATCGTTGGAAAGTCGATTCCACAGGTAATTTGAAACTCCTTCTCGACTACCTGCGGCATGAGACTGCGCGGTACGATTTAATCCATCCGATGGAACTGATAAATCCTCGGGAATTACTTGAGCGAATTGATCATGACTCCGGCTTCGGCGCAGATCTCCGACATCGCTTGACACATCAAGGCACTCGAATCTTTCACGCTCCAGATGTTGATGACTTGTCAGATGAACAAGTCGCGCACCAACTCACACTAGAACTCAACTTGGCGATTACGGGAGAAAGCTTCGAGAGCGATACCCACCAGTTACCTGTCATTGCCGATGAAACTCAACGGCAGCAAGAAATTGCGACTCACAATAGAAGGCTTGTCGACCGAACGTATGCAAAGTACTTGAGGGGACGTAGCGTAGGTTTCGCGGTGGTCGATGAAGAGTCGGTCACCAACGTTTTAGACGTTATTCAGATTCCTGAATTGAAGACCTCATTCATTGAAGAATTTGAGAATCAGCTGATTTTCGATGCAGTTTACAATGGGGTAATCAAGAGTTTAGAGTCCATCGCCGCGGAGGCGAAAGCGACGCAATCGTTGGAGCCGTACACGGTACGGCAACTGCTCTTGACTCACAGTGAAAACGGAATTCGTGATGCTCTTGGTCACGTCTTGAATCAAGGTACCACCGTTGAAGAGTTGCAAGCCCGTTTCTTTGCGTGGTATCTCAGATTCTCCACACTCCCTAACTTTCGCAAATTCTTGCTCACCGTCGAGGAATGGAAGAAAGCAAGCTTTTCTCATTTGTCAGACACACTATTCGTCGTAATAACGTTTCTTTTTGAGAAAATTGTTGTTTCATATTTGAGATATGAAGGGGAAGGAATTCGTTACGCTGGAAAGATCACTCCGCGCAACATCGGTCGTCGACGCGACTTTTGGAATCGTTTAAACAACGCTTATCGTGACTTACAACTGCAACAAGTTCTATCAAGTTACAAACAGTCCAAAAAAATCACCTATCAAGCCTTTCGTGACGAGTTTTTTACAGACTTTGAGGAACTCTTTGGCGATCTTATAAGTGGAGACCCCGTGGAGTTTCCAGGCTTCCGGCTCGCGATCGAAGGTGCTTTAGATAACAACGAACCACCTTGCGGAACGGTGACCGGAATCGGTACCTTCAAAGGAGTGGAAGGTGCATTGAAGTTTGGTATCGTAATCTCAAATTCTCGTTTTCAAGCCGGCGCGTTCGATATGGCGAGTGCCGAAAAGTTCTGTCGATTGTTACACCGTTGCGCGGAACTCACGCTCCCTGTAGTTTGCTTCATTTCTTCTGGTGGTATGCAGACCAAGGAAGGTGCTGGAGCACTCTTCTCGATGGCGGCAATCAACGATCGTATTACGCACTTTGTCCGCGACTATGACCTACCGGTAATCGTGTTTGGTTATGGCGATTGTACTGGTGGTGCCCAAGCTAGTTTTGTTACTCATCCGCTGGTGCACACTTATTACTTTTCTGGCACGAGCATGCCGTTTGCTGGGCAAATTGTAGTACCAAGCTACTTACCATTAGATTCCATTCTCTCAAATTATTTGATCACTACTCCAGGTGCAATGCAAGGGTTGGTCAAACATCCTTTTTACACCCAACTTGATGAAGAATTGCGAGAGATTGATCCTGATATTCCTGTACCGAGCGACACCGTCCTGGAAGTAGTTGCAGGGGTGATGGAAGGGTCATTGACCGCGGTGACAACTAAACACGTTCCAACAATTGAACGTCGCGTTCAGGAAGCTGATTTATTTCGACCAGTTCAAAGAGTTCTCGTTCATGCTCGAGGGTGTGCGGCTGTGAAGATAGTTCGAATCGCGCAAGAGCAAGACATTCAAGTGGTACTTGTTCAGTCCGATCCGGACATGGATTCAGTAGCTGCTGACTCGCTCACAAGTAGAGACGAACTAGTTTGTATCGGTGGGAGTACGCCGGACGAGAGCTATTTGAACGCTCGATCTGTGCTCACTATTGCCGAACAGTTTGGCGTTGACTCCTTGCATCCGGGAATTGGGTTTCTTTCTGAGAATAGCAACTTCGCAGGCTTGACTCGTGCTCACGGGATCAACTTTATCGGTCCACCCGTAAAAGCGATGGAAACCATGGGGAATAAATCGAACGCAATCAACACTGCGTTAGGGTTAGGAGTTCCAGTAGTTCCGGGCAGTCATGGTATTGTGAATGACATGGAACAGGCAATGGAAATTGTCGACGAAATTGGTTTTCCAATACTTATCAAGGCGGTACACGGTGGTGGCGGAAAGGGTATTCAACTAGTCGATTCGCTGGAAAATTTCTTAGAGCTATTTCAGCGGGTGTCTGTTGAAGCTAGAGCAGCGTTTGGCAGTGGGGACGTCTATTTAGAACGGTTCGTGCAAAAACTGCGTCACATCGAAGTACAGGTTCTAAGGGACCGGCACGGGAATACGAAAGTATTGGGCTTACGAGACTGTAGCGTTCAACGGAATAGGCAGAAAGTATTTGAAGAGTCTGGTTCCACAATGCTTCCCGCGAAATTAGTTAAAGAAGTGTTTAAACACAGTACAGCATTGGCTGACGAGGTTGATTATCTAGGTGCAGGTACCGTGGAGTTTATCTATGACGTAGATAAGCAAGAAGTATATTTCATGGAAATGAACACACGACTACAAGTAGAGCATCCAGTAACTGAACAAGTGTCCGAGGTGGACATTGTTCGCGAGCAGTTCCGCATCGCGTCGGGTGAGAGTATTGCAAATTTGAAGGTCGGAAGTCGTGGCTACTCCATCGAGGCTCGTATTAATGCCGAACAAGTCGTGCGAGCGGCTGACGGTAGTGTTACTTTTCGACCCAGTGCAGGTCGCATTACTCACTGTTCTTTCCCTAACAGTGCTCGCGTTGATGTCATTACTATCGCAGCACAGGACAAGTTTATATCACCCTACTATGACAGCATGATCGCACAGGTGATTGCACACGGGTCGACCAGAAATTCTGCTGCCGATCGGTTGTTTAAGTTCCTAGACAAATTGAAAATCGAAGGAATTGGAACCAACATTGCGTTACTGAAGCGCGTTTTGAAAGACGAGGTATTTCGTGACGGCGAGTTTACTACTGACTACCTACCGGAGTTTTTGGAGCGTACCGATGCAGATTCTTTGATTGCTGAAATGGAAGCTATGAAAGGGCATGAAGACGCGCTAGTAGGGTTGGATGCATTACGTATTGAAGACAGCAATGAATTGAAAGTGCTTTCGCCAGCTACGGGGATTTTTTACACCAAACCAACACCAACTGACAATGACTACGTACAACCTGGCGACTCAGTTTCCGTGGATCAGACTCTATGTCAGATTGAAGCTTTCAAGATCTTCACACCGCTCCGTTTAAAGGACTTAAACTCTGGTTCGGAGCTCTTGTACCCTGAAAACACCGAATATAAAGTCACTCGAGTGAACGTTGACACTGGTCAACAAGTGAATCAAGGCGATTTGTTGTTCGTGGTTCAACCAGGAGCGAATTAGCGACTCGAGGCGGAGCACAGGCAGTAACAAGAAATCACACGTTTATAGGTTAGTGCAAGTTTGCGGGCGGCTATTCCATTGCCGAGTAGATCATTCGCTGAAGCTTTCCAGGCGCAGCGATTTTCTTCAACACTATATAGCTACCGCCTGTACCTCTGATTTGCACCAAGCCGTACCCCAAAATTCGACCGAGCATGGACTGGCGAATATTTGCTTCCTCGATTCGATTGACGTTAACCTCCTCTGTCTTGCGTGCAATCCATCCTTTCTTATAGATAAATCGCTTATTGGTCACGTACATCTCGGTAGTCAGTAATCGAATTAAGACCCAAGGCAAGAAAAAGAAGGGAATGCCGTAGATAACTTGACAAGCACGAAAATTGCGTGGATGGTATATATAATAACAGTATGTATAACCGTTCAATACGATATCGACTTTATCCCATGACGTTGGACAAAGCCAACCTCTTGAAACAGTGCTTGGGGGCTACGCGGTTTGTGTGGAACTATTTCTTAGCAGAAAATCAAAGAATGATGGAAGCTTATCGCGCTGACCCGTCCAACCCGCGGCCGAATACGACGTTCTTTTCGCTGGGCAAGGAGTTTACCCAATTGAGGCGAACCACGGACTGGTTGGGTGAATTGCCTTTCAATCCCATTCGCTACGTGTTGAAATACCAAGCCGACGCGTGGCAGCAATGTTTCCGTTCTGACAAAGGGTTTCCGAAGTTCAAGAGTCGCTGGTACGACACAGATTCGGTTACGTTTCCAGCCGGTAGTTTTAGGCTCAATGGTCGATCGTTGCATCTCGCGAAAATCGGTCAAGTAGTCATCAGTGGTGCCAATCCGTACGCGGACTGTGAGCCCGTATCCGTGGTAATACGAGAAGAGTGCCGGAAGTTCTATGCCACGGTGTGTTATGCGGTGGAACATGTGGAACACAATCAGAATGGTGAAGTTCTAGGAATCGATCGAAATGTGGGACAGTTTGCTACGAGCGCGGGTGAAATCAGATATTTATCGGATCTAAGCAAGTTAGAGTCGAGGCGTCGTCGCTATCAGCGCATGATGGCCAGACGACAGCAGCCGGATCGTAAAAGAGAAATCAAGCCTTCGCATCGATACTTGAAAGCCAAGCAGTTAGCTGCGAAAACCAGTCGCAAGATCGCTCATATTCTTAATGACTGGCAACATCAAGAATCGAGACGGATCGCTGATCACTTTCAGTTTGTGGTGATCGAGAGTCTCAACACGCAGGGGATGACTCGGTCCGCAAAGGGTACGATTGAGCAACCAGGCAAGCACGTTCGAGCGAAATCTGGTCTCAATCGTTCGATCCTCGCGACCGGATGGTCGAGCTTCAAGTTAAAGCTCGCGTACAAAGCAGAGCTGATTGAAGTAGCTCCGATACATACGAGTCAGAAATGCCACCAATGTGGACACATCGAAAAAGAGAACCGCAAGACGCAATCCAGATTTGAGTGCGTGAGTTGCGGACATTCGGGTAATGCAGACATCAACGCTGCATTAAATATCTTAGCCCTTGGGACTCGGGCGATTGGACAGGGAGGGCGTTCCGGTTACGGACCTGATGAACTGTCAAGAAATCTTCGTGGCTAGCTTGTCAAGTTATCTACGGAAGTCCCAAAAAGAATATCCAATCACTCCAGTGGAATTTCGCTTTGTGCATGATAAATTCGCCAGCCGCTAGGTGAAGTTTCGTGTAAGACATAATCGACTGCTAATCTTGGTTAATCGTGCTGAGATGTCTGTCGAATTCTATTCGACTCTCTACACCTGTCTTGCTTCTTCTCTTGGATTCCAAGCCTCCCTTTTAGAGCCCTTGGTGTGGTTCCGTTGGTATTTCTTCCCCATTTGTTCGAGAGAAACTAACCAACTTTCTGGTGCTAGCATCGAAGCGCTTACGCGCTATTCGACACTATTAGACGCTTTCTCACTTGACTCGGTTGATGAAGAACTTTCTAAGTCCTTGAACAGTTCCTCTAATGTTTCTACTTGCTTCTCGAGGTGTTTCACGACTTCTTCAACTGTGACCTCACCATCCTCGTCGGTGTCTAGTTCTTTGAACTGACTCTTCAGAGTCTCGTCGCGCTCTTCTGCAGAGAGTGCTTTGAAGTCGTCTTCCCAGTTCTCTTCGGGTACATTTTCTAATTCTTCTAAAGACAATGAACCGTCTTTGTCAGCGTCAAACTCTTCGATACTTGCAGGCCAATTTTTCTTCATGTCATCAATTACTTCTTCGAACAGATCCCCTGAAAGAGTAAGACCAAACATGCTAACTGTGGCTTCTAGCATGGACTCTACCAGTCCGTCAATTATCTCTGATGTAGCATCGAGACCTTCGTTTTCGTCAGTCTCTCTTTGAGTTGTTTCAAGCCTTGTCGAAGACTCACTGGAGGATTCTGTTGAATCCGTTTCTTCAACTTGTTGAGAGATAGCGCTCAAGGAAATTAAGCTCGTTAACGAAATCAGGGCGAAGATCTTAAATAGTTTCATAATAAATTCCTGAATTGCAGAATGTTTAATCGAGTTTCAAGTTCTGGGAACTGCATCGGATAGTAGATGCAAAAATCGTACCTAGGGGTTGATTTTTTTGATTTAATCACCTAGTTTTGAGCATGAATCAATATCGTTCGATGAATTCGAGTTCTTTCTTCGCAGGTAATAGGAACGCGATTGGTTGTTCGCATTGAACATTGGTGAAAGTCTTTATTGTTTTGTCGAGAAAGTCTCCTGAAAACAGTGATGAACCTTTAAAGTGTCGCAATTTTGAAAAGACTTCGTAGAATTGGCAACTCTCGTTGTACTGGTATAAAAACTCGACTCGCGCGACATCAATACTGACTAGGGGAGCATGCGCTCGACCATCGTCACTAGCAAGAGTAAGCAATAGGCTGATCGGTGCTTTTTGCTTGGTGTCAATTGTCAACTCGGCAACCCAATCCACTTTTCTTAGCACGCGAACCGCATCGCTGTCTAGATTTGGCGCGATCAAACGAGGAGTCATAGGGAATCGAAACTTCACCGAAGACTTACTTTCGGATACAACCGTTCCCTGAGCGAGATCAAACGGGTTATTGGGAACATATGAGATTGGAGCATCCCGATAATGTCTTCGATCTTCGCTACTCTCGCTTTCTGTACCACCTAACTTAGTCACGATCCAGACAGCCTCATCCTCGCTAGGAAAAGCCTTATTTCCTTGTGCGTCAAGTGTAAACTTGAAAGAACAAAGTGGTATTCCGGAATATGCTTTGCTCAATGCACGAGCGATTAGATCTTGGTGCTCTTTGGAGAGCTTACCTTTTGATAAACTCTCTTGAAAAGCGTGATACCGATCATCGCGATATTGCTGAATCTCTGTCACATTGAAAATGGAGGTGCTGTGTAAGGAAGCATCAAGTGGTGACACTGAGTCCGAAGTTACTTCGCAATTACCATTAAGTACGAGAGCAGCCAGCACCCAGATAAAGCAACTCTTTATCGGATCCAATTGAACCATATGCAGTCTCTTCGTTTCCACTCTTACATCAAAGCACTGTGTCGGTCTCATTTTAGAGGAAGAAGTTGTGCGTTAATTTGGAAATTTCCACGATACGGTGTCCCGAAGCGGTACATCTTGATAATGGCTACACAAGATCAACAGGAATATGACGCTCAAGTAAAAAGCAAAACTCTGTCGCAAACTATTAAATTTGCGTTACTCAGCGCCCAGCTTACTCCCTCTCAAGGTTGAAGACTTTGCGTTTTGGTTCGTATTCAAGACAACTCAATCTTTTTTCAACTCCGTTGTGCTTTCGGTAGTCGGCGCGTGTTTTTGGCGACCAATTTTCAAATTAGAAAACAATCCCCCATAGTTAACGGGTACCCACAGTACAGGAGTTTTAAGGGATTCCCACCAAGTTCGCATCCACTGTAACAACGTGAAGACTAACCACATCACCCAAGCAAGAATTAGTACAAAATAGACCCACATGGGGACGGACAATATCCATGGCGATGGTACCGTACTGTCTATTTCATCCGAAAACCAAGTAAACCAAGTGTTGTTATGGTCTGTACTCACGATGTACATGTTCGGATCATTGGTTAACGCCGCTACTATCGTACTTACTAGCACGTACAACACTAGGAGTGTAATTCCGCTCAGCACCAACTGTCCTAGACGGTATAGCCATGGCCGAGTGATTTCTTCTTTGGTTCGAGATTTGAACCAAATTGCTAAGAACCAAATACCTACGTACATGAGCATTTTTAGATCAACTAAAGAAGCTCCTGCCGCAAGAATGACTGCGTCTCGGGTCGATAATGCAAGCCTAGGGACTTTTGATATGACCACAGCAGCGAGAACTACACCGACCAACACCGACCAAAATGCCACGGTACTACCGAGCGATGATCCAGCTAACCAAAGTATCCAACGTTTCTCTGGGAGTTGAACATCAGTGGTTGTATTAACCGCTGGTAGACTGAACGATGCAGTAGGTGGACTGTATGCGAGGGATGCTCCACGATCGGTTTTCCACTTTAACTCGTAGTGATGATTCCCAGGTTGAACTGGGAGAAGTACAACATTATTGGTCGGTAGCGACTGAAAATCGCCTGCAAACACAATACTCTCAATGCTCGCATCTTCGGGTAGTGTTATTTCCATGTACCCAGGTTGAGACGCAATAATCAGTAGTGCTAAGTCCGTGGTGGTGGACTGGGAATCAACTGTGTGCAAAGCATAGACACTACTGATCGTCATGGACTCTCCCGGTACCGGTTGCGTTTGCTGCACATTGATTTGTAATACTTCGTTGGAGCGTGGGACAAACATGGTATGGTTGTCACCTTCGTCAATTGGGACGACACCTTCGTAGTCGTAACTCCAAAAGTCTGAACCGACGATCGACCAACGTTCGGTTCTTTCAGCAATCGACGGCGCGGACAGAGTGATCGTGGAGTCTGCTTGTAATTTGCTTTCCCACATTATCCTTCCTTGATTCGCTTTCAGAGTAACCACCATGTGTTCGTCTTCGACCGACAGGCCCGCAGTTGTTACCTGTTCATTCGGAAGCAAAGGTATTCGTACGGTGAACTCTTTCGAATAAGGAGCGACTCTGTCCACTCGTGTTATGATCGTGGGTTCATAGGTCAGATCTATCTGTCTTAGCACTGACACGTATGGGGTGATTTCTATCGGCGTAAAGTTCGTTGTAGTGTCGGTGGTGCTGACGATTGGCTCGGTGTCCTCGCGATAGAACGTAAGCTTGCGGTCACCTACCTGACCACGAATCAGACCTTCGATTCGCCAATCAGGTGCATCAACCGCCAAATGTCCTGGAATGAGCTCGAACGTGATGTCAAACTGGTAGAGACCAGCGACGTTTGCAGTCAAAATTATGTCGTGCACGCCTTCGTAGAGTAAAGTGTAGAGTTTGGATCGTTCTCGCAGAAGTGGTAGTTGGTTCGCGCCTTGACGAACGTCTACGAGATTCCACGTGTTGTTTTCGCTGGGTAAAGGAATAGCCACACGATCCTCCGCGTGAATTTTCATACCTATTGTTAATACGCCGTCTGTCAAAGTCACATTGGCCTCTTCAAGGTAAGCGCATTCGTTCAAACAATCAGGGAGCGCTAGCAAACGACTCTCCAACTCCTTCAATAGATCTGCGTCGGGTATATCAGCATGAACATCCTGTGGGTTGAACAGCATTGCCACAAATATTAGTGACGCTACACCAGATGTTCCTGGTAGCACTCGCTTGAACCAATCTTTGATACAAGGAACTTTTAGATATAGGAAGTAAGTGAGTACAAGCAGAGTAGCAGCAGCTGAAAATACATAGAGTAACCGAGTAAACCAAGGACCCATTAATACAAGGTTCATTTTTTGATCTTGTGCCACTGGACCTTCCCAATTCAACGTAACTGTCTGCCACTGCCAACTAGGTCTACCGGGTCCTGTCTGGATCGCAATTGGCAACGTTGGATCATATTCTCTCGGTTCTGCGACCGACAAACCTAAAGATTCTCCCAAGCTCGCACTCAACATCGTTCGCGGAGCTTGGGCATAGAGTTCGGTAGGTCTTGAAATTAGTGCTGCCGGATCGGTTTTGGGCATGTACGTACCAGTGGAATACGTTTCTTCCATCAGCTCATCACCCGTAGCAAACGAAGTTGAAGCTTGGGGAGTGGTAGAATTGAAGTGTTCAGGTATTTTTCTAAAGAAATCGCTCAGACTTGATATTCCCAATTGTTCGATTTCTTCAGCACTGTACCTGGTGCGTGCTAATGAAGAAACGATACTTTTTTCGAAAGTTGGACTCTGAGCTGCAAGTTGCGGATGTAGTGCATTTCGCATAGAGATCGTCGCATGAAAGACGGATGCCGCTGCCACGACGAAGAATACAACCCAGAAGCTCACGTTCACGATCTGGTTTAACTTCACGTGTTTAATCGCTTTCATCGCATAACACATGCCTGCTAACACGACCCATCCGAAGGTCGGTGCGTTGTCCAGTTGATAACTGATTAGTACGGTGCCGGCTACGATTGCCGTCCATTTCCAACCACCTAAACCCCACACCAAGCAGAGTAGTAGCAACACAATGAAGACATCCCAGATTCCCCATTTTGAGAGCCACGATCCTTCGACCTCATCTACGCCGTTCGACCATAACATCATCCAACCAGGTGGCAGATGCAATCTAGCGTTGAGACTGCCAGCTTCGACGCTCCAAGTATTCGGAGGTAAGGGTTCTGCTCTGGACACTCTTGAAACTGACGCCAAATAGTTGTCCTCCGGTCTGAGGTATACACTTGTCGTCCGCTCTTCCGAAGAGTCGTCATAAACGATCAAACGCGCGTTACCGTTGACTCGCACTTCTCCCAACGGGATACTTGAAGCCACTTGTTGAGCCGATGCAACATCAGCACGAATTGAGTCCGCTACCGTGTAGAAGTCACCTTTAAAGTTCAACCAGATATCTCGCGAAATTCCAAACATGGATGAGTAAGGTTGTGTACTGCCTCTTTGCTCCTCTAACAACATCAACTCGTCATTTTCGGTGAGCACAAATCCTGTCGATTGACGCATTGGACTCGGCGCGTTTACCTGAGACAGATCCGTCCGTCGCGCGCCGTCCATTCGAATAATTCGAAGGTGGTGCATTGGCCGTATACCCCAATACTCCAATTCCGGCCAAAACGACGAAATTTTTTCGTATCGAAATGAACTCAATTGATCTGTAGCCCGCGCGTTAATCTGAATGTCGTTAGACCCTGGAGCCACCTGAACGACCAAGTTTCCGTCGCTCGAAAGGATCGCCGGCCATCGAGAAGAGAGATTGATGATTTCATATTGATCGGATATTACTTTGCCAAAATCCAGTGTTCTCGGATTACCCGTTACGGTAACTCTAATGTAGGTTGTTAGCGTCTGAGGTATATCGTCAATTAAGTGTCGAAAAACACGAACTGATTCAGTGTCGGGAGTTGTAGTTGTGGTTGGCGTATCGGTGAACTCGTTCGAGAACCATAGTCTGCTACCACCTCCCTGAAGTGAAGGGTGCTCGACCCGTTCTCCTTCGATTGATAACCGCACTATCCCTGATCGTGAAATCTCTAAATATCTAGGTTCCGATTCTTCTGTCCAAACCAAATCACCCACAAGAGTGTGAGATCCGACAGGAACAAGGACCTCCGGGGCAGAATTTCCACCTCCTAACGCGATCTCTCGACCATTCAAGGTCACGTTTTGTGGTTTGAATGTCTCACTGAACGGAAGTTGTAGCGTGGACTCTGCGAATGCATGTACTTTGAGTTCGAACTTCGCGCCGAATGTTTCACCGCGTAATACGTCGATATTGGTTTCTCTGACCCAGATGCAGTTCAGACGTACGCCGTCAGTGGCGCGAACGGGACAAGCGAAATGAGGGTTGTCGTCAAGAACCCAGTCGACCCAGGGTTCTAAGCTTTCAGGAATATAGACATCGTTTGTGGCGTTTACGAAGGATGTCCAAAATACCGCTGCAAGAAAGGCGATTATCAGGTGAAATCGTCGCAACATAATAGCTCCTCTCGAATACTCGACTTAGCTATTATGCTACGAATCGAAGCTTTTGAAACAGAAACGCTAAACTGCTATTTTTTGAAGACCGTCATTCGTTGAAAAGGGCTTCAAACGCCGCTTGGATTTCAGTTCGATCAAGGGTGTCGTCTTCGTTGATATCCCAAGAAACGAAATCCTTACTTAGATTTTCTGGAAGCTCTTCAAGAGTAATTGGCGTATCGGGGGCTCGAGACTGATCAAAGTTCCACAGATCGAAGGCAACACTTCCTAGTTCCTCAGCGACTTTTTTCTGATCAACGCTCTCTAAGGTCAGAGTGTGAAGGACACCCTCTGTGGGTACCGGTTCACGTTCGATTCGATGTGCTTCAAGTTCTTTAATGAAGTCCAAAACAATTTGCGTTGGCTGATCTCCGGTAGTACCGAAATCTCGATCGACAGAACGAAAACTGTGAGTCTGCATCGCATTTACCAAGTCCACTCTGACTTTGTTTTCTCGCAGTTTGTCGGAGTAGTGTTCGATCGCAGCCCAGTGATTGGTTTTCAGTTGGTTTAGGTGTTCTGGAGACGGCCACGCCACTGGACAAGCCGCGACGATTAGGTGAGGGACTATAGGAAAGTCTTCTCGAATATGAAAAAATGGCGACGCGTCCTGCCAGACCTCGAGGTTGTCTCCAAATGCTGCTTCATGAAAGCCCTTGCGTGAGTCGGATGATTGCATGATTGCAACAAGATCAAGTGCAAGTGGTTCCAACAGGATAACACCTTTTACATCGACGGGACGAACACCCACATCGATTAAACGTGAATGATCAGTAGCAAGCAAGGCGACCAAGTGTGCTCCAGCGCCGTGTCCCATGAGGTAAATTGCGCGCGGGTTGCCGTTGCGATAACGAATGTTATCACTAATCCAACCAACTGCATCTGCAACGTCTTCAATTTGTGCGGGATGTTGGTTTCTACCATCCTCACTCAAGCGGTAGTTCGTGCTTACAACAACGAATCCGTTGTCTATGAAGTGATCGACAATAGGGGATTCATCAATGTCTTTATCGCCGGTCATCCAGCGTCCGCCGTGAACATAAAGTATGACTGGCAAATTGGTAGGTACGTCCGCTTCGTCGTCGGCTGCAAGCGGTCTGAAATAGTCTAGGCTCTGCTGTGATGCTTCGATACCAGGGAGCTCGCGAAAGCGAAGGTCGGTTGTCGTATCGTATTCCGCCAGAATGTTGAATGCGAACACGCTGGCCAACACAGATGACGAGATAATTGCACGTAGCCCGTTTTTGAATGTAGTCATTGAGATTGCTCCTTTGGTCAAAATTCTACATCGTCGACAAAGTCGTCAGTGATACAGATGAAATTGCTCTTCATATCAACGAAATTCTAGCAGTTTAAGTACTCTCAACGCTTCTCAAGAGTTTATTCCACCAATATCCTCGGACCAGACTTATTGTTTCTGTTCCTGCGGGAATGAAACACTTGAAGAGTAACTTCGCGCAACTCGTCTGGCAAGATGTTGAGATTTCTTTCTAATAGTTCTGGCACGAAATCTGTTAACGCATCGATGATTTCATCGAAAGATTCGGATTCCAGTACTAGTCCAGGAACATCGGAGTGCTTGATGATGTACACTCCGTCCGACGAACGTTCGACCTCTACTCTAAATTCTCTTTTAGAATTTTCAGCCAATGTATCTTATCACCTTTCTTAATCTTTGACTTGATATGAGCATTCTACCTTGGATGTTCGTTTTCCGAACACTGTGTTTAAATTCCTATCGCTGAACATTCGATAATCAATATTAGAGGGAATCAAGTTGTTGCTGGATGAATTTCGAAAAGAATTCGATCCATTGGGTGTCTGTATTCAAACAGGGCAATAATTGCAACTTCTCACCTCCGAGGCTCAGAAAAATGGCGCGTGCTTGGATGCCGATTTCCTCCAAGGTCTCCAAGTTGTCTACAACGAACGATGGACATGTCACGGCGATTCGTTTCACACCTGTTTTTGCAATATCTTTAATGACATCTATAGTAGAAGGATCTAACCACGGGAGCCGCCCCAAGCGGGATTGATAGCCTATAGAATAGGGTAGCTCAAGAGCATTGCCTAAATGCGTCGCTGTCATTTGACACTGATGTTTATAACAAGTCTCATGGGCAATCGATTCAACATCACAACACTCCGCAGACTTGAGGCAGTGCGACTTTGTTGGGTCAGCCTTGAGTATGTGCCGAATCGGTAAGCTATGAAAACTGATCACCACGTGCTCGATGTCGTCATCCAGAGATTCTTTAGTACATCTGACTAGTGCGTTCAGGTATTCGTTTTCTTGGTAATACACCGGTACTATACGAATCGTTTTACCACGACAAACCCTTTGCAGATAGCGAAAAGTGGTTGTGCGCGTCGAGTCTGCGTGCTGTGGATATAGCATGGCAAGAACGATCGTTTGACAATCACTCAATTCATCAACAGCATGATCGATGGATGGTTGACCGTAACGCATACCAACCACAGTTTGCATCCCGGTGTTTTCCTGAATCTTTTCGGCGACTTCGGAGGTGATCCGTCGTAGTGGTCCATCGGGTGAATCCCAGATTGATGCGTAAGCTTCGGAGGAGGGTTTACTTCGCGGTATGGCGATAATTCCTCGTGCTAGAAATTGCCGTAGCGGCGTTGGGAGGTCGACGACGTAAGGGTCGGACAGAAAATCACCAAGAAACTTCACCACATCTTTGCGAGCAGGAGAAGCTGGTGAACCTAAATTCGCAACGATAATGCCAACAGACTGCATCAATTAACAAAAACGGTAATTTCTTCGGGAAGTAAAAATTCTGGAAGGGGTTGCGTAGAAAGTATTATGAGAGGATTGAGTGAAAGCGATACAGATTGAGAATGATACGCTGCGTTGGGTAGAAACCGCAGTTCCTCCATTGCGAAGGGGAGAAGTGCTAATTGAAGTACATGCGACTGCGGTGAACCGCGCGGACCTGTCCCAGCGAAGGGGTAAATATCCACCACCGCGCGGAGAGAGTGAAATACTTGGTTTGGAATGTGCTGGTGTTGTCGTTGAAATAGGAGAAGGGGTGCCGGCTTCCAAATTAGGTAACAGAGTTTGCGCATTGCTGTCGGGTGGTGGGTATGCCGAATATGTAACAGTACCCAGTTCACAGGCAGTACGAATTCCAAAGGGATTGGATTTCTCTCAAGCGACAGCACTGCCGGAAGTGTTCGCGACAGCATTCCTAAATCTCTTTCTCGAAGCACAGTTATCGGCGGGTGAAAGCGTGCTTCTCCACGCAGGTGCGAGTGGTGTTGGTACAGCGGCGATTCAGTTGTGTCGAGAATTCAAGAACACCTGTTACGTAACCACAGGCTCCGAAGAGAAAATAGAGTATTGTCTTTCGCTAGGTGCAGAGAATGGGAGTGTTCGCACGCAGACCAACTTTGCTGACCGTGTTTTAGAGTGGACCGTCGGGCGAGGAGCTGATGTAATTTTGGATCCAGTCGGCGGTTCCTATCTTGAAGACAACTTGCGCTGTCTCGCAACAGACGGTAGATTGGTTGTTATTGGACTAATGGGAGGAGGGTCAGCAACGGTACCACTGCGTCCACTCATGGTGAAGCGACAGCGCATCATCGGATCTACACTACGTGCTCGAACGATTGCTAAGAAGGCAAAAATTATGACGGAACTTGAACGAAAAGTTTGGCCGCTGATCGACGCTGGGTCCATAAAACCAGTTATACATAGTGTATATTCCATTAGAGACGTTGAACCGGCCCATGAACTAATAGCATCTAACACTACGATTGGCAAAGTCATACTTCAAGTGCGCAGATGAATTCTCGCACTAAGCTCAACCAAGGTTTTTCAGTTGGGTCTGAGGCTGACAAATTTAAGGCGGACTCAGAAACGGTGATAGTTGCTAATGACCCAGATTAAGTTCCGGCACTTTTGTATAAAAGTCCTATATTTTTACTCAATTGTGTCTTTCGAGCCGTTTAGCGTCTTCTTCGGATAAGTACGTCTTCACAGTTTCAATCTGTTCTGAGCTCAAATGACCGTATTGTGGTTCGTAGAACAACAAACTGAAAGCTGCTGTTGATGCAATCTCTTTAGATGGCAGGTCATCGAGAGACTCAAAGAGGCGTTTGGGATGATACTTTGCCCAACCACCAAGTACCTGTGCAAGATACGGTTCCTTGGCATAATCGGGAACCTGTTGCAACAACTTCAGAGCTCTGGCAGTCATATTCTTTTGTGCTAGTACATAGCCCAAGCAACTGTACGCTTCAGATTTTGTGGGACCCTCTCGAACCTTGGACATGTACGCAATCGCTGTTTCGGTGTATCGGGAAGCGATTTGCGCGACAACCGCAGCCTCTGGGCCTATTTCATTCTCTCCTATTGGTAGTACAAGTGCTATATTCATTGCACGCTCAATATCGCGATCCCGATTCACAAGGGTAAACACAGCAGAAGTTAGTAACCGAGACCTTAATCCTTTCAAGCCGGCATCATTCAGTATCCAATCTAATGCGGCATCCATATCGCCCACGCTCCAGTGTAAAAATACGGAACGAGCTGCATCGAGCTTCAAATTGTCGTTTTTCATATCTTCCATTGCAGATACAATTTCTGCCGCTTCCTGTGGAGAACTCCGAGCAATAGCGGTAACAGCCTCTTTGATTGCGAACTCACCAACATCACTGGGTAAGGAATCGAAATCCGTGAGTAATGTTTGAGGATGATAAGAAGACCAAGTATCAATTAATCGATTGAGTAATAGCCAATACTGTCCCGTTTGTTCCATTGACGATATTGCATGGAGAACTCCGTGTGGGTCGGATTCAGCCCACTTTTGCACCACAGCGAACTTAGATTCGTTATCGGCGTCGTTATCCAAATTCATCGCATACTCGAAGGCAATTCTTGGTTTTGTTCGAGCAACTTCTCGCAATACTGCAGTGGTAATTAAAGACTTGGTAAGAGAATTGTCGAGTGACTGGCGGATATGATCCAAGGCTCCCAATCCCGTTTGTTCGATCCAGATCTTCGCAATCTCGGTGAGTAACTTGATCTGCCCAGGTTCGTTCTGTGCTGCCTCAACTATTTCTCTCCAACTTCTTTCCGGTTCTTGCAGTGCTTCGCTTGTTATCTCTGGCATGATAAACTCGTGGGCAAATTGCTCCAGTCCTAGTTGCTGAGCAATCTCGAGACGCTTAGTAATCGTAAGATCGCTCCGTTCCTTGAGGATGACCTCCATTGCAACATGTTTGTTGGCGTGGCTAAGAGTTTTAGCTCGTGAGATTGCTGAATCCAAATCAAATTGGACCCATTCACGAAACAGCGCGGTTAACAAATACCTGACTCGAGGTGAACGAAATTTCAGCGCTTCCGTCAGGGCGCGTAAAGGATTGATTCTTACGAGTCGTTGAATAACAAATGCTTGCGTCTGTAGCCGTGCAGGAGGATCTAAATGCTGTGTCTGTTCCAACAGGCCTAGCACTTGGTCTTCATCGGCTAGGTTCAATACATTGAGCAAAACGGTGTTTCTCTCCAGAGGGCCACTTAATTTCACAATCTCGTCCATGTTGCGAAAGGGTGATTGCGTCGATGTTTTCAGTAACTCATCCAAGTCGCCGGACTCGAGGGTGGAATTCGTGGTTTCACCAGAAGGATTCCCAATCAGCACCAGAGCGTTCTGATGGTCAATTTCATCTCGTTCTAAGAACGAGAATCCATAGAAGACGACCCACGATGAGCCCATTCCAACAAGAAACACAGACGCGACAACCAAGCATTTCGTCAGGCTTCCCTGTCGATTTGTCAACATCTAAACAATCATCTCCAACTTCTTTGGGTTTCGATCGTTTTTAGACTGAGCCGTTTGAACCGCTTCGAGTCTTCTTCGGTGAGATGAGCTCGTACTTTTTCCGTCTGTTCGGAGTTCAAGTGTTTACGCCAAGGATCATTGGTCAACAATTTCAATGCAGCTAATGATGCAATATCTGCCGAAGGCATTTGGTCGAGTGATTCGTACACATCGGTTGGATCGAAATGCACCCAAGCACTCATCCATCGACTTAGGTAAGTTTTCTTCGCGTAATCGGGAACTTGCTTGAGTAACTGTAGAGCTTTGTCGTTCAAGCCTTGTTCTGCCAAGTTAAATGCTACACTGCGGTACGACTCGGTCTTTGTAATACCGTCTCTAACCCTAGGCAGGTATTCAATTGCTTTGTCGATATCTATCCGTGACAGTTTTGCGATGATCGAATCCTCGGGACCCACTTCATCCTCACCTAATGGATAAGCGAGTGCGACCCGCATGGCGCGCTCTGGGTCATGCTCAACAAGTGTGCGCAATACATACCCAGTTGATTGAGTTCTTTGAAACTCCAGATCTGGGTCTTTTAAGACCCAATCTAGGACCGCATCCATACCGCCGCGCGCGATCCAATGATGAATTACCGATCGAATACAGGCACCTTTCAAGGGTTCGTCTTCCATAGTAGATACGATCGCGGCAGCGTCTAGCGGGGAGCTCGAAGCAAGAACTGACACAGCCGTTTTTGTTGCTAATTTAACCATGTTATTCGGTAGTGAGTCTAACTCTGCGAGAATCGCACGTGGGTTGTAGGTCGCCAAAGTCTCTACTATTTTCTTGAAACTCGATTTCCGCATTTTTTCTTCTGGCATCGAGATTACTGCGTCGAGCGCGCCCTGAGGATCGAATTGTGCCCACTCTGCCACCACAATCACTTCAGCATCGTAAGGAGAAATGTCATCCGAGTTCACGCCATACGCAAACGCTGCCCTTGGATTAGTTTGCGCTAGTTCGCGAAACACCGCAATCGAAATATGAGACTTTGTTTGTTTGTTGTCGAGGGACGAGACGATGTGATCCAACGCTTCCAATCCTTGTTTTTCGACCCACATCTGCGCAATTTGAGTGAGTAGCTCAAGTTGATCGCTATCGTTCTGTGCGTGCTGGACTATTTCTTCCCAAACTTCTTCGGGTTCAGCGATGGATTTATTCAATTTCTCCAAAGTGATCACATTGATGGCATATTGCTCGTTGCTCAATTGCTGTGCGATTTCGCGACGTTTTTGATCCGTGAGATCAATTCTTTCTTGCAGTATGCCCTCCAACGCTGCCTGCTTTCCGGTGCTGTCGAGAGTAGTAGCGTGTGAGATTGCCTCGTGTAAATCGAACTGAGCCCATTCGCTAAACATCGCGGATAACACATCGCTTGAATCGGGCTGGTTAAATTCTGCTATTTGCGTCAATGCACTAGACGGATTGACTCTTACTAGTTTTTGAAGAATAACTGCTTGAGTTTGTACTCGTGCAAGATAATCCAATTGCTTCGATTGATCCAACAATGCAAGCACACGGTCTTCGTTCGCTTCACTCAGTGCAATGTGCAATGCTGTACTTCGTTCCAGCGGACTGTGTAATTTCGCGATATCAGCAAGACTGTAAATTGGCGAATGAGTCACCTTCGTGGTTTCCCTGCTCACACTCGTTGACAGGTCTGCAGAACTAGCAGATGAACTAGGAGCTTCTACTGTTGCTACCGTCGTGTTGTCCAAGTTGCCACCATTTTGCTCTTGGATGGGTAAACCATAGAAGATCGCGGCTGACGCGCCTATCCCCGCAATGAACACGATTGCTAGGAAGAAGTAGCTGATCGGTCTTCCGTTTTGAAACGATTTCACTTCATTACTTGTTCAATCGGTTTTTTCTTACACCAATCCTCATTGTATGCGAGGAGCCACAACATGGCGAAATTGTTGCCTCGTTTCATTCACCTTTGGTTGATTGGTTCATGGGTCGTTAAATTCAGAGTCTAATTGATGCTATTCGTCTTCCTTGAAGTTGCCTTAGTTTGGTGGACGGTTTCATTTGGGATTTGCGGTAGAACCATGTTCTATTGCGAATCTCCGTATCGGAAACATGCGTAGAATGCAGAAGTGAACTTGCTGGGTGTAGGCCCCTACATTCAATGGAGTTGAACTTACGCGAATACCAAGTTTGGGCCGTCGCGCTTTCGCCCTATACACTGGTGGCATGATAGCGGTGGTTGTTCACCGCGATCAGGACCCCGAATGAAAGATTGAAAGTATTGCGCGCGCGACCCGAGCCCGATTACTACATCGATGTAAGATATTTTCCATGCAAAGTATTGGTCATGTATGGCGCAGTGGAACAAACTTGCATTCCTCGAAAACTATCATCTGATTCTAGAAAGTCCGTTGTGGACGAAATTTTTCAGCTTTTACGATATCTTTCGCGTTCCGCGTTCATGTTTCATGAAAGGTGTCTATCAATCTGAGGCAGCTTCATGTTGTTTAATTTTCACAACTTAGTTAGTGTGCATCGCTGCTAATAGTTGTTCTAATTGTCGCTCAAGCGCGATCTTTTTCTGAGATGATTGCTCAGCTCTTTGACGTTGAGCAACAACAACATGCTTTGGAGCGCGCGAAGTGAAATTGGGATTGCGGAGTTTTTTGTTGATCACTTCAAGTTCTTTCGTTGTACGTGTTAATTCTTTTTCAAGTCGGGCGTGCTCTGCACGCTTTTCCTGTTCGTCGACGAAAGGTACGTGGATATACAAACCATTTATTATTTGCGTTGAACCGTACGGACTTTGACTGGGGTCATCTAGCCATTCGGTTGTAGAAATCTTTGCTAGTTTGCACAGTAGGACATGATTTTCATGTTCCAGATCCCGTTCTTGAGTGCTTCCTTCGCTAAATAACACGGTAACTTCTTTGTTAGGTGGAATTTGCCGTTCACCTCTGATATTGCGCACTGCGCCGATGACGCCTTTGAGCCAATTGATCGCGGTTTCGGCAGCTTGGTCTTCCAACAAATCCTCGCTCGTCGGATAGGACTCCAGCATTATGGAGGAGGAATCTCTTCCAAGCAGTCGTGCAACAGTTTGCCATAGTTCTTCAGTGATAAAGGGCATCGCTGGGTGTAAGAGTCGAAGGATGATTTCAGCCACTTCGAGGAGCGTGTATTTGGTACCATTCAAACGGGCTCTTTCAGTATCTGTGTCATACAAGATTGGTTTGGTAAATTCCAGATACCAGTCGCAGAATTCGTGCCAAACGAATTCATAAGAACACTGAGCAAACAGGTCGAAGCGGTAGGTATCAAGATGCTGACGACACTCTTGTACCAACACTCCTAATGACGACCGAATCCACCGGTCTGCTAGTGAAAACTCGCGCGGTGCATCGAGGTCTATATCTTCTGTCTGTACGATGGTAAATCGAAGTGCATTCCACAACTTGTTACAAAAGAAGTGATAGCCTTCAACTCGTGCTATATCAAAGTTGTAGCTACTCGTGGGAGACGCAATAGCGCAAAACGTGAATCGCAACGCATCTGTGCCGAACGCTTGAATACCGTTTGGGAAGTCGCGGCGCGTGTGTTTTTCGATTTGTGCTTTGAGGCTCTGTTGCGTCAAATTGCTGGTGCGCTTGGCAAGTAAGTCTTCCAGCGAAATACCATCAACAAGGTCAAGAGGGTCCAATCCATTACCTTTGGTCTTGGACATCTTTTGACCCTCAGCGTCGCGAATTAGGCCCGTTATGTACACCGTACGAAATGGAATCTCGTTTGTGAAATGTAGCGTAAGCATGATCATGCGCGCTACCCAGAAGAAAATGATGTCATGGCCAGTAATTAAAACGTCAGTAGGGTGAAACATGCGCAAATCTTCAGTTTCATCGGGCCACCCTAACGTCCCAAACGTCCAAAGCGCGCTCGAGAACCAAGTGTCTAAGACATCGGGATCGCGTGTCAGGGGAACCGAAGTCACGAGCCCAGCTTTGGCGCGCGCTTCCTCCTCATCGCGACCAACATAGACATTACCTTCTGCGTCATACCAAGCAGGAATCTGGTGTCCCCACCACTGTTGCCGACTGATGCACCAATCTCGTAGGTCACGCATCCAACTGAAGTAAACGTTTTCCCATCGCTTTGGTTGAAACTTAATTGAACCATCTTGGACTTTCTTGAGCGCGGGTTCTGCTAAGGGTTGGATGTCGACCCACCACTGTTCGGTTATTAAAGGTTCGACGATTTCACCAGATCTCTCGCCTCTAGGTACTTGAACTTCGTACGGCTCGATTCTGTCCAGAAGATCCTGCTGTTCAAGTGTCGCGACAATTTGCGTGCGAGCTTCAAACCGATCAAGACCGCGAAATTCTTCTGGAACGTTTTCACTCATCGTACCCTGTTTTGTGAGTACGCTAACTTTTTCTAGATTGTGCCTGCTACCAATTTCGTAATCATTGAAATCGTGCGCTGGCGTGATTTTGAGACAACCGGTACCAAACTCCATGTCGACGTGATCGTCCCCAATGATGGGTATTCTTCGGTTGGCTAGCGGCAGTCGAACATAGAGTCCGATTAGGTTCTGGAAACGAACATCGTTGGGATTAACCGCAACGGCTGAGTCTCCGAGCATAGTTTCAGGACGAGTCGTGGCGACGACTAGGTATCCTTCTCCAGATTGAGTTCGCAGTCCGTCTTCTAATGGATATCGAAGATACCATAGTGAACCCGCTTCGGGTTCTGTTATTACTTCGAGATCCGATAATGCAGTTTGGAGGGTTGGATCCCAGTTGACCAGACGATGGCCCTTGTAAATGAGACCTTCTTCGTAAAGTCGAACAAAAACTTCAATCACCGCGCGCGAGAAACCTTCGTCCATAGTGAAACGTTCTCGTGACCAATCGACGGAAGTCCCCAAGCGCCGCATCTGCTGAGTAATGATCCCACCAGATTCTTCCTTCCACTGCCAAACGCGTTTAATGAAGGCTTCACGACCAATCTCAGCCGGAGTCGTGCCTTCTTCGCGAAGCATTTCCGTTACGACCACCTGTGTCGAGATCGCCGCGTGATCCGTACCGGTTTGCCAAAGTGTGTTGTGATTCGCCATCCGTCGATAGCGAATGACCGCGTCCATCAACGATTGTTGAAAGGCATGACCAACATGCAGAGTTCCCGTGACGTTCGGGGGAGGAATCGCAATGGAAAACGCGGGACCATTTCCTGTAGGAGCAAAATAACCGCCGCGTTCCCATTTTTCGTAGAGCCCAGTTTCAATTGCTCTCGCATCAAAGGATTTAGCTAGATCTTTGGAGCTTTTCACTGTATTAATCACGCCCATTGGTCACCGGTCTAGAATGGGTCTGTTGTCCCAATCGGATATGCTGACAAAGGTAGGTTTCCCGTACTTTTCTCGGTAGTTGGCAAACTTACTCCGTGCTTGTTGTTTCATTTCCTGTTGTTGTAACACGAACTCACACACAGTGTCGAATTGCTCGATGCAACTTGGAACATCGTTGGTGTGGTTGATTAACACAGAGCCGTTCCCCTCAAACTTAGGTGTGCATTCCATCGTAACGAGACATCGTTGTTGTATCGCGGAGGCTCGCATGTGTGGTACAAAACTGTTTCTCGGGAAGTTCCACAGGGTCTCATCTAAAAAAGTTAGCTCACTCTCATTCGCCGTAAGCACATGCACGCTGGTGTTTGCTCGATAATATTCGCATATAAGTTTGCAGATCGCGCGGACAAGCATTGTCGGATCTTTATCCGGAATTTCATAAAAAACTACTTGCGGGTACGACATGTCTTTGTGATGGTGTAAATGGGATTGGCACAAGGTTCTTGGTCTACTACACTAGAAACTACTTTTCGAGTTGTGCTTTGAACGTGGCATTTTAAGAGAGTTATTCTGTGACGGTAGCTTATCGCTACATTATCAAAGAATTGATTATCGTACTAGGTACGGTTTTTGTCCTTCTCATGCTTGTCAGTGTCGCAGCACGGTTTACCGGATACTTGCAAGAGGCCGCAGCCGGAAAGTTCACTGGTGAAGTACTTTGGACGCTGATGTCTTTACGATTGCCAGAATTTGTGCAACTTGCTCTTCCGTTTTCACTCGTTATCGCAGTCATAGTCACGTTCGGTCGCCTACATGCAGATCAAGAATTTGTGGTCTTAGTCATGGGCGGAACCTCGATCCTACGCTTAGTTGGATGGCTTTGCAGTGTGGTTGTTCCGATTGCGATATTTGTCGGAATACTGAGCTTAGTCGTGACGCCAGCGTCTCGTCAGACTTTCGTAGATATGTTGGCGAACATTGCAGTTTCACACGAATTCGATCTCGTCCGACCCGGTGAATTTCGCAATTTCTCGAATGACACTAGAACGATTTACGTTGACGAAGTAGACCGGGATGCGAGGATCTTACACGGGGTTTTCCTCTTTGAAGCTGGAGACACTACAGATATAACGGTCATTGCGCAATCCGCGACGTTTCTCATCGATGCTGATACCGGACATCGCCTGTTACAGTTACAAGATGGAGTGCGGTACGAAGGGACACCGGGACTAACGAACTATCGAATCCTTTCTTTTGAAGAACTGTCATTGCGCCTAGACTTATCACAGCAACTTGACATCCCTATTGAGGTAGAAGCACTACCCACAGCTTCTTTAGACCGTTCCATCGGAGAGCACGCCCAGCAACTAGATTGGCGAATTTCGTTGCCAATTATGACGTTCGTGAGTGGATTGTTGGCGTTTGCGCTGTCTCGAACTCGACCTCGGTCAGGTAGATTTGGACAGGTTATACCTGGGGTGCTCGCATTTGTGTGCTATTACTTATTACTGGTGCTTGTTCAACAAGGATTGAGTGACTCGAATCGGTTTAGTTCAGGCATACTCTATTCCTGTCATGTTTTGGTATTTGCAACTGCGGCGACTCTGATACATCGGCAACTAAAACCGCGATGATGCTACGTAGATTTGACATGTACATCATAAAAACGCTGCTACTCAGCATGGTCGTGGTGTTTCTGTGCGTTGCCTTGCTGATCGCCATGTTTGGAGTGATCGACGAATCCCGTGGTGCTGACGAGACTAGATCGTTTGGCACGATTGTGTTGATAGTACTATTTGATTTGCCAACCGTTATGAGTGCGATTACCAGTTACATTGTTTTGATGGGTGGATTGATTGGGCTAGGCACATTAAGTCAAAACTCTGAGGTAACAGCACTTCGAGCGGCCGGTGTTGCACCGACGCGGCTGTGCGTTCCAGTCGCGATCGCGTCGCTGTTGTTCTACGCAGGAGTATTTTTGGTTGCAGAATTCATCGGTCCGCAATTGAAGTCTGTCGCTCTTACGACAAACACGGATCAAGATGAAGTAGGAAGTTTTGGAACCCTGTGGTACAAAGAAGGCGATACCTACACCCAGCTCCAAGTAGTCGACTCGAATCTAAAAATTCACGGTTTGCGACAGTTTGAACTCACACCGGACAGCAAACTACGTCGAACTAGATTCGCAGCTACCGCGACTCCAAGTAGTCAGGACAACGCCTATGAAATGAATGAAGTGAAAGAAACGCTATTTGTCGAAAGCAGACTTGATGTATCGGAACGCGTGGCGGATACTTGGAATCTACAGAGTGAGTTGCAGACGCTACCTCAGCGCATCAAATATGAACCAGGAGATTTGAGCTTTCGAGAACTTCGTCAACATGTCGAGTACCTGCTCCAAGAACAACGAGACCCAACCGAATTTGAAGTGGAATTTTGGTCCAGAATAGCTCGGCCTTTTTCAATTATTGGATTGGTGTTGCTAACTGTAGGATTTGTAGTTGGTCCATTACGCGAGACTGGGATGGGAACTAGAATCGGTGTCGGTCTGGTTGTCGGAATCATGTTGGAGTACTTCCAACGGATGTTGATGCCTTTTGCTTCGCTTTACGCAATCCCCGCGGTGGTCGTGGTCGCGATACCCGTATTAGTCGTATTCGCCGTCGGTATCTTGTTAATGAGACGAATTAATTAGTACTCACTCTCTTACTGTATCGCACGACTCGACTTCCTGATAGTAAGTCCGACCAACTGCGTCGATCGCTATCGATCCAAATCCAGTAGTATCCAAGACCTACGGAACCAATCGATAGTAGCTCTCCACAGAATCGTAAAAGAGCTCTTCGAAGTGTGAACACGCCGTCCGTTTCTAGTCGCAACCGCCAAGCCAACATCCCGATTGTTTGTCCTTTGTGCATCCAAAAGAAACAAAAGAACGTGAATGCTTCCAGAAAACACAATGTTTGGCTCCAGGCCCCGGTGAATTCTCTACCACTCACGGTAACGATGATGACGATAGAAAACACCCAGATACCACACAGGACAATGGTATCGTAGATAAACGCGCCCATGCGATACCGAAAAGCCGCTCCGAGCTCGGTATCAAGTGTCTGATTGCCACTCTCTAAGAGAGTGCGTTCTTCGCGACGAATCTTAACGGTCCGATACGTCGCGAAGTTGAAGGGTCAATTAAGAGGCGTTAGCGTCCAAGTAACCTACAAGGTCGCGTAAGCAGTTGAAATTTGCGAAGTCGTCCGCTGGAATCTCGCAATTAAACTCGCTCCCTACAGCTTTTGCGAACGCCATGGCATCCATTGATGATATGGCAGATTCACTAAAACTGGCATCAAAGTTCGGCTCTCTCACTGGATCCAAAAATCTCCTAGCTAGTGAAGCGACTCTATCATGAGTGTTTGACATATTTGTTGTTCCCGTAAATTACTTGAAAAGGTGAAAGACGGAAATTATATCGAGAGTTCAATTTGGTTAAATCTTACTCGATTTGATAAGCGTGACAGACACATTCAAAGTTTCGTAACATACTTGCTTCGGGCTACACCAAACTCATTTCAGGTGTGAGGATTTCCGATAGGAAGGAACTGATCGAACTAGCACAAAACAACAAAACTACCCGTTGGTGGCACAAAATCTATCAAACGCTCGATAGCCAAGTCGTTCATGTCGATTTGTCAAACAATTTTGAAAACGAGTCTATCGCCTATGACACCTTGGATGAACAGGAACGGAAGAGGGCACAGGCTTTTCACTCCGAAACTAATCGACGACAATTTGTTCTCTGTCGTGCCGCGTTACGAGCGAATCTATGCCTTCAACACGATCTCGACAATTCCGAATTGCAAGTGTTCGCAGAGCGGAACGAAAAGCCTGTAGCGGTAATAGCGGGAAAGACTTTGATGATTGAGTTTAACGTGAGTCATACCGAGGATCACGGTTTGTTGGCGTTTGCGAGACAAGGTCGGATAGGAGTGGATATAGAAAATCGTGAAAGCAGACCAGTTATTGATGAAATTCTTTTTTCAGTGTTTTCCCCGAAGGAACAAAGGCTACTTCGACAGACGCCGGAACCTGCCAGACGGCAAATATTCTTTCGTCTCTGGACCTATAAGGAGGCGTTGATAAAGGCTACTGGGGAGGGGTTTCGTCGGGACACCTCAGCATTTTCGATTCCCGAGTCTTTATTGGGTCACGCTCGCGCCGCCAGTATGACACTCAACGATATTCCCGGGGTAGTGTGGAAAATAGTTAATCTTGAAACTGATCAATTCGCAGCAGCAATTGCACAAGAACTCGTCGCGTCGTGATACTGGCTCGTTAACGACCTAAACGGAAGCTAACAACATGCATTGGACAGTACCGAAACCACACTCAGAGTGTAAAGTCGTACTTGACGATGGTACCCACATTGTGGTTCGCCAACATGGCAACTCCACCGGTCCTAGATTGCTGATGTGTCACGGTAATGGTCTTGCGATTGATCTTTACTATCCTTTTTGGTCTCATTTTGAAAGTGACTATGAAGTCTTGGTCTATGACCTCAGAAACCACGGTTGGAACGAAAGAACTCATGAAAATGACCACAACATCGTTTCGATGGTATGCGATGTAGATGCAATTTTGGATGAAACATCCAAGAAATATGGTTCAAAACCAACTTTTGGTATTTACCACTCGTTGTCCGCACTCGTCGCGCTGCTGTATTCGTCGCAGATATTCGGTGCTATCCTTACTCGAGAAAATAGTGGATTCGATGGCCTCATCTTGTTTGATCCGCCAGTATATCCGACTGGTCCTGGGGAGAGTAGTGAAGAATTTGATCAAGCCGTCCAGACCGCGACAGCGCGAACTAACAAACGTTCAGACCACTTTGAATCGCATGCGCAGTTTATAGAACTGATGAACTTTCTACCGGGGTTTTCGAGACTTGTACCAGGTGCAACAGAGCTGATGGCTCACAGTATCTTGCGAGAAAGTAAAGATGGCGGTTACCAATTGAGGTGTCCCAGAGAATATGAGGCGCGACTTACTCGATTCGCACGAACATTTGCAGGGCAAATTAATTTCGATGAACCTCCTCATCCAATTAAAGTAGTAGGTGCAGATCCAATATTGCCATTTTCATATCTTCCAACGGTAGATCTATCGGACATGATCAGCGTCGATTTTGACTTCGTCGCAGATGCGACGCACTACATGCAAATTGAAAAGCCTGAGTTGTGCGCATGGTACGTTGATGACTTCATCACGAAAGTGAGCTCCGCAAGTCATTAAAGGCTTCGACTCAAGGAAGCGTTGATGAAGTAAACTTGTGCATGGAATCACTTACATTTATCGTTATAGAAGACTAAACAGAAAAACTTAACAGAAACAAATGAGAAAGAATTTGGGATCAGTAGAACCTATTGCAGTCGTCGGTATGGCTTGTCGTTTCCCGGGCGCACCAGATATATCGTCTTTTTGGAGATTACTCGAAAATGGTGGTAACGCGGTTTTGGATGGGTTGCCAGAATCAGGACCAAACAGGTTGGAAAAACTGTTTGAAAACCGCGGACATCTTCAAGATGCCTGTCGATTCTGCGCTTATGTAGATGCTATAGATCAATTCGACGCCGGCTTCTTCCGAATCTCTCCAGTAGAAGCAGAGTTACTTGATCCTCAGCAGCGAATGATGCTTGAGACGAGTTGGCAAGCTTTAGAGGATGCAGGGATGGATCCTGATCGACTGAAGGAGAGCTTAACCGGAGTTTACAGTGGTATTAGTAACGATGAATATCGAATGCTCGTCGTTGAATCGGAGGGCACGGGGGAAGCAGCAGAATCTCTTTATGCGTTGAGTGGCACTAACTTGAACGGTACAAGTGGCCGCGTTTCTTTCGTGTTGGGTGTCATGGGGCCGGCAAAGGCGGTGGATGCGGCATGCGCGTCTTCGCTAGTGTCGGTACACGATGCGGTCGCGGACCTGCAGCAGGGTAAAGCGGATTTAGCGCTTGCCGGTGGAGTACAAGCGATATTGAACAGTCGTATCTTCGAACTGCGGGCTGATTCGCAGATGTTATCTCCAGACGGACAGTGCAAAGCATTTGACGAATCCGCTAATGGTTATGTCCGTGGTGAAGGTTGTGGTGTGGTGGTGCTCAAACGTCTAAGCGACGCAGAATCTGACGGTGATCGAATCTGGGCGGTCGTTCGTGGTGCTGCAGTCAACCATGGTGGTGCAAGCGTTGGTTTGACGGTTCCACATGAACCTGCGCTTGAAAGAGTGATCGAAACCGCACTGGCACAAGCTGGTGTCCCAGCTTGCAATGTCGACTACCTTGAGGCACACGGTACTGGAACGGCTGTTGGAGATCCCATCGAAATCAACGCTGTATCCAGAGTGTACAGTCAAAACCGTGCAAGCGATCGACCACTACTCGTCGGGTCTGTGAAAACAAATCTTGGACATTTGGAGTCTGCCGCTGGTATCGCGGGTTTCATCAAGGCGGTGCTTGTGTTGCAACGTGGCGTGATTCCAAAGCATTTGCATTTCAACAATCCTAACCCAAGTATCGATTGGGATTCGATTCCCTTGACGGTCACGTCGTCGCAGATGGATTTGCCAGATCGTAACGGTAGACCTCGCGTAGCCGGTGTGAACTCTTTTGGCATATCTGGTACCAACGCCCACATCGTGGTCGAAGAGTATCCGGTAGCAGAAACGACTTCATATCCTCGAGACAGAGTAGTAGGACTCGGTCAAACTGTAACCGTTCCTTCCTCAACGGACGATAAAGACGCCTCAGAAGTTGAGAAAGACTGCCCCGAGCGCGAGATTCGACTATTACCTATTTCAGCAAAGAACGAACTTGCTACAAAAGAACTTGCTTCACAATATTTGTCCTGGCTCGATGAACACGCTCAAGAACTTCCCGAAGACGGTGAACAAATTGGAGTATTGCTATCGGACGCGGCGTGGACTGCAGGTATGGGACGCTGCCATTTCGAGTGGCGCGCAGGTGTTTTATTCAGCAATGCTACTGAATTAAGGACACGACTCGCGACGATAGCAGAGACAGACCTACAGCAACCACGAACCGCAAAGAAAGTAGCGTTTGCTTATACGGGTCAGGGAAGCCAATGGGCCGGAATGGGTCGGGACTTGTACGAACAAGAACCAGTAGCACGCCGAGTGCTGGACCGATGTGAACAAGTTTTTCTAGAAGAACGCGGCACGTCACTATTGGATGTAATGTTTGGTCGCACTGGTAATGGGCAACTCGGTGACACGGTTTGGGAGCAGCCCGCTCTTTATGCGCTCGAGTCTGCGATTACAGCTCTGTGGGCTAGTGTTGGAGTTCATCCTGATGTGGTCCTCGGACATAGTGTCGGAGAAATCGCGGCAACGCAAGCAGCGAACGTATTTAGTTTAGAAGACGGAATGAGGTTCGCTTGCCGGCGCGGAGAACTCCTTGGAGCAACCGAACCAGGCGCAATGGCTGCAATATTTGCTCCACCCGAACAAGTTAAGTCCGCCGTCGATGCATTGAATTCTGATGGTGCCATTGAGAAAATAAACATCTCCGCGGACAACGGTCTGCATCAAGTCGTCAGTGGAACTGTGGATGCCGTTGAGACTCTTTCAAAAACATTTGAAAGTGATGGTATCCGAGTAAGTAGGTTGAACACTACTAAAGCATTCCATAGTGCCCTTGTAGAACCTGCGCTTGACGAACTTCAATCTTCACTCGATGAAGTAACCATCCAACATCCGACGGTGACTTTAGTTAGCAATCTGACAGGTCGGGTGTTGGAGGAAGAACAACGACTAGACGGAGATTATTGGCGTCGCCATGCGAGGAATCCGGTCGCGTTCGCTAGCGGTGCACGCACTCTTGCGAACCTCGGAGTGGATCTAATTCTCGAAATCGGACCGCGCTCGGTACTCGCGCCGATGGCGGCCTCGGCATGGCCGGACTCAGCAGCCCCACCTGCAGTGTTATCAAGCATTCGACCGAAGCCAGATGACTCTCCAGTAGGAACCGGAAGTTTTATCGAAGCGGTGGCAGAAGCGTATCAAGCGGGACTGACCGTCCGATTCGAAGGGCTATTCGTTGGCGAGACTCGACGACGCATATCGATTCCTGGCTATCCCTTTCAGCGCGAAACCTATTGGTTGCGAGAGCCGAAACAGAAACGTTCTGTTCAAGGACATCCTTTACTTGGATTGTGTCGCGAGTCCGCGAGTGGTGAGATCACATACGAAACCGAGCTGTTTCCCTCGGACCCAGAATGGTTAGCGGACCATCGTGTATACGACCGCGTCATCGCACCCGGCGCACTTTACGGTGCGATGGCAGCAGCGTTGTCTCAATCTAGAACATCAACTCCAGTAATTGTTGCCAATATGCAATTGCACAATGCTCTAGTTTTCCCTGCTGACGACGGCAAGAACGAGAATGAGGAGAACTGCCGCACAGTGCAAGCGGTGTTGGGAGGATCGGGTCAGGAACAGTCGGGTCTCCTTCAGATACTCAGCAAGGGACCGGCGGATGTTGATTGGATACTCCACGCGGAATGTCAAGTGTCATCCGAAACTGACTCACCCAGCGTAGATCCGAGCATAGATCTTGAGAGTTTGAAAAAAGAGCTAACTCCCGTGGATACGTCAACTCTATACCAAGCAAGAGCGGCCTCTGGTATTGAACTTGGCCCCAGTTTCCGCACTCTGGGTACTGTTTGGGCTCGGCCGGGCGAAGCGTTAGGTGAAGTCTCTTTGTCGGACATGTCGAGTCGATCCTCCTTAGTTGTTCATCCGCTTGTGCTAGATGGTTGCTTTCAGGTCGTTGCAGCAGCACGCATTCAGGGCTCAGAAACTGACGAAACTACGTACCTGCCGTTTGGTTGGGATCAACTGTGGCTGTCGTCCGATCGTTTGCACGAACAGGTAGTGTGTCACGTTCGAATGATCGATACTGCTGATACGTCAAACACTGACTCTGACTCTGCACCAGAAGTACAAAGAGCAGAATTGCGTATTTACGACTTCGAGGGTCGTTTGTTGGGAGGACTTGACGGGTACACCATCAAACGAGCGACTCGCGCTGCACTATTTTCGGCACTCGAGAATGTAAATGACCTTTTGTACGAGGTCGTTTGGCGAGAGAGACCCTTGGTACCAGCGATTGTCGCAGCCGATTTCCTACCACTTCCGAATTCGGTCGCACAGGACTTCAAGCCACTCGCAGACTACCTCGAGGAAGAGGGTGTCCCACGGGCGAACCGGACTGCGCTGCTAACAGATCTCGAAAACTGGTCCCTGTCTCGTGCGTGCTGGACGCTCGAAACGTTAGGTTGGAAGCGTGTTGTCGGTCAAGTTGTGCAACCGGAAGAACTTCGCAATGAACTAGGCGTAGACGATGTGCACAAACGAGTATTCCGTCGTTTGCTGGAAATGTTGGCTCGGTGTGGCGTGTTAGAAGAAGGCGACGACGGATTTACGGTGAAGTTGGGGGATGAAGACCCACTACCGGATGAAATCCCGCCAGATCCCAATGCCGTCGCCGATAAACTAGCCGAAAAACATCCACACGGCGCGACCGAGGTCGGACTGTTTGGACGTTGTGGACAGTCTTTGCCTGAGGTGCTTCGAGGTCAAGCTGATCCTCTCACTCTGTTGTTTAGCAGTGGCTACCCAACCCCGGCGGATCTGTACGTTAGAGCGCCAATCGCGCTCGCAGCGAACAGGTTATTGAGAGACGCGGTGCGTGCACTTTTAGCCAATTTACCTAGTGGACGACATCTCAGGATCGTTGAAGTCGGTGCTGGAACGGGTTCTGCAACTGCTTCGGTGTTGCCAGAGCTTCCAGACGGACGCTTTGAGTACGTGTACACGGACATTTCTGCTGGTTTCTTCGCAGAAGCAGAGTCCCGTTTTGGTGATGCTGGTGGTTGTATTGAATATCGACCTTTAGACATTGAGAAAGATCCTGTCGAACAGGGCTTTGACGCTTATGCCTATGACCTCATCATCGCATCGAACGTGCTCCATGCAACGCGTTCTCTCAATGAAACTCTGGGTCATTGCTTGAAGTTGCTTGCACCGTCTGGACAGATGGTGGCACTCGAAAACCTGCGTGGGCAGGGTTGGATGGACTTGACGTTCGGACAGCTCGACGGCTGGTGGCGTTTCGCTGACGACTACCGTCCACACCATGCCTTAGCTGGACCAGAAGTTTGGGAAAGAGCTCTACTCGACTCAGGATTTGAGGCGGTTGAAGTACTAGGCTTGGATTCGTCTAAGCCCGATGAAAAACCGGATCGAGGCGTAATCATTGCGAAGGGGCCTGACGAGGTGTTGGAAGCCCCGGGATTCTGGGTTCTTTTAGCAGACGAAAGGGGTTTTGCGAAAGAAATCGCCACCCGTCTTGCAAATCGGAATCAATCTGTCATGGTCGTTTCCAGCGACGCTTCAGACGCGGTGAGTGTTGAGTCTGAGCATAGCGGTATATTGCATGCAAGAGCAGATATCGAATGTCGCGAGTCATGGCAAACTCTCTTTGAGAGAGTTCCTGACGAGATGGACCTCAGCGGTGTAGTTCATTTTGCCTCGCTCGACGGTCGCGGTGCCAACGCGACTACACCAAACATTGAACACGACGTGCAACATGTGGTTGCGAGTGCACTTGCCCTCGTTCAAAGCATGGTCGACTCCAACCTAACTCCCGAAAAAGGTGTTTGGTTCATCACAAGTGGAGCACAAATAATCGAGCGAGAGACCCAGGGATCGTTGGTTGGAGCGACATTGTGGGGATTCGGTAAGGGTGTCGCACGGGAAGCTGCGTATCTCAATCCTCGAATGGTCGATCTTGACCCGACCGTCGTCGAACAGGTATTTGATCTCGTTGATGAGCTAATGTATCCCGATTTCGAAAATCACATCGCGTGGCGCGGGGAGAGCCGCCAAGTCGCACGGCTGGTTCGCACTGACGACGGACCGGAACGACTAGATTTGCCCGAGGATTCGACTTGGGTGCTGACTCCTGATCCTGCTGGAGTGTTTGAAACACCACGCGCCAAAGAACTACCCGCGAGACCTCTTGAAGCACGAGAAGTAAAGATCGCGGTCGAAGCCGCGGGGCTTAACTTTTGGGACGTGTTCCGTTCGCTCGGATTTATCGAAGAAGGAAATCTTGGTAGGGAAATGTGCGGACATGTAGTGGGGGTAGGTTCCGAAGTGTCTAATGTTTCGGTAGGAGACCACGTCGTTGGATTGGGCTTTGGGGCGTTCGCAGCGGAAATGATTACCCACGAAGAATTGGTTGCGCATGCACCTTCCGATATTCCAGTGTCTGGATTGGCCACTATACCCAGTGCGTTTGTCTCTGCAGCTCTTTCCTATGAGCTATCTGGATTAGAAGCAGATGATCGAGTGTTGATTCATGCTGGTGCTGGAGGAGTGGGGCTGGCTGCTATTCAACTTGCACAAGCCGCGGGCGCGGAAGTCTTTACGACAGCGAGTGCGCCAAAGCGTGACTATCTCCGTTCGTTGGGCGTGAAGCATGTCTTCGACAGTCGTCAAACTAAGTTTGGTGAAGAGATTCTCGAAGCGACGGATGGAGCTGGGGTAACCGTGGTTTTGAACAGTCTCACTAGTGAAGGATTCATCGATGCGAGTTTGTCTTGCTTGGCACAAGGCGGTCGGTTCGTCGAATTAGCTCGACGCGATATTCTGAGTCCAGAGGAAATGGCTGAAGCGCGACCAGATGTGCCTTATGACATACTTGAGCTCGATGTTTTGAAGAAAACAGATCCAGAGTGGGTAGGACGGGTTTTGCGAGATCTGATGGAACGAGTCTCAACAGGTGAACTCACCCCCATAACCCACAGTCGGTGGCCACTAGCAGAAGCAGGTGCTGCATTAATGTTTATGCGCTCGGCTCGGCACCTCGGAAAAATCGTCGTCACGACGCAGCCGCTCGTCTCCGGTCGACTGAAACAGGAGCGAACCTATTTAGTTACCGGTGGATTGGGTGGAATTGGTCTTGCAGTCGCTGAATGGTTGGTGGAGCATGGTGCAGATACCATTGTGCTAAATGGTCGACGTCCCCCCAATGAGGAAGCAAAGGAGATTATTCGCGTACTTGAGGAACGAGGCGCAACGATTCGAGTCGAACTAGCTGACGTTTCCGATTCGGAAGCGTTGGATGGAATGCTCGCACGGGTAGACCAAGATTTACCTCCTCTTGCAGGTGTTATTCACAGCGTTGGTGTTCTGTCAGATGGCGCACTCACGAACCAGAGTTGGGACCGGTTTGAAACAGTACTGTGGCCGAAAGTTCTAGGAGCTTGGCACCTACACCGTGCCACAGCAGACCGAGATTTAGATCTCTTCATTCTGTTTTCAAGCCGCGTAGGTGTCATGGGCAATCCCGGTCAGACAAACCACGCGGCAGCTAATGCGTTTTTGGACCAACTTGCGGGCCACCGTCGCGCGCTTGGACTCCCAGGACAAGCAATTGCTTGGGGAGCATGGTCAGAAATTGGAGAAGCGGCAGAACAGAAAGACCGTATCGAGCGGCAACGATCAGCTTTAGGCGGCCGCTGGTTTACACCTCAACAAGGAATTCGCGCCCTGAACAGACTTGTGCGACAAGACGTTACAAATTCAGTAGTGATGGCAATGGACTGGTCCGTTTTTGAAGAAGCAGTAGACGACCGACCAGCTTTCCTAGACGAATTACTCTCGTCAGAGGACGATGAGGCAACTGATGGTGCGATCTCGACAGAAGATGTACTGGCTCAGCTCGCGATTGCTAACGTATCGGAACGTGAAAACTTGCTTGTGTCCTTTATACAACAGGAATTACAAGCGGTGTTGCGCATGCCGTCCGAACCAGCACGGTCGGTCGGTTTCTTTGATCTTGGGATGGACTCGCTAATGGCGGTAGAGTTTCGTAATCGACTGAACCGCGCGTTGTCGGGTGCATGTACAGTCTCGAATACGGTCGTCTTTGACTTTCCGAATATTGAATTGCTCGCCAGTCATTTAAACGGTGAACTGGGTGAGATTGAATCTACGTCTGTGCCTCAGTCGAAACAGAAAGAGGATGACTCTGCAACAAGGATGCAGGCAGCACTACCAGACCAATCGACGACGCTGCAAGTTGAGACTGCACCTCAGATCCAACCCACGGTTCAAGATCAGCCGAAACCTGAACTGAACATAGAGTCGCGGTCCGATGAGGATCAAATAGCCATCGTTGGCATGGCTTGTCGGTTCCCCGGAGCACCGGACTTAGAGAGTTATTGGAAACAGCTTGAAGCAGGAGCTGATCTAGTGACCGACGGGCGGCCTGATTCAGGTCCATGGAATGGAATCATTGGAGATCCGTCTGCCGAAGAGTCTGAGTACCGCGTCGGAGGATTTGTTGATGGACTCGACCAATTTGACGCTAGCTTTTTTGGAATACGACCGATAGAAGCAAACATGATGGATCCACGTCAAAGAATGTTGCTGGAGACAAGTTGGCACGCATTGGAGGATGCCGGAATAGATCCGATATCGCTTAAGGGTGGTCGTGCCGGAGTTTTTGCAGGCATAGGCAGTAGTGAATATCGTGATTTAATAACTGCCGCTGGCCGGGACGATAGTTATCTAGGAACCGCGGGAAGCGTTGCCCTTGGGAGAATTGCCTTTGCATTGGGTTTAATGGGACCTGCGATACCACTCGACATGACCTGCGCGTCGTCGTTGGTGGCAGTGCATCAAGCAGCCGCTAGTCTTCGACAAAGTGAAGTAGACGTAGCACTGGCTGGCGGCGTACACATCATCCTTTCTCGTCCTGTGATGCGATTCATGAGGGATTACGGGATGCTGTCGCGAACAGGCAAGTGTAAAACCTTCGACGCAGCCGCCGACGGCTTCGTACGAGGTGAAGGGTGTGGCATGGTAGTCCTAAAGCGTCTGAGCGACGCTGAAGCTCAGGGCGATCGTGTTTGGGGAGTCCTCAAGGGCTCAGCAATCAATCAGAATGGTGCTGCCGCGGCACTCACAGTGCCCAATGGAACGGCTCAAGAACAACTGTTTGCAGAGACTCTGTCTCAGACTGGACTAGCTCCGTCCGACTTGGACTACATTGAAGTTCATGGAACGGGATCAGAATTGGGCGATCCTATCGAAGTGCGTGCTGCTGCTGCTGTCTACGGACGGAATCGAGAGTCTGATAAGCCGCTCTTGCTTGGTACGGTAAAGACCAATATCGGCCACTTAGAAGCAGCAGCGGGCGTTGCCGGTCTCATCAAAGTCCTGTTGTCAATGCACCATGAGATCATTCCAAAACAGCTACACTTTCAGAATCCCAGTACGCATGTCGAATGGGACAAACTACCGGTAAAAGTTACATCTGAACAGACGGTGTGGCCGCAGAGGTCAAGTCGTTCGCCAGTCGCAGGGGTCAGTGCATTCGGTATTTCCGGCACGAACGCGCACGTTATCGTCGAACGCGCTCCTGCACGAGATGACCAACAAGTTGTAGATGGTCAAAAGGGCTTCGTTGCCGGTACTGCACAACGTATACCTGTTGTTCTTGGGGAATTGATTCAAGACGAAGCGCAGATGGAAACTTCGGCAAGTCGCAGAACAAGGCTTCTACCTCTATCGGGTAAGACTCACGACGCACTCAAGGATCTAGCGGGTCGTTATCTCGATTGGCTGGACGGGCGACAAAAAGCCTTGTCGAGCGTGGAAGATGCTGAGTCTACGCTACTTGCGGACATGGCATGGACTGCGTGTGTCGGAAGAAGTCATTTTGAGCATCGGGCGGGCATCACATTCAACGACTGTGCATCGTTAAGAGAGAATCTATTGAGTGTGGCAAGACAAGAGTCTGAACCTGAACGCAAACCAATTGGGAAGGTGGCGTTCACTTTTAATGGCGATTACAAGCAATGGGTCGAAAACGTAGCTGAACTGTGCAACAGCGAACCGGTGCTACAAGCCGTGTTGAGTCAATGCGACCAAGCATTTCGCGATAAATACGATGACTCATTGCTTGAAATCTTAAATGGAGATTCCAACAATTGGGATAGGTCCGCATGGACAATACCCGTTGTTTATTCATTGGAGTGCGCATTCACGGCATTGTGGAACAGCTTAGGAATTCACCCAAGCGTGGTTGTTGGATATGGTGTTGGTGAACTCGCTGCTGCTCAGGCGGCTGGCGTGTTCAGCCTCGAGGACGGTGTTCGACTCGCCGCAGTATACGGCGAACGAGTAGGAAAAAATGAAGAGGAAGATCGCTCCAAAGATTTGGAAGCTCGATTGAAAGAAATTTCCCTCTCGCCATTACGTGTTCCCTTAGTGAACGGTTCTTCCGCGCAAATGGTAGATATTGGCGATACTCCGGACCTAACATCTTGGTTCGCGCAGAACACTGCAACTAGTCAAGTCTCGAGTCACGAAAGAGCGTTAGCGAAACTGGGCGTCGATTCTGAGATTGAATTCAATTCGACTACAGAGATAGTAGAAATTGTCGCTCGAATGTATAACTCAGGGTACGAGCTAGACTACACAGGACTCTTCGCTGGAGAGGCGCGGCGACGGATATCTCTACCCAATTATCCGTTCCAGCGTCAATCCTACTGGTTTAGCGGTACTTAAATAACCCACTCACGCTTAGGTACGATTGCAAGTTGCCAAGTCGTAGCAAACATTTGTTGCCCGTAGATTTCGATTGATTCTTCACGTTTGTGATAAATTCGTTGTTCATGATGCTGTATCGGAGGAAGAATCGTTTTTAGCCGGAACATCGGTCGGGACAAACATGTGCGCATTTCTTAGAACCCATCTGACTCGCACAAATTGCAACATTGACGCGATTGTTGCTGCGACTATCAATCCGTACCAAAACCCATGGACGCCAAGAGGTTGAACGAAGACTAGCCCGAACGTTAGGACGATTCCTACCGGCATACCGACGCACCAAAACGACGAAGCTGCTTGGATCATGGGCACTGTTGCGTCTTTAAAGCCTCTGAGAGTTCCTATAAAGCTGTGTTGAATGGTGTCTAAAAAGAGAAAAACAGCACAAAGCATGAACAGTGGTGTCGTTAATTTCAAGACCTCGTCACTAGAGCTGTACACACTAGCTATTTCATTGTGTAGCAAGAGCAATATCACTACAAAAACAACACCCAAACCGACGGCAATAGTCGTTGAAGCCAATGCCGTTTTATTGGTGTTTTGAGTATTTCCTCCGCCCACGTGTAATGCTGATCGTATAGTCGTGGCAATACAGATCGAGTAAGAAGTCATGAATCCGATTAGTCCCACACTCAATACGATCTGATGGGCGGCTACCGCAACGACGCCCAAGCGTCCGATTAGAATCGTAGAGGCTGAGAAGAAAGCAATCTCTACGAAGATAGTTAATCCCATAGGAAATCCAAGTATCGCTAATCGGCCGATTGCGTCAAATTTTGGTGTGTCAAATCGTTCAAACACGCGAGATTCTCTGAGTCGCGTCATTGAAATCGCGACCACCATGGCAATCAACATATACCAGAAAACAATTGCAGAGGCGATGCCGCATCCAGCCCCTCCAAAACCGTTAAATTCTCCAATACCGAACACCAGACCGTAAGTCAACGGAATTTTGAGTGCTAGTGCCGAGAGCACAATCAACATCGTCGACAGAGTCATTTCTAAACCCTCGCACAGATTTCGGAGTGCGTAGAAAGCTAGGAAAGCAGGGATTCCGAAACTCAAAGCTTTTAGGTAGCCCATCGATACGGGAATTGCTACTTCGTCAACACCGACAGCGTGGTACAAGGGTTCAAGGTTGTACATGATCGCTATGATTACGAGTGCGAGAAATAGGGAGAGCCAGAGTGCTTGTCGAACGATCGGACCGGTCTCGTGAGTTTTCTTTGCTCCGTGAAGTTGTGCGACCGTTGGGGTCACCGCCATTAGAGCACCCATTGCTAGCAACGTTAAAGGCGAAAACGCACTTTGACCAAGTGCTACTCCCGCTTGATCGACGACGCCATATTGACCTGAGACAACCACGTCCACTACGTTGAGTGCCATGTAGGACACCTGGGCAATCACTATCGGAGCAGCCAAATACCCTAGCTGTCGAAGTTCGACCAGATAGCTGGTTTTGTTCTGATCTACCGTGGCCATATCACTTTCATGTTAGTGTTCAATCAATCGGTCATTGGAAGTAATTTATGACAGTGCGACTAGTTTATGTCAAGGTCGAGTAGTTTCGATTCTATGGCTTAGAGTGAATTTGGGTACTGCTCGCGGCTCGAAAGTTTGCGAACACCTGCACCCATCTCGTATGTTCTTTAGCGTATCAATTTCAATATTCTGCCTTGGTTTTTTGTACCCAATTTGTGCTAGTTTTCATTTACTATAATCGTCTGGCCCGTGCCTGAGTGGCGAAATTGGTATACGCGCCAGACTCAAAATCTGGTGGTGGCAACACCGTGAGAGTTCGACCCTCTCCTCAGGCACCAACTATTGGCGCAAGAGCTTTTCAATTCCCACCGTAATCGGCCGGTAGCCAGGACACTGATTGGGGATACCTAAAAAGATGCGGTTAAATTCCATGGGACTGTTGGTGTCTCAATCAGCTGTCTCCTTCGCAGAATTTTTTAAATCTTAGTAGCAATCGATGTCCGAAAGAGTTTTTCGTAAGTCAGATTTTGACTACCAATTACCTCCCGAACTGATCGCTCTAGAGCCGACGTCTAAGCGTACGGAGAGCCGGTTACTCGTCGTTGGTGAAAGCGAGTATGCACACTGCCGATTTTCTTATTTGCCTCTTTTCTTAAGGTCGGGCGACGTGTTGGTCCTCAACGATACGAAGGTAATACCTGCGAGATTATCGGGTGTAAAAGACTCAGGCGGGAAGGTCGAGATTTTGGTGGAACGCGTTGAAGAAGAGTGTATTGCATTGTGTCAGGTGAAAGCAAGTCGAGGATTACACTCTCGACATTCAATCGCTGTAGAAGATGCTTCCATCCGCCTGCAAGAACGAGTTGGGGACCTGTACCGATTAGTGTTTGACAAACCTGTGTTTGAAATTTTGGAAAAATATGGTCAAGTTCCCCTACCACCGTACATCGATCGACCTGCGATGGCTAACGACGCTTATGTTTATCAAACAGTGTTTGCCCGTGAAGAGGGAGCAGTTGCTGCACCAACAGCTGGTCTGCACTTTGACGAGCCGTTGTTGACACGGATACGAGAACGAGGCGTTAAAGTAGTGTGTTTGACGCTACACATCGGCGCTGGTACCTTCCAACCTTTGCGCGAGGAGAGTCTGAGTACGGTCAATCTGCACCCCGAACGGTACTCTATTTCTAAACAATCGCTCGATACGATACGATCTAGAACTGGTAGGTGTGTGGCCGTCGGTACAACAGTCGTTCGGACGTTGGAGCATGTAGCTATAACAAATGATCTTGAGGGGGAGACAAGTCTATTCATTCACCCTAATTTTCGCTTCCAAGAGGTCGACGTTTTATTGACTAACTTTCATCTGCCGCAGTCTTCGCTAATTATGCTAGTGAGTGCCTTTTGCGGTTATGAAAGAACGATGCAAGCATATTCAACTGCGGTAAAAAATCGGTATCGTTTCTATAGTTATGGCGACGCGATGTGGTGTGAACGTCATGAATTTTGAAGTCGTCGCGACCGACGATAACGCCCGTGCAGGCGTATTAACAATACGAAATAATACGGTCCACACGCCCCTATTTATGCCGTGTGGTACCTATGGTACTGTAAAGAGTCTGACACCTACCCAACTTCGTGACATCGGGACAACCGTCCTCTTGGGGAACGCATTACACCTTTCTATCCGTCCGGGGC
The DNA here is from genome assembly GCA_009841615.1 of Gammaproteobacteria bacterium. Lineage (GTDB taxonomy): Bacteria > Pseudomonadota > Gammaproteobacteria > Pseudomonadales > Azotimanducaceae > Bin55. The sequence continues at coordinate 11,121 of VXLL01000018.1, read as the reverse complement.
ATGAGCTAATCGAAGAACTGGGTGGTTTGCATCAGTTTATGCAGTGGCCTGATCCGATTTTGACTGATTCAGGTGGGTACCAAGTCTTTTCTCTTCAGGAGAAGACCAAGATAGACGATGATGGCGTTTCGTTCCAGTCTCCGGTTGATGGGTCACCCATTCGTCTTACACCGAAGTCTTCTATGGATGTACAAAGAGCTCTAGGATCTGACATCGTGATGGTGTTGGATCAGTGTACCCGATATCCAGTTTCACAAACGGATGCACGTACAGCAATGGTCCGTTCGATGGAGTGGGCTCAAATTTGTCGCGATTCATACCGTGGAAACGGAGAACTGTTTGGAATCACTCAAGGTAGCGTTTATGAAGATCTGCGTCAAGAAAGTTTGGAAGTTCTTACTTCCGTCGGATTTGATGGGTATGCAATTGGTGGTTTGTCAGTTGGTGAATCTCCAGACCAGATGTACGATTTATTGAATCGAATAGTACCGGCGATGCCGCCGGAGAAACCTCGATATCTCATGGGAGTTGGTACTCCTAAGGACCTGCTCATGAGCGTACAGGCAGGTATAGACATGTTTGATTGTGTTTTGCCAACGAGGAACGCTCGAAACGGCTATGTCTTCACTTCTCGGGGAATTGTGAAAATTAGAAATGCCACTTATAGGAGACAGTTGGAAGCCTTAGATCCTGATTGTAACTGCTACACATGTGAGAACTTCTCACGAGCCTACCTACACCATCTAGACAAATGCGGTGAGATGTTAGCGTCGACACTGATGTCGATCCACAACTTGTACTACTATCACAATTTGATGCGTGAAATACGAGACTCGATCGAGCAGGGTTGTTTTCTTGATTATCGCGAACGGATCATCCAGAATTGGGAACATGCGAGATGAGTATGTCGATAAAGAATGATTGCTTGTTCTATGTGGCTATTCATAAGAACCAACAATTCACTGTGTTTGGTAAACATGAACGCACCATTCGAAAGACAGAGTAAAAATCCCATTTTGAAGCTTAATTGCCGTGTAACCGAAACTGAATTGGAGTCGATGTGTGCAAGTGCTTAGATTTATAGAATCTGCTACTCTGAATACTCACTGTGTATATCGACGTGAAACTTCGTCTATGCGGCTTGTCGCATCCCATTCAAGAGTGTTCAACAGTCGTTTCTTGTATGCGTCGAATCTAAGCAGGACTTAAGTTGTGATGGACGCGAATTTGGACGCGATTTACATCCGATTCTGGATGAAACTACGTTGAACCGTTGCCCTAATGAAACGTCTCACCTTACAGGATTGAAATCATGGAGAATCCGCAATTCTGACATAGCGCGCAATGGTCGTCTTGGAGACACCAAATCTCCTTGCTAGCTCGCGTAGCGACTGACCATCACTTCGGAGCTTGATCACTCTGTCTTTCTGTTTTTGGTTTAAAGCCTCCTGACGTCCTAAGCGTTGGCCGCGCGCACGAGCTGAGGCCAATCCATCGAGAGTTCGGACGCGGATGATATTCCGCTCGTATTCAGTAAGTACGGCGAATATACCAAAAACCAATTTCCCGTTTGGACTGGTGGTGTCGATAAGAGGATCTTGCAACGATCGGAGATGCGCGCCTTTTTCCTCTATCTCCCGAGCGATGGATAGTAGATCTTGCATGGATCGGGACAAGCGATCAAGCTTGACCACCAGAATGGTATCCCCTTCACGAAGTCTATGTAGCAGCCTATCGAGCTCAGTTCGATTGCGTTTAGTTCCCGATTTGACCTCAACGAAAATCTCATTGCAGCCTGCACTATTCAGCAATGCGATTTGGGAATCCGAGAGTTGTTTGGAAGTGGAGACGCGGGAGTATCCGAAGGATCTATTCATGGGGTCATTAAGTAGTGGTGCGAACAGAATTGTGAAATCTACCACGTTTTCCGAATATTGATAATCGAAGGTAGTCGAATGAACTAAGACAGTACAGAAAACGTTCGTTTTATTGCCGTTAAGTGTAACACATACTAATGTGAAATTTCAACCCTTTTCCAGTTTTTCGTTCTGAACTGCCAGAAGCGAGGGTCAGAACTTGTTTTCTTACTAGCTATCTGAAGCTCCCGTTCCCGATTTACTCTCACATTTCGTTAATGTCGGAAAACGAAGGTCTTCTTTTCAAACCAATAGCGATTACAGGATAATAGAATGTGAATATATTTCACAGACTTTTAGCATTGAAGTATGAAAATGTCAGATAAGCTTAGTCGGATCTTTTAATCCTAAGGAGTTACTTTTTATGAGTACTTTGAACTTCCCGCGATGGCATTTAGTGGGACACTATGCAATAGGTATTACTATCGGTTTGGTGGTGGGTATCGCGACATATTTCACCATCTCCCAAACTCTTTTGAGTCAAGAGGTAGGTACCAATAGCGACTCACCCTCTGTACATGACAACAAGACAGATGTCGAGGGATCTACTGACCATACAGTTGATAAAACAAAATTCTTTCCTCAGGACTATGAACTTGCTGAAGGGGAGCCGCAGATTGTATGGAATGACCTGCAAGAAAACGATCAAATTCACATCGGGCGAATAGCGGAGTTGATCAATACTGTTAATGCGTGGGTTGCCCGAGATGGTTTAGGTGTCCTCAATGAAATTTATGAGTCGGTGACTGATCGAGAGCTCCGTTCCGCGCTCTTGAGCGGTGTTATTTTCACCGCTGCAAAGGAGATCGGTTATCAAGATCTCTTTTACAAGGCGCAAGAAACATTCTCAAACGACGAGCTCCGCCATGAGTTTTTGTGGCGATTAGCTCGTATGTGGGCTCCGTTAAACCCAGTAGGGGCTTTCGCTACGGCCGCGCAAATAGAAAACAAACACGTCCGTGCGGAGACATTGAAGTCAGTAGCCGAAATATGGGCCGAGACAGACATTGAATTACTAAAGAAGTGGCTACACACTATGCCCAGCGTCGTCATCAACCATGCTGAATTGATGGTAATGATGGCAACCGCCAAACAATCGCCTGCCGATGCTTTGGCTTACCTTCCTAACGTTGCTCGCACTTCCTACGAGCAACAGTTAATCACAACGATCACAAACCATTGGAAAACGCGTGATACTGAAGGCGCGATACAGTGGGCTCTCAACCATGAATTCACAAATGACAGAATACGTAATAGAACACTGGGGAATGTTTTGTATGAAATAGCCAAAACCGACCTTGATCGTGCTCTGCAAATTGCAACTAGTGAGCCTGAGGATGATTTCGGTAGGGGACCGGAGGCATTTTTGATAGCACATATAGCCGCGCAAGATATTGATCAGGCGATAGATTTGTTGCCTCGCGTTCGTGCAGGAGACACTCAGAACTACGCGTACGAAGTGATTGGAAGACACTTGTCACGCGAGTATGAATTTGACCGAGCTGTGGAGTTGGGAGGACATATCACAACCGACGGAAGTAAAAGAGATTTTTTCGACAGCATTCTACCTAGTTGGGCGATACATGATCCAGTTGATTTATTCAAGAAAATACCGTCGCTACCGACAGAGTATCTCCGATCGAGAGCAGCCATGCACCTTGTCGATACCGAATCGTATCGCCATAACGTTTTGACGGAACGGCAATTAGACGAGGTTAAAGCATACATGACGACACAGGACTTTAGAGAGATGGTTGACCGTAGAAGCATTATGGCGACCCTTGAGATCGATTCGATGGTGATCAATCCTTCATCAGCATTCCCGTTCAACCCTAACATAGGCGACCAACTTAAAAACTATTTTCAAATTCAAAGTTCATTTTAACCTGGAGGAATTTGTGAACATATAGAGTTGCCAGGAGTTAGTGGACACCTACAAACTTTCCGACGAATTCGAATTCCGACTCAATAACTGAAAAAAATGCACTAGAATGAAGGCAAAAGGTCCGATGTGTTGGTCGAAGAGTGACCAAAACATCGTTCCATAAACGGTGCTCAGGCTCGCATCCCAAGTCTCACCACTAGCAAAGCTTAGCTGTAGCGAAAGATCCCAATTTTCGTAGAAAAGTATGCAAATACTTTTTTTAACCAACTACCACGCACACTAACGCCTCTTTCAACGAACACGGCGCGGGGTCGTGGCGTCAGCGCTTTTTTAAAACACATTCGTTTAGCTTCCTACGCGCGTTCTCGAATGTCGAATAAAACGCGAGCATAAGGGACACGGTCTAGCCAGACGACATCCGAGGACATCCACAACGGCTAGATCCCGCCTGTCGTACTTGAGGAAGTCCAGATCGACTTACAGACGATAGACTTTCCGCACCCTTTAAATTTAATTACTCCAGAATGCTTTCATTTTTCAACTTTGCCACTATATAGAAGATTAGGAGGCGTAAGGAATGACATCAAACGATAGTCCACAGAGCTACCACAAGGGCCGAGTTGGATTGCTTGGTATTAAATATTTAATTTCTGCTACCAATATGGATAGAGCCGTAGAGTTCTACCGAGACGTGATTGGATTAGATGTTCAAGTGTTTTCACCTTATTGGAGCGAGCTGACACACGGATCCGCTACAGTTGCTCTTCATGGTGGGGGAGATGGATCGTATGCAGAGACTGGATTGTCGTTCACGGTCAAAGACATCTTTGAGGCATGTCCGGCAATTATTGATGGCGGCGGTTCAGTACGATCTGAACCCGAAGACAGGGGCGAGGAAGGAATCTATCTCGCTTTCGCGACTGATACCGAGAACAACGGGATCATGATCAGTCAGTTGAAAGACCCCGATCTAAACACTTAAACGTTCTAACGAAACCACATCCTAGGAATACTTAAAATTTTTTTGAACACATTGGAGAATCATTATGAACTGGATTGAAACAGTTGCATATGCGGGAACACAGCAAGGAGAGGGAGGTGGTCAGGGTAGCATTTTTCCGACGCTGCTGATTTTCGGGGGAATAATTGTGGTGTTTTACTTTCTGTTGATCCGGCCGCAACAAAAGCAACGCAAGCGACATCAAGAGCTCGTTGGTGCTTTGCAACGTGGGGACGAAGTCATAATGGCTAGCGGGATGATGGGCATCATTTCAAAGGTAGAAGAGAACAACGTAACTGTCAGGGTCGCAAAAAACACAGAACTTCAGTTTCAGAAACAAGCAGTGAGTGCAACTCTTCCCAAGGGATCGATTACCAATTTAGATGGCTGACTCCCGGTTCGTCGGTCAGAACATTTTCGGTACGCAGAGTACCAGCCGATCCAAAAATCGTTATCCGCCTTGGCGGTATATTGTCTCGCTACTTGTAGTCGTAGTGGCAGGACTATACGCGCTACCGAATTTATTTCCTCCAGACTATGCGATACAGATACAAACTGATAATAAAAAAAATTCTGCTGGAGAACCATTTAATATTGGTAGCGGCTTTATTGGACAGGTCGTAGAGACCATTGAATCAAACGATGTCAGCGTAAAAGCCCAAGAGCAGATAGGCGAAGGCGCTTTAATTAGATTTCACTCTGAAATTGAGCGCGATCAGGCGAAGTTGTTATTGGAAGACTGGTTAAATCCGGAGGGTCAGGATAGACAGTTCGTAGTGGCTTTGAATCTTGCGGACACTACCCCAAAATGGGTTCAGAGTATCGGCGGTCGTCCGATGACGTTGGGCTTAGATCTTGCTGGGGGCATCCACTTTGTCTTGCAAGTGGACATGGACACGGCGATTAAAAATCAGATGACAGACGAATCTGAAAAGGTCTTAGATCGTCTTCGAGCAGCCAGAATTCGATACTTGCCCGGTCAGGATGTCGTCACCGGGCAGTCTATAACTATTTCATTTGCAGATGCGGAAGTCCGAGACCGTGCAATGTCAACGCTGAGTGAACATTACGGTTTACCAGACTACGAACTCGCTAAAACACAAACGTTGGAAAACCCGGCCGTTCGACTTTCCATTACCACGGCGCGAATAAAAGAAATGGAAGATTTGGCGATCGAGCAAAATCTTGAGGGACTCAGAAACAGAGTAAACGAACTCAACGTGTCCGAACCGTTGGTACAACGACTCGGGAGGAATCGAATTGTTGTCGATTTACCCGGAGTGCAAGACAGTAGTGAAGCCAAGCGAATCTTGGATAAATTCGCGACGCTGGAATTCCGGTTAGCTGCAAAACCAGGGGACAGACCATCTGAGCTAGAACGATTTGAGTACAGAGGCCGGATGGTGGAGATTCAGAAGGAAATCATCGTTGAAGGTAAGAACGTCATAAACGCGACTCCTGGTCGCGACGAACACGGGCTGCCACAGGTTAACTTCACTCTAGACCGTCCAGGTGGAGACCGAATGCACGACGTAACGAAAGACAATGTCGACCACGATATGGCGATCCTGTTTATCGAACAAAAGCCAATCGTAACCTCAGAAATGGTGGACGGCGTGCGTGTGGAAAGTACACGGATTGAGGAAGAAAGGCGACTGATTAGTGTGGCAAATATCGACAGTGCACTGAGCTATAACTCTCGAATCACTGGATTAAGCGTGCGAGAATCGAAAGACTTGGCGTTGTTTCTACGCGCTGGCGCTTTAGCCGCTCCAATGTACTTTGTCGAAGAACGAACTGTGGGAGCTTCGCTAGGCGAAGAGAACATTCAAAGAGGCTTTACCGCCGTTGTAATTGGATTTTTACTAGTATTGGCCTTCATGCTAGTCTATTACAAGGTTTTTGGTTTTGTGGCAAATGTTGCGCTAACTTTAAACTTGATCATCGTGATCGCGGTGATGTCGAGTATCGGCGCGACGTTAACTCTACCGGGTATTGCTGGCATGGTTTTGACTGTGGGTATGGCTGTCGACGCCAATGTATTGATTTTCTCCCGAATTCGTGAAGAACTGAAGGTGTCCAAACCATGGGTTGCAATTCCAGCTGGTTATGATCGGGCATTCCGTACCATCCTCGACGCGAATCTTACGACACTATTTGTCGCATTGATTCTGCTATTTCTTGGAAGTGGTCCGATTGCTGGTTTCGCAGTAACGTTGTCCATAGGGATAGTAACCTCTATGTTCACCGCAATTTTCGTGTCTCGAGGAATTGTTCATCTCATTTACGGACGTCCGAACGTTGAGAAGGTGTGGATCTGATGAATATTGACTTCATGTCCAAGCGCGTTTACGCACTCTCCGCCTCAGCTGTGCTGTTTGTTGCTTCGGTCGTTTCTCTGGTAGTAATGAATCTGGAATGGGGACTAGACTTTACCGGCGGTGTGCTGGTCGAAATTGGTTTCGATGAAGCTAAAGATCCCGGCGAAGTTCGCGTGCTAGTACAGGAAGCCGGTTACCAAAACGCAATCGTTCAGAACATTGGATCGGAACGGGATATTGTTATTCGCGTTCCTCCTGTTGAAGGTGTGGATCAGTCGGTAGTTGGGGACGAAATATATGCGATGCTCGCGCAAAACTATAGTGGAACCGAACTGCTGAAATCTGATTATGTGGGTCCTGCTGTTGGCGAGGATTTGACCCAACAGGGAGCTTTAGCTCTACTAGTCGCGCTGTTGTTAGTCATGGTCTACATCATGTTTCGATTTACAGGGAAGTTTGCCTTAGGAGCAGTTTTCGCACTGGTGCACGACATTGTGATCGTTGCTGGTGTATTTTCGATCATGCGGTGGACCTTTGATCTTCCTGAGCTTGCGGCACTGCTAGCAGTTATTGGTTATTCACTCAACGACACGATTGTTGTATCCGACCGTATTCGCGAAAATTTTCGTGCGGTTAAACGCGGCACCTCGATGGACGTCATAAACTACTCGCTGAACCAGACTCTTGGCCGTACATTGGTAACTTCGTTAACGACGTTACTGGTACTACTAGCACTATTGATAGCGGGTGGTGAGCAACTATTCGGATTTGCGATCGCTCTCACGATTGGTGTGATAGTTGGAACATACTCGTCGATCTACGTAGCTGCGAGTTCATTACTGTTACTTGGAATCAAGAGCCAAGAACTTGCGCTGCCAGAAAAAGAAGGTGCTACCGCGACGCGTTCGTAATTGCTTTCCAGCATCCCTAAAGTGTGGCTGGAATGTGATGTCAGTCTAAGAATTCGGTCTTGAGGGCCGCAAAAATTTGAGGGTTTCCCGCAATGAAGATCTCTTCGTTATTTAAACCTGCCGTCGAGAATCCCCCAGCTTCCGACACAAGTAAGCTTGCCGCAGTTGGTATCACTTTGTTCGGTCCTATCGATATGCAAGCGTCTAACTTCCCCTGAGCGACTCGAGCGAAGTCTAAAGATACACATCCAGAACACCGCAGACCGCGAACCAATTTACGAATCTTTTCGTGGTACTTCAAAGAGTCTAGTGTCAAATCTTGGTGTGAGTATGCCACTACTGCCCGTGTTAGGGAACTAGTATTCGAGACTCGCAATCGGTTTTTGTTTACGGTTGCACCCTCATCTTTGGTCGCGTAGTACTCCGAGTCGTCAAGATAGTGGTAAATCACAATGTGCTGAGCTACGCCGTTGTGATATACACCGATAACTGCACAGTAATCGGACAGGGAACGTAGAAAGTTTTCTTCACCACATAGTGGTTCGATAAACCAACAATACCCTGATTGTTTCTCAAGCTCAGTTGATTCATCTGCGATCTTATGCTCGGGGAAATGAGTGTTTAGCATTGCGTGGAACGCAGATGTCATTCGCTTCCGCAACTGATGAACATACTCTTGCAAGCCTTTGGGAGAAAAACGACTGACGGGTGGTCGTTCGTGTGCTTGAATGAGATGAGGTGCTTGTTGTCGCGCGGTTCGGAGCGCGATACGGACTAGTCCTTCCAAAAGATAATCGATGTCTGCAGGTTAAAAATGATTGGAATGAAGTGAAGTTTATTCCAATTTGACATCAAACACAAATGGAAACGTACTTGCTTTTACAATACACACGATGAATGATCGGTTTGAAGTTGATCAAATCAGTTATGCCTGAAATCCGCATTGTGCTTGTCGAGCCCTCACATCCAGGGAACATCGGTGGTGCTGCACGAGCTATGAAAACCATGGGGTTGAGTACGCTCGCAATAGTAAATCCCAAGCGATTTCCCGATCCACAAGCTGATTGGCGCGCGGCAGGAGCACTAGACATCGTTGAACAGGCGCAGGTGTGCGACTCAATCAGTGCTGCAGTGAAGGATAGTGTTCTCGTTGCCGGTACTAGTGCGCGTGCTCGACACATTCCTTGGCCGATGATGACATCAACTCAGTTTGCGGAGTTCGTACATACAAAATTTAAATCCGATGACTGTATAAGTGTCTTATTTGGCCGAGAAGACAACGGGTTGACCAATGATGAGTTGAATCTCTGTAACACACATGTTCGAATACCGTCCAACGACCAGTACGGGTCGTTAAATTTAGCGATGTCAGTGCAAATCATTGCTTACGACCTGTTCTGCCAAACTTTATTTGAGACACAAGAAGATCCGGACGAGGAGACATGGGATAAGCCACTTGCGACCTTTGCGGAAGTCAACGACTTTTTGGAACATCTACAGTCTGTGCTGCTAAGAGTGGGTTTCAGTGATCCAGATGAACCTAGAAACGCAGAAATTCGACTCCGAAGACTCTTTGGTCGTATACACATGGACCACACCGAGGTACAAATCCTGAGAGGGGTATTGACTCACATTGAAAAGGAATTAAGGAGTGAGTCCCCTGTGAGCGATCAGGTACAACAGAGCGACAGTGGATAGTCTGCGACTGATCGAAACTGTTCTATGAAGCGACCACTCAAACCAGTGTATCTTGATTATGCCGCGACTACTCCGGTTGATCCTCGCGTCGCGCACAAAATGAGCGACTGTCTAATGTTGGATGGTTGTTTTGGAAATCCCGCGAGTGTTTCACACACATACGGCTGGGAAGCCGAAGAGCTAGTGGAAGAAGCAAGAGTAAATCTTGCTCAACTCATCGGGGCTGATCCGTTAGAAATTGTTTGGACTTCCGGTGCAACCGAGTCAGATAATCTGGCGATTAAAGGATTAGCCGCAGTTTCTAACAAAAAACAAATCGTGACTTCATCGTACGAACACAAGGCAGTACTTGACACTTGCCGATTTCTTGAAGAATGCGGTTACCAAGTGACCTACATTCGTCCGAGCCCGGAAGGACTGGTACAGCCTGAAGACGTAGAAGCTGCGTTGACGTCAGATACATTGCTAGTATCAATAATGCACGCGAATAACGAAATTGGAGTAGTAAATGACATCGCACAAATCGGTAAAGTTTGTAAAGCACATGATGTCCTCTTTCACGTCGATGCAGCACAGAGCGTAGGGAAGATAGCTGTGGATGTTGCTGTCCTAAACGTTGATCTATTGAGTATTTCCGGTCATAAAATTTACGGTCCCAAGGGAATCGGTGCTTTGTATGTGCGCCGAAACCCGCCAGTAAAGATCGAGTCTACCATCCATGGTGGGGGACACGAGCGAGGCATGAGATCTGGCACGCTCGCTACTCATCAAATAGTCGGACTTGGGACTGCGGCGAGACTTGTACATCGAGAATTGACGCACGAGAGCAGCAGAATTCTTGAATACCGAGAGAGACTCTGGTCTCACTTACGCCAAGTGCCAAACGCTGAATTGAACGGTCATCCATCCCAACGGGTACCAGGAATATTGAATGTGTCTTTTGAGTCCGTTGATAGCGAAACATTGATCGCAGCTTTGGACGATGTTGCGGTGTCGTCTGGATCCGCGTGTACGTCCGCAGTAATTGAACCTTCTTATGTTCTGCAGGAACTAGGATTGTCCCATGAACGAGCAGCCGCTTCGATTCGTTTTTCCATTGGGAGATTCACGACGAGCGAAGAAATCGAATACACCGGCCAGCGTGTCGCAGAAGTAGTCAGCGCGCTGCAACGAGACGCCTAGCTATCCATAAAATTTGGTACAGCGAAGAGTAGTCAAACACTAAATCTTCATGTCTGCGGGAAGTGCTTCGAAACTCAAGTGCTATCTTAGAATGATTCTGACGAGAACTAGCTGATTACCAAGCTCCCTTGTCAAACCAATAGTTCTAAATGAAAACGGGCTTAGCCAAGTCGATCAAAAGTTTAGAACGGAAAATATTCCCTAGGAG
>VXLL01000015.1 GCA_009841615.1 Gammaproteobacteria bacterium | reverse complement strand
TATGGAATAGCATGGGAGGTTATGCAGAAACCCTGCATTTGGTAGCAAGTCACTAGGTATTGGAGGTCTTTGTGTCTGGAGCAGGCATCTATGGCAGCGTGCATAAGTTTATGCAGTACTAAAATCACCCATACGCATACTCAACTTCAAAAAGCAAAACACTTGCTCCGGCCCAAAGATTGCCGAACTGCTACAGGCGGCAGCCTAACACAGATGCACTGGTGGCTTCCTAGCTCCGTTGTTCAACATCTGCCCACCAATATATCGCACGGTAAAAGTACGCAGACAGTCTTATGTCTAGAAAGTGTTTACGAGTCTTTGTCACTTTGGTATATGCCATATTTTCTAATAGATATGTGCATTTCATTTCGACCACAAAGTTGGGGTTATTTTGATCAAGCCCAGCTCCAACATTCGAAATATAAGCGACGATTTTTTGACATTAAATAGCAATCATTGATTGTTTATGCTACTTCAAAAAACAAAACAGTTACAAATATAAGACTAATGATGTAGTTTTCGGTATTAAATTGGCAGACTTAACGTTCGAACGACTCCACAGAGCAATGGGTGGCGATGTGGTGGCACTACGTGCACTGACAGAGCTACAGCCGGCAGGCGGTAAGGGTGACAAGATATTTCCCCCATCATACAAGACCGATGACGGCGCCCATCACAAGTATGCGGTAGAAGATCGAGTGAGTAGTGATGGCACTCAAACCACCACAATACTGTTAGACTCAGTGGCATCCCAAGCAAACCGGGCAGAGTTGGCCTTACTGGAGGGATATGATAGAGGAGAAATATCTTTTCCCGTACCCTATGTAGATTTTACGGGATGTGGCGACGTAACTGACTACAAAAAAATCACTGTACTAGAAGCCCCACATCGTTTGGCAGATGCAATATTTCGGGATAGTCTGCTGGACGGAACGTTATTTAGGTTGTCCGAAGTGGGGCGGGCCATTACTGATTCTACCCCGCGCAACGCTACCAGCATGTTTCATTACTCGCCTACATCACTACTCTTTGGGGTGTGGGATGCTACCGGACCGAAAGGCGGATTAGGATCAAAGTTCCAAAGGGCATACGTTTCAGAGATCGTGGGCTTTGATACCATAGTGGGCAAAAATGTGTATAGTCGCATCGATCCGCTTCAGATAGAGAAGGTCACATCGGACGATCGGGTATTTAACAGTTCTGATCCTAGCGAGGTATGGACTCATGCTTTAGGTAATGCCAAAAAAGACAAGAATGGGAAGCCAGAATATGCGAATCGGGGTAGCGGAAAGGGTGTGGCCGGTCAACCCTCCAAAATCAACCACGGCAACATACCACCAGTCATAGATAGTATGGCCGGTGGTGCCACAATATCAAAGGGTTTACAGACCACACTAATATCCTTAGCAGCCCTCCGTAGGCTGCGCTTTGGTGATGTTGAATATGAGGTAGAGACTGCAGCCCGGACCGCCGTTGCCGCGCTTGGTGTAGCAGCCATTGCATACCAGTGCGAGATGGATTATGACTTGAGGTCACGTTGTCTTCTGCTACCAACCCACCCTCCACGCCTTGAGTTGCTAGGCAGGGACGGCTCAGTTGGAGAAACAGTGAATGTGAGTAGGGATGGAGCGGCCAAGATATTGGCACGCGCTGCAGCACATGCAACGGAGCTGGGGATCGGTTGGGAAACCGAAGCCGTCCGCCTTACACCCGCGCCGAAACTACTTGAATTGATTCGACGTAGCCGCAAAGTCGCGGCGGTTGAGCAGACCACTGAAAAGTGATGGTATTGCGATCTGCTGAAAAATTTGGTATAGAAGTCAACTTTTTGACAGGCAGATACGTGGCCACCGCATACAACAACCGCCGCCTAACAGAGTGGCCACCGCATACAGCGCGGTTATTCTCAGCGCTTGTGAATGTGTGGGCAGAAGACGGAGCGAACCCTGCAGAGCGCACCGCTTTGGAGTGGCTTGAAGTCCAAGACCCTCCGTCCATCGTTGCATCGGGAGCAGTACCCCGCCATGTCGTCTCACATTTTGTACCGGTTCCAGACACCTCCATAATCGATCTATCCTTCCACACAAAAAAGGCCGAGGTGGTATGGAGACTCCAAGATCAACTGTCCCGTAGTCTTGTAGATTCTAAGGGTGCAGATACACAGACCACTATGGACCTACGGCAAAAGATGCGCCAGGCACAAGACGTACAAAGCCAAGTCAGTCGCGTGGGAAAAACCAATCCGACCAAAGCTATACGTATGTTCCCCGATAGACGCGGCAGGCAGGAGCGGTTCTTTCCGTCCGTTACGCCAGATGAACCGCGCGTAACGTATGTTTGGAACGTCCCACCACCTGACAGTCTTTACAGCATACTTGACGATCTGCTTCTCAGAGTGACCAGATTGGGACACTCCTCATCACTGGTGTCGTGCAGAATGACACGAGAGCCGGCTACCGCAAACCATCTACCCGACACTGCAGGTGAGAGTATACGCTCCATCAGGAAAGGGCAGATTGCAGCACTTGAACGCCTGTTCGGCTTGCATGAGGGAGTCAAGCCAAGATCTCTACCCTACGTGAATGTCAAATACTCCTGCCCTGATAATGCGCCAAGTCCTGCACTGGTGCAATCTAGTATGGCAGGCGAGTGGATAATCTTTGAGTTTATGCCAGGTTCGCGCATGTTTCCGTCCACTAGAACAGTTGAGTTGGCTAGGACTATGCGCTCGGCCATAATGTCCCACACCACAGGCACCATTCCCGAAGGTATCAGCGGTCATGATACTAGGGGGGAGCCCACACGCATGCCGCATATCGCATTCACTCCCATCCCAAATGTAGGTCACAGGCACTCCGATGGACGCCTGTTGGGGATCGCCATGTCTGCCCCAAGAACGCTGGACGAGACGGCACGCCAAGCCGTGTTTCAGGCTATAGGGGACTGGGAAACCAAGAAAAATAATGAACATCTGGAAATATGGCTGAAACACGGCATAGTCAAGATGGCCCGGCAACGCGGGTCGGCAGCCTTACAATCACTGCAATATGGCCTATGGAGCAGGCAGTCAAGGCAATGGGCAACATCCACACCTATAGCCCTGCCCAGACATCCGGGCGGTCTGACCAAGGGAACCGTTGAATCGAGAGCCAAGGCGTGGGAAGCAGTAAAGTCTTCGGTGGTGGATACCTGCATTCACGTAGGGTTGCCTAGACCATTGGTTGTGAACGTCTCGCTGAATCCGTTTATCGCGGGCGCCCACCCCACTATGCGCTTTCCGCCATTTATGCAGAACAGACGGGGTGGTAAGATCAGGCGGCAACTCGTTCATGCCCTAGTTACATTTGAAAATCCCGTGGCAGGACCCGTAATCCTAGGAGCTGGAAGGTTCATGGGGTTGGGATTGATGAGGCCCATAAATATAGAGACGCAAAGCGGGATCGTCCAATGAACAGAGACTCTGTCCATACCTCTGGACATACAGACAAACGCGTGGATTCAGATAGATTGGCACTTGGCGACTTTGTAGAGTTTTTCAAGGACATTCACAAACAGGAACCGTTTCCTTGGCAGCGGCGCCTGATGAAGCGCGTGCTTGATAGAGGATGGCCAAGTGTGATAGACCTCCCGACGGGTGCTGGCAAGACCGCGGTGCTCGATATAGCAGTCTTTGCCATGGCCGCTAGGCCGGATATATCGCCCCGCCGTGTTGTGTTTGTTATAGATAGGCGTATAGTGGTGGACCAAGTGTACGACAGGGCAATGCGCATACGGAACCGTATACAAAACGGCGATACTCCAACGCTACAGGTTATACGAGAACGGTTGCAGAGACTCACAGACGGGGGTCTGCTGGGCGTGGCCGCACTGCAAGGTGGCATTCCATTAGACAATGAATGGGCCCGGCGTCCAGACCAGCCATGGGTCATCGTTTCAACAGTAGATCAATTTGGCTCCCGTCTTTTGTTCCGCGGCTATGGCGTATCTCCGTCTATGCGGCCTATACACGCCGGTCTGGCGGGCAATGACTGCCTCGTAATATTAGACGAGGTGCACCTGAGTGTACCATTCGCCCAGACATTGGCTCAGGTTGCCAAGTTAGACAAAAAAAGCATAGATCGACGCTTTGTAGTGGTTGAGATGTCAGCCACCCCAAGTAATACTGATGCGGAATGCTTTACACTGGATCATGTAGAGGATGTAGAAAAGTGCGAAGAGATGCGGCGCCGTGTAACCGCAGAAAAAGAAGCCAAACTGTATGAGGTCAAAGATCAGGATGCTATACCCGCTACCACTCTGGAAATAATAAGGTCAGCAACCAAAGGTGAAGATGCCAAAGACATCAACAGTGTAGGTGTTGTGGTAAACACTGTTCGCACCGCGCGTGAGACACATCATATACTCGCGGAGAATGGCTATTCCGTCCACTTGATCACTGGACGTATGCGACCGCTAGATCGCAAAAGAGTAATGGAAAATATAAAGTCCATTGTGGATCCAGATGATAAGAGTGGGTCGAGCAGGCTCACTGTTGTGGTATCAACCCAGGCAATTGAGGTAGGTGCCGACATAAGCTTTGATGCCTTGGTCACAGAGTGTGCGGCGGTGGACAGTCTCCGACAGAGGTTTGGGCGCCTAGACCGTCGTGGTCACTACTTTTCCAAAACGGGTGTTCCCGCTAAGGCCTGGATTATAGGACTAAAATCCATTCTAAAGTCCAAAAAATCAGATCCGATCTATGGATTCTCAACCCAGTTTACATGGAAGGAGCTCAAACGTCGGGCCAAGAGCGACCTCGTTGGTGTAGGTCCCCTCTCACTCAAGAAGTTTCCGTCTGAGGCGACCGCGCCTAGACTGGCGGCGCCACTGCTGCTACATACACACATGGATTTCTGGTTCCAAACAAACCCCGAATCAGTGGCCCAGTCTGTGGAATGGTTCCTACATGGTATCAAGACGCGACGCATCCCAGATGTGTCTATTGTGTGGCGGAGGGACACATCCACTGAAGCGCTCAGGCTAGTCCCGCCTAGACAAGCCGAATTTCTACAAATTCCCATTCATGCTGTCCAATCATGGCTGTCGGCCGGCGATGAGGAGGATGTGGCGGACGCTTACCAGTCTGTCAAATCTGGGCAAGAAAAGTCCTCCAGCAAGAATGGTGCCGACAAGGCAGATGCCATGATCTGGTGCGGTGTAAAAGAGGGTTTGAAAAACACCCCGATATGTAAAATTAAACCGGGCGAAATCATAGTGGTCGAATCGAACAAAGGCGGCCTGAGGAATGGGACATGGGATCCATCATTCACCGGACCCGTTTCGGATCTGGGTGATGAAGCACAGCTTGCCCACCGCGGAAGGGTCACGTTGAGGCTGGACCCTGCGCTGACCACCGAGTTTGGACTAGATCCTCCAAAACCGAGAGATCAAATAAACTCAGACCTGTCAGAATCAGAGAGTATAAGACAATGGATGAAACAAGTTAAGGAAAAAAGTGTCTATCCACTGGCATATGAAAGTATAGTTGAGCAGCTTGGTGACTCCTTTGAGATCATGACCCTCCATACCAGCGACAGCGAGGACGCAGACAACTATTACATACTGGTCAAGCAGCACCGGACCAAAAAACCTGTGGTGGATATCGCGACCATGGATGGCACCGACGAAACCTGCTCTTTGATAGGTACACGCATTACGTTAAGGCAGCATCTAAGTGGTGTGGCAAAACGAGCAGGGCAGATAGCTGACCGGCTTGGGCTGGGAGACTTTGCAGAAGACCTGCGCCTAGCGGGGATGTTACACGACATAGGTAAACTGGACTCGCGCTTTCAGGCTCAATTGGTTGGAGATGACCCCGTGGATCAAATAATAAACAAAGAACCACTTGCCAAGTCGCTGCTAGGGGTACGGCATGCCGTGCGTCCATATCCCCTAGGAATGCGCCACGAAGCAGCAAGTATAGCCATGCTGGAGTCAAACAAGAATGTTCTGGCCTCGGCCAACGACAGGGATTTGGTGCTACACTTAGTCGCAACCCACCACGGATGGGGCCGTCCGCTCTTACCTGTGATCAAGGATACCGACCCCCAAAAGATCTCGTATATGTTCAACGGGCATCGTATGGAGTTGAACGGGGATATTTCTGAGAGCGCATTGGTGTTAGACATGGCCGATCGATTTTGGCGCCTAACCGAGCGCTATGGATACTACGGGCTAGCCTGGCTAGAGTCCATACTGCGCCTAGCCGACCATCAACAGAGCTCAGAGGAGGCGCGATCGTGAAAGAAGTCCATTTGACGGGACTAGAGGGAACAAATCCACTTGGTTTTCTTGCCGCCCTAGGAGTCCAAGTCGCATTCGCAACAAAGCCGACACGGCCCAAACTGTGGTGGAGTGACGATGTCATTCCGCATGCGATTACAGATCATACTGTGGACTGCATAGTGGATCAAATCTTAAACGTTTTACCCCTATGGAAAGAGAGTCCGTCTGTCAACCCCACACTCAACGGCTCATCCATGCCAAAAGGCGACGAGTTAAAGATGTCATCTGATAACATACGACAATACCTTGACCAAGCCTGCCAGCACCAAGTGACAAGGGATCTGGGACTTTCACTAATAGCGGAAGGAAGCACGGACAAAAAAGGAGCATCCAAGCCGTCAGACTTGTATTTTAGTGCGGGACCGCAGAAATTTTTGGCATCTATCCGCAAGATTATGGACGGGGTATCCGAGGATGACATCCGCTCTGGCCTACTCGGTCCGTGGAAGTACTCAAGTGTTTTGCCATCGATGGGCTGGGATGTCACCGATGACCGCACGTATGCCTTAAGATCACGTAACCCCTCATCAGAGACAAAACCTACAAATCCCGGACCCGAGGCGCTAGCCATACTGGGATTAAGTATTCACAGCGTGTTTGCGCGTATTGACAGGACGATCACTCTAGGATGTTCTGGAACATGGAAGTACAGTACGTATACGTGGCCGATATGGAACAAACCGGCATCGCCGTATTCTGTCAAGTCTCTACTGACTCATACGTATATAGATATCGGGTACCGCAGCAGATGGTTTGCGTCATGGGGTATACGCACAATACTGCGGTCAACAATACGCAGATCCTCCCAAAGCGGATACGGAACGTTCAGTCCACCAGAGGTAGTGTGGCAAGCCCTCTGAGCAGTATTATAGCGGCATGCATAAGTTTATGCAGTACTAAAATCGCCCATACACACTACTGAGATTGCATG
>VXLL01000004.1:63304-239999 GCA_009841615.1 Gammaproteobacteria bacterium | reverse complement strand
AGCGAGTCCACTAGCAAGATAGTGCGTCACACGTTGAGTGGGCAGCTTGTCGCGAACGATTAGGAGGGAAGGCCGGTGCGGTCGTCTCATTCAATGGGCTAGTACGCGAGCGGTCCGAGACCGGAAATGTATCGAGCCTGTACCTAGAGCACTATCCTGGAATGACCGAAGCAAGTATCGAGCAAATCTTAGTGAGAGCGCAGGAACGATGGTCGTTGCTTGACGTAGTAGTGATTCATCGTGTCGGTGAATTACAGCCTGAAGATCAAATCGTATTGGTGATAGTGGCTTCAACTCATCGAGCTGACGCTTTTGCTGCGTGCGAGTTTGTTATGGACTTACTTAAAACTCAAGCAGTATTTTGGAAAAAGGAGACTAGCGGCGAAGAGTCTACGTGGATTGAGTCTACTTTGGAAGACATTAACCGAAGTCAGGATTGGCAAGAATAATTCAGAGCACTTAGAAGTCCCTAGCACAGCATCTCCTCCTTACCTTTTGATCTTGCCGTTTCGGCATCTTCATTCTCGAATTTTGTAAAAAAGTACAACTAAACTCTTGAGTAGTGTAAAGTTTTAACTTTGTACAGTTAATTAAGTCTTCCCGACTTCCTTCGAATGTTGTAAATACTACACATATAATTATATCCACTATGAAGGAGGTAAATTACAGTGAAGAATGAACAACCGAGCTCAGAATCCTCACCTACAGAAAATTACGTAATTGGACCGAACGGAGAAAAAAGACCCGCCTGTGAAGTTGCTAATGCGATCCACGTTATGAAAATGGCGACTGGTCTCGCCGAAGAAGAATACGTGGAAGACGCGCCGAAAAAGAAACCTAAAGAAAAGGACGATTAGATGACCCATGCAGAAAAAGAAAAGCGTTAATGCTATCCGTGTATAGAGAACGACGTAAGGAGCTAGAAAACAGTGCGACCTGAAGCCGAAACAATTTTTCAGCAAATGTACTACCTCATGTTAGATGGGCAAAATCTCCTCATAGCGTGTGTCGTCCTGTTGGTTATCCTAGGGATTTTAGGGCTTATTATTGCGATTACGCTTGGGGTTCTTGGTAGTCGGTTACGTTTAATTGACGAAAGTCAAGAGAAAGGTAATATGATTAACCAGAAAATTATTGATAGATTAAATACGTTAATTGAGCAAGGTAGACACGACTCTGGCACATAGCGAAATCGGGTCTGAGCACGGTTTAGGATCCACAAGCTAACGGAACTGAATGACGAGTAAGAGCCATCCTGACTACACTATCAATAACATACACCTTTGGAGGATTGCTTATGAAGTATCGAGTCGTTGTGGTAGTGTTCGTCTTTGTCGGTTTGTGCATTTCCGCCAACGCCGTCACAGAAGGCGATTTGTTAGATTGTTCGAAAATTGAAGACGACGAAAAGCGACTGGCGTGTTATGACAAGTTAGCAGATCAACTGAAACAGGATAAGGAACAGGAAGCGGAGCAAGAGTCTGAGAAGAATTATCTTGAGCAGTTAACGGGCAAAACGGACACCACAATCAAAGCGGAAATCAAAGCACATAATCAGAAAACTCTTGGAGAGTATGGTGCTTCTCTCGTGAAGACCGGAGTGGACGAAGATTGGAAAGCGTATCAAGAACTGAAGAAGGCAAAATACAAAGCTTACAAAGACATCGTTAAAAACAACATTAAAACCCTAGGCGACTATGGGTGGTCTTTGGTCAAAACTGGAGTCGACGAAGACATTGAAGCGCAGAAAGCGTTAGACGATTTTTGACGACAAACTCTAATTGGAGTGTGCACTAGTTAGTGGACATAATTTAATTTTCTTTTCGAGAGGAGGAAACAATTATGTCCAGGAAGCATTATCCAGAGGAGTATCGAGAGCAGATCGTTAAGTTAGCGCGTGCGGGTCGCAGTGCGGCATCGTTAGCTCAAGAGTTTGAGCGGACGGAGCCGACGATCCGTAGTTGGATTGCTGCTGCCAACGGTATCGTGACCCCAGAGGCGGTGGAACTGCGCCGCGAGTTGCGGCAGGTGAAGCGGAAGCTGGCTCGGGTCGAAGAAGAGAATGCGATCTTAGCAAAGGCCGCGGCCTGGTTCGCCAAGGAAACGATCAAGACCCCCGACCGGTCTTCGAGTTCATAAAGGTGCATCAGACCGAATTTCGCATATCAACCATGTGCTACGTGTTGCGCGTTTCCCGCAGCGGGTACTACTCATGGTTGCGACGCGGACCGTCGCGGTGGGTGCAAGCGGATCTGTTCCTGTACGGGTGTTCGAAGACGCAGACAGTCTACGGGTTCTCCATTGCAAGGGTGCGTTGCCGTGGCACAAGTCCGCCACAGGTGATCAAAAGTCACTGATGCGAGATTGGTAGCTCACGGCCGCACACCGCATTGCGTTTCCTCGTCGTTCGACAAGTTACGCTAAATGGTACAGGATGCGACGTATGTGCCGACCCAGGAAGGGACGTTGTACTTAGCGATCATTAATGACGTGTTTTCGCGCCGGATCGAGGGATGGTCGACCAGTGCGCGACAGGGTTCCGAATTGATGGTTCGAGCACTGCAAAAAGCGATCTCGGAACGGAGTCTTCAAGGAGGTGTCATTCATCATTCAGATCGCGGTTCGCAGTATACCTCAACGGCGTTTCAAGCGGTCTGCCGAGCGGAGAAAATCACACTGTCCATGGGTGCAGTGGGAAACTGTTTCGACAATGCGATGGCCGAGAGTTTCTTCGCTTCGTTGGAAAAGGAGTTGATTCACCAGCAACGGCGGCGACGCTTCGCGACGCGGTCGGAAGCGGCATTGAAAATCTTTGAATACATTGAAGGTTTCTATAACCGAACACGATTACACTCGGCCTTAGATTTTCGGTCGCCGGTAGAATTTGAACATGCGCTTCACAAGGTGGCAGCAACTCAGGATGAATAAGGGTTCAAGAAATCACTCGTCCTTTTGCTGTGGTGGGAGCTCTGCCTCCGACACCTTCCGGTTGCCGGAAACGGCACTAAAGTTGGACGCTAGCGCTACTGCTATCCGCGGCGTTTCGCTGGATCGCTTCGCTGATCTGCGCTACCCACGTCAAACTGACGACCGGATGCCTTTTGTGGACGCTAGAAGCAGAATGGAGCAATTCTTTCAAGAGTACCGCATTCGTTCTGGCTCACCCACAAATTCTTTGTTGTCCACTAACACGTGCATACTTCACAGAGTACGGCACGAAAAATCCAAAATTAACTGTACAAAGTTAAAACTTTACACTACTAACTCTTGACACTGTACATATGTGTACTTAAAGTACACATATGTACATAAAATCAGAATTGTAGTGTCGGGACTCCAAGCACTCCTAAAACATAAAGACATCTGGCGTGCTGAAGACATAGCTGAAATCGCCGCGTATCAACGGCGTACTAATCTGCCTACCGGTTTTACTGCCTTAGACCGCTTACTCTATGGAAACGGTTGGCCGCGAGATGGACTGGTTGAAATCTTGCCCGAGGTACACGGTTGTGGCGAGCTACAGCTCCTCATACCTGGATTGTGCTGTCTCATGGGGGAGGAGACACGTTGGATCGCCTGGGTTAATCCACCTTTTGTACCGTATGCGCCAGCTTTAAATGCCCGCGATATTGATGTAAACCGCGTTTTTCTTGTTCATCCGAAGAATCACCGCGAAGCCCTCTGGGCGACGGAAAAAATTTTGGAATCCGGCAGTTGTAGTGCAATACTTGTTTGGTTGGACGAGCAACAACTTGAAGAAAAACAATTGCGACGCATCCAAACGCGAGCTAAAGAAGGGCGCGCATGGATCACGATTTTTCGGCCCATGCACGCCCAAGTGAAATCTTCTCCAGCCGAACTAAGACTCAGTCTAAGACTGGCCGAAACTCACACAAAGGACCAAGTGAACTTGTCCATTCTGAAACGTAAAGGCGGATGGCCCGTACCAAATTTATCGTTGCAACTACATGAGTACCAGGCGTTATCTGCAAATACGCGCATAGCTGCACAGTGGCAACAATGGCGTCAGCAACATTCGCTAGCTGGAGTAAAGCACTAATGCTGTGGTTGTGTGTGCACTTACCCCTCATGGGATTAGAAATAGCGCAATACAGCCAAGATCTTACAAAAAGAAAGCCCGCGGTATTGGTAGCCGATCAGAAGGTGTATCGCATGAACGAAGCTGCCCAGGAGGCTGGGATATTGCTAGGCAGCAGTGTGGCCACAGCGACTAGTTTGGTGCCTGAACTCCTACATTACCGGCGGGATCGCGAGGCAGAACACAAACATCTAGAAAAACTAGTGCCTATCGCTTATCGCTTCACACCACGAGTGGCATTGAGTTTTCCTTATGACCTCAAGCTTGAAGTTTCTGGCAGCCTCAAATTATTTGAGGGACTCAACAACATTGTCCAACATCTAAAGCGGTCGTTAGCTAAAGCCGGACACACAGCTCAAATTGGTATTGCACACACACCGGCCGTAGCTCGAGTATTTGCGCATGCACATAGTGTCATTGCATTTACCGACTATCCTGACGAAGCCACGATTCGCTCGGAGTCCCTAGAACACTTGCACACACTGAGTTTGAAGTATTCTGAACTCAAAACTACGGACGTCGAATGCATGTTCAATATGGGGATACGTTTCTTCGGCGAACTCTTGGATTTGCCACGCGGCGAGCTAAGACAACGGTTCTCCTCTGATGTTCTCAGGTATCTCTCGCGTTTGACCGGAGAACTTGCAGAGCCACAGCAATATGTTGCGCCAGCTACTCAATTTACCTCGATTATTCATCTCTTAGAACCATTATTGGATAAGCCATTTCTCAGGAAACCAATGGAACAACTCGTGATCGAGATGGTACATTGGCTGCAATCAAAACAACTAGGGGTGGTAGAAGCTACTTGGCAATTTACTGCTACAGATGCACAGACCATAACGATTTCTTGTCGTTTTGCCTATCCACGTATTGATCTACAGTCGATTTTGGAGTTTTCTGAGTTATCGTTGAGTGAGCGCAAGCTACCGCAAGAGGTGTTATCGCTAAGGTTAGAAGCAACACAGGTAGCGTCATTAGCTAAAGCCGGGGCTTTAACGAAGGATTTAATGGGTGGTTATGAGGTGAGACCGGTTCTGCCAGAAGATTTGTTGGATCGGCTTACGGCCCGTCTCGGTCCGGATTCCTGGGAGTTGTTGTGTAGCCACGATGATCATCGTCCGGAATTTGCTTGGTCGCCGGTTTCGGATCATAGTACAAGGCACAAGAAATCACACCATCCCAGCACCGAGATAGCGGCGAATAGTCGTCCCTTATGGTTGTTTGCACGCCCGCTATCGGTCAAGTCCAAAGACTTTGAGATTCTTCAAGGACCAGTACGTATCGAGGATGGTTGGTGGGAGGACCGAGTACAGCGAGATTATTTCATCGGGCGACACGAAAGTGGTGCCTTATGTTGGTTGTTTAATGATGAATATGGATGGTTTCAACATGGCTACTTCGCTTAAAGCTCAAGCTGAACAAGAATCTAGGCATGAGGCTCGAGTTCCTTTTGCTGAGCTACATTGCAAGAGTAATTTTTCTTTCTTACAGGGTGCTTCGCATCCGGAAGAACTAGTCAGACGCGCGAAGGAACTGGGATATGAAGCTATTGCTATTACCGATGAGTGCTCACTATCCGGAATCGTCAAAGCGCATGTAACAGCGACGCAGCAAGGAATCAAGCTGATCGTCGGTGCGGAATTTCATCTCTCGGATGGCAATGATGAAGAGGCAGTGCAGCTGGTATTACTCGCGCCGACACGTAAGGCTTATGCGCAACTATCTGCTTTTATCACTAAAGGTCGCCGTCGTGGAAATAAAGGTGAGTACGAACTCCACCTACATGATTTAGAAGATACGGTGTCCGAGTGTTTTGCATTGTGGATACCTAAAGCTCTGCCTCTAGAAACGTTAATCGCGCAAGGACAAAGATTACGACAGTATTTGAAGCATTTGTGGCTGGCACTGGAACTGTTTTTAACCGATGATGATTTAATGAAAACGGCTAATGTGCTCACTTTGTCGATGCAATTGGAACTACCGCTGGTGGCAAGCAACGATGTGCACATGCATGTCCCGGAACGTAAAGCTCTACAGGATACGCTGACCGCCATTCGACTTGGTCTACCGGTGAGTCAGTTAGGAACCAAGACCTTTTCCAATGCGGAAAGACACCTACGTTCCTACGAGGCGTTGACGGCATTGTATGCTGAGGAACTGTTGCAAGAATCACTCACCATTGCCCGAGCTTGTGATTTTTCTTTGAACTCGCTACGGTATGAATATCCCGCAGAGTTAGTGCCGGCCGGGATGACTGCGGCTGAATATTTACGGCAATTAACCTACGAAGGGGCGCAACAACGTTGGCCACAAGGGATTCCAGCGGATGTTGAAAAATTGATTGAAAAAGAACTAGTGCTCGTCGCGGAATTACAGTACGAATACTATTTTTTAACGGTACACGATATCGTGCGTTTTGCGCGGGAACGCGACATACTTTGTCAGGGTAGGGGATCAGCAGCCAATTCAGCCATTTGCTATTGTTTATTTATCACTGAAGTCGACCCAGACCGGATCCACGTATTGTTTGAACGATTCGTATCGAAGGAACGGCACGAACCTCCCGACATTGATGTGGACTTTGAACATGAACGTCGGGAAGAAGTCATTCAATTTATCTATTCAAAGTACACCCGCGAACGAGCCGCGCTAGCAGCTACGTTAGTCACGTATCGGCCGCGTAGTGCCATACGTGATGTGGGGAAAGCACTGGGTCTAGATTTAGATACAGTTGATTTATTAGCTAAATCCATGTCCTGGTGGGACAAACAAGAAGAAATTAATGAAAGACTTCAGAAGTTAGGCCTGGATCCTCAAGCACGAACCATGCAGCTCTTTATCGCGTTAGTCAATGAAATCATTGGCTTTCCACGCCACTTATCGCAACATGTGGGAGGTTTTGTGATCTCACGCGGTCCACTGTCTGAGTTGGTGCCGGTGGAGAACGCGGCGATGCCTGATCGAACAGTGATTCAGTGGGATAAAGAAGATCTGGAAGCAATGCACTTACTGAAAGTCGATGTTCTGGGCCTAGGCATGTTGACAGCGATACGCAAAACACTCACGTTAGTCAATGAATTTCGCGGTTTTCGTGGGTCTCAACAATTGACGGTGAGTGCCATCCCGCCAGAGGACGCAAAGACCTATGAAATGCTCCACCGAGCCGATAGTTTAGGGGTCTTTCAAGTGGAATCCAGAGCGCAGATGTCGATGCTACCGCGACTCAAGCCGGTGTGTTTTTACGATTTGGTGATTGAAGTTGCGATCGTGCGCCCTGGTCCTATTCAGGGCAACATGGTGCATCCTTATCTTCGTCGTCGGCAACAAAAGGAAGAAGTCACTTACTCCAATGAAGCCGTCCGCAAAGTACTGGAACGCACGTTAGGTATTCCTATCTTTCAGGAGCAGGTTATTGAGTTAGCCATGGTCGCGGCTGGTTTCACAGCCGGTGAAGCAGACCAGCTACGACGAGCAATGGCTGCCTGGCAGCGTCGCGGTGGTCTGGAAAAATTTCAACAAAAACTCATTGATGGGATGCTCCAACGCGGGCATCCACGAGAGTTTGCAGATCGCATATTTGAACAAATCAAGGGTTTTGGAGAGTACGGATTTCCAGAGTCTCATGCGTCTAGTTTCGCACTTTTGGTTTATATTTCAGCTTGGTTGAAATGCTATGAGCCGGCTGCGTTCTATTGCGGCTTATTGAACAGTTTGCCCATGGGTTTCTATTCGCCGTCCCAAATTATTCAAGACGCAACTAGACATGATTTAGAAGTGCGTGCAGCCGATGTCCAGTACAGTGGCTGGGATTATTGTTTAGAGCCGTGCGATAAAGCGTTGCCCGCTTATGATCGACCACAAGGAGCTATGCGTGTAGGACTGCGACAAATTAAGGGGTTAGGGGAAGATATTGGATTACGCATTGAAGCAAATCAGCCCTATCAAGATATCGATGATCTGGCTCGTAGGGCAGAACTTACTACTGCGATGCTTACTACGCTAGCGCGTGCTGGAGCACTTAAGAGTATTTCGGGGAATCGATTTCAAGCACATTGGGATGCGGCTGGAATTGCACAATTACCTGTCCTATGGCAGGCTGTAAAGGCGACAGAACCATATCACACTGAAGTAGAAATGCCGGAACCGTCCCTCGGGGAAAGTATGATGTCGGATTTCAATTATCTCGGACTTACTTTAGGCGATCATCCAATGAAATTGTTACGGGGTGATCAAGAATTTCAGCGGTGCATTACCGCAGCAGACTTGCCTTCCGTGAGGCCTGGCCGCTTAGTGCAACTCGCAGGTCTGATCACGTGTAGACAACGGCCAAGTTCGAGCGTTGGGGTCGTTTTTCTTTTGTTAGAAGACGAGACGGGGAACAGTAATATCGTAGTTTGGAAAGCAGTACTGGACAGCTATCGTGCGGAAATATTGCAAGGACAATTAGTCCGCATCAAAGGGATCGTCGAGCGAGAAGGCGACGTTATTCATGTTGTGGCCGGTCAAGTCGCAGACTTTAGTCAGAAGCTGGCGACGATGACGACTCGAAAATCTTATTCTCAAAAAATTGTTCAGGCGAGAAACTTTCGTTGAGCGGATCTTCGGAAAAGATACGTTCGGCTACCCAGCTTAAGGAACGTACGTGCCCCAATCGAATACCATGGTATTTTTTGGGTAAATCAATCGTGAGACCATAATCTAGGGTTATTACTTGGGGGTCGTTTGGAAACCACCAAAACACACTATCCTTGTCCTTTGATGTACGCCATTGCGTCAAAGTCACATTGTCGGGCAACTTTTCAGGTAAATTAGGCCTACAGACCGTAAACAAACCCAAGCCGTTCAACGGGGACGCTACCGTATGAATATCAAAATTTACATCTTTCGGCAAGTCGTTGATAGCCGCAGTCACCATTACTCCACCACAACTGTGAGCCACGATTACGACTCGTTCCAAAGGTGCGGTTCTTTGCTCAATCAGATCGGACAAATCTTCTAGTAATAACCTCCTCGCTCTGGAGTTTTTTTCCAAAAAGTCCCAGCGAAAGTAATGAGTGTGTATAGAGTCATTGTCCATGACTAAGAGCGGGTAGACCCACTCAAATCCGCGAGCTTTAAATCCGTGAATACCAATTAGTACTGTAGGGTTTGCTTCCTGATCTTCTTCTAGGGAATGGAGTCCAAAAGGGATCTGACGAAACGGTTTTCCGGTTCGGACTACTTCATCATTAGTTTTAAACGTTGTCGGCCATTCACCCACCTCTAAAGTGTGTAGCCACGGGAAGTCTTTAGCGGCAGGTTTTGGTTCTTGTTCTCCCAGAGTATGGATACTTAGAATGCTAAGAATCGGTACGACAAGCCATAGGATGTGTACTTGACTCCTGCTCGGACCGGCTTTCTTCATAAATCTGCTATTGAATCCAATGGGTGTGGTAGTCACCAGTTCAGAGCAATTTTATGTACGCCAAATTCATTAATGACATCTGCTATACACTTCGCGATGCTCAGTCGCCAATCCAACCAACATCATCGAAACGATTGTCGCGTCTTCGTCATTGAATTAGCGTCTGCCGAGGTCATATCAAGCTAACTCCTATGGCAACTCCCAGACTTTTTAGACGATTTCCTGCGTTACTCTATCCTTCATTTCGTCGATATTGGTATGGTTCATTTGCGTCTGTTTCCGCTTCCAATTTACTGTATGTAGGTCAACTCTGGCTCATCGAAGAGATGACTGGCTCAGAAATCAATCTGGGCGTCCTCGGCGCGATGATGGCTGTACCTGGCATCGTCATGAATCTAGCAGGAGGAGTGATTGCGGATCGCATGAATAAACGGACTCTCCTACTTTGTACAAGTCTTTGTAATACCATTTTGGTGGGACTACTAACGATTCTTGACCTCACAGGACTAGTTCGGGTATGGCATGTCTACTCGATCGCAGCGGCATTTTCTTTTATTACGGGTATTGATTGGCCGGTTCGAGCTTCAATTTATCCATCTTTGGTGCGGAGACAGTCCTACTTGAGCGCTGTGTCGCTCAACGCATTTGTGTGGCAGTCCAATCGTATGCTTGCACCAGCACTCGGAGGTGTGATTCTTTGGTTCGCTGGTACGAGTGTAGTCTTCTCAATCTGCACGTTAGGATTCTTGGTCATGTTTTTTATCTTGCTAACCATACCGATGCATGATAGTGAACCTTCAGTCAATACTTCCGCGTGGCGAGAATTACGTGATGGCGTCCGATTTATTTTCATTCATCCGATGTTTAGATGGTTAACTCTACTAACTTTTTTGGGAATGTTTTTTGTACAATCCTACGTCCAACAAATGTCGAGATTTACGGCGCTACTCGGACAAGGCGAACGCGAATTTGGGTTATTACTGGCCGCAGGTGGGTTGGGTTCAGTGATTGGAACAATAATCGTTGGCAGCATGCGCCGGAAAAGAAGGCTCGGTTACGTCATGCTTGGTGGTGGTATAACGTCGGCAGCGGCAACGTTCGCGTTCGCGTTTGCTGCAAACAACCAACGGTTTTTCTTGGCTTTCACCTGCGCTGTAGTAGGCGCGTTGCTGGCTTCTTTCTTTCTAATTAACGCCATGACCACGATGCAACTAGCCGTACCGCATCATCTTCGAGGTAGAGTCATGGGAATAAACACCATCGGATTTAATCTAGTGCCTCTTGGTGGCTTGTTCTTGGGGCTAGTAGCTGATCGGAGTTCCTTGTTAGTCGCGGTAGGTATGGGAGCAACAGTGTACTGCGTTTTTGCAATTGTTTCGCTCATCAGTAGTTCGTCGTTGCGCCAATTAGGTCGAACTTCAATTCGTGAAGTGCAAGCGTAGCAACATGGCGCAAGAGAACAGATTAAGTTTCTAACATACTCAAGGATAAACTTTCTGCAATGCAGAAACCAGCAGATCGACCTAAAATGGTAGATTACATTTTGCTGGAACATTTATGAGTTCCAGTAGTTCAATCTATCGAACTAAAGTTTCTTTTTGTTCATGACGACATTAGAACAGCAACCAAGTAATGACACAAAGTGTGACAACTGTGGTGAAGAGTTGTTGGGTGCATTTTGCTGGGTGTGTGGTCAGAAAGATTCGCACTACAACCGCTCAGTGTTCAAGGTCATCGGTGATTTCTTTAAAGAGATGTTTGATGTCGATTCTCGCGTGTTCACGACGCTATCGACACTGTTCTTTCGTCCTGGGACTTTGTCCGTACAGTTTCGGGATAACAAGCGAGCGAGTTATGTGACTCCCATTCGACTGTACTTGTTCAGCAGTCTGGTTTTCTTTTTTTTGTTCGCGATTACAACTCGAAGCCAAAACATTGGCGAGGAACGTTCTTCCGAAGGGAACGAAGCTTCTCAGGCGGAGATCTCACTCACACAGCACGATAAACCTCCAGATCGTTCGCAGGAGGAAATTGACGAATATCTAACTTCGATCAGGAGTCTAGTTCGAGCTGAAGAGGGTGCTTTTGAGAGTGCAAAGAGTGTTCTAATGGGCCGTATCGTGACTCTTGAGAGCGATCCATGGAGTGAACGTATTTTCGAGATAACAGACTACCTACAAGACCTCGTATCTCATGGAGTTAGCGATTGGGGATTAATCGAAGAAATTCAACAAGCCGAAGAAGCTCATAGACGTTTAAGAGTGTTGAACGAACTCTTCCAAGACGATCCAGGCACACGAACTTTGGGGGAAGCCATTGTGCGAAGTAGAGAGCAAGGGGAACTACTGAATATGGTGAAAATCATGTTGTCATGGATTGACGATCAATACGGAGACGAAGGATTTAGGGAAGTTTCAGGTTTTGAGAAACGGGTGTTAGGGGGTCTTATTAATGCCGCACACAACGTACCGGAATTTGTCGACGACGTCACTGAGAACTTGCCCTTGATGATGTTCGTGCTCTTACCAATTTTCGTGTCGATTTTGAGTCTACTTAGCCTTGGTAAGGGTATTAGGGTCGTATTTCAATTAATTTTTGCTATGCATATTCATGCACTCGCATTTATAACCTTGACGGTCGAAATTTTGTTATCCTTGATTTTCTCCATCATTCCTGTTGTCTCCAATATTCCTTATGTGATAGAAATAATAATTCTTCTGCTGTTTTTATTCATCCTAGTGCACATCTACCTGTCGTTTAAGAAGTTTTACGGATCAGGACACTTTGTCTCGCTCATGAAATTTTTTGTCTTGACCCTCGTGTATGGCCTGGTACTTGCTATTAGTCTATTAGCATTGGCGATCTTTGTTCTTCTGTGATTTGGTGTTCTCAACACTGTTTAGACTAGAAGGGTACGATACCGATCCTGTCGAAAAGGAAGATTGAAGAGCTTGGAAACTAAGTCGCGAGGCGTTTTTTAGGTGTGTTTTGTCGAGCGAGTACCACCCGATATGCGTTCGGGTCAGGTATAGAAAGCATGACGCGAACTTGCTCAATATTCAACGGTAGCATTTCTTCATATGGCTGTGCCAGTAACCAACTAGCACGCTTGCCGTCTCCATACGCGCGCCACAGAGCAGCAAAAGTACCGTGTCCATATTCGCGATAGAGACGAACACTCGCTAACAGTACTATCAGTCGGATTCCAGGGTTCTTCGTTTGCGCGTAGGTGAATGCAAGTAGACAAGTCTCGCCCAAGGTGTCTCGTCCATATTGAGTAAGTGTGTGCCAAAGGTCATGACTGTCGCGATTTCTTCTCATAAATAGCAACAATTCCGGATCTTTCACGTTTCGATAGTAATCTTCACTGGCATAGACTAGCCCTCCGGACTCAAGCTTTGCTTGGTCTAAGAAACGGAGGTATGCCTGCCCTAAGGAATCTGGATTTAAACTCATTAGATTTGCGTGATCGTTAAGGACGTCCAATAGTTCGACCTTTCGCTTCAATATGCACTCGCCGGTTTTAGTTGCCTTAAACTTCTTAAATACTTTAACAAGGGACTTACCACGCATCGTAGCCATAACCTCAAACACTTTTTTAGTGTCATCGGGATCGGCTATGAGCGC
Source organism: Gammaproteobacteria bacterium (assembly GCA_009841615.1). Classification (GTDB taxonomy): domain Bacteria; phylum Pseudomonadota; class Gammaproteobacteria; order Pseudomonadales; family Azotimanducaceae; genus Bin55. Next base: position 226,866 of record VXLL01000004.1, on the reverse strand, counting down.
GCGAACTGCTTTATTTGAGTGTTTGAGCTTCGAAAACCAACTGGTAATGGAGTCGATGAGATCTTTGACGTTTGTTCGCACTCGATCCTGCGTGCTTCGTTCGTCAGCACCATCGTCATTTCGATTCATCAGTGACCTGAGATCTCCCTTTCTCATGATTACTTATATTCAATAATGTGTTAATTGTAGCTTGTCTGCACGTACTCTGAGCTATTAAGCATTTGATTGCTTAACTTGGGGAGCTAAAACAGCCAACACAATCCCATTACACTGCTGATGCTTTGACCAACGTGTTTGCTCCGAAGTTTCACGGAGTATCGATAGAAGTACGAAATCGTTCGTGAGACGGTGCTTTCCTAAAAATAACACGAAACTTTGAAACGATATCGTTCGCTACAATTTGTGGAACAGCGAAAACACCATTTTGGAGGTCAGGATGAACGAACACATACAAAATGCATATGAAACTCTCACACAAAAAATTGGACAGAGTGAGTCCCCTTCGGATTGGTTTGAGATTTCCCAAGAACGAATAAATACCTTTGCTGAAGCAACCTTAGACTATCAATGGATTCACGTGAATCCAGAACAAGCAAAAGCGAGTCCATTCGGCACGACCATCGCGCATGGTGATTTAACGCTGTCGATTATGAATCAGCTACCTCGCGAACAACCGTTGTCTATTTACCATATTGAAGGCATGAAGCACATGTTGAACTATGGCTTTGATAGAGTTCGATTTCCAAGTCCAGTCTTGGTTGGATCTCGAATCAGAGCACATTCAACACTCAAACGCGTAGAGTTCAAAAAAGGTATGATTGAGATCATGGTTGAGGTAACGGTCGAAGCAGAGGGTATGCCTAAACCATGCTGTGTGGCGGAGAATCTCTTTCTTCTTGTTTTTTAATTCGCTGATTCTTTGATATAACCTTCATGAAACAGTAGACAGGGGTGGGAGCAATGACACAAATCAAAGAACTCAGTACCGCGGAAGCTATATACAGCCTCCTGATTCATCTTGCAGTTCTCTTTATTGTGATATTTCCGGTTGGGGTATTGGTGCTCATAGTTTCCAAATATTTCATTCAGTTTATATTTGGTGTGTTTGAAAATGACACTACTCTGGTGGAAACTTGTACCCTTTTGAATAGCACAGCCGGTTTCGTGGCGTTGGTAGTCTTCATGGTTCGAGCATTACTCAAAATGGGCGAATTACCAAGTTCGGCCCCAGGAATTATTGCTCTGCACATACGCTTAGGTCTAAGGATGATAGCGCTGCCGTTGCTAACAGTAGTGATTTGCACGCTTACCTCGCTAGCCGTATTCTTTGTCTTTTCTGGAGTGGATAGCTTTGTTGACACCTACCACGTAATTTCTTTGATCGTGTTACTCCCGACAGCTATTGGAACGTGGATTTGGGTTTGGCGCGGTGTGTGGATCACTTCCATTCAACCTTCATCATCAACGTCTTCAGATTTTGCGTGACAGGCTAATATTCGGTTTATGCAATGCATGAGTTTGAACTAAGGACAGTTGTTTGATGTTATTGTGTAAATCAAACGAAGCGGTCGATCTAGCGCATGTTCACTCTAGCCCTTAACTCTCCTAGGCAATGACGCGATCGGGATAGGGTATGCACAGATGTTGGGACTGAAGCAAGTTCTGAGTGATTCCGCCTCAGGAGTTGAATGATGACTCTGTTTAAAGTACTTAGCACAGCGCATACGGCGCGGACTCTCTTTGTCCATTTAGGAACGTTTTTCTTCGTGATCTTCCCGTTGGGGGTCTTAGTACTGATCATCGTCAAATCCTGTGTTTCATTTCTTTTCTCCGGGTTTGATGCGATTGACGACATAGATGGGTTTCTATGGATATTTACCTTTATCACGGAAGACGTGACGCTTTGGCAAACGGAAGTTTGCACCTTGATGAACTGTACCGCAGCATTTGTTGCTTTGGTCGTGTACATGATTAGAGTGTTACTCAAACCAGAGGAATTACCAAATGCCCCTGAGGGAGTCATTACGTTATATGTTCGACTAGGTTTTCGAATCGTAGCACTCCCTTTACTTACTGTATTGGTTTGCACGGTGTCGTCGTTCGCAATCTATTTAGTGTTTTTGGAGAACAACCTAGTTGACACGTACGCCTCGTTGTCGTTTATCGTGTTACTTCCTACCGCTATTGGGACATGGATTTGGGTATGGCGAGGTGAATGGATCACATCCATAAAACCAACTGTTGCCCCACTTCCAGAACCTGAGGGCACAATCGCTGAGTCAGGATCGGTCGAGAACGACTAATTCCGTCAAAAACGAGTCTTAATTTCCCTCGGTTTTACATTACGCCGCTCAAAGAGCTTAGCACCACGAAATAGTGAAATGGCACTAAGCCTAACCTAGAGTAGTAGAGTATCGCGGATTACTGAAGAGCGTGAGCGTTGTCTAGTACGTCACTGAGCTTGAGCCTGAGCTTCTTCCTCTGTCGCTCGACCGAACGCTTCTGATTGATAGACATGAATGTCCAAGTTTAACCTGAAATCTACAACATCGCGCATTTCTTCAGGGCTGATTGTTCCGTCTCCGTCGGAATCGAATTTTTCGATATTGTCTAAGTGGGCCGAAAACTCACTCAGTTGAACGCTACCATTCTTATCTGAGTCGATAGCATCTAAACCGAGTTGCAACCTGTATGTACGCACGGTGGTCGAGAGGAGGTCAAACTCAGTTTCGTTTAACGTTCCATTGTGATTCGTGTCTGCAACTTCGAAGTTGTCGATCTTTTCTTCAATATTTAGGAATGTGTAAGAAATTACCTCGGCTCGACGCCGTAATTCCGCGAGTTTCTCTGTGGGTAGTTTTTCTTCACCTTCAATCAATTCTTTGGTGATGTCAATTTCGTCCAAAGTAATTGAACGGCTGTCATCAGCGTCGAGTAGATCGAATGTGTTTTTAGATGCTTCGCGCAATTCATCGATGTTTGCAGCGGTGCCATGCGCAAATATAGGCGGAAGTCTCCGACTAGGAGTTTGGTCTTGTTCGGCGGCGGCTCGACGTTCGCGTAGGGCGACATAGTAATCTAGCTCCGCGGCTGCACGTTGATCGAACATAGGACGATGCAATTCGATCTGAATTCTGTGAAATTCTGGAATCTCTGCCATTTCCTTACGATTAAGTGCCCCATCGCCGTCAGAGTCCCATTCGTCGAATTCTTCAAGATGCGCCGCAAATTCATTCGCTTCCACGTTTCCGTTCTTGTTGGAGTCAAGTGCTTGCAATCCAAGTTTCAGTCTATGAGTACGTAAGTTGGTACCAAGTTCGTCGAATTCTCTTCGGGTCAACGAACGGTTCCCGTTAGTGTCCCCCACCTCAAACGTGTTAACTTCTTGGTCCGTCCTAAAGTAGTGATTGATCAGACCCAATTTGCGAATGCGCGGAGCTAGCTCGTCCCGGTTGAGTGGTTCATCCGAGCCTTCTCTCGAGAGATCAATCTCATCTAGTGTGATTGATCCGTTTTCGTCAGCGTCAAGCATTTCGAATACATTATTGATCGCAGTTTCAAGTTGATTCAACGTGTATTCGGGAGATTCTTCTTCAGATATCTGTTGACTGTGTATCACTACGGTTGTCAGGAATACAAGCGTGCTTACTACAAATGGAGCTAGTTTCATTTATGGAACCTCAATCAAAGACTAAAAACGGACGAATTTTGTTTTCATTGGATCCAATCATGCTCTATTCGACGCTATTACGAATGTGATCCTTCGATGCTGGAGTGGTTTTGATGTACGACTCATTCGTCGATGTTCTCTTATTGAGACCCATGAGTGTGTCAATTGAGCCAGTATTTAGGTGATCGTATCGTCGTATTTTGTTTGGAGACATCAAAAGGTTTCAGGTTGAATAGTGCATACAGTCCAACGACTTACGTGTTCAGCTAACAGGTTCATCAAAAAAAACCACGGAATGGTGTATCCAATCCATGTTTGGTTTCGCAAAACTCTTAAATTGAACGAGTTATCGGCTTTCTTCTTTCTTACTGTCGCTACGGGACTGTGTTGCTGCTCTACGCTCGGTGCGCGCTTGCCCCTGCCACGCACTCACTCGAATGTCTTGTAGTAGCCTTCGGTTCTCAATTCCTCTAAGTTCCGCACGACTAAGACTACCATCGCCGTCAGTATCAAGATCTTCCACATCGTCCAAGTGGGCGGTAAATTCGCGCTCTTCGATGCCGCCGTTTTTGTCTTTGTCAAATGAATCAAGATTCAGTTGTAGGATGTGGGTACGTACTGACGCTTCTTGAAGGTCAAACTCAGCCTCACTCAAGGATCCGTCGTGATCTGTGTCAGCAATTTCAAAATGGTCTATTTCTTCCTCAAGATGCATAAACGTGCGGGAAACTATGTTCAAGCGTTGGCGAAGTTCGGCGAGTTCTTCTACTGGAAGGCTTTCCTCTCCCTCAATGAGTTCTTCGAGAATGTCAATTTCATCTAACGTAATCGAACCACTGTTGTTCGCGTCGAGTAATTTAAACGTCTCTTTTGATGCTTCTCGTACTTCGTCGATGTCGGCGAGAGCCCAAGTAGAAAATGCATCGGCGGAAAGAGAGCGTGCAGGAGCAGGTCTTTCTCTCTCCTGAGCTACTAGAGTTATAGACGCTAGTAGGAGCGTCGTAATCGAAAAAATGAAGAAAAATGGTTTCGGTCTCATTTGGCTTGTCCTGGTAGTAAACCTTCTGTGTTACTGTTACGCAACCACACTGAAAATCCCGCGAGAATTGACGATTCAGTCTTGCGAAAGAAATGACAAACTAATTATCTGATGACGGCTAGTTTAAGTGGGCTGTACTTGGTTCAGAAAACAGTACAAATCGTCAATCGTAAGCGTCTTGTCAGTCTTTTTTGCGCTCTGAAGCAGCGGGTAGTTGACGTTCAGTAGCGCGCAATTCGCGTTCGAAGACTAAACGACGGCGCTCTTCTCCAACGAGACTGTCACCTGCGGTCCATCGGCTACGGATATCCGTGTGAAACCTACGATTTGAAATTTCTCGCATTTCTGCACGATCAATTGTGCCATTACCATCGTTGTCCCACTCGTTGAAACTCTCTAAATGTGCACTAAATTCCTTCGCTTCAACACTGCCGTTCTGATCCGTATCAAGAGACTCAATGCCTAGTTCCAAAATGCGAGTCCGGACGCTAGATTCAAGATTGTCGTACTCATCTCGGTTCAAGGAACCGTCGCCGTTAGTGTCAGCAACTTCGAACGTGTTAATTTCTTCTTCAGTCCAAAAGTAACTACTGATTAAGTTCATTCGTCTTCGTTGAAGCGCTAACTCTTCCTCACTCAAGGGTTCTTCAGATTCTTCTTTCATAAGATCAATTTCGTCTAACGTGATCGAACCATTTTTATCCGAGTCGAGCAACTCAAACACATTACTCGAAAAGGTTTCAAGTTGGTTCAAACTATAACCTGCCCAAGTGTTAGTCGAACTACGTTGGGCGTACGAAGACACGGAGGTAAGCAATATGAACGATATAACAAGAATGAGTGCTTTTTTCATGTAAGTAATCCTCTATGTACAAGCGGGATACGATTTTACCTCTTTATACGAAATCGACGCTGCTATCCTGCATATTCGGTGATCTATCCGTGCACGACATTCAGTCTCGCTAGTGAGGAGTGAACTAGAGTCTTGACACTCAATAGCGCGAACTTAAAATTATGATCTTTCTTCATGGGTGTTTAGCTCAGTTCGGGAGAGCGATGGCCTTACAAGCCATAGGTCGTAGGTTCGATCCCTACAACACCCACCAGAGAGAGTCCTCGGAGCGGTAGTTCAGTTGGTTTAGAATACTAGCCTGTCACGCTAGGGGTCGCGGGTTCGAGCCCCGTCCGCTCCGCCATTTTGCTTTGCGTATGGACGTACAGAATCACAGGCACGTAATATTTACAATAGATTCTTAACGTTGTTTTAGATTGAGAACGTATAAACGTCGCTAGTTTTCACCGTTGCTCGAAATTGCCGCAACGTGCGTCAATCTCTATATATCTTTCAACGGTCCTCAACTCTCCTCACTGTCGATAAACCTATCCCAGTTGCATACTGACAGCTGCCGACGTGGGATCTATTCTTGAGTTAAACGAACGTGATTTGACGCTTTACCAGCTCAGCAATTGAGAAGGTGTTCGCTCTGTAATCCAAAAGCTGCGTGTATTCGCGTGTGTTCAAACGATAGCGCCATGCTCTTCGGAGAGAGAGGCACATGTGAGCGAGTACCCATCGCTCGCAGTCTGCGAGAGAGCGATGAACAGTCAGACTTGGCTAACTTGACAGTTCTTTAATTACTCTGTGTCGTTAGTTTTTTGATCAGAAACTGTTTTGGATTCAGTCTTTTGTGGTTTGGAAGGATTCGAGTCTGATGTATGTACTTTGTCCGTCTTCTGATCAGTGATAGCTGATTGAACAGTCGCTCCTTTGGATTCACTATCGGACACTTCGTCCGATTCTACCGAAGTTGATTCATCAGTAGACTCGTCCGATAACGACATCAAACTATCGACTAAATTCAAAACTTCATCCACCTCGGGGTCGCCTGAAGTTTCGTCTTCTTCGGCAATATCCTTATTTGAGGTAACGTTTATAGTGTCCATTAGGAGAATCTTGTCGCTCACGTCCATACTGTGAGCAGCAACCTCTTCGGCATTTACTGAAGCAAAGAGAAAGGGTACCAAGGCACCACAAAGTGTGTAAGAAATTTGAGTCCTGTTTTTCATAATGAGTCTCTCTAAGATGCGAAATACCTAAAAACTGTCTTTATAGTGTAACAATTGTATGACATTTTTTAAGTTTAAGTAGATTTAGGCAAAGTCTTGCACATCTACGCGTTTCCTGACCTGGGGACGTCAATGACAGGTCCTTTCCTATCGAATAACCCTCGCTCGACAAACTCACTTGCTGATGTTTCACTAAATCTTGGATACCTCGTGCGAGTTTGTTGTTTTTCCGTTTAGACAGCAATTCGATAACTCCTACGGGTGCTCCGGTATTGAGTGCTTCATAGAGCATCGTCGCGGAATCGCAAGTCACCCAAGTTTCAGAGCTCGAATTGAGTAAATCAGTAATAAAAGACTCACTGGTAGTTCGCCATTGACGAGTGGTTACGTTAGATGGATTGTCAAGCCCGTTCAATAAGTTAGTGGGGCTTCTCGGTGAATCACAGATGGTCCAGTGTTTGTGTGGAGAAGCCACGCATATGTTCGCAACCGTGTCGAGGACAGATTCCGAGTCCCAATGGAAGTGTCGACTAATTCCACCGAGCAAAATCACGCCTTGCGTGGGATTAGCGCTTACATCGGGAATAGGGGAGAGCACTCCCCTAGTTGTGTGGACGTTGCCGAAATTCGAACAAACATCATGATGCGGTACAAGAACCAGATCAAAAAAAATAGTCGGAAGAGAGGGTTTCATCAGTACGACGCAAGGTACTTTAAAGAGTACCTTCGTCATCAACATAGGTAAGTGCGTAGCATTGCCCGCTCCAAGAACTAGGGAGGGTTTTGGCAATTCTGACAACCTCTTTACGGGTGTACCAACTGCAATTCGGTGTACTTCGACACTGTTCTCTATCAAACTTTCTATAGCTTGTATTAGACCAACAGCTTGTTTTTCGTGCCCCTTTCTTCCATCGGAAAACACCCATAACACTAAATCTGTCATACCCATCCAGACCTGATCTTAGAAGTATTTAATCCGCAAAGAAACGTACCTATAGTCCCTATGTTTTCTGTGAGTATGAGTGTGCGACGCTCAGTTATGAATTGAACCAAATAAGATCCAAGACACACGCGACTAATTACTTGTCCGCCACGACCATAATCGAACATGGCTGCAAGTGGTTCTCTCAGCCCGAAGGGTGTTGGTTAGCCGCCAAATCCTACACCTGCAAAAAACGCGAGTACCGTCCACGCAATTGCCGCGAGCATAGCAGCAAAGGTAGCTTGTGGGATTTGTGTTCGAACGTGATCCATCAGATCGCATCCCGTACACATCGAACTTAGAACTGTGGTATCCGATATTGGAGAGCACTGATCACCATAGACACTACCGTCCATGACTGAGGCAAAACAAAGAGTCATAAAGAACCATGGATGCGCTAAGTCTTGACCGTTCGCTATTGCCCATGCTAACGGCATTGCTAATGGAAACGCTACAGCATAGGTGCCCCAGCTGGTCCCGGTTGAGAATGCAATTGTCATTGTCATGAGTTGTAGTAGGACTGGTAATAAATACCAAGGTAAAGCGTCGCCAAGAAGAGCTACGAGGTAGGTTCCACCTCCAGCCTGCTTGCTCACGGCACCAATGGTAATCGCAAGCATCAAAATCAATGAACCGATCAAGAGGCTCTTCATCCCCGTACTAACTCCATCGATCAGTTCTTTAATCGTCATACCACGGGCTAACGAGGTACCGGCGGCAACCAGTAAGGCAATGCCAAACGCCCACTGAACATTCGGTGATCCGAAATAAACAAACGTACCGATTGCTATAGCAATGAGTAATACCAACGGGACAATAAACTCTAGCAGATGCGGGGAATATCCCTTCGGTATGACAGTGTCTTGTAGTTCAGGGGCTGCGAGAGGAACTGCGTCATCACTATCTAGTTTCCCTGTGGTCCTAGAACGGTTCATTGCCTCTCGCATGCGCTTTCCTAAATACAGAGGTTTTTCTATACTCAGAAGGAATGTCCCAAGCACTGCGAAGATTGCATAGAAGCAAAAGGGTACGCTTGCAAAGAAAAACGCTACTCGGTCTTGCTCCGTCGCAAGAAACGCGACCCCAGGAATGAAAATAAAGACTTGCACATATCCAGGCCAGGCGTTAAAAGCAAGTTGCGATGCGATAGGTGAAGCAGTAGAGTCTACGATGTACGCAAGTTCTTCGTGACTAATCTTCTCCTTGTCAGCGATCGGTTTCACCGTGGTTCCGACGAGAACCGTACTGACGGTACCACCTTGAAAGAATACGACCCCTAAAAACCATGCCACCAACTTAGCTGATCGAGGTCCTCTCACAACGTGATGGGTCATCCACTCTGCAAATGCAAGGGCCGCACCAGACTTGGACCAAACTCCCAGCAGACCGCCGAGAAACCAGAGGTACAAAATCAAGATGGCGGCGGTATCGGTTGTCCCTATCGTAGGCACGAGTACCTCGCCTGTTAGATCATAGAAGCCGAGTAAAAGAGCACCGGATACGATTCCACCCAGTAATGCGGTGATCGGTTCACGCGTGAGCCAACATAAAAACACGGCACAAAAAGCCGGTAAGAGGGACCAGAATCCCCAATGTTTTTGTGCGAGTAGTTCTCGATATTCGAGCGTTCCACCATCTATTTCTACAACGACATATTCTCTGAGTATTTCAAGCTCGCCGGAAAAGTTTTCGGGTAACGCAAACAAAACCGATCGATCTTCAGCTTTCGGTTGAAAGAATTTCTTCTCTTTCTTATACATGTAATAGAGTTCGCCACCTTCGTTTTCTTGAACATCGAGAACCGTGGTCGAAATTAGCCATTTTGGAGATAGGTTCAGACCGGCGAATAACGATAAAATCATTAACGAAGCAAAAACCACGAATGTAGTCAGTGCGCGGCGAGAAAAGCGATCAGTGATGGAATTCACGGTTTTGCCTTATACTAAATGGTTGAGTTTGATTTGAGCTTGAAAGGAGCGATTAACAATCAATGCGTCGCATCCGAACGATGGTATACAGCAGAAAGCTCATGTTCATTGTAGATATTAGGAGACTTTTGTGATTACACTTGAAAGTGATGTTAAAGAAGCGATTGATACTTTCGGCGTCGACCAGAAATATTCCGAGTACACTCTGGAAGACCACGAAACTTGGAGATTAGCGACTGAAGCGCTCGAAGAAGTATTGGTTGGACACACCGCGGTGAATTACAAAGAGTCTTTTGTCAGCACTGGAATGACCAAGTCTGCAATCCCATCGTTAGAAATGGTTCAAGAAGCACTCGGACGATGGGGGTGGAGTGCAATCGTCGTGGACGGTTTTATACCACCAGACATCTTTATGCTGTTGCAAGCAAATTCCATTCTTCCAATCTCGAAGCCCATTCGCTCCCGAAGTCAATTAGGCTACACGCCCATCCCAGATATTATTCACGAGGCAGCCGGCCATCTGCCGATGCTTCACAGTGCAGAGTATCGGGAGTTTCTCCAACGACTAGGCGAACTCGGTGCAAACACCCAATTAAACGAAATAGATATGCAACTATACCATGCTCAAAAGCACATCGCCGAGCTATTAGCCGATGAGGTTTCTGATCGACAAATATTAGAGGAAGCGACTCAAGCAGTGGAAGAAGCGAAGCAGATAGCCGAAAATAGTCCGCCATCACCGGCGCGACGTGTAGCGCGTTTTCATTGGTGGACCGTGGAGTACGGTTTGATTGGACCCAATCACAAAATCTACGGCGCGGGTCTGCTCTCGTCGGTATCAGAAGCGGCTAAGTACCAAGAAGCCAAACACGAAAGACTGTCGGTGGCTTCCAGCGACCGTGGATTTGAAATCGATCACATCCAACCCATATACTACGTAGCAGATTCATGGGATCATCTCATGCACGAATTGGAGAATCTCGAACATTACATCGGGTATGCGTAGCATGATGAGCTTACTCGAGACTCTCATTTGGTAACACCACTCGGGTCGCGGTTTGTGCGAAGACATGTTTCGCGATCACGTTATAGACATGACCACACTGGTCACAGTAAATCACAAAAAACCAAGGTTCACGATAGCGGCTTCGCGAGGTACTTTCTTTACTAACAAAATGTTCGATTCCAGCTACGCCACAACCAGGACACTTTGGACTCACCGGTTTCTTGTCCATTGGTTTTTAATCCTCAGTCAGTTTCGATGTTCTAAATTTGGTGTAGTACGTAAACAGAGTTGATACATTGGTTTGTAGTATAGCAAACATACTACTCTAGGATCAAAAAAATTATATACAAAAGAGCATATAAAACTCGTGATCTTGGTTGTTTCGACACAACCAGGGTATTAGGTGTCTAGTTGTCCCGGAAATGTTCGCTGATTTTCAAAGAGTCGGAATTATTGGTCGGTTAGACAAACCTGTGATCACTGATTCCTTAGATCAAGTTGTTGACGTTCTACAAAAGAGTGACAGGGATATAGTTATTGAGGAACAGACTGCTTCTTTGATCGCTGGGGACGATGGCAAGGTTGTTCGACGCACCGAACTACATGATTGTGATTTAGTCATTGTTGTTGGTGGCGATGGTAGCATCCTAGGAATTGCCAAAGATTTGGTGGACACCGATGTCCCAGTATTAGGGATCAACCGAGGTCGATTAGGATTTCTTGCCGACATTTATCCTGATCACATCGAGTCTGGCTTGCTTGCTGTGCTACAAGGTAGCTATCGTCTCGAAGTTCACTTTCTTCTTGAGCACTCTATCGTACGAGACGATGAACTGATTCGTCGCGGAATCGCGCTCAACGACGTAGTGGTCAACTCTGGGTCGATCACTCGAATGATGGACTTTGCACTCTACGTCAACGAGGAGTTCGTGTATTCCCAACGTTCCGATGGATTGATCATTTCCACCCCAACGGGATCCACTGCGTACGCACTCTCGGCTGGTGGTCCGATCATGCATCCGACTTTAGATGCGATTGTGATTGTGCCGATGTTTCCACATACTCTTACTTCTCGTCCATTAGTTGTGAAGGGAGACTCCGAGATTGTCGTATTTGTGAATTCTGAAGAAGACTTTCCACTAGTAACAGCAGACTCTCAAGAGCCCTTCATTCTTCAACCTTACGATCGTGTTTACATTCGTAAGAATCCAAAAGGACTCAACATCGTGTATCCGACTACTCACAACTTCTATGAAAGCTGTCGAAGCAAGTTAGATTGGGGATCTCGGCTTGGGGGAAATAATCGATAGTGCTTTTAGGAGTCTGAACTACGATATTCGTTCAGCTGTTCTGGGGTATCGATGTCAATTAGGATCCCTCGATCGTCCACTTCAAGTGTTTCAACTCTGAACTTCCCTGTATGAAAGAGCGTGCGAGCGCCTTGGTCACCGGTCAACTCACATAATTGAGAATAACATTCTTGCTTGAACCCGACTGGATTTCCGTACTGCTCTTTAAATCGAAGTCGCACTATTGCGGCAGTCGTGCTTTCCATACGAGCTGCGAGATTCTCAAGAGTTCGTACATTGACGTATGGCATGTCCATTAGACCGACGACGATCCAAGGATCCTTTTGCGCGTGTACTATTCCAGCCCGCAAGCTTTGCGATAACCCATGACGTGCATCGGTGGCAATGACTGTTTCAACGTTTTCAGGAAACGAGGTCACTTTTTTGTTAATTGGTGCCCGTACCACTACGAGCACTTTGCGAAAAACCGTGCAATACAGTTCGACGGTATGCTGCAAAAGCGTCTTGTTAGCAAATGGTATGTCTTTCTTATCAGAGCCGAAACGGACGGAAGCCCCAGCAGCCAAGATTAACGCTGTCCCACGAAGTGAATCTGTTCTCTTACCTCCCAACATTGATGATGCTATTCGCTAAACTGGTATCGAAGTTCCATCGTTGCACCCTCGCTTAAGCTTTAGTTCACTTATTACTTAGTGGTTAGCGTTGAGGAGGACGTATCGAAAGCCTAACACATGGCTTAGTCTTTCGAATCTTCGCCCATACTTTCGTGTCCGCTTAGGACAGCTTCAAGTGTATCAACTGATATGTCTATCGCAATGATGGTTCCATCTTGACGTACTAAGTAGTTCAACGGGAGTCCAACCAGCTCGTAGGCTTCGCCTACTTCTCCGTGATACTCTCCAATTTCCGCTAAGTTGATCCATGGAAGATCGTATTTGGATGTTGCTTCCGTCCATTCAAGGACTGTCCTTTCACGAGCAATAGGAACAACTTCCAACATCCCGTCGTCATACTGAGAGTAGACGGACTTTAAGTCAGGAATCTTAGCTACGCAAGGTCCGCACCAAGAGGCCCAAAATTCTATTAGAACATATTCTGTTTGAGCTAATACGTCCTTTAGGACTACTTCGTGTCCCGCAAAATCGGTAAGTCGAAACTCTGGTTCTTGCGTACCAATGCGAAGCGATTGATCAGAATTTACGAACGCGCAACTCGTACCGGACACGAGCGCAAAGGACAAGACACCCAATATCGATATACACACCCAACCTTTCGCTGTTCGAGTAGTGATAAACTCTTGTGTGTGTTTTGACGTTGACTGAATTGGTATCACCGAGCCAGTGATAATTTGCGACTTCCGCCTCTCAAGGCTGAATAAACAGAGGGATTCAAACGTGTGGTTTCTGACTGTCTTAACCGGGGTCGTCAGCGATAGACAAAAATCGTTCGAGCTGTGCCGCGGTAATATCTTTTTGCACTATGCATCCATTACTATCGAGTAAATAGTTTTTTGGGACGTAATCAACTCCATAGGTAGACGACACTTTGGTGTTAGATGCGTCTGACTCCACTAGGTTGATCCAAGGAATCTCATGTTTTTCCGATGCTGCTTCCCACATCGTACGACTTCTGTCGATGGAAACAGAAACTATTTCAAACTGATCACTATTACGTTTGGCGTACATTCCTTTGAGGCCAGGGAGTGCTTTTATGCACGGACCGCACCAAGATGCCCAAAATTCGAGAAGTACGTACTGATGATTTTCGATTACGTCGTATAGTTCGACCTCGGATCCTTTAAAACTCGTCAGTGCGAATTCTGGTGCTTTTGTACCGACGAAAAGTGAAAATATTTTTTCCAGTTGACTCAGATATCGAGCATGGTCATTACGGTCGTGTATCACTCGTCGGTTTACGGTCTCCGAATCCAGAGTCTGTGCTAGACGGTCGTAAATAGTCTGCCGTTCAAGTTCTCCCCAAAAAGCCCCCAGATCTAGTGCAAGTAATGCATCCATCGGATCTTCTGTTTGTTGCGCGATATTTTCGAGAGGATCAAGTCTTAGTCTGTTTAACTTTCGGAGTGCTTTGACATGTTCGGGAACTTCAGTGGGAGTCGTCGCTTGACGTTGTACGTTTCGTCGTCGATCTGCATACTGTGCACATTCATTGTTTTCATCGTTGGCAATATCCGGTTCAATGGTCGAATCATCATTCGGTAAAGCTGCCATTTCACTGGGCTGCGATATTGACCCGACGTTAGCTGCTCTTTGTTCAAGCAACTCTTTCTGATAGTTGTTGAGCGCAACCATATACGCTCTTTTGGCTGACCAATATTCGTCAGTTTGTTGCCAGCTGTCAATAAGCTTCGCGTGTGTTCCCTCACCTGATGGAGCACTTGCGATAATGTCTTTGAACGAACCGCTCGGCGTGGTTAGTTCAATCTCGGTACCGGGTTCGATGACGGCTTGCATCTGAGTGTAATTTGCTCCTTTATAGATAAAGACATTTACAACACGAGGTTCCGTAATCTCACCAATAATTTCGAACCTGTTGTTTTTCAATAACACATGCCAGTTAGTGACGTTCACTTCCCCTAGCGTATCTCTCGTTAAGACTCGAGCCAGTATGGTCGCATGTTTTAAGTCAAATTTCACAGCACTTAGATTTCCGTAGATTCTAAACTGTTGGGATGTATCTGTGGTTGAATTTACAGAGCCTAGAAAAGCCAAAACAGTAGGCCACTCGAGCAACGCGAATGACACTTCTCTACCTGGTGCTACCACTGCATCAAGCTCCAATGGAGCATCGAGGCCAACGTCAACAGAAATAGTCACGATAGTTGCTGCATCAATTTCTCCGATGAGTGATATTTCACCGTTTTGCATACTTCCTGACACCAGAACGTTTGAAGAAGACTGAGTTGATTCATTGCCATCTCCAATTAGAACTTTGACAGGTGCTTCCTCAAGAGGTGATGGCGAGGCAGGTTCGTTATTTACCGAACCTTCGGGCTCGTCCGCGATGAATGTTCCTCGGACGGTGAACGTCCCGGCAATTGCTATTGAATTACAAACACTAGCTACGACAATGGCGAGTAGTCCAGTGAACGTAGCTAATTGAGTTTGTCTCATGTACGTCTCCAAGAACGGAAAACTAAGTTTTATTGTATTGTGTTTGAGTGATTTCTGCCATTATTGAAATGGCAATTTCAGGTGGGGTTTTACTTCCGATATTAAACCCAATAGGTGCGTGTAATCGGGCAAGTTCTTGTTCGGAAACTCCTAGGTCTCTTAATCGATCGCGCCTTGAAGCTGACGTCCGCTGAGATCCCATAGCACCAATATAAAACGCGGGCGTTTCAAACGCTCCAATTAGTGCCATATCGTCTAGTCGAGGGTCGTGAGACAGTGCAACAATAGCCGAACTTTGGTCGTTGGCTTGCCTTTGGACTACTTCGTCGGGCAAATCGCACACTCTTTCTACGCCCGGGACAGGGAAGGAATCAATGTTTGTTTGATCGGTGTCGATCACCGTTACACGGAAGTCTAGTTTCTGCGCGAACTCTGCTACATACTGTGCCACCATATTTGTACCTATTACGAAGAGCTGACGTCTTGGTCCATACGTCTGTTCCAGAAGATTACTTTCTGCTTCGTACACCAGTGGAGAATATGTGGCGGTTTCGACTAATGACGTGTCTCCAGTGTCTAATCTCACGGTACGACGTACAGAACGACGTTGGTTGAGAACCGAGTTGATTTGACTATAGATGTCTTTCGTGTGGTTCTGTGCGTTCAATGGTTCAACGACTATATCCAACTGACCACCGCACGGAAGGCCGAATTTTGTTGCTTCCTCTTCGGTCTTCCCATAACGCATGAAGTAGGGCTTGTCGAATGCCACCTCGCCGTTGACTAATTTATCGACGAGATCTTCTTCCACGCACCCACCGGAAAGAGAGCCAACAACCAGTGCATCTTTATTGCATGTAAATAACGAACCAATAGGACGCGGTGACGAACCGTAGGTTGCGACGACGGTCGCGAGCCAACATGACTGTCCTTGTCTTAACCAATGACAGACTTGCGTCAGAACTTCTTGGTCTACCGCTTGTACCAATAGATGCCTGCAGAAATCAGAAACCTTGCCATATTTCACCCCATTGTACTGTACAACTAGAAAATGAATTACTGTGTTCGAGTCGTACGGGAAGGATGATTTCCACTAACAAAATCTGCTTTAATCCAATGAAAATCACCGTCGGCAACGACCAGCTGGAATCTTGACCCACTTTCATGACCTAAGAGTTAGTCGCTTCGTCAAATCTTGTCCACAGAGCGTTGAGGTCCAATACATTTCCCTGTTGTCGAGCCTCATCGATTTTGATTGCTGTTAGTCCAGCCTCTAGTGCATCCAATACTGACACGGGTAGAGGATCTCCGCATTCTAAATGTTTAGCGACATCGTGTGCCATTTGTTCTTCTGCGCCATAGTGCATCGACTCATCGTCGTGCGTATATCTCGAATCAAAAACGCACTTCTGAGGTACAGAACTGTGGGCTTTTAGATAGCCTCGTACGAAATCTCCTTCCACCATACCCATTGACCCTATCACGCAGAAGCGTCGAAATGAGTCTGAGGTATGTAAGTTCGTGTGAAAGCATAGTCGAACGTCGTTGTTGTACTCCACCAGCGCTACTTGATGGTCGACTATATCAGCGTCCCCCGAAAACGAGCTATCTGTACTCTGCCAATGTGCGGGCCATCGTTGATAAGTCGTCTCTTCTGCAAGATGTTGATGACTCTGTGTAAAGAAGGAATTTCCACCAAAACTTGCTACTCGACGCGGTCGCGATTTAACTAATCCAGCGTACAAATCGAGGTCGTGGCAACACTTCTCCAACAAGAAACCGCCGCTGAATTTTGTCTTGCGTCGCCAATCTCGGAAGAAAAATGCACCATGAACTGGTGGGATATGTTCTGCTGCCTCGATGCTAATGATATCGCCTAAAACGCCTTGTAGATTAAGTTTTTGAAGATCTCGATACAGCGGTGCATAACGTAAGACCAGTCCAACTATGATTTGATCCATGCCTACTTTGCTGAGTTCTCGTAGTAGTCGAAACGTCTCTTCTTCTGATACAACGACAGGCTTTTCGCAAAAGATTTTTACCCTTGACTCAAGTGCTAGACACAATTGGTCACAATGAAACACGTTTGGTGAACCTATCATCACCAAGTCGAGCTGTTCCTTCTCTAACATCGTATCGAGATTTTTGAATCCTCGTAACCGGCGAACGTGTTGCTCGTCCATGCGTCGAAAACCAGTCGGATCGGGATCTGCGTAACAGACGACGTCAAAATTTGGAATCGTATCGGTAAACACTTTTACTAAGTAACCTAACCGGTCTCCTAAGCCACAAATTCCAACTTTCATGAGCGCATATTACAAACAGGTCGAAGTATTGAATAGAGTTGCAACTGAATTGACATTTACACGATGCGAGAAAATTCTCTCCTAGAGAGTGATATTTTGAAAAAATCGTAACTCAAAAACGTTGGTGTTCGGGTGATAGATCAGAAGATTTGCGTATCAAGAGTCTTAGTAAATATTTGTCGAACAAGATTTGGAATTATTTGCTTCTGTTGAG
Organism: Gammaproteobacteria bacterium; assembly: GCA_009841615.1. Taxonomy (GTDB): domain Bacteria; phylum Pseudomonadota; class Gammaproteobacteria; order Pseudomonadales; family Azotimanducaceae; genus Bin55. The sequence goes on along the minus strand of VXLL01000004.1, from coordinate 209,213 downwards.
CAAAACCAGAACTACAATCACGCCCTTATTATTAAAATCTTAGGTGAGTGTGCGCGGAGCATTTACCGCCGGCAAGCACACTCTTTTTATTGCACATGAGACACGGAGATATTTCTTTGAGAACAGACCAAAAAGTAATTAGATTATCGGAATATGAACCATACGGTTGGCGAATGAATGAGACTAAGCTCAAGTTTCGTTTATTCGACGACGGCTCGTTTGTTGACTCAGACCTGAGATTTGAAGTCGATGGTGCAACTTCCAACTCGATTCGCCTTGATGGAGAACATCTTGAACTAGAAAGTATAGCAGTCGATGGACGTGAACTGTCCAACAATGAATATTCGGTCGATACAGAAGGACTGACCATATTTGATGTACCGGAGTCGTTTGCTCTCTCGATCACTACGAAGATTCATCCAGAAACCAACACCACGTTAGAGGGACTTTACAAGTCCTCAAACTTATTCTGCACTCAGTGCGAAGCAGAGAGTTTTAGGCGCATGACTTACTATCCTGATCGACCCGATGTGTCAAGTATTTTTACTACCACGATCGAAGCCGACAAGTCAAAATTTCCGAACCTTTTGTCGAACGGAAACTTAATTCACGAGGAAGATTTACCAGAAGGTCGACATTCAGCAACTTGGCACGATCCATTTCGCAAACCCAGCTATTTGTTTGCGCTCGTCGCGGGAAATCTGGCTGCGTTGGAGGATGAATTTGTAACTTGTTCTGGTCGAACAGTTCGATTAACCATCTACACTGAGCACAAATACAAAGATCGATGTGTGTGGGCAATGGATTGCCTGAAACGCTCGATGAAATGGGATGAAGAGGCTTACGGCCGCGAGTACGACTTGGATCGCTTCATGATTGTTGCCGTAGACGATTTCAATTTTGGCGCGATGGAAAACAAGGGTCTAAACATCTTCAATGCTAGTGCGCTATTAGCGGATCCGGATACTACTACCGACGGTGCTTATGAACGGATCGAAGGGATTATCGCGCACGAGTATTTCCACAACTGGAGTGGGAACCGCGTGACCTGTCGAGACTGGTTTCAGTTGAGTCTGAAGGAAGGTTTTACAGTATTTCGCGATACTCAATTTAGTGAATCGACGGTGGGTGCAACCGCGAAACGAATTCAAACAGTCGCAGGTTTGCAAGCCGCACAGTTCCCAGAAGATGCTAGCGCGTTAGCACACCCAGTGCGCCCAGATCGTTATACGGCAATCACGAATTTTTACACGGCGACTATATACCAGAAAGGTGCCGAAGTATTGCGGATGATGCATACGATGGCTGGTAAAGAAAGGTGGCGAAAGTCGACGGACCTGTACTTTGATCGCCATGACGGTCAGGCAGTTACCATCGAAGACTTCGCACGTGCGGTAAGCGATGCTTCGGGACTGGATTTGTCACAGTTTTTCCGATGGTACGTTCAAGCGGGTACTCCTAGACTAACAGTTTCTGAAACTCAAGACGATGGGTCTATGAATCTGGAAATCGCTCAACGATGTGAACCAACTCCGAATCAACCCCACAAAGAGCCGTTTCACATACCCCTAGCGATTGGATTGATTGACTCTAAGGGACGAGAAGTGCTTGGACAGACTGGCAAGCAGAATGGATACGACATCAGCTGTCGATCAGATATGCATGTAGAGAATCCGAACGAAGATGGTACGCTGATCGTGCACTTGAAAAACACCAAAGATTCGATTGAGTTTCAGGGCATACCGCAAGGTGCGACCGTAAGCTTTTTGCGCGGTTTTTCAGCTCCAGTTTACGTTGACTATCCACAATCTGTCGATCAACTTGAAATGCTCGCAGCCCACGATAGCGATGGTTTCACAAAGTGGAATGCGATGCGATCCATTTATGGTCGCTTCATTTTGAATCGTAGCGTTGAGCTCGGTCGAGTAGCAGAGCTAACTACGTGTGTAGTCGACCAGTTACAGGATTGTGAGAATGGTCGTGAGCGTAAGTCGTTACTAAATGCGATGCTCCAACCACCTTCCGTCTTTAACGTTCTCGATGCAAATCCCGGTGCCGACTTTGATGATATCGTTATAAACCGAGACGAATTATCTCAGTTTCTCGCCGATCAACTGTTGCAGCTATGGGAGGAACTCTATGTCCAACATCCCGCAGAACCGTCATACGAAACAACTCGAGCGGCCGTCAATCGTCGCGCGACAAGGCACGCCGCACTTGCGTATTTACGTCGCGGAATGGGTAAGAAGCATCCTGAGTCAATCGGAAACTTGCTTCGAGACAATTTCAATAACGCTGACAATTTGACTGATCGTTTGGCAAACTTCGTTCAATTGCTTGAACTACCAGACCAGGTCCAGCGTACCAAACAGGAAGTCATCGACGAGTTCTACTCACGGTTCGAGCACGAAGCCTTTGTCGTAAACAATTGGTTCTCGTGCCAAATCATGTGTACGCTTCCGGGCGCGATTGACAGGGTTAAATTGTTAGAGAAACACGAAGCCTTCAACAAGACTAATCCAAATAGAGTGCGTAGCGTATATGGAGCTTTCACTTCGAACTACAAGAACTTCCACGACTTGAGCGGGGAAGGGTATCAATATCTCGCTGAAAAGATCATTGAGTTGGAAACGACCAATCCACAAGTTTCGGCAAGACTGGCTACTGTTCTTACTAGGTGGAACCGGTTTGGACCCAAACGACGGGCTTTAATGCAAGACGCACTTCGCTCGATTGCGGGAACGATGCAGTCGAAAGATCTTAGTGACGTTGTGAATCGTGGCTTAAAAGTTGATTTGTAGTACTAACTCGATCACTGGTTAACTAAATGAAGAAATTCAGATCGTGTGTCCATAGCATCCCTGAAGGAACCTAACAAGACCGAAGTCTTCATAGAGGAGTGTTGCTTTTGAACACCTCGCATCGCCATGCATAAATGTTGTGCCTCAATGATTACTCCTACACCACTTGCGGAGGTCACTTCGTAGACTGCGTTAGCAATCTGTTGCGTTAGTCGTTCTTGGATTTGTAAGCGTCGTGCGAACATATCGACGATACGAGCAATCTTCGATATTCCAAGTACTTTACCTTGAGGTAAGTAACCGACATGGCACTTGCCTATGAAGGGCATGATATGGTGTTCACATAATGAGTAGAGTTCAATGTCCTTCACTAGGATAATCTCTTCCAGATCCGATTCAAACAGAGCGTTACTTACGACATCTTCAATACTCACGTTATAGCCCTGAGTCATAAACCGCAAAGCGTCCGCTGCGCGCCTTGGGGTGTCGGTTAAACCTTCGCGAGTGTGTTCTTCCTCGATGTTGTGAAGAATTTGTTCAATGTTTGCTGCTATAGGATCCATATAGAAGTGCTTACTGTGCCTTTGATTTAAGGTTGAAATCGATTCCGTAAACGCATTTAAGCGGTTTTACGGATATCGCTTGGGAATATGATTTTGCGACTCAAACGGGGGTCGTTTGTACTCTGGGTTCTGCGGTCGCAACGACAATTCAACGGCTCGCTGATCTACCCATTCGTACGGAATGATACTGAGCAAGTGGTGAATACAGTTCAAACGCGCATGTCTCTTCACGTCACCATCGACGACAAACCAAGGCGACTGCGTTGTGTGTGTTCGAGCTAACATGTCATCTTTTGCTCTTGAATATTCGACCCAAAGCATTCGAGATGCTAAGTCCATCGGGCTCAACTTCCAACGACGCTTCGGCTGTTCCAGTCTGCGTTTGAATCTTGCTTCCTGCACATCGTCAGAGACAGAGAACCAGTACTTTATAACATGGATACCAGAGCGAATTAGCATATGTTCAAACTCTGGACAGGAGATCATAAACTCTTCATACTCCTTTTCGGTGCAGTAGCCCATGACTCGTTCGACCAGGGCGCGGTTGTACCAACTTCGATCAAACAACACCAATTCACCACTAGCGGGCAAATGACTGACGTAACGTTGAAAGTACCACTGCGTTTTTTCACGTTCCGTTGGAACCGGAAGTGCTGCGATACGAGCGTTTCTGGGATTGAGATATTGTGTAATCCGTTTGATTACACCACCTTTCCCAGCTGCGTCCCGGCCTTCGAAAATGACGACGTATTTTTGGTTAGTGTTGATAATCCACTCTAACATGATCGACAACTCGTCCTGTAATTGTCGCAGCTCGTTCTCGTAATCAGCCTTTTTCATTACTTGTTTTCTGTTCGTCATGAGTGATTTAACCGATCAGTGAACTAAAAAGAACTGGATTTAATCTAGAGAACAGTGCTAAAGCGATGTGCTCTGCTTAGGTCGGTTGATAGAACTGCCAGAACGTGGTAGTGTGCGCTCGTTGTTGCTGAACTTCCCGTTCGATCTCTCTTAGCGCGCGTTTGATTTCATTACGGTCAAGCTTTGTCGCTTTGCTGGTTGTACCATATTGATGGTCATTCACGCCGCGTAACGCGGTGGCCGTTGTGGGATGTTTTTGAAGCAGAAGGATGGCACCGACTCGAGAGACCTCTAGTTTCAAAGTCAACCAACGCAACATTCCTTCCTTCACGTCTCGACTGGAATTACTCTTCAATAACGTTTCAACTTTTACATCTTCGTCTGATGTCGTGATATCGCGCTTGCGTCGTCTATTTAATATCCAAGCCCGTACTCCTACAACACCGATGCTAACAACCCACAGTGCTATTGCAGTACTTGCGAGAACTATTACCCAAAACGGGGATCTTTGGAAAATTCCATCGGAACCTTCAAGACCGGACGCACCCTGTATCTGTCGAGAGTTACTTCTTCCACTGTTATTGCTGTTGCCCGACGCATTCGCTGCCGAACCCGCTCCAACAACAAAGGTACGGCCAGGGATAATCGACCGTTCAACCTGCTTAGTGTTAGTATTCCACCAAACCAATTCCGTATCTGGAATTGTAAATTCTCCAGCTTGGGTAACGACAAATGCTTGTTCATCGCTTCTTGTTCCAATAATTTTGTTACCCAGACGTTCGTTGTTAAAGTTCGGAGTGGTTGGGTAAGAACGCATACCTTGTGGTAGTTCGACCTCAATTTCTGGGATGCCGGTGCTGATACTGTCTAAGGCTTCAATCGTTATTCGCCGAGAGAAGCTGTCTCCAACGACTAAGTCTGATAGATCAAGTTCTCCAAGGTCATCAGTAATTACCACATTGGAAGCGGGAAGCCAAGGAATACCTGAGGGATATTCTTCTGGTCTTGGCAGGATTGTCAAATCGTGTGGTTCGGTGCGAACCACCGCGGCAACACTTCGATTGTCGAGGTCAATGTTCGCGGTAACTGAAGTCTGCGGTAACGACAGTGTACCGCTTTTTTCAGCAAAAATCACAAACTCTTGCGTGTAAACGCGATAACTACGACCGTTCCGCGGAGCCCAATCATCGTTTTGATTACCAAGATTTACGATGTGTGCATCTTCAACGTCCTGAGGCGCTGGTAGGCCGCCGCGTCGCCCGATGCGAACCAAGCTGACATTATTTGAGTAATAGAGTTTCCTCTCGACATGGATTCCCCCATGAACGTATTGTTCTTTACGGTCGACCGTGGTGACCCAGAATACCTCTTGGTCTAACTTTTCAGCCAGTTCCTCAGATATTGGTACGACTTTTATACTGAGTTCTTCTGAGGTAAAGTTGCCAATCGCAAAAGAGGGAATCTTAAGCTCGGCCACCTTTTTCGGTTTTAGAACCAGAGTCCATGTTTTAGAAGAGGTGTATTGGTTGTTTACGAGTCTCTGATCAGTCTCACTCATTTGGCTGAGAATATCAAAGTCATCTTCCAACGCAGAAAAATCCGGATCGTCCCGTGGTGGTATGCCCTCTAAACGAATCGTTAACGAAACCCGTTCTATTTCGGAAATTTCGGTCTGGCTGAGACTTACGGTTACCTCGGCGAAAATAGGGATAGAAGCAACTAGGAACGCGGTAGCTACGAGTTTTTTCACCATCGTTGAGCCCGTCCTAATCGATTGACATCTATATCTCCAGATTCAAGCCTTCTGCGCGTTTCCGACAGAAATTTGTTGCGTAACAAACTGCCTGGGTCATCGGGTACCCGACGTAGCATTCTTTCCAATGTATCGTTCGCTTCTAGTTCTTCGTTCGACAAAGCATCATCGGGCAACGGCGGTGGTCCTTCTAACTCGGTTTCTTCTCCTTCTTCGTCTTGGGGTTGCTCACTCTCTTCTGGTTCTCCGTCCGGGTCTGTCCCAGTATCATCTTGAGGTTCGCCTTCGGTTCCCTCCCCAGGTAGCGGTTGTGATTCGGGTGATTCGCCTTCACCAGGCTGCGGTACCATTTGTTGCATCAGTTGGTCGAGCAAATCTCGATTGAAGCGCGCGTCTTCATGGTCTGGATCTTGTTCCAACACGTTGTCGTAGGTCTCGATTGCTTCAGCGATCTGTCCTGATAACGCAAGTGAATTTCCTAGGTTATATTGCGAACGAATGGTATCGTCGCTGTTAAACATTTCGGCCGCGCCTTCGTAGTCTCCGCTTCGGTACTTGGATACTGCCTGCCAATCTGGGTCTTTGAATAGTGTTTCTGCAGATTCGGGATTGTCTTCTTGTAATTCATCGTACGCCCGTTGGTCGTCATTCTTCCACAAGTCTTCAAACCAGTTTGCATGTGTGTCGGTCGCAACGACTAGTAAAAGTGCCACTAGTACGCCACGTCGAATTGAGAATAATGCAAGTACCACCAAAGGAATCACAAACAAATAACCTGCATCATGCCACGTGTCGTAAGTTCGGTCTTCAAGGCGTTCTAACTGGTTTCCACTAAACCACACACCACTATAAAAGCGCTGGATATCTGAATTATCAATATTTAAAGAGTGGTAGATGCCATCTACTGGTCGAATTCTAGCTTTCACCAAATCCTCATGTAGCTTCGGAACGATCAGACGCCCATTCCTATCCTGCATGAAGCTTTGAGTTCCTTCGATGTCAGGTTCGGGGATTGGAGCGCCAGTTTCCGTGCCAACCCCTAGGAAGTGGACTTCAATACTACTCTGTCTCGGAGTTTCGAATTCGAGTTCTTCATCAACGCTATCCGTAATCACTAAGATTCGTCCATGTCCGTTAGCACCTTGGTTCAGCAATTCCCATGAAAGCTCTAGAGCATGATCTGTGTTGCTTCCAGGGATCGGCATTATCCGCGGTTCAACTGAAACAAGTAGATGTTGGATGGTTTCAACATCGTTCGTGAGTGGAGTTACTATATGGGCGTCTCCAGCGTAGGCCACTAACGCTGTGCGACCTTCGGAACGGTTTCGCAAAATGTCGGTAATCTTTTGCTTGGCGTGACCTAACCGCGATGGTGCTATGTCTTCTGCATACATGCTGGTAGAACAGTCTAAGACTAGCACCAAGTCATCGCGTTGCTGTTCGACGGGTAATGGAATTTGTTTCCAACTTGGTCCAGCCATTGCGAAACAAGCGATAAGGAGCGCACTGGCGACCAAGATGTCAAACCATCGACGAAGCTGTTGTTGCGCTCGCTCGGGGATTAGCACATTGAGAAGTTCTGGAGCTACTACTGAATCCCAACCGCTTTTACTTCGCTTGGCATGTTTACGTAGCAAGTAGATAACTGGTATGACCAGACACCCAAGCAACCACCATGGACGGATGAAATGAAAATTCCCGACAAGATCTCTAAGAAAATTCATCGTCGACTCCACCAAAGATAGCTAAAGAGAAAAGACGCTAGAAGAAGAGGCCAATGTACGAGCGATTTGATGGGACGAAGTGTCTCTGGATCCTGTATCACAGGTTCTAGTAACATAATTTGATCGTAAACACGTTCGAGAGAGTTCGTGTCGGTCGCACGGAAGAACTTTCCACCAGTTTTGGACGCGATGTTCTCTAAGTTATCTGTATCCATGAAAGACTGTCGGCGAAAGTAGCGATTGGAACCAAAGTAGTTACCATTCACGCGTTCCGAGCCTAGACCAATAGTGTGAATTCGAACATTTGCTTCTACCGCTAGATCGATGGCTTCCTCAGGGGTCAAAACTCCGGAGTTGTGCGAACCGTCTGTCATCAAAATCAGAATTCGATGTTCAATGGGTCTGTCGAGCAATCTCTTTACCGCTAAGCCCAAAGTATCTCCGATTGCTGTTTGACCGCCCGCGATTCCGACCGGAGTTTCTTGCAATAGTCGGTTCACAGTTTTTACATCAGATGTTAGAGGTACGTAGACATACGCGCCAGTACCAAAAACGATAAGACCCAGCCGGTCTCCCTCGCGTTCTTCAATAAATGGTTTTACGACATGCTTCAATGCCGACAATCTAGTCACATCTCTGCCGTTCAATCGCATGTCCTGCTGTTGCATGCTCTGAGAGATGTCAATCGCAAGGAACATGTCTCTTCCCTCAGTTGGGAGTGCCACAGGGTCGCCGCTCCATTGAGGGCGCGCCAGAGCAGTCACAAGAGCGGTGATCGCGAGGAGTAACAATAACAAGCGCCACCAACGACGTCCAGAAACCAGCATACTACGTAATTGGTCTTTGAATCGAAAATCGTCGACGCTTGGCACCGTGAGAGCAGTTTGCGGATTGCTTTTGCGTGGAAGTGTGAGACGTAGCAACGGAAGTGCTACAAGCAACAGAAATGCCCACGGCCAAAGAAACTCAAGCATCGGTGAGTTCCTTTGTCGGTTTAACACGTAATAGTGTGTTTTGCACTAATCCAGGCAATCCTTCGTCAGAAAATGAACTACCGACAAAACGAGCATTTCCCAGACATGCACCTGGACCAGATATGAACCCCTGTTCATTAAATCTGTCAGCTAACAGGTCTTGCCAAGTCGTACCGAACGCAGTAGTGGACTCAGTACGGCTTTCTATGTCGACCAACAACTCTTTAAAGATTAAATTGATTCCTGATGCATAGGATAGTGCATCAATTTCGCCAGATTCACGCTGTTGTGTTAAGTCGCGTGCCATGTTCCTAATGCGTTTATATGGCGCAAGACGGTGGTTCCGCCAAAGTATCCAAAGCATCAAACCAATAAGGAGCACAAAGACGACGCTAAAAAGAACCCACCACGAGGTCGACAAGGGCCAAAATCCTGGCGCGGTCGGCTCGTGTATATCGCGCAGTTGCTGTATCAAATCTGGTGGCATATTACCGTTCTAAAGAGAGAAAATCTAGATTTTCGGTCGTTGATATCGATTCAAATGCGACAAGATTCTGAACACAAAAAGTTTTTAACCGTTCCATTCTTACTTCGTAGCGTCGCGAGTACTCACGTTTCGTGGTGTTTCCGGTGCTGTCAAATTCAATTGTATTCGATGCAGAAGTAACTGAATATTGATTGGATGGAGGTAAATTAGTTTCGAGTTCATCATAGACATGAAACACTTGCAATTCGTTGTGGCGTCCGCGATGCATGAGCTCCTGTATGGCATTCTGACTAATGTTTTTGAAATCGCTAATAACGATGATACGATGATGATGCGGAGCAGCACATTGCAGATGTGTGATCATATTTTCCCACAGTTTTTCTTTTTCTTGTTGTAAGTTGTTCACTCTTAGGGCTTGGTTTGCGGTAACGACATCTCGTAAGAGTTTGACTACGGATCGACTGTTGCGTAATGGTTTAGTCGTCATCGTGCCGTCTTCGCCAAATACGACTCCGCCCACGCGATCGTGTTCTGCAAGCGTAACCCAAGCTAGTCTGGCGGCTATCTCGGCGGCTGCTACGCTTTTGAGTCGTACTTTTGAACCAAAAAACATCGTCGAAGTTTGATCCACTACCACAAGTGTCGGTTTTTCGCGTTCTTCCGTGAATACCTTCGTGTGGGGCTCATTCTTGCGGGCGGTGACGTTCCAATCGATATTCCGAACATCGTCCCCAGGTTGGTACAGGCGGACTTCTTCAAAATCAACTCCACGTCCTCGTTGGCGCGAGAACCTATCCCCTGTTAACTTGCGCGCTCTCCTTTTCTTCTTTCGAACCTTGCCGTATGCAGCGGTCAATCTGACTAGATCGTTGATCGAAACGTATGCACCTGTCAGCTGAGCCATAGTTTCTAAGGTACGGGCACCGCGTTCAGTGTTTCGTCGATAGCTTTATCCGGTGTGTGCCCCTGTGCTTCCGATTCATACGAGAGGATGATTCGATGGCGTAGAACATCATGTAGAACGCTTTGAATATCCTCGGGAGACACGTAGTCGCGACCATCCAACCATGCATTAGCTCGGGCACCTTGATCCAGAGAGATAGTTGCTCGCGGACTGCCTCCGTATTCAACACCTGACAGCTCAGTTCTAGTGTGAACAACGAGTGCGACAATATATTTTTCCATTGCACTAGCCATGTGCAGTTCCGATATCTGACGCCGAGCTTCAAAGACCTCATCTTGATGTAGTACAACAGGTGGCGGTACGTCTTTTTGCAGCACATCATCGCGCGCAATTTGCAGAATTGCTAGCTCTTGCAACGGGGGAGGGTAGCCGATTCGAACGTGCATTAAAAATCGATCTAGTTGTGCTTCGGGCAACGGATATGTCCCTTCCTGTTCGATCGGATTTTGTGTTGCCATCACTAGAAACAAGTCAGGGAGTCGATACGTCTCTCGACCTTGTGTTACTTGGTGTTCCGCCATTCCTTCAAGTAACGCGGACTGAACTTTTGCTGGTGCACGATTCACCTCATCCGCAAGTAAGACGTTATGAAATATGGGACCTTGTTTGAACTCAAAAGTTCCAGCCTCGGGTCGATAGACTTCCGTTCCTGTTACGTCACTGGGCAGGAGGTCTGGCGTGAACTGAATACGATGAAATTCCGCCTGAACCCCACGCGAAAGTTCTTTGACCGCTCTAGTTTTCGCTAGACCCGGTGCACCTTCAACTAAAAGATGCCCTCCAAGTAGGAGTGCCATTATCAAACGGCGTGTCAATAGTTCTTGGCCGACAATGCGAGTATTTAGCCAATCATTGACGCTAATAGTTCGTTTTAATAGTGATTCCAAAGTCAAAAACCTTACAAATTGCGTGAAAATAAAATTACGATTCTAGCGAGAAAGCACGAGTCGCTAGCCCCTCGCCGTAAACGTCGTTGAGTAGTGTCTCTTTAGAATTGTTCTTCGTATTGTGAATATATACGAACTTCTCCGTCCATTCCTTTTTTCTTTGCCTCCAGAATGGGCGCATCAATTAACTTTAAACGTCTTAAGCTGGTACGGCTCGTTGCCGGCGAAACGCAATCAAAACGATAGAACCATCGAAGTAGGTGGGCTGCGCGTTTCCAATCGTGTAGGTCTAGCAGCGGGTTTTGATAAAGACGGATTAGCAATCCGTGGGCTGTCTAAATTAAATTTTGGATTCTTGGAATTTGGGGCGGTCACACCGCGCGCACAACCTGGCAATTCCCGTCCTCGAGTCTTCCGTTTGAGAAAAGATTTTGCATTGATTAATCGCTTAGGGTTCAATAACCAAGGAATAGATGCCCTCATGCGAAAAGTCGTTAGTGAAACACCACACGTGAACGTCCCTATCGGTATTAACATCGGAAAAAATTTCGATACTCCTTTGGAGCAAGCGTACGAAGACTACGAATATTGTTTTGTACGAGCAAATACGTTAGTTGATTTCGTGACGATTAATATTTCGTCGCCCAATACCCCAGGATTACGCGAACTACAAGGAATGCATCAGGTACAGAACCTGCTCGCGCGGTTAGTTCGTTTAAGAGATTCTTCAACTAAGAATGGCGAAAAGCGTACTTTGCTATTAGTAAAAATATCGCCAGATCTATCTGAAAATGAACTTGAAATTCTATGTTCGGCTGTTCAAGCTGAAGGTGTAGATGGCATTGTCGCTACAAATACTACAACGACCAGACCAAGTAAGGATGGCGAACAACGTCAGGGTGGCCTGAGTGGTCGTCCATTGTTTCCGTTGGCATTGAACAGCGTCCGTAAAGCAAGGAGTTTCCTTGGCGCAGATTGTCTAATTATTGGATGTGGTGGGATCTGGGACCCACACTCAGCCACAAAAATGCGCGAAGCAGGTGCAGATTTGCTTCAGCTCTATACCGGATTGGTTTATCATGGCCCTAGATGCATCAGGGAAATTACCCAGGTCGATTGAAGATCCAATCACTTCTAGGTGGAAACTGAATGAGAACCTTGTCCACTACTTTTTTGCTCGCTTTGCTCAGTTTGATAATTAATCCAACTACATTGGCAGAAGATAGAGAACTGGACTGGTACGTCTTAGGCAGCGGGTCGATTGTTCTTGCTAGAGATTACGCCGTAGACACGGCTCTTGGAGTGGGAGCTGGTGTCCAGATCAATCAACGACTCGGTATTGAACTGTGTTGGGATGCTTCTGGAGTTGAACCACGCGATTTAATTCAAAAAGCCAATCTTCCGAAGACGATCGCGCCATTGCAAATCGACGTTCAATCACATAACTACCATTTTCTATCTGCGTTAGCTGTTAGGACCTTTCCGTTTCGAGGACCGTTTTCTTTGCTGGGCAAGGCTGGACTTGCACGACATTGGAAGTCGATGGAATTTGATGTATGGACCTCTGGAACTGTCTTCATGGAACGTTTTGAGGTTGAGGAGAGTGAGACATTACCTGTGGCTGCACTAGGAATTGAACTAGCTTCAAACCGTTTCGAAACGCTTTCGTTTGAGTTTTTATTAACAAACTTTTTTGAAAAACGTAACAACACGATCTTATTTTCAGCGGCAGTGAAGATAAAGTTCTAACTCGCCAACTGTGTTTCTCGAGCACTTTCGATTGATGCTTTTGTCGCACCAATTCCCCGAATATTATCAGATCAGTCGAACGAATTTAGTCCAGTTCGTCTAAATCAGGACCACGGCGCGAAGCACTGCTCACAAGCTTCTCGGCGAGTACCTGGAACGAGATTCCATGCACTTGCGCCGCGTCGGGATAGAGGCTCGTTGGCGTCATGCCTGGGATATTGTTTACCTCCAAGACCCAGAAATTTCCATTGGGTTCGAGAATGAAATCCACTCTGGATAGATCTCGACAACCGACCGACTGGTGAGCCCGAATTGCAGCTGTCTGAAGTGCGTTGTTCGTTGCTTCGTCTATTTCTGCAGGAATTAAGTGTTCACTACGTCCGGGCGTGTATCGGTTGGTGTAGTCGTACCACTCGTTCTTAGCCACCAGAATTTCGGTTACCGGCAGAGCTTCAATTTGCTCGTGATGTAAATCTAAAACTCCGACCGTAATTTCTCGCCCTTCGACGAATGGTTCTACCAAGATGGTGTTATCGATTTCTAGAGAAGTGGATAGTGCGTGTCGTAAGTCGCCACCCAAAGGAAGCGGTACGACGCCAAGCGCGGAGCCTCCGTGCATAGGTTTGCATACGACTCGATCACCGAAAGAGGTAATTACGCGGTCTATGTCCGCTTCAAGCGATCCTTGCTTGACGACGATCTGAGGCAACACTGGTATTCCGGCTGCATCGAAATAGTACTTTGAAAGAGCTTTGTTCATAGAAACAACGCTCGCATTAGTATCACTCCCAACGAACGGATAACCGAGAACCGAAAGTAGTCCTTGGACCGTACCATCTTCTCCCGGAAACCCATGCAAAACTGGAAACACGATATCGGGTGTGAAGTTAGATAGTTCTTCCGCTAAATTCTGGGACAGTTCGAAATACTCAACATCAAAGTTTTGTTTTAGAGCGGAGGTGATTTGCGACGCTGAAGATCGCGAAACCTCAGCTTCTGCTGAGCATCCACCGCCGACGACAGCAACCTTTGTTACCACCTAGCGTTCACCAAGCGCGCTGATTTGAAGAAACTCATATCGACATCTTCTCTTTCTATACCAAACACTTTTGAAAAGAAAATTAACTCAGTTTCAAGGACGGTACGTACATGTTCTGCGGCACGAAAACCATGACCTTCCCCTTCAAATAAAAACATCGCCGTCGTGATTCCTTTTTGTGATAGTGCTTCATACATGGACTCTGTCTGATTTGGCGGCACGACTCGATCTTCCATTCCTTGGTAAAAAATCACCGGCACAGAAAATTTGTCGATGTGATTGATCGGAGAACGCGTGTCCATTTCATCCGCTGGGATCAGAGATTCCAAGTATTTCGATTCAAACTTGTGGGTGTCTTGAGCGAGTGCGCGCACGTCTGCAACGCCGTACAAACTCGAGCCAGCTCTGAATATAGAACTTGTTGTGAGTGCACGCAATGTCGTATATCCACCTGCACTGCCACCTCGAATCGCAACTCGATTGAGATCTATTTGTCCCAACCTAGCCAGGTGTCGGACACCGGCCTCACAGTCTTCGACGTCTACTATTCCCCAGTTATTCAATAAGCGGTTCCGGTATTCTCGACCGAAACCGGTCGAACCACCATAATTTACGTCCAAAACCGCCCACCCGCGCGACGTGAAATACTGAACATGAAATCTAAAACTTGCGTTCGAGTGTGACGTTGGCCCACCGTGCGATAAGACTAAAAGCGGTGGTCGTTCGCCCTCCGGCGCTGTATATGCATCATTGGTTGGTGGATAAAAATTAGCATACACAACCTGGTCATTTTGGTTGAAATAAGAAATTTGCTCTGCTTGCGATATACACTCCAACGATAATGGTCGTTTTCCAGGTTCTACTAAATGTTTTGCTTCTCTACTCCCCAATTTCAACTCAACAATTGAAGTAAGACGGCTAGAACTTCCACCAATGAATACTAAACCATCTCGATAGCGTGTGAGAGAGGAGTAACTACAGTAATCCTGATTAATCGGATTAACTTTACCGGATGTGCAGTCAACTACGACTAATGAAGTTTCTTCAATTGACTTCCTCACCGCAACAACGCGGCTATTACCCCAAGTTACATAGCTACGCATATCAAGAACCCAAAGTGGGAAGCCGTATTCCGCGTGATCCTCCACTATCACAGATGTCTTATTTCCGTCGAATTGGTAAAGATTCCAAAATCCATTACGATCTGACACGAAAATCAGTCGGTCAGAGTCGATCCACTCAGGCTGAAACACAGATTCTTTTGTACCACTGGTCAAGAGGGAGATGTCATTGATGTCTCCGTTATCATCGAAATTCGCGATGTAGAGTAAAGTGCTGTCCCAAGGCATGTTCGGTAGATCCCAAGCCAAGAAACTGATTCGATTACCACATGGACTCAGGCTAGGTTGTCCATAAAAATCGTGGCCTTCGTGTAAGACTTTACACGTCCCTTTTGTCAAATTTGTTTGAACCAAGTCGTTCAACACTTGATCGCCTTCATGTGTTTCTCGCACGCTTATGAGACGACCGTGTTTATCGTCGTGGACGAGATTCGCAAACCTTTCATTGTTTCCTGATTTTGTAATCTGATTGGGTACAACATTCGACCCGTAGTTTGTGGAATAAATATCTTGATCTTCTGCATTAACAAAGTACACTATCCCGTTTGCTACAGTGTAAGAACTCCCTCCGTATTCGTGAACTTTTGTCCGGACACTAAAGGGGGCAGGAGTGAGTTCAAAAATGCCTCCTTCACTGGTTTGAACATTTAACGTTGTACGTCCTCCCTCGTGTGGTCGTAGTTCAAGAAAATAGAGATTCGAACCATCGACTAAGAGTTCACTAAAACTTACGTAATCGGTAGTCGCGAGTTGTGCAGTGAGAGGAGAATGCCAGGTACCGTAAGACGCTACTTTTGCTACCACTATCACACCCCTACAGTTTCGCGATCATGAACGAGCGCCCATCGTTCATGGTCCCGCCACTTACCATCGATAAATAAATACCCCTTAGCCAAACCCTCATAGTGAAATCCACAACGTTTTACGAGTCTTTTGGATAGAAGATTTTGCGGTTGAATCGCTGCTTCGATGCGATGCAGTCCGTGAGAAATAAATGCTTCGGTAGTAAACAGGTCTAAACCTTCCGTCATCAATCCACGTCCCTGATGTTCTTGACTCACGTAGTAGGACACGCGAGCACTACGAAACGCGCCAAGCACGATTTCGTTGAGATTTATCACTCCGACAATTTCATCGTTATGCTTGAAACAAACTACCATGCCGGTAGCGTTGTTGCCTCTGGTGCGATCAATATATTGATTGAAGAGGAAATTCGATGTGGGTGTTTCTATCCAGGGATGATGTAGTGCTTTACTAGATCGAGCTAACCGAACAATTTTTTGTCGGTCTCGTGGTTCGACAACTCGAAGGTAAATACGACCACCATGAATTTTCGCTTCTTCAATTACAGGCACAAGATGAGGATTTAAAGCGCCAAGATCGTCATGAAATTCCAGAACTATCTTCCTCAATTTGATTCATTTGACTTGCGATCCTGAATTACGGTTGGTTTGGTGGTCAGAGAAGCATTGTAATTTACACCGCATGAGATGAACTGTTCGTCGAAAACACATGTACAGCGCGACTATCTAAGCATCGATGGAAAACAGGCGAGGTCGGGTGTCTCGTATCATAGAACGCAATGAGACTCTTGATATATGTAACAGATGCGTGTTCTCTGTGTGATCAAGCGCTGGATATGATCCTTGGCATGCCCGAGCTCACTGGGCTCGTATTGGAAGCCGTAGATATTGCAGCAGATGATTCGTTACTGCAGCAGTTTGGTCAGTCGATACCAATATTGGAGCTAGCCGACCAGCGTTTAGCTTGGCCTTTTACTGAGGGCGATATCAGAGATCTAGTCCAAAGAGTGTCTTCGCATTCGCTTGAGTGATTTGCTGAACGTGTTCGACGGTTTGTCCGCGAGCTGATGCTAGAGCATCGCAAACATGTTTTAGAAAAGCTGGCTCGTTACGTCTGGAGCGGGGTCTTGGTTTCATGGTCCTCGGTAATAGATATGGCGAATCAGTCTCCATCAGCAGACGATCATCTGGAATCAAGCTAACGCTTTGATACAGTTCCAAACCACGTCTTTCATCACAAATCCAACCTGTAATTCCGATGTAGAGTCCTAAATCGAGATAGTTTTGCAAGAGTGAAGCACTTCCTGTGAAACAATGGACCACTGCGGACAATGTGGGAAAATTTTTCAAAATAGCAAGTAGCTCACCGTTCGAATCCCGATCATGTATGAACACAGGTAGTTTCAGTTCCAACGCTAGTTGTAGCTGTGTTTCGAAAGCGGATATTTGATTCAATCTCGGGGAAAAATTTCGAAAGTAGTCGAGACCAGTCTCACCAATCGCCACGACACACTCATTACCCGCTATTTGAGTCAACCGTTGAATTGTTTGTGTCTGAAAACTCGTTGCGTTGTGTGGATGGACTCCTGCTGTAGAAGATAAGTAGCCTGAGTGTTCACCACACAGCTTCACGGCAAGTTGCGAATGTTCAAGATCGGTGCCGGTAACGACAATATGATTCACCCGTGCACGCTTTGCGCGGACGAGCACATCGTCGAGGTCGTGTCGAAATGTTTTGTCGGTTAAATTTGCTCCGATTTCAATCAAATGCAACCCCAAGAATAGTTGTTGGAACAATCAACTTGTACACTGTTTTTTACGGAATCGTCTTTTCGTGTGCACCAAGAATCGGTGTTGGAGTGTCTAGCAGAAAGGCGTAGACTTGCTGAAACGCAAGAACATTTTTCACGTAATTACGCGTTTCATAAAAAGGAATCGTCTCAATCCACGCAATCGTGTCCATACCACTTGCACCTTTAATCCATTGCTTGACTCGGTGAGAACCGGCGTTATAGGCGGCGTAAGCTAACACTTTGTGTTCATCAAATTCATCGAGCAGTTCCTTGAAGTGGTATGTACCAATTTGAATGTTTGTTGGAGCGTAGAGTAGTCCGACCAAACTCGGCTGCGGTACTCTTATGTTGCGGGCTGTTCGGCGAGCGGTAGCTGGCATGAGTTGCATCAAACCTCTAGCGCCTACAGGGGAAATTGCTTTGGGGTTGAATGCACTCTCTTGACGCGCGAGAGCTAACAAGACAGTTAGGTCAATACCAGTTCTTTCAGTATGTCTCTTGAATTCGTCGACGTATAAGACTGGGAACCGAGTTTCCACTAAGTCAACAGCGTCTGCGCGAAACGCTGCTAGTATGGCATGGTTCGGGTGTCCATTTTGACCGATCTGATAAGGAATCCAGTATTTGGCTTCTTCATCTTCTAGTCTTGGAAGCAACCAAGACCATTCCTCTTTCGCGTTTTCTTCTTCTCCTAATTCGTACAGTTCAAAAATGCGGGCGATTCGAACATCGCGGAGAAACTTGTTACCGTCTTGTTGAAGATCGTTCGGGGTTCTCGCATTAATGCTCAGAGGAACATCGATTTCACTGGCCGCGAGAAAGCCGTAGTAGGTTCTTTCGCCAGCTAATTCCTCAAGTATTTCCTGAGCCCCTTCAGTGCCAGTCTCTTGCAAACTCTTTGCGAACCAATACCGCCATTTGTAGCGGTATCTTTCAGTCTCGTCGACACTGTTTAACCACTGGTAAGCGATTTTCCATTCTCTCTTCGCAATCGCGGAGTCGGCGATGCGTTCGATCGTTTCGTAGGTGTATTTTGAATTCACTTCAGAGAGTACTACACCGTCGCGCGCGGCCCAAAATGCTAGTTCGTTTTCGGTTCGAATCGCAAGTTGTTCGTCAAAGTGGAATTCGTCCTTATGCTTTTGCCACAACGCTAGCGCTTTATTGGCTTCGTCGCGTGCATATCGGAGAAGTCCGAAAGAAAACGCATACCGGCCGCGTGCGTTGTCAGGAAATCGATTGACGCTTCTGACGTTCGACGGTCTCCGATAAACATCATACAAGAGGCGAGCGGTGGGTTGTTCTGCTCTAGGAAAAAATCTTAATAGGTACCGTGCAAGAATCGTAGATCGTTCTTGTACAGCTAGTCGTAACCGACTCCACGCGATATCGGTAGTCAGGTTTCCTCTATTGATCCAGACATCAAAGATGGGATCACAAACTTTAGGCTGCGAAACACCAACAGTCCATAGTTCTGGTACTCCAGCCAAGGCTTTGTCTTCATAACCGAGACGAAACAACGCCCGTAAATACGTACATTGTCTTTCAGCGTTTGTGGTAGGTTCAAAGTGGTCGACGTAGATTTGCCAACGCCTTCTACGTGCCTGAGTGTCCAGCCAACGGCTAAAAAATTCGTCCTGTAAGACTGAACCTGTTAGTTCTGTTCTTAATTTAATCGCGTCGTCGGGACTCAAGGATGACATACGCTTTAGAGCTTCGTTATACAGTAGGTAGGGGTAGAGTGGATAGTCGGTTAACTTGTTCTTGAGTTGTTGAAATTCAGTACTACGGCCCGCCTGTAGCGCACTCTTGGCCTGCTTGTAGAGATCCCTTTGTGCATCCAAGTCTGAAGCAAACACAGAGGAAAATTGGAACAGACACGAATATATGCCGACGCATACGAGTATGCGAAAAATGAAGAAGCTCAAGAACGGTCTTTCTTTTTTACGACTTTGAACGGCGCGTATTAAGCAATG
The DNA here is from genome assembly GCA_009841615.1 of Gammaproteobacteria bacterium. GTDB lineage: Bacteria > Pseudomonadota > Gammaproteobacteria > Pseudomonadales > Azotimanducaceae > Bin55. Next base: position 189,718 of record VXLL01000004.1, on the reverse strand, counting down.
GCCGCAACAATGTTTTACATCCGTGTATAACAAATTTAATATCGTGGTAGGGGAATTTTGTGTAAATGATACTGAAAATTAAACGCGAAATACCAATGTTAAGTGCGCCGGGAAAGACGTGAGACAGGTCATGTTACTCGTACTGCTAACACATCACAATGAGCCGCTTGGATCACGTCGTTTAAAGTAGAGCCGAACAGAATCGCCAACCCATGCCGACCGTGACTACCTACGACAATCAGATCCATGTTTTGCTCTTTCGCGATTCGATGGATTTCGTGGTGAATCACGCCAAATACAAGATACTGGCGTTCTTCCGGAATGTTGAACTCCTTAGAAAATTCACGAAGATAGGAAACAGCTTGATCATTTATGGCATCGTGAAATGAGCTTAGGTCTATCGGTACTTCATCCCCGTAAGCGAGACTCTGGGGTTCAACAACGTGTACGATGTGTAACTGTCCTTCACATTGTTGCGCAAGACAGGACGCTTGCTGTGCGACCTCTTTGCAGGAATCAGTTAAGTCGACAGCCAGAAGTATGCGAGAATAGCAATTCATGTGAGTAGTATATTTGATTGCAGGGGCAAGAGTTTTGAAGAGCTTCTGCACTAGTTCGATCTTGAAGTATGAATAAACAACTCATAGCGTATATCCTAATTTCCATCGTGTTTCTTGTTGTGTTCGGTGGCGTTGCAAGTGTTTTACCGTCCCGTCGAACGCGTCAGCTTGGACACTTACGAGTGACTGCGAGAAAGTTTGGACTTACTACTTCGTTAGTTCACATCGCTGATGTGAATGCGTCGTTGACAGATCGAGTCACGGCCAGTGGGAAAAAACTGGATCCCAAACGAAGTTGCGTAGCCTGGTCTAAACCGTACCCAGACGATTTCCCCGAGGTACCTGAATGGATTACCTATGCGTTAGATCAGAGAGAATCTTCTGGTGTGAATTGGCAATTGCATGAGACAACAGAGGATTGCAAGGGTTTAGCCGAAACTTATTGGCTTGAGGTAGATCGAATCAAAACACTCTTTCCCAAACGATGCGTAGCGATCGAGTGTACGCGAAGTGAAGTTCGTTGGTTGGGTTACGAAAGAGTTGTTTCGACCAATGATGAGTTCATTCAAGCGATGTTGCAGGGACTGGACTCGCTGATACGTTTGAACACCTCAATCTCCGAGGAGAGAAACACATTCAACAAGCTGCTTGAAACCGATTCCGAGTATGATTGAAAAAAAGACCGCGCCATCCGTCTGTGATGTATTGTGCATCTGACTAGATGTGTTTTAGTTGAAAACTCTTGGACGAAAATAGGTTACAAAATTTGACCACCAAGGAGGGAAATGGGCAAATCATTAGTAATCGTCGAATCTCCTAATAAAGCTTCTACGATAAAGAAATATCTTGGCAAAGACTTTGTTGTCAAGTCGAGTAAAGGACACATCCGGGATCTCAAAAAAGGACAATTCATCTCGCTCAAGCAACTACGCGAGATTGTCGCTGACGCAGGTAAGACCGATTCCGCCGGAAAACTCGTGGAAGTTATCGGTGTTGATCCTTATCGCGACTGGCACGCAAACTATGAAACAGTCGACGGAAAACGTCAAGTCGTGAACGAATTACAAAAGGCTGCTGCGGACTCCAACCTAGTATATCTCGCGACCGATATGGATCGCGAAGGAGAAGCAATCGCTTGGCATCTGCAAGAAGTGCTTGGTGGCGACCCCGCTCGCTTTCGTCGGGTAGTGTTTAATGAAATCACTAAGAACGCAATCACCACTGCGTTCGCCTCACCAGATCAAGTCAATATGGATCGAGTGAAAGCACAACAAGCTCGCCGATTTTTAGACCGGGTTGTAGGTTTTGAACTGACTCCTTTGTTGATAGCTAAAGTAGCGAATCGATTGTCCGGCGGACGAGTGCAGTCCGTTGCGGTACGACTTGTCGTTGATCGAGAACGTGAAATCCGAGCCTTTGATGTCAGAGAATACTGGGAATTATTCGCCAATTTGAGCCGGTCTGCTACACAGGAACAAGCAGTTGATGGTGTGAAGTCAGCAACCCATAAGTTTCAGGTAGTCAAGTACCGCGGAAACGATTGCTCATTAGAAACGAAGGAAGAGGCTGAAAAACTAGTCTCCAAACTAAGCAAAGCCATTTTCATTGTGGATAGTTTCGAGAAGAAACCAACCAAAGCAAGTCCAAGTCCTCCATTCACAACCTCCACGCTTCAGCAAGCCGCATCCACGCGTCTCGGCTTCAACGTACGTAAAACGATGAGTTTAGCACAGAATCTGTATGAAGCTGGTTTTATTTCCTACATGCGAACCGATTCGACTAATCTGTCAGCAGAAGCGGTGGACAATGCTCGAGCATACGTTCGTTCTAGTTTTGGAGAACAGTACACACCCTCTACTCCAAATAAATATCAAACCAAGGCGCGCGCAGCGCAGGAGGCGCATGAAGCGATCAGACCAACCGATGTACGACTCACACCGCAAGAAGTTCAAGCCAAGGACAATGATCAACGTCGACTATATGAACTGATTTGGCGACGTTTTGTTGCCTGCCAAATGAAACCAGCGGAGTACCTGAGCGTCACTGCACGAGTACAAGCGGATGAGTTTGAGTTGGTTATTCGTGGCAGAGTGGTCGTATTCGACGGATTTACCCGTGTTTATCCATCGACTTCCAAAAGTGATGAAACCCAGGAATTACCGGAGTTTCAGGTGGGTGAAGAATTGATACAACACTCATTGGAGAAAAAACAGAGGTTTACGAAACCACCAGCCCGCTATACTGAAGCCAGTCTCGTGAGAGAACTGGAAAAACGCGGCATCGGTCGACCAAGTACCTATGTTCCCATTATCACGACTATTCAAGAGCGCGGTTATGTATCACTTCGCAACAAGAGGTTTTACGCGGAACGAATTGGTGAGATTGTCACTGATCGCTTAATGGAAAACTTTCAAAATTTGATGGAGTACGAGTTCACTGCAAATATGGAGAAGGAACTCGACCGAATATCTTTGGGCGAAAAGCAGTGGAGGGATGTACTCAATGGGTACTACGACGACTTTGCACAACGGTTTGTTCGCGCCGCCGATTTTGAAACAGGAATGCGGAAGAACATACCAATTGAATCAAATATTCAGTGTCCAGAGTGTCAACGAGAGTTAATGATTCGTACCGCGAGTTCTGGAGTATTTTTGGGTTGTAGTGGATATTCATTGCCTAAAGCTGAAAGGTGTGAGCAAACTTTGAGTTTAACTCCCATCGTACAGAAGCAAGTTCAAGACGATGAAGAAACAGAAGGGAGGGAACTAAAGCAGAAAACTAGATGCGAGTCTTGTACAACGCCGATGAACGAATATCTGATTGATACTAGTCGAAAGTTGTTTGTGTGTGCAAATCCGGATTGCCAAGGCTTTAGAGTCGAAGTAGGGACCTACAAGATTGCAGGATACGATGGACCGATTGTAGAATGCGATAAGTGCGCGTCGAACATGCAGCTTAAAGAAGGTCGTTTCGGTAAATACTTCGCTTGTACAAATCAAAAGTGCACTAACACCAGAAAATTAATGCGAGGTGGTAAAGTAGCCCCCCCTAAAGCCGATCCTATAGACATGCCAGAATTGCGTTGCGATGGAATCGATGATCACTTTGTGCTGCGAGACGGGGCTTCTGGACTATTTTTAGCCGCGAGCAAGTTTCCTAAGCATCGGCAAACCCGAGCTCCGCTGGTTAGGGAACTCTTACCTCATGCGAATGAATTAGATCCAAAATTCAAGTATCTCTTAGAAGCACCGACTGAAGACCCTGAAGGGAATCCTACGTTAGTAAGATATTCTCGAAATTTAGAACAGCACTACGTTAGATCCGAAGAAGGTGCAAAAAAGTGGAGTGCGCTCTACCGAGATGGCATTTGGACTGCCGAGTCCCCTCCTCAAGCGAAGGGACTCAAATCCAAACGTAATTGAGAGTCTAGTGCTCGCGTACGAGACCGACGCTAATACCTTCAATCGCAAAGTTAGCATCGTTCTCTACTCTGATTGGAGCGTAGTTCTTATTTTCAGGTATCAGCGCGATATCACCTTCTGAAAGACGCTCGAAACGCTTTACGGTCACTTCGTTGTCTAGGCGGGCAACAACAATTTGCCCATTTCGAACTTCAGTAGTCTTATGTACAGCGAGCAAATCTCCATCCAAGATTCCAGCATTAATCATGCTGTCGCCTTGCACTTTTAGAAAGTAGTCGGCTTTCGGGTGGAAAAGAGTCTCAGGAACTTTCACATGTCTTTCAATGTGTTCTTGCGCAAGCACCGGACTACCCGCTGCGACTCGGCCGATCACAGGAATATCAGCTGGTCCACCGGTGTCCCGAAATTCGGGTGATAGAACTATTCCTCTCGAGGTATTTCGAAGTACCGTGATCACGCCTTTTCTTTCAAGAGCTTTTAGATGTTCTTCCGACGCATTAGGAGACTTAAAATCAAAGTGTTCCGCAATGTCTCGTCTGGTTGGGGGAAAACCAGCCTCTGTTGTCCAGTCACGAATCATCATCAGAACTTCACGCTGTCGTTTAGTCAATTTTGAACTTTTCGTTCTAGGCATATGGAAATCTCTTCAATAATAGAAAAGTATAAATATATACAGAATGGTACATATTTGCAAGGTTTTATGTTCAGTTTTTTCGCGAAACAGCGGGAAATTTGGAAGTTGTTAGCGTTTTTCGGCTGATTTACGTGCTTTGAACAGTCAAATGTTCAGCTAACTTTCATCGATTGTTCTAAAATTCTCGGACTAGTGGTTACACGCTTTCTTCTTTACGAGGCAATTTAATTGGACGCGTTCTTACAAGCACTCGAAAATTCTGGCTGGATGAAATGGGTCTGGCTAGGGCTTCACGTATTTTTGATTGTTCTTGGTACAGCTATAACGCGTGAAATTGCCAAGAGAGTTCTAAACCGCGTCGCTAACAAAGTAGGCGAGACTCAAACGCTGTGGGACGATGCACTGTTTCGCGCAGCGAACAAGCCACTTGGGTGGGCCATTTGGATTGTCGGACTAAGCTTCGCAGCCAACAGAATTTACTTCGATACGTTTACGCAAGTAACAGCACATTCGATTTTTGCGCACGTCGGTACCTTTCGAGCAGCGGCAATAGTCGCTTTTGTAGCTTGGTTCGCTAGTCGTTTTGTCAAAGAATTTCAACAAATAGTTGTAGAGCCACGTCGGGACGGAACTGAGTCACGTTGGGATCCTGCTACCGCTGGTGCCGTAAGTAAAGTTCTGCGTGCGTCCATAGCCATATCAGCAGCACTGATGGTTATGCAAGCGTTTGGATTGCCTATTCAGGGAGTCTTAGCATTTGGCGGGATCGGGGGTATTGCAATAGGCTTTGCGGCAAAAGATTTGCTGGCAAACTTCTTTGGCGCGCTCATGCTGTTTATCGATAAACCTTTCGCCGTAGGAGATTGGATCCGCTCCCCCGATCGAGAAATTGAAGGTACGGTCGAAGAAATAGGATGGAGGATCACTCGTATACGAACGTTTGATCAACGACCACTCTATATACCCAACGCCGTGTTCGCGAGTCTGTCTGTCGAAAATCCCCAAAGAATGCGGAATCGACGAATCTACGAGACTTTTGGTATACGATACGAGGACATTTCGACTGCTAAGAAAGTGATCGATGATGTACGCGACATGTTAAAGACCCATCCAGCAATTGACTCATCTCGGACGCTTATGGTCAACTTGGTATCGTATGGTGACTTTTCCGTGAACTTTTTCGTGTACACATTTACAAAGACCACGGTGTGGACCGAATTTCACGAGATCAAGGAGGAGATACTGCTCTTGATAGCTGACATCGTCCACAAACATGGAGCTGATTTCGCGTTCCCCACGCAAACTTTACATGTAGAGAACGAGATCAACCCAGAGAGTTAATGAGTGTCCCACCGAATGGTGCGGTACTGCTGTTCTCAGAATCGGCCATTGAACGAACCCTTGATCGGTTAGCGGTCCAGATCGATCTAGACTTAGTTGGAGCTGAAGTTGTTGGTCTTTGTGTCTTGCGCGGTGGGAGTCCTTTTGCCTGGGATCTGGTTCGGCGACTCCGATTAAACCTAACATTGGAATTTGTACAAGTACAACGATATCGAGGCTTAGTTGGCGATGAACCAAGGGTTGTCGGACCTTTACCGCAAAACCTTCAAGGACGCTCGGTATTAATAATGGACGATGTCCTTGATTACGGAATCACGTTGAAATTCCTAAAAGACCAAATCAGTACGTTTACCGAAAAGGTCTATACAGCAGTTTTGGTACGGAAAAAATTGTCCCAACCACCAAACATTGAAGCGGACTATGTGGGACTCTATGCGCCGGACAAATTTCTCATCGGAAGAGGAATGGATCTAGACGGAAAATATCGCGACTTACCCGCGATATATGCTATACCTGAGGCGTAGACATCGAAGCGGAACGATTGTTACTGGTGTAGTTTGATTTGTTCTGAATACCCGATATGAAGTAGTAGTGGAACCACTAAAATTTCGTGTTCAACACGATAATGGCTTAATGAAAAAGGACTAGCATCGTCTAACTCAGTTCATTTCAAATTTAAACGGACACACACAGTGTCTAGGAATCGGATCACGGAGGTCTAAATCATGAATAGACAACAATCAGTTGGCAACAGTTGTTTGAAAACTCTAGGAACGGTTGGTTTGTTGCTGTTTGCTAATGTAATGTTTACCGCGTGTAGTGGTGGCGGAGACGACGAAGAAGAGTCCCAAACGGGAGTATTGGAGTTGCAAGGGGATGTGTCTGCAGCATATTCGAGTGGTACTTTCGTTTTGTGGGTGCCTGAAGTTGAATCACTCGGAGGAGCTATGTCGATTGTGATTGCTGATTCAAACTCCGATTCGCAAAGTGCGGTTGCATCAAGTAGTAGTACTAGCATCTCCTCGTCAACAAGAGGAAGTGGTAGTACACTAGCGTCTCCTGCAAGTGTGAGTAGCAGTAGTGCTGCAACGGGTTCATCATCCTCGATGTCCATGTCAGCAGGTACGATATCTTTGCAGGATTCCATACCAGACGGTGCCATTGTGCTAGCAGAAGCGACGATCGAAGAAGGAAGGTTCTTAATAACTACGAAAGTTGATGAGATTAAACCCATAAATTTTTCTGTGACCGATGGCGAACTGGTTAACAATTCCATTAGGATGCCATTGAGAACGCGACAGTTTGTTATGGAACCAGGGCAACTCACTCTTACCATGGATAAATATGAAGAATTTGTCGTTGATGGTGGAACTTACAACGATGCTGTCATCAACTCATGGAAACAAAGCGAAGAATATTTGAACGCGTTAGAACTTTACCAAGAAGCTTTAGGCGATTCCACTCCTAGCTCCGCACAAGAGCGATTCGAAACCATGGCGGCCACCCGTGCTCAATTTACGCAGCTAGTACGGCTCGAATCTGAGGGACGAAAAGAAATTGCTTTGAATGATCCTGACCTACTGGTTCGGCGACTCACTCTACAAACTACTAATATAACGACTGGCACTTGGTATACCGAGGCGATGGCGTTCCTCAAAGAAAACGCACATAACGACCCATGGATAGCCAAAATAATCGAAAGGGACCAAGAGCATCAGGCGCGAATTGACGAGCGAGATTTGATTGCTGTCGGCACACCTATTTTAGATTTTGAAGCCGTTAGTCTCGACGGTACATCGGCATCATTGAGCAGTGCTCACGAGGATGCTGAAGTGGTGTTATTGGACTTTTGGGCTTCTTGGTGTGGCCCGTGTCGGACGGAGTTCCCATACCTAAAAGAAGCCTACGCTAAGTTCAAGGACAAAGGATTCGAGATCGTCTCCTTCACTTTGGATGACAAACACGAGGATTGGAAGTTGGCTTCTGAGGAGGAAGAGATTCCGTGGATCAATCTAGGCATGGGATCCGAAGCGGAGGCAGTTATGACGTATAAGGTAATTGGCATTCCCTATTCGTTGCTCTACGAAGTGGGCACTGGTGCCATCTTAGCCAAGAATCTCAGCGGAGGTGAACTAGAAGCGAAGTTAGAGGATTTGCTGCACTGAAACTTTTGATTGTTTCTGGTTGTATTTGAACACCATCGTTCGATCTCGCACTGGCTTTTATACTAGTTGGCTGAGTCGTCGACCACGACTTCCTGTCTACCGACCTTTTAGAAGTTTAAATTTCGACTACTAACTAACAATGTAAGTCGACCGAATATACGGGATTGTGAGTGTGTGGAACTCTTTCTTGATTGTGGAGTATCTCGTAAGTAGCAACTAGTCTAATATCACAGAGTCGAACAATGCAAAAGTGAATTTTTCTGCACCATTCGTATGTTAAGATGGTTAAAAAGTATCAGTCAGTTGATCAGGAGTCAAGAGATGTTTCGTATCTCTGCGTGTGTTCAGATAGTTCCAGACACAGAATCCATTGCCACGATCAGTTAGTGGTTCAATCGGGTAGTGAGTTGTAATGCCCCCAGTCACATATCATTCGGGACAGTTTCCGCCAAACAACATCAATTGGACTAAGCTTATTCCTCTCCTTGGTCCGACTGCCGCAGCCGTTGCTCGATACGACAGTATGCTTCGAGCAATCCCAAATTCGAACATTTTGATCACTCCATTAGCGACGCACGAAGCGGTTCCATCGTCCCGTATAGAAGGTACTATAGCCTCAATTGGCGAAGTGCTTGAGTTTGACGCGGGGCACGACACGCCTCCCTCAACACGTCGAGACGATGTTCAAGAAATTCTAAATTATCGTCGAGCGTTGTATGACGCAGAGCAGAGTTTAGAGTCCATTCCTTTATCGCAAAGAGTTATCCTTGAAGCACATCGCACTCTACTACGAGGAACTCGAGGTCAAGATAAAGAACCGGGATCGTATCGACGGATATCCAACTGGATCGGCCGACCTGGGTGTAGTATTGAAGAAGCGAGATATATACCACCATCTGCAGCTTCTATTCCTAATGCAATGTCTGAGTGGGAATAGTACATGCACAGCGATGATGTCCCTGATCAATTAGTTCAACTTGCGGTTTTAAATGCCGAGTTCGAAGCGATCCATCCATTTATAGACGGAAATGGGCGAATCGGTCGTATGATAATTCCGTTGCTTTTGTGGCGATGGAAAATAATTTTTCAACCGCGGTTTTACATCAGTTCTTTTCTTGAAGCGCACCGAGAAGACTACTACGAAGGTTCATTATCTGTATCTCGAGACGGCGATTGGATGCAATGGATCACATTTTTTCTAAATGCGGTTGCGAACCAGACGGAGGCAAATTTCAAACAAGCAGAGAGCATACTTGAGCTTTATGACACCTTGAAACAACGGCTTCCCGAGCTAACCAGATCTTCCTGCGGTATGCGTGCGCTTGGTTGGATTTTTGAGTATCCAATATTTCTCAGATCGGACTTTTTAAACGGATTGGAAGTTTCTTCTGCGACGTCGCGAAGGCTGATCGGTGTTTTTCGTGAGCAGCAAATAATAAAACAGCTTCGAAGCGGTAGCGGTCGCCGACCCGAAGTTTTTGTATTTCCAGCTCTTCTTGACATCGTAGATGTTTAATAGTAAATTTGAAAAAAGACGCTGTTTGTTGCTCGCTTTTGGCGAAAAGTGAGCAACAAACTAATTTGTGCGTCATAAGTGAATCACAAAATTTAGTTCTGTTCTGCACGGCACTCTCCCCAACTTACTTGCAAATGATTGAGTACGAGCTCTCAGATTCAGTGGAAGACGGACCACTACAAGCTCTTGTGCTCACGCGGTAACGGTACGAGCAACTCTACATCAAATCAACCAAATTCGACTGAATCATACTAAACAGCCATGCAAGCGATTATCCTCGGTACTTCATTACGTTCAATCATTGACGACAGTCTATTCGTAGAGTCTATGGATACTCCGTTTGGTACTACTTCTTCGAGCCTAGTTCAAACGGAAATCTTTGGACCGAGAGTGCTCCTATTGGCACGCCACGGGAGAGACGGTAGTACGTACGCACACAAGGTGAATTATCGCGCCAACCTATGGGCTCTAAGAGATCTTGGGGTGAATCAAATTCTTGCAACTGCTACAGTAGGTGGGATTAGCTCACAACTCAATGTAGGGGATATAGTGATCCCTGATCAAATAGTTGATTACACGTTCGGACGCGATCACACTTATTTCGGAGATTTACCCATCAAACACTACGACTTCACGTACCCATTCACCGATCGATTAAGAGAGATACTGATTCAATCGAGACAAGATTCAAAGACCAGTGAAACACTCAATCGTGGCACGTATGGCTGTACTCAAGGTCCGCGCTTAGAAACTAGCGCGGAGATTACTCGGATGAAACAGGATGGTTGTGACTTGGTAGGAATGACGCTCATGCCGGAAGCGTCGTTAGCTCGAGAGCTCGAATTGGAGTACGCTGCGGTTTGTCTAGTTGTGAACGCGGCTGCAGGTTTGACTCCAAGTGAAATCGATTTAAAACATGCCCACACGGCTGCTACGTCTTCAATTGAGACGTTGCGCGTTCTCTTAGGGAGAGCTATTCAATTGCTCAACTAGCTCATTTAGCTCATCAGGTATCGGTAACCGTCTGATCTGAACTAGGACTCCAAACTTTGGATGGTCGAAGTAATGGACCTCACCTAAAGCTAGGCGTCTACTCTCCTGAATTTCGTAAAAGAATATTGGTGATTCGAAATCTGTTTCGTTTGGATCATAGTTTTGCGGTACGGAAACAAGTCTCCACAAATTCACTTTCAAGTGTAAGAACCGAGCAACGCTGAATGCAATTGTGCCTTCGACTTCGCGAAAACCGTTCTCAAAGTGCCGTCCAAATTGAACTAAAACGTTCGACTCGCTCCCCCTTGCTCGACCATCTTGAATCCAAGAAAAGTGGTCTATGATACGATAGTTGTTGTTTTTCAGACGAGTTGCGGTTCGTTGAAGATTGAGTCGACTTGATTGCGGCGTCAATGCAGTTCGATTGAGTTCTCGTTCATACTCGTCAAAAGCTTCTTGAATCTTATCGGGCGTGAGTCTTCCGTCCTCTTCAGTCGGTGAATGTACATCTTCCGGTGTTACGAGCCGCATGAAGTCCAAATATTCTTCGTCAAATAAAGGAGCTACATCCTCATCACAGAGCCCGAGAGTTTTCGCTGCATCAATCACGTTTCGGTCGAACGTCTGCCACACATCAGGTAGCCAGTCAGGTAACCTCGGATCACGAGTTTGATTGTTTTGGAAGAGATTGGCCATCCGTTTTGTCCAATCCTCATGAGACTCGAATCCGGGGGAAGTTTCTTCCTCGAGAGTCACTATGTGTAACCAACAACCGCCTAAATATTTAGTGTCTGTTTCAACATCAAGTTCTTGATCTGTCTGAGATTGGTTGTTTGTCGTTGGTGAAACATGCCAGGGATTGTCAAAAAACCACCCATCGACACCCGTGTCAAAATTTACAGCATCGGAATATTCGCGAATTCGTGCTAGTTCCTCATCGCTCAACTGCATCGCTATCGTCCCCACTGGCAACACACGCTTTTCGACTACGTTTATCACTAATTCTGGAGTAGCGGGCGCAGGTACTTTTTCAAACACAACCATTTCGATCGTGTACCAACGCTGTTTTAAATAACTTTCGGGAGTGTCGGCACGAACTTGAGAGAACATACCAAGTAGCACGACAAAACAGACTAGGAGCTTAGTATCCATATCTGTTAATTTAAGAGGCTGATGCGGTTGAGGCATTTTTCGACGAAATAACCTCGTTCGGTAACATCCTCGGGCAACTCCGATAATGAAATCTTGTGCCCCTGCAAGACTCTCAAGCTTCGTGGATTTGCTAACACCATTGAGGTAATCGATTGCGGATTTAGATCTGCGTCGGGGAAGAATTCGATACTGCCTCCTCGTTCGCCGGCGATGACCCGTTTCACACCTTTTCGTTGCGCCAACATCTTTAAATGGGTGGTGAGAAATAACACCTCTGCAGACTCTGGTAGGGTACCAAATCGGTCGATCATTTCAGCTTTGAATTCATCAAGTTCGAATTGTGTGGTTAGTGAAGCAAGCCGTTTGTATAACACTAAGCGGGTGTGTGTATTCGGTATGTAATCCTCGGGAAAGAGGGCAGTAGTCTCTAAATTGACTTCATGTGTCATGGGTAGTGGATCTTCGAAATTGGGCATCCCTCCACTCTTAATCGTATCGACCGTGTGATTAAGCATCTGCATGTACAACGTGAACCCAATGGATTCTAACTGACCATGTTGTTGTTGTCCTAAGATCTCTCCAGCACCACGAATCTCAAGGTCGTGCATGGAGAGGGAAAACCCACTTCCAAGGTCGTCGGACTTAACGATCGCGTCTAATCTTTGCTTTGCCTCCACGGTGAAAATTACATCATCGTCGGGTGTTAACAGGTAGGCATAGGCTTGGCGCGTAGACCGACCCACTCGGCCTCGTAACTGGTGCAATTGCGCTAACCCGAATTTGTCCGCACGATCAATGATGATGGTGTTTGCGTTTGGAATATCGATACCACTTTCGATGATCGTCGTACAAACCAACACATTACTCTTACGGTGATAAAAATCTGACATCACTCTCTCTAGCTCGCGTTTTTTCATTTGTCCATGCCCGATGTCGACACGAGCGTGAGGTACTAGATGTTTGATTCCTTCAAACGCGTTGTGAATGGTTTGCACTCTGTTGTGAAGGTAAAAGACTTGACCACCGCGCGCTAACTCTCGGCTGATAGCATCGGATACTACCACCGAGTTGTACGGTACAACAAAAGTCTTTACTGCAAGACGATTTGCCGGTGGTGTGGTAATGAGCGAGAGATCTCGCAAACCACCCATGGAGAGGTTTAAGGTGCGAGGAATCGGAGTGGCTGTAAGTGTGATGGTGTCGACTTCAGCTTTAAAGTTCTTGATCCGCTCTTTATCTCGTACCCCAAACCGATGTTCTTCGTCGATTACGAGTAAGCCTAACCGCTTAAAGTCTACCTTGGTGCGAAGAAGCTTATGAGTGCCGATCACAACGTCTACAGAGCCGGCTGCAATACGCTCACTAATCACTTTGATCTCGTGGTCAGTCCGAAAACGGGACATCAGCTCGATGACATGCGGCCAATTTGCGAATCGATCGGTGAAAGTCTCGTAGTGTTGTTGTGCAAGTATGGTTGTTGGTACTAAGACGATCACTTGAAAGCCTGCCTGTACAACGTGGAACGCGGCGCGCATCGCGACTTCGGTCTTTCCAAAGCCGACATCTCCACAAACCAGGCGATCCGTAGCGCGGGGACTCTGTAGATCTTCAAGAATTTTGTCTGTAGTCTCAGCTTGATCAACCGTTAGTTCAAACTCACATTCATCGCAAAACTTTTCAAATTCAGTATCAGTATTAGGAAACGAAAACGACCGAGTCGCTTTGCGTCGTGCATAGATACTCAACAATTCGACGGCAACGTCGTAGATCTTCTTGGCGGCGCGATGCTTTAAATTCGCCCAAGCATCTGATCCTAGTTTGTGTAAGGGTGCATGATCAGCTTCGACGCCGGTATATCTTGAGATCAAGTCAAGGGAGGAGATTGGTACGTACAACCGGTCTTTGTCTGCGTATTCAATCGTCACGAAGTCTGTTATTTCAGCACGGAAAGAGAGTGTTTCCATGCCTACGTACCGACCAACACCATGATCGATGTGGACGACTGGATCTCCAGGTTTCAGTTCCGTGAGATTACGGATAATAGTGTCGGGATCGAACGCCTTTTGGCGTGAACGCTGTCTTGTGGTCTCAGCACGCTCGCCGAACAATTGTGTTTCTGTAAGAATTACATGATCGTCGATCCATAGTCCCTCTTGAAACTGCCCAATGCTTACGAAAGTACCATGGCGTTGTTCTAAGAATTCGGGGTAGGAATCAACAGACGATGTTGGAATTTGCATGCGTTCTAGAACATCTTGTACGTGTTGTAGTCGTCCTTTCGTGTCGGCAGTGACCAGCACGGGTACAGATAGATTAGCGATGAAATCTCGAGCTTTTTTGGCCGGTTCGCTCCGTCGCGCATCAAGTGAGATATCGGGAAGCTGGAATCCACCTACAGAAACAGAGTGTTTTCTCTTGGTTTCGTCTTTTTGTAGGTGTATTCGAGGATACTTGTTCCAAAACCCTCGAAGTTGTTCGGTAGTCATAAACAATTTGTTAGGTGGTAGTAAAGGTCTTAAGATTTCCATTCGGTGGGTTTCGTATCGTCGTTGTACGTCATTAAGAAACTCTTCTGCCTCTTCGATCGCGTGATCAGCCACAACTACGACAGAACTTTCAGGTAAATAATCGAATAGGGTGTGCATTGTGTCAAAGAACAGCGGTAGGTAACACTCAATACCTTCAACCGCTTTACCATCACTGATGTCCTGATATACTGGTGATTGACGTTCGACTGCTGGGAACGTAGCGTTCCAGGATTGGCGAAACCGTCCGATCGCGGTCTCATCGAGTGGGTACTCGTGTGCGGGCATGACTTGAACGTCTTTAAGTCTGTCGACGCTACGTTGAGTATCTGGATCAAACGAACGAACACTCTCGACCACATCATCGAAAAAGTCGATTCGAATAGGATGGGAAGTTCCCATCGGGAAAAAGTCGAGAAGGGAACCTCGCACCGCGAATTCGCCGTGCTCATATACGGTCTCTACTTTCCGATATCCAGTTTGAACAAGCTGATCTAACAGCGATTCAAATGCTAGTTCTTCGCCCTCTGACAATAGAAACATACGGGGAAGAATATAGTCGCGAGGTGGAATACGTTGAAGTAGCGTCTGAATAGGTACAACGATGATTCCATTCGTGGTTGAAGGCAGTTCGTACAGCGTCGTTAGTCGTTGTGAAATGATGCCTCCGGCTGGTGAAAAAATGTCGTAAGGCAGTGTCTCGTGCGCTGGGAACTGACGTACGGATATACCGGTTGTAAAAAACGAAAGTTGAGCTTGTATCTCGTAGGCTTGTTCGACACTCGGTGAAACAACAAGACATGGACGAGGATGTGCCGCGATGACGGCTGCTAACGCTTCTGCACCGGCGCTGCCAAAGCAGCGAGTCCAGGTAACTGCTTGCTGTTTGGGTGGAATCTCTTGGGTAAGATCGCTAGCTCTAGATCGACGGCTAGTAAGAACAGTAGAAATGGAAGTAGACTGAGGTATGGTTTATCTTGATATCACTTATGCCGGTGAAGGACGCCTGGAGCGACTGTGGACAGTGAATTTTAGTAGTTTGAATATACGTCGATCATGAATGTTATGAGATCTCGGTCGAACCCTTACATAGATGTCCACAAACTTTTCGTGAATACACAGGGACCGCAAACGATTGAATAGAGCGCAGTTGGGACTGCTCGTATTTGTCGGCGGTGCTTACTTCTGATGGCCGCGAGTATCGACATTCGAGACACTCTTCAACACATTAAAGATTGCTACAATGTGAGTTTCGTTACTGATAGACATTTTGGTGCGTGTCGATCGGGTAGTGTGCGAGATCGGTCCTCTTCGACTATTTCGGAGACTCGATTGAGTTGCTTTGAGTTAGATACGGATCGAGTGCAGCTCTGTTTTTGGGCGGAACGCATTACCGAATTACATACGGTGGCCACTTCGATACATGAAGCCTGAAGACAGATGACGAATATCAAAAACACGTAGATCGAAGGGAGGACAGGGATACCAGCTATGAATACTTTGCGTAATCCTCGGTTGCATATAGCAGTGCATTACGCAATCGGGATCGTTGTCGGTTTAACGTTTGGTGTCTTTCTGACTGTGTATCTCGTGGAGAATTCAAACCATGACTCAGGTTCGACTGCTTCGTCGTTACCTGATGCACTAGAACCACGAGACTCAACGGATACCACACGTTCCAAAAATCTAGATGACAACGAGTACGGTTCTACAAACGATGCCTATGACAGCGATCTTTTTGACCTCCTAACCGAGTATTTAGAAGGTGATGCTGACATCTTTCAGGTCATTAACGGTATTCAAGCACTTGATGCCGACCTTAATTTAAAGGTGATTGAAGACCTAGACATGATAGTTGGCAATAGGATGTTGATGGAAGCATTGTTACCTATTCTTGTCCTGCATCAAGGCAACTCCATCGGTTATGACGCGGTTTTTGTGCAAGTCCAAGAATTGGATGACCATTTACAACGAGCGATGTTTCCTCTTGTGATTAAGGGGTGGGCTGAGACTGATCCTGTCAAGGCACTAGAAGCTGCGTCTATACTTGTTGCCAACGGATTTCCGTCGAACTATGCTACGGAAATATTGAGAATTTGGTCGGAGGTAGATTACGAAGAGTACGTTGAAAATATTCACTCTCTGCCAATTACACTACAGATGATCGCTCAGCAGGTGAGATTTTCGACGCTCGCGAATGATTCCCCGGAGGAGGCTTCTCGTCACATCGGAGCATTCTTGGGTTCTATTTATCAATTGGGTTTGGCCAAGACGCTCGCACGATCATGGATTATGAAAGATTCAGCAGCTGCTCTCGAATGGATCAAGACTGCACAAAATATTACACCCTACGTAAGGCAACAGGCTGCGATCGATGCTTTACGAACGTTGGCGTTGTCAAATCCTCGAGAGGCGTTGGAACAAGCACTTCAGCTCGGCAAGCATCCACAGATCGGATCTGTTACGTCCGATGTGTTCGAAGTAGTTGCGATGTCGGATATCGAATACGCCAAGGAAATGTTGCCAAAGTTGACTCACCTATCCACGCAGATAGCCGTCGCGAGGTCAATGGTGAAACATGAAGATTGGGATGGTATTTTGGAACTGATGAATAGTGTGGAACATGTACGTAGAAAAGATTACTCTGAGTATGTGTTTCAGTATTGGGCGATGAACAACCCGCTTACTCTACTTGATCGAATCGTCCATCTAGAATCTGATTTAGCATCGAGGGCCGCATTGGAACTCTTAATGCAAAATCGGGCATATTACTTCCTACCATCGCCAAAGGCATTGCAGCTTGAGGAAATGTTGACAAGTGAACACCAGGAGGCCTGGTCATTGACAAAACACCATCCTTCATCCCGGAGTGTAACAATCCTGGAGAGAGGCTTCGGGTTTTCAAGAACCTACAGCATGGATGAAGTGCAATCCGCCCTCTACAGAGATTTAGATAAAAAAGCTGACATTTTGCCTTTTCGTATTCGAGAGTGAAACTCAATAATGAGACTTTAGGGCAGTTTAATGATTGAACCGTTCGCCCGTTTCTGCGCTATGCAAGATTAAGCTTGATAGTGGCGTAAGAACGGGAAGACTCTCAGTATTAAACCCCCAACTTTTTGAGAGCGGTAACTCCGTTAAACTTGGAGTACAGTGCGAAATGCAACAAATTCGACGAATTCACCAATTTGGTGTAGTGTACCTTCGAGAGTGTTCAAAAATTTGGCGTGGGGCACCCAGTAACTAGGAAGAGTTCATGTAAAAGCGGTTTTCCGACAAATTGGGTGGTTCCGAAGTGTTTGTATCTGTTTCTAGGTAGCTGGAATGTGGTCGTGGTACTGGGATCAGGGACTGCGAGGAGCTGGGAGTGCTCTTGTCGTAGCTATTGAGACTTTTGACTGGTGCCTTTGTGCTGTACACTTAGTAAACCACTTTCAGTGTCCGATAGGCGAAACATTGACACGGTAGGTTATTCAGTTCCTGTTGGAATTCTCAAAATTTTGGACACGAAATTTCGGTGCACTCTGACACAAGTCTTCTATCGAGAGAGCACGAATATTGGATGGTAGTCGCGAACCCATCACACGATTTTGGGGTCTAAAGTACTAGTGTCAAAGACTTAGAAATTGTTAAAATCTAGTCTACCACAAGAAATTTAGTCTAAACACATCACATCTTATTTGAAAGCTGTTAGTTTTCGTACTGCCGACGGCACCTTGCGTTAATAGTTCATACCCAACGCTATTCTTACTTCAAACCGGTGACTGCATACATGCAACCCACTGATATTCACAACCCAAACTACTTTCATAAAGTCGTAGACTGCCAATGGGCTTGTCCAGCGCACACGCCTGTCCCAGAATACATTAGGCTTATTGCACAGGAGAGATACACTGAAGCCTACATGATCAATTGGGAGTCCAACGTGTTTCCCGGGATATTGGGTAGAACTTGCGATCGACCATGTGAACCGGCATGTCGACGTGTTCGAACAGAGGAAAAACCTGTTGCCATCTGTCGATTGAAGCGTGTCGCAGCAGATCACAAGGGAGACATAACTCAGTATTTACCAAAGGTACCCAAAAAGAAAAATGGGAAGCGAATTGCGTTATTTGGTGCTGGTCCAGCTTCTCTAGCGGTCGCCCGTGATTTGTTGCCTCTTGGATACATCATTGATATGTTTGATCGAGATCCGGGTGGGGGAGGAATGATGCGAAGTCAAATTCCTGCGTTTCGGTTGCCGAAGGATGTTCTCGAAGAAGAGGTCGATCTTATAGTAAATATGGGTGTAAATGCCCGCTACAACTACGAAATTACGAGCATGAAAGAGATGCTCGATATGGATTATGATGCATACTTTGTCGGTACAGGAGCCCCACGTGGGCGAGACTTAGAGTTACCGGGTCGAAAAGAGGTGAGTAAGCACATTTCTATTGGGATAGATTGGCTTTCTAGTGTAGCGTTTGGCCACACTACTTCGATCTCTGGTAAAGTCATTGTCATGGGAGGAGGAAACACAGCAATGGATTGTTGTCGCACTTCCAACCGACTGGGTGCGGAGTGTGTAACAGTCGTGGTTCGTTCGGCATTCGATGTGATGAAAGCCAGCGACTGGGAAAAAGAGGATGCGATGGCCGAGGGCATTCCCATCCTCAACAATCGACCGCCCAAGGAATTTGTTCACGAAAACGGCAAATTGAAGGGCGTGGTTTTCGGACGCGTGAAACCTATCGAAGCCGACGGTCGACTCAAATATGTACCCACAGGCGAACCTGACGTGTTCATCGAAGCCAATCACATTTTGATGGCAATAGGACAAGAAAATCATTGCCCGTGGATCGAACGAAATCTTGGCATCGAGTTCGACAAGTGGGATTGTCCCGTTATCGACGAGGATTCTCTCCAGTCTACTCACGAGAAGATATTTTTCGGTGGTGATTCGGCGTTCGGACCAGAAAACATCATTTGGGCTTCTGCGCACGCGCACAAGGCAGCGATCTCCATTCACCTTTTCTGTCAAGGCAAAGATCCAAAACACGATCGACCACCAGAAGCGGTAAACCTCATTAGTCAAAAGATGGGTCTTCATGAGTGGAGTTATGATGCCGAACACGATCCGTCCCAACGACACATCGTACCGCACGCCGATCTAAAACGCTCTTTGGACAATATCAAAGTCGAAGTCGAACTGGGCTTTGATGAAGATCTAGGTTTCAAAGAAGCTCAGCGGTGTTTGAACTGCGATGTCCAGACCGTGTTTACGGAAAAGCTCTGTATTGAATGCGACGCGTGTGTCGATATTTGTCCCATGGATTGCATTACATTTACGCCCAACGCACCTGAAGCAGAATTACGTACAGCTTTGACTGCACCGGCGGAGACCTTAGACCAGGATCTTTACGTATCGGAAACACTGCCGACTAACCGAGTCATGGTGAAAGACGAAGACCTATGCTTGCACTGCGGTCTTTGCGCGGAACGATGTCCAACGAACGCGTGGGACATGCAAAAGTCAATCATTCATATTCCACAACTCAGTAGCTACGCTGAATGACTTCATTCAACGAGTTTGTCATTCGGTTTGCGAATGTCAATGGCTCTGGTTCCGCTAGTGCGAATGGAATGTTCGCGAAAGCGGTGTTTCGGATGGGAATTCCAGTCACAACTCGGAATATTTTCCCTTCAAATATTCAAGGGCTTCCCACGTGGTTCGAAGTACGAGCGTCTGCACGTGAGTACTTCGGTCGCCGAGATAAAGTGGACATCATGGTCGCGATGAACGCAGAGACCTACAAGGAGGATGTTAACCGACTCGAAAGCGGTGGCTATCTAATTTACGACAGCACTCGCGGTCGCCCACGTGAACTCTATCGAGATGACGTGCACGAGATCGGCATTCCCATTACCAAGTTAATCCTAGCAGAGTTTTCGGATCCGAAACAACGTCAATTGTTCAAAAATATCGTGTATGTCGGAGCATTATCGGCATTGCTGAATATGGAGTTTGATGTCCTTACGAGTATGGTGGCTTCCCAATATCGTGGCAAAGACAAACTTATTCAGCCCAATATTCACGCATTGGAGCTAGGCCGAAACTATGCTCTGAAATATCTACCGTGTCCTATGGACATCCAAGTGACACGCGTTGATCTAGTGGGTGATCGAATTCTTGTCGACGGAAACGAAGCCGCTGCTCTCGGTGCGATTTATGGTGGTGCTACGCTATGTGCTTGGTATCCAATCACACCGTCAACATCTGTCGCAGATGCGTATGAGAAACATGCTTCAAGATTACGCGTTGATTCGGAAACAAAAAAGAAGAACTTTGCGATAATTCAAGCTGAGGACGAATTGTCAGCTATTGGCATGGTAATCGGTGCTGGGTGGAATGGAGCGCGTGCTTTTACTGCTACCAGTGGTCCAGGAATTTCGTTGATGAACGAGTTTCTAGGACTTGCTTACTTCGCCGAAGTACCCGCGGTTGTGTTTGACGTGCAGCGAGCCGGTCCGTCAACAGGCATGCCGACGCGAACACAGCAATCAGACATCTTGAGTGTAGCATTTGCGTCCCATGGCGATACAAAACATCCGATACTTCTTCCGGCAACTCCGAAGGAGTGTTTTGATTTCGCGGCTGACGCATTTGATTTAGCGGAACGTATTCAATCTCCTGTGATAGTCATGACGGATTTAGAACTCGGTATGAATCAAACGCTTTCCGAGCCGTTTCAGTGGGACGATGCGCGGGAATATGACCGCGGTAAAGTTCTCAATTTCGAGGATCTCGAACAAATAGAACGATACGGTCGATACGTGGATGTTGACGGAGACGGAATAGGGTACCGTACCCTCCCAGGAACGCATCCTACGAAGGGATCGTTTTTTACCCGTGGGTCATCTAGGAACGAGTGGGCCGTATACACCGAGGACGCCCAGAGCTATATACACAACATGGATCGTCTCAACAAAAAATGGGAGACCATCCGTAGTCTCATGCCAGCGTCAGAAGTTGAACATAGAAATGGCCGTGCGGGCATTATTTACT
Organism: Gammaproteobacteria bacterium; assembly: GCA_009841615.1. Lineage (GTDB taxonomy): Bacteria > Pseudomonadota > Gammaproteobacteria > Pseudomonadales > Azotimanducaceae > Bin55. The sequence goes on along the minus strand of VXLL01000004.1, from coordinate 168,365 downwards.
ATGGTACGACCACAACGCCCATGAACGAGTCGTTAAGTTTGTTGGATGAAAACGGGATTGCATTGAATTCGCTCCGTATTCGGAGCTATCCGTTTGGACCCGAGGTGGCTGACTTTATAGACGCCCATGAGAAAATTTTCTTGGTGGAACAGAATCGCGATGCTCAGATGAAGTCCCTCATTTCATTTGACCTAGGAATTGATCCTAAGAAAATTGTTTCGATTCTGTATTACGGCGGATTTTCGATTTCAGCGGACTACATTGTCGAGGAAGTGACAGAGCACTATGTTGTTAACAAGTTGCCTCGATTAAGAGAGGTGGAATCATGACGTTTGTACCTAAACCAAAAGCTCGACATCCGTTACTCAAAACGAACGAAATAGGGCTAACTCGACGGGACTATGAAGCAATCGTCTCTACGCTCTGTGCAGGGTGTGGTCATGACTCCGTGAGCGCGGCTGTAATTCAAGCGTGCCACGAACTGTCGATACCTCCACATCAATTTGCCAAAGTGTCAGGAATTGGCTGTTCGTCTAAGACTCCTAGCTATTTTCTTGGAAACGCACACGGTTTTAACTCGGTACATGGGCGGATGCCATCAATAGCTACCGGGGCGTATCTAGCGAACAAAGAGCTCAAATACATTGGAATATCGGGCGACGGGGATAGTGCTTCGATAGGACTTGGTCAGTTCGCCCACATTATTCGTCGTAAAGTCGATATGTGTTATATCGTCGATAACAATGGGACGTACGGACTTACGAAGGGGCAGTTCTCGGCAACAAACGACATGGGTTCTACGAGTAAACGCGGAGTGCCAAATCTTTACGCGCCGATTGATTTAGTTAGCTTAGCAATTCAGCTCGGTGCTAGTTTCGTTGCGCGTAGCTTCTCCGGAGACAAACAGCAGCTAATACCATTAATAAAAGCTGCAGTACTCCACAAGGGTTTTGCTTTCATTGATGTAATCTCACCTTGTGTGATGTTCAACAATCACGAGGGCTCTACCAAGAGCTATTCCCACGTTCGAAATCACACCGAACCAGTGGTCGATGCGAATCTGATCATGCCTCGAGATGAAATAGCCGTCGAGTACGAGGAGGGTACTACCATTTCCGTACCGATGCATGATGGATCCAAACTTCAGTTACGAAAACTCTCTGATTCCTACGAACCCAATGACCGAGTATCTGCGCTAACTTATGTTCAGAAAGCTCAAGAGGAGGGTGAGATAGTAACAGGGTTGCTCTTTCTTGAAGAAGACGCGGTAGATTGCCATGACATCTTGGGTACTTCCGACACCCCCTTTAATGGCCTAGCTCAGGAGAATCTGTGTCCTGGAGCAGAGAAATTAGTGCAAATCAACGAAAGTCTTCGTTGAAATTAGCCGCATCGACATCACTTTAGAGAATTACAGACCAATTGCAACGCAACTATAACCGTTGATCTTACTTCGAATGACAGGAGCGGGGTTCAAGTCGTTTGAGCACATCTCATCATTTTCTGTTTGGATAGGACAGGTGACAAATTTACATAGGAAAGTACATTGGCATTAGACCATTTAGACGATTATTTCCCAGACTGGAAAGAACGCGAAGCACTTGCGGAAGCAATGATTCCAATGATCGGGCAACTGTATCGCAAAAACATCGTTACCTATCTATTCGGACGGGCGTTATACAACAAGAGCGTCACCGACATCATGAGTACTCATCGGTTCGTCAGACAAACGGCACAAAACGAATTGTCAGAATTTGAGACTTATCCGATGCTAAAAGCTGTTGCCGAGTTAGATTGTGGTCCTGCGCATTTTGACCTAGGTCAACTTACGGTAAAGCATATGAATTTATGCGAGTATGGTGAAGACCCACCGACGGTAGAAGATTACGCGCAGCAGCAGTTTGCTCATGTGTTAGGAAGACACGTTAAGCCTCTGGCCAAGCCGCAGGACGTAGTACTTTATGGTTTTGGTCGAATTGGTCGTCTACTTGCGCGTCTGTTGATTGAAAAGACTGGTGGCGGCGATCAATTGCGATTACGTGCCGTCGTTCTTCGTCCTGCAGCGCAAAACGACCTCGAAAAACGCGCCCTTTTGTTGCGGCATGATTCTGTTCACGGAGACTTTTCCGGTACTATTCGAATTGATCGGGAAAACAACTGCCTCATCGTTAACGGAAACGTGGTGCGTTTCATTTATGCGACCAACCCTGCCGAGGTTGACTACGAGCAATACGGCATTGAGAACGCGCTCGTGATTGACAATACAGGAGTTTGGAGGAATGAAGCTGGATTAGGACAACACCTCGAAGCGAACGGCGTTGATCGAGTTATTGTTACAGCTCCCTCAAAGGGTTCCGTACCAAATATAGTATCGGGAATAAATTCGCACCTTTTGTCAGCTGATGAGAAAATAATCTCGGCAGGTTCATGCACTACTAATGCGATCGTTCCTATATTGAAAGTAATGGACAATAAATATCGCATTGAATACGGGCACATGGAAACCGTGCACGCCTATACACCGGATCAGAATTTAACAGACAACTATCACAAAAAAGATCGTCGCGGTAGGGGAGCACCATTAAACCTTGTGATTACTGAAACGGGTGCTTCGAAAGCGGTAGCGAGTTTCTTACCACATCTAAAAGGACGTCTTACGGGCAATGCTATCAGAGTGCCCCTTCCAAACGTGTCGTTGGCGATACTAAACTTGACACTGCAATCAGAGACGACTAAGGAAGAAGTTACGAGATATTTACGTGATGTTTCGTTATTCTCTACTTTGCAGCGGCAAATTGACTACACCTATGAATCAGAGGTCGTATCGTCAGACTTTATAGGGAATCGGCATGCCTGTATCGTCGATGGTCAAGCGACGATCGTTGCGGATGACGGTAAGCATGTTCAAATCTATGCGTGGTATGACAATGAGTTTGGATATTGTTGTCAAGTCGTACGTGTAGTACAAAAATGGGCAGGGATACAGTATCCGTTAGTCCCTGTAGATATTGAAGAAATGGGTTTTGGTTAATAAATTTGAGCTCAGTAATGGGACAATATTTATTCCATTTTAGATACTATATAGATAATAAATCAAGCAATAAATGCCTGTGAAGATTTACTTCTACTATGTTTTCTCCTCAAAACTCCACGTCAGCTTAGAGCTTTGTGCTTATCTTAGAAGTTAGTGTTCGAATCCTTGTGTGTCGCGTTTTCAGTCTGTTCTGAATGAGGTAGTTTCGAAATATGGGACGGATCGGAATACTGTTAGGATTGATGGCGATCGCGTTGATAGTAGTCACTTGGTATAGCAGGACCAGTGCTGCGCGACAAAAGTGGCTAACTAGTCTAGAACTTCCCGGCTCTTGGGCACAGGATGCTCCACCGGACGGGCAAGACCCAGTGTTGTTTTTATTTAACGGAGAACTCTCCAAGGGTACATACGAACTCCGACAACAGGAGACCGTCAAACAAGGAAAATGGCGAATTAGTCAGTCTTCTTTGATACTTTCTGAATCCGGTGGGGACGAAGTCGGTTACGAGATTAGATTTTTCGATAAGGGTAAGATCGGACTAGACGGAGCGGACCTCGATCATCAAATCTTCAGTAAGCAGACAGATAACATCGTTCCATTACGTCGTACCTGACTCGACCTGTTTAGTAAACTCATCAAAGCGCGCCTGAGCTCGCTCATCGGGCCACTGACGAGAAACAATCCAAATTACTATGCTGGACAGCATGAATGCGGGGAGCAGGGCGTAGACGTCAAAAATACCACCGGACAATAGTTCTGTCCATATCGGTACAACAAAAATAGCTACAAGTATCCCAGCTATCAGTGCTGGTCCAGTTGTTTTACGATAGAACAGCGAAAATAGCACACAGGGACCAATACTTGCACCATTCCCAGCCCATGCCAAGCTGACCGTGCCAAAGATCTTACTGTGTGGGTCGAGAGCAAGAAGCAATGCAATAGTACCAACAACAATTACTCCAATTCGATTAATGAACAATGCGGCTCTGTCGCCGAGCCAGCGCGAATTGACGATTGATGTCGTAATTACCATCAATTGAGAGTCGACGGTACTCATAGCAGCCGCCATGATTGCCGCGATAACAACTCCGGCAATCCAAGGATTTAACAAAATTTCGCTAAGTTTGATGAGTATGGTCTCTTCGTCTTCGATTCTGGGCAAAAGATGTAGCCCCGCGTAGGCTACAGCGACTGCACCAAGACATGAGATGACCATCCACGACATACCAATAACGCGTGCTGATCGGGCGTCATCAGGATTTTTCAATGCCATGAATCTCTTTAGTATGTGCGGTTGCCCGAAGTACCCTAGACCCCAAGCCAAGAGACCGATTACACTGAGAATTCCATAAACACCGGCATCCCAAACTGGCGGAGTAGTAGTGTTCAAATTCTCGTTGGGACTACCTACACTGAAGGCAAGAATTGGCACTATTACCAATACCAGCATCATCAATAGTGCTTGAAATGTTTCCGTCCAGCTTACCGCGAGGAATCTTCCAAGCACTGTATAACACATCACGATAAAGGCTCCAAGAAACCATGCCCAAACGTAGTCTAAGTTAAACACACTCTCAAACAATTTAGCACCGGCAATGAACCCAGCTGAAATATAGATCGTGAAGAATACTACTATGGCGAACGCCGCGACGATCTGCAACAGTGGTCCGTTCGCTGCGACTATGAGTTTCAGGTAGTGGCTCAATTTGAATTTATTACTATAATATAGTACATGTTGAAGGCGTATTGCTATCGAGTCTACCCTACGGATGTCCAGCAACAGACATTGCGTCGGCAGTTTGGGTCAGTACGGTTCGTTTACAACTATTTCTTGGCACTCCAACAACAGCGGTTTGAGGATAAGAAGAAGCACTTATCGTTCTTCGACATGTGTCGCGAACTGGTGGAACTGAAACGCGATGATGACTATTCTTGGTTGTACCTTACGTACGCGCAGTCCTTGTACGAAGGACTCAAAAACTTAGATGCCGCCTATCAAAACTTCTTTCAAGAACGAGCCGGACATCCCCGGTTTAAGTCGCGGCGCAACGGACACCAGTCGATGGCGTATACGCAGGGTTCGTTCTTGGAGGGAAGTCACATTCACATTCCGAAACTGGGTCGCGTCAAAATTCGACTCAGTCGATCTTTTCGCGGGAAGATCAAAACGGTTACGTTGAAGAAGACACCAACCCACAAATACTTCGTCTCGATTCTGGTCGATGATGGGAAACCGATGCCCACACCGATCCAAGAGCTTACTCACGTATGTGGCGTGGATCTGGGACTCAAGGATTTTGCAACAGTGGCAAATGAGACGGAGACCACGAATCACGAGAATCCCAGGTTCTATACTCAGCACCTACCCAAGCTACGACGCGAGCAACGATCGTTGTCGAGAAAGGTAAAGGGCTCCCATCGTTATCGTCAGCAACGCAAAAAAGTCGCGCGACTGCATGAGAAAGTCGCTAATGCGCGTCAGGATTACCTCCATAAGTTATCGACGAAACTCGTCCGCGAAAACCAAGCGGTGATCGTCGAGAACTTGAACGTGCGCGGATTAGTGAAGAATCGTCGATTGGCGAAGCACATCTTAGATGTCGCATGGGGTGAGTTTGTTCGACAGCTGGCATACAAGTGCCAGTGGACCGGCAAGCATTTAGTGAAGGTGGATCGTTTTTACCCTTCCTCGAAGACTTGTTCTGAGTGTAGCATGAAGAACGAGGAGTTGACCTTGCACGACCGCGTCTGGACGTGTGCGAGTTGCGAGGTTGAACTGGACCGAGATCAGAACGCGGCACAGAACCTTCGTGCAGAGGGAATCTACCAACTTACGGAGATGAGGTACATCTTCGATAATCGTCGAGAGGACGTCAGACTGGGTGCTCGGAGCTTTCTTGCATTGCTCTGGAGTGTGCAGCAGTCTTCGATGAAGCGAGCGGGCTCGGCATCTATGCCTGGCTCCGAAATGGCTCAAATTTCAAACTGAGCCACTACCAAGTCTCAATACATGTGGTATGGAGGTAGCATCTCCCCAAACTACACTAGCAACACGTAGTCGTTTTGCGACGAGAGACCAGTTTAGCAACGCGCCAACGACCAAACCAATAACAATCCAAAGTTCCACCAGACCACTTAGATAGATTGCACCAGGTAGTCCTAACATTAGCCAACCAGACATGTCACTAGCTCCAGCTGACAGAGCTGCTACAGGACTGGAGATTGAACGACCACCTATAGCGAAATCTGACATCGATTTTGTACGATAGTTGGCATGAACAGCGACTAAAAATAGAACAACTAAATAGACAATGAACGTGGTGAACAAACCAGACATGACAAAACCCTCAAACAGAGTCAAAAAAATTTTATTAAATATTCCGAAGAGGCTATAGCATTACCCGTTTGCACTCACGAGCCGAGGGTAAAACTGCACCAATCAAACTCGATCGTGCTTCGTAAAATTTAGGTGTTATGGACCAGGAACTTCGGCAACTACTCAACAAACTAGAGAGTCTGGTGGACGATCTCAGAGTGTATCTACCAAAAACAGTATCGATTGAATGGGAACACACTTTTGCTGCCAAATGGCGCTCCCACGAAACCTACAGCACATTCCACCCGATTAAAAATCTTGAAACATACGATCTTGACGATCTCTTAGAGATTGATCGTCATAAAACGAGCTTGATCAATAACACAGAGTTATTCTGTCGGGGATTACCAGCAAACAACGCACTGCTGTGGGGTGCTAGAGGTACGGGTAAGTCCTCTTTAGTCCACGCCATTCTTCAAAATTACCATACTCAGGGATTACGCTTAGTTGAAGTTGAAAAACACTATTTAGCTGAGATTGGTATTCTCGCCGAAATTTTGGGAGATCTTCCATACAAATTCATCATATTCTGTGACGACTTGTCGTTTGATGAGTTTGATTTCAGCTACAAGGACCTTAAGAGTGCTTTAGAAGGATCGCTAGTAACTGCAACGACGAACATCCTCCTGTATGTAACCTCTAATCGAAGGCACCTCATTACCGAATTGCATAGAGATAACGAGGGGATGGGTCAGCAAGACCTGCACGAAGCTGAAGCAATCGAAGAAAAAATCTCGCTTTCAGATCGGTTTGGGCTTTGGTTGGCATTTCATCCTTTCGATCAAGAGCAATATTTACGAGTAGTGAACCACTGGATTCAAAAGTTAGCAAGTCAATATCAGCTTGATTCGGACATGACCGCCGATACCAAGAAAGAAGCATTGCAGTGGGCGTTAAATCGAGGCGTTCGGAGCGGTCGAACAGCCGCTCATTTTGCGCAACATTGGATTGGGAAAAAACTTTTGGAACAGACGGAGTAATATTCTTGAATAGGTTAAAGTCTATACTTATAAATATTATTAGTATTTTGATATATATAACTGGAAATAATGTTATTGGAGATACATTAACAATAGACAATGGAGACGTTCTTTCTGGGGAACTCGTCCGTTTGTCGGGAAACGTAGTCACCTTCAAGACAGACTATGCAGGGACACTTTACGTCAACCAAAGGAAGGTTGACAGTTTGGAGACAGAAGCAGACTATACCATCATCTACGCAGATGGTTCAATGGAAACGAGAGCGTTATCCTCCGATCTCGATGTAGAACAGTTAGACATTGTCCGTAGAGGGACGACTTCCGTATTAGTAATTCATACCGCGTGGAAGAGTCAACTTACAGTCTCGCTCGCTGGAACGTCTGGTAATAACGAATCTCAGAACTTTTCGATGTTTGGCGAGTCTTCTTTATTACGATCCAAAAGTGAACAGTTGTTGAACGTATCGCAGACTCGAGAATCCACGGATACTGTCACTACTACCGATCTACTTGATGTCAAGTACAACTTTCGATGGCTCCGGGCGAGTAAGTGGTATAACACCATCAGCGTGGATTATTCCTATGATCCCCTAAATGAAGTATCGTGGAGATCTGTTTTCGGGATCGGTGGTGGCAAGAAGTTCATAGAACATTCTCTTACAGATTTGTCGATGGACGTAGCACTGAGCGCGGTGTATCAATCTCTTGATGACTTTAAAGAAATCTCACCTGCTGTACGCGTTGCGAGCATCTTTCGAAGAAAGATGTTTGGCGGACGGGTTGAGCTGTTACAGCAGAACCGCTTCTTGTGGATTACAGAGACTAAAGGCGGTGTGATAGATGGTTTATTTGGTCTGCGATTTTTACTTTCTAGCGCTCTAAATTTGGATTTACGAAGCAATGTTAAGTTCGAAACAGATCCAGCAGAGAACGCAAAGAACACCGATCTGACTTATAGCGTTGGAATTGGAGTGTCGTTTTAACTCCGTACAACACTAGACCGTCTTGACCGTTGCTTTACTAGACGTAAAATTCCCGCCGTCTGCGTCCCCTTCGTCTAGTGGCCCAGGACACTGGGTTTTCATCCCAGCAACAGGGGTTCGACTCCCCTAGGGGACGCCATTAATTAGACTAGTCGGCGAAGTTGCGATTTGATTGCAAAAAGTAAATACCGATAAATCGGACATAAACAACGTGTTTGTTTTTCTGTTATTTTTCTATATTCTTGATGCAACTTCAAACTAATATCTCGTGTTTCGATACAGTTCGAGACAAACTTTGGGAACCGTTCAGTAACAGAAAAGGAAAATCTATGAAAACAGTTTTTTGCGCAATTATTTTTGCTCTAACCTTGCCAATCGCCGCGCAGCCGGACTTGTACGTGTTTGGGGGTGCTTCGTTGTATGGAGAGGACGAGGAGGCAGTAACTGGAGACGGAATCGGTTGGCGCGTTGGACTCGGTACTCACTTCCGAGACTATATCGGTATTGAAGTTATTTACGACCAAGCGGTAGCGATTTCTCCTATTCCATCTCTTATAGACGTGGATGAGACTGAAATTGAAGACAACGCGAACGCAAATACTTATTTGTCGGTTTTAGGCACGTACGCGTATCCTTTCAACGACCGTATAGCTGTCGCTGGAAAGGCAGGATTTTCTCGCTACTCGATTGATGTGGAGTTTGCGACCGAAGAACATGAACATCACGAAGACGAGGCAGAAGACGAAAGAGAGCATTTTCTTTTGCAGGAAGACGGCGTTGAACTAGCTGTATCAGGGAGTCTGATTCTGACTCTGAGTGATAAAACTGCGGTCGATTTTTCGTTTACGAGCATATTCGGAGATTATGGAACAAACACGTTTAGCCTGAACTTTCTATACAACTTCTAGTAAAAACTACTCTTTCTTTTTTTGGGAACTCTATACCCGTTTACCCAAAACTACCGAGCAGCTAGTCAGTAATGAGTATAGTTTAAAAAATTCTACCTATTTGTAGTGAGAAGCTGAACCCGTCTTTATCGCTATCGAGCAGTACTCCGAAGTCAGCTCCAATGGTAATATTGTCCGTCATTGGAAACAACATTCCGCCAGAAATCGTTCTATTGTCACTGTCGTCTAAGCTATACACGGTTCCTCGTAACTTGAACGGTCTCATTTCCAACCATACCCCAGCGAGAAAATTCCACTCTTTATCGCTCTCGCTTTCACCGCGTAGGTTGAGTTTTGTTGCCGCAAATGATGCACCGATAAAGGGAGTCCACTTGTCAAAATCCCAGCCGATTTCTCCGGTTAATGTTGTTGCAGTGCTGTCACCAGAGAGACAGGCCTTGTCAGGACAACCTTCAGGACTGATACATAACAAAGCTCCGCAAATATCAAGGTCGCCAGAATACTGAGTGAGACTTGCTCCTAAGTACAAACTCTCCTCTGTGAAATTGTAGAAGCTTGCGCCAAATCCAAGCGCAGATGACTCGACAGTAGATCCGGTTTCAGAATCCTCACTCTCGTCTGTTGTTTGTCCAACCGACCCGAGAATTATTCGCTCCCCGAGAATTATTCGGCTGTCTGCAAAAGCACTAACAGACAGTAAGATCAACGGCAGGATTATTAGGTTTTTCATTAGGATTCTCCGAGTGTTTAAGGATTGCCCATTTTATCGACTTTTCGATAAAATCGTTCTTGCAAATTTCGCTTGACTTCCTAGGTCGGGTTGCTCATCTAATACAACAGCTGTTTCAGCGAATAGGTGAGAATTCCACCATCAAGTGAGATTTGCACAGCCCGACGCCTGCGCGGGCGAGTGGTTTTGCAAACACTAACTTGATGGAGAGCACGAAATGTGCGAAAACGAACGTCTTCAACTGGAGACAACCGATCGCGACTCGCGCGAGACAATCCAATTTACTCGTAAGGATGTCATTCTCAATGTGATCGCAGACATGAGTACATTCGGAGTCGTTCGAACGTGCTTGGGATTTACGATAGGTGGTTTTCTTGTAATGTTAATACTCGGGTTAATGTTAGATCGTTGGGTTGACTTCAGCCCAGAACTAGAACCATTGCGAGATGCAATTTATCGAGCTGAAAAGATCGGGCAAGACACTTCAGCGATGTACCATCAGTTAAATACCCAACATTACGTGGAAAACAACCCATGGATGTTTCACGTGTTATGGTTGGCAGGACTCTGTGGTGCTGTAATCGGTACGTGGGGTGGCTATGAAGGAGAACAACATCGAATTTTTCGGAAGATAGAAACTCGGGAAGAATTAGCCATTCCTTGGATGTTGCGTACATCCGTAAAAATGTATATGCTCATCGGTACTAAAATGCTCGTGTTCGGCATCTGGGTGTCTCTAAACATCTGGTTGTTGCGCGAGCTTCTCTTTACGGACGATCCGTTCGTGTTTTTGTTAGAACAGCTACCTTAGGAGGGTTAATTATGAGTAACAAATCAGCTAACGAGGCACGTCAGGAGTTAGCGCTTCTTTTACAAGAGCGTACAAAGAATGCTGGCACTCTCCTTGACGCATTTTTTGTTCAACCTCGCCTAGGAGATCCAACCGCTTTTCTGGTGATAGTTTCAACAATAGGGGGTAAACCAAAGAATCCTCGTGTTGATGTATCCGTTTCACAACTAGATGCATCAAAACTTCCTGAAGATGTTTGTTGGAAACTTTCTTGGATAAAGGGCCTTGATGAAGCCGCGAAACGGGTATATCCAAATGAAGAGTAGTCTCTCCTTTTTCATTTATTGACATTCTTGGTTCAGGTGTTTTCAATTTGTATAACTCCTTAAGGGTATAGTGCGATCGCGAATGAATTCGCAGATATTCCGTACGGGGTTGATTTACAAGACGGACCACTAAAAAGACGAGCAACCCGCTCGTCTTTTCACATCACAAATGCCGTAATTTCTGGTCAAATTATTTGCAATTGAATTGCGTCCGGTTATGGTGGGCACCGGGCTGTTTTGCAAATTTCACTTGATAGAAGGAAAGTTCCACCTATTCACCCTCACGGGTTGTTGTATTCGGTGGACAGCCCGACATTGTTGTCAAGCGAAATTTGCGTGGAGAATTTTAGCGCATCCGGCGCGTGAGCAGGTACTTTTTGTAGGCCTCGTGTAACGCCTGCTCGATACCTGCGGTTACTAGTGCCGCAGAAAGTTTCGAATCCATAAACGGACTTTCGAGTTGCGTTTCGATGTCCGTTGTCTCGTTTTCAGACTGATCCAATTCCGAAGAATCGACCTCTTTCGTATCTTGATCGTCCGCCAAAATTCGGCGAACGTATCGTGTTCGTTTCATCTCTTAACTCGCGAATTAAAAAATTTTGTGCTGTAAACATGTTCTTAGCTAAGAAAAAACGGCTTTTGCCGTACTCGTCGGCAATCGTAAATTTCTAACTGCAATGAATTACTCAAAACTTGTAAATAGCTAGTAACTTTTTTGCAAATTGAGTTGCTTAATCATGACCGATAGATACGATTTGGTTCGTATGAACCAAACAAAACATAAAGGTCCTGGGCGTCACAAACGCGTTGGACTTACGATACTCGAATTCATGGAATTATTTCCTGATGAAGAAACGGCCGAGTTGTGGTTCGAGAATGCGATCTGGGGTGAGACAGGTCGGGTTTGCGGTCACTGTCATGGAGTAGACACATTCGCTACCAAGTCTGGTAAGCCGATGAAATACCGCTGTCGCGCATGCAGGAAGTACTTCAATATTAAAACTGGAACTTTTTTACATGGCACGCAGGTGCCGCTACGAACTTGGGCACACGCGATTTACTTAATGGTGACAAACATCAAAGGAATTTCTAGTTTGCGAGCGCGACGGGAATTGGGAGTCACACCGAAGACTGCGTGGCACATGAACCACCGGGTCCGTCGCGCGATGAATATTTTTCCGAAAGAAGAATTCTTGTTCAATGGCGAAGTCGAGGTCGACGAAACCTATATTGGTGGTCGTGAAAGCAATCGGCACGCGTCCAAGAAATTACATCTCGGTCGTGGTACGGTTGGGAAGCAACCAGTTATTGGTGTACGTGACCGCGAAACCGGTTTAGTACGTGCAGAAGTCATTCCGGACACTACTAGAAGTACTTTACACGGGTTTATTCAGCAAAACGTTTCAATTAAAAGTCAGGTCTATACCGACGAAGCACACGCGTACAAGCAATTAGTTGACTACGAACACGGCTCGGTGCAACACTCAGCTGGTGAGTACGTCAAAGGCAAAGCGAGTACGAACGGCATCGAGAGCTTCTGGGCAATGGTCAAGCGCGGATATATTGGCACTTATCACAACATGAGCTTCAAGCACCTGCATCGGTACATTCGGGAATTCTCCGGCCGACACAATATTCGCAAATTCGATACCATCGTGCAGATCTTCATGATCATACGCAACATGGGTGGGACGCGTTTGCGTTATCAAGACCTGATCAAAACGCCGACGAAAAAGACGGCACAGGCACCATCTACAACGAAAGTCTAACGAATAAATCCGCTTTAAACAATTGCACGCGAACCGTTACTAAGACTTTTAGTAATTAGTAAACAGCATTCAAGCAAAAGGAACAGAACCGTTGATTAACGGCTCTGTTCGCTTGGAGTTGTTTACGACACGGTTTAATAGTTAGCATTTCAAATAACTTCGTCTCAAGGTGTCATTACTCAATTTTTAACGCAGGAGATGAAATCATGCGTCAAGATATTTTCGCTATTGCCATTGGTAATAACAATAATGTTGTGGTCAATAATGACCAATCCGGTGACCAGACTCCAACTCCCACCGAATCTCAGGTAGAAGACAGCGAAACACCCGAGAGAAAACGTGGAGTTTCTCGGTTTCTACCGTCAGATAATTCAAAATTTTTCGTCTTAATTGTGATGTACGAGCTGCTAAACAGCGTTTTATCGCAATATTTCGCTTTTTAATTTACTCATAACTTCCCTACGCTGATCAGGAATTGACGGAGGACTTATGCCTATCGTGATCGCAGAGTTGATGTCCGCAACTCTGCTCCCCAATCCCTTTGCAATTACGTGTAAAAATTACTCAAAATCAGCCCAATACATGACAACAAGCCGACCTCATAGCACTTAGTCATTTACAACTTAAACCTGCATTTGTACTCGACTTATATCCAGTAGTATAGGAGACAGCGTTATAATGATGTTGTAAATAGGGACCGACATCATGAAGACTACAGACACAAAAGAAACACCGAAAAACCCAAAATTTACCCCTGAAAAACAGGTCCACATTGATGAATTTCAAAAAATGGTGGGGAAATTATTGCGCGGTTCTCGTGATGAAAACATCAAGAAAAAGAAACGCGCCGAGGAATCTCTGGCTAAAAATACTGATTAAATGTTCTGTTTTTTGGGTAAACGGGTATAGAGTTCCCCTATTTTTAAAGAAAGAACTCAGACGAAGAAACAAGTTTGAGAGTTGGCTTGCGATCACACGTCAGCGGAGACCGTCTGTTAGCTGTGGATGCGACTAACCGAAATGGAGATTAAACAGTCATATTCCACTGTGAACAACACATTTTGATTCGAAAACCCGTAATTTGTGGGAAGCCTTTACAAATTTGGTAGCACGAATATTTTTGCTTTGACTCATGCATACTCCTATCCATTGCGCAAAATCGAACGCGGGTTGTGGCTATGTCGTTCAGTTCAATCTTCGAAATCGGTTGAAGACTCTTTTTCGTTGTTGCGCATTTCGACAGCAGACTCTAAATCCTCATCGGTGCTCGATGTCGATTCCAGGTCAATAATGTAATTGTCCGCAAGGGTTTTGCGATATTCTTCCACGGCGGTATTCATTTCTTTGAGATCCAAAGTGTCCTCAACGGTTTCAACCGAAAATACAATTTTTTCAGCAGTAGCTAAGTCTTCAAGGAAGGTAGAGAACTCGTCTTTGTCAAATTCTACTATGGCATGACGAGGGTTAATTTCGGTAAGTTTAGTTTCGACATTCGTCGGTTCGCCTTCGTCAAAACGATACAGTAGTCGGAGTTTCGTTGAGTCTGTCTTTGGTTCTTCCGATAGCATAAAAGAAACGCCGAACTGGGCGACTTCTTCACACCTTACTAAAACACCCATCGGTGGAATCTCGGTCGAATGCCTGTCGATGCAATGCAAAAGCCAGTGATACGTGTCATAAAACCGATCATAGGAGACACTTACAACGGCATCTCCGATCTGTTGAGTGGACTTTGTTTCGTAAAAAAATTGATGGTGTCCGATACTCGAAATCGAAAGGAAACAAATCAGTGGTAATAACCGTTTAACCATACTCAGCTTCCAAGTTTGTCGTTCGCTGATCGAACTTCGGTAGCTACACAGCCCTTAAAAAAACATTGTATATCGTTGAACTAGTCCCTCCACCATTACAGTATCCGTACAGAGCAGAAACTAATTCCGCAATCACATCATTGGAATTTCTTGTTGCGAAGAAAGATCATGGCAACTAATCGGGTTAGTACAAACAATATTAGTGCTGCAACTACGATAGAAGGTCCCGACGGTGTGTCGTATATGAGTGACGAATATAAGCCAGCAATAACAGACGCAACACCGACAACGGTAGCTCCAACAGCCATGATTTCTGGTGTCGTAGCAAATCTTCTTGCAGTCGCAGCGGGAATCACTAACAACGCTACGATGAGGAGAACTCCAACGATTTTGATCGCCACTGCGATAATTGCTGCTACGAGGATACCAAAGAGAAACTTGGCTCTATTCGGACGTAGTGATTCCACAGTCGCTAAGTCTTCACTGACAGTGGCCACCAGTAACGGTCGCCACAACCACAAGAGGACCGCTAGCGCTAGGACCCCTCCTATCCCGACCTGAAGTAAATCAAATTTGGTTACTGCTAGGATGTCCCCAAACAAAATCGTTTGTAAGTTCAGCCTCATACCCGGTATAAGCGCTAGAACGACCAATCCAATTGCTAAGCCACCGTGGGCAAGTAGACCAAGAATCGTGTCGGTTGGTAGTCCTCCCCGTCTATCTAAGAAAAACAATATGGTTACGACTACAGACGCTGACGCGAAGATGCCAATGACTATGTTGAATTCAAGCATGATCGCCATAGCAACACCCAGCAGAGATGAATGAGCGATGGTTTCCCCAAAGTACGCCAAGCGACGCCATACGATAAAGCATCCGACCGGACCAGCAAAACAGGCGATACCAATGCCAGCGATCATTGCGCGCACAAAGAAGTCGTCGAGCATCTCAATCACAATTCTTGACCAACCATAAATAATCGACTAATAACGACGCTTCCAAATAGGATTGTCGGTTTTTACTTCGTCATGTTCGTGAGGGACTAAAACTAGCACGTCGTCCGCGTCCTGAAATACTCGCTCGATGTCGTGCGATACAACTAATACACCGCATTGAAGTTCATCGCGAATCTTAAGAATTAAGTCGTTGAGAATATCCGTGTTAGCGACATCGACCCCTTGTAAAGGTTCATCTAACACTAAGAGCTGTGGCTTTCGCAAGATAGCTCGAGCGAGCATCAGTCGTTGGAATTCACCACCGGAAAGTGTCGTTACTAATGGGTTTCCCAGCTTTTCCAGTCCTACGACGAACAGTACGCGTTCAATTTCTGGTTGGGTACAACGACGGTTTCCCAACGTCAACAGACGGTACACAGTCATGGGTAATATCGGTGTAATCGCCAGTTTTTGCGGTACATATCCGATCGTGAGAGACTTCTGTTTCTCAATCTTTCCTTCTGTTAGCGGAATCAATCCTAGAAGAGTTTTGACGCAAGTCGACTTACCCGCTCCGTTGCCGCCAATGATGCAAACCAATTGTCCACTAGCAACACTGACGTTGACATATCTGAAAATCCACCTTTCGGACAATCGAACGCCGATGTTATCAGCAGATAAGAGAAATCTAGAGATTTTGGTGTTCAAAGGAAAGTTCTCAACCACAACCGTCAGGCATTAGGTAATTGGTGATCCAGATGGGGCTAAAAAGTCGTTTCGAAACTATAAGCGATAGCATGCGCGTAAAATTATAGAACGAATATTTTCTTACGCACGATTCCAAGGAAATTCAGATATGTCGCGAATACGAACCTTCAAAGAGTTATTGTTGCTGATGTTACTTGGTGGCATGGTAGGGTTCACCACAAGTTCCGTTGCAGATGAAGACTTGCAGGTGGTCACCTCTATTAAGCCCCTGCACTCAATAGTCAGCGCTGTGATGTCTGGGGTGGGGGAACCAGAGCTGATCATACCAGGATTTCAGTCACCGCATACTCACACACTGCGTCCTTCCAACATGCGCACACTTCAGAATGCGAACGTAGTGTTCCTCATCGATGAAAGTTGTGAAGCCAGTATGGGTAACGCCACGAGGTCACTCGATGAAGACATCAAAGTGATTCAACTGATGAAGGCTGATGACATTGAATTAGTGCGATGGGCTGACGACTCTCACCAAGAAAGTCACGACGACAATGATGAAGAGCCGGAAGTTGAATCTCATCGGGATCTAAGCATGTTTGATCATCATATTTGGCTTGATCCTTTGAACGCGATAGTAATGGCCCGAGAAGTCGCGCGCGTTCTGTCTGAACAATTTGAGGAACATGCAGAGGTCTTTTCCAACAACGCAGACAATTTCATTACTAAAGTGGAAGACTTAATAGAACGGCTAACCGAAAATTACGACGCGGCCACAGTCTCACTCAAACCGTTCATTGTGTATCACGATGGGTATCAATCGTTTGAACATAGATTTGGCCTCGACGGATTGACCCGCTCATTTCTGAAAGGTGAATACACACCGGGCGCGAAACACTTACGAGACCTTCAAAAACAAATAAAAGATTTGAAGATTGAGTGTGTTTTTACGGAACCTCAATTTGACGATGATTTCGTAGATTCGTTAGAGGATAGGGCGAACTTGAAAATTCGTATCCTAGATCCTTTAGGCGCGACATTGGATGCCGGCCCTGATATGTATATTGAATTACTTGAAAACCTAAGTACATCTATCATCGACTGTTTGACGGAAGACGACGACTCTTAGTCGATATATTCACAACGAGCTACGTTACAAGCACTTAGCGGCGGAAGGGACCTCGTGTCATCTCTGCTTCATACGTGTCCGTTCGATCTTCATAGGTTTCCTCCCCAATCCAGTAGTATCGAGAACGACTGCTTCGGTCTCGATTGTATGGTGGTGTAAAAACGTCAATCATACGTGTGAACTCTTTTGCATGCAGTTCATGAATGTTCCCGCGATTCACGGTGAGCGTTGCTGTCATGCCCGGAGTCATCGTAAGATCTCTTTCCTTTTTCAATAATGGGAGGTCGTTTTCGCTAGTCTCGGTGAGTTTGTCGTAGTGGGCGACATCGATCTTGCCGTGCGTACAGATCACCACTCCCGTCATATCAGGGTGATCGTGTAGCGGGATTTTTTCGTCTGATTCGAACTCTAGCAAAGAGACCTGAAATTCTGTCTTTCGATGTATGGTGCGTATTTCAGGAAAGCGCGTGTTGTAATTGTTATAACTCTCAATGAATTCGACGATTTTGTCGTCCTCGAGGTTTAGTCGAATGAGAAGGTTCTCGATTTTTTTGGTATAGTCGTCTTGATTCTTTATCCAGTGTTCCTCAAATTGAGCCCCGGACAAATCCTCACACGTTTTGAGGAACGCGTCCCATCCTAAACTGTCTTTACTTTCAGCCAAAATAGAGGTGTAGGGTAGGGTAGCCGCGACAGCGAGGGTACTTCCGGACAGTAGTATGACCTTACGACGAGTGATACGTGGCATGTGAAGCGAGTGTTTTTATTGAATGAAATTGTCTGGTTGTGGGAGAGAATTTTAGCGGAGCACCTCGATCTCACACTCTTATAATTGTGAAACACAATACCAATCTCAGCATTGCTAGAGGTAGGGAGTCAAATCTCATTGACGAACCTAACAGCTAGCACGCCAATCATCAAGGCTCAGCCAACTCTATGAGGCACACGTACTCGGGTGGTATGCGGGCTCGTTATCAAAGCGGACCGCGCCGAGAACGCTCTTCGTTCAAACATCTAGGCCATCTCCGAAACCTCGTTCCCTATCTCAAAAGATACGGGTGGTTGTTTGCGCTCGCGATCGTCGGTCTAGTAGTGCATCGAATTGGTTTGGCATTCGTACCCGATTTCACTGGGACAGTTATTGATAGTCTTGCAGATCCTAATATACCACCTAACTACTTTTGGCCCGCGATGGGGATTTTCGCAGTCGTCGTGGTGCAATTCATCATCTTCGTTCCTGTTAGACGCTTGCTCCGTCGAATCGCAATTTCGGTAACTTACGATCTTCGTAAGCGCTTGTTCAACAACATCCAATATCAGGGTCCAGCCTTTTTCAACAAATACAACACCGGAGACTTAATGTCCCGTGCAGTGAACGATGTGAGTCAAGTACGCATGTTCGTGTCATTCGGTCTAGTTCAAATTACCACGTTTTTGATTACGCTCGCGATTGTTCCGCCGATGATGTTTCGATATTCGACCGGTTTAGCACTAGCGACATTGTTACCTCTACCGTTTGTAGTGATCACAGGATTTATTATCACACGCAAGATCTACCCATACTTTATGGAACGTCAAGAAGCAATGGCTCAGGTGACTTCATTCACTCAAGAAAATTTGACTGGCATTCGGACGATCCAAGCGATGGCGCAGGAATCCCAAGAGATCAAGAGATTTCGACAAACTGCAACGCACTACACTAAAAAAGCTTACAGAGCTTCTCGATTTCTGGCGTATATGCATCTCACGATGACTACACTGACTGCGATTTCACCTCTAATCGTGTTGAGCTTTGGTAGCTATTTGGTACTTCAAGGACACATTGATGTCGGTACGCTCCCACGTTTTCTAGGTTGGTTGTTGTTGCTCGCTGGGTCAGTAGCCCACATCGGCTGGGCACTCTCGTTATTTTTCTCTGCCGCTGCTGGTTCCGAGAGGATTTTTCAAATTATCTCCCACCAACCTGAAGTTCAAGACAAAGCTAATTTGGCGACCAAGGGTGATTTAAAACCGTCCATAGAGATCAAGGGTTTGTCATACACGTATCCTGAAGCGACCGAGCCGGCGATTAAAGACATTGAAGTACACATCAAGGCGGGACATACCGTGGCTTTTCTTGGCCGTATGGCATCAGGGAAGAGCACGATCCTGAAGGCCGTTGTGCGCTTAGTCGATACTCCACGCAACACCATATTCGTAGGAGGGCAAGACATTTGCGATCTTCCGATTCAACAGTTAAGACAGGAAATTGCACTTGTGCCTCAATATGCTTTTTTGTTCTCAGCTTCGGTCAAAGAAAACGTTTCCTACGACGACACAACACGGGAAGACGAAGTAGTGTGGGATGCAACAGAAGCAGCAAGTATGGAGGAGACGGTTGCTGATCTTGCCGAAGGATTGAGAACTGTTGTCGGCGAGCGCGGAGTAACCCTCTCCGGTGGGCAAAAACAACGCTCAACGCTTGCAAGAGGATTGATTCGAGATTCGAACGTATTGCTGTTAGACGATGTTTTTTCTAGTGTCGATACTGAGACTGAAGAGCGGATTATTCGTGGGTTAAACCGATTACGGGCGGATAAGACAACAATTTTGATTTCGCATCGAGTTTCTACTGCAAGACACGCTGATTACATTTACGTCTTCGACGATGGGAAAGTTATTGAGAGTGGTACGCATGGTGAATTGGTAACTCGAGGGGGACACTACGCTGATTTAGAAGCTGTTCAGAGTAATCAGGATCGCGATCAGTCAAGAAGAGCTAGATTGATTCGGAAACTTCAGGAAGTTGTGCAACCGACTCAAGTAGACAGTGAACAACAAAAATATGCAGGCTAATGGCTGAAGCAAGCACTCAACACCCTGACCGTGCTGATTCAAAATACTCGGCGTTTGATCAACATCTAACGCACCGCGCGGTCAACGTTCGTATGTTCGCACGGTTGTTGCGTTGGACAAAACCGTACCGACTCACATTAGGAGCGAGTTTTGTACTCTTGGTGGTAGGTGCATTAATCGCGGTCGCGATTCCTCTTCTGCTTGGCCGTGTCATAGTTGACGAAATTCTCGCACCTCAACCAGAAGTGTCCCAGTACGTCCTCCCTGATTTCGGGCTTATAGCAATAACGCATTGGTTAGCAAATTTACTGAACTCCGATCTGCTACTAGCGGCGATTATTTTGTATGTCGGGATGGTATTGACGCAGTCGTTCACAAATTTAGCTCAGTCGCTTACACTAACCAGTGGAGCATTGAAGACGCTTCGAGATCTACGTGTAGATTTGTTTGCTTCACTCGAACGAAAACCCTCCTCGTTTTACGATCATGTCGCTGTTGGCAGAGTCATGACCAGAGTAACGAACGACATAGAAAACCTATATAACCTGATCACTTCGTTTATTCAAATCGTAGCGGATTTCGTACCTTTTTTCATCATCATTTGGGTGATGTTCGATATGAGCGTGGATCTTACGCTGGTCGGACTCGGGATCATACCGATCGCGGTCGTCGCAACTGTCATATTTCGCTTGATTATTACTAAGTTCTTTCGCTTAATCCGAGATTCAGTGTCTTCGTTGAATCAATACTTACAAGAAGATCTCATGGGTATTGAAGTTGTACAACTATCGGGTAGGCAAGAGCAAAACATTGAAGAATACACAGCCTACAATCGTGAAAATCGGAAGCACGAGTTTAGTGCGATCGACTATGAAGTTCTGTTTGAAAACCTTAACACGAGTTTACCGAGTATTGCAACTGCGCTGATTATTTGGTATGGCGGCGGAGAAGTCGTTCAAGGTTCGATTTCGATTGGCGTGTTGTTCACTTTTACTTACTTCGTGAATATGTTGATTACGCCTATTTCAGGAGTAGGGCAGTTCTTCAACACACTATTTCGTTCCATGGCATCTGGTGAACGCATTTTTCAAGCGTTAGATTGGGAGGAACAATTACATGAACCGGAGCATCCAGTCGAATTACCTGAGCGATTACGAGGAGAGGTGCAATTTCGCAATGTCAATTTCACCTACAAAAAAGGGAACAAGGTCTTAGACGATGTATCGTTTCACATCAAGCCTGGAGAAAAATTAGCAATCGTTGGTCCTACGGGTTCAGGAAAAAGCACCATTATTCGCTTATTGGCAAGATTCTACGACATCGAAGATGACACAGTTTTTGTTGATGGGATCGATGTTAATAGCATAAGTAGCAAAGACTTACGCCAACGTATTGGTGTAGTATTACAAGATTTCCACATTTTTTCGGGAACGGTTTACGACAACATTTCGCTGAACAATCCCGATATATCTAAAGAACGAGTGGAATGGGCTGCACGAGTTGTAAACGCTGACCAGTACATTCATAAGTTACCAAATGGTTACGACACCGAACTAGCCGAACGCGGACACAATCTATCTCAGGGTCAACAACAGCTATTGGCATTCGCTAGAGTACTAGCCGCAAATCCCGAGATATTGGTGCTGGACGAAGCAACTTCAAGTATCGACACCGGTACCGAACTCATCATACAAGACGGGTTAAAGAAATTGACGGAAGGCAGAACTTCCATCATCATTGCACATCGGCTTCAGACAATTCAAGAGTGCGATCGAATTCTTGTATTACACAGAGGAAGAGTTTGTGAAATTGGTACGCACGAAGAGTTAATTGCACAGAAAGGAATTTATTTCACGCTTCACGAGTTGCAATTTCAAGACGTTGATAAGGCTGACGCGTTTGCTACGCCAGAGGATCTCAAACAGCGCTCTGATAGAAGTCGTTGGTTGCACCAAGACGACACTGATGATCTCATCGGGGGACTGTCAGGAAGAGATTAATCTGCTTAACTCAATTTGAACACATTTCTTAAGGCTTGAGTTCAAAGTTCGACTTAGGTTGTGTACCTCGAGTCGGTAGTTAGCGGGCGTATCGAGAGCGGATATTTACCCAAATATAATTGCGTATAATATATATTATGTTAAATAATTAGCGTCTATATGCTCTATTGCGAGAACGCAATTCGGTGAAGTGAAGTCGATCCTTACTCTCTTTTCGTATAGATTCGCCAAGGTACGAATTCCGTTCAGTCACTCAATACCACATTACAAGAGAGAGTCCTGTAGATCTCTGGACATCGGAGAGCGTAGTGGTTAGTCTTAGCGACATGTTCTCAATACCAATAGTTGGTATTTGAAATTCAAATCCCATGTCTCTTTGTACAAAGGCGGAGAACTCTGTTCCAATCGAGTCCAAATTGGTGTGTCGAATCGATGCACCGATTTCGTACCCTTCAGAAACACGATAGCGAATGCCTAATTGAACTAGGCTTCCGTGTTCAAGGTTTGAGGCATTTGAAGGGAAGAAGTCAAAAAAGTCTGGCGGCGGCGCGAATATATCCATGCCTGATGGTGGCAATATTGGAGCTGGGGGTATTTCTGATCGTGGTTTAAAGCTAGCCAAACTCTGCCCAAACCCTACACCAATGTATGTTGAAAAAACATCAGATGTGTAGTCTACGCCTATTCCAAGCGTCATTTGCAGTAGAGTTAGCTTGTACGTAGAGTTGTTTGAAATATTTTGCGATAGCGACAAGTCGTACCAAGAGTGAATGCCTATGTCATAGTCAACAGAGGAATGAGTTAATAGATGCCTTGAAACTACCAAGTCAAACTCGACATCTAGATCGTCTGAAACGAAGTCAGACTGTCTGTCTGCGATAGAACCACCGAGACTGTAGAAGTTATACGAAATGCTCTCAGAATGCACAGACCGAACACAGGTCAATGAAAATACAACAAATAATCCGGACAGAAATAGCTTCTTCATACAATCACCTCTGATTGAAAATGATATACATGATGTTCATAGCTGCGCTTTGAAGAACATAGATTAAGCTGTCCATGAAAGCAATGCGCGCTTTTTTTGGAAGTAAGTTTGCGGATACCCCCGCTCGTGGTTGTAGAGTTTAGACTACCTCTGTGTCTCTAATAAGAAATTTCAGAGAGTCTAGACCTACCCATCCGCTGCACAACTAAACATCCAGTTTACTCCAAACTGGTCGCGGCACATACCAAAATAAGCACCCCAAAACGTGTTTTCAGCTGGCATGGTAACTGCCCCATTAGCAGACATTCGCTCCATGAAAGTATCAGTTTCTTCAACCGACGAAGTCGTTACTGAAATCGAAAAGTTGTTGCCGAAATCAACATCACCCATAGCACTAAAAGTGTCGCTTCCCATCAGTAATCCTTCTTTTACGCGAAGAGAAACATGCATGATGCGATCACTGTCTTCTGGTGATCTCTCATACTTTTCTGGAAGTTCATCGAAAGTCGAGATGTAATCAAAATCGCCACCGAAAACACTTCGATAAAAGTCGAACGCTTCTCGACAATTTCCATTAAAAGTTAAGTACACACTACAGTCAGACATTGAAATACCTCAAGAATAAAAAAGAAAAGTCGAGGTTTCACGTGAAAAACTCGACGAACAGCAGTTTAATGTTACTGAAGGACCAAGTTTGTAGTAACGACACCAGGGTCCGACTCATTGAAATTCACTTGTTGAACCCGCATGCCAGCATCGTCCTGTAGTGAAAATATCCAATTTAGAATGTCCTGGAATGGATGTGCTTCTATGAAAATAGTAGCACCGTCGGATCCTTGTTCTATACTTCGAATTTCAATGTTGTGTAATTCTGCATTGCGATAGATTGGTCGCCAATCCCCTTGAGTTCCCGCTCTCCGCATACCTGCTTTTAATTTAGCTTGATCAACATTTGCATTCATCCAAGCTAAATCCTGTTGTTTCTCATGATATGCCAAGACGTTGTTATCACGAAAATTTTGTACAGACGTGAGTAGCAAGAGACTCATCACGATGCCTAAAAGAATTAGAACGACGAAAATGAGAACTTGTTCTCGCTTGGATAATGTACGAAACCATCGTGCAACAGATGATTCGGTGAACTGCTGAGCTAGTTTATTGGTCATTTCAAAGATACCTTGAGGCTTGAAAGTACGCTGTTTTCGGATGAAGCCTGTGCGTTTCCTCGTGTCACGGTGAACTTGGTATCGCTCTTCATTGAATCGTAAAAGGATTGCATCGCCTCATAACCAGATACTCGGTACTCGACACTAAGTTCTTTAGTTATTGCCGAGTATCGTATCGACTTTATGAGAGGAGCATGAGCGGGAGAACTTACGACTTTCGCTAGTCTTTCGATCAGCAAGTCAAATTCTCGTGTTGTATCACCAGCAAGGCCTAATCGAGTCCGCATTTGTTGAGCAATGTTTGATCCACGTGGTTGCTCCGCGTAGATCTCAACGAACTGTGCTTTCATTTCATCTTGTACTTCGTTTACCTTGAACATTGCCCACACACCCTCTGCGGCTTGTAGGGCAATATATGCATATAAGCAAACAAGACCAAATACACCTGTCATAACCCAACGCCGTACGTTTACCGTTGCGTTTTCTTTAGACGAATGCTTGCCTTGTAACAAATTAACACAATCATTAGCACTGTACTGCTCGGCGGCGAATGACACAAAAGTCTGTCCTCTGTTATCGAACAGTTCTGGTTCATACATGCTTTCATCGTAAAAGTCAGCATCGCCTTCCCCATAGTTCCAAATTTTGATTGCTGGGACGGTTTCTCGATGCCCTGAAAACAGATTTACGGCATCAGCTAACGTGTCCCGATTCACAAGAGCGAGTTGTTCGGTGGTGCGAATCCAAGCACTATCGTCGTTCATCACTATGTGCACATCGTGCTCTTCTTCGGGGCGTGGGATTTGCATGCCAAACGTCGTACAGACGGTTGGATGAATGTCCGATAGTTTGAGTGCTTGGAGTATGTTGCCTAACATTTCACTTTCAATCACGACACAGTCGACAGCACTACCGCGGGAAATTGGTCCGTGTGCAATGTGGGTGTTCTCTAGATCATCTGAAAGATAGTTTTCAACTGCGAATGGGAGCGCGCGCCGAATTTGCGGAACACTACGTCCTGGTACCGATTCTCGAATAAATAGTGTGTACGAATCGTCTAGAAATAAAACAGTTGAATTAAATCGAGATCCGTCACGGTATTCCTCTAAATCAGACTCTAGATCTACGATATGACTCTCGCCTTCGACTGATTCTTCGTCCTCTTCTCCTTGGATGTACCACCCCACTGTGCCGGTGTAAAGTACTTCCTCCTCTGTTTCCTCGCAAGAAAAGTCGCGAAGATATAGATATAGTGTTTTCAAGTCTCTATGTCCTTTAAATTTCTAGTTCTTCTTCCCATTCGTGTCGTTTTCCAAAGTCACGTTTATAAACAGTGACGTCGCCTGCATCGGGATCTCGAAAGAATTCCGATGTGAAGTCGATTCTACCTAAGTTGGGTATATACACGGTCGCTTCAAGTCTAAAGAAATTACTACTAATCGCCAAATTGGGACGTAACGCTTCCATATAAGGATAGTCTGCGATTAAACCTTCCACGTCCGTGAAGTCTCGGTCGTCGTTTACGAACGAACTCACGTTTTCTTGGACATCGACGCTTGCTAACAAAGCTTCGAGTACAAGTTCCGAGACTGTGTTGATGTTCACAATTAATTGACTTGTCGGAAGTAACACCACATGGTCCTTAAGAAACTGTGCCTCTTCATCATTAAATGTGAGAAAATAATCGAATTCCGACATGTCCGCGATTAACTGGTTAGGAGTGCGAAACGGAGGGTTGTAACGTGAGTATTCAAAGTCCTCTCCGCCGCCCGCCTGAATGCTCTCGTCGTCATCTATCCAATCTTGTATTTTTGGCGCTGAATTGTAGGGTAACCTCATTTTTGAACAAAGGTTGTTGAACGCAGTTCCCGCGATCAGGCTATCAGCGTCGTTGAGTGCATTCGCATTGAAATGTGATTGCAAGTCGAAAACCCGAATGTTGAATTCGCTCTCCTCGATATCGGAAATTTCGAAACCTATGTCGGTAGATGCCCAATATTCGTTGTAGTTGTCAAATGGTCGGTCCTCAGCTTCGAACCAATCCTGAAACAAACGCGCGGAAAACAGTTCTTCTAACCCTGACGCGTACGCCAATAATTGATCATAGCTTTTTGTGAGCTGGACATGTGAGATGGAAACTGATTGCAGCGAGACCAATTGGTACGCGAGCATTCCAGTTACTCCAACAATTGCTAAAACACCAAGAACTGCAACACCTCTATTGCGAGATCTAGACACTGTTGACTGCTGACTGCGCATGTTATTGAAGTGCTGTTTAAGGTGCGTCACCAGCCTGTGGATCTCCGATTTCAACCTCTGGTATTGGTGGAACGTTTGGTATCACCCACACCTTACTAAATGTTCCATAATCAGGCAGTGTAAATTTAAATCTAATAGCAATTGGGCGAGTATCTACCTCCTCCTCCCCAGCTACAGCTATGGGATCCGCTATCTCAGGGACAAGTTCTTCAACGTCGTCGAGGGGGTCAGGATAGGTAGTGAGTATTCCACCTGCAGAGTCTTCGAGTTCAAACTCCAAGTCTACTCCTTGCATGACTGTTTGTTTTACCGGGACGCTCTCTTGAATACGATCCAATATATGCCAGTAACGACGCGTCAGTGTAAGAACTTGTCCATCGTCTTCGATACTGTATTCCACCCTTTGCACTGTCCCCCGATCTTCGTCAAGAGGATTTAGCCATCCCATGCGACTAAACTGCAGTAAACGACCGTCATCAATCGTAAGTGGGTCAAAAAATTCTCCTAGATCATCTCGAATTCCGCGATTGACGATCTGTCTCATGTCTCGATCCAACACGCTCATCGCCCTATGAATATCAGTGATGTATTCACTTCGTCCTACCATGGATAGCGACAGGTTTGCAGTTTGATAAAGCATTTGGCTCGAGATTAATCCTATCATCGCGAACAACGCTAGTGCCACTAGCATTTCCATGAGAGTAAACCCTGATCGTTTCATCGGCTTCTCGGCATCACCGTTGTGATCTGATCTATCAAATGGTTGCCAGTACGTGGGTCAATCAACTCGATTGAGAACTCAACGAGTTCCACCAGATCGCTATCAGTTTCTAATGGCTCTCGGATGATTTGATAAGTTTTCTCTCCTATCGTTATTTGCTGTTCTGTAGTTGGAGCCCTCTCCCCGTCTTCATCCGAATCTACAACGCCACCGACTTTTTCTTCTTCAATTGCGTTAAGCAGCAACCAGTGTCCAATGGTAGTCTCTTCCAGACTTAATTGATGACGAATTGCACTACTGTTGCTCGAGTAAATGATCATCGCTGATATCGCGAGAATGGCTATCGCAACCATCATTTCAACAAGGGTAAACCCACGTTTAAATAACTTACTCATCGTCGTCCTCATCGGAAGACTCTTCACGATCATCAGTGATGGCAAATACTTCGACTTTGTTTAGTCCATCGGACTCTAGAATTCGAGTCTGCTCACTATGTTCGTGTTTGCAGTTCAATACAAATGGAGTCATTTCTCCACCAGGCGTTATCACCATTTCGGGATCAATTTCGTTGAATTTGTCGACAAGTCTCGGGATATCTCGGTTTCCGTCAAATTCCAAGAACATGTGCATCGGTAAGTCATGCTTTCGAAACAGTCGATCTTCGCTTTCAATCCATTCATCTTCGATCGGATCAAATTTCAAGAAACGGTAGTCGGTGTGGCTAATACTCACTCCCCAAGTCTCATTGTGCGTTGTTGCTACGCGGCGTGCTAGTTCAATCCTTTGTGCTAACTGGTTAGCCTCGGCACGAATTTCATGCTTGTAGCTATTGGTAGTGAACGATACCGCAACGAAACTGATTAAGATCCCGACGATGACGAGAGTAACTAATAACTCAAGAAGCGTAAAGCCTCGCTGCGACTTGTGTGACATTACCAGAGGTTGCTTCGAACTAAGAACTCAAACAGTTATAGATCGTCAGACGAGATGTCGGCCTCTGCGCCCTCCCCGCCTTCCTCACCTTTAGCACCATACGAAGTGATCAAGAACATACCTGTCTCTTCATCAATGGAATATTCGTATTCATTTCCCCAGGGGTCTTTTGGTGGTTCCTTCCCGCGCATATATGGTTGCGGCCCCCAAGCTGGGGGTGCTGGAAATCCTGTTGGTTCCTCGAACAAAGCCATCAATCCTTGCGCTTCGGTAGGGTACTGTGAATTATCGAGGTTGTACATGTCCAACGCTTGAGAAATTTGGGCGATCTGTGCTTTTGCGGTCTTTATTCTAGCTTCGTCTGGTCGGTGTGCGACGTTGACGACTACGATCGTAACGAGCAGTCCTATGATCAGCACCACGACTAGCATTTCGAGTAGAGTGAACCCCTTAGTCCTGGATTGTTTGTTTGAATTTCGTTTTATAGGTCTCATATTAAATTGCCAATTGGGTCATACTGAGAATTGGTAAAAGAACGGCGATCATGATAAAAAATACCATGCCCGCCATGACTAACAACATCGTTGGGCGAAATAGTTCAACCAACGTGTCGATTATTCGTTGTAGTTCTTGTTGTTGGTACTCTGCGGACTTAAACAGCATTTTGTCAAGCGATCCGCTCATCTCTCCACTTGCGATCATGTGAATAAAGATCGGTGGAAACTGTTTTGTCGCGTCTAGAGCTCTGTTTAAACTTGTACCTTCGCTAACATGTGTATATGCTTGCTCAAGGAGTCTGCGGATCCACAAGTTATTTACGACGTTGGAAGCGATATTCATACCTTCGACTAGTGGAACTCCACTCGATCCAAGTATTGCTAAGGTGTTGGCGTATCGTGCTGCGTTCACACTGCGGGCGAACCAACCAAAAGTGGGTAATGTTAATTTCACGCGATGCCACGCTAATCGAATGGCGTTAATTGAGAGAGAGTATCTGATTAACAACACAAACAACAGGAGTCCGACTAAAACAGCCCAAGCCCAATCTCGTAAAAATTCACTCAATGTGATCAATATCACTGTGACTACGGGTAAGGCCTCTCCAGTAGAACTAAACACTTCAACAATCGTCGGGACGACATACGTCATTAAACCACCGACGATGATGACCGCGACGATAAATAACAATATCGGGTAATACAATGCAGATTGGACATTACGTCGAGACTCATGCTGTTTCTCGAGGTAGTTTGCTAAGTTCTCGAGAACATTATCGAGCTGACCAGACTGCTCGCCTGCACCCACGGTTGATCGATAGAGTTCGTTGAAAGTAGCTGAGTGTTCTGTCATGGCTCTTTGCAGAGTCTGACCCTCGACGACACGAGTCCGAACAGCCATGAAAATTTTGCGTGCCCGTTTGCGCGACGTCTGTTGAGCGACTGCGGCCATCGCTTCTTCCAAGGGCAGTCCTGCGCTGACAAGAGTAGCTAGCTGGCGGGTAAAGAGCACCATTTCCATAGGCTTTAACTTGCCAAACATGCGGGCGACCAAGCCCTGTTGCCCTTCCTTTTCAACCGAACTCGTGAGCTCAACGTTCATGGGCGTGAGTCCAATGTCTCGCATGAGTTGCCGGACGTGGCGAAGGCTATCTCCTTCGAGAATACCCTTTTTTGTTTTGCCGTTCGCGTCTAACGCGGTGTACTCGAAAGCGGCCATCTTTAGGTTTCCAACGTAACTCGCATGACTTCTTCGACTGTAGTTATTCCTCTTCGGACTTTGTCTCGACCGTCGTGTCTGATACTTGGATAGAGTTCTCGAGCTAGTTGGTTCAGTTCTTGTTCCGACGCTCGGTCATGAACTTTTTGGCGCATCTGGTCGTCTAGTAGTAACAACTCATAAATACCCGTTCGACCACGATAACCGGTTTGTCCGCACGAATCGCAGCCGCGCATGTCGTAATACTTTGCGTCCATTCCTCGCATAAACTCTCGTTCCAGTACAGTGGGACCTCGCTCGGTCCTACAGTTTGTGCAAATTACGCGCACTAGTCGTTGTGAGAGTACTGCAGTAAGACTGGTAGCGAGTAGATAAGGTTCCAAGCCCATGTCCACTAAACGGACGACTGTTCCAACCGCTGTGTTCGTATGGAGGGTTGAGAGCACTAAATGACCCGTCAAACTCGCCTGGATTGCGATTTGAGCAGTTTCCAAGTCCCGAATCTCCCCGACCATGACAATGTCCGGATCTTGACGCAACATTGCGCGCAACCCACGCGCAAATGTCATTCCAGTACGCGTATTCACCTGCGTCTGCCCTATTCCTTGCAAGTTATACTCGACTGGATCTTCCACCGTAAGTATGTTCACGTTTTCAGTATTCAGTTCGGACAGCGATGCATAAAGTGTGGTGGTTTTACCTTCACCTGTTGGACCCGTAACTAAGAATATTCCATGGGGCGACGCGATGATGTTTCGAACATGCTGAACATCTGACGCTTTCATACCGAGATGGTCAAGTTTCAGTCGACTCGCTTCTTTGTCAAGAAGTCTTAGAACCACTCGTTCCCCTTCACCTGTCGGCATCACCGAAACACGAACATCTAGCTCGCGCCCGCCAATTCGCAGGGTCGTACGACCATCTTGCGGGACTCGTTTTTCTGCAATATCCAGTCTGGACATCACTTTGATTCGAGAGACTAGCAAGGGCGCTAACGTTCGTTGTAAACGGACTATTTCACGTAAGACTCCATCAATTCTGAAGCGAACTACAACGGTATTGGGAAAAGTCTCAATATGCACGTCTGAGGCATCCTCCCGAATTGCCTGTGTCAATAGCGCGTTGATAAGTCGGATGACTGGTGCGTCATCTTCTTGTTCCAATAGATCTTCGGCCTGTGGGATATTGTCAGCTAGACTCGCCAGATCCATGGACTCATCAATGTCTTGAACCATTTGACGAGTTTGTTCTGAGTCTCGTTCATAAGCTTTTTGAAGAAGCGAATTGAACTCTGTTTCGGATACGCGTACAAAATTGTTCCGTTTTCCAGTGAATCTACGGACTTCTGCTAACGTTCGCAAATCTGGAAACCTTCGACAATAAACGGGTAGATCTGATTCGTTGTCGTGCGGTTCACCGGTCAGGAGTACGCCATTACGATTGGCAAACGTGAAGGGTAGAAGCTTACGAGCGGAAGTACCGATTACTTCCGGTTGTATAGCTTCTGGTTGTGTGGCAACTTCAGTCAAAGAAAATATCTCGGCTAATTTGTACTTATATTTATACGAAAATTCGATTCAAAAGTGTCAATACTCGGCGTTGTAGATACATTGACCACGTAAAGAGTTTCATGTTTAACAAGAAGCCAAAGCACACGCTTGATCTACTTTGAGTGTGAAAGTATATATGAGTCTAGTGTCTCAAGGTATTCAAGAATGGAATTGATCCGTTACCATGATTCAAATTGTCTTGTTTTTGCTCGATCCTGAACAAGAGATTGTTAATCGTTAGCTGTGCAAAATTAGTTCGTCTCTTTTTCGCTCAAAATTTTTTTGTTTTGATGAGTAAATCCGCTACTTGAACTTTGTTGGCGAGCACATTTTGTCCGTCGCTCAGCTGAATCGAGCTGACGTTGAAGAAATATTTGCAGTAGCAGAAAAAATGACTCCCTTCGCTCAGCGAAAACAAATCACAAGACTGCTGGAGGGTGCTGTCCTCTGTAATCTCTTTTTTGAAGCAAGCACCCGAACACGACTCTCGTTTGGCGCCGCCTTCAATCTGCTAGGCGGCTATGTTCGAGAGACTGCTGACATAGCATCGACATCCCTAGTAAAGGGTGAATCACTCAAGGACTTTGCTCGAGTGGTTTCGGGGTATAGTGATGTGATTGTCATGCGGCATCCGATTGACGGCGCGGTTGCCGAGTTTGCAGAATCTTCGCGAAGCCCTGTGCTCAACGGTGGCGATGGTTCGAACGAACATCCTACTCAAGCATTACTTGATCTGTACACGATCAAAAAGGAGCTCAGAGCTCGAACAAAGGACCTCGATGACCTTCGAATAGCAGTAATTGGAGACCTCAAACATAGTCGAGCGGTTCATTCGCTAATCAAGCTGCTGAAACTGTTTCGGAATATTAGAGTCCATTTGATTTCTCCTCCTGCGTTGAGTGCACCAGAGAGTATGATCACTGAACTGCTGGAAGCCGGCCATAGAGTTCAGCAGTTTGAGCAACTCGAGCTCGGTATTCAAGCGGTTGACGTGCTTTACGTGACGCGGACTCAAGAAGAACGATTTTCATCCTCTGCAGAGGCACTAAAGTACAGAGGGTTGTTTCGCATTAATCAAGCTGTCTATTCCCAGCACTGCGAACCCGACACTGTTATCATGCATCCACTACCTCGAGATTCGCGCAAAGCTGCGCAAGAACTTAGTGAAGATCTAGATGCGCACCCCAATCTAGCGATTTTTCGACAGTCTGACAATGGATTGACAGTGCGAATGGCTTTGTTCGCATTGATTCTCGACGTTGCAGACAAAGTCAAAGACGACTCAGTTCCTGTCGGCTGGTACGCGGACGCAGGGAAATGGGACTGAATGTGGTTGGAGTTGCGTTACCTGGCTAGGAGTTCTCTTGGATTAGGCGAATAAATTCTGGGATTACTTCGAACAAGTCTGCGACTAAGCCGTAATCTGCGAGTTGAAAGATTGGTGCCTCGGGATCACTATTAATCGCCACGATTACTTTAGAATCTTTCATTCCTGCTAAGTGTTGAATCGCACCAGAGATACCAACGGCGATGTATAGTTCTGGTGCTACGATTTTTCCGGTTTGTCCTACCTGCATGTCATTCGGAACATATCCGGCATCGACAGCAGCGCGTGAAGCTCCAACAGCGGCTCCCAATGTATCGGCTAATTCTTCAAGAAGTGCAAAGCTCTCACTGCTACCTAGTGCCCTACCCCCAGAAACTACTACTTTCGCGCTGTTGAGCTCGGGTCGTTCCGTCTGGGCGAGTTCATCTTTCACATAGGTAGTAGGACTTGGATCTGCGAAAGTCGCCGCGTCAAGCTTGTGAGTCTCTGTTGATACTGTACCAGAATCGATCGGGTCGAACGCAGTTCCTCTTACCGAAAGTACTTTAGTCGCGTTGTTCGACTTTACAGTTGCAATACCGTTTCCAGCGTACACAGGACGTTTGAATGTGTTTGAATCTAATACTTCGACGATGTCTGAAATCATTTGCATGTCGAGTAACGCTGCCACGCGAGGAAGGAAATTCTTACCCGTGGTAGTATGTGCCGAAAGAATGTGTTGATATGAGGGGGCAAGTTGTAGGACAAGCCCGGCAACGTTTTCTGCGATCGCGTGTTCAAAGAGTGGTGCATCTGCTATGAGGACTGTCCTGGCCACACCTAGGTCGACAACAGACTGAACAACGGGAGCGCACTCCAAGCCGGCGACGAGGACATCAATCTCCTCGCCAAGCATTGATGCGGCCTTTAGAGTACACCGCGTTACAGGTTTTAACTCTGAGTTGTCGTGGTCGGCAATGACTAATATGCTCACGGGAGTACTTTTGCCTCGTTTCGCAGTTTAGACACTAGCTCATCAATCGAATCCACGACTATTCCCGCAGATCTCGCGGGTGGGCGATCAACACGCAACGTTTCAGTGTGTCGTTCAAGAACGACTCCTACTTCTTCTGTGGAAAGCACGTCGATTTGTTTCCGTTTGGACATCATGATGTTTTTCAACGACGCGAATCTCGGCACATTTAAACGTAAGTCTGTAGTAAGAACCATCGGAAGTGGGACTTCCAGTGTTTGTAGTCCGCCGTCAACTTCTCGAACTACTGTTGCAACGTTGTTGATGACACTTAGATCTGACGCGAACGTTGCCTGCGGGAGATCCGTTAATGCAGCAAACATTTGCCCTGTTTGACTATTGTCACCATCAATACTCTGCTTCCCAAAAATCACCATCTGGGGTTGTTCTTTGGTGTAGACTGCTTTAAGAATTTTTGCGATCGATAGAGGTTCTAAATCATCTGGAGCGTCTACGATGATTCCTCGATCGGCACCAAGAGCTAAGCATACGCGCACCTGCTCTTGCGTTTTTGTGGACCCTACAGAAACTGCCACAATTTCATCAGCGATTCCAGCTTCCTTTAGTTGGATTGCTTGTTCGACCCCAATTTCACAAAACGGATTTACAGACATCTTTACGTTGGTCAAATCGATGCCGCTACCGTCGCTTTTAACGACCACGTTGACGTTGGCATCGACCACTCTCTTAATCGCACATAGGATCTTCATTTATATACTCGTACTTTTATGTGTCTAATTTGGGTCTAAAGTAGAATTTTCCAAATACATGTGGTCAGTAGTCGAATTCCAACCGAATATTATCTTGCATCTGTGATTCCAAAACTTTTCATAAGTCTTATACGCGACGTTCATGGTTAAGAGACAACGTGAATCGATGACCTTCGATGTCGTCATTGTAGGTGCTGGTCCGGCCGGACTTGGCACCGCTATTCGCATCATGCAATTAGCAGACGAACTGGGTAGAGAAACCAGCGTGTGCGTACTTGAAAAAGGCAGCGAAATTGGAGCTCACATACTTTCCGGAGCGGTTATCGATACTCGTGGTTTGGACGATCTGTTTCCTAGCTGGAAAGATCTTGAACCACCGTTAACGCGAGTCACCGAAGACCGGTTTCACTGTCTTGTGAACGATCATCGAGCTATCGCAGTTCCACGTGCATTAATCCCTAGACCGAGCCGCAATGACCGTAATTATGTTACTTCACTGGGCAATTTGTGCCGATGGATGGCTCAGCAAGCGGAAGAACTTGGGGTCATGTTGTTCCCGGGCTTTGCGGCCACAGAAATTTTGTACGATAAACAAAACAAGGTGATAGGCGTTGCTACGGGGGACATGGGTGTCGACCGATTAGGAAAAGACAAACCAACTCATGAACCAGGACTCGAACTCCTTGCATCCTATACAGTCTTTGCGGAAGGTTGTCGGGGACACCTAGGTAAACAACTAATCGCAAAATTTGACCTCGACAGCAAGAGTTCCCCGCAACATTACGCAATAGGGCTTAAAGAACTATGGGAAGTACCATCCGGTCACCACAAACCTGGACGAATCCTACATACCATTGGTTGGCCGTTGGGATTCTCAAGAACGGCTACGGGCGGTGGTTTCTTGTACCACATGGAAAACCAGCAAATCGCTCTAGGACTAATTGTCGATCTTTCATATTCCAATCCGTATCTTGATCCGTTTAGTGAATTTCAAGTGTGGAAGCATCATCCCATCATTAAAGAACATCTCCTAGATGGCCGACGAATATCTTATGGTGCTCGCGCCATTACTAAAGGTGGGTACGGCTCGTTGCCAGATTTAGCAGTAGCTGGTGCGGTCTTGGTCGGGGACGATGCGGGCTTTTTAAACCCTTTAAAAATCAAGGGTACGCATACTGCGATGAAGTCTGGGAAATTAGCTGCAGAAGGCATCATGCAAGCACTGAGTGCTGCACGGCAACACGATGTTGTTGATATACAACGACGATACGAACAGTCTTGGTTACACGGGGAACTTCACCAAGCTAGGAACATCGGTCCTGCTTGGCATCATTTTGGAATGCTTGGAGGTTCTGCTTGGGCTTGTCTAGAACAAAACGTTTTCAACGGTTGGAACCCTATTCGATTGAAGGACACGGTACCCGATCATGAGCGATTGCGACTTGCAAAAATGAGTAAAAAAATTCACTACTCCAAACCCGATGGTGTCTATTCCTTCGATAAGAATTCAAGCGTCTTTTTGTCGAACACAAATCATGAAGAGGACCAACCTTGCCATTTGCTGCTACAGGATGCAGACCTACCGATTAGAAAAAACCTTCGAGACTTTGCTGAGCCCGCACAACGTTATTGCCCTGCTGGGGTTTATGAAGTCATAGGAGAAGAGGGTAAGGAAGAGTTTCAAATTAATGCACAGAATTGCGTGCACTGTAAGACCTGCGATATTAAAGACCCATCACAGAATATAACCTGGGTCGCACCTGAAGGTTCAGGCGGACCGAACTATCCGAATATGTAGGTGTTGACTTGATCGCGAATTTGTTGCGTTAGAGTCAACTGTATTGTGTACATCCTCGCAGGTTACGAATCGTAAACACATCCTAGAGTTCGATTGGTTTTATCAGTTCCCTGACTCCAACAATTTAGCCACCAATAAACTTCATTACTGTAGTCTCACCAGTAAACGCTAGCCTCTGTTTTAGCTTCATCGCGGATCTCAG
Organism: Gammaproteobacteria bacterium; assembly: GCA_009841615.1. GTDB lineage: Bacteria > Pseudomonadota > Gammaproteobacteria > Pseudomonadales > Azotimanducaceae > Bin55. Next base: position 131,674 of record VXLL01000004.1, on the reverse strand, counting down.
TACGGATTGTAACTCTGTTATCGCATACGGATAAGGTTTGTCAAGAAGTTGCCTGATGGAAAACGCTTTCGAGTTCGACAAGCAGCCAAAAATCTGACCATTCGACGAAAGTCTCAAGCGCGTGCAGGTTCTACAGAAAGGTTCGCTTTCGTTCGCGATAATCCCGAATCGACCAAAATCGGGGATTTCAAATCTGACGGATGTCGAATCTAAAGGTGCGTCAATTTTATAATATTCGTACTTATCTCCAATTTTATCAAGTATCTCATCCATGCCGATAAAATCTTGTTCGTACGATTGGTTATGTTTGAGATGACCCATATTCATGAGTTCAATAAAGCGTAATTCAATCTTTCTAGCTAAACAATATTCGAGTATAGGTAGCAATTGGTCAAGATTGGCTGTTCGAATCGGTACGCAATTGACTTTGACTTTGAGACCCAACGCCAATGCCTCTTCAATTCCCTCCAATACAGTGGCGAGATCTCCGCTACGAGCGATGCTCCGAAAAGCTTGATGATCAAGCGTGTCGAGACTGATGTTAATTCGGGTAATTCCCGATCGTTCGATTACCGGTAGTTTCTTTTTTAAAAATTGACCGTTGGTGGTAATCGCAACATCTAATAGAGACAAATCGTTTAAGCTATCGAGGAGTGAATCAAATTTTGGCGAAATCAATGGCTCTCCACCGGTAATTCGAATCCTGTCAATACCACCGGCGTCGACCAGTAGACGTACAGCGTAATTCAGCTCGTCTTCCGTCATTTCAGCACTCAGAGCTTGAAGTTTTTTACCGTTAGGAACGCAATACGTGCAAGCGTAGTTACATGCAGCCGTCAAACTGACTCGAAGGTTTTTAAAGCGGCGGCCGAGTGGGTCGACTATCAATTTACAGTGTTGGTAATTGTCATTTAATGGGAGAGTGGCGTTCAAAACCTACTCTAGCACCGTCTTGCACGATTAGTCTAACGAGGTCGCCTTCTTGAACACCTAACTCTTTCATTACGTCTGCTAAATAACCTATCTGTAATCCAGTTGTTGAAGCTAAACGCCAAGTGATACTCATGTCTCTACATCCCAATGGATAGTGAATCGGAATTCGGGATCGTGTATTCGGTTCGCACTTAAGGTAATATGCCAGCTCAGGAGGGAGTCCAACAACAGAATGCCCTTTTAAGTGTCGGGCTTTCACTTTGATGATCCAATACGGAGATCCGTTTCCAGTTCTACCATCAATCGTTTGTGCTAAGGGACGTAATCGAACATCATTTTCTGTACTCAATCGGATCATCTTGTCTTCGATGACGAACTGAGCCGTATAGAGATAGGCTGTAATAGTCGAGTCTTTAACATTGCAACGACGTTTAATTTCTGACTTAAGAGTTTGCACTGAAACTTGCCCACCGTGTTGTTCGATGACTGTGAGCATTTCGTCCACTACGCCTACGTATTGTGAATTCTTGGAGCTACCGAGTCCCCACATGTTGTTGGAGACCTTTACCACTCCTCTAATCAAGCGGAGCCGATTTGTAAGCTTTTCCTCTGGGATTCCCGAGTATTCCGCAATCTGCTCTTTTGTCGCCGGTATTCCAAGGTGTTTTAGCGTGTCTAGCACTCGAGTAGAGACACTATCCTTACGGGCGAACGAACCATAAGGTAGTCGTACAAGACCTAGACATCGTTTAATTTCGTCTCGGTACTTATACCAAAATTCGAGATTGATACGAGCTAGTGTCATTTCATCAACTAACAAAAGATTGTTAGTGTTAATGTAATGCAAATAGTTTGAAATTACGATATTTCCACCAGGAGATAGATAAAAACCGTTCTTAAAGTGATACTTTAAATATTTTAAAAATATCTTTGTAAATAAAACTTTATTTCGAGAGGAAACGCCTTCTAGCACGGCATCGATGGTGTCCGTGAAAGAGTCTTTGGGAATCATCGCACCATACTTGTCCACCAGGTGTTTACTTAACGTTTCAATCTGATGGCCAATGGATTTTTCACATCTCTCAACAATTTTTGTTTCAAGTTGCCGAATTCTCTCTCGTGTGAGCTCTAACTGATCGCCAAGCTCTTGAAGAGTACACTTAGAAGTATCGACGAACCGTTTTTGTACGATGAACTGTTCGCGTGGCGTGAACGAATTCCAGATGTCTTCTAGCGCACTAACCAGATCGGTCGCTGAGGAAGGCACCAATGATGTCCGTTTGTGACTGGTATTCAACACGTGAAAATACTAAAACAGGTCTAAAAGATTGACTACAATTTTAATGATACGATGTTGTTTCTATTATTGCAAATATAGGTAGTCGGTCCTGTTAAATTTGCAGAGGAACTCACTCGAAAGGTTGGTCGACACTTCCTTGTTATGCTGCGCCTGACGTTAAACGCGTCGAACTATCTCGATCACGCTTCTGTGACTAATGAACTTAGCGAATCCGGAAGACTTTACTTAGAATGATTTGTTTAAATCCTAGTACCACGGTTTCAAGTGAAGCTGGGTGCCAAAAACACTCTTCAAATAGTCAGATTTAAAGATAGAACACGATGAAACGGAAAGAACGCGGCATACACGAGCTGTTTGCGCAGGATCCAGAAAGAGCGGATTGGGAGGCATGGGGGCGTCGTACAAATCAAATTACACGTCGAGGATTTGTTTCAGGATTAGCGGCTTTTAGTGCGTTAGTCGGTGCTAGAGTACCATTTGCGCACGCGGCGCCGCAAGGGATAATTCCCGCGTCCCATTCCAATTCTGATGCTACTTTCCAAATTGAAGGAAAGGACGGTTTGATACTGCTCAATGATCGACCAGTAAACGCCGAAACTCCACCCCACCTTTTAAACGATGATATAACTCCAGCAGACCGTTTGTTTATTCGAAATTATGGTGAGCCTCCAGAGAATGTGATCGCAAGTACGTGGTCTTTGACGTTTGAAGGGGAATCGGTTGGTGCTTACAAGACCTACACGATTGCTAATTTAAAACAACGTTTTGAAAATATCAGTCGGCAACTTGTACTGGAGTGTGGAGGAAACGGGCGGGCGGAGTTTGACCCACCGGTTTCAGGCAATCAATGGACTCTTGGTGCTGTTGGATGTCCTCAATGGAACGGTGTTCGTCTAAAAGATGTTTTAGAAGATGTGGGTTACAAACCGAGTGCAGTTTATGTGGCTTTCTATGGTGCAGATACGCACATGAGCGGAGACCCTGAGCGAGTAACAATCTCCCGCGGAGTTCCAATCGACAAAGCAATAGACGACGAGTCTATGATTGTTTGGGGTATGAATGGCGACGATCTACATCCTATGAATGGTCATCCATTAAGACTGGTGTATGGTGGTTGGCCAGGTTCTGTTTCCGGGAAATGGTTGAGACGCATCACCATTCGAAATGTGATACACGATGGTCCAAAAATGGAGAGTCCATCTTATCGGGTACCTCGAACACCGGTTGCGCCAGGTACGACAGTAGCAGACGAGGACATGAGCATTATTCATGCGATGCCAGTCAAGTCATTAATCACGTTTCCAAAAACTGGGACTCAGATTGGGGCAAATGATACTCTTAAAGTTCGCGGACACGCCTGGGCTGGAGACAATTCAGTTCGCAGTTTAAACGTATCCATCGATTTTGGAAAAACTTGGTCTGAAGCAAACCTTAAACCTGCTGTGAATCGATTAGCTTGGCAACATTGGGATCACAGCATCAAATTTCCCACCACAGGGTACTACGAAGTTTGGGCTCGAGCAGAAGACGATCAAGGACATTCCCAGCCTATGGTGTTACCGAATTGGAATCCCAAAGGATATTTGAACAATGCGTGCCATCGTATCGCGGTTTACGTTAGCTAGTATTTTTTTCTTAGTGCTGGGAGTTTTCTGCCTAGCTAACGAAGAAATAGTGGAAATAGACCCAAAATCTGGTTTGCGTATCGATCCTGAAGGAAATTGGAAACTCATTAGTGCCAGTTGCAGTGTATGTCATTCAGAACGATTGTTAACTCAACAACAACTTGATCGAGAGAATTGGTCAAAAGTGATCAAACGTATGCAAACTCAGGAGAATTTGTGGGACTTAGGCGACTATGAGAGTAAGATTCTTGATTATCTGACCACCTATTACGGCGCTAGCAGCCAGCCTAAGACTCAAAGAGTTCGTCGAGCACAACTTAAACAGATAGAGTTCACGCCACTTTCACAATCAGATCTTCAATCTTCGGAGAGCGAAGAAGACTCGACCCTGGATGACGAAGAATCAGTAGATACATCTGACTCCCAAAAGTCAGATGAAAATGAAGCTTTAGATAACGAATAGAGACAACTCGCGATCGTAATCGCGCAACTCTGTACTTCCTAGATTACACTGTGAAGTGCACGCTCGTGTCAATCAGACCGTCCCCTGACCGTCGGTACCTCACGGACTCGAAGGAACGGATTCACTTTTAGAAGCTCCTCTCTTCAATGGCTTGACTCTTACTTCGTCCGATATTCCTCTTTTAAACATGAGACTAGAGACTGCTCGAGAGGCGAGTACGCACGCAACCATGAAACATACGATAGTGCAATACATACCCCAATCGGGAAGTGTGCCAGATCGCGCAATCATGACAAACGGAGTGAAGACAGGAATAAAACTCAGCAAATTTTGAAGCCATGTAAATGGCAAGAACGATATCAACAGGAGGGATGGCGTTACAAAAATAAACCCTATACCTACCACTATCCCCGCCCATGAATTTACCGCAATACTCACCTTACTAAAAAGGGACGTGAATCCTACGAAAAGATACCCGTAAAAAGCGTACGCTAGCAGTAGAAATAAAACGAAATTGAATATCACAAACGGTTGTAAAAAGACTGCGAAAACATCGATTTCAACGTTGAAGTTCCAACGGCCCGTAACAAACGCAAGAATTGGGACCAAAACTAACCAAAGTCCCACTACTGTCAGAGAAATCATTGCTGTTCCCCAAAGTTTTCCATCCAAAAGATGCGAAGGACTCAGATTTGCCAACAGGTTGTCTGCTAACTTGTTAGATTTTTCGTCTATTACATTCGAGACTAGCCGTGCAGACGACACCAAGAATACAACATACATCAGAAAAGCTAGTGCTATATACAGAATTCCTTCGAATCGCAATGTCGTAACACTCGACTTTGATGGCACGATATCGATATCCGTGGGAACAACGTTTACTCGTTGCGTCAACAACGACTGTACGAGAGAGTCTATATTTTCAGCTTCATAGCGACGCTTTCTTAGAACGTCCGTGGTGACGCTGCGATACCAATTCAAAAGATCAAGAAACTCACTTCGTGGAGTCTCCTTTCTCGTGACAAACTCTAGCTCTTCCAAGTCAGTTTCGATATTTTCGGGGAAGACGAAGTAACCGACTATTTCATTGCGTGAGAGCAGTGATTCGAGGCTCTCTGAAGAAACAGACATGTCTAAAGGAGTCAAGTCTCGAAAATAATTAGAAGATAGCGTCGGTATAGACTTGATGGTTGCTTCTTGATGCTCGTTCAACCACTGTTTTAGGTTTTCTAGAAGAGTTGCGATTTCGACAACGTCTGACAAGTCCTCGCTGCGCGGAATATTTCCCAGCAATTCAGCGACGAGAGTGCGAGTCGGTGTTGATACAAATCGTTGCCGAAGCAACGTTAGGTCGTGTAATAACTCTGAGTGGGTATCGCTATATACTTCGCGAAACGTCTCAAAATCATCTCCATTCAAATGCAGAATGGTAGTGAGAAATGAGTAGCAATCGTTATCTAATATTTCGTTTCGAACGTCCGTGGAGAATGACCTACTTCGATCGAGTACAGCATATTTCAGAACTCGTGGTGGTCCGAAACTTTGGTCTTCCCTCTGATCTCCCAAGAAAAACTCCCAGTTCTTGACAGTATCTTCATTAAATATTGCCTCTCTAGGGTCTTCCCCAAGAATCCACTGGAATAAAAAATATAGTGTGAAGAGAATTGTTGGTGTAGCACAAGAAACAATCCAGAAACTAGGATTTAGAGTGGTCGATGACCATTCATTCAACATCACGATCCAAACAGTCTTTAGATTATTTCGTTTTATCATTGGTGTAAATTGTTTGGTCGTGCGTCTTTGATAGCTATGGGAAGTACTAAACTTCTAAATCAGTGGTTAAACGGGTTTACGCGCGAGGCCAAAAATTCTCCTCATGCCCCGCGGTGCTCGCTCAGACACCAATCCGTGTGCGAACAATGCCGTGGAAAATTTTCGAATCGTAAGAACACTGAGAACCATCATTAGCAAGATAGCTAGGTACACCGGCCAGATCGGTAGAGAGGCTAAGCGACCTACCATGACACTAGGCGTTAAGAATGGTATGAAGCTCAAAACCTGCGTTACTCGACCAGAGGGGTTGAACAACGCATACACAATCGCAGGAATAACACAAAACATTTGAATAAGTGCTATTGGATACATTGTTGTAAACAGTTCCTTGGCGTCATCGCATAATGATCCTAGTGCGGTTTGGATATACCCAAAAAAAGCGATCCCAAAAAGTAGAAATAACAGCCAAGTAAACAACTTACTCACATGAAACAAGGTGGTGAGAACGTTTGATTCAGGTCCAGAGAAGGTACTGATCAATAGGAAGATTGGAGGTCCTACGAGTACGCATACACTACCTATTCCGATGAACGCCACTACACAGTTCCCGAGAAGTTTGCCATCCAAGATTTGGCTTGGTTTCATGCGTGCAGCGAGCATCTCGGCTACGCGACTCGACTTTTCTTCAATCGTGCTCGTAACCATAGCGTTTGCTGTTGATCCCAAGGTTACGAAGAATAGATAAACGAACGGAATAGTCGAAAATTTCACCCAGTTGGGAATCGGAGGTTGTGGTACTGTATTACCTTGTGGGAGTACAGCTGTTGGTAAATCGACGCTTTGAACCGTGGTTGCTCGTTCAATCTTGACTCGCACCGGTTCCTGTAGTTGTTGCCGTTGTTCGAGTTCGAAATTATTTTGTGCGAGTAAAGTGTCTTGCCGAACACGAGTGACCAAGTCCTCAAACCATACCTCTAGTTCATTTATCTTTTTAGTGAGCGCTAGGTTTCCTTTATTCGGTCGAACGAACAACACGCTCGGGTCGGTAGCCATGATCTCCTCTGGAATGATGAAGTACCCGACAATATCACCGTTTTCAATCCAGGAGTCTAGTGTCTCGATGTTCACATCAGGCTCCTGAATCTCCCGAAATTTTCGGTAGTACAGTATTTGATTTAGTCCAAAATTAGGATTGGTGGATATGCGTTTTTGAAACTCCTCAATACTAGGTGGTGAAGCGCCAAACCACATGTCAGACCAAACTTCATAATCACGCTGCTCTTTAGCCTTTCGTACCGCGGCGGCGAAATTTTCGGCACTCCGGTCAACGACGTAATAGTGTAAAGGGTCTCCCCAAAAAAAATCGCGAATTTCATCGAACTGAGAGCTAAAGTCCAAAGTAGACAGAGGAGATATGTCGAGATCGTCGTAGGTGTGTTTGAAAGTCATCGAAACACCCCAGAAAACGAACAACAAGAGTGACAAGAACACCGGATAGAAAAGACAAAAAATCCAGAATCCCTTTGTTTGAAGCATTGCAGCGATCTCTCGTTGAGCAACCGTCCAAATACCTCGAAGGTGTTGAACACCATCCTGTGAGTTTCTAAACACGGTACTCAATTGATGTAATCTGATTTGTCGTCGAGAACAACGTTAGTCTGTTTATTTGTCCCCGAAGTGCTCCGATCCACATTTATTGAGCTCTTTAGTACGAGACATCATCGTGTCTCTGAGTCTCCGAACAAGTGCACTGCGACGGTACCACTTGCCTTCTCGAAATATGTACATGTACCCTGTCATCACACTGACACGGCTGATCCCAGTCGTCCAAGACAACCGGGTTCTTAAAAGGTGCAACCATGTGTTTTAGTTTGTCCGACACCCTCGTCTAGATTCTGTTTTTGTCGCCGCTGATACCGACGGCAAACGGTGTGATCGAGAGTTGTCGAATCACACCAATGCTAAATACCATCATCGCGACAATCGCTATGTACATCGGCCAATCAGGAAGAGCAACCGTGGACCGCGCAACCATTAGATAGGGAGAACAAAGTGGGAACATACTTATACCGTTAAGAACGAGTTCCGGCGATGTAATTGGAACAAAAATAGCGGGCAAGGCGAAAGGAAATACCAAAAACACGATGATTAATCCCATCGTTCGACGCGTGTTCTTCACGTCGTCGTACGAGGACAAAATCGCTGTGAGAGCATATCCATAAAAACCAAATAGGAGCATACAAAAGAGCAGGAAATGAAATACGACACTAGGTCGAAAGAAAAATTCATACATGTCTGCGAAGCGTCCGAGGTCTTGAGACCATGGGACTTTTAAAAAAAGAAAAAAGAGCCCAATCCATATTCCCAACAAAGTTAAATAGACACAACAGTGTCCCCACACTTTCCCATCTAACAATTCGCTAGGCTTAAGGTTGGACATCAGTTGGTCAATGAGTTTACTAGACTTTTCTTCGACAATCGACAAGCTAAGCCCTTGCATTCCTAGACCATACAGAATCACCATCGCGTAAATCAACCAGAAGCGAAAATATATTGAATAGTTTCGTTCGCTCTTGAAAACCTGGTCAGGTAACAGTTTTTCGGTCGTAATTGTGGTTCGAGTCATTCCAAATCCGAGCGTTTCTTGAGACACCCCAGAGGTCAATAATCTACGTTTTTGAAGTGCACCGGTCGTTACACTTCGATACCAGTTTATCAAAGCGGCAACTAGTTCATTTGGCTGAGCATTCCGGGAAATGAACTGTAGCTCTAAGATGTTGCCCCCCACATGTTCGGGAATCACAAAGTATCCTTCGATCTCTTCCGATTTGAGGAGTGCTTGAAACTCTACCTCGGTTGTTACTTCTGGATTAAATTCTTTGAAGAAATTGGTGGACATTGCTGGAATGCTAGGAGCTACGACATCGCGATGATTAGACCACCAAGTCGAAAATTCATCGGGAAAATTCCCAAATTCGTTACTCGGACCGAGATCGTTGTTTATTCCCAAGTCAATCAATGGGTCAAGAGCTAGTACTCTCGGTCCCCTGATAGACAAAGAGCGGAGCTTTTTTAATTTTTCGAGCATTGATCCCCTACCGGTCGCAAGTTCGCCTCGCATTTTCGCCTGCCAATTTTCAAACTCCTTCTTGTTCATATCCAGCATCGTTGCCAAGAACTTATAGCGGTCATTTCTCTCTATTTCATCACGAATACTTTGACTAATGTCTTCGCTGAGGTCAAGCACTCCAAATTTAAGAGCGTCTGGGCGCGAATTTTTGTTACGTGCGACCAACCAGTCAAGAAAATACTCTGGATCTTCTAAACTCTGATTGTCCATCCATTGGGTGTGAACTGGTTCATGAAGAAAGAACTTTAAACCGACACCAATCAGAAAAAGTATGAATGGTGCAGCCCCGGCACCCAGCCAAAACATCCAACTTGTCATCGCGGACTTCCACTCGTGGCGTATTAGAAGCCAAACTGTTTTCCAATGTGTCATACACTGTGCACTATTTAACGAACACGCATTACCCTGTTTGGCGCGCCAGTCTAAACAGTGAACGGAGACTGACAATTTTTCGCTCTAATAGCAATCCGGGTTTGTAGATTCTGACCGACATTTGACGAATCACAACTAGACTAGCACTCGTGATTAGCAAAATCAACAAGTAGGTAGGTAGAGCGGGCAGAGCAGCTGTTCTTGCTATCATGAACAAAGGCGAGAACGGGGGAATGAAGCTCATTGTTGAAGCGAAACTACTCTCGGGTTGTATCAAAACGTAGACCAACATTGGGAGCACGACAAAAAAGCCGATCAAAGCAAACGGTTGATTAACGTACAGCGTGTCCTTGATGTCTGAGCAAGCAGAACCAAGTGCTGCGTTTAAGTAACCAAAAGATGAAAACGCGATCGCACCAAACAATATGAAGTTCAAAATTTTTACAGGATGCAACACTTCACTCAACAATACAGAGTTTGAAAGTAAGAGCAATGTCGGTAGTCCAATGATGAACAACCAAGCACCTAGTCCAATGCCCACCACTATCACATTTCCTAGCACCTTACCGTCCATAAGTGAGAGCGGGTCTATGCTGGAGAACAGTATCTCCCCTACTTTGCTTGTCTTTTCCTCTATGGAACTCGTTAAAACAAGATAACTACCTCCGCCCCAAACTAACAATAACAGTGCGATGTAAGGTATGGCAGTGATTTTGTCCAAAACAGTGAGTGTCGATGTCTTTATCGGTTGCTTCTGTTTTGATAGCGCAGACGTCTCTTTTCTATCTGAGGGATTCACCGAGACGTGGTCAACGTCTACCCTAACCGTGAGATCGTCGAACTGATCGGTATCGACAACATGATCCTGAAAACGAACTTCTCGCAAGGCGTGGGTGGTCATTTTCTCAAACCACCTCTTCAATTCATCGAGTCTTACCTGTTTCTGCGCAGTAAGGTTTTTCTTTACAACAAAACGAGCTCCATGATTGGTGTCAACGAGGTTCTTCGGCAATACGAAATATCCTGCGATCTTTTCCTGCTGAAGCCATCTGTTCAATGTCTCGATAGAATCAAACGCTTCTTCATATTCACGAAAGCGATTTGGTGACAATTCAGGATGCAGGTCGTAGTATAGGTCGAATGAGTCGCGTGCTTTACGATAATCCTCAACCGTACGTGCTTCCGGATCTCGAACATATTGGCTTACCCAAGTGTCTCGATCGTGTTTGTCAATCTGATAGCGAATACGATCTGACAGAATAGTAGTTTCATCGACTATGCAATAATAGAGAACCTGTCCACGTAGGTTATAACGCCAATTTTCTACAACTCCCTGAAACCCATCTGCAAACACTTCATTGAGATCCGTGTCCTCGTCTTCAAAGATAGCAAAAGCAGCTACCAATCCTAAGATTGGTAGTGCAAAGATGATTGGATAGAGCAACGTGAAAAACCAAAATGCTTTGGTTTGAATGGTGGCAAGCATCTCGCGATGAGCAACGGTCCATACCGTTTGAAATCTCAATTTCACTACGATTTCAGTTGGTTAAGATGCTAAGTGCTGTGATTTGGTAGCTGATGAGCAACGATTCATACTCGATGTCTCCAACCCTACAGTAGTTCTACAACAAGGGAAAAAGCCAGCGCAAGAGATGGATCTTTAACGACTCGAAAAACTCACGCACCTAACGTTCATCCATCGTAGCGTGTCGCCCGTCAGTTCGCGCGACCAACCAGTCGTACTAAACCCTTGATTCCCGCAGGTTTGTTTTCCAGCAAAATTCCTTTAGTATAGATCTTTTTTGCCAACCATCGAACACCCAATGTACATGCCGTCATCCACGCGAGAATCAATAAATAATTAATCCAGGCTACTTCAGCTACGATGTTCATCATCACGAACGGCGTGAACGGCGGTATATACGACATTATTGTCGGTATTGTTCCCGTTTTGTCTAACGCGATGGGAACCATGAGAATTAAAGGAACGATTGCTACTAGGTTGATCGGCGTTGCCATCATTTGTGCTTCTCTAATGTTCGAACAAACCGAACCGAGTGCGGACAACGAATAACCGTAAAACGCGAACCCAAGCACGAAGAAAATCACGAAATTGATAACAAAGAGCGGGTTAAAAATGGAACTCAGAGCACCGCTTTGCAAAAATTCACCAATCTGGGGGAAGAACGCCACAACGATTTTGGATCCCAGCAAGATCGGAAGCGAGATTAAAAAAATCCAAAGACCGACAACCGTGAGTAAGGTAAGCGCAGAACCTAACAGTTTTCCATCCATGAGTTGAACTGAATCGAGATCGGATAACAATACTTCAACTAATTTCGTAGACTTTTCTTCTACTGTGTTGGTCATCAAAATGGTAGCACCAATAAACACTAAGAACCACAGAATGTATTGATACACAGCTGGCGCAAATTCTCCTACTGTTTCCCAAACAGTGACTTCTTTTGTCGCGTCTTCTGTGTCACCCGATGTTGAACTAGTAGTAGTACCAGAATCTCGAGCCGGTTCAACCGCTTTGCTCGTTTGAAATGACGCTCGTTGCAAGAGCCACAGTGCGGTTTCACGACTAATATTAGATTCGGCAAATTTTTTGTTTTGAATCACACGGGTAGCGAAATTCTCGTACCAATTTGCGAGATCTTGTTTCAGAATGGTTTCGGTGATGAATTTCGCATTCTCATTGGAGTTTACGAAACCCTCGGGAATGATGAAATAGCCAAGGATTTTTCCTGCTTTGAGCCGAGAAATTAACTCTTGCTCTGACAGATTTGGAGTGAGAATTTCCTCGTATCTAGCAAACGAGACGCTGGGTGCAAGTTTGATGATTGTATTTTTGTTGTTCTGCCACCAAATGCTAAATCTTTCAGCCAGTGTATCTCTTGACGCGATCGTTAGGTCTGGTTGCGGATGTTCAAGAAATTCCAAAAAGGACTCAATTAGATCAGGCATCGCCGTTGTTTGGGTTGCTTCATGAATCTCAGTGAGGATTGCTTCATCGTCGGAATTCGGTTTCCGTTCCGATACCGCTCTGACGAAAGTTGATAAGTCTGTTCGAAGGATTTCATTCCGAATGTCTAGTCCGATACCTTCACTACGATCAATTACGTAATAGGAACCCACCGTCACCGAAGTACTCGCAACAGTCACCGCAAACATCGCGAAAATCGCCAAGATCAAGGTCACCACGGGCATGAGCAACGCCCCTAACCAAAACATTTTGGTCGAAGTTGCTTCTACCCAGTCGCGCTGTGCGATGAGCCAAACCGAGTACAAACGGTTAAGCATGAGTAGCTGTCTCGGGCGTGGCTCCTGAGCCTCCTACTTCTCGTATGAAGATCTCGTGTAATGACGCAGAGTTAGCATTGAATTGCGTCACCTTAGTGCGTTCACAAATTGCTTTCAGTAATGTTTGAAGATCACAATCTGGATCGACTTCAAGCGTAGCTGCTCGACCGATCTGTTTAACTGAAACAACGCCTCGCAAACCATCAAACACGGAGACGTCACCATCGTGATCGACAGACACCACATCGCCTTTACGAATTTCTTCTATAGGACCTTCGAGCACTGCTTGCCCCTTGTTTATCAAGACCACCGCATCGCAAAGAGACTCTGCTTGTTCCATGATGTGTGTGGAGAGAATAACTGTTGCGTTTTCTTTAACTTTATTCAAGATAATAGAACGAACCACTTCTACATTCACAGGATCTAATCCGCTGAATGGCTCGTCTAACACCATGAGTATGGGATCATGTATTAACGTCGCCATGAGCTGAACTTTCTGCCCCATACCCTTCGAAAGAGCTTGACACTTTTCTTTTTCCCAAGTCGAAAGTTGAAAGTCAGCTAGTAGTGCTTTTGCTTTTGCTATCGCGTCTCTCTTACGCATGCCATTGAGACGGCCAAAGTAAACGATGTAGTCGATGACACGCATGCGCTTGTATAAGCCTTTTTCTTCAGGAAGGTAACCGATGAGGTGTCGTACGTCTTTTACGTCATCGGCATCTAACACCTTTATGGTGCCAGACGTGGGCTTACTAATCCCAACTAGGATGCGCATCGCAGTGGTCTTGCCAGCGCCATTGGGACCAATGAACCCATACACGCTACCACGTGGTATTTGCAAGCTGAGACGGTCGAGTGCAACAAGTGAACCGAACTTCTTGCGGGTTTGCTCAAACTTTACGCTGTAGGCTGAATTACTATTGGTCAATTTAAGAATCTCGGTTGATTGCTGAAAGTTCTTGCTCCAAGGTTGAACTATATTAGGGCTTTTCGTAAGTTTTCTACAAAATCAGCTTGCCAAAAGAAGCTGTTAGAACCCTTCACTAAAACTGCATCGTGTTCATTTAAGGTTCTCGCTAGTTGGTCGACGAGATCCGCGCTGACATCTTCATAGTAATACTTTTCCTTCGAAGAGTCTACCTTCTCGTAGAGGTGTCGCATCAGTCCCCCGACGCAATAAAGAACATCAATATCGCCAATCTCAGGAGCAATGCTCTCGTGTAATTTTTGAGCATGAATCCCTAATTCGTTCATTTGTCCTAACAGCGCGAATTTGCGTCCTTTAGTCGTTCGTTTGCGCAATTCCCGCAACGCGGCAATCATGCTCGTCGGATTTGCATTGTAACTGTCGTCGATAATCGTAATGTTGTTGATTTCAATACTGTTACCACGTCCTTCCGGCAAAGTGGGCTCTAGTCGTCGTAAACGATCTAAACTAGCCCCAAAAGATATCAAAACCGCTCCACACGCCGCGACGCTTTCAGCTCGATGATGACCACCACCGGGTACTTCTACTCTCACACTATCATTACCAGTCGAAACTTCGTACCAATAGTCTCGTACATAGGTGATCGAGACATCGGCTTTGTCGTCAAATCCAAAAGTAGTCGTTTTCCATTGTTCATTGATGTATTTCGTATCTCTCAATGAGTAAGGGAGCACCACGCGACCTGATTGAGAGAGCCCTGCAACAATTGAGAGCTTTTCCTGTTCCAATGCATCAAGATCTTTGAAATGACCGATATGCACAGGAAGGACATTTAATACTGCCACGACATTCGGTTGTGTCAACTCACTTAATGGCGCGATTTCTCCTGGATGGTTCATCCCGATTTCATAGATCGCTACCTTGGAATCCTTGGGCGTAGCTGCTAAGCTCAACGGAAGACCGATGTGGTTGTTGAAACTACCCTGAGCACTAAAACCACCTGTCGTAGATTGCAGAAAAGTCTTGAGAGTCGTTTTACCGCTACTTCCCGTGATCGCTACAACTGAGCAATCGATTTGATGACGTCGGTACTTTCCTATTGCCCACAGCGCATCAATCGAATCATTAACCCGAAGTGTGGGTACGGAGGTTTCGACTTGCCTACTTGTGATCAAGCCAACTGCGCCGTTCTCGACTGCGCTTGAAATATAGTCATGACCATCGCGCTCAGATCGAACTGCTACTTGAAACCGTGGTCCGGGATCACCTGGTAAAGGTAGAAACAGATCCCCAGGTTGAATCAACCGAGAGTCAAAATGAATACCGTTAATGTCTGGACCGTTCTCAGCAGGTAAACCCAAACTGTGACATAGTTCCTTCCAAGTCCATAGAGGTTGGCGCACGCTCACTTAGAGTGATATTCAGCCTTGGGATGAATGCATAGCATCTCATATACCAAATTTGCAGCTAACAACGAGGTGCTCTTCGACAAGTCAAACGGAGGACACACTTCGACCATATCACACCCGACTATATTTAAATCGCGACATCCTCTAATAATTTCTAATGCTTGAACGACAGACAGCCCTCCTGGTTCTGGAGTACCCGTTCCAGGTGCAACCGAAGGATCCAATCCATCGATGTCAAAACTGATATAGGTAGGATGGCTTCCAATCTCGGTTCGGAGTTCGTTCATGAGAGGAGTCAAGGACTTATGCCAACACTCATGTGCCTCAACTACTCTAAACCCTTGATTTCGACACCAATTGAAATCGTCGGGGTGATATCCAGTACCTCGTAGTCCTATCTGAGTAACTTTGTTACACTGAAGTAGATCTTCTTCCACTGCGCGTCTAAACGGAGTGCCGTGAGTGTAGCGTTCTCCAAACATATGCTCGTTCGCATCGGCATGTGCATCCACGTGGATTACTGCCACCGGCCCATGAACCTTTTTCATTACTCGCAGAATTGGTAAGACAATAGAGTGGTCCCCTCCGAGTGCAAATGGAACGCATCCACTTGCAAGAATGTTCTGGTAATGCGACGAAATCGTAGCATAGCTCTTTTCGATGTTGTAGGTATTAATAGGCAAATCACCAAGATCCGCTACTTGCATGGAGTCGAACGGTTTTGAACCCGTAGCCATGTTGTAAGGACGTAGTAGGCGCGATTCGTCCCTGATTTCGCGTGGCGCTAAGCGAGCACCTGGACGGTTTGAAGTCGCAATGTCAAGTGGAATACCTACGATTCCCGCATCGATTTTTTCACCGATCTGTCCTTCAGCAACTCGCATGAAGGTTACTGGGCCACCAAAACGTGGCATTTCGTTTCCAGAGAGCGGTTGATTAAATTCGAAATTTGAAGTCAAATGATGAACCCGATCCAAAATTAAATGCTTGATGGGACATAAGATAAAAATAAACGAGAGATCGTTACTTACGGAAAGAATTTTAAGTTCCGTACCGTAGAAAACCGCTTTAACAGATAAGTTTCGAAACTTGGGTAAACGTCACGCATACACGACGATACTCGGATGTATTCTCGATAATCGACCTGCGAAACCACAGAATTTGTCTAGAATTTCCACTTTTCTAAGACTAGTGCCCTACTCTTCTATGAACGACCAAATTGAATCAACTCCTCCTCAAGAGACACCAAAGAAAATGAACCTTGTCCTGCGAATTTGGCGCGGAATAGCTACTGTGTTTCGGTTTCTCAGGGTTAGTGTAGCGAACATTTTGCTCGTTGCTGTGATTGTTGTCATATTCGTGTTTTTGTTTTCGGGTCCTGCAATCAAAGTAGAACGCAATTCTGTTTTAGTTTTTGCACCAAATCAATCACTAGTTGAAAAGCGTCCGAATATCAACCCTTGGTTTGAACTACTACTAGGAAGTACTGTGGCTGACGTCACTGACGTTCACGAAGTGGTTGCAACACTGCGTCATGCGGCGAAGAATCCCCGCATTCTAGCGCTTGAAATTCGACCCGATAGCTTAGCTGGGGCATCTTTAGTGCACCTCGACTTGATCGGTGAAGCACTCAAGATTTTTTCTGAATCCGGTAAGCCGATTTACGCATATTCGGACGAATATTCTCAAAGTGCATACCTTTTGTCTTCATTTGCCGACGCGGTTTACATGAACGAACTTGGGACTTTAAGTTTTTCTGGATTGGCTTTTGAATCGATGTATTACAAAACCATACTCGATAAGTTGGACATTACTGTAAATACTTTTAGGAGTGGAGATTACAAGAGTGCCGTGGAACCGTTTGTATTGGATGCAATGTCTGACATCGTACGCGAGTCCTACCGTCCAATCGTCGATCAATTATGGGGAGCGACTAAAGAATTAATCGAGAGAAATCGCGAATTGAGTTCATCAACGGTCGCTCAATTTACTGAAAGCTTTTCCGATCTACTTGGTCCAAGTCGGAAGAAGCTGGGCGATCTTGCAAAAGAACACGGTTTCGTTGACGAATTGATAACTTCCAACACACTGTCGGCAAAGGTGGGTGAAGAGTTTGAACTCGATAGGCGTAATAAATCGCTCGCTCGTATTTCGACCGAAGACTATTTTCACACAATTAAGGACCGCAGAGATTTCAGAATCGCTTCTGAGACTTCGAGCGACGGTGCTTCATTGACCAAGCAACGCGGTACTATCGCTGTTATCACAGTGGAAGGAGTCATCTTCGGTTGGTCTGGAGATGACAGTTCACAGCTCGTGGACTCTACCGGTGCTGTAGAACATTTACAGCATGCAATCAAAGAAAAGGTAGACGCTGTAGTTCTTCGAGTAAATTCTCCAGGAGGATCTGTATTGGCATCCGAAGCGATTCGATTGCAAATTGAGGCTGTTAGGAAGCAAGACATTCCAGTTGTAGTTTCCATGTCTAACACGGCCGCCTCTGGGGGATATTGGATTTCCGCTAATGCTGATCGAATACTCGCATCTGACTCTACGATCACGGGATCAATTGGAGTATTTTCTATGATTCCTACTTTTGAAGAATTACTTCAAAGATATGGAGTAAATACAGATGGCGTATATTCAAGTGATGGGCACTTTCGTGTTGACCAGACATCAGGCTTAACCGAAACTGAAGCGAAAATGTTACAAGCTAGCGTAGACGACGCCTATGATAAATTCTTGGAGGTCGTCAGTAATGGGCGAAGCATGGCAAGAGATGACGTAGACTTGGTTGCGCGTGGTCGAATCTGGACTGGGCTACAAGCATTAGAACATGGTCTGGTCGATTCCTTAGGAAACTATGACGACGCTCTAAAGGTTGCAGCCAACTTAGCTGGATTGAAATCTTATGTAGTAGAAAGATACGGATTCGTGCGTCGGCCTCCATTCATGAATTTGTTAGCGCGAGCATCGAACTGGGCTCCGCGAATTTCCCCGGAATCTCAGAGATTTGTCAAGCACGCCCGCAACGCTTGGCTCGAAATCAAAGATCATCTTGCGATACAGCCGAGAACAGTCTATGCTCTTTGTGAGTTCTGTCCGGATTTTAAAAATACTGACTAGTTCATATTATTGTGGTACTCTCTATTAAGACTGCGTGCCCCTAGTACTGTACGCTGTCGTGTTAGATGTACAAAATGTATTGAGTAACGGCTTTTGACGAGAAGAATTCGTTGGAACGTGTAATATCGAAGAAGAGTATTGAAAATCTAACTCGCGGATCGACGTGTTCACAGGAGATTTCCAACAGCGTAACGGTGTTAATTGATCACGACTCGACATCAACCAATCTACATGGCTAAAACAGTTAAAAAACGCTTTCCCTTTACACCCTTCCCTATTGGATGGTATTGGATCGAATTTAGTGAAAACGTTAAAAAAGGAAAGTTGTATAGCAAGCAGTGGATGGGACAACAGACTGTGTATTGGCGCGGCCCGACCGGTGAGGTTTGCTTAGCTAAAGCGATCTGTCCGCATCTTGGAGCAAATCTAACTCCGGAACGCGGAGGAAAATTGCGAGATGGGTGTCTAGTTTGCCCGTTTCATGGATTCACATACAACTCACAAGGTCTGTGTATTAACACACCTACAGGCCCCTTGAGCACAACCGTGGAACTCGAGACATATCCTACTTTCGAAACAGGTGGTGTAGTTTTTGCCTATTGGCACCCTGCGCAGACTGAACCAGATTGGTGCCTGCCGGAACTAGATTCTCGTGATTGGTCTAAGTTCGTGTATACGGCGCAGGAGATTCGAACACATCCTCAAGAGACATCGGAAAATGGAGTGGACATAACCCATCTCCCTTATGTTCATGGTTACTCGGAGGTTGAGAGTCTAGCACCAGTGCACGTTGATGGTCGACTTTTACAAAACAAGTTTAAATTGACACGCCAAATCGGTCCGTCTAGGAATCTGAGCATTAGATTGGATGTCCGTGCGACTGTGTCGATGTGGGGACTCGGATTTTCGATGATCGAACCGGTCATGGACAGTGCTGGGCTCTATATCCGCCAGCTTGCCCTTTGTACTCCGATTGACGATGAGACGGTGAACTTCGTTATGGCGATACAGATGAAAGACATCGAAAGACCGAATGCACTCTTTCCGGGTCTTGGATTGATGCCGAAGCGCATTCTAAACGCCATGCTACTTCGATTGTTTTTCAAAGTTTATCTGACCGATATTTCGCAAGATTTTGAAATCTGGGAAAACAAAAACTATTTAACATACCCCAGATTGTCTACCGCGGAAAACGCAATCATACAATTTAGGAGATATTGCGAACAGTTTTACGCGACATCCGAATAGTACTTTGTCAGAGTACCTTGGTGTAAGTCTTGTGGCGATAAGAAGCGACAATCTGCGTTTCGACATCGCCGTGCAGATTGATTGGTGGTTCGTCCTGCTATTCCCTATTTTAGGAGAATAATATAGCAGATATGATATAATTTCCCTTCATGGTTTGGACGGTAGAGATAGTTCCATTGGCCAACAACGAAATCGACGAGTTACCTGCAAGGCTACGTGCGAAAATTGTTCGTGCGCTCGAAATCGTAAGAACTTTCGGTCTCACAAATCTTCGTGCTCCAATGGTACGACATTTAGAAGGCAAACTCTGGGAACTGAGAGTGAAAAGTACAGATGGAATCGCTAGAGGTATTTACGTGACCGTAACAGGCAGAAAAATGGTTGTTTTGCACGTTTTCCATAAAAAGTCTCGCAAAACTCCTCGTCGAGCACTTCAGATTGCACAAACCCGAATGAAACAGGAAGTCACATGATTACACTACAGGAGTTAAAAGCTCGCTTAATGAAAGATCCTCAATTCCGAAAGGAGTACGAGGACGTAGACGCGCAGTTTTCGCTCGTTGAATCTATCATTGGAGCGCGATTATCGGCAAACTTAACTCAAACCGAAGTTGCAGAACGTATGGGTACTACACAATCTGCCATTGCGCGTTTAGAAGGTGGGTGGGTATCACCTTCCTTCGCGACTCTCCGTCGATTTGCAGAAGCCACGGGAACACGTGTGAGGGTGGACTTCCTACCTCAAGAACAGCTGGTTAACGATGAAGTTGCTAAGAACGTCTAGACTTCATTCTGCTTCTTGTGAGCACGTACCTCAATCTTAAAACTTCAACCCGAAATCGCGCTTGTAATCTTAAATCGATCTGACCTGCTTTGTAGCCTCTAAGCTGATGAGTGGTTCATTGCAATCTCTCCGAGTGGTCTTCGAAATCGGAGTGTCTCACTCTTTTGGGTATGCTTTGCGCCAGCATTCATTATCATAGCGGATACTGCACGACAGGCTATCTGAGAGCCCAAACATGAACGTCAAACAAAACTCGTCTAAATTTTCGACACTCGCGGGAGCACTGTTAATCGGTGTTGCGTTGTTCGCAGGAGCAATCGTAGGTACAGTCATACTCATTTTTCAACTTCATAAGGACGGTGAAGAAGTTAGTGCTACGCCGTATGTGACTACCGAAAATTTTGACGAAGAAGTGCTTCAAGCTGACTCGCCAGTACTTGTCGACTTCACAGCTACGTGGTGCGTACCTTGTCGCGAGGTAGATCCTATAATCGATGAGCTTGCGGTAGAAATGAAAGGGAGGGTCAAAATATTCAAGCTAGATATCGACGATTCTCCGGAGATCTACCGAGAGTATCAGATCAATGGGATTCCACATATTCTGTTCTTTCGAAACGGTGTGGAAGAAGATCGGGTCGGCAGCGTACAGGCAAAGTCAATTTATGTTGATTATCTAGACGGTATGATCGAAGGAAAATCAGCATTTGACATCACTATAGAGATGCTTGAGGGCGATTCGTTTCGACGGTATTTCATACTGGAGCGGGACTTAGACGTTGTGAAGACTGCGATTGAAAGCGTCCCGAATCTGCTGACGCAGAAATTTGAAAACGGGCAAACTCCCTTATCTCTGATTCTAAATCGTCCCAGCGTGAGACAAAACGATTTGATCACTCTGACACTCACGTTCGACCCAGAAATCAGTACGCATGATTTGGTTGGTCTCGGTAGGTGCAACGAGTTTTTACAGGCGATTGAAGACGATCCTGATGTCGTGAACAGACTTGATCCAGATGGGAATTCAGTCTTAGTCACAGCTATGATGCGTTCCAACAGACTTGGAGAAAACGACTGTACAGAGATAGTTTTGTCAGCAGGAGTGGATCTGAGCAAACAGAATTCTTCAAACTTTTCCCTCGGTAGAGCGGTGGTGCTCCAACAGGACATTGGTATAGTAGAAAAATTCATTGAACTTGGTTGGGACGTGGATCTTCAAGACGACGCAGGACACTCAACACTTCAGTGGGCTGCTTACTACGGGTACATGGAAAACGTCTTGTATCTCTTGGAACATGGAGCTGATGCCACGCTTGAATATCCAGATGGAAGAACGCTCGAAGACTTTGTCAACCGGTCGTACGCTCGTTCCAAGGAGTCATTAGACGCGATGGAAAGCAACGAGGAAACGGACTTTACCGAACAGATCGAGACAGTCAAGGCATCTATCATACTGCATGAGCAAGTTCTGGTATTACTCAAAGAGCAATTAGGCAGAGGCGCAATTGGTGCGGAGTCGGACTCTGAGTTGTGACTGGACTCAGTAAGACCATTTCGACAAAATTCGTACCCTATTCGCAATCCCTGATAGCGATAAACATCGTTATTTCAATAGAGTTAATATGGTGAATTGACTGCATGGCAAAAAACAGTGATTTGAAAATCACACTTGGTGTTGAAGAAGAAGCATTTCTTATCGACCCTCAGACTAGAGATCTAATATCTGACCCAGCCCCACAGATCTTTGACGAGTGTGAAAAAAAGTCTGTACCGCACAAGGTTGTGCGCGAAATGCTACGAACTCAGATTGAAACTAACTCGAAAGTCTGTCATTCCGTTGCAGAAGTCCGGGAAGCGCTTCGGGAAACGCGAGGTTTGATTTCCGCAACAGCGAAAAAGTATGGTGCGGAAATCGTGGCGATGTCAACGCATCCGTTCGCAGTGTGGCAAGATCAGATACCGTCACCGAAGGAGCGCTACGAATCGTTTGCTATGCTCTATCAAGAGATCATCCGCCGATTTCTAATCGGGGGTATGCATATCCACGCCGGTTTTGGGGATGCAGACATGAGAATTCGAGTAATGAACGTAGTGCGACATTATCTACCACTCTTTCTTGGGCTGTCTACTTCCTCACCTTTCCGAGAAGGAGTCGAGACTGGATTTAAGAGTTCTCGTATGAACATATTGTGTGGTTTACCTCGTACTGGGATACCGAAGGCATTTTCGAGTTATGATGAGTTTAAGGCACTTGAACGAGAATATCAAAGATGGGGATTCATAACAAATTCTGGCGAGGTTTGGTGGGACATTCGTCCTTCACACAGCTACCCAACCATCGAATTGCGCGTGTGCGACGTTTGTACTCGTATAGATGATGCGATGACCATCGTAGCACTCTACGCTTGTCTGATTAGAAAATATATGCGTACGCAGTCCGCTGGAGCACTCGTATCAGAAGAAATAATGACTGAAATCATTTTTGAGAATCGATTTCAAGCACAACGATATGGGACGTTTGCCTTCTTTGCTGATCCCAACGACGTTTCTCGTACGGACATCGACGATGTCTTAAATCGATTGTTGAAAGAGCTGTACGAAGACGCGGAAGCACTAGACTGTGTCAGCGACATTGAGCATGCAAGAGACATCGTGAAAAATGGTACAGGAGCCGATCGTCAACTTGATCAATTCCGATTAGCGAAATTGAATGGCAAATCCCCCCACGAAGCTTTGTGTGAAGTTGTCGATACGGTAGTGGAAGAGACGATAGAGGGTACATAGACCTAGTTTGATCACTCTTTCTCGATTCTTAGGAGTGTTTAACGTCTTAGATTAGTAGTACGAGAGTACTGATACAATGAACGAAGCAGAAAATAACAGGAGCTCAGGTTTCGTTTTTTGCTGTGTTCTCTCTTAAATCGAGCATCACATCACTAGTTCGATTCATTCCGATCCCGCGGAGGAGTAATCCATGAAGTCAAATGTCAATCGGAAAAATTTAAACTTCCCCTTACTGGTTAGTGCATTCGCCTTAGGCGTTATATGCACGCTGCTAATTGGAGCAATTACAGCTGAGCGCGCAAAGACTCTCGATATGGATCGAGACGAGCGACCGTTGAAAGTTGCATTGGATGAAGCATTTGAGAAATTTCAAAGCGAAGTAGGCTCAGAAGAAATAACAATCTCCAAGAGTGAATTGTGGGACTTCGTGGAACTTGGTTACTGGCTTGGAGTGTATTCGCACGCAGTGAACAACGCTCAAATTACCTCATACTACGACTTTCAAATGCTTGACTCCGAGGAACGCGGAAGTTCGTTAGTTTCGCATATGAACGATTTCATTGCAGGTCAATGTGAAAGACTAACCAATAGATTTGCGATAGTGATGCGTAGGAAATTCGAGAACAACAAACCCGAGTTCAAAGCTATTTTTGGCGAATTGCAGACACTACTTGCACTTCGCGCTGATGCTGAAAACGCGAGTGTAGTCTGTCCATTTGAAGACGCGGGACTAGAGCTCTACGAAGTAGAAGAAACAGATGAAGAAACTCCCTAACATTCGGTGCTGAGTCAAGTTATCAGCGAAGGATAAAACGCCCCTCCGGGACCAGTCTGCTAGGGGCTCTTCGTAAAGAACTCCCTTGTCGTAGATTTCATCTCCTTACTCAAGAGCGTGATACCTACCAAATTAGGTAGGGCCATGAAGATGAGCGTTACCGCTGATATCTTCCAAACCAGTGTCGTGTCCAAAAGAGCACCAATGAAGAACATCACTGTGTAGGCCATGCGGTACGCCAACAGATACTTCACGCCAAAAAGGTAGACGATCGCTCGATCACCGTAATACGACCATGCTACAGCCGTGGTAAAAGCAAAGAATACTAGTGTTAACGAAACAATGTGTGGTCCGAAATCACCGAAAATACTTGTTCTAAAAGCTTCTGCAGTAAGCGGGACTGAGTGGATCAACGACTTCCCTTTCATTTCCACCTTGTGTAGATTGGGAAGCCCTTCTACAACGGTAATCTCACCTGAGAATGCTGTCCCGTCCTCGGTCGAATAAATCTTGACATCTTCGGCGACTGAACGATTGTGAATAACGGTTACGTCATCTTCTTGAATGACTCCGTCGGCGACAGTCAAAACACCGTCAAAAGATTCAATATCACCTTTGTTAGAGTTTAGATAAAGAACTAGCTCAGACTTGTCCGCATCGTCGTTTACATCAATAGATCCTTGAACAATCTCCAAAGAAGAGAGTTCAAAGTCATTCTCGTACTTCTGCGTCCACACTCCAGATGCAAGGATAACCAACGCAGTTATAGTACAAATTACGAGGGTGTCTATGAACGGTTCAAGTAATGAAACGAGCCCTTCTGAAACGGGGCTTTCTCCTTTCGCGCTCGCATGCGCAATAGGTGCGGAACCTTGCCCTGCTTCATTGGAGAACAACCCTCTACCTACTCCTTTCGTGAAAGCCAAAGCAAAACTCGCCCCCAGGAAGCCTCCGACTGCTGCCGTCCCGGAGAATACATAGGAGAATATCGACCCTAATGATGGAAGTATTTGATCGTAGTGAGTCACGATTACTGTAATCGCACCTATCACATACACAGTTCCCATAAAAGGTACAACAGACGATGCAAAGGTCGCAATGCGTTTGATTCCGCCGATGATGATCAATCCCAAAATAATCGCTAGCACTAGACCAGTGGTCCAATATGGAATTGAAAACGATGTACCTAAACCTTTAGCGATACTGTTGATTTGTGGCAGATTTCCACTTCCTAATGTACAAAAAATAGTTGCCACAGCAAAGATAACAGCAAGCCATTTCAAGTTTAGACGTCTTTCCATGTAGAACATAGGACCACCTGCCATCTCTCCTTTGTCGTCTTTAATTCGATATTTATGAGAGAGCGTTACTTCCACAAATTTGGTAGTCATACCTACAAACGCCGTTGCCCACATCCAAAATATTGCAGCGGGTCCGCCCCAAAATATTGCTAATGCAACGCCCGCGATATTCCCAGTACCAACGGTACCAGATAGTGCTGTTGACAGTGCTTGAAAGTGTGTCGTGTCACCCGGTGAATCTGCAGGTGTCTCCTTCCCCGCTAGAATGCGCCAAGCCCTTGGAAAATGACGAAGTTGTGGTAATCCCAAATAAAGAGTAAACCATACTCCAACACCTAATAGCGCAAATGCAAACCAAGGATGACCACCCAAGAAACCGTCTAGTAGGTCTAAAAAGTCTCCGAAGATTGACAAAAACTTATTGATTGCGTCCTGTATAGTAGGATCGTTTGTTTCCTTCATAGATTGCCTCGTGACGAATGTGATTCTCGTTTCGTACCTAATACAGATTTATAAGGAATAATAAAAATATGCAAACTCAATTGCTTTTTGGGTCGCGCATCGTCACGAACTCCTCTGCGGTTGTCGGATGAATTGCAATAGTACGATCAATATCGGCTTTCGTTGCACCAGCCGTGATTGCAACTGCAAATCCTTGGATGATTTCCCCTGCTTCAGGTCCCACCATATGAGCACTGATTAGCTTGTCAGTGGTTGTGTCTACGATCAGTTTCATGTAAGTCGTTTCGTTGCGACGCGTCATCGTATGTTTCATGGGTTTAAACGAAGATTCGAAGATTTCGATCTGTGAGTATGTATCTCGCGCTTCCTCTTCCGTAGGACCTACGGTGCCGATATTTGGTTGGCAAAACACACATGTAGGGATGGCTGAGTAATCCACCACCCCCTGTTGATGGTTAAATTGTCGCTGCGCGAATGCCATACCTTCAGCAATAGCGACAGGTGTGAGTTGCGCACGATCAATTACATCGCCAAGAGCGAACACATTGGGAACGGTAGTCTGATAGGAGTCATCTACCTCAACTGCTCCAATTGCACTCATCTGAATTTCTGTGTTTTCTAGACCAAGATTTTGAACGTGAGGCTTCCTACCAGTAGCGTAGAGTACGAGGTCAGTCTCTATCGTCGCACCCGTTTCTGAGAGTAGCGCTAACCCTGTGCGGCACTTTTCGATTTTGGTAATTGTGGTGTTAAATTGCAATCGAATGCCTTTCTCCTTCAGTTCGCGGGCAATGATGTGGCGAATGTCTTGATCAAATCCTCTAAGAAATGTGCTCCCGCGATACACTAAAGTAGTCTGTACACCGAGACCGTTCATAATGCCAGCAAATTCCACTGCAATGTACCCTCCGCCCACTACTGTCAGTCGCTCTGGTAACCGATCCAAATAGAACATATCGTTTGACGTGACTACGTGCTCGGAGCCAGGTATCGGAGGGACGAACGGAGTCGACCCAGTCGCAATCAGAATTTTTTCTGCACTAACACGAGTACTGTTTAGCGTCAGAGAGTGATGATCGAGGAATGTCGCGTGAGCTGAAAATATTTCAACGTTGGAGTCTTGAAGTAATCGCTCGTAAATGCCATTGAGCCTAGTAATTTCTTTATTCTTGTTGTCTCGCAACAACGTCCAGTCAAAGTGTGTTTTTTCGACACCCCATCCATAGGCTGCTGCATCCGCGAATTCCTCCGCAAAGTGCGAACCGTAGACAAAAAGTTTTTTTGGGACGCACCCAACGTTTACGCACGTACCGCCGAGGTGTATTTCTTCGGCGATCCCGACCTTCGCACCAAATTCTGCGGCCATTCGAGCAGCTCTGACGCCACCCGACCCAGCTCCGATTACAAAGAGATCGAAGTCGTAATTCTTAGTAATGTCTATTTTCTTAAATCTGTAGCTGCGTTTATAAAAGCGGAAGAGATTGTGAGAATCAATAGGTTGAAGCTAGGTGCCGACCGGGTAACGGAAAAAGATGGGGAAGACGAAACGCGTTACCCGTTTATAGGGCGGTGGAATCGACACCCGCCTCAGAGTTAAGAATACTCAAAATCTGCCTTTTATTCAAGTGCTAAGATATTTGTCGGACAATCGATGAAATTGAGTAGGAACACGATCCGGTCGCTGATGAAAGTAGTGCATTCGGTTTTTTGACCGACGTTGAGATCTGTATTTCGTCCGAGAGACTGTAAGAAGTTTGAACGGAATATTGCAGGAATTCGTCAGAATCATTTGATCTTTCAACGCAAAAGGAATTGGTATATCCTCTTAAAATAGTCCGATTCTGACGGGTACTAGATTTCCTCCAAACCAATAATTTGATGGTTTTGGATCCCACAGTCTTTAAGGAAAGAACATCAGCCAACTACACGAAGCACTAGCACTCCAACGGCAACAGCTAGTTGACATTGGAAAGCGTAATCCATTAACCAATACTCCTTTAGACTCTGCGCGAGCGCGCCACTTAGAGATCGTTGATGAACTATCAAATCAAGTGTTCAATCGCTTAGTCGCAGAACGAAAAAAGTTCACTTTTCTTCCCCTATCTCTTGAATCAGCGTTTACAGAACACAACGATCAAGCAGTGTATATTCCAGATGAGGTAGAAGGTGCAGTGTTGGAGAAACACACCGACTCAAAACTTCAGACTACACTCAGTCACGATGGACTTCATAAGAAACTTCTATCTCTTTATAGGGAAACTCGCCGTATCGAAGAAGAACAAGGAATTAATGTCCTTTATCTTGCGTTAGGTTTTCTGAGATATTTTGATTCAGAGACATCTGAACGAGCCTTTTATGGTCCGTTGATTCTGGTACCAGTTGATTTAGAGCGCAGTAGCGTTCGGTCTCAATTTAGCCTTGTCGGGCGGGATGACGATATTGAACCGAATCAATCGCTTACTAGTCTGCTAAAGAGTGACTTTGGAATTTTGCTCCCTATTTTGGGCGAGGAAGGCAAGGAAACCCCTATGTCTTATAGTCGCCGCGTCGAAGAGACGATCGGGACGAAAGATCGTTGGGTCGTTCAATTGAATCGCATGGTGTTGGGTTTCTTCTCCTTTGGTAAATTTCGCATGCTACGAGATCTTGAACTACAAGAATCGGAATCAGATACTACAAATCAATTATTGGAACGGTTATTGCTCGGGAGAGGAGATGAATCATCTGGAGGATCTCAAATTTCCATTCATGCAAAAATGGAGAATCTAGACAAAAAGTACAGTCAAGTCAAAGACTTAGGACATATTCTAGATGCTGATACTTCACAAACTCAAGTAATAACAGCGGTTAAGGACGGACGAAATTTAGTAGTTCAAGGTCCACCAGGAACGGGAAAGAGTCAAACCATTGCCAACATGATTGCAGTAATGGCGAAAGCAGGTAAAAGGATACTCTTCATCGCAGAAAAACGAGCTGCGCTCGATGTGGTTTTCAAGAGACTTGAGAGAAGCGGTCTAGGCCCGCTTTGTTTGGAACTACATTCCCAGAAGAGTAATCGCAACCAGTTCTATCAAGAATTGCGAAAGACCATGGAACTACATGAACCTGTTGAGGTAGCGCAAAACAAGTACGAGGAAATTCAGCGGATACGAGATGAACTGAATCAAACCACGGCGTTGTTACACAGAGTGGATGAGCAAACCGGGAACACGCCCCATTTACTCATGGGCCGAATTTCAGAGCTGATAGGTCGAGGTACTCCACCACCAAACTTTTCCATTGACGGAATTGACGCGTGGAGTAAAGGTACGTTTGAAGATCACCTCAAAGCAGTTGAAGCTTATATAGCACAGGTTCAGTTGGTCGGACGGGAAAACACTCACCTTTGGCGTGGTGTGCACCGTCGGATGAATACCGCAAACAGGATAAGACTGTCAGAAATACTTGCATCTTTATCCCATTTTGCGAATGAAATCCACAAGTTTGCTTCCACATCGATAAAAGACTGTTCGCTCTATGACGCTCCGAGTCTTGCAGATTGCGAAGAGATCGTTGACTTGCTAACCGCTCTCGGAAACCAACCTGCTGGTCTAACGTTGGTAATGCAATCTGAAATAGTAAAAGATCATTTTGAAACATTGTTGAATCTATGTCAAGACATCAAAACAGCAGAAGAATCCAGAACTTCCTTAGAGGTTCTAGTAGTGTCAGATGCGTTCTCTCAATCCTGGGAGATTACACTTAACGATCTCAAGAAACACAGTGGTTCCATATTTCGATCTATTAACGGTGCATTTAGGCGCGCTCGTCAGCAGGTATTGAGCGTATCTAAAAAGCATAACAAAAAGCTCCCTCATCTCATTGGTCTTGTTGAAGACCTCTTTAAGTACGAACAGCTTGTGGCACAAATTTCGAAACAAGCAAACATTGGACAAGCATTCTTCAATCTGAACTGGCAGGTGGAATCAACTAACGTCCAAGGCACTCTAGAAGCGTTAGATTGGATTAAAGACGTCATTCATATTACAAAGCGATATGAAGTGTTGCAAGTTGTGGTAGAAGGTAATCCTTCTGTTGGTGAATACCGCTCAAGAGCAGACGATCTTAAGCAACAAGTTGTTGATTTGAAACACAAGTTAACGGAGTTGCAAGAGTTTGCGGAGATTAATTGGTCGAATGTCTTCGCTGATGTAGAAATTTCCTTAGTACCATTACCAACTATCACGTCAAAGATAAATCTTTGGATTCAAAACATGGACAGCCTTGATGGCTACCACGTACTCCGATCGCTTGGTAATGAGCTAGAAGAACGAGGTTTAGCTTCCGTTCGCGAATGTCTTGCGAAAGACGACTTACGCCTAAATAAGGTTGCTGACATATTCCGATTATTACGAGCGGAATCAGTCTTTTACCGACTTGCTGAAGCAGAACCAAGTATTAGTGAATTGGATGGTGCTGAACGAACAAATAAAGTAAAGAAATTCGTCGAGCTCGATTCAGAATTACAACATCTTGCTGCTCAAGAACTTGCGCGTGATCATTACCTCAAGATTCCTCGAGGACAAACTGGACAACTTGCTTTGATTCGCGGAGAAATCAATAAGAAATCACGACACATGCCCATTCGAAAGCTACTTTCCGAGGCTGGAGAAGCAATCGTACAGATAAAACCAGTATTCTTGATGAGCCCTCTTTCAGTCGCCCAATTTCTCGAACCTGGAAGGCTTGCTTTTGATCTTTTGCTAATCGACGAAGCCAGTCAAATAAAACCATCAGAAGCTCTGGGTGCCGTTTTGCGATGCAAGCAGATGGTCGTAGTCGGCGATCAAAAACAAATGCCACCGACATCGTTCTTTGATCGTCAAGTTTCGGGGGACGACTTGGACGAAGACGAAGATGTTAGCTTGGGAAGCCAAGCGGTACACATGGAGAGTATTCTTTCATTATGTGACGCTCGAGCTATAGATCGAGCAATGCTTCGATGGCACTATCGATCAGAACATCCCTCACTTATCGAAGTATCAAACCACGAGTTCTATGACGCAAAACTAACCTACCCTCCTACACCCTTCTCCGGTCATGCAGGATTAGGTCTGAGTTTAGTACGTACAAACGGAGTGTATCAACGTGGGCGGCAAAGAAATAATCCCATAGAAGCTGACGAGATATGTGACCACGTGCTAGCACATGTTAGAAACTATCCTGCCCAATCACTCGGTGTTGTCGCACTTTCGGTCGCACAACGAGATACTATTGATAACAAAATGGAATTTTTGCGGGCCGAGCACCCTGATGTCGACCGCTTCTGTGCGGAGTCCAAGGAAGAAGCTTTCTTTGTAAAGAATCTAGAGAATGTACAAGGAGATGAACGAGATGTCATCTTCATTTCAATTGGGTATGGCAAAGACAAAGACGGATACTTTGGACAAAATTTTGGTCCGGTGTCTTCTCAGGGCGGAGAGCGGCGACTAAACGTATTGTTCACTCGTGCTCGAAAACGCTGTACTGTCTTTGCTTCGATTTCTCACGAAGACATTCGCTCAGACGTTAGTGCGCATCAAGGACCTCGAGTATTAAAGGCATATCTCAAATACGCCGCGACTGGGGACATGGATGTTCCACAGTTAACGGGTGAGGAGATGGATAGTCCATTTGAACGCGACGTCGCGAATGTTCTTCTTTCTCACGGCTATGACGTAGAAGCACAAGTTGGTTCAGCTGGGTTTAAGATCGATCTCGCAGTTCGCCATCCCGATCGATCCGTCGACTACGTTTTAGCAATTGAATGTGATGGTGCACGTTACCATTCATCTGCCTGGGCACGCGAACGAGATCGGTTACGACAACAAGTGCTCGAAGGCAAAGGATGGAAGTTTCATCGAATCTGGAGTACTGATTGGTTTTACAACCGAGACACAGAAGTCAAAAAATTGCTATCGGCGATCGAAGTTGCACAGCACACCGAAGTAGCCGGAGACAATCAGTTTAGCGAAACGGAATTGCAAGCTGGTTCCCAGTCCCCAATAGAACGAACACTTTCTCATGGCACCGATACATCGAAGAATGTCAAAGGACTGATCGCGTACAGAGAGCCTAAATCATCGGACGAAATAGTGAGTTCTGCTGCGCTTCTTAGCATTCATGAAGTTGCCCAACATGATCTAGCAAACATCGTTACCAAAATCGTCGACATTGAAGGGTCAGTACATCAAGATGTCATCTTGGGGCGTGTTGTCAAACTCTGGAATGTCGGCCGAACCGGTTCTCGCATCAGAGAAGCACTATTGCGAGCGATTCAACACGCTTGCCGCATTGGTGCGATACGTGAATCCCCAGGCGACGGAGACCAGTTTTACGTTGTTGCCGACTTCATTCAGCCGAAGGATTTACGAGATCGAACGAACGTCGAACTATCACAAGTCCGAAAGCACGAATACCTCCCACTTGGGGAATTGAGTGCCGGTGTCGTGATGATTGTACGAGAAGGTATCAGTGTTTCCCGAGATGAATGCATCAAGGTTCTCGGAAATCGACTAGGCTTTGGCCGAGTAACTCCTGGACTAACAGATCGCTTAAATCACGCAATTGACGAGATGATACACCGAGGTGAAGTCGAAGAACTACGCGGGAAGTTGAGAATCCGACCAGGTTAAGTTCGAACTAGCCATCCTCCGAGCTGTTTTCCAGAATCTTCTCCAACTTGCGAATTGCTTGCTGGGTACGATACTCGATGCCTATATCTGCCGTTAAACCATATCCTTCGGGCTGCACAAGCGTTTCGCCCTCTGGCGGTAGCAGATCAGATTCTTGCGCGGCCTTTAGGAGCAATGTGAGGTGCGGGACTGCACTTGCGCCATGACCGACGATGGAATCTATTAAGTGGGCACATAGTACTCGATTCCCCGGATCCTTTTCTAATCGGTCAACTAACGCCGTGAGAGCATCAGATGACTCTGTGAATCCTAATCCAATCGCTGCGTATATAGGAGAAAGACCTTCCACAGCGTTCAATAATTCGAGCCGTAATTTAGTCGCTTTTTCAGTCGTAAATTGTCCCCGATTGAGCCAATCAAGCAAGGTGATTGGATTGTCAGGATCGTAGCCGTCCCAAAGAAGTTCGTGAACTTCCTGATCCTTTGGAAACAGGGAAGCTAACGTTGGAGGAATAAATGACCAGGCAAATTCAAGCGATGGAACCGGTGCTAATTGCTCGTTTCGATATTCGACAGAATTTTCGAAATCTTCTTGTGTCAATGGATACGTATCTTCGTTTTTGTTGGCCCGCCAAACATCAATGAGTGATTGTTTTAGACCGGGTACCGATTGTAAATCACGATCAAATCGAGGTTTACCTGATTCATCTCTTTGCGTCAATGAGTGAACAGCATACCAAGACAATGATCCAATGGTTGCGCTAACAATGTCGGGATCGTCATTCGCAAGTCCCTCCGCCACCAATTTTTGCAACTCTTCATCCGAATAGTGTTCGGTGTAATAACCATCTGTTCCTAGCCAGTCATAAAGTTCCACTCCTGAAAGCTGGGTGTGGTCTATAGATGGTGCTTCTACTTCATCGTGCCCGTGATCGTGTTGTGTAGAGATGGTCACAGATGCGAGTGTCGATAGCGCGATAACGAAGTTGGTAAATGTGTGACTCTTCATATTCAAAAAATTTTATCGAGATGACACACACCACCGATCCAAATCGGATAATTTAGCGAACTACTAGTTTGACCTGAAATGTTTTTTCTAGGAGATTCGAAGAAATATTAAACTGCTTAGGCGAGTTCTCGTCAGGGTTGATCTCAACGGAAGAATCATTATCGGAATCTTTGCTAAATTGACTTAGAAGCACCTTTTCGAGTGATTGTGTCGGAAGGTCCTTCTGAAGTATGCAACCATTACTGTCAACTAGATAGCTTTTAGGTACGAAATGAACACCGTACTCAATTGCAACCTCTCCATGCCAGCTTTCAAGCTCGCCAAGGTTAAGCCATGGAATTTCGTTCTCCGCTGAACTGTCTTCCCAATCTTCCCGCTCTCTGTCAATCGAAACCGCAACTATTTCAAACCCTTCCGATCCGTAGGTATCTCGTAGCTCTTTAAATTTTGGGAAGCTTGCGATGCACGGTCCGCACCAAGATGCCCAAAAATCGATAAGTACGATGTCATTTTGCTTTAGAAGATCGGATAACGAGACCTCTTCTCCGTCCAAATTCGGCAGTGAGAAATCTGCAACTCTCTGACCAGGAACAAGTTGTTTGTCGTTTCGATATTGTTCATCTCGAGAAGATATTCGCGGAAGTTCGCTCCCAATGCCTGGTAACACATCGTCTAGTGGAATATGTTCACACCCTAATGCGGGTTCGTTCGATACGACAATGTTTGATGAACAGGAACTAAGACACACTGTGATGACTGGCAGCACAAGTAGACTCAGCAACTTTTTCACAGGAACTTCTTTCGGCTATTCGCCATCAATCTCGAGCGAAGATTCTTCACTATCGGCTTTGTCAAACCTGCTTACTACCACTTCTTCAAGCAGGTCAATGGGCAAATCTTTTTGGAGAATGCAACCTTCGCTATCAATAAGGTAGCTCTTTGGAATGAAGTGAACCCCATACATAGTCGCAACGTCTCCATCCCAGCTTTCCAACTCACCCAGGTTGATCCAGGGTATCTCATGCTTTTTCGACCCTTCGGCCCACTCTTCGTGGCTCGTGTCGATCGATATCGCGACGACTTCAAATCCGTCTTGTGCGTATTTCGCGCGTAATTCCTTTAATGTTGGAAAGCTCGCGACACACGGTCCGCACCAAGAAGCCCAAAAGTCGATGAGTACGGTGTTTTTCTCTTGAAGTACATCCGATAAAGCAACCTCTTCCCCGTCTAAGCCTACCAGTGAAAATTCTGGTACTTTTTGACCTGGAACGAGCTTCTTGTCGTTTCGTTGCTGTTCGCGTCGGTAGGATTTTTCTTTGGTTGTAATTCCCGGTAGGACACCATCCAGCGATACGTGCTCGCATCCCGTTCCCGTTGCCCGCGCGAGTGGAGTACTTTGTTGCGCACAGGAAAGCAAAAAGATCGCACACGCTAACAGTCCAATAGTGTTAAAAATTACTGTTATACGGCTGCAAATTACTATGACGGTCTTTCGTAGTAGAGATTCGGAAAACTTAGTGGTATTTGATCTGTTGAAGGTTGCCAACCCCGCTTTCTTCACACGTTCTTGTTGGTTAAAAAAATGCATTAATATCACTCCTGACGTACAAATTTTAAGGGGTTTAAAGCACAATTTGTTCCAATTCTGGACGAAGATAGTGTCATTTGCCGGGTAACTAAACCTCAATATGGAAATTCTCTTTTTCGAACCTTTGCTTGAGCGTGGCTAATGGTCCTAGCTTGCTTGACGGAACTGAATTCACTTCACACCTTTAGTATTCACGGCGGAAAGTCAACTGATGGCTTACAATGCATATAACCTACATTTCGCAATTTTGTACGGGAACAACGTTTCACATTGCCCTACTGTTTCAACGGAGAGAAATTGAATATGCTGAAAAGATGTATATTGTTTGGTATTTTGGCAATCTACCTTACAACTGGCACCCACTTTACTGCAGAAGTACTTGAAGGACCACGAGGACCGGTCGAATTCGTTGGATTAGAAGAGTGGACGCCTTCCGATTTGTATGAGGCAATTCAAGAGACCGAGCCTGACAAACCATTTCACGCTTGCGCGGCGGTGATGATAAGCGAACTCGAATTTCCTGCTGCAGCAGCTTTTGGTTACATTAAACAGGGCGAAGACGGGGCCATGGAAATGCACACAGTAGTAATTGGAGTGGAGAAAAGTACACACGTTCGTTACCGTACAGTAGGAAGCGAAAACACTGAGCTACCCGAGACCTGGCAGGAGTTGCAGACAGCCGTGGAGGATAATTTCCCGTTGGTTGCAATAGCTGCCTACGTTCGTTATTTACTTGCGGAACCAGCGACGGCTATTCAGCTTACCGAACTCTCAGATGAAGAAGTGTTGGAGACCTCGCACGAATTTGCCGAAATGTTCGGTTCAAGCATCGAATCGTTTGATCTAGTGTCGAAATTCATTGATGAACTAGACTACAACACAGATCACGAATTAGCACTACAGGTGCACGAGAGAGCAGAGTCCTGGTCTGCTAGGTTCGTAGCGACGATCGTCCTTGCTCATTTTCACGAAGAGGAAGTATCTTGGCACGCAATAGCTGAATCTTTGATCGATCCCGCTAGACAAGTAAGAGATGTAGCAGGCAAACTTCTTGAAGGGTTGGTTCGAGCCGAAAAAACTGTCCCAGTCCAATGGAGGCAAGCTCGAGAGACTCTGTTGGCAATATTGGGAGGAACGAATCCATGGGATTTCAATCGCACCTTGGACGCTTTAATCGCGACCGAGATCGACTCAGAATTCGCTCGGGAAATAGTGCAAGAAAGACCGAAACTGCTACTAGATGCCGTAGCGGTAATTCATGAGGGTTTTAGAGAATCGGCGCACAGTTTCCTAACAACAATTAGCCATTCAGACTTCGAACGTGATGTTGAAGCTTGGGCGAATTGGATCAATAAAGAAAAACTTGATCCTTTCTTTGTTTTCTTAGCTGTGAGCGCTTTGATCTTAGTACTTATTTCAGTGATCGGTTGGGTCTTAATGCTGAAAAACAAATAGGATCTTGATTATCGTAAAGATCGATATTCGAGCAAGACATCTCTGTGTGTGTGAAACACGAACTTTATCGTCAATATTGTTCTGATCACTGACCAGCACAAATTGCTATGCTTGGCCACATATTTATGATCCGTTCAGAGTTTCAATCGTCGTGTTTAAAGTTCTCTGTTAACCAATCTCGGATGGCTCGCAGATTCTGAGACCGGCTTAAGATTGCACTGTGATGCACGTTATCGACGATAACTTCAGCGTCAGGGATTTTGTCAAGTACGCGTTCTGTTTCCTTAGGGGATATTGTTGTATCTGTTCGAGAGTATATCACTAGAACCGGCTCGGGAAGGGTCTCTAGACTTGCACGAGTATCAAACTTGTGCCGCATCAAAAACCGAACTGGAAAGATTCGAAGCAAGCTCCTATTTGCGACATGAACCGTTGAGCGAAACGGACTGATAAGAATGACACCGGCAATGTCTGAGTCCGCGGTGCGAATCGCAACGGCACTGCCCATACTGAATCCCATCAGAACCACGGGACGATCAGGATAGCGTTCTCGCACCATTTCTAACGTGATCTTTGCATCAGCGAGAATTCTTTTTTCAGAAGGGCGACCATCGCTCTTTCCATACCCGCGATAGTTCGACAGGACCACAGGTACGTTTAGTTGCGAAAGCGTGTAGGTATAGCTTAAGGCCTCACCAGCATTTCCGGTAAAAAATAAGACTACCGGTCCTAAAGCATTTTGATTGACGATGTATCCCCGAGATTTAAGGTCCCCCGATTCGTCAACCACAACCTCATATTCAGTAGTCGAACCTCGTACATCATAGTCGCTGGTTACGGGATGGAAGATAATGAATCCTTGGATTCCCCATAAGACTGCGCAGATCACCAAATACGCACAGCCAAAGACCTTTCCGATACGTTTTAAACGTCTCAATACAAAGTCTTTCTTGGTGGTCTGATCATGACTGCTATGATCAACACTATTTCTTTGGTCGGATCTGTTGTAAGGAATGGTCAGCCACCACGAGCGGGGTGAATGGTTGGAAAAATTCTTGAACTATTTAGCGAATCCGATATTTCACCACAGTGTACTCTACATCGATCACATAGAGTCTTTGACAGAGAGAGAGCTCGGGCAGACCAAATCAGGAATTAACTGACTTGGGATGGTAGTCCTTGCTAAGACTAGTCTGCCTCGTCGACTTCGTCAGTTTTCGTTAGTCTCCCAGCTAGCTCGCCCTCCGCACCAAACATCGATTCAGTTATCGTGCCAGACAATGTACCATTTTCGACCTGACCAGCGTATGTGATTTCCATGTCTCCCAGGTTAGTAGAGATCGTAAACGTGGCACTAAATTCGTTATTTTCTACTTCAATGTCGTCAGTTTCTGTAACTTTATGGGCGATCAATGTTGCCGAGTACTCCCCATCTCGGTCTAACCTTATCCTCAACTCTGGTTTTCTTCGAGTACTAGACTCACTATCCAAGATATACGTTCCGACAATGTCAGAGTCGATGGACTGAGATAGAGAAGCGTCGAGATTCTCGGACTCGTTCTCGTGCCCGTTTTTGCTATCCTCCTGACTCGGGGAGTCGTCTCCGGACTTAAGTTTGCCAACGAGTTTGACCTCGCTTCCGAACATGGATTCAGTTATGGCACCAGTTAAGTTGCCGTTTTCGACTTGACCAGCATACTTGATAGTGAATTCGCCCAGATCGCTCGACAACGTAAAAATGGCTTTGAATTCTTGTCCATCTACTTCTACTTCTTCGGATTCGAGCAAAATGTCGCCAGAACTGTCAGTCAACACAGCTGAAATCCTTCCTTCGTCATCAGCTCTGATAGTTAATTCGGGCTGTTTCCACGTAAATCGACTCTCTTCACTGTCCTCCAACACAAATGTACCTTCAACTTCTGCGAAAATTGAGACTGATGCTACGAAAACGACCAAACTCACTCCACACAAAAACCTACACAAAGAACTTGTCATTTCACTACTCCTGATTCTGCTTGGCTACGTTGTTAGTTGCCAAACTAAATTGATCAAACGGGGGAAGTCTTGATTTTAGCGGATCTAGCCTTATGCTTTGAGAAACTTAATGAGATGTTCAAGCATCTAATGTTGCGTCCCTTACCAGTACGTCAACGTCGAATTGATTCGACTTAATCGACAGCCATGAAACTTTATCAACGACCGGCATTATTGAAGATGTTGCTTACGTATCTCACTATTTCAGCCTGGGCTGAAACTGACGACCAAGACGTGGTTCCAAAAGTAGAGCAAGACTTCAACCTACGCGAAGGGCAAGTCTCCGAAAGTTCCAGCACCGCCGAGCGGGTGACCTACACTTCCACGGACAAATTCGAAGAAGATGTAATAGAGTCTGACCTACCGGTTTTGGTCGTGTTTACCGCGCCATGGTGTGGACCTTGCAAGATTCTTGATCCAGTCATCGAAACGTTGATGCCGGAGATGTCAGGGGAAGCGGGAGTTTTCAAGCTGGATACGGATGTGTCACCAGAGATTTCGTCGAAGTTTAACGTCACTCGCTTACCCACGATCGTCTATTTCAACGAAGGACAAGAATCCTACAGGATGTCAACTATTTATCCACGAGACGCGTACATCAATTGTCTTCAGGGACTTAACCAAAATATTTTTGTCGAAGAATCTATAGTTCGACTGCTTGATGAGGACTGGTTTCGTCGTCACTTTCTGGTAACGGAAGAAGTCGAGACCATAGAAAAATATCTGGAAACATATCCAGACTTACTCACAAAGAATTTCGACAACGGTCAGTCTCCGATTTCGTTCATTCTCAACTATCCGAGCAATACTCGTCGGGATTTGATGGAGTTGGTTCTTTCTCAAGCACCGGAGATAAGGACCAACGATCTCGTCGGGTTGGGACGTTGCGAAGAGTTTAAGCAAATAGTTGAAAACAATCCGGATGCTATAAACCGCCCAGATCCTGATGGAAATACTCCCCTGTTTACTGCGATAATGGGTTCGAGTCTACAAGAGAGTGGAGAGTGTGTGGGTACTGTACTCGAGTTAGGAGCTGAGCGCAGCCTTCCAAATACCATTCGAAATTCTCTTGGCGAACTAGTGCCCTTTCGACCTGACAATAAATTGGTGGAAGAACTACTTGACATCTTACCGAAGAAATGGGGTCCAAAATGGTATAACGACGAAGTTGGTGTAAAAAACAGAATGCTCTTTATGGAAATGTACAAAGTCAGAAATGTGCGAAGCGAAGAACTCATTGCGAGTCGAGCGCAATGATATATCTGCATACAATCAAATTTTTGGATTCATAAGTCTAGCTCGAGATTCCTATGGGAGGCTGTAGTAATGCTTAAATCAAACCAAGTTAAAACCGGCTCAGCATTGATTGGAGGTGCTATCGTAGGGAGTGCCGCGACTCTTGCTGTCGTTTTCCTTTCTCCTTTCTTCGACGGGGATAACACTAAAGATTGGCGAGCAGGAATCCCTTCCAATATTCTGAACACCAAGTCTGAGACAACGGGTACAAGCATTAGCGTTCAGACACTCGAAGATGTCTTGCAGTTTAAGACTGAATTTGAACGAAGAGCAGCTCTATTCGGGCTGTTAATGAGTGCCGCTGAAGACACTCTAATTGAGTATTTGGACAAATCCAAAACGTTTGACTCCCCTTCCCTGCGTAAATCCATTGAAAGTGCGATAATTCAAAAATTGGCTTCGTTGAATCCACAAATCGCGCTCGAGCAGGTAAGGACTTTACCAATAGGTAACCAACAAGATTTAGTAACTTTTATTTTTGAGGAAGTCGCACTTTCTGATCTAGAAGATGCCAAGAATCTCGCGTTGGCACTCGATCCAACTTTAACACAGGCGGCAGTACAAGGGATTTTGCTAGCAAGACACAAACATTCTGATGATTTGTTGTTAGATATAGCCAAGGAATTGAATCAAGAGGCTTATGCGGTGCGCATTCTCGCTGAAGCTGTTGCATTTTCAGCCTCTGAAGATCCCAGGTTAGCTTGGAATCGTATCGTTTTCGACAGTCAGCCAAACCTTGCACAAACAGAATTTCTCATACGAGTCGCAACGGAGTGGCTGATTCAGGAAGGAATTTCGGTAATTGATCAGATCAGCGAATCGCTCACGGATACAGTCGTTCGCGATGCGGTCATAATGTCCGCATTGCACCGAATCGCACAAGACGACCCACATGCAGCGTTAATTGAAGCTTTACAGCTTACTAGCGATTCGCGGGAACTTGCAATCCGGACAATCGCCGAAGTTTGGGCTCGAATCGATCCACAAGCTGCTTTAGTTGATATTGCAACCATGGAGAGTGGTAAAACTCTCAAACTGCTTCAGGAAAGCCTGTTAATAGCTTGGGCCGCGCATGACCCGAGTGATTTACTTGAGATGCTGGCGGTAGTGCCGGAACACCTACGCGCCATGGCTGAGCAAGAAGCGATGCTGGCGATCGCACGTATATCTCCAGAAGAAGCAGTGTCGTTTCTCTCTGAAATAGAAGACGATGATCTCAGAATCAAGCTCGCCAAGGAAATTGCTACAAATTGGTCCGAACAAGACCCTCATGCCGCTTTGGATTGGGTCCTTAATGAGACGTTCA
Source organism: Gammaproteobacteria bacterium (assembly GCA_009841615.1). Classification (GTDB taxonomy): domain Bacteria; phylum Pseudomonadota; class Gammaproteobacteria; order Pseudomonadales; family Azotimanducaceae; genus Bin55. Next base: position 90,617 of record VXLL01000004.1, on the reverse strand, counting down.
CGACTGATGTCCAGCAGGCAGAAACACTGATGATCGTGTTGGCCAATCTAGCGAGCAATGATCCTGAACTTGCCTTCAAAACTGCACGAGATCAACCGATAGTTTTGCGCGGCGTACATTACCGAGGCATGGAAGTTACGGTGATACAGAACTTGGTCGACATAAATATAGACAAAGCTCTCGCGATGCTATCAGAAATACGACGCGAAGGATTAACTATCCCTCATGCATATGGTGAGGTCGGGCGTGCAATGATTCGGGATGGCCAGTATGATCGCGCTCTCGCACTAGGACAAAGATTAGGAGAGAATCGCCGTAGAAACTACACCACTGAGCTCATGTATCAATGGGCTATGTCCAATCCAGAGACACTGTTCGAAGCATTGGAGGGGCTTCCCTCTGATCAATTGAAGAATCAAGCCGCGAGAGGACTTGTGCGATACAACCCGGAGACAAAGGCACTAAGTTCGCTGCAGATGGAGCAAGTTGGAAAGTTTTTACCTGAAGGCTATGTCGATCCTTATAGCCGAACAAGAGAAATGAGACAAATGTCCAACCGTTGGTTTGACGATCAAGTACAAATGATCTTTCTCAACCCAGTACAACAAAAAGAGAGGGAGGAAGAATGAGACTCACGCAGCTTTTTCAGTATCTGAGCCAAGAATTGCAGTTGGTTCTCAAATTTCCTTCCAAGTATGGGCAACTAAGCGTTCACCTTAGTGTGAAATCGGAGAGCGAGAGATGAGTTCAATAAAAACAAATCGAAATCGTACCATCATATTGGTCACAACCGGGAGTGTCTTGGGAATCGCAGCCACTCTGGGTGTCCTTTTTGGACTCAATTCGATGAAGAGTGACTCCAACATTGAGGACTTCTCGAATGAAATATCGATCACGGATGCGAATGGCTCTCAGACTGAACTCAAGAGTTCTCGTTCAACTAGTTCACGTAATCGCGAAACAGACTTAGGTCTTCTCAAGTTTTTGAATCAGGCACCCAGTGCTTTTGAGAGAACTGAAGCTCTGTATAGCTTGTTGTTCTCTGCCGACACGAATTTGTTGGCTCAGCTACTCGAACAATCTGAGAATATTGGATCGGAGTCATTACAACACACTACGCAAACCGCTATCGTGCAACGCTTCACGAATATAGACCCTAAATTAGCATTGTCCACTATTGATAACTTGTCAAGTGATCGCCACAATCCATTGATTGCTAGCGTATTCACCGAGTGGTCTAAATTAGATTTGGATGGAGCAATCGACCAAGCAAACACTCTCGATCAGTCTAGAAAGTACGCCGCAATTCAAGGAATACTTGCATCTCAACACGAACTCTCAAGTACCGAGAAAGAAGCAATAGCTCTTGAACTTCAGATTGACTTGAGCGAGCTTGAACAAGGTATTGTCGCCACGTCTTTTTCGGATGAGTGGGAACAATTATTCACTGACGACCAATCAAATGTGGCACAGACCGAAGCACTCATTCGAGTTGCACATACTTGGGTGGACCAAGCAGGTTTAGAAGCGATTGCACAAATCGATCAATCTTTGAAAGATTCCATTCTGAAGAAGGTAGTGTTAGGTTCTGTACTTCAGCAAGCCATACTGACCGATCCGCACTCGACGATGCAGCAAGTTTTGAATTTTAAAGGCGAATTACGTGAACTCGCGATGGAAACTATCGCTAGTGCTTGGGCGAGTGTAGGTCCTAAAGAAGCATTGGAATCAATTTCCTTAATTGAATCACAAAGAGCACGCCGTCAGATGCTCGAACACTTTGTAACCGCTTGGGCTAACTACGATCCCAAAGAATTGTTTGAGAATTTTGATCTCATTCCCGACAACCTACGTGCCCACGCCGAGGAGAAAGCCCTTCGTAAGCTCGCGAGGACCGTACCTGAAGATACGATATCGTATTTGGAGACAGTCTCGGACGAATTTTTGAAGGACGAACTTAAGATGGAAATTGCTATTCACTGGGCTGACAAGAACGTTCTAGAAGCGTTGAATTGGGCGTTAGCCGAATCTTTTTCAACTGAATCTTTGCGAAACCAAGTACTCAACACTGTACTTCGAAAACTCGCTGCAGAAAATCCAGAGCTTGCGTTACAAACGGCTCTTGATCAACCCTTTGACTCAATGGGACTCGGTTTGGAGGCCACCGTCATCGCGGAAGTAGCACAAACCGATATCGAACTAGCGATGAGTATGCTTGCGCAGGTACGAGAAGGCTACACTAAGAGTTTCGGTGCTGTAGCCTTGGGCAAAGCTCTAGTTGGTAACAATGACACTGATCGAGCTTTAGCATTGGCTCAACAAGTGCCAGAAGAGAGTCGAAATTTGTACTACAATCTGGTTATCAATGAATGGGCTTACTCCGATCCAAAATCATTGGTCTCTAAGCTGGAAGATCTCCCTTCCACTGACGCACAGTACAACGCAGCCATGGATCTCATTAGGTTTAATGTTGGACGGAATGTGTTGACAAAGGAACAAGTGTCATACGTAAAGCAATTTCTACCTTCAGACTACAACTCTGAGACAGGGAGACGCGGATCGGAATCGGCACAATTTGCATTAATGAACAATATAGAAAACATGACCGAAGACGAAAGAAAGGAGATGCAAAAGAATTTTCAAATGATGATATTAGACGGTCGATTTCGACGCTATAGAGCTCCTTCCCAGTAGTCAATGTTTATTGATTGAGAAGTCCGTCGATCTACTTAGACACTCTGTCGTCGACCTGATACTCAACGAATGAGTGGTGTAAGAGCTAGGTCGAAAGCTCGTCCAGACACTCGAGTGTTTCCTCGATAACGATGTCGGGCTTTGAGTTATAGAATACCACCGAAGCGCTCATGATTAGCCCGTCAACATTGCATGTGTTCCAATACAAATAGAGATCCGCGCCAGCGGTAACTTCGATGTTTATTGGGTAGGTTTTCCCGGTGTATGGTTCCTTGGCTGTGCATTCAAATACGATAAATTCTTGTTCGCTAGTCGAGACAATTTCAATGTCTTCAGCAGAATACTTTCCAATTGGGTACTGATGTGTTACAGTCTCATCGGTTGGGATACACTTGATCGTAAGTCCATCATATCTAACGGAGTCCAGCAATTCGCCCTCTAGTTGGTCGAAGTCTGTTTCTGGAACGAAAATCCATATTGCAATTACGGCTAACCAAGCAGCAATTCCTATAGCGAATAAAGATCTCAATTTCTTCATTTAGTGTCATCTCAATGGTTACGTATTTTCGTCGTTTCTACTGAACGACTAGGATTTCATCGACTATTATCCTCATCGTTTTTGACTGTATGTTTTAAGTTGCTGGTTTTTGTGCGAGAAAACAACCAAGTACTGAAAAGATCCCGGCTCTACCTCCTTCAATACTCGCATCAGCGACTGCGGCAGTCAATTTGGTTGCGGCTGCTGTGCCTTTAGGAACGAGACGGAAAGCCTCTGCCATTCGGAGTGTCATCAACGTGTAGGCGCGTCGAACAGGACTGGTCCTAGATGCATGGAAGAACTGCCCCTTACCGGTGAGTGGTATATACCACGGAACAGAGTCGGGACTTGGCCGTCCAAGATCTTCGCACTCATCTACTCTAAACCCTACTCTCTCAAGTGCTCCCTTAACCTCTGAGATCGAACCAATCTCGTAAAGTGCCATGGTGTTCATTAATTGACGTTTGATTCTTTGGTGTTCCGCATTCTCTGCACGAAATTTATCAGTTAATATGGTCTCTTGACCCCAAAGGTAAGCACCAGGCTTCAACACGCGATAAATCTGTTCGTAAGCCCCGGGCTTGTCTGGGGCATGAGCGGTAGACTCTATTGCATAGGCTGCATCAAAGGAATCAGGTTCGAGCACGCCCAAATCCATGAAATCACATTGCACAAAATCTGCTAAATGATCAAGTTTAGCTGCTTGGTTCAACTCTTGCCCTACTTTGATCTGATGCTCATTGATATTTATACCTAGTACTTGTGCACCAGTCGTACGCGCTACGTGCCGCATGGGGCCACCAATTCCACAACCAACATCCAGTACTGTTTTTGTGGAGTCTAATTGCAGCTTGTTCATCATCGATCGCTCATGACGTATGATCGCCTCGTTCAAAGACTCTCCTTCTTTCAGAGGAGCGAAATGAAACGATTCGTGCCATCCCCATCTAGCCAATTCCGTTGAGAGATCGTAAAAGTCGTTTACCGTTATAGCATGATCGTAGTTAGTTTGTGATGCATCCGAGGCTCTAGCTTGCCAACTCGCGAGACGGTCGACTCTCTGCTGGACGTCAAATCTCTTAAATGATTCCGCGAGAGCTTTACTTAATTTTCGATCCATGTGGGTTTGTGTCGGAATGGGAAAATCGAAATTCTAGAGATCGGCTTTTCTTCAAATTCACCCGCAAACTGAAATATTCTCTCCCGGTTGTAAATCGCTTATTATGAAGCACGGCCAAACTTTCTATTCGTGTTCGCATCTAAATCATTACGATATAAGAGTTTTGTTAAGCTAACTTTCTGATCAACCAAGGATTGAACAACATTAACAAATCATGGAGTGAGGTAACGTCCATGATTGTGGACTTCCTTCAATGACTACGCCAAACTGGGTAAACAAGACCATTTGGACCGGTGATAATCTACCTGTAATGCGAGGCATGAACTCACATTCGATAGACCTCGTTTACCTAGATCCTCCGTTCAATTCCAAAGCAGATTATGCTGCACCCCTAGGCAGTAAGGCAGTTGGTGCAGCCTTCAAAGACACCTGGTCCCTTCAAGACGTAGACCTTACCTGGATTGACCTAATCGAAGCAAAACACAAAGTAATAAACCATATTCTGAGATCTGCGATCACTCAGAGCAATAAGTCATATCTAATCTATATGACAGTTAGATTGCTCGAATTGAAGAGATTACTAAAACCCACCGGAAGTCTTTATCTTCACTGCGACCCTACTATGAGCCACTACTTAAAACTGCTCATGGACGCGATATTTGGTCACAGAAACTTTCGAAACGAAATAGTGTGGCAACGTCGGTATGGACGAGCGAAAGGTAGTCAGCATCAACCAAAGACATGGGGAGTGCATAACGATAACATTCTGTTTTACACCGGTGGACTTAACACAAGGGTTGCTCCGTTCAGACAACTGAGTGAACAGGAAGCCCGTGCGAGATTTCCCAAAGTGGACAATCAAGGACGTCGATAAACAACCGTAGCTCATTTTCGAAGTAGGAACATGGGTGATCGCCCGAACCTGTGCTATACCTGGCGAGGCGTTACCAATCCACACCCATCGGGTTGGAGAGTGTCGAAGGAGAAGTTAAAAGAGGAATATCAACTTGGGAAAGTAGTGATCAGGAAAGATGGGAAGATGGAACGACGTAGGTTTTACGACCCAAACGTCGGTGTAAAAATCGGTAACCTTTGGTCTGATATAGAGCCACCCGAAGGCGAGTAATTAGGGAATTACATATTTGGGTTGAATACATGTGTATAATACCAGTATGGCCTCTGGGATTGGGGCGTCTGGACAGCGAGAAGCGTTCACTTTGGTGACTTCGACGACCTGTCAATAAATATATTTTGGATGTTCAACCTAAGTATATAAATCCCAGGAATTAACTGACTATCCAACCCAAAAACCGTTAGCCCTTCTCGATCGCATAATTCGTGCAAGTTCGTCGGAAGGCGATACCGTTTTTGATCTTTTTTGCGGTTGTGCAACAGCGATGGTTGCTGCCGATCGAATTAATCGTAATTGGGTGGGAATCGACATCTCGTCCATAGCAGTGGAACTGGTTTCGGTTCGAATTCAAAAAGATCAAGGACTATTTGAAGAAATAGTAGCAAGAACTGACATACCTAAGCGCACCGATTTGGGTCCACTCGCTCTATACAGTTCACTCGCGAATAAAAGAAAGTTGTACGGGGAACAAGAAGGATACTGCAATGGATGTGGAGAACATTTTGCCATACAACACTTTGAAGTAGACCACATAGTTGCTCGTCAATCGGGCGGATCCGACCATATAGAGAATTTACAGTTACTTTGTTCGAACTGCAATCGAATCAAAGGGGCCAGAGGGCAAGAATACCTGATCGCTAAATTAGAGGGAAAATCTACGTCGCGCTACTGGAAATCCTAAGATAAATCCTCCTTCAACGTAGTACAAGCCGAAACTCAGAACTAATGATTGTTCATTGGCTTGAGAGTTGACAGAATGATATCGACCATCTTCCCTTATAGAACCAAATTTAGGATTTCTGAGTCGCGCCACAACGTCCAAGAAACCGAGGACTATCTTAGTCCCTACATTGAACAAAGAGAGCTAGCGGCCTAAGTACACATCAGTTATTTCTATTCGGTTGTGTCCGAGTTCCTGACTCACTTGCAGTCGCGCTTGTACATCGATCACTTGTTGATTTGAATCTAGTGCTCTCCTCTTCGGACCTCCAGCAAATACTGACTCAAACCCTGCAAGATCGCGATAGCGGCGCTGAGCATATCCGTGTCTTAATCCGTGTAAATTTTTAAACCGAAGAATTCCCAATACTCGTTCATATTTTTTCTTCCACTGTTTTAGCGAATACTGTACTGGGATTAACGATCCTTGACCCACGATTGCATGGATTCGGTCGATCAGATCGCGTTGATCAAACGTAACCACTGGAATTGAACGCTTCCGACCACCCTTCGTCCAAGAACCCTTGAGTTCAATGTGGGACCCCTTATCAGCATAGGAGGGCCGGAACTTCAGACTTTCCTCCTGACGAAGTCCAAACTGTTGCTGCAACTCTATGCTCAAACGCATATACTCGTTCGAAACCAACTTCAGTTCAGTTCTCGTGAGATACTGAGCCTTGGATACCGCTGGTATCAATTTCCGTTTGCCAATCAAGAGTTCATTGTTGGACTTAGGAATCATCTCGTCTTTTCCGATCTTACGTGCCCACCATCGTAGGTGTGCTAATGCGTTCTTTTGGGTACCGATTGAGCTTCCGGCTCCTTGCCAATGCTTGATGAGTGCATGAACGTGCTTGAGTTTTAAGGAACGAACGTGCATCTGGTTGTACCCCAACATACGTAGTTCGCGCGCAAACCGTTTTAAATGCTTTTTTCGATTTGCCTGGGTCGTGAAACTTCCGTCTCGATTGTGGTAAACGAGTTGTTTAAGTTGATACTCCAGACGCTTCAAGTAGGCTACTTTAAGCGAAGAGATCCAATCCGACGGGGCTCGCCTCGAGTGTGTTGTCCAAACGGCGAAGTCACTCGGTCTAAAGATTGCCCGATTGCAAACCCAGTCCAACCCAACATTGAACTCCACAACAGAGGCAACCCAATGTATAGGCATGAAGTAATGACGTTGAGCAACACGCGTTTGGTTGTGTGTTCCCCCGAATTCGTTAATACCTCGAACAAAAGGTTGGTGTCGGGGTACATTGCAGTGAACATGTTCTGGTCAATCCACTGCGCAAGATACCAGAGCACGGTCCAAAATTTCACCCCAAATATAGCCAGTGCGCCAGTAATCATGATCGTGAAGGAATACCGAGAAAACACGACGATTAACGGAAGAAGCGAATAGATTCCGAATAGGATCATTGCTTGAATCATCGGAGCAATCGCGATCAGTCCAGTAACTATCACAGTGAAGACCGCGGCGGTAGAAAACGCACCCACAAGATATAACAAGCCTTTTGCAAAACTTTCAATCTGACCGAGCAACCCAGTAGTGGATTGATTTCCGGCAGATAAATCGTTGCTGGTCCAATTTCTTGGGGTGTGAAGAAGGACCGTGCGCGCTATCAAATCGAGCTGGCGTTCGGTCGCTAGTGCCGGCGCAAGGTTATAGAACAGCGTAGCGAAACCCGGAGCACTAGAGTCTGCAGCATCGACGAGTTTAGCTCGCAGACCATGTCGGGCGTGCCCCCACCATTGAGTGCAATATGGACGACCGTTTGGAGGCGGATTGGCTACGTCGTATTCAATATCTCTACTGGGGACGAATGCCCACCCACTCACAGGCGTGCGTGCTCGCAAAGAATCATAGTATCCTGGTATGTCTCGATAAACGTGAGAGCCAATCCAGTCAGTATCAGAGTGCCCAAACCGCCTTAGTAAATTGTTGACTGCTCTAGAGGAAGGCTGTTCGTCTAAAAATTTTGACCGCGCTGGCACATAACACGCAGAGTAAAACTCTGATACTTCTTGCCTTAGTCTTGGGTCTTCGATCGTTGCGAGCCGGGACAATTGCGATAAATGACGAATTTCACTTGCTCTTGGTAACCCTTCCACAACGGCATGGTTGAACCCTGATGAAAATGCAATGACTGCGTACCACCACATTGGAACATCTACAGTGTCGGTCGCGTCCTCAAATCCAGTAGTTCCAAACGTACTTTGCGAATTGAAAAAATCTACCGTTGGCGGATTGGGATTGTTAACGGTTGGTGGTGGTGTGTAACTTAACGTATTAGCGATGAAAGGTGTGAGACCAACAGGCTGCCCCGCAAAAATGACAACGACGAGAGCTAGCAATAGCTCATGTTCCATCTTCCGCAAGGATATTCCACTGGACACATTGTGAGGTGCTTCTGACGCCGGTTTTCGCCAGTAATCAATCACGATGCCAAGAAAAGGTAGATATACAATGCCAGTGGCAACGAGTACATCCCAAACAACACCATAGAACATCCAACCAAACATGGTCGAATACAGTTCAAGATAGCTGTCGACACTCACGAAACGAATAACTCCAAAATGCTAGGCAGTAGAGCTTGTCCAAACAGTAGTTCGATGCTGAGAAACCAGAGAATCAGTTGTCGAATACGAACATGTAGCTGTGCTTGTTGAGCGTTAGTTCCATCGTTTTCGGATTTTTGAATGGTGTGTCTGAGGACCGAATAAAAGGTAGCGATTGCCACACCGAAGAGCCCTACCCTAGCAACCGTCGTTAACCAGTGGTTTGCTGCAAACCAATCCGGCCAAGACACGACAGCGGTACCGTTTACGGTTACCAACAGGATGGAAACAGCTACGCCTGCTACCAGCGCAACCAATAAACCTAATTTAGTAAATGCACGTCGGTTAAGGATTTTCGACATGCCCGTCAATTAGGGGATGTGGATCCCGCCGACTACGTTCAGGAACGGTCAAAGAAGACTGCTCCCTTGATTCACGTCGTTTGAGCAAATTGGTTATGGTATTCGACACTAGATCTTTTCGTATCCGTGCCTCAAATGCAAGTCGACTAATTTCTGAATCAAGTTCGCGGACCACTTGGTTAACATGTTCTCGAGCAACTGGATTTGCTTGTACTTCAGGTATCGAACTGCCCGATTTCATTAAGCGACGAGCGAGAAAAGCTTTCTCCACCGTGCGTGCGACCGCGATCTCAGCAACCAAACGATCGATGACAATCTGTTGCTCGGTAACCGGTAAGGTGTTGATGCTGTTAATAACATCACGAGTGATAGCAATCCCTGGTGCTGAGACTCTCGCTAAGTTGGTAAGTGTCGGGGCTTGACTTCCCGAGACCAATGACTCTAAGACTGTAGTTAGGTTACTTTCTTCACGTTCCAAAACGGGTCCTAACCCATTCCCTGGGCTAGTTGACTTCTCGCATCCCTCGCAGGTGGTAACTCTGTGTTCCCCAACCACGTCAACTAGCCATTCGGCAGCTGCTCTTGGATCGTTCCAAACGAGCGTTAGTCGTTGGTCCGGATCAGCAGTGACAGCACCTTGCGCACTTGGGGCGCGATTCATCTGTAAGTTGAAGCCAGCTCTAGTGACATCTTCAGTTAACGCCAAGGGATCTTGACCATCTCCACCAGCACTACCGCCAATCCAAGGGAGACCGTTCGCTCCATTTGCTTGGGCCACTGCTTCTTTAGCAGCAATTACGCTTCCGCCCCCTACTCCCATTTGTACTTTCCAATCATTTCCTTTTGAAAGCACCACCAGATCTTCGTAAGGGTTCTTGTTATTTGCGATCGCGCTTTCCATTTGTTCACAGGACTTGGTAGCGAGGTCGACGGTGAGCTCGGTCCGCACGAGTGCATTTTGAAACAGGTCGTATAAACCTGGATTGGCACGTTGTAGAATCATCGCAGGCAACGATGCGATCGCTCCAGTAGCTGCCTGGGTCATAGCGTTGAGCATGTTTTCGGTCCCATCTTTAACTTGATTCAGCGTTTCGCTTACAGCAGTAACTGGGTCGAATTTCAAACAACTATATCCGAGACCCAATTTCGCGCTTCCCCCAATCGTCGTACTATGGACTCTTGGATTAGCTGGAGCGGATACCGGTTTAGCACCACCGATCTCGTAGTACCAGAGGCTGTTTTCAGGCGGAGCTGGAGGGGCAGTTACGTGGCTTGTTAAGAGTAGTACACCTACCACATACATCGAAATGCGATACTGTTTCATGGGTATCCGTGAACGTCATCAGAGCCAAGGAATACTTGTCCCCGTCTAGCACAGCACTTATATGGACGCCACAGAACCCAAAGATACGCATTTTTCTTGTCCACTTTACCACCACCCCAATCGGACATCGAAAATAGATCGTTGGACCCAAAGGATTGACACGAACTCTGCTTCCGGGGATGAATCATCTGCCATTTTCCTGTATTACCATTTGCTTCTCGAAGAGCTGGTGGTCCCCAGCGTTTCTGACGACCAGCAGACTTTCCTATCGGTGTTCGAACACGTAATAGTCCTCCGTTTATCGCGATATCGGCGGCGCGTTGAGCGATGACGGCGGCAGCTTTCGGAGGACTTGGCTGATTGGTCCAGCCACACCTAGGATAGACTGAACCCCAAGTGAACAGTGGCCATCGGCCAATTTCGCGTCTACCAGGAATTGAATTAATTAAGTTGAGGCTTTCGAATTCTGGATTCCGCCATGCAATGATGTCTAGTAGAGAGCTGTAATATGGGAAAAGAGGAACAGTTTGGGAAGTACAAAAGTAATTCCCGTAACTTGCTGGTAAATCTGCAAGTGGGTGTCCAATGACATCGCTTTCAAAGAATCGCAGACTTCTCGACACATGTTTCGAACTGTGTCCAGGTTCCAAGGCGTTCTCTTCTACGACATCCCGAAGATCCTCTGGTAATGTATTTTTTATTTGATCGAATGCGGTCTTAACAACTGTTTTAACCTCCTTCCATGGATGTGACTCAATTGTCGGATAGACCGAAACAACTAGATCAGGACGATAATGGCCAATCTTCAGTGATACTCGAACCCGACAACTGAACAGATCACAGTGAAGCCATGTGCATGAGCCAATGACCTTCCACTTTAAGCAGGAATCAACTGCTCTCAGGGTTTGATCAGTTATCTGAACCGAATTGAGTTCAGCTGATACTACGGAAGCGAAATATCCGGTAAAAAATAATGGTAGTAGAAATCGTCGGAAAAACGATTTGATATGTACTGGATACATGACATCCCTCGAAGCATCGATAGTGAATCTTTGGGATGAATTTTGGCGCGATTAAATGAACGTACAACCATGTATTAAGACATTGGACGTGGTGAAAATTGTGATGATTGGGTAAGACGAATTGTTGTAGTCAACTCTCAAAAAATAGCTCAGAAAAAAGGAGGAAAGCAGAATAACTTGCTTTCCTCCTGTACACGAATTACAAACTACTTTGATTTCAGCTATAGCTGTAGTGAACGAACCGGTAGCTGGTGCGGGTAAATTGGGAGGAACTCCCTCGTCTCATTTAAACAGTGTGATAGGATCTAATGAGCACTGCACTCATTCCAAAACGACGATTGTTGCTCCAGTATTATTTTGGACTCTTCTCATGTCGCAATAGGACAACATAGTGTCTCGTCAAAACGCAATCGACATACCAACTGAAAGAGTTGCACCGCTACCGTCAGGACGAATGCGCTCGGTACCGTCCCGTAGCTCAACGGTCGTCTCGCTTTTTTGCTTAAATCCAACTGAGAGAACTGGTGCAGAATCATCTGCTTCAGATCTTCGCAAACGAAAATACAAATCGATGCTTGTAGCGCTCGCATCTCCAGCTTCCCCAAACACGTTGAACACCACTTTTGCACTAAACGTGTCTTCAAGTGGATTATTGACCATCAGCCCCAGTCCTAGGTTTGTGTCTTCAATGTAAAAGTGGTCAGTGTCTAGTTCATTGAAATCATCGCCATCTTCACTGAGATCATTGGTATAAGCTAGTGCTACAAATGGCGTCAGAATATTGGTCTGAAAGCCTAACTCGCCAATTACGGTGTAGGCTGAGTCATTTCTTCCGTTAACGTTAGTGACATTGCCGGCAAGGCCGAGATACAAAGGATACTGTCGGAACAATTTGTTTGAGAAAAACATGGCTCTTATGCCAACAGTGACATTTTTTTCGAGTACTTTAGTTGTCTCATCAGTAAGAGCGTTATAAGTGGTTCTTCCAGTATCGATTTCAAGGGTTTCGACGCCCGCAGAAATCGACAAACCCTCTTTTTCGACATATTCGTCTTGACACACACCCAATGTAGCAAACAGTACGAGTACTGCGGTCGCAATCCATTTATTCATTCAATTTCTCCTTGAAAGGTCGTTAAAAGTACAGGTCCTTTGATCGGACGACTTGCACTATCACCGTTAGAACAACGAAGGCAATATTCTTCACCGCTCCTAGACTGTTGCGAGAACAATGCAACAAGCAGAGATTAACCAAGTGATTCTGCGTGCAAAAGAAGTGGCCAATCTCTTTGATCCAATACCTTCGTTCGTTCGAGAATAAATTTTACTTTTAGACGCCTAAATGTAAATTTAGTTTGAACTGAGTACTCTCCGTTGCCTTAGTTTGGTGGTCAGTTTGTTTTTGGATTTTTGGTCAAACGACACTCAAATGCATCGTTCCGGTGATATGTACAGAAGACCGAACATCCAACGCCCAGTGTGCTCTAAAAAGACTATAAGAATTCTTCACACACCAAGAAAATCTCATTAGTCTCCGTTCGTTTGTGAGTACGTTTTCATGATTAAGCCTGCGTCCCTTTGGCAACCTCGTGACCAAAAGCATATTCATGTGTTTCTTAGAAAGTGTGTTTGATATCGCGCAAAAAAATCACCTTCATACTATCGAAACTACGAAGGTACTTTCGAGAAGTATGCGGACTAACGACAAAATTTTTGCCCTCGGGATACCAGGTTCTGAACTTAGCCAACGATTTTGAGGAAAAGGAGTCCGGATCTACCTTACATTCGATAGCATGGTACTCATTCGAACGAGCGCGAATAACAAAATCAATCTTTTTGTTGGACTTGTCTCTCCAATAGTACACTTGTTCCCGAGGGAACTGTGATACGAGCGAGTCAAGGACTAGATGTTCCCACAGGATACCGCGATCTTCAACACGAATCCTATCCCAACCTTTCTCGTGAGACACAAATCCGCTGTCGAAACAGTAACTCTTTGGTCGACTCACAATTTCTCTTGAGCTTGACGAGCCACCGAGAGGTGGAACTAAGTGAACAACACAGGCGATCTGCAATGCCTCAATATAACTCTTGACGGTCGGTCGGCTGAGTTCCGTGAGTCTCGCTAGCTTAGTGTAGTCAAGCTGTCCTCCGCTTTGTCGTAACAATAATCGAAGGAGCGACAGAAAACCTACGCGATTTCTGATGCTAAAGAGTTCTTGAATATCACGTGCATACAAGCTGTCTATCCACTCAGAGAAATAGTCTGCATCCTTATCTTTGGCGAGTAGAGGTTGTGGTAGTCCACCGTGCAAAAGCCGATGGTCGAGATCCTGAACTTCAAAATTCAAAATACACTCTGACCACAAAATAGGCGTTAGATGAATGACTTTTTTGCGTCCCGATAAAGAGTCGCGGAACTTCTTTGTTGCAACTAACGTAGATGAACCCGTCGCTAACACTCGTAAGTCTGGTCGAGTATCAGCCGCTAACTTCAGCAGTGTGGAAGGATCTGACAAGCGGTGAACTTCGTCAAAGATGACGATTGTTCCTCTAGCTAGAGAATCTAAAAATATTTCGGGATCGTCGAGTTCTCTCTGTACTGAGGGAAGGTCACAATTCAAGTATCGAAAACTCGGAGATGACAACATTTGCGCAAGAGTTGTTTTACCCACGCGTCGGACACCAGCTAACCAAACAATCGAGCATTTTGTCCAAGCTTGCTCAATCTTGCTGAGCCAATATTCTCTTTCGATCATAAGTATATATTACGTTTGGACGTCTAAATGTAAATTACATTTGCATTTAGTCACCGATGTCAACAGAAATTTGTGTATTAAATTCCATCTACACTAAACCTCATTCGAGGACATACAACCCAGCTCAGAGGTTTAGTCATTCATTCAACGACTCACGGTAGTTAAAGGCGAATAATTTGTAACAATCTACGCTCAATTTGTTTCCTTTTCCCAGTACGTCGTTGACTCTACCGGAACAGATTCAAAGTTCGAAACAGGTTCTTTGTAGTTCAAGATGTTTGGATTATCATTTTGAACATGAAATCGGTCGCGAAATGACTCATGGCTGAGCAAACCATCACTCCAATAGAAGCCTTGAAAGTAAGAGACATGTCAACTCAGTTCGAATCACTCTTAGACATGGGGCTTTCCGCAGATTTCGTTGAAAGGAGCGTTCATGCAAGATTCTGATAAGCATTCTGGACTAGAAATGACTCCGCAGCAGATGCGACAACTCGCATCGAAAGCTGCGGATATTCTGATTGATCGAATTGGTTCGATGGATAGCGCCAAGGCTTGGGACGGTGAGTTTCGAGAAATCCTTGCAAGAGAATTCGACGGTCCGCCACCTGAAAATGGTCGAGCGGCGGAAGAAGTTTTGGAGCAGATCGCGCGGGACGTATTACCGTACGGAGCACAACTAGATCATCCCCGATTTTTTGGATTCGTACCCTCTTCACCCACTTGGCCAGGAATCATAGCGGATTTCCTCGCATCGGGTTTCAACATTAACACGTGCTCTTGGTTAGTTTCTAGTGGTACCAGTCACCTGGAACTCGTAGTAATAGATTGGATCCGGAATTGGATTGGATATCCTGACTCTGCTGGTGGCTTGCTGACGTCTGGTGGTTCAGCCGCGAGCGTGGAAGCGATAGTGGCAGCAAGAGAAGCTGCTGGACACCCGGCACAACCTGTTGTATATATGAGCAATCAGAGCCATAGCGCGTTAATAAGGGCCGCATTGATTGCTGGAGTGAGACGGGAACACATCCGCCTGATAGACACCGACGACAGATTTCAAATGGACATAAATGCTTTACGTCAGCAAGTTTCGGAGGACAAAACCAATGGTCTACAAGTGGTAGCAGTCTGCGCAAACGCGGGTACAACCAGTACAGGCGCTATCGATCCTCTAGATGTGTTGGCTGATTACTGCGAAAATGAAGACGTCTGGTTGCACGTAGACGCAGCTTATGGCGGATTCGCTTTGCTTACAGCTGACGGTAAGGAAAAACTTGCAGGGATCAATCGTGCAGACTCCATCGGCATTGACGCACACAAGTGGTTCTTTCAACCTTTTGAAGCGGGTGCGCTCATCGCGAAAAATGGTCAAACCCTTGAAAATGCTTTCGCTATCCGCCATGATGCGCTACAGGACACCATTTGGGGTGCAAACCACCCAAATTTCTCAGACCGCGGCTTACAACTGAGTCGTTCACCTCGTGCGTTAAAAATCTGGATGTCCGTGCAAATTTTCGGCATAGCTCCATTCCGTTCAGCGATCCAGCGCGGGCTGGACTTAGCGAAGGACGCAGCGAAGTATATTGAGTCAACACCGGTATTAGAACTGATCACACCGGTGTCGCTTGGAGTTGTGTGTTTTAGGGTCAACGACGGGAGTCAAGATGAGCAAAGTTTGGAAGAAATCAATCGTAAAGTGCTAGCTCACGTGTTCTGGGACGAATTAGCATTTGTCTCGTCGACAAATTTGAAAGGGAAATTTTCGCTTCGGTTGTGTATCCTGAATCATACGACAACTTGGGAAGACGTGCAACGGACACTGGATCTAGTAATCCGTATTGGGTCGAATACTCTTGAACCGACCTAAGATGTGGTAGTTTCATTCGTAAGTAGAAGAGTCAGTTGAATCGCACGATGAAACGACAAGCACCCCTGCCACACTCTGGCCTACTTCGATTTAGCAAGCTCTTTACGCACCAAACTTTGAATCAACTCGGATGACAGAAGTCAACAAAACCCGCGAACTCATTGGATTAATCTTCCTATTTGCACCTCTTGTTGGTTGTTCTGAAGAGTCTGACAACACTTACACCATCACAGGCGAGTACTTCCTCACTACGTTTGATAGCTTGACTCGCGTGCTGGATGAGCAGCGAACATCTAGTGCTTCTGTGGTCGTCTCTTATACGAAAGTAAATGATGAAGGTGAAATTGAACATGTTGAATTAGCTTCGGCGAATTTTGTCGACAACCGAGTTCGACTCGAAGGTGAAATCGACAAACCCACGAGTGTCCAAATTTCTGTTCATGATGGAGAAGAGGAAGTCTCCAGCACTAGCGCGTTGATTGTTCCCGGTGAGGAAGTTGATTTTGCTTACGAACGTTTCGTCGGTCTAGGAAGTGATTCTCTCACTGTAGATTTGCTCGGGGTTGCAAGGACAAGTAAGAATCCTGCCAAAAAATTTACGATTAGTGGTGATTTTCGAGACTTAGACGAAGATCTACACTTAGGTAGAGTATTCGTCCAATGGAAAATATATCCTGATGACGAATTCAAGACACAGGTACAGGTACGCCACTCCGTTAAGATCAACGACTACAAATTTTTGTTGGAAGCGGACATAGATGAACCTACTGTCGCAAACGTCATTGTCTTTTCTTTATCAAATAGTCATTTCGGCTCTTTTGTCGACATAGTGCTTGAACCAAGAGCCGAGATCTGGATAACCGCAAGTGAGTTCGGCGATCACCTGGTTGCGACGGCAAACCACGGACGACACTTCGAGCTCATTAATAGCTGGAGTCAAAGTGAGGAGTACCTTAAGAAGAGTCTCGCATATGAGAAAGCTGTCGCCGAGTTTCAACCAGAACTTAGAAGTACAGGGGGATCTGAAGAGCTTTCGTTCCCAGTCGACGAAGGTAAAGTTTATCAATCATTCGAAGATCGGTACGAAAGAGATTTCATAAATCGTCCTGAAACAATCGACAACGAAACCCCTAGAGAGATAGCTCGACCTGAGCAGCTCGAAGCATCTGAGTCTAGCTTGCAACCAGCTGCCGATTGCGATCACTTAGTATTGGACTTAGTTCAACTAAATGACTACAAGGAGACTGACACAGATGTTGAACCAGAACATCGAGCTTTGGAACGAGAACTGAACCAGATCCGAAAAGCCGCATTGCGAGACCTAGCCATAAATACGGAAGACCCGATAAACGCGTTGCTGGCAATGGAATTAGGTGCATTTAGTTCCAATTCGCAGAATCGTCATGAAGCATTTCCTATTTTCGACAAACTAAACTCATTACTCAATGCGAATCTTGCTGCGCAGAGAGTTGCTCCCCTACGCCAAACTTTACAACATGCTATCGACAAAAAGGTAAATAGAAAAAAATTGGTATTTGGTCAGACCGTGCCGTCATTTAAACTACCAACATTGCAAGGAACTGAAATCACGCTTAGTGAAGTGTTGAACAAAAATGTGTATGTACTGGTCGAATTTTGGGCTTCTTGGTGTGACCCCTGTACATCTCGGTTCCCTAGCTTAAAACATCTACACACTCTTTACAAGGACAATGGGTTTGAGATTGTGGGAATTTCCATTGATAGTACGCCAGAGGATTGGAAAGCAAGTTCCGAAGAGCATAACATAACGTGGACTAATCTCGGCGAAATTGAAGGTTGGAACGGACCGATTGCGAAAACTTACGGTGTGAGCTTCCTACCAGATCGATACTTAGTTGACTCGAACGGGTGCATACTGATGAAAGACGTTACCGCCTATGAGCTCAAAGAGTATCTTGCATCTCAGTTTGAAACCGGCAAGCAGTAAGAATCTCATATTCATCAAATTCCATAAATCATAGAACTTCCCAATAAGCCTCAGAGATTGTCCATTCGAAGTACTCGAGGGGATCCGTTAGCGCCCACACTTCTGAACAAATAGGATACTGAGACGTTTTGGCACTATCAGTACGCGTTGATCGAGAAAAGTTCTCGCAAAGCAGAACTGCGAACTTTCTCCTATTGGATGAGGCGACTGATTGTTGCTAATTTATTTTCTGTTCTTCGAGCGTTGTGGTTTCGTTAATTCGGTCCAGCAACGATGACAGTTCATCTTCATATCTATTCAACTGTGTGCTGTCGCCGAAGAGACGAGACACTCTTTTACGGTACTGCTCGGAAACTCGATCTGCGGAGGTTTGCTTGCCTGTAACCATCAACGCAGCAACGTAGACTGCAGCATAAGAGGGATCTTCAGGGTTCGATATGTGAAGTTCTCTTCCGTATTCCAAAGCCGTTTCATGATGTGCCGGAATATCAGACTGCACTAACTCTGCCGCTACTGTTGAGTAGCTCCAATATTTCGGCCAGTCTCTCTCTTCTTCGAGACGTGTTTGAAGGACTGCGTAGGCTCCTATCCAATCTCCTCGTGCCTTGTAATATTCGAACTCCAACCCGTACTTAATGGACTCTGGAAAGTGTTCACTCTTTGAAACGCGAGTTCGTTCGTGATCCAATGCTTGATTCAGTGGGTAACTTTCAAGTGCTGCGACGTATTCAATAAATTTTTCGTCTCCAGCTAGAGCGGCGGCCTCAGCAGCATTTGTTGTAGCGTGGAGCATGAATTGCGCCATCGCAGTCTCTGACGAGACTGCAAGAAATTCGTCGTAGTGTTGTAGTACGAATTCAACGAGCTCATCACCACGTAAAGGAGGCTCAGAAAAATACATAATCAAATGCGCATCGGTTTCGTTGATTAAGTCAATAGTGGGTTTACTCATGAAGTATGCGTCTGCGATCTGCTTGTACTTCTCGCGTTCAGTTTCATATGTATTCACGCTTGCTTCATCGTCACGATCGAGTTGTCTAAATGCGAGTTCCTCAGTGGCTGCCATCAAATATTGTTGAATAAATTGTGATGATCGCTCACCCGATTCATACCTAGTTTGTAATTCATCAAACATGGAGTCAGTCTCACCTAGCAAACGACTGACAATTGAAACTAGCTGTTTCGGAGATGCACGACCGTGCGCGTGTCCTAAGCCGTTTCCTTTGCCGTCCGATATGAGATACGTTGGCAAAACAACCAAGTTGAACTCGTCGTGAACACTAACATCGTTCCAAAAATGAAATGCATTTTCGATATCCACTTCAATATTTACAAACCTCTTATTGAAATACTCGCCGACTTCTGGATCTGAAAATACGACCTCTCGCATGACTATGCACGATTGACCCCACATTCCGAAGTCATACGTCAAGAACACAAAGACATTTTTGTCTTCTTTTTCGGCTTGTGAAAGAGCGTCGTTCAACGAACCTTCAAAGAACTCTACTCCTTGGCTCGTGGCTTCGGTCCTACCTAGTGGCGTATTGTTGGATTCGTTTGCATCTTGTTCCCCGTGTAGATTCGAACACGCAGTCGCAGTTATTACACACATCAACACTAACAGTAACTTGAATCGAGTACTTTTCTCTACCACAACAAAATACCTCCCCGATTGAACATATATGGAGTTTAACTCTACCTGCGGCTTACAAGAAGCCCTAATGAAATTGTATTTATCAAACGACGTCTCGCTATTGCGACATGAACTCTGTCATGAGTCATGCTTATAACGTTCAGTGCCAATATTCTTCGAATCCGCTAATGCTACAATCTTTACTGATTAAGTCGCCTCAAATTCCCTAGATCCCTGTGCGTTCCCTACCCTACGACATCGAAAGTCTTGTTGTCTGAATGGATGATTCCAACATCCTTCCAACATCGTTTATATGTTTTCGCTGACAGACAGGTTCCGTATACAAAAATTAGAGTTCAGAGGCCGTTTGCTGGTGCTAAAAGAGATCTGACTATTGATTAGTCGGACTAATACAGACCTTCCAGGGGACACAAGCACACTTTCACACGGTCATTTGCACAACAAAGCTTTAGAATACCGAAGTCAGGACTCAGGTAGAAGTTCACGAAGAAACGCAAACGACGCGTTAAACGAAGAAACATCTATAAATCAAGAATAACTTAGGAGATGGAAATGTCAGTTTTAAAAATTCGCACAATGATTCTATTAGTCGGTGTTTTACCGTTTCTGTATGGATGCGCAAGTCTATTTGGCGCCGGGAGCGAAGAAGGTTCTTTAACTGAAAATGTTCCAGTCATAGGTGCGGAAATAACTTGTAGCGAAAGTGAGGAGAGTGAATGGTCATGTACAGTGTCGGCAGAGGTAGAGGGGAAAACTTACACGTCGACCGTTCCGGATGATGATGTAAGTACTTACCGGCATCAGCTAATTGTTTGCGAGGGAAGACTTCTTGCCGACGGTGTTCTAACGCCTACAGGTGATATCGAAGTTGAAAGAACGTACTGTCCGTAAAAGTGTTATGTAGGCGACAGTTGCTGGAATTTATATCACTAACGGTAAGAAATCACCCTAGCATGTAGCTTGGATACCATCTTCGACTAGTTGTTAATCGGTATACGTACCAAGCGTTTTATTCATTCTCCCTCTCGCAGTTTTTCGAGTCTCGATTGCGAGAGACATCATCAACGATGACTATAGCAAGGAGATCGGAGCTAGTGGCAACAGCCCTAGGCACAGAAATTTAAAGCTCTTTTTCTGAGTCGTTATTTGATGACTTTGTCACCTTGTCAAAGAGCTCTTTCAGATGTTTACGCATATTTTCTGGTAGCCGCCAAGCCTTTGGGAAGGTACTGCGTAGCCATTCTGCAGCTTTTGTCAGTGGCTCTTCTTCTAACGATTCGATTACATCAAGATACGTCTCATCTCCTTTAAGAGCTTTGATCTCAGCAGTGTTTGCCGCGACTGTGAGTACAGTTTCACTTACCTGTTTCATTGAGGTGGCTTCTACAAATGCATCAAAGTGATCCAGAACTAGTTTGAAGCCGGGGTTATCAAAAAACTTGCAGTATGTTTTGATAATCGAAAAATCCCGTGAATTTATTAAGTCTTTAGGCTCGCGGCTAGCCAGATATTCTTTGGCGATCACTGTGTATTTTTCATGAGCATCCCCCCAAGCTTTCACGTGTAAGACTTGAACAGATAGATTCTTTGGTCATACACTCTGCGCATCCAGCAAATATTGCTGGATAAAAGCGGGATCGCGTTCGCCAGCCTCGTATTTAGCGTCTTTTTCTTTCAAAGGATATTCGGTTTCGCCTGTCAATCAGCTAATTGCTAGCTTGAAGATCTCTCTTTCCATGGCACCAGTGGCGCGATGCTTAACCTTACCATCGTGGTCGATGATCAAATAGGTCGGATAAGAATCTACACTAAATCTTGTAGCGAGCTCAGGGCCGTTGTTTTCTTCGTCGGAGGCATCGACCCTATAGTTAATGAACCGGTCGTTCAGAAAACCACCAACAAATGCCCCTTGAAACTCTCTGTACATGAACTCGCAGGCTGCGCAATCCGGAATGTAGAAATACACAAAAAGCGACTGATCTGCTTCTTTCGAGTGCTCAAGAGCGTCTTCCACGGTTCCCTCGAAATAATCAACTGCCGACGGAATTTCAATAGGCTCCGAACCTGGTGCTGAAACAGACACGAATGTTAGTGCGACCAGAACACACTGCAATAAGCGATTCATTCTCTAATTCTAATTTGTTTCAAGCAGCAAAGAATAATGTGGGATGTGCTTTGCTAGCGCGATAACACTGTCCATAACGTAGCATGAAGTAGCCGGGATTGTTCATGTCAGAAAATAGCAAATCTACTCTTCTGAGTCTCGACTTGAAGACTCTGTCACGTGGTTAAAACTCTTTTTCAACGGTTCGCGCATATTCTCTGGTAGATGCCAACTTTCTGGATTAATATTTCGTTGCCAGTCCGTAGCTTTTTTCAGTGGCTCTTCTTCTAACGACTCAATAACATCGAGGTACGTCTCATCTCCTGCGAGAACCTTGAGAAGAGCGGTGTCTAGCGCGACCTTGAGTACAGTTTCACTTACCTGTTCCATTGAGGTGGTTTCGACAAACGCATCAAAATTTTCCAGTAGTAATTCAATACCAGGGTCGTTCAGAGTATTGCTATATGCTTTGACTATCGCAAAGTCCTGTAAATTTATTAGGTCTTGAGGTTCACGGCTAGCCAGATATTCTTGTGCGATAGCGGTGTATTTATCTTGAGTTTCCCCCCAAGCTTCCATGTATAAGTCCCTTACGTCTAAATTTTTTGGTAATACAGTCCTTGCATCTAGTAAATATTGCTGAACAAAGACCGGATTGCGTTCGCCAGCCTCGTATTTAGCGTCATGCTCTGCCATTGGAAATTCGGTTTCGCCTGTCAACCAGCTAATAGTATCAATAAACACACTTCCCTCCATGGCTCTCGTAGCTTCATGTAATACCTTACCATTGTGGTCGAGAATCAGGTAGGTCGGATGGGAGCTTATCTTATATCTTGTCGCGAGATCCGGGCCGTTGGACTCTTCGTCGTCGACATTGATCTTAACATTAATGAAACGAGTATTCAAAAAATTTCCAACCGACCACCGCGAAAACTCGTAGTCCATATACTGACATGCTGTACTTTCCGGTTTGCAAAAGTACACAAAGAGCGACTGATCCACTTTTTTCGCGCTCTCAAGAGACACTTCAAACGATTCCCCGAAAAACGGTGCGTGTCCTGGTTCTGAGGCTGATGATGATAGTGCTAGTAGCGAAATCCCGCAGACAACGCATGACAAGAATTTTTTCATTCTCCCACTCCTAGCTGTTTCTCCCTATTCATTGTATTCTGCAAAACTCCAGTTGGCACGATTCTTGCCTCAGGTAGTCACAATTTCAAGCTTAGTTTCGAGATCTCAATTCACAATCACAAATTTTCAGTCACCGAAACAAGACAACGAAAGAAATTCGGGCACTCATTCCGGAACTTCGCTGGGATAAAGAGCGATGTGTCCCCGTATCAAACCGTGGTATAAGGAAGTAAATACATGAGAGTATCCAAACTTTGGTCAATTGCCTGCGCAGAAATACGATCGTGTAGACGGTTAGCACGGACATGGGTAATGGCCGCAGTCGCCGTTATTTGTGGTTCTTTTGTGTGGCTAGTGCAGTCGTTTACGCACATGTTCGGATCGTACGTTTCCGCTTCAGCTGGGACTCTAGGTCCGCATTTCGCGATCTCTCAAATCGGCAGAATGACCTTACTCACTTTTACATTTGGAATCGTCTTTCTTGCTTTCGATATTCGACAACGAGACGTCAGAGATCGCATAGGTGCAACCATCGACGTTAGACCGATGACGAATCTTGAGTTGATTACAGGTCGATTGTTCGGAATCGTATTTTTATTCGCAGTGCCAGCGATGACCCTGATTGTTCTCATGTGCGGCTTTGGACTGATAGCTGAAGTCTTTAACTTTGGATTTGGTTCAGTAATAGAACCCGTTAGTGTCGTGGCATTTCTGTTTTGGGATTTACTTCCGAACCTACTCTTTTGGGGCTCGCTGACTATGTTAGTCGCTGTAATAGTTCGATTTCGTATGTTGGTCGTACTAATAATGTTGGTATTGGTATTCGGTTATTACTACCTCAGTAGCCAGATTCCCTTCTTTCTTGCTTCGGCTTTGGCAACTTATACCGGTCTAGATTCCCTACCCTCTGCGATCGCACCGCAATTTTTCAATACCGACATCGTATTCAACCGCCTATATGTCATTCTGTTGACGATAGGAATGCTCGGACTCACTTCGGTACTGTATCCAAGACAGGCTAAGTTGCAAGAGCGACAGTTTTTTGCTATCACAGGTAGCTCAGCGATTGTCATCGCGATATTCGGAATCTATGCGTTGGTAAATTCCAAATTGCTTGAACTCGAACAGGTAGAGGAATGGGCTTTATTGCACAAGCAGTTCCAAACACATTCTGATACCAACATTGAATCAATCAGTGGAGAAGTCGAGATTTTTCCAGGTCGATCGATACGTCTTGATCTCGTACTGAGCGTTTCGTCTGTTACTAGTGATCCTGTGGACATATGGTTGTTTTCACTCAATCACAGATACAAAATCGACACTCTAGAACTCAATGGAGAAGAGACGAAAGACTATGACTTTGAAGATGGCTTACTGTCAGTACCTAATCACAATATGGGTACAACAGGCGCGGAAATCAGGATAGTCGCGAAAGGGGTCCCCGACCCAATGTTCGCCTATCTGGACAGTTCGCTATCGTGGAAGGACATGAACTATGTACAAGCATTGGCAGCACGACAATTTGGTACGAAATCGTACATTTTTCATCCAGGGTTTGTTGTTCTAGTACCTGGCGTTAGTTGGTTTCCATCATCTGGATCCGCGTATGGTCAATCCAATTTGGAGAGTCGTCCTCAAGACTTTTACCATGTTGATCTTCACGTGACCGTCCCAAAAAACTGGATTGTCGCGGGTCCAGGATCGCGTACGCTAACTGACGAAAAAAAGAGAACGCAATATCGATTCAAACCGAAGAATCCTGTCTCGGAAGTCGCTTTAGTTGCATCTAATTTTGAGCGGCGTTCCTTTACGATCGAAGACACCAAGTTTGAACTTCTAATTAGCAAGAAACACGCCAAAAATTTGAAACTATTGGAACCAGTTGTTCCTGCTCTAAAAGAATGGATTGAGGAACGTATGACGCAAGCTAGGAAATTGGGTATCAGCTACCCATACGACACGTTGTCGTTCGTCGAGGTCCCTCTTCCATTGAGAACTTACGGCGGCGGTTGGAAAATGGACAGCGTATATTCACCGCCAGGTATTCAAATGATCAGAGAGTCTGGTCTACCCATCGCACGATTTGACTATGCAATCAATTCTCAAGACGCAGAACTGACTGAAGACGAAGAGAAGCTTAGTGCGTTTGTACTACAGCTCTTGCTGGCATTTTTTGAAAACGATTTTGAGGGTGGGAGTCCTTTACTCAATCTTGGTCGCAATTTGGTAAGTCACCAAACAAAGCCAAGTGGTTCAGGAGCGGTTGCAATCGAATATTTGGTAGGTGAAATCGCAAACGAACTCGTCATGGGTACAGATGGATACTTTTCGATCCATACTGCGCTAGAAGGGAATAGAGTATCTGATTTGCGGACCTCCGTGATGTGGGCTGGAGGAGACTTTGGTGCCAAAGCACGTCTTGAAAAGCTAGAGTTTCGAAAGCGATTCAGCAATCGCCCGTCTATATGGGAAAAAGCCATTGGTACACCTCTGACTAGTTTTGATCTTGAACAAGATACTATGAACTCATACCATGCTCTAATTCTCAAAGTTGATGCACTCAAAAACTTGGTATTAGATGTCGCAGACGAGAATGACGTAGGTTCCTTTTTAAGAGATTTAATCGCGCAGTATCGCGGTGGGAATTACACGGAGGAAGACCTTCACAACACTGCATTGAACGCAGGTGTTGACTTTAGAGATTTGTTAGGCAACTGGCTACACAGTGCTGAAATACCTGGTTTTGTGGTTGCAGAGCCTAACTTGGAAAGACTCGAGAATCCCGACTCAGATGAAGTAGTTTATCAGTCAAGCTTTTTCATACGCAATGATGAAACAGTCGATGGTTTCGTAACCGTCTCCTCTGGCGAGGAAGGTGAGTTAGGTTTTCAAAAATCAACACCCTTCCGAGTACCAAGTAAAACGACACTGCAGATCGCAATCCAGACGATTGATCATCCTAGACAAGTGTTGGTACATCCCTATTTCTCTCACAATCGAGGACTGCTGCGTGTGAACATTGTTGAACATGATGATGAGATTCCCTTAACTTCAGTGAGTTTGCCACATATCACGGAAGTCGATTGGATTCTTCACAATGAAGACTCCATCATAGTCGATGACTTGGACGCTGGATTCTCAGTCATTGGTGGTGCAGATGCCATCAATAATTCACTGTTTCCGAAATGGGTCAAGTATTTGTTTGGCGGCTACGACGCGGAACTCGAGACCGACCATGGTTTGCTAGAACTAAATAGCGCGGCCGACAGTTTAGATAAGAACGTGTTCGAATCAGTTCTATGGTATCGGGACTCGGAGGCGTCAAGTTTTGGGAGGTATAGGCACACTTACGTAATTAATTTCCAGCGTGCTGAACAGACAGAGTTGACTTATTCGCAGTACATTCCAACACCGGGAAAGTGGAAGCTTGAAATTCATATGCCAGCGATCAAAAGGAAGAGGTATACGTCTACACACAGCCCTGGTTTAGGTTCAATTTTTTGGATGCAAAGCAGCTTTAGGCTAGCAAACGTTCAATTGGAAATCAAAAACTTGGGACTCTCAAATACGATCGAGTTTAAACCTCAAGAAGCAAAATCGGGGTGGAATGATCTTGGATTGTTCGATTTGGAGGCAGGAACTGTCGATGTAGTATTGACACCTCTATCGGAAGGCAATACCATCGGCGACGCTATCAGATGGACTATGGCGAAAGAAGAGAACTAGTAGCACAATTCTTCACAGCTTTCGTCGCATGGACACAAGATGCCCACTCAAGGAAAAAAGCGTGTCGCAAAATCAGATAACATAATTTAGTTTGTGGACATCATCACTCTCCTTTTTTTGCGGATTTTCAAAAATTGCTTTATTAGCGTTCTGATGATTGCCGCAGATCGCGCGGGTCCACGCGTAAATCAATAACGTTGATTTAGTGAGGTAACGAAAGTGAAAAACACATTAAGAATTGTTAAAGCCAGCACATCGGCCTTGCTGCTACTGATGTTCATGTCGTTCGGGCATGGTTCGTCTGTACCCAATTTCTACGCGAGTGGGATTCAGTCTTCCGACTTAGGGAACTTAGTTTCTCTGGCCGATTCGCCTAAAGAAAATACAGATGACCAAAGGGAAGTTGATGGAAAAAAAGCCACGAGTTGCAAAAAGGTGACAACGTTGGAAAAACCTGCCCGACTACCAAAATTCCTAAGAAACTTTACCGGCGACCACAAACTGAGACCAAAGGACAAAGTTCCGGACTTCTCACTCCCTCGCATCGACGGCGAAGACGTGACTTTGTATGAAGTTCTCGCTGAAAACGACTACGTGCTCATAGACTTCTGGGCAACTGCGTGCGGCCCCTGCAT
>VXLL01000004.1:0-63294 GCA_009841615.1 Gammaproteobacteria bacterium | reverse complement strand
CGGCCCCAGCATTGCCCAATATCCAAAATTAAAAGAGATTTATGCCACCTATAGCGAACATGGCTTTGAAATCGTTTCCGTTTGTACAGACTTTACTAAGGAACAATGGAAAGAATCTTCTGAAGAACACCAACTCCCCTGGATTGACGTTGGAGAGATCAACGATGAATACCTAGCCGGATCGACATCCAAGGCCTTTCGACTTCGTAGCCTACCGAGATCTTATCTCGTGGATACTAACGGTTGCATCCTCCATTCTCATATGTTTCCGAAGCCATTAGAAGACTTTCTAGAAACGAAATATGAAGAAGAACTTGAAGCATTAGAAGCAAGCAAAGATAACACGATGTTGGATAGTACAGGTAAACAAAACGATAGTTAAATTGAGGCGGCTCTTACACACACGTTAAACCGGACCAAACGACTAGATTTGGGGACGCCTATTTTCATCTCCAATCGGTCAATACCCAAAGGATCATCGGTTCACTAGATGAAAAAATCATTCGTAAAATTTCGTTGACTCAATACCAATTGTGAATGGTCCAGCTCTATGGACAAATCCACTCAAGAATTAGGTCGGTTAGAACACTTCTGTACACAACGACCATTGGCAGGTGCGGCTCTTACGGCTTTGCTCTTTGGGCTAGTAGTGTTTGGTGTTGAATTATTACTGTATTCAGTTCTTCTTCAATGGCCACTAACTCAGTGGTGGGCTACAAATAAATTGGAGTCAATTCTCCCCTTATTTGTTGTTTTTTATGTGATATTTAGTCGATTTAAACACGCAAAAAACAACTGGGATCTCAGCATCGACAATCTGTTTTTGAATCATCCTCTACTTACTTCGGTTCTGTTTGCTCTAGCGGTTGGGTTTAGTACGATGATTTTGGACCTGATAGCAGTGTTGATTTGGAATTCGTCGTTTGATTCAGGAACATTAATTTTTGCGACTATGGCCGCTATGAGCAGTCTTGTAATCTGTTTCATTGCAGCGCGGTTGATGGTTTTATTCAGAAAAGATAAGGGGAGTTTCTAGTCAGCTGGGACCGATTCTGAGGACCGTTGGGTGATTTAGCACACTCTCCTTGTTCCGGAAGTAAGTGCTCGCAAACAAACGTCAAGCTTGTAAAGCTATTGGCGTCAAAAACTTCTTCTACAACTTGGATAAATTTGCTGACACCTGTCTCGAGCAAACCCCACACTCCATAGAGCGAAACTTTCTCAACGCATGTACGAGCACTTGATTTCGAAGTGTAGGGGTACAGACCTATCCCTTTCGCTCCCCATGCTGATCGAAGCTTTCATAGGTATACTTGATAGCATTTGAAGAGTCGATTTCTGCTATTGACTGACGCAGGAGGGTATCCGATGAAACGAAAAATTGGACTAACGATAGCAGTCTTAAGCGTACTGTTTGTTTGGTGGGGCCATGCGAGCGAAAACAAGACTTTTACAGTAACAGGCGAGTGGATTGTTACAGGATCAGGAGCATCCATTGAAGAGATGGAAACGTTCGTCGAAATCACAGGTTGCCTTGTCGATGATGATGGTACGACATACGAATACATCGTTGCTTCAGGCTCGTTTACCGACGGTAAAGTCGTGCTTGAAGGAGAAATTGAATCAAGAACGAGTGTCGTGATTTCCGTAACTAGAGGTAAAGAAGCACCGATGACGCTGTCTGCTGTTTTGATCCCGGACACGATAACTTCCTTTGTTTTGTGGGACAGAGACAATTCGTTTCCCGGCATCGAAGATCAGTTACTGTTAGTTGAAGATTTCAGAATTGTAGAAGGGTCCGATGCTAAATTTACGATTATTGGCGATCTCAGCTCGATCGACGACAAAGACCTGTCGTTAGCAGTTGCATATATTGGTGTTGGTTCTAGCAATCCGAAGGAAGGCAGCATTTTGTCTAATAGATCAAATCAAGTGTTTCTCAAAGATGGAAGATTCCTAATCGAAGGAATAGCGACTGAGCCATTACTAGTTGACGTCTGGGTTCATAGTCAAGTTGATGTGTACTCCGGAGTTGTGAGTGTAATTGTAGAACCTGGTGCAAAAATTAGGATATTTCCAAGCAAGTCTTCGAGTTCATTTGCACCCGGTGGCAGAGCGTCTGAATTGATAGCGCACTCGGAGAAAGAAGGTAGCTATCATAGCAAAGTTATAGAGAGTTGGCAGAACAGCGACGAATATCTCAGAAAGATGGATGTTTACGCGCACGCAATTGAGATCGCAGCAAAAAAGACTACCGCAGATTCCACAACGGAGGATGAGTTAACCAAAGACGAGGTTGTTGCGGAACAACCCACTAAAACTCCTTTTGATGCTTTTAAAGAAATGGCAGCGATCAAAAATTCAATTCTAACGTCGCTCGCTCAAAACACGCAGGATGATGCGACAGTGGCATTACTTGCAATGGAACTGGGAGCTCGCTCTGGTGTAGCCTATGCACGTCAATTGGAAAGCTGGGATAAGATCGCCACCGCACTCGACAAAGACATCGTTGCGCGGAGAGTAGTACCCCAGAGAGATTCACAAGAGAGACAGATTAGAGTAGCCTCAAACGCCAAAACTATCGTAGCGGGTCAGATAGCACCAGAATTCACACTCACAGATTTGGACGGCGAAGATGTTGCGCTCAACGATGTACTAGCCGAGAATGAAGTAGTTCTCATAGATTTTTGGGCTTCATGGTGCGGACCCTGTGTCGCAAAGTTACCCAAGTTGAAAAAACTTCACGCTGAATATAGTGAGAAAGGGTTTGAGATCGTGTTCGTTTCCATCGATGACACCTACGAAGATTGGAAAGCTGGAGCAGACGCGCACCAAGTACCAGGAATAAACGTGGGGGACCTGAATGGATTTTTAGGGGATACTCCGGTCGATTATGGTGTTACCTGGATTCCGACAGAATTTCTCCTTGAATCTGACGGAAAAATTCTCAACAGGGAACTCTCCACGGACGAACTTGAGAGACTTCTTAAGGATCGATTTGGAAGTGATACGGAACAGGAGGAAACTGAAGAACCAACAGCTGAGGGAGAAGTTCTCTAACGTTACTTTCGTTTCGATTGACAGAGCGCATTGCGGTTGTCGTGTCCAATCAATTGATGGTGGTCAGATTTAGTCAATCGAATAGCTCAATCAGATTCTCTAGTGCCAGACGTTGCTTCGAAAGTAGACCGCGTATTAATCAGCAAACACATACAATGGGATAGAGTAATCTCTTTTTGAACGCTCGAATCACTCAAGACTAGACGACTATGATTGTTTGAAATCGTAGGATGGCACAAAAACAAAGACACAAAAAGCGAAGTTCTAGGCTTCGTCTTTGGTATTGGGTCAGCGGAGTTGCACTAGGGCTAGGTTTGATGAGCTTTGTTTACTTCTATTTCCTACCGGCTAACAGCGGCTTTGCTATTCCGTCTAGACACATCAGTTCTGATTCTGATGTCGAGTCGCAGACAGATGTCTCTCATCCGAGTGAAGCGGAACCATCAAAAGCGGCTTTCGAACCGCCAAGTTTCCCCTCGTTAGAGACTTCGCAAGTATCGGTTGAAGTTGCGTGCGGCTTCGATCAGTTCGTCCCTTTCCACTCAACGATACTGAATGATGACGATCACTGGCCGTATAGTCTGTGGGACGAGAATGACGAATTAGCACCCTTTTTTAAAGAGTCTGACGATTGCCGAACAGCGTTGGACGACCATGTCAATGACATCAATCCATATCTTTGGGGTACCAGAGACAAAAAGGGTCCGTTTGCGTTTATTGAGTTAAAGAACCCATTGACATTCGGGCGAATATTTGCCGATCCTGAGGGCGATTTCAGCCGAGTGCAAGACGCGCTGGACCGTCCAGAGTGCATATTGCAACACGACAGTGATTCGAACTGGGATCTGACAGAGTCCTGTCATGCAGATTCGATAATGAATTACGCATTAATAAATAGATACTGTTTTCACAATGGAGTTAGGCACAGCCCGTTTATTTTTTATCGGGATCCAGAAAACTTTACATTAGAGCAAGATCAGTTCATGTGGAAACAAGAACTTGAACGTACTTGGATCGAAAAGAAGTGTGAAGAACTAGCTCCTGATCTGCAGCTCACCACGAAATGGAACTCAGACCTCATTAAACTGCTCGTGTCTATAGACAATCCAATGAGACTGAAGGGTACAGTAGCGACTCTCATCGAACTAGCCGCACGGTTAGGTGATGAAGCCGCGGGGTTAACCCAAGGGTATATGATTCCTAGTTCGTCGATAGTTTACTTGGAACACGGAAGCGGGTTTGGGCGGTTAAAACGCTTTTTTTCGAGTGGTCCTTGGAAAGAGTTGCAATCAAAAAAAGCACCGAGTGTAGAGCGTTTTCTTCAAACGTTTCAGTTATTAGCCGACTTAAGACAGACTCAGACCGAATTGAACTGGGATTTATTAGTCCAACATCTCTGTGAGCCGCCCTACGATGCACCCAACGGAACATCTAGCCGTTCTCATGGACCTGAGGATCCAGAAGAATCCGATGAACCCCGCAGTTGTCGAAAGGTAATTAACGAACTCTACGTCGACGAGTTGATTTCAGGTCCGGTGTTAGAAGTGGTTGATCAATTTGAACGTACTGCAATGGAACTCGAGCTGTTCAACTAGCTACCATCGGCCGTTATACGTGTGTTAATGGATAACTCTTTGAGTTATAACATCAATTTAAGCAAACGTAAAAAAACTAATTGAGTTCGTTTTCGTGGGAACCTCACAACTTTTCATGTTTGTTGTTCTTACTCTCTGAATCAGCCTCCTCGTCGACTCGCTTGCCTTTCAGTGTCATCGATTCATTTTGACCATCAACATCCGCCAGTATCGACAGAGTAGCTTGGTCGTCAGCGATTTCAATTTTCCAAGTTTGGGACATGTCTCCAAGTTGCGTCTTCACCTCTGTATCGAACGAAAACTGATCTCTACTGACTCTGACATTCGATGCCTCAATCGTTTCATCACCAACAGCTACCATAACATAGAAGTTCTCATCATCGTCTTTGGTCAATTGGATTTTGGTTGTGTCGCCTTGGGTACCCTCAGGGGGTGGAAATGTATAAGTACCGTCGAGTTCTTTGACTAGCTTTCCCTTAAGAGAAATGGATTGGCTTCGATCACCAAGTTCGGACAATATGGACAAGGTGAATTCGTCCTTGTCAAGTTTAACTGTATAGACTTGCAACATGTCTCCATCAGGGGTCTCGACCACTATATCGAAAGAAAATTGATTCTCACCAACGACGATATTTTTCCCTTCAATGGTTTGCTCTGCAACAGACACTTGTGCCGAATAATTTCCTTCCTCATTTCTGTTGAGCTCGACTATGGCTGAATCTCCTTCCAACCCGTCCGGCGGTGGAAATTCATAGGTCCCCGATAGTTCTTCAGCAAGTGAAAGAACTGTAAACAACATTACCGTAACGAATAGCATCAGTTTCATTTTTTTGTGTTCCTTTCGCTTTTCGAAGTTGCTTATTTCACGAAATTTTTATAACGCAGGTTCTGTCCGGAGGTTCTGCAAATCTTGAAATTATGTTGTTCCGTGAAGGATTTCCACTATTTACTGAAATGGTGTATAGATTGTCGTTCCTCATTTTCCTTAACTTCAGCACAGGAACGAAACAAGTTGCGGAGTACTTCTCTTATCTAATCTGTAAGCACTCGATTCATCTGGGATTGTATGGCCGGAGTACAGTTTTAACTTGAACTCGGCTGAGTCTTACTCTCGGCATGGCTCAACAGATTGATACCTGCCAATTAATGAGCCCCGATATAACTTCGTTTCCTGTCAATAAACTTTTCACTCTCATTCAACGTCAATTCACGCTCGTCCGTACAACCCCCTGCTGCAGGATCAAATTCATCTAGCTTAGGTGGATCCTGCCATGCCAAATTTACTAAAGATTTATTCTTTTCACTCATTGACATGTCTGTGTGCGGTA
This sequence comes from Gammaproteobacteria bacterium, assembly GCA_009841615.1. Taxonomy (GTDB): domain Bacteria; phylum Pseudomonadota; class Gammaproteobacteria; order Pseudomonadales; family Azotimanducaceae; genus Bin55. The sequence continues at coordinate 57,311 of VXLL01000004.1, read as the reverse complement.
CATCCTTACTGCGAAAAAAGTACGCACAGGACATTTCCGCGAAGAATTCACCGGCATTTGTTTTCCAATAAGACTGGTGCTGTGAGTGTAAACACTCTTTAGACCACTCATATTGAGCTTTGATCTTGTGATTTTCAAAGCCGTTAGGCAAAAACAAATCGTGCCATGCGTGTGCAAGCTCGTGCAACACTATCCCTTTGTACGGATACTCGTGAACGAACGCAGAATAACACCGAATAGTCACTCGGCCCAATTTACGGTTACTGCCGTCTTTGCTCGTAAGCGGAGAATAATAGACTTTTCCAGTTCGAACAGTCTTGCCGGGTTCTGTCGGAACTCCATATTCACAAGTATCGTCCATGTACAGAATAACCCGAGTACGCAACTCGTTAATCGGATCTGGAGGTAGAAGCGATACAGCTACTTTTAATTGCGAGGTCACTTTGCGGATCGCTCGAAGACGTTCATCTTCGCGTTGCTCTAGTGTGTATCCACGCCACGAATACTGCTGAACTGGTAGTACATAGACTTTGAAACCTTCAATGGTCAAATACTCTCGATTCTCTTCATAGGGATCACCTACTACATTAGGTACGATTACTTCTGCAAAGACAGCGTAAGAGCATACTAGCACAAAGCATGCTACTATCCATTGACTGCCCGTTTTCATGATTAGCTCCTTTTTCGATCGAAAGTTGAATGTGTCAATACCATGCAAGAATAATGCCGCTGAATACCACCAAAGTGAGTGCGTTGAGCAACAGAATCTTCACACTCTGCATGTTTTAGTAGACGATTTACCGAACTGAATGGGCACGAATTGTTACAGTTTTCTGACAGGAATGCCACTCCTGAGTTCCACGGTTTGGACAAAACCTTTTCAGTCTGGTTAAGAAAAGACAGTACTATTGTATCCGGTTTCTACACCGAAAACGCCTTGTAAGTTTCCCAGCGCACCGTCGAGAGTAAATTCAGTGTTTTTGATTTCAAACTCGGACTACATGCGTTTGAATTGACTAGGTTCAACCATGAAAAAACAAATCGATCGGGGGCTACCAAATCCGTTTCCAATAAAAGGAGACTGTGTATTCAGGGACGTACGAGTTTATCCACTCTGCAATACGTCGATTGTTAATCTCGCAAATTCCCATCACACGAGCCCATTCATAGATCGTGAGCCCTATTGAGTCTGAAAGCAATTTGAGAATCCACGGACTGCAGTGATTGATCAACTCACGAATGTAGGATATCTGACGCGCAGTGAGTACCGACGGGTTCTTCATCATGTCGACCACTTCTTCCGCTGTAAATTTGCTTCTGATTCCAGCCATGTGGTTGCTGATTAGACCACGTAAGAGATTCATTCCCAATTCTAATTGCTGCGGTCGATGGTGACTCGAAGGTAGATCGAAGTCATCAAGAGGCAATACGTCAATCGGTATTCGGTTCAACAGCCATTCGGTTTTCAATCCACTCTCTCTTTCCCAGACCTTCATTGATTCTAACTGTTCTTGCTGTTTTCTGGATGCATTCAATATGGAAACTCCTGATCGAAATCCAATATGTTTAGAAAGTCTTCGCGATGGATCCTCCTTGTCAAAACATCGAACAAGAAGGACTGAAGATTTTTCACGATTTGCGGAAACTTCGGTTTAATCAAATCTTCTAGATCCCTAATTTGCAAGTCAGTACGGTGCCGGTCAAATTCAAGGGAATCGTTTTCCAAAGTGTTTAGATTGTCAAGTGCCAGTTTCAATTCATTGGGAGCGTACAAAGTTGCGACAACTACATCGTAGGCGTCTCGTGAATAGTACAAGGCGGTGCGGACCATGCGCGCTCGAATTTTTCTTAAAAGTATTTCAGGAATGCTTTGAGCAAAGATTCCAGTCCCTTCAATCTCCTCTTCGGTGCGCGCGTTCGAGAAAATGTTTGGGTTTCCGTGGATGCTAAACTCTCCATGTGGGGTACTACCCATCACTCCGTATGCGCCAAAAATCTGCTCTATCGCAATTCCTCGACTCAACCACTTTTCGGTACTTGCTAGTCGAATGAATGGATCTATCAACTCGAACATAGCCTTTTCGTTCGTAAATAGATCTATATCGGTACTTAATCGATGGTGCCAACGTGCTTCTAAGACAGTGCCTCCTCCTAATAGAAATGAGCTACGTGGGGCAATTTCATCAATGAGTTCGAGTACTAAATGAAGGGTTTTTGAGCAGTTGTCAGAAAGGGTTAGCATGAAAAGATTACAGGTGTTTCTTCGATTGAAGAACAACGACGCTTCCACTGAAGTAGCTTGCGATTCGACTGAGATATAGGCGACTTTACTCTTCTAGATTATACTGATCTTGAGTGATGATAAACCGTGTCTACAAAGGGACGTGACGAACATTATTGATTCACCCAGATTAGGAGTTTTTTCTTTAAATGTCCAGCGAACGAACCGACAATCAATCCAGCTCACATTGAACGAAAAATCTACAAGTGAGAGTGATAAGTTTTTCCAATGAAATTTTTAAAAATCACAGTAATTGTTTTACAATTATTGAATAGCACGTGAACAAACACGTAGGTTAGTTGCGTAGTGCCCGTTGAACACAGTCCACCCACCAGACTGAACCTTTCGAGGTTCAATAGCAGATTGTTTCTCCCGTTAAAGCTAGTGTGTGTTGGCGGGATGTTGATCGCGGGCTTTTCTACAAATGGTATCGGGGACGGCGACGACGATGATGACATCGACCCTGGGATTGGATCTGGTGAGACCGTCTCTGAATACGAACTCAACGAAGCATCACGGTTCGCGAGTCAATCTACATTTGGTTTGCGCTACGAGGAAATCGAGGAAATCGCGAAAAAAGGTCGCAATTTCTGGCTGGAAGAGCAGTTCGATATTCCTCCTGCACGCCACAAACCGATAGCTGAAGACCTAATCACAAGACAAGACTCTGGCGAATGGGACGAGTTCGTTAGGAATCCTCTCAAACTCCGAACGGTAATCCATAGATTTGCATGGTGGCAACAAACCATGACAGCCGATGATGTTGTTCGACAACGCGTTGCCTATGCACTCAGTCAATTCTTCGTTGTTTCGGATAGAGCTCCAGTGCTCAGACTGACCCCCTACTCGTTGACTTCCTTTTACGATCTGCTATTAGAAAACGCATTTGGCAATTTTCGAGATCTATTGGAGGGTGTCGCACTATCCCCAGCAATGGGACATTATCTCAGTCACGCAAATAACCGTAAGGCAAATCCCAGACGAAATAGATTTCCAGACGAAAATTTCGCCAGGGAGATCATGCAGTTGTTTTCAATTGGATTGTATGAGTTGAACATCGATGGCACTCTCAAACTAGACACTAAAGGAGAACCAATTCCAACTTACGATAACGACGACATCCGCGAGATGGCGAAGATATTTACGGGATTGACTTACGCGGGAGAGGGACACTATTGGGGTCGTCGATACTTTAATCATGCTGACACCGAGGTGTTTAGTCTGCCGATGATCATGTACGAGAGACACCATGAGCCCAGCGAAAAAATGCTTCTAGATGGGACAGTCGTGCCAGCGGGGCAGTCGGGAATGAAGGATGTGGAAGCTGCGATTGATGTGTTGTTCAACCATCCGAATGTGGGACCATTCTTTTGCAAACAGTTAATTCAACGATTGGTCACTTCCAATCCGTCCCCTGAATACGTTGAACGCGTAGCTCGAGCGTTCAACGGCGAAACGGGAAGTCCTCGTGGCGATATGAAGGCAGTGCTTCGTGCGATATTCTTCGATCCAGAAGCAGAACTTGGTACTTGGTCCGCCACGTTTGGAAGACTGGAAGAACCGGTGGTGCGCATGGTTTCACTGGCGCGCATATTCAATTACACTTCGGAATCCGGTGAATACTTCAACACAGGTTTTCGGATGGGATTCTTGGTCGAACAGCATCCGCTTGCTTCTCCAAGTGTATTCAATTTCTATCAACCAGACTATGCGCCAGTTGGTGAAATTGCAGACAACGACATGGTTGCACCCGAATTTCAAATCACGACTGCTACTACGGTAATTGGAGTAACTAACTATATTGGGCTCGCAATCTTCAACGAAAACCAGTTATTTCATACATTTCGTCCTCATTTCGAGACACCGCGTATTGACTTGAGCGAGTACGAGGAACTGGCTGCGGAGCCAGATGATCTCATCAAAAGACTGGATATTGTGCTGACGCAGGGCAAACTGAGCCAAGCGACAAAGGACATCGTTAAGGATGTCCTCAACAAAGTTGACGACGATAAGGAACGAGCGCAAATCGCGATCTATTTAATCTTGATTTCACCAGATAATGCTGTGGAGGATTGAGTTGTGTTAAATCGCAGACGATTCCTGAGTCATAGTTGCGGTCTGGGCGTTGCGGCAGCGACGGCGTCAACAACTGCTCTAACCCTGGGATTGACCCGTAGCGTCGCAGCGTCGACAACCGATGGGTACAAAGCACTCGTTTGCATCTTGTTAGCGGGCGGTAATGATTCGTACAACATGCTCCTACCTTACGATCAGGATCAATACGATGAATATGCAAAGATACGATCAGATCTAGCGCTTGATTTCAATTCTCTGCTTCCACTATCGAATCAGTCGAACGAAGGTCGAAGCTATGCTCTGCATGGGAGATTCGACGAAATTCGACAGATTTACGAAGCTGGGGATCTCGCTTTCGTCGCTAATGTTGGAACACTCATCGAACCTGTTGATGTCTCGGCGATAAGAGCAAGAACGGCAAAGTTGCCGCTCGGACTGTTTTCACACTCCGATCAGATAGCACAATGGCAATCGGCGATTTCGTATCGACGGTCTTCTTCATATGGATGGGGAGGGAGAATGGCCGATCTTCTCAATCCTAATCCAGCGAATGGATTGTCGATGAACATCTCTTTGTCTGGAACAAACCTATTTCAAACCGGCGCAAAAGTGAATCCTTACACGATTTTCAATCGAGGCGATGGCGCAAACACTGTTTGGTCATTTCCTGAGCTTTGGTCTAATGGGATCGATGTTCATGAAGTCATTCGAGATATACTGGGCGTCGAAGAGAAGAACATGCTCCGACGCGAGTATTCTCGTAGATTGAAAGGAGCTATGGACAATCGAGACACAATTGTCAATGCGATACGATCTGCGCCCGAGTTTGAGACACAGTTTTCAGACAACTACTTTTCGGCGACGCTCAGACAGATTGCTCGAGTTATTGGAGCTCGAAATGTCCTCGGACAGGGTCGTCAAACGTTTTTCGTGCAATACGGCGGCTGGGATCACCACTTCAATGTGGTCGGTTATCAAGAGTCTATGTTACCTGTCCTTAGCAAAGGATTAGACGAATTCAGATCCGCTTTGCAGGAACTTGGCGAGTTCGAAAACGTCGTTACCTTTACGATCTCTGATTTCGGTCGGACGCTCACTTCTAATGGTCAGGGTTCTGATCATGGCTGGGGTGGACATCACATGATTATGGGAAGTGAAGTCAATGGCGGTATGATGTACGGATCCTATCCGGAGTTGTCTGACTCAAGTCCATTGGATATGGGTCGTGGAATCTACATTCCAACAACGTCAGTTGAGGAATACTTTGCGGAACTAGCACTCTGGTTCGGAGTATCGCCTAGCAACCTTGACGAAGTGCTCCCAGCTGTCAGAAATTTCTATTCTCCAGAGAGTCGTACTGCTCCACTCGGATTTCTTGGGTAAACTAAGTTGCGCAAGTTGTTTTGGAGTGCAAAGAAACCACTTGATATCAGATAGTTCTTGAAGATTTACGTCAAAATAGGTACCGATAGAGTCTGATTAAGGTCCTCGTCTTACCAGGTAAAAGCTTCTCAAGTCCGTTTTTTTAGACTCAGTCATCAATAAATTTCTCCCGTAAATTGTCTTAATTAATGTTCCCTAAAGCGCGCTCAGACCCCAAATATTGTTTTTGTTGTTTTACGCAATAACAGAATTGACGTACTCATTTTTTAGGCAACTCTCGACTTGCTATCTCGGGACGCGCTTTGTAAACTCGATATCAGTTATCCAGGCACACAATAACACTATTCCCAGAGCGAGAGCAACGACTTCTAACGAGATAGGTACCGATTGGATATCCGGATAGACGGTGGTCATGACCAGAGCACTACCTGTCCCTATTAGTAAAAGTGTCGATCGAGCGAAACTCTTCCAAGAATTTGCTAATACCCCGTCTTGACCGAAACAGAGGCAAAGTGTGTCGGTAGTCGATGTGTCTTTATTGCGCGACACAACCATCATCGCGAGGATCATCGCTAAACACATCCAAAGAGAGGTTGCCAGAATGACACCAAAAATCAAACAAGATCCAAGAGCAAGCTCGGCACCAATTACAGCGAGGGCTAGTATCCGATCGAGTGGTGCTGTAAGCCTTGTTAGGTCTCCCACGGCAACACAAAAAGCACGCAATGCACGAAGTTTCGCAAGACCTGCGTACACTAAAACAAGTCCTATTGAGAGACACAGTACAGTATAGAATATTCCTTTCAACTTCTCCCTTCGTTATTTGCAAAAAATCCAATGCGTCTGACGATCCCAGAGGCATCAAGTTGAACCGCACTCGGAGTATTGGTCAATCCAAGTGTTTGAACAGCATCACGTTCTTTGGATATGCCCAATACTATGTAAGGACCCACATCGGTTTGCAATATTTGGTGATGTGGGACGGGGTGAGGGACCTGAAGTTGAGAATCCAGTAAGATGACAAACAGTTTACCATCAACGTGATACCACCAGCTTCGAAGCATAACTAGTAAACTATCCAAAGTGTACTGTTCAAATTCTTCTCGCCGAAAAAATGCAACAATCGCAGATTCTCCAATCCAGGATTGGCACTCTATTGTCTGTCCCGTGACTATGTCAACAGCTTGGAAATTTGGTAGCTGTTTGCCGTGATGAACCTTCTTCGGAAGCGATGAGTGGTCTTTGAAAGTAGCAATTGCACTATGTCGTTCTAAGATCGCTCGACATCGAGCAATTTCTTCCGTTAGTTTGAGCATGACATGACGAAACGAAAACAAAATAAGCGTCATGACTATGCTGCTCAATGCATAGATTGAGTGAATCGTCATAGATCAAATTGATCTTGTCGATGGTTCTTCTTCACGGTTAGATATCACGGTAAGAATATCATGTATTGAAAAGGGATAAGTATGACGAACCACACTGCCGGTCGTGTCTGTGGTCAACAATGCGGGTACAGATGAAATGGGTAGGACAGTTGTGAGATCAGTGTCGTGCGACACAAGAGTCACGATTCGAGACTCAATACCCATCAACAGGCTGCGAGCCCCCCTCACTGAACCTTGGCAATAAACTACAAACTCTAAATCCTTAGCGTCTTCAATTATTTCTGTTGTTTCATCGCGGAGCGCATTCAACAGTTTCTGACATAGCTGACAACCGCTACTCACAATTAGCAAGCACAAGCGGTTTGTCTTCTTTTTGCAGAAATTTATAACTTTTCCTGTGTTTGCGTCCACTGCTTCAAATCTTGGTACTTCAAATCCTAGTAAGCGGTGAGCACCTCCCCCGACTGAAGCCAAACGCGTTAGCTCGGAGACTCGGGCGTACATAACGCAAAGCACTAGCGCATTCACAATGACCAATGTAACTAGTAAGATTTGAACGATACTTATGACGATGATCACAACAACCCTGGGAACAACGGTACTAAATTTAACACCAAAATACAGGTTAAACCACTCAGCGAACACAAACGAAAAGCACTATCTGAGTGTTCCAATGTAATGCCAATTTTCATACCATCGGGACTTGAACTCATCAATGAAGGAGTCGCCCATAGAAAAACTACTCGACCAAGCCAAAACGCGACCAATAACCACTCGCCCATACCGATTCCGAAGCCAAACGCAACAAGAACTAAGCAATACAATCCGCCGTACTTTATCACCGTGGTCACGGCCAATCCAATGTGCGCGCCCCACATTCCGGCTCCCACGACCCTTCCAAACATCATCGCCCACTCTTTATATGTCTGTTGATCGCATTGTGGTGGTTTGAATCTAAGCCAACCAACATCCCGTATCAAAAACAAAACACAGACAGATCCGATCAAGCCAAGATAGTAAGGCGACATACCAAGTTTAATCCAAGAACCGAGGCCGGCAATGGATAGTCCAATCAGATACGCTGTTACCACACCTCCAAGTGTGTAGGCTAAGCAACACTTTACCCAAGCGCTAGAATTAAGTGCTTTCAGTGGCGCGAGCATACCAATATGCGATATGCCACAACGACCATGAGACTCAGCCATACCACACATCAATGCCGCAACCAGTAAGCCCACAAAATAAAGATCTAACATCAGCATTATGAGCACGAGCACTGTGCCCACAAACATACTGACGCGACTGAATTTCAAAATACGTTGGTGCCCCGGACGTATGCGATCGAGCACTCCACGATCCGTTATTTGCTCCCGTTCGTGTTGATTTTTAAATCCATTCTTTATTAAATGAGAAGTTTCAATATTAGAATTCATTGGTGTCCTCTTCTAACTGAAAATCGAGCTCGAAATATCCTTCGTCCACGTCTATCATTTTAGATGTTTCCATGTACTCAGGGTGAGAAATCGAAACCTTGTAAGTACCATTTGGAAGACCATTGAAACGGTAAGCACCGTCCGCGCTCACCTGTGGCGTACGATTCTAAACCTGTACATTAAAACTAAGCTCCTTTTAATCAAGCATTATACGAGTAGGTCTGGCTAAAAGGAATCTACTGGAATTGTTGAACACCATGAAGACAAAGACATACATCATGCTTTATACCTGAAACGAATCGGTCGAGCTCTAATGTAACGCTTCATCGTCGTCCATACGGTGTGAATTTGCCTCAGTTTGATAGACAGTTTGTTTTGGGATTTGCTGTAGAACAATTCTCCACTTCATATCTCCGTTCATACGCTACTGGAGACTGATAATCCAGCACTGAATGCACTCGGTGTGGATTGTAGAACCCTTCCAGGTAGGCAAAAAAAACCTCCCGACTACCTTCTGCTCGAGAGCGAAATCGTTGTCGTGGTTGGCAATCGATCAATTCGGTCTCCAACATCGCAATTTTTCTGTCATGGCGTTGTCAAAGCAATCTTCGATGGGTCCTATGGATACTTTCACGATCGCCTCGACCCAAGCTTGTCGAAATTTTTGCGACGTGTACTGCGAACCATGATTGGAATAAAGAATGACTTGCTCGGCACGCAACAACGTGCGAACCACCATCTGCAGGGCTCGCACCTTAAACTCCGCGTCTCTCTTCGTGGACAAGGACCAACCCACGACACGGGAGGAAAAGACTTCGTGAATCGTCGCAAAATTCAAGGTTCATTCCGATTTCGATATGTATGTCGCTTCGGCCATCCAAAGTTGATTCGGTCGCTCAGCATGAAAGCTCCGATGAACTCGAGCCGGTACCAGAACGACGGATACAGTCCTCTTGGTCTTGCCATTACGACGACGACTACAGAGACCTCTTAAGCGTTGCTGCAACATCAAACGCGTGACCCGTCAACGACTGATACGACTCCCGCGTTCCCGTATAGTCGAATGAATACGAGGAGCACCACACGCCTCGCGGGTGGCGGTATGAATCTCCTAGATTTGCAATAATAATGCTTGGTTCGCTTCCAGCTGGTTACACGGTAACCGACCGCGCCGAGCATAGTAACAATCTTGGCGGACACATAGGAGGTGGTACATCGCCACTTTCGAGAATTCGGCCTGATGCTCGTCTATGAACTTGAAGACCACTCTAATATCTTGGTCGTTCTGGCCAACCTAAAGGTCCCTCTTGAGCTTCTTTCAGCCAATTCCGAACCGTGTGATCCGCGAGACCAAATTCCTTCGCCACCGACGTGATCGAACGCCCCGACGTCACCAAGGCGAAAATCTGTTCTCGATATTCCAAAGCATAGTGCTTTCTTGCCATAAAATGGACTCTTTAACATTTTCTAATCGTAGGTGTCCATTAAACTGAGGCAACTCCAAAGGTGAGAATCGTTTATGTACTACACCTATTTACGAACAACACCTCATAGCAACATATACACAATTCTCGGGAATTGCGTCGAAAATTTATCCACTTTCCGTTAGCAACTGTCCCATGCGGTGTAGTAGTCCCGAAAGTTAAAAGTTCGATTCAATCTGTTAAGTCCCGATTTACCTCTTCTAAATGCAAATTGAGTTCGACGCGCTCATACTCTACATCGACTTCTTGTGTGACCTCTCGGTAACCTGGATGAGTTACCTGTACAGTATAAGTACCGCTTGGAACGTTGTTAATTCTATATGAACCGTCTCTGGTGACTTCTGTCCAAAAGATAGTCTCCTGATCGTTCGTGTGCCTTTTTAGGAGTACTTCAGCTCCTTCCACGGGGCCAGCACTTCTTACCTTTCCCCATAGCCTATTTGCACTCAAAGGTAGATCAACTTGAGTGTCTCCTTGGACAACTATTTGTTGCGTAAAATCTCGGCTGGGTATTTCGATTCGATAGCGCCCATCGACCAATCCCCTAAGACGATAAGAACCATCTCTTTGAGATCGAGTTCGCACTACGGGTTGCAATGAACTGTCTGGTTGAGCTTGAATCTCATAACCCGCTAGACCATCCGCGCCTGCGACGACTCGACCTGACAACGAAGAACCTCCTGTTAAATTTAGATTAATATTTCCTTCTAGACTTTCATCGATGTAGACAGTCTCGGTCAATTCCCGACCAAAGTTCGTGTTACAGCTAACCAGATAACTTCCAGAAGAAGATAGCCCTGTCAACTCAAAATTTCCGTTGGATACGTTATGCACCGTCGAACCAAAGACCCCTTTCACGGACAATCGTGCTGTTTCGTTTTCCAGTAAGCCCTTTAGGGTGCCGTAAACCCGGCCGACGTTCTCAATAACCAAGCGAACATCTTCGACCTCTTGTCCGCTTTCAACTGTTACTTCCAAGACGTTTGAACTACCTGAATCAGCAAGAGCTTGAAACCGCCACGTTCCCGCCGTAACATTGAAGTGAAAGTTTCCATCTTCAGTTCTCTTTCCACTGTAGCCCAATAGGTCTACCATAGCCGCGACCGGTTCACCTGTCAATGATACAACTTGACCACTCACGGAAACAGGCGGAACTAACTCGAACTTAATTGGTAAATTTACATCCATAACAGTCTGACTTTGACCAAGATACTCGTGTGCTGAAACGGAAATCTGGCTACCTTTAGACGGGATGCCGGTAAGATTAAACTCGCCATCCGCGTTGGTAGTCGTTTGTACCTCGCCCGAATTCCAAATCGCAATATAGGTTGTGCGACGACTATGTTCGATTATGTCATTGCGAAATACTCTCGCTCCTTGAATAGGCATTTGGGTTTCTTGATCTACAACCAAACCTCGAACCACATAAACCTTTTCTAATTCAATCACTCCAAGATTGACCTCATCGTCATCGTTCCGTTCAAATTCAATCTCTTCGCTCGCCCAAAACGAATAGCCGGGCGCATGAATTGATACGATCCGAAACTCATCGCATATTTCAACGTTGAATTGACCATTTACGTCAAAAATACTAGTTTTCTCGTCCTGTCTTCTACCAGTGACAAACGTAAACTCAGATATTGGTTCTCCAGTGTCTTCAGCTTGAACGGTTCCCTTCACCCTAATCCAGCGATGTACATAAATAGTCAACTTTTCAGTCGGTACGGAAACCTCAATAGTACGCGATCTCAACTCGTCCTCGGTCTTAGCATCTAGCTTAATTGAGGCACCTTCGGCAAATGGACCAAGCGTGAAATATCGGTTATTGTCGAACTCGGTCTTGATTTCCGTTGTTTGACTTTCAGCCGGAGACACTGACACTTCAAATGAACCCTTGACTCTTGACCTGTATTTGTAATCTATGATGTGCCCGTGAATGTACTCCGCCTTTGATAAAGTAAACTGCAACTCCTGTGTTTGACCGACAAACTCCACAATCACTTGTTGTTCCGAAGGCATGTATCCTTGAGCACGCACAGATACGGTATGTTCTCCCAAGGGGAGTCCACGAATTTCAAACGCACCGTGTTCGTCAAGATCCCAAGTAAAAACAGGGTTACCTTCAGGTAAAGGTATATCCAATGTCTCGTCAAACTGAACTGAAACTAGCCCCTCCGAGATTGGTAGGCCAGCTTTTCCAGTGACAATCTTGCCCGTAACAGACGATCCTTTCGAAAATTCAACAGAAATTCCATCGGGGATTAAATCGGGAGACAAAGATTCAACGATCGGAACGGCATCTCTTTTTAAAACAACCATTTTGAAAGGAATCTTATTACGTGAGAATTCAACGGAGAAAGGTAGAGTATCTACATAAGACCAGCGTATAGACTGATCCGACCCGTTCTCTGCCAGTATACCAACCCAAATGTGTTGTCCGTCAATACCGCTTGGGAAGATGATTGGTATCGATTCTAACTCACTCGAGGCACCATTTGTCAAAGAAGATAGTAAGCAAAAAAAGAACAATACTAAATCTTTACGAATTTTGCTGTTTGTCATTCTCTAATGTCACTATAATCATCGTCGTGCGGGTGCAAGGCTACGCTACATTCAAGATTGCTGTAATTCGGTGAAAGTTCAGTAAAACACTGGTGAGTACCGCGATCTATATCTGTTTCAATTACGTTGCTAAAACACTCAACGCACTTGATGATGTAACGAACTTTTTTAGGTTTGGCTTGCCAAGAGCAAATCCAGTAGAACTTTGATACACATTTTTCCCGAGTAAGACAATCTCTTTTGTATTCTGCCATAAGGGTACAGCAATAGGTCTTCTCCTCTTCACTACTACTTTCATCTTCTTCACCGAATGTGTTGTCCAAACGCAAGACGCCAATCATGAACGCACCAGTAACCAAGGCGCACTTTTGCAAAAAACCTCTTCGCGAATTGGTTACGCTGTCCTGGGTGGTCTCCTTAAGATAAGGAAATTTCTTACCTTCTTTTTTCATAAAACAATACTCTCCTTCAACTTAGATCACTAACTGTATCTCTACTGTGAGCAAATCACTGTCTAAGAACAACTAATCAAACACTCGTGTTCAACAATCAGGTGTTCTTTTGCGACATTCGAGCCAAGTACGGAGACATTGAGCGTCGACGGTACATTTATCTGGCACTTCAGCTATGCAAGCGGTGTAGGCGTCCATTTCTGCCTGTCTATCTGCTCCCCGATGATCATGTTCTGCGTCCTCAGCGTCCTGCATATGGTCGTCATGACACAGCAATTCGAATTCCTCTACACAATGAGGTTCTTGGCCGTTCAATCTATCAAAGCAAACAATATAGGTATTGTCGCAAAAAACACAATTCCCCCATAGATCCCAATATTGACCAGGTAGCTGAACAGGAGGATATTTAGAGGAAGCCCCCACTCCGAGCGTAATAATAAGCAACACTAATAGAGACAACGATCTCAAAATAGGTTTCTTAGAAGTTTGGCGCAGATTCGGTTCTCCTTTCAGCTGCATACCTTTCGTACTTATAGAAGCATTGGTTGTATTCATGACTCACCTCGGTTGTCATTTAAAAATATTAATTATGCTAGTGTTAAACTAACTACATTTCGAATATATTACACACTTCGCGACAAGACTGTAGTTGTTCATGTGCGTGACTGAGCGCACTGTTTGGGACAATTTACCATTTTACAAGGGTATTTTTGAGAACGTTCAAAATTTCTGCCGATTCTCTGCTTTTTCTTTGTCGGGGGCTTTGCCCCCTTGCCCCCTAAGTTTGGGACCTTTGCTCAAATTGAAGTGTCAATATGTTAGCGGCCGACAAACAATTTTTGGATGAGCCCATACAAATGTGGAGCTTTCGGCTGAGTTGGTAGCGCAGATCAGCGAAGCGATCCAGCGAAACACCGGCGACAGCAGTAGCGCCAGCGTCCAACTTTTGTGCCGTTTTAGTAAACCGGGGGGTGTCGGAGGCAGAACCCTCACCACCGCATCCGGACCGATTTCTGGAACCCTTATTCATGCTAAGCTGCTTTCCTCTCGGCATGCGCTTGTTCAAATTCCACCGGCGATCGAAAAGCTAAGGCCGAGTGTAACCGGGAGCGATTATAGAAGCCTTCAATGTACTCAAAGATTTTCAATGCCGCTTCCGACCGCGTCGCGAAGCGCCGCCGCCGTTGCTGGTGAATCAACTCCTTTTCCAACGACGCGAAAAAAACTCTCGGCCATGGCATTGTCGTAACAGTTTCCCACCGCGCCCATGGACTGTTTGATATTCGCCCTTTGGCAGATCGCTTGAAATGCCGTTGAGGTATACTGCGAACCGTGATCGGAATGATGAATGACACCGCCTTGAGGATTTCCGTTCCGAGATGGCTTTTTGCAGTGCTCGAACCATCAACTCGGAACCCTGTCGCGCACTGGTCGACCAACCCACGATCCGGCGCGAAAACACATCTTTAATGACCGCTAAATACAACGTCCCTTCCTGGGTCGGCACATATGTCGCGTCCGCCACCCAGATTTGGTTCGGTCGGTCGGCTCGAAATTCCCGTTTGACGAGATCGGTCGCCACCGCCGAGCCGTCCGCGCGCGTCGTGTGGATACGACCGCGTCGAGCATCAGCAGATAATCCCGCGGACGACATTAAACGGGAAATGCGCTTGAGACTCACTTGATGACCCTGTCTTTGCAAGGCTGCTTTCATACGACGGACTCCATAACGGCCATGCGAGTCCGCGGAGATCTGTTGAATCAGCGGCAGCAATTGTCGATCCGCGGCCGCCCAGCGCGAGGGTCCGCGTCGCAACCATGAATAATACCCGCTGCTGGACACGCCCATCAGGCGACACATGGTGGTAATAGGAAATTCGGCCTGGTGCACCTTTATGAACTCGAAGACTGGTCGGGGATTTTGATCGTCTCCTTGGCGAACCAGGCCGCGTCCTTTGCTAAGATCGCTTTCTCTTCCTCGACTCTAGCTAACTTCCGCTTCACTTGCCGCAACTCTTGTCGGATTTGGACATCCGCAGAGGCGACTGTACCCTCAGCCACCGCGATCCAATTACGAATGGTTGGTTCCGTCGGCTCAAATTCTCGAGCTAACGATGCGATACTACGACCCGCACGAGCTAATTTGACAATCTGCTCACGATACTCTGCGGGACAATGCTTCCTGGACATAAGTGTTTCTTCCTGTCAAAAAGAAAATTACATTATGACCGCTAACTAGTTGACATTCCAATTAAAAGACGCAGGCTGGATCGAAACTATTCGTAAAAATTCTCACCCATACAAATTCTTTACACACCCAGATTTCGAGCGACCGCTAAGGGTCAGAAAAAATATGAAATCTCGTCACACAGCAAATAATATTCTCAAACTAGCTGGATTACCCAAATTACCATGAATGAGTTTAAAGTGACATTCCGTCCACCATATGAAGAAGGGGTTGAGATGATTCAAGCTGAATACTTTGAGGCTAGTGACGATATTGTAATATTTACTCGGTCTGGGGTTGGGTACGTCGCCCTGATACCCATAGAGACTATTATTTCAATACATCACGTAGACAGTGATGAAGAATAGAGTATATCTGTTCCGTCCAAAGCCCCTATTGTAGGGGCTTTTTTATACCACTATTTTCGGCACTTTGGTATGTAATTCCCATATTTTTATTGCGGAACCTAGGAGTGGATAGTCCGTACCTTAATCAATTCAGGTGCGCATTAGGTTTCGACGATGGTTCGCCGGTACAGAGTACCGGTTTTTAGCATCGTACAAGCGACCGCGATCAAACGATCAGCGACGGAACGTAACTCGCGACCATGGGTATGACCACGAGCACATAGTGCTTGATATCGTTGCTTACAGAGAGGATCTCTCGGTGCCGCGACTCGAGCCCCATGATACATGTTATCTACGAGCCGTGGATTGGTTGCTCGACGGTGTTGGACTCGACAAGATTTACCAGATCTCTTGGTGACGGGCGCGACGCCCGTTGAACACCGCAAGGCGGTATAATCGCGATTTCGAATTGCTCCTTCCTCTTCTCCCAACAACTTGGCAAGCACGATTAGACCCACTCCCGGTAAGGAAGCAAGGATGTCGCGATCGCTGGAATGAGAGGGATTCATTCCTGAGTTGATCGCGGTGGTTGCCGATATGGTCGACAGACTTTCCAACTTCATTTTTTTTGGTCCGTCACTTCATTGCATTGTTGTCGAACGAGGACCAGTTGCTGAAACAATGACGTAATTTGTTCTTGTAGGAGCATCACTGCCGAATCTTGAGTGATAAGGCGATCTTTGTTTGGATCAAATGTTCGCACAATCGATGTAGTTCACGCAACTCGATCGCGTCGTAATCAGCTTCAGCGAGAACACGTTCGGCTTGTGGTTCTAGGTAAAGGGCTTCACCCAACACTCAAGCATCTCGTCGGTCGTCCTTCGCACCTGCAGGAGAGAAGCGATCTCGAAAGCGAGCCGATCGCTTCGGATTGATCACTGACACGCTATCGCCCGTTGCCTGCAAACAATCGACCATTGGTCCGCTGGACGTTTCTAACTCTAAGCCAATCTTAGATGCAACCGTCTGATTCGTCTGTTCGGACAACCAATTCGGGAGTTCGACAAACCCAGCTTCAGTGTGCGGTATTTTCCTTTCCGCTTGTCGCTCTCCGGTCGCGTCTAAAAGACATAATTGATGCTCCGCTTTTCCCCAGTTCACACCGACATACCATTGCAAATCCATATTAAACTCCAAAATAGTCTACCACAAAGTCAATTCGGTAAATTGCAATGCTGACCTTTCCCTGCAAGGGCGTTCTTAGACGCAAACAATCTACTCGGTCTCCACAGCAATGGTGTGCCACCGTGGCACGATTCCCAAATAGGTGATCAAACGTCAATTGGGACAGTTTGGTAGCTCACCGGCGCACACCGAATTGCGTTTTCTCGTCCTTCGACAAGTCATCGCTTAATGGTACAGGGACTGTCGTTGCGATGATTAACAGGAGAAATTATCGATGACAGAGACTAAGGAGAAAACAAACTCCGAGATGACGAAGCAACGAGTTCAAACACGATACAGTTCCACCGTACCTAATTCCTGGTGTGTCCGCTGAACTGGTGGATTCTGAACAGCAGGTGTCTTCATCTTTCTTGTAGCGTTGGGGGCGTGAGTTAACTCCCCCGAATGTGTCTCCAGAACTGCCGTCGTACAAGGATATCGAGAAGGAGAATCGGCGTTTGCGTCGAGACTTGGATTTTTTATCAACGGCTTCGAGCTACTTCGCGCCTCAACAATCGAACGGTAATGGTTTATAGATCGATGGCGCGAACATTTTTTGGTCATGTTCGTGTGGGTGGGCGTGATGCGGTGCAAGTACTATGCATGGCACGACCTTGGTCGAGAGTAGAAACGAGCTCGTTTGGATCGTCGTCTCTCGGTGATGATTCGCAGTCTGCACTAGGGATGGGAGGAGATCTGGGACTATCGGCGCAAGCACGCCTGTTCGCTGTGGCGATATGGAGAATGCGTTGGCCGGTGCCACGTGCGGCGGGGATCATGGGTATTCCCAAGAAACGTCGTCGACATCGGCAACCGGGACGCGTCGATCGGAACATCCCAGACCTGTTGCAGCGCGATTTTCCGCCCCGGAACGGAACCGGGTTTGGGTCTCGGACATCACCGAACTGGCAACAGGGGAAGCTAAATAGGGGAGTGTCACAATATCCGTGTATGGACTTAAATTCCATACTCTCCCGATAGGAAGAGGATTTAGTTGTTATAAGCTTGATTGTAGCCATATCTAGACTTTGGTAAACCATCCTTAGACAGATTGAATCTCCCGTCAAAGTGAATCGCAAATTCGTGTTTGACGGAATCTCAATGTTCTATGGGTGCGGACCATTTCCCACTAGCTTCACTTAAGGCCCGATACATCAGTTTCTTCGCGTCTCCGACACTGGTAAAGAGTCCGAGGCACCGTACCGCGCGACGCACGGTGCCATTCGAACTTTAAATCGCATTAGTCGTATAGAACACCTTGCGAAGCACGGGCGAGAAAGTAAAAAACGGGATCACCAACGTCCACTTCTGTCGCCAGGAACGCACCATCTCTGGATACCGCTGTCCCAGTTCGCTGCGCTCGAACTCATCTAGCAACACCGCAGTCCGATCAACTCTTTCAGCTCGAGCAATCGGTTTCAGAGCTGCTGTTTACGCCTTGCGTTTTTGATACAGAGTGCTACACAAGCAATGGCGTATTTAATGCACGAAACAGGTCTGCACCGTGTTCTTGGGAAACGCAGTCTCTAACGCATCGGGAAACCCCTTCAATCCATCGACCACGGCAATCAAAATGTCCCCTTTAATCCTTTCACTTTCAGCTCGTTCAAAACCGTGAACCAGAACTTCGCACCCTCGTGCTCACCGAGCCAAATACCCAATACCGATTTACGACTACACTCATCGATACCAATGGCGATATAGACCGCCCGCGAAGGTAAGTTACCGGCTTCTCGAACCTTGACGTGAATCGCATCTCAGTACACTATTGCATAAATATCCACTAACGGTCGACTTTGCCATTCGGTGAATCGTCCATCACCACATCTGTGATCCGAGCAATTAAATCCGCCGAAACCTACACCCGTACAAATCCCGTTCCGTCTCGCGAATGCGCGGGGTTGGACATCCCCCGAGCAATCAAGTCAAGTATGGTCAGCAAAATCACTTTTCAACTTCGAATTGCGCGGAGCAACTATTAAAAAGAGTCTATAAACTGTCCCTAAACGTGCTCAGACCTGACATCCCTTCAAAATATCGAAGTCAGTCCGTACTGTTCATTATTTCTTCGATCGCTTTCAACTCTTTAGAAGTGAACGTCCTGTTTTGTTGGTTGTTGGAATGTAGCAAAGTTGCAGCATACACTCGTAGGTTAATCGGTTCTAGTTTGTTGAGTTTTTTGTAAAAATGCTCTGGCGCTAATTGGGTAAGATCGTTAATTAAGTAAGACGCTTTAGTTATTTCACTTTGATCCAGCTGCAAAAATAGGTCGATGGCCAAGTTTGTATCGTATTTTTCATCAATTAGATGTTCGATAACTCTACTGTAGGCGCGAGTTTTTGTTTTCCCATCTCGAACTTTGGGTAATAAAGCTACCGCGCTATCTACGTCGCCCGACATTACTAGTCTTGTAATCACACTAGCTTCCCATCCGACTCCAGAGTGATCCGGTGGTCGACTCACTGCTTCCTGCATCGCTATTGCCGGAGCTTCTCGAGTTAACTCTACAAATGCATGTCGTTTTAGTTCATTCTGAATGTGGCTAACATTGCGATCTGTTTCAATCCAATCGAACAATTTGGAAACGTCTGTTTTAACCCAGTTTCTAACAATTGCAGCTGCCACAATATCTCGATTTTTTCTAATGGAAAAATCATCAAGCATGTCCACGACATTCTCTGGTGCGGTTGCTGAGATTGCGATCAAAGCGTGTTGACGGATTAAGACTTCTATATCGGCAGGCAGTGTATCAATATTTTCAAGTAATATAAGTGGGTCTCTATTCGCCCATTGACTTAGCACGACATCTTGTAGCATCCTTCGTAGCGATCTACCGTCTACCTTGAATGTTGCGTCTAACGCTTGTCTCGGTTCAGACTCAGCCCACCGATCAGCAATATCTCGAGCTAAATATCGATATGAATGGCTATGCTCGAGTTTAGAAGCCATCTCTAAGGCAAGACTTAAAGCGAGCTTAGGTCTTGTGTCCAACAACTGATCGGTTACAAAAGTAATGGTTTCCGATAACGAAAAGCTAGTTGGTAAGGACTCTTGAACTGCATCTATTATCTCAAGACCCTCGAGCTTGATCCAAGCAAGAAAAATGTGCCCTAAAGCTTGTGTCTGAATGTCGCTGAGAGTCGAAAATTGACTTTTATACATTTCCACAATTTCATACCAAGCTTGCTCTGGATCGTCAAAAATGCTTGTCTCACTTTCATCGCAGAGTAGATTAATGGCAACCCACTCACAACCGATCTGGTGTGCAATGTCACGTCGTTCCTTTATCGATAAGTCGTTTCGTGTGAGTACTATACTTGCTGCGACAGTCTCTCGACTCTCCATTTCGAGATTTTTTGCATTATGAATAGCCTCCATTAGATTGAACGAAGACCATTCTGCAAATATAGTGGGTAGGAAAGCTAGTCGATCGGTGGGAGAAAGTTCTCTCTCAACTAGAGACAAGGTAAATTTTGGGTCGAGCACAGACAATCGCTGCAAGATTCGAGACTGAACTTGTTTCCTAAGGTGGAAGGTAGTAAGCTTTTTAGATTGAACTAAATAGTCTTTTAATGTACTTTTGTCAGCTTTTGCGAGCAGGTGAAGAAGAGCTGTTGTTTGTTCAAAGTGGTTGTCAAATCGATGGAGATCTATAACATCCTGAAACGACCCTGTCTCCAAATACATTGCATCTTTGTGAGATTCGATGGGGCTTTTCGTTGAGTATTCTTGTCTGCTTATAAAGAGTGAATCGTTCCTTTGTGAAGTATGCTTGAATAAATAGAAACTCGCGAAGCCTAAAACAAACGCACCAATTGTAATAAAGGATATTACCAAACATAGCATTGGCAACGACAATTTGTGTCGAGAACTTCTCGAGTTGAATGATTGCAAGAGGGACATACTAGTTCAGCTTACCTGTCTATAGCATCATCGCGCGAACTTTACCAATACAAACTTCGAGTAAATATTTCGATACATTATTTGAGTGACATCCCAATCAAAGCACTTTTTTTACAACGCGTGAAAGTACGACAAACTTTCGCAATTGATTAGAGAAAAATGCGCCTTCCTAACGTTTACTTCCTGAACAAATTGCGATAGAAAACGTTCAAATTTCACTCCAATTCGACCAATTTTCACATGTCTTCCAAAAAACGCTAGAGGTGTGCCGTGTTTTCTGTGACCTCGTGCCTGACATTATGTAAACTCCTAATTTACATCCGAATTTTTAATTTGTTTTAAACGTTCGATCTCGTCCGTGGTAAAAACATCACTATCAGCATATCTGTAGAGCAATCTGTGAGCAACCTTTACGCGCGCGCGCGCTGAAGCAATCTTATCGATCGATGCAAAAACAAGATCTGGGACTGTATATGCGAGCGGCATTAGATACAAACTTTGATCTGCATGTTCTTCCAGTTCACAGAGTCGTAAGAAGACTTCGAGTGCGCGTTGAAAATCCTTATCCTTAATCGCATTGAATATCACTCCGTCAAATGCGTCGATACGCCCCGGTCCTGATCGTACTTTCACCAATAACGACTCGGCTATATCTGAGTTCCAATTAGCCAACCATTTCACGACCGTTCCTTCCCAGCCCGCTCCATCGATGTTACGAGGAAGTGACAACGCTGTTTGAAACGCTAGTTGCCAATTAGATACTACAAGCTCTCGAAACACCGTTTCTTTCAACTTATGTCTACTGAGAGGCAATTCTAGGGTGTTCTCAATCCATTGAAACACTTCCGCTACATCCTTCTTCGCCCATCCTCTCACGATCGCATCAACAACTCGCTCTCGTTCTTCAATCTCGTGGATGTCTCGCCATCGTTCTGATATTGATTTTGGAGATGTCTTTGCGATTTCTACCAATGCTTGCGCATGAGCACGAACGCGTAGGTGTTCCGGCAGACTATCTAGGTCGTTTAATAGTCTATCTACATCCTCTTGTGCGGCTGCTCGTAAAGCTGATTTCTGCAATTCCCACCTAAAAGACTTTGCTTTGATTGCGAGTGTTGCATTTATTGCATCCGTAAAATTCGTCGAGGCCCAAACTTCGATGAGTTCAATCGCTAGGTCTAAATATCCTCGATGGTGATCTATTCCCGCTGCGGAAATTACTAGTTCGAACGCTGTAGCTGGTTGAGTCTTTACTAATTCTCGAGAAACAAACTCAGTTGTTGTTAATAACGATATTGCACGAGGTAGTTCTTCGCGCACTTGGGTTATTACCTTCACACCTTCTTGCGTTACCCAAGAACGAACAATGTACCCCATGATGCGTAACTGTGAGTTACTTAAATGTTGTAGTTCGCCTTGGTGCTTTCGTATAAATGTTGACCATTCCTTAGCAGGAGCTTCAAAAACTGAGTTGTAACCTTCTTTACGGAGTAACTCAATAACTCTCCATTCACGATCCAAATTACGCGCGATATCGCGTCTTTGCGCGACGGGCAAATCTTCTCGTGAAATGACTATGGTATCAACAACAGCGTCCATGAGATATTCATCAAGTCCTTGAGCATGCTTAATCGCTTCAGACAAGTTTAAGCGGGACCACTCTCGAAAGACTAATGGAATCAGGAACGATTGTCTTTCTTCGGAAAAATATTCCATAACGACTTTCAGTGCGGAGACTGGATCTACTACAGACCAACGCTGAATTATCTTGTCTTGAGATTCTCGTAGGAAGTTTTGACTCTTCAGTTTTTCACTTTGCGATAAGTACAAGCTGAGGTCTCGTACGTTGGCATTTACTAACAGATTGTGTAAAGTAAGTTCTCGGTCAAAGCGAGTATCAAGTTGTGCCTGACTTTCAATTTCAGGTAGTGTTAGCTTGTTGTCATCAGTCTCCTGGTTTGATAATTTCGTTTCGGCAGTATCACCAGATTCCAAAGGTAGCTCCGATTGATCGTGGTTAAAAATCGATTTCGAAATCAAAAATCCAAGTACCACAGCCACAATTGACGTACCCAGAGTAACAATCACGAAAATAGTTCGACTCATTCTCATAGCTATTTCAATCGGTTATTTTCCTTCATATTACATTCTCACCTCGTGATTATGACCCTAATTCCAATATCTAAATCAGTTATACACCATGTTTCAATGCCTTCCAATGACAATTTTTTTATGAATACATCGTGTCTTCGAAATTCATTTTAGTGAATCTCACCTGATCTTCGCGATATAGAATCAACTTCACATTTTTAATCTGAGGTAACTTAAAACGCCTGTATCCAGTTCATTGTTGAGGACAGGCTGTTGTCGATCACGACAACCGAGATTTCGATATCGACTAATCTGTTACCGGGAGTAGTGCGATCAGTCCACGCTTGCTTGATTCCAGCGGTTGCTTTGATATCTATAACGGCGATCAAATTAGAACTTTGAACAGCTAGTTTAGTCGGCTCGGTAAGCTGGCTTTACTTGAATCAAATTGTTCCTGTTCCCAATTAGATCACTCAAACTTTGGGATGGATTGGCATAAACATGAACAACTCTTCTGTCTCGCATGTTCTTAAGATTTCGTCTACGAAGCAGAATTGTGGATTAGTAAGAAGCATGGCGGAAACTGTATATCGAGTGCGGAACAACCAAACGGAACTCAAAATCCAGTGAATTGTGAAAACGTAGTACCTGACTTGAGTCGATCACATAGTAGAGAGCGCAGACCAGAGCTGAATTTTGTGTGTGACAAATTCAAGTGTGTTTGGGAGAGTAAGGATTGATTAAAACTTTTGTGAAGTACAACCAAGAAACTGTGCGGGAGGTTGCAACTTGCCCGCGAATTTTCTCTGGACACGAATCTTTTGCGTGTCGATATGGATGGTTGCCAAAACTCTACGAAGCGATCATCGAGAACCCCAACCTATTCGCAAACGATGAAGAAGCGATAATGCGGTTGGGATTGGGTCGAAACATGGTTAAGTCACTACGTTTCTGGGGCGAAGCATTTGGTTTGACCCACACGGTTGGAAAGAAAGTACTTCCGACAGAGTTTGCTCATACACTACTAAATCCTCATAATGGTCTTGATCCCTACCTCGAAACACAAAGTGCTCTTTGGCGACTTCATTGGATGTTGACTGTTCACGCAGGTTTTAGGCGCATGGGTGCTTGCGTTCTTGGATATACTCGATCAGGAAATCACTCGCGAGAAATTTGTGGCTTCAGTCCGGTCTTACTCAACGAATTCCAACCGAACTATTAGCTTAGGTACGGCATCAAACCACGTAAATGTCTTTTTGTTGACTTACGTCGTGAGTGGAGAAACCGAGGTAGCATTTTAATTTGACTGTGCGCACTTAGCACTCCTTCGACTACAGATCTAATCATTGGTATTGGTACCGCATTGCCGACCTGTTTTCTAATCTGACTGTCGCTACCAATGACCTCAAAACTCTCGGGAAATCCTTGCAATCGCAGTTGTTCCCTGGGTGTTAACCTTCGCTCTCCATCTACCAGTAGATAGTTGTGGCTGGCGTTAGCTCTCAATACACACGAGAATGGAGATGAGCTAACGTTCCCACCCTTATTCTCGTGCCAGATTGCAGGTGAGGTTTTGGGCAAATGTCGCGACATGCGTTTTTTCCGTATTGTCTCACTCGCAAAATGTCTCTGAGCGGGGTTTTGCTCCAAGACGTCGGCGAGAGGTTTGTAGTTTGGTATTGGTTTCGGCCATTGAAACAAGTCCATCACTCCCGGTCGCAGCAAGCCAACCACTATCACGCGCTCTCTTTTTTGCGGAAGACCAAAGTCTAACGCATTCAAAATTTTCCATTGACAAGAGTAGCCGAAGTTGCTTAGACTGACTAACACCGCATTCAACGCCCTTCCGTTGGAATTAGTTGAGAATTGGCGTACATTTTCTAGAACAAGAGCTTTTGGTTTCTTGACGCTAACTATCCGCAAAATTTCATGGTAAAGAGTGCCTCGACGGTCATCTAGCCCTCTACGATCACCGATAATTGAAAATGGTTGGCAGGAAAATCCAGCGAACAATACATCGTGATCCGGTACCTCTTCAGCTCTTACAAGCTTAATATCCGCAGCAGGTTCGAATCCAAAATTGTGCTTGTACTGTTCTCGACAGGCTTGATCAATGTCACAAGCAAAAACACACTCTAGTCCTAACTGATTTGCTGCATAGTGGAAACCACCGATGCCACAAAATAAATCTGAGAAAGTGGTTATGTCGCTAGATTGTTTCATTAATGGTTTGGAATTCGTCAATTTCGCGGAATTTTCTGAGATCGTTTCACTTCGCCTATCTATGGATCTAGGCATCTTGTTGGTAGCTATATCCTATATGTTACGGAAACTAACATGAAATTTTGAAATTGACTCAAGTGTGCTTGACTTGCAAAATGGGTTGTTTCGCAGAATGTAAAATGCTAGCGCAATTCTAAACTGAGAACTTGTCTTGAATCCTGTAGGTAAAATTCACGAGTAGATACCGAACAAGACCCACACAATCCAGTTGAATTGATTCACCCTGTGTTGCCCACTACTATTACCGGAAATCTATCATGAAAAAAGTTCTGTTAACCGTTCTTGGTCTGATTGCTATCACATTGACGATCTCAGGTTGTCAGATGTTTAGTGACTCAGGCTCACAAAAAAATACTTTCATCCTTACTGGCGAAATAATCTATGTCGACGATGAACCGACTACCGAGCACGAGTTTCGTGTCACGATTGCATCCGTTGAAGTCGATACAGTCGATGAAGCCGAAGAGATACCCTCAATGGAAATTACCTCTGGTGTGTTCAAAAACCGCAAGATTAGATTGCGAGGTTCCGTAGACCACCCGGTGCCAGTCACACTTAGTGTGTGGAAAGACGAAGAATTGATTAGCTCGGCAAAAGTTTTACTACAACCTAATTCAAAGAATAAAGTTGAATTTCTCCTCACCGCGAACTCTCAAGATATTTATCTGAAAGGCACAGATCATCGGTCGACCAATCCAGAACGTAGATTTACGCTTTCTGGCGACCTTAAAGAGTTAGGAGATTATCACCCTGAGCTAACAATGGTCCGAGTTTATGGAAGAACTTACGAACTTGATGGCTCTACAGAGTACAAGTCGTACGGTCCCGTTTTAGTTGACAACGGTAAGTTCTCCTTCGAAGGAGATCTCGATAAACCAACGCTGTTTTCAATATGGATTGAAGAATTAAATAGCTATTCCATGATCACTTTGAAACAAGGTATATTTGAACCCGGTTTCAATTACAGAATGGAGCAAGTCGAGAATACTGGAACGATCGTAATATCCGCAGATCGAGAAGGGCTTCATACTCAGTTAGTCACTGATTGGCTTGACGATCCCGAATACCTAAAAATTCTAAAACAACAACACCTCGCTTACGTCGAATTTGCAAAGTCGCTTGAAACTACCGACGAAACAGACCAAGAGTCAGAAATAAGCACGGAAGATACGGAAGATGAGATTGCAGAGACACCAACTCTTACTTTTGCGACGCATAACCCACCCGCTACTGAGTGTCAACACGTTGACTTGTCTTCTATAGAAGTCGACACTGGTGGTCATTCACTCTTTCCACCAGGTTATGAACGCGTTGAAGAATTTAGCCAACAAATCAAAGATAGACGAATCGAATCGTTACTACCGATCATACTCAACACTGACGACCTTGTCTTGGCATGGATGGCATTTCAACTCGATCCTTTTGGATACGACCGCGACGAAGAAAAACTAGCAACACTTAAGGAGTTAGAACCCCGCTTCAGCGCGGAATTTGTTGAGCTACACATCAAACCTCAGATTGAAGAAGTGGTTCAGCGAATCTCAGTCGCACAAAACGAAGACACGGTCGTTCCGGGGCAACTCGCACCTCCGTTTACTCTTGACAATCTCGAAGGCGAAGCGGTATCGCTGCACAACGTTTTGAAAGAAAACGAGCTAGTTTTAGTAGACTTTTGGGCTTCTTGGTGCGGTCCGTGCATCGACAGCTTTCCTGCACTAAAAGAGATGTATTCGAAGTATCAGAACGAAGGCTTTGAAATTGTCACAATCTCAATTGACAGTACATTGGAAGATTGGAAAATCGGTTTTGAAGAGAATGAACTACCATGGATCGATGTGATCGACGCAGCGGACGATGGCGAATTGAAGGGATGGCAAGCTCCGATGGCAACAGCCTATGGTGTGAATTACATACCCAAAAAGTTCTTAATCGACACAGAAGGATGTATCGTACAACTCGATTTACCAACTACGGAGCTTGAGAAGGTGCTCGCTACTCGATGGGATGAAGAGTCAGCTGAATAACTTTGTGAACAATTCGCCTATACACCAAACGAACTAGCGCTGGGATCGACCACAACGCAACTACTTGTCTTCGGCACTACTGATCCATCGGAGAAAGATCCGTATGTTTCAGTGTCGTTTGATTTGACTTCGTTGGACTTCTCGTGAATTGAGCACTCTTAAGACTCTGGTTTTGTAATGGTATATGGCTTTAAGGTCTACTGCTGCCAAAGGACAATCTGTTTCAACCGATATTCCTCGTGAAGAAGAGAAATAACAAATCATGCTTGTGAAGAGATTTAAGGATAAATATTCAAGAGAGCATGTTATAATTCAGGTGGATTTGTAAAACAAGAACACCTGTAATATGGCGAAATCATCGGCAATGGATCTGTCGGAATTTTTGGGTAACAGGAAGTTTGGTACGATTCTCGCTGACCCACCATGGCGGTTCGTAAATCGAACTGGAAAGGTAGCTCCTGAGCATCGTCGATTGACTCGGTATGACACACTCTCCGTCGAAGAAATCGCGGAACTTCCCGTCATCGAACATACCGCTGACAGATCGCATTGCTATTTATGGGTCCCAAATGCCCTTTTGCCAGAAGGCCTACAGGTGCTGAGTGCGTGGGGATTCGAGTACAAAACGAACCTAATCTGGCACAAAATCCGAAAAGATGGGGGTCCGGACGGGAGAGGCGTTGGATTCTATTTCCGAAACGTAACTGAAGTGATCCTATTTGGAGTTCGAGGAACGAATGTACGTACGCTCGACCCCGGTCGGAGTCAAGTCAATTTTGTTGCTAGCCGAAAGCGAGAACACTCCCGAAAACCTGACGAGCAATATCAGATCATCGAACGGTGTAGTTGGGGTCCTTACTTAGAACTGTTCGGCCGAGGAATTCGCGAGAATTGGACTGTTTGGGGTGATCAAGCAGAGAAGGACTATCAACCTGATTGGCCAACATATGATTACAACTCTGCAGTCGTCGCGCGTTGAATCTAACTGATCTAGAAGACTCAGGTTTCGACATTCAGGCAGAAAACCATGCTATAACAGTTCTTGCTACAGACTTTGCCGAGCCATTGCACGAATTATGCGAGATTCTTAGAGAGGTTCGAATTATGGATTACGAATTGATCCAGGGTGGTGGAGGTGAGGCTAAATCCACTCAACGCCTTCGACGATCTCTTACTAAACGAGGCTGGTGTAAACACAAAATTGAAATCAAGAAAATCGTCGATGGTATCGAACGAGCTGCAATTTCGCACGAAATTGACCATGTGCGCAAAACTGATAATGGGACTATCGCATTAGAAATTGAATGGAACAATAAGGACCCGTTTTTTGATCGTGATCTTGACAACTTTCAGAGACTTCATAGCGAAGGTGCAATAAGTGCCGGTGTCATTGTCACACGTGGAGATTCGCTACAAAGAAACCTAGTTCAGATCGTCAAGACTTGTGCAGATAGTCACGGTGTTCATCGCTTCGAAGACCTCGTACAGTTTGGTTTGAGCCCAACGCGTCGACAGATTTTCATGGTTGGAGAGTCTACTGAAGATTTTGTTGGAGCATGGGCATTTAGGTTCGTGCGTGATAAGTTTGGAAATGCGACCACACCTTGGGACAAGCTAATAACACGGATCGCTCGAGGTGTGGGTAATCCTTGCCCTTTGCTCTTGATAGGAATACCAATGCAATCTGTTCATCAGGGGAGAATTCAATGAGTCGGATTCACTTTTGTTGGATTTCGAATAATTGAGCAGTACCCAATCGCGAAAAATTCGTGATCATTGAGTATAGTTGAGGGACCGGTGAGGCTTTATCATTTTGGTGAGTTTCGACTAAGTGTGAATGACGGTATCTTCTAAATTACCAATTAAAAATTCCGACCTACACTGCGGTCAACTGCGCGGCAAAAAATTGAAATATCTAGTTTGCTGATACTTCAGATGTTAGGATGATTGTGCTTCCTTTCGTTCTTGAGAAATTTTTCGAGCTACTTCATAGGCTGCTTCTACTTCGGAACATCCGCGTTCTTCCATAATCTGTCGCCGTTGTGCTTTTTCGTGTTTTTCTGTCATCGCAAGAGCTAACGACAATGAAGGCGGTACATTTCGAAACAATGTTTCTAAATTGTCAGACAAAACAACGCCCTCTACGTATTTACCGGGTTCCTTCTTAGCGGATAACAATAGAGTACGTTGTGCGGACGTCAGTTCTCGAAAGCGCGCGATTTGATCGATTTCTTCTTTTGGCATGACCAAACACAGCCACCATTCCATCATGTTCAACATTCGTTTACTCGCGTCCGGAAAATCTGCCAAGTTCTGGGTCGCAATCCAGAACCAAGCTCCAAGTTTGCGCCACATCTTAGTTATTTTTACAACGTAATTTGCTAGCAATGGATGCGTCGTGATCAAGTGTCCCTCGTCTGTGACAACTAATGTTGGTCGATCGGAATGTTGCATCTTTTCGACTAGGTCATTGATGTGACTCATCATTGATAAATATGCAACCGTAAGTTGATCTTCATACCCTTCCCTCGCCAATAACCCCATTTCCAAGATAGTGACATCCACATCTGGCCACGGTGTACCTTCTCGGTTAAAGAAATGATTCGCGATGCCAGATGTGAACAGAGCCATCGCATCTGCCATCTCTTGCGCGCGTAACTGTCGAGGTGCTGGAAGATTTACATCTCGGGCATTCATTGAAAACGCCTTAACCACATCTGAGATCAGAACTTGCTCCCTACCCTCATTTCGAACCTGTTCTGCTGCTTTAATGATGCTACTACGAATGAGCAATCTATCTGCTCGCGAGACTTTACTGTCCTCACGTGCATCGCCTCCAGTAATCATCACTCTTGCAACGATTTCCATTTCGCCCAGACGATCGCGACTGGATGGTTCTCCATCGCTTGTTTCGCTATCCAGCTGTGTAGAGTCAGCGTCCAACACTTCGATTGCATCGGAAAATGGCGGTAAAGAAACGTTCGCGTCTGGATTGAGAGTGATTTGATTCACCGATAACCCGTGCTTCTTGAAGTGTTCCCCAAGCAACGTAAACGACCCACCAGCTTCGATGATGAAAACACGAGGACGGTGTCGAGCTACCATTTGCTGTAGTAAATACACCAACATCGCCGATTTCCCAGCTCCCGTTGGTCCGAGAATCAGCATGTGGGCGTTCTTCTTACGATCCTGTGGGTGCAGTGGATCAAAATCCAACGGTTCTGCACCACGATTGAAAAACAAAATACCAGAATGACCGGTTCCGCGAGAACGTCCGTAAATGGGTGCGACATTGGCAAGGTGTTTGGAAAAAACGTACCGAGATCTACGTCGAAGCTTGTCGAGCGATGGATCATGTGCCATCGGTAGATTTCGAATGTAGCTGTCTAGAGGCAGTAGATCCTGTTCACCGCTGATAGGCTGAAAACCATTCGATAACAATAACGCATTAACTTCAGTCATGTTCTTACGTAATTCAGTTAAGTCATTGCCGCGTACGAAAAGACCCATCGAAGCTGGAAAGAGTTTATTGCCTCGAGCGATCTGACGGTCCACCGCATCTGCATCTTCTCGAGTTAGTGCTGCATCAGCACTGTCTCCTACCGCGGCGCGTTTAATGCGTGCCACATGAGTACGAACTACCGATTGGGATTTGATCGTAGTGTTTAAGCACAAGATAGTGTGCTCAGGCAGCCGATCGAATAAAGCATACGTATGGTTGCCGAAAGTTTTTTCAGCAGTCAAAATTCCTATTTCCGGAATATTCCTGAAATTTTGGATCGAAATAAATGCGTGAGGGAGTCTGTCGAACCACCATACTCCCTGCTCAGAGTCCGATTGGGGACAAGACAACAACAAACTCTCGGCAAAATCATGTCCATAACTTGCTCGTTCAGATGCAATATAGGGTGCGAGTTTCACTAATTCTTGAGGACTTTTACACTTTGTAGATTTTGGATGCGGATTAAACCACGACAGCAACCAACGATAAAAGTCTTCACCGGTACCGCGACGACACACTAGGCCTGCCACTTCGAGCGAAGCGATAACTCGCGACATAGTATCGTTGAGCGCAACTTCTGCATCGACTAGTGATACTTTTTGCTTCTCAGCATTCGCGCTTCGTCGGTAAATCACCACTCTCACCCGTCGAAACTGACCGCGCCAACGTGTACCAGTTACCGCACTATCCTTAAAGAGACCACCAGGACTAGTGATGGTGGCTAGATGGTTCTTACACTCGTTCAGGTAGAACTGGTGGTATTCGCTCTTTAGAGCTGCTGGAGCTCCGTAATTCGCAAGTCGATCTTCTAAAAAAGAGAGATCGTGCTCGTTCTGAACAAAGAATTGGATGACCCAGGGAGCAGAGTCGTGTTCCGGAATCGAATCGGTTAACGTCGCTTGTATGCAATCTCGCAGATTTTCAAGAAAGTTGTCTTCTCTAGCTTCTGTTCCTATCGGATTAAGTTCTAAAAACGCACCGAGGCTTGAACCGTCTTCTAATACAAAACACTGCGAATCTTCAATGTATTCCATCCATGGTAAGAAATCGGTAAACGATCGTGGTCGCTGATACAAAGAAGCAACCTCTTGCTGCGGAACCGCATGATCGTCTTTGCTTCTATTTAAGGAGGTTTCATTGGGCTTGTTGGTAGTTTTGAATGAGCTTAGTAGAGACTGAAAGGCTCTCAATCAATATCACCACTGTACTCCTCTTCTCCAGGGAGTGCGAATTCGACTTTGTCGTAAAGGGGAAAGGTCGTCCAGTAGCCGGGTACGGGGGTACCGTCTTCTGTGTTCAAACTTGGAAAAACATACATCACTAGAAACGGATTCTTCAGTGTGGGAAAAGTTTGTCTAACTTGGTCTTTAATAGCTTGAGCGGACTCAGAGGTATCTTCCGAACCACGCATGAAAACGAACTCATTCGCGTCATACTCCAGATTCACGAAATGTGCGTCGTAGATTTGTTGCATTGTCATAGAAATTTCTGATTGAGTGAAGGGTTTCGATACCATGCACCCAGAAAGCAGGAGAAAAGCTAAAGTAACAATGTAGAAGCTAGTGGTCTTGATCATGATTGAGTTTGCGTCCCTCTCGGTCATAGTTGATTTGTAGTTCTTGTTCCACATGAATGGCGACTTTATGCCCAGCAGGTAGCAAAACGGCATCAAACTCTTGCTCAGAACGCCTTGTAAGCCAATCTGATGTTGATTGCAGTCCGCCAGCAAGAGTGTTTCCTAATACGTAGCGCGACGCATCACCGGTGACTAAGGATTGAATCACACCCGCTGGACTCAGTGATTGTGTCGTCTCTAATGCAGCAGCGGTATCGCTCGCGGCCATAGAAGTGTTCAACAAAGATTGCTGGAGCAAATACGATGAAGCATTACTCTTGCGCTCGCCAGGGATACAGGGATTACCGTACGGATCGGAAATCCAGCCGAGTGCTTGACTACTGTCTCCCGAACTCTGTGCGGACTCGATTGAATGGATCGTACCGTCAGAAAACACAAAAGTTACTGAGTCAACATATCCGGACACGCATGAAAGAGTCCAATCACCGACGGCCCAACCACTCCACATCATTCCTTCAATTCCCTCGATGGTTGCGCCGTTTGCGGCTAGATTTACGTCTCCAGTCAATACTTTAAAAGGCATGGGATCTTGCACCCGACCATTTGCAGGAACGCGTCCGATCAATGCAGTAAGCGCTGTCGAGTTAATCAGGGTCGCATTGATTGGGATGGTGATTACGGGATCAATATTCACCTCTGAGTCCATCTCACTAAACGACGATGTGCTGATGTTGGTATCCAAAGGATTTAACCACACATACGAAGGATAAACGACTGTTTCGATTCCTCCGGGTTCGGCAACATTGTTGTTTCCGATCTGATAGGAGTCGGGAACAGTGTCTCGAGCAAGTGCCGCAAGTGCAACACTTATTTCATCGATCTGATCTTGAATTCGCTGCCAATCGTCGGATGTAGAGGTATCCAGGCTTCGCTCCTGTCGTAAATTTCGAAACTCCGAAGCAAATTGACGCGCGATATTGGCTTCAATGTCATCTCTTTCCTCCCTTAGAGAAGCATGATCTTGACGTAGGGCGTCCACATCACTGATGAGCTCTCCTACATTAGCCGTCAAAGTTTTGATCGTATCTGCTGGAGAATCCGCATCGGGTGCGGGAGACTCCGGTACGAAATTCATGACCGGATCTTGCGGAGTCTCGTTATTACATGATTTAAAAGCGATGAACACCACTCCTAATACGGCGATCACACTGATGATTGGAATGAGTTTGTTATTGAATTTCCAGGGCATCTCAGAAGTCCAATACTTGCGTGAATGGTTGATCTGAAATCAGGTATAGTGCGGAGACATTCGCAACTGTGGTAGTTGGCAGCAATCGATAATGATGAAACGTCGCAGCAATCCAACTACCTCGTAACATCGAAGGATGTAATTCAATCGGTTGATGGGTCGGATTAGTTAGTATGAGTACGGTGACGAACAGTCCTTGCTCAGTCTTCCAACTTGCGTACGGGCGTATTTGGATTCGTTCGTGTCGAATCAGAGAGTTTGCCTGTTTCGGTAATGACACCTTGATCAGTCCGCTTGAACTCAATCGCAACCGTTGCGGCGCATATAGGACTCGCGCAGCGAATTGCGTCAATTGAGCAGGAGTCCATCGGTTCTTTTTGGATTGATTCGATTTTGTCGTGCCGACATTGTGAATATATACGTGTTCTGAGCCCACCTCTGTCGAAGCGGCTTCAATATCTACGACCATTACCCTACCGTCTTCTCTTGATCGAAATAAGAATCGTTGCCGCTCAAAATCCTGTGTTGCCGTGAGGTATACAGAATTTCCTACGACCTGGATGCGTGTATGTTCGACAAGGTTATCGGGAACGCCAACATCAACTGGGAAGGAAAAATGAACAAAACGCTCAGTTCCAACTTTGAGGTCAAGTTTAAGAGGGACTTTGTCCCATTCCAAGCGGTCGGCAAAGGCCACGACATTCGATGACATGAAAAAGAGAACAATAAAAAATTTGCACCAGTTTCGCAGCCTCCGACCGTTTCCGTTGTTTGAGTGTTTCTTATGAGTTTGTAGCATCCAGATTTTCTTCTTCGGTGGTTGAGTTAAGTTCTTCCTCTTCTAGGCGACGCGGCCCCTCGTCGGCAAACCCGTCCAAGGCTAACTGCCAGGGATTCTTTTCTGGGTCGACTGCATAGCGCACGACTCGAAGTGGATAGCGGATAAATGTTCTCTTAATTGACATGCCCTTGACAGATTCTTGAAGTTCCAAGTCGAGCCATACGACCCACGTTCCTTCGGTCAATACTTGTACGCGTAATTCATCAAAGGTGTGTCCAGGACGTTCTTGCATCCCGCGTACTCGGTGAATTAACTCACCGCGCCGACCTTTGAGCTCAAGTTCTTTCTGTAGTGCCGTTCGATACTTTGGTGTCAAATATGCTGAAAGCGAAAAGATCGCGTTTCCAAAGTCTTCGGCACCGTCATCTGGCCAACGATTGAGTTGTTGAAAAATGTAAAAAGCAAAGGCGTAGATGTTTGCTGGATGAATTTGATCAGGAGTCAGCGTCGCACCAGAACGAAGATCTGGTGGTAAATGTACTACGACATCGTCTTGAGCCTTGACTAGATTGAATCCCAGAATAAATATCGTGAGTGCTTCAATGCCTATGACTATCCACAACGAACGGACGTGGGACCGAACGTTGTCGATTTCATGGCGATACTTACGCACTATTTGTGCGTCCTAGATCCCAGTGTCCTGACCTTAAGATGAGCGGACAGGCTTGTACGCCTTTGTTTGCGAGCCACACACGACAGACTTGTTGGTAGTAACCGTCAGGACGTCCGTTTTTTATCTTTTGAAAAAACGAAGCTACGATTACTATAGTCGCCACTACGCCAACACCTGCGATCCCTAAACCCATGGTGATCGCGCCGAGTAGTGCGCAAATGAGTATGCTCACTGGAAACCAGAATGCTGTTGCACCGACAGCAATAAATAACAACTCCGATGTTGAGCATCCCTTAAAGATCGGCGGTTCGCAGTTCATGCGATCAGCGACGCGTTCTTCGTGCGATTCGTTCATGAACTAAAATATCTTTGAAGCTTCTGTTAGTAGATAACTCGCGAAGATCAACACGACCGCTCCGACGACACCTAGAACCCCTACTTCAGCCCATTCGGCTTTGCCTTGTCTTGCTTCGTTGAATTTAGCAAATCCCACATACGCGACCCAAAGAAAACCAACGGCTGCGACGGCTAATCCAAGAACGAGCGCGCCATCCTTGATATAGCCTGAGATAAGAGCGATCCAGTCGCCTTGGTCCGGTGCTGTACTTGGCGCGACTGCCGTAGGAAGGTCTGCCCATGGCACAGGAAATGAATAGGACACCAAAGAGGCCCAATAATTAGAGATTGATTGCACGTTTAACCTCATTGAATTGCAACAGAAATTTGATCATTGAATGTAAAAACCGATCACGAGAAGAATGATGGAAGCGCGCATCACTTGCCAAAGCAGGTCATAGATTTCTAAGTCACCAAATCGCCACGCTCGAAAAGCACCGATGGCAACCCAGGTAGTCCAGATTAGGATCAACGCGATCAAAGAACTCTTGATTGCAAGCAGCAGAGCGGCGGCCTCAACTCCCGAACCGGCCAAGAACGCTCGTTTTTGAACACCGTTCATTGACGGTAATCTCCTTGAAGAGGTTCAAACTCACGAGGTTCGCTGGATGGCGTGTCGAGGTGATCTTGAATACCTCTTCGAACCAGCTTTAAATCGCGGCGTAACCAGTCGTATTGGAAATTTATGCGTGCGGTGGGATTGGCTTCTTTTTCGGCGCGATCAATCAACTTGTCCAAAGCTTTTAGCTCTGTAACAATTTGTGCGAGTGCAGCGTGCTCGACATCTGTATCCGCGAAGTGAAACACAAACCCGTCGATCGTGAAGACGATTAGGGTTAGAAGAATTAGTTTTGTAGTTCTCATCAAGCTATTCCAATTTCATGGAAAGCGTATGATGAGAATTTCACATAGGAAAAGAAACGAGTTTTCTCACCGAACAACGTGGTGAAAAACTGTTTATATGTATATTTTTAGGGTATTTTTTTAAAGACGCGTGCCGGACGAATCCGTTAAAGCGCGCCACATGTACCTAATAGGCTTAGTACAATCGAAGTTTGAATACGTTACGTCGATCTTTTCGTTTACTTTTCCTCGTGTCGGCGCGGAATAGGCAAACTGAACAATTTGTTTCGGAATCGTGAACCGTTGCATGTTCTCATCGAACTCATAGATGTATTCATGGCGAATCTTCTTGACTCTCGCGATCACCATCACTCGGGTCGGTTTAATCAGTTCTAAGACTAACGTCTTCGGTGCCCCTGTTTGTGCATCAACTGTGAGATCGTAACGCAGATTCCTCGCCACACGTTTTAGATTACCAAGTAATTCAGTGACTTTTTTACTCTTTGATTTCGCCTTTCTGTTAAACTTAAACCGAAACGTTACTGAAGAAGATGTTTCTTCTTTGAGTTTTGCAGAGGAAAAGTCCATCCCTGCAGTAGGGGGAGCTGAAAATGGCGAGTAATTCCATTCATTAAACATTCTCTCGCGAGACTTGTCGTCCGTTATCATCCCGTTTTCGTGAACCTTGACTTGTCGGGTCTCACTTTTCTTAGTTTCTTCGCGATATACAATGTCTTGACTGAAAGAACAGAGAGGCAATCCTTCCAAATCTTTACTCAATGCTATAGCTACTAATTCTTTCTGTCGATCTGAAAGCGATTTCGCAACCTTAAGTTTGGTCAACAATTGTGCTTTCTGAAGTTCGGCATACTCTTGCATTTCTCCAAAATCGCTGGCTATTATGTCGCCAGAATCCGTCGAGGTCACCGTACGTTCAGCAAGTATAAATCCCGGTGCTGCCATTACCAAGACAATCCCAAGGAGCAGAATTTTCGCGTGTAACACTGAATTGCTCACAGTACTTTAGCCAAATATTTGCTTAGAACGACAGGACCGAATCATTTATAACGACTAACTTGTTCGACTCTTATATGTTACTTAGTAGCAAACTACCGCTTCCTCCTCAATGGAATCGGCGGTAGCATTGAGCATCTGAATGGGTCTAAAGATTCAGATTCCATTGAAATCCAATTTCAAAGCTTGTTTCAGGATCATCGTCTGTTTCTATGAACTGGTATGCGAAGGTCAAACATGCGTTCCCCTGCATTATTGGAATTCGTGCACCGATTGCTCCAAAGAATTCTTGCGTGTCTTCTTCTTGAGTGAAGGAAGTCGGAATTATGTTTTCAAAGGAAACACCAGGCAGATTTTCGACTGTAATAGACTGGCTTGATTCGTGTTTTACGAACGCGATCCCGCCTTTTACAAACAGTGATAGGTTTTCATTGAGGTAAAAATCGTAAATACCGCCGACGCCGCCGATAGTCTGTTTAGTTTTCGCACTCCAGGTCAAAGAGATAGGATCCCCACCTGGTTGTAGAGGTGGAAACATCCAATTGTTTCCTGAAAAGACTCGTTCCGGGGTCGAGACATAAAAACCTTCAATGCTCCACTGCTCGTCAAGGTGAAAACCCACTCCTAAAGAGAGTTTGGCTCTAGAATCATCGAGTTCGTAGTCGATCGAAACGCCTGGCAGTGTAATCTCGTCTTCAAGAGACGGAGCATCAAACCCATCCCAGTAGGTAACTCCACCGTGGATGTAAAAACCAGTTTCTTTAGCCGAAAGTCCTGTCGTAAGACCGAATATAAGCGTGGATGCGATGATTGTGATCGGGCGTGAAAAGCTTGATTTCTTCAAATTAAAGTTCTCCAATAGTTAAAGATTGATTTTCTGCTGTGACAGCGGGAAGATCGATAAGTTCTAAAGTTGAAAGAAAGTCCCTGCAGTTTGAACAGTCGAACTATACCACGTTCATCTGTCATAGAAGAGCTAACTCTACCAAGAATTTAAGCATCAATTCTAACAATTGCATCCCATCAATGAGATCCGTTGAAAGAAAGTCTTCAATCGTGCATTGAATTGACGAGTTTAGAGACACTTATTCAAATGCAGCTGCAGTGATCGAAATAAGTCAATCTCTTGGAGTAATGTGATGCTCAAAACGTAGGACTTCAGTAAGCAAGTTCAAACACTGAGAAAACTCCGTGACGGGTAAGCAGAACTGACTGCACTTCCTGTGGAGAAGTCTGGTGAGGTGCTACCCGTAGAAATTTGTGTAGAAGGGTTCAGACAGACTTTAAAATTTCATTTGGATCGCAACTTCAAAGCTTGATTCTCGACCATCAGAAGTTTCTACGAATTGGTACGCGACCGAGAGGGAAGCAAATATATTTTTCACCGGTATTCTTGCTCCAATAGCACCAAACAGGTCTTCCGTATCCACTTCTTCGACGAATCCGTAGAGCTCTTCAGGCGCAGGATTTGTTCGACCGCTAAAGGTTATGCTGGAATCAACCGCGTGCGAACTTTGTGCGATGCCGAGTTTACCAAAGACTGAGAAATTGTTGCTAATATTAACATCGTAAACTACGTTAATACCGTAGGTGGTATGCTGGACTGTATTCCGCCAAGTGAGTGTCCTAATTATGTCATCGTCGTCGCCCGGTTCAATCATTTGATTGAATGTGAGAGTCCTCTTAGGAGTCGATAAATAAAGAAGTTCAACTCCCCAGTTCTCATCAAAGTTGTAGCCTACCGCTATCGAAGGTCGAGTACGAGATTCAACGACTTCATACTCGATCGGCGTGTGTCTGAGTTCAGTTAGATCAATGACTTCTGGTACTTCAAGGTCCCTCCAGTACGTTGCACCGCCATGCAAATATATACCCGCTTCCTTAGCGTTGACCGGTATTGAGAGACCAACAATGAGAAAAGTTCCAATGATAGTGTAAGTTGACACAACGTTTAATGATTTCAATTTAAATTATTCCCATGGTTGAAGGTTTAGAATTGTTTGTGGACCCGAGACACAACAAATTTTCATCCTGCGACGACAGAGAAATGCACTTTAATAAGTGAGACCGCCTTGTTACTCTGCTGTTTCATAAGACTTCTGCGACCAAGATCGAAGCTTAAATATTTTCAACGCAGAACGAATATATCATAGCTCCCAACATAGACCCACGTAGAGACCGGATTCCGTATCTCTAGGAGTCGAAACGTATTGATAGGTCGCAGTTACGGACGCGGGAGAGTCTTGTATGGGCAATCTGACGCCAACTGCGAAATACATGTCGAGTGTACTGTCGTCGTCGCCTATTAAATCGTCGTAGTAATCGTCATCGTACACAAAATCTTCAAAAAGATCGTCAATATCAAAAAGATCATCAAAGTCGTCATCTCCAAAATAAATCGGAGGACCGGGAAATCGTGGAAATGACACATCAACGTCGACATCTTGTTGCGTGAAAGCGACGCCAGCCTTACCAATGAACGAAATTCGATCGTTAATGTAAAGATCATAGACGGCACCGAATCCGATTGTAGTAGTGTCAGTATTCACGGATATGGAAACGCTCTGTGGCGCAATTGGGAAACTACCGAAAATAGAGAACAAATCAGTGCTAAATTCTGTTGACGGAAGTCGGGAGAAGAACGCCTCAAAACTCCAAGCTTCGTTCACACGAAATCCTGCACCAATCCAGAGATCCGTGCGTCTGTCAACAGAACCGTCATCGCGATTACCGAGGGGGAAATCATAGAGCGTCAGTTGCGATACATCAAAATTTGGCCAATAGCTCGAACCTCCTTGTACATAGAACTGCCCCAATACACTGTTCGTCGCTAACAGCACGACGATGCTAGCGATAAAGTATTTCAATGAAGTCCATCTGCTCTTGTGAATCTGTTTTGACATTATTACGAATCCTAATCTAAAAGGTTGTATCCGAGGAATGGTTCAACCATCGTTGAACTGACCCGAATCAGTGATAGTCTAGGAGTGAATCTTCATTCGGAAGTTCCCTACAAATTGTACAAGGTCAGGTCTTCTATCAATAACGAAGCACTTACACTTAGGAAGAAGATTGTTGATGTTTCTCGAGTGTCGTGGGGTTAATTGAACGCAAAAACCTATCAACCGTGCTAATAAAACGGTTTAAAGTATTAAATACTTGAGTGTGGTGAAAATCTCAACGAAAATCAAACTTTACTCGCACCGGTTCAAACTTAAACTGTCTCAGTCCCAGCAAATTTGATTGTTTCATGCCTCTGTTCGCCTTTTTCTGTTCTGCTTCGTGATGTACGCTCGCTGGTCGAGTTCTACCCACCGTTCTGTCAATAGCCACACCGATCGGAGAGGTATATTTAATTCGGTCGCGAGATCAAGATATTGAATAGGATCTAAGAGTCTGCCGTCGGCATCTTTGTCGTTACTCTTGATTCGCTTGAACCAAATTTCTAGTAACGAGTCTGTTTCCAAATCAGATGGTTCGTTTGGTCGACCTACATTAGTTAAGCCTTTCTTTGCACGACGTCGTTGAGTGTACTCTCTGTTGCTGATCCCAAAAAAACGTTCGAGCATACTATACGGGGCATCGTGATTGATGAGTTGTTCAAGCTTGTTTTCGTCTTCGCGCTGTTCTTTCATGTAGTTGATCAGCGTCCAGAATACTTCGCGATTGAAGCTAATAGAAAGACAATGAGAGCGGAAGGAATCGATTCGATAAAGATCAAGGATGCCAAGCGTCCTGAGTTGTTCGATTTCTCGTTCGCCAATTTTTAGTTGCTGCAGCGCGATGTGATCACTTTCAGCAATGCAGCGGAGCACGTATAGGAAGACAGCCGATGTAAGTTCGGCTTCTTTAGTTTTCACCATAGAAGACCCCTCGATGGTTGTGAATTAGGTTGTGTTAAATTGCATTGGTTTTGCACCGTGTCTGTAGTTTAGATATGTGATATTGTACAGTTTTAAGTTTGAATGTGTATCAATATCTCAACTTTATTATTGTGAACCAACGATATAAGACTGATTGAGGAATGTATTCTTCGATCGTGACTCTGAAAACACAATGAAGAATGAACAGTGGTGAATCGGATAGAATTGAGGATTAGATACTTGGAATGAAGTGCCGCGACAATCTAGAGTTGGTTGTTTTCGTACGTGCTTCTCATGACAGATTGTGGAGTCAATAGATGTTTAGTCGAATAATCGCGATAGCACTGGTGGGAGTCCTATGTAGCTTAGGTGTGCAGACCCACGGCAACTCTACCGAAAAGCCGCTTAAGGTTCGCGCTATCTTCCCCCAGGGGGAGGAAGTGAGTCCGTTTCAGCGCATAACCATAGAGTTCAATCAAAAAGTCGTGGCATTGGGTACATCCATATTCGTCGACGACGATGTCCCGATTGATATAGAACCCGCCCTCGATTGTGAATGGAACTGGGTCAAGCGGGACACGTTGAAGTGCGAATTGCCGGGAGATACCGACCTAAATGCTTCTACTAAATACACGGTGACAGTTCGACCTGGAATTCAAGCTCCGAACGGTCGAACATTGGACACAGATTACGTACATTCCTTCGAAACAATCTTACCTTCAATCGTCGAATCAGGATTAGTCTCCTGGGCGTCCCCTACTCAACCAATCATAGAAGTCACCTTCAACCAACGAGTTAGTCTAAATTCCTTAAGGAATCACCTTCGTTTCAAGGACTCGGTCTCCGACAAAGAAACGTCGGCAAGTGTTCAATCGAGTAATTGGGACGTTCGTTATGCGCTCAGTAGAGATTATTTTGGCATTGCGAAGCGTTACCAACACTCATTTCTTGGTAGTGGAAACAGTCGAATGTACGATTTGCTGAGAAATTCGGTGCTGGTCAGACCTCAGAGTGCGTTGGCACCCGGAGCAGATGTGTCTTTAAAGTTGTTACCTGGAGTCGAAGGCGCAAACGGCAACTTAAAGACAACCCAGGAATTTGAGATCAATACTGACGTCTCTACCTATGAGGAGTTCCGCCTGCTCGGTCTTCGTTGTAAAGACATTTCGGGTACGGATATCTTCCTGAAGATCGACGAACCCCATAAGAGCGCTTGTGATGTCCAATCAAACATTCAACTTGTCTTTTCTTCAAAATTCGCTGATCGAGATATCGACAGATTTGTGCACACTGAACCGCCAACGGACATCAAGGGTTGGAGTTATATCCCGCGCGGGGACCGAGTACCAGAAGTTGAGGGATTTGCTTATAGCCTTGGTGCTGAGTTCAAATCTAGTATGGCATATCGAATCTATGTGGCTCAAACCAAAGAAAACGACGATGGGAGTGAACAACTAAATCCAGTCCGAGATGGATTTCGTCGTCCCCTGATCGGAAACAATGAAATTGTGCTTCAAACTGGTCCGCCGGCACCAAGGATGTATTTGAATGGAACTAATGTTGTTGTAGACTCCACTGATACAGTCGACCCACAAATTGTGATCGGAAACGTAGATGATGTAACCGTCATGTACGACGTATTCGACGAAGTAGGCACACTACAAAATCAATCACAACAAAAGCAAAGTCCAAAACAAGACGATGTTTTGCAAGCTCAGTTTCTTGGACTCGGGGACATGCTGCGTTCTCCATCCGGGGTAGTAATCGGCCACATCGATGGACAACCGAGGTTTGACCATCCTAAAAATCAAGCAAAAAATTACTTCTTTGTACAAGCGACTCCCTACTCCGTTTTTCTCAAACTTGGCACGGTGACCACGATCGCATGGGTCGTCGATTTCCAAACAGGTGAACCCATCGCTGATGCGAATGTTGAATTCTTTGTTGGTGATCCCGGTGATCTCAGTAAGGTCAGTGATTCCATTCAATCGGGTGTAACAGATCAAGATGGCCTCGTATCCCTACCGGGATACGAGTCATTTGATCCTCAATGGAATCGCGCAGTCCATGAGATCAATCGAGCTTGCCCGGAAGGGAAAGTGTGTTCCATGTACTTTCTGCGCGTTGAATCAGACAAAGGGAAATCGTTGTTACCACTAGATTCTGATTTCATCCTACACGGAGAAAATTCAATTGCTTCCGTTTATCGAAATATAGATCATTGGACGACTACATCGCAAAAAT
The DNA here is from genome assembly GCA_009841615.1 of Gammaproteobacteria bacterium. GTDB lineage: Bacteria > Pseudomonadota > Gammaproteobacteria > Pseudomonadales > Azotimanducaceae > Bin55. The sequence continues at coordinate 14,012 of VXLL01000004.1, read as the reverse complement.
TGTATAGTCCGGGGGATACCGTCCATATCAAGGGTTACGTGCGAAGTGTTCGTAACGAAGTAAGAGTCATCCCTTCCACAGGGCACTTTGCGTTATGTGTAGCAGGTCCCGGTGACCGCGAATATGAGATCGCACCTATTTCGTTGAATCAATTCGGTGCGTATGACGTGGCACTAGAGTTGAACAAACATGCAGAGTTTGGGGTATATGACATTGACTTACGGTATCACCCAACGCAACCGATCACTGATCCCTGTTCGGCGATGTCTGCCATTCCTAGGATTTATACCACTACTGGTGGCTCATTTGAAGTGTTCGAGTTTAAAACTAACCCCATTCGCGTCACTCAACAGTTGAACGCCACTCAGTTTGAGCGAGGTGATAGCATGTCTATTACCAGCACGGCAGAATTGCATGCTGGTGGTCCTTACGCTCACGCTACGGGACAGCTAGAAATTCGGCTCAGAAGGAGAAGCGCACCATTTGAAACGGTAGACTCTGACGAATACACCTTTCTCACCAAAGATGAAACCGTTGCCGCCTTCGGACGAGAGTATTGGACAGACTTGAAGTTAGATGCAACTGGGAATCACACACACACAATTGCCTCGTTAAACAACGACCTCTACTACGGAGAATATCTAATTTCAACTTCCGTTATCAGTGACAGAGGGAAGTCTGTTGCCGCGCGCGTCTCAGTACCGTACTATGGTGTGGACCAATTCGTGGGAATCAAAAGGAACCGAAAAAACAGCGATTATGGGTATGACCTAAACAGCTGGGTAAACATCAACGAACCATGGCCGATTCAAGTCGTAGTCTTGTCTAAAGACGACGTGATAGTGTCTGGCAAAGATGTCCAAATCAAAGTCTACAAGAGTCATCTTGACTCCGATTTACTGAATCACTTCTCTCTCTACGATCCTGAACTTCGATGGCAGGAGATTTTCGACTGCAAGGTTGAGTCAGACCACAGTCCAGCGTCTTGTGACTTCACTCCTCCTGAGAAAAACTACTATCGCATCGTTGCACAAATCGTCGACACAAAAGGAAATACTCACCGCACGTCTTATCGAATTAAAGCGCGCGCTAACACGCGGCCTCCGGTCGAAATAGTACGACCGACAGACAAAGTCAACGTTGAGTTAACTTGCGATTCAATTGAGGTTGAAGTTGGGGACATTGTTCGATGCGAGGTCGAAAATCATCTGAGTGATTCTGCGGCGCTCGTGACGATTGAACGCTCCGCGGTCATTGATAAGTGGATAGTTCGACTCGAACCTAACAATCCAGTGATTGAGTTTACTGTTCTTGAAGACTATGGACCGCACTTTGAGCTATCAGTTCTGAGTGCCTCTCCTACCAATAGCCCGAGTCTTTCGGGGGATACTAGGTATCGTTTCGGACACCAGAAATTTACGATGGACAACCCTCATTTAGAGTCGCTACCTATCGTAGTTTCAACAAAAAACGAGTTTTATAGTCCACGAGATCGTGTCGAGTTGACTATATCAACTGACAATCAACAAGACGATGCCGTTCCTATAGAGTATGCAATTGCGGTTGTCGATGAATCGCTCTTAGATTTAAGTAGTGCGAAGGATGAATATTTCGACCCAACTAGAAAGCGTTGGTCTACGCATACAACAGGTTTGCGAACGTATGGTTTGATTGCCTCTTTGATGGAGAAATCTGACCTGCTACCAATAACTCCAGAGCCTTATTCTGACTATAGTTTTAGTGAGGAAATCATCGCTACGGCTTACTCTAAGGTGGCAGATTATTCCATCGCCAATGAATCCACGGCAGATCCAAACGTTCGAACACTCGATAGATTCGTTGCTTATTGGAATCCATCTATTGTCTCCTCTAGTGGTGAAGAGACAATAACTTTCGACCTACCGGACAATCTCACTAATTGGAAAGTGTTTGTTTTAGCCGTTTCAACCGAAGATCAATTTGGATTTGCGTCAACAACGTTCGGTTCGATCAAAGATACGGAAATTCGCGCAGTAGCACCCAACGTAGTCACTGAAGGAGATACTTTTCACGTTGGGGCATCAATACTCAATCGTGCTGATAGTTCTCGTGCATTGACGATTGAACTGGTAGCTTCAGGCTTACTTGACGAAGAATCTGTAACAGGCCTTCGACAAGAGCTCGAGTTTAAACCGTTTGAACGAAAGGTTGTTACTTGGAAGGTCAAGGCTGGAGTACGCCCGACGAACTTTCAAGAAATCTCTCGAAATTCCGAGATTCGAGTCGTTGCTAGTGCTGGCGATCACCTGGATAAAGACGCGCTGGACATTCGTATTCCCGTACGTCCTAAACACGTTCGAGTCTCCAGCGTAGCTTACGGTGCTCTTGCCGGAGATACAACTATTATTCCCATTGAAGTGCCGGCTAAGCTCGCCTCAGAAGACGGACAACTTGACCTTACTCTGACTACCAATGAAGCTGTGAATCTGGATGGGGTTTTTCGTTATGCGATCGAGTATCCGTACGGCTGTTGGGAACAAGAACTTACACAAGCCGTCCTTGCCATGCAATACGTAGAGCTTGAAGATCAAGGAGTCACACACGGAATTGAATGGCCCGACGCAAAAGCTACGATAATTCGCGTTCTTGACTCGGCAGTCGATTTTCAAGCACCAAACGGTGGTATGGCTTACTTCGTTCCTAGAAATAGAGATGCTGATAGGTATTTGTCAGCATATACCGCGATGGCATTCTCTTGGCTGGAAGCCGCAGGATATGAAATTCCACAAGATGTAAATCGAAAGCTCTCAGATTATTTGCGTGCATTTCTAGCCAAGCAAGAAGAAGAACCAAATGTATACCCCATGAACGCAAGGATCAGTACGGTAATCTTACATGCTTTAGCACTTGCTGGCGAACTCAATGAAACTGAACTCACCCAGTTTTCAGATCACTTGAACCAGTTGGACTTATTTGGTTTATCACAGTATTTAGAAGCATCCCTGCTACTCAACTCGAACCTTCCTCTGAACGGAGAGATTTTTGGTCGCATCATGAATCATCGCTCATTAGTCGATGGAGTCGTAGAGTTTGTTGAATCGGTCCCGCTAATCTACGGTCGAATGCTCCATTCAGATACGCGAACACTTTGTTCTGTGTTGAGCGCGCTCACCAACTATTCGAAGACCACCTCAAACGGCCTTGAGATTGGAGAACTGAAAGAACTGTCAAATTCCGCTAAATACGCTCGCGAAAACTCGCCACGTTGGCTCAGTACGCAGGACAATGTTTTTTGTACTCGTGCACTCATGACTTTTGCTGAATTTGTTGACCCCGATGTTCGAGATGTATTTGCGACTGTAGCCCTACAGAGCACGGATACAGGAAGTGAGATCCAACTTGCTAATGGGTGGAAATTCAATTCGGACATCACTCGGTTCCACACGCTCCATCCGATGACAGCTCAAACTTTTGGTTCCAACGGCGCGGTGGAAATAAGCCGTACCGGCGAAGGAACCGCGTTTTACAGTGTTGAATTGTCTTATTTAACAACGATTGACGAGCAAATCAATCGATATTCAGGATTCGAAGTGCACCGAGAATACTTCGTGTTGCGCGAACCGAATAAATGGGACTTGCTGAAACCAGGAGACTCCGTGAACAAAGGAGACTACATACTAGTCAATTTGTTTCTGAACAATAGGTTTGCTCGCTACCATGTAGTTGTTGATGATTCGGTGCCTGGCGGGTTGGAACCGGTGAATCAAAGTTTCGAGACAGAATACCGTCCACACTTCGATGGGGAGGATTTTGCAACAATCCTGACGCAGAGTAATTGGTATAGAAATTTCATGGACGAAAGAGGCAAATGGGCACACTTACAAAGATTTCACCGTGAATTAGGTCTTCAAAACGTCCGTTTCTACAGCTCGACGATGAGACGGGGTAAACACCATATGACCTGGCTAGCGCAAGCGATTAGTGCGGGTGAGTTTACAGTCTTACCCACGCATGTTGAGGAAATGTATCGACCAATGATGTTTGGTAAGTCGGAACCGTGGACTCTCAAGGTCAGAACAGAGTCTCCATGATAACGTAGTCTAATTACTAGGTGTTTTCTTAGATGGTGTTTGCGATCAGAAGATCGACTAATTGGCAACGACGCAATAAGTGTTGTGGGCACCAAAATGGTTCAATATTTTTTGAACTTGTAATAACCGGTTGTTCATTAAATTTCTTCAGAAGGACAACTGAATAGGAAGATGAACACGAGATTGATCGTCGGGTTGTTGTTTCCTACCCTCTTCTTCGTATCGACCATGGGTCAAGGAAACGCACAAGAAAAACCATTGAAAGTTCTTGCTATATATCCCGCCGGAGAGGAGGTACCAACAAGCGAACCCATAACGATTCAATTTAACCAAAACATCGTTACGCTAGGGGCTTCTTCAGTGTTTGTCGACGATGTTGTACCGGTTGAGATCGAACCAGCAATTGAGTGTGAATGGAATTGGGTCAAATTGAACACCCTACAGTGTGAACTCCTCGCAGATTCCAATTTCGAATATTCAACGAAATATACAGTTACCGTACGACCTGGAATCAAAGCTCCGAAAGGCCAAATGATGAACGAAGAATTCGTTCACTCTTTTGGGACTACTGTACCATCGATGGAATTCCATCGGATTGTGTCCTGGAAGTCTCCTACTGAGCCCATCATCTGGGCAGAATTCAATCAAGTAGTACAGATTGACTCACTGCGGGAAAGGATATTTTTGATCGACTCAGTTTCTGGTAAAGAAATGTCCACAAAAGTCTGTCCTACTGACGGGAGGTTGGTTTCAAAATTCAAAGACGACTTCTTCGGTCGGAAGGAGGAGTATGGGGTCTTTGAAGGTAAGAATTGTGGTCTAAGTACGAAGTATTCGGATTCTGTCCTCATACTCCCAAACGAACCACTTGCCGCAAACGCCAAAGTCTCCATGCTTGTACTACCTGGTGTGAAGGGAGCAGCCGGCAACTTACTTTCAAAAGAACAAGAACTCGTAGAAACAGACGTAACGACGTTCGGTGAATTCAGATTTCTTGGGCTCGTTTGTCAGGACGAACGGGGACGAGAAAAATTTATACCAGTCGATGAATCGCAGGAACAATCTTGTTCTATGCACTTCCCTATTTTTGGGCACTTTTCATCTCCTTTGTCCGATCGAAGGATCGAAAAGTTCCTTCATACGGAACCATCGACAGAGGGTCAAACCACAAGGTGGCCTCTTAATTGGATGGGCGCCCGCTTAAGTCAATTGCGACAGGGCTATTTTTATGACCTTGAAAGAGATTTTCAATTAAACACTAGCTACAGCCTCTTCATCGTACCAACTGACAAAAACAAAATTGTTTCCGATGGTGCGTCCTCCATCCAAGATGGTTTTGGAAGACGTCTAGAAGGTACAAACGAAATATCGTTTCGCTTTGGACAGCCACTCCCACGAGCACATGTGACCCAGACACACATCGTTGTTGATTCAAACGGCAATGTCAAACCTCAAATACTTCTCGAAAATGTTGAGGAAGTTCGTCTCTTCTACGATATTCTGGACGAACAGGGAATTGAACAGGGTCAGATTCAGAGTGTAGCAAGCCCTGTGCAGAACGATAGATTACACGTTAAATTTATAGAGATGGAAGACTCGATACGTTCTCCCTCTGGAGTGATGTCCGGAAGAGTCGTTAGTCGACCAAGTATTGATCATCCTAAAGAATCTATCGAGAGTCTCTTTTTCGCTCAAGCAACGCCGTATTCCGTCTTTCTTAAACTTGGACCAGCTCACACCTTAGTTTGGGTAGTTGACCTACAAACGGGCGAGCCAATCGCGAACGCGGCGGTAAAGTTCTACCTCGGCGACCTCAGAAAACTCGCTGAAATAGAGGAATCTATCTTTTCCGGTGAAACAGACGATGACGGTTTCGTTTCCCTACCTGGATACGAAGACTACGACTCCTATTTGGATCGAGCTGTTTCTGGCTTGTGGCGAAGTTGTCCCGACAGTCGTGATTGTCCTATGTATTTCCTTCATGTCGAAGGGAAGGCAGGTATCGCGTTGTTGCCATTAGATTTCGATTACACAATACACGGCTATGTTCGGTCCTATGATTTGTACAACAGTATGGACCACTGGGCTACGACGACCCAGGACTTGTACCTTCCAGGGGATACTGTGCACATTAAGGGCTTCATCCGAACGAGACGAAACGACATACGAGTGATTCCTGACGAAGGTCACTTTGCACTCTGTGTAAAAGGGCCTGAAGGTGGTGAGTTTGACATAACACCATTGTCTCTGAGTGAATTTGGCTCATACCACACGTCTATCCGTTTACACAACAACGCCAAACTTGGTGAGTATGAAATTTTTGCTGTAATCAACACGCAGGAGCCTATATCTAAACCATGTCATGAAATGGACTGGGGTTTGAGAACGTTCAAAGTTCTCGGCGGGTCATTCTCGGTGTTTCAATTCACGACCAATCCCATTCGAGTGATCCAAACACTCAACGCGAATCATTACACGTTTGGCGACCAAATGGTCGCAACGACATCCGTACAACGACACGCGGACGGACCCTATTCACACGCAACTGCGCAGGTAAAGATTCGGTTGTTTCCAGACACACCATTCTTTCAAAATTTGCATGAGATCAATTTTGTCCGTAGCAACAACCAAACTGGCACGCTTGTTAATCCGCTGTTTAGCGATGAGTTCAAAGTGGATGATGCGGGTAAACACGTAGCGACCATAAATTCTCTAAGCCCTACAGTCGCGTACGGGGAACTTCGAGTCGAGAGTTCGGTATTGAACGATCGAGGTAAATCTGTTACTTCAATCACCAAGATACCCTATTTTGGGACGGATCGATTTGTTGGTATTCGCATTCCCGGGTCAGCTTACTCTTATGTTGGTCACTTCGGATCTATAAGTGTTGGAGAACCTTGGCCCATCGAAGTTTTAGTTGTTTCCAAGGATGACGAGATCGTAGTTGATACCGAAGTGCAGATTACTGTCGACGCCGTCCAATTTGATCCAAATCCTAGACAACTAGAGAAGTCATGGAGCCCAGATTATTTGTGGAATCCAGACATCGTGTGGAAGGAAATATTCAGTTGTAAGGTAGTGTCTTCGCGAGACCCTGTGTCCTGTGACTTTACGCCACTGAAAAAGAACATCTACAAAGTACGTGCTCGAATAGTCGACTCTAATGGATTCACCCAACGAGCGAGACTCCATGTCGAAGCAACCGCCAATCCTGAGAGTCGTTCGATTCGCTACCTCACAAAAAAGTCGACTAGGGCAGTGAAATTAGATTTGAACTGTGGGTCTCAGAACGTCAATGTGGGGGACATCGTTCGTTGTGAAATTGCAAACGACATCGGAAATTCTCCAACTTTAGTAACCATAGAACGCGCCAGTGTAATCGATCATTGGTTGGTTCGACTAAATCCAGACAATCCAATCATCGAATTCACTGTACTTGAGCATTATGGGCCGCATTTCGAATTGTCAGTCCTAAATCAAACTCCCCTATCGAAAACGAACAACTCTAGATATCCGTTATATCGGATAGGTACGACAAAGTTTGCGATGGACAACCCTCGCGACGTTCCACTGGGTATTACCGTTTCGTCCAATCGCGATTCTTACGAACCGGGGGACACGGTCGAATTGTCGATCTCAATCGACGAAAACAAAGATCGTAAGGTGCCGACGGAGTTTGCGATAGCTGTGATCGATGAAACATTTCTAGCTTTGAGTGAAAACGGTAGTGTCTTCTTCAATCCAACTAAGAAGACATGGAAATCTAGCAAAAACGACGTGCAGACCTATGGCTTGATCGCTAGGTTATTTCAGGAATCAGATCCGCAATCTTCTTCATCATTGATCCCGCGATGGGACGGGAGCTTGCATGACGTGTCTGGTTACCTCAAATCAACTGGACCTTACCGTGAACCATTAGATCCTTCCACTAGGACGAGATTGTTGCGTGAAGCAGATCCCAGCATTCGAAACGTTGATACTTTCGTTGCCTATTGGAACCCATCGGTGATCGCCAACAACGGTCGTTTGAAACTTGACTTCGTCTTACCCGATCAGCTCACGAACTGGAAAGTATTGGTTATGGCAGTCTCGGCCAAAGAGCGATTTGGATACGCGGAGACCACCTTCGCCACTTTGAAGGATACGGAAGTTGGCCCAGTCGCACCCAACGTTGTTACTGAAGGGGACAAGTTTCAACTTGGAGCATGGATTCTCAACCGGACAGATCGACGTCGTAGTTTGACAGTCGAAATACAAACTCTAGGCAATCTCGTCGAAGGTTCTCCGACTACATATCAACAACAAATGAGGTTTGAACCCTTTGAGCGCAAGCTAGTAACCTGGGATGTAGAGGCCGGTATCGTGCCTCCGTCTACTGATTTTCGATATCCAATCAAACCATCTGAAATCAAGATCGTTGCAAGCGCGGGTGACCGAAGAGGCAGCGATGCAATAGACGTTCGTATTCCGGTGCGTAGCAGCAAGGTTCGCGTCTCGAGTGTAGTTCATGGCCCCCTAAAAGGCGAAAAAACCACGATTCCGATTAGTATGTCTTCCAATTCTGTCAATGATACCGGGCAATTGAATTTCACGTTGTCAACGAATAAAGCTGTTAATTTCGATGGGGTCTTTCGTCATGCAACTGAATATACATACTCGAGCTGGGAACAAGAGCTATCTCAAGCCGTGCTTGCTATGCAGTACGTAAAACTCGCTGGACGAGGTACGAAGCACGGAATCCAATGGTCAGATCCGGAGGCTTTGATCTCGCGAGTTCTGGACTCTGCGTCAGATTACCAAGCTCACGATGGGGGCATGGCTTATTACATTTCTAGCGATCAATTAGCGGATCCTTATTTGTCTGCATACACAGCGATTGCTTTTTCCTGGTTCGAAATAGCCGGGTACATCGTTCCCGGAGAGTCAAAAGAGAGATTACTCGGGTACTTAAGAGATTTGTTGGAGGCCGAAGAAGAAGTTCTTTCGGACAGTGCTTACCGATATGACGAGACTGTAATCAACTCTGTGCAACCTACAGTTCGTGCTGTTGTTTTACACGCGTTAGCCCTCTGGGGAGAACTCAAGGAATCCGATCTCGCACTCGTTTCAGACCGAATTAATCTAATGGATTTATTTGGTTTATCTCACTATCTCATGGCATTGATCACTATAGATCCGAAGCATTCGATGGTTCAGATGACTTTTGAACGGATCATGAACCGACGTTTTGAAATAAATGGAGTAGTGGAATTCGAAGAGTCGGTGCCAATGGAGCTCTCGCACATCCTATACTCCAACACGCGTTCATTGTGCTCAGTGTTAGAAGCCCTTACAAAGTTGTCCCGCGCCGATGCGATCGATTTAGAAATCGGCGAGTTGAAAGAGTTGTCTAATACCATTCGCTACGCTCGCGAAAACTCACCCTATTGGCACAACACACAGGACAACGTCTTTTGCACCAACGCAATGATTACGTTTTTTGACTACATAGATTCTGACATCGATGATTCAATGACTTCAGTAGCATTGCGTAGTACAGACACAGGAATGTCGACGCCTCTAGCCAATGATTGGAACTTCACTTCAAGTATTGCACAACGACATACTCAACACACTCTGCAATCACACCTATTCGGTTCGCGAGGTGCGATCGAAATCAATCGCCAGGGTCGTGGTGAAATGTTTTACGAAGTCGAATTGTCTTATATCACAACAGTCGACGAGCGAATCAATCGCTACTCGGGATTTGAACTCCATCGGGAGTACGTGGTGTACCGCGACAAACAGTGGTACATCCTTGAACCGGGAGACGAGATAAACAAGGGTGAGTACGTACTTGTCAATCTATTCCTGAAAAACCGTTTTCGTCGTCAATTCGTGGTACTCGACGACTCGGTACCTGGAGGCTTAGAGCCAGTCAATGCGAACCTCACGACAGAACTTGTTCTACCTTATAGTGAGCTTGAATTGAGGGATATCTTAGCAGAAAGTGAGTTGTATCGAGAATTTAAAGGTGCAAGTCTTCGGAACTTTAGTTATCGTGAAATTGGTTTGCAGAACGTACGCTATTTTGCGGAGGGACTGGGGCGCAGGAAATACCACTTACTCTGGTTGGGACAAGCGATCAGTGCAGGTGAATTTTCAGTGTTACCTGCCCGTGTCGAAGAAATATATCAACCGGTCATGTTCAGTAAAACCGAACCTTGGACACTCAAGGTCAATAACGAAACACGTCAGAACACACACTGAGAGTATGGTAGGTACGCCATGGAAACTTCGCACATTGAATTCACGAGCGAGTACCCGCGCATCGAATTGTTATGGTACCCCAAAAGTTTAAGTTTAATGGTCGTAGGTAAACGCTTGTAGCTTAAATAGGAACCGCTATCGCGAGAAGGAATAGGAACATGAACACAAGATTGATCATCCCAATATTGTTGACTTGCTTCTACTGTACGGGGTCTCTGGCTCAAGGACACTCGCCAGCAAAACCGTTGAAAGTTCGAGCAATATATCCATCTGGTGAAGAAGTGGCAGCCAGTGATCGCATTACGATTGAGTTCAATCAGAACATCGTAGCACTAGGTGCTTCAATGTTTGTCGATGATGTTGTCCCTATCGACATTGAACCAGCAGTGGATTGTGAATGGAACTGGGTCAAATTAAACACGTTGCAGTGCGAACTACCGATTGATGCTGACCTTGACGGCGCAACCAGATATAAGGTGATCGTACGACCAGGAATCATCGCACCGAACGGTCAAATGATGAGCGACGACTACGTTCACTTTTTTGATACCGTAGTACCATCCATGGACTCCGGACAGATTGTGTCTTGGAAGTCTCCTACCGAGCCCATCCTTAGGGTTGTTTTCAATCAAGACATAGACATAGATTCATTGCGGGACCGACTGTTAGTGGTTGACTCTGTTTCCGGAAAGGAAATTACCACAACGATTTGTCCCACCGACCGGCGGTTCCGATCTCAATTCAGAGACGACTTCTTTGGTCGGGAACAAACATACCAAGTTTTTGACCGTGATAATTGTGATCTCCATCGGAACCACGATGATGATGTTCTAGTATTACCAAACGAGCCACTTTCTCAGAACGCTACAGTGTCGTTGCTTCTACTACCTGGGGTCAAGGGAACAACAGGCAATTTACTATCAAAGGAGAGAAAGCTAGTCGAAACCGACATAACGACGTTTGGTGATTTCCAGTTTCTTGGACTCACATGTAAGGACGTGTACGGAAACGAACTATTCCATGCTGTAGGTCAAATGCACGAAAAATTTTGCTCTGTAAGTTCAAACATTTGGCTTCATTTTTCTTCTCGTTTTCTTCAACGATCGATCAGTCATTTGGTTCATACAGAACCTTCTATTGAGTCAAGTAATACACGTAGGTACACCTCGTGGAGACATTCTCAAGACACGAAAAGCTTCGATTATTTCATCAGCAGAGACTTTCGACCAAACACTAGTTACCGCCTGTATGTCGCTGCCACAGACCAAGACGACAAAGAAGCAGATAGTCTGACGCCGGTTCAAGATGGTTTTGGACGTCCTCTCAACGGTACCAACGAAATAACATTTCGAATTGGACGGCCACATCCAACTTTGCGTCTAGCTCAAACACACGTTGTCGTTGATTCGCGCGGCAACGTTGAACCTCAACTATTTTTAAAAAACGTCGACGACGTGAACCTCATTTACGACATTCTTGACGAACAGGGAGTTCAACACACTCAAACCAACATCGTGCCAAGTCCAGATAAGGACGACACACTACAAGCACGAACCTTCGGTTTAAGAAGCACTATTAGTTCAATTTCCGGAGTGATGTCTGGCAAAGCCGTGGGCAGACCAAGATTTGACCATCCGAAAGATTCACTCGAGAAAATCTTCTTTGTACAAGCAACGCCCTACTCTGTTTTTCTCAAATTAGGAGCTGTTGATACGCTGGCATGGGTAGTCGACTTAGACACAGGCGAACCAATTGCGAACGCAGATATCGAGTTTTATCTGGGTACTCCCAGCAACCTGTCTGAAATCCACGAGTCTGTATTTTCCGGTAAGACAGACATGAACGGATTCGTTTCCTTACCGGGATACAAAACATTCGATCCCTATTGGGATCGGAGCAAGGAAAGTTTGAGTCGGGATTGTCGAGACGGTCGCGATTGTCCTATGTATTTTCTACGAGTCGAGGGGACGGATGGGATCGCGTTGTTACCACTAGACTACAGTTACACGATCCAAGGTTACGTATATCCCAACGACTTATTTGAGAGCATCGACCACTGGGCTACCACGCCGCAAGACTTGTATCTCCCAGGGGATACTGTTCATATTAAAGGATTTGTCCGAACGAGACTAAATGACATCAGAGTAATACCTGACGAAGGACATTTTGGACTGTGTGTCCTTGGACCGAATCTTCGAGAGATTGAAGTAACACCATTGTCTCTGAATGAATTTGGTTCGTACCACACATCTATAACACTTAGGAACAATGCCGAGCTTGGTGAGTATGACATAGGTCTCGTATACGACGCACAAAAACCTATATCAAGTCCCTGCATTGATGTATATCGGGACTCGAAGACTGTTGAAGTTCTAGGTGGGTCATTCACCGTCTTTGAATTCAAAACTAACCCTATTCGAGTGACCCAAACCCTAAATGCTGAACAGTACGAGTTTGGGGACCAATTCAAGACCACGACGCGCGCAGAGTTTCACGCTGGTGGACCCTATGCTAATGCGTCCGGGCATGTGGATGTTTGGTTAGCGGAGCAGAGTCCATCGTTTGTAAACTTACCGCAGAACGAATATGTCATTAGTAGAAATCTCGACAGGACTCTTTCTGGCTCGTTAATTGCGGAAGAGTTTGAACTGGATAGTGAAGGTAAGCATGTATCGACATTGAGTTCTCTGCGCAGTAATGTCTACTACGGCGAGCTTAGTGTTGATAGTTCAATACTGAGTGATCGCGGCAAATCCGTAGCAGCACAGGTTGAAGCACTTTACTTTGGAGTGGACCGATTCGTCGGTATTCGACGTCCAGAAAGTCACTACTCAATCTTAGGTTTCGCTAAGGGTCGAATAACAGTTGGGAAGCCCTGGCCTATTGAAGTCTTGGTCGTTTCCAATCACGACGAAATATCGATTGGGACAGAAGTACAAATCACTGTCTGGGCGACCAAACGTGATTCAGACTCGTATGATCGAGAAGATTTAGCGAGCGGAAACGTGGAGTGGGAAACAGTATTCGATTGTAAGTTAGTTTCGACCTTAGACCCAGTGTCGTGCGACTTCACAGCACAGGACAAAAAATTCTATTACGTTCTCGCACAGGTAGTGGACTCTAAGGGTAACATCCAACGATCGCAGATCACTGTGGAAGCGATGGCCGAAAGGGAGAGTCGTTTGGTTCGCAATGAGCTACCCACAAATGTTGAATTGGAGCTGAATTGCGGTACCCAGAAAGTCAATGTTGGGGAAACCATTAGTTGTGAAGTTAAAAACCACCTAGGAAACTCCCCGACTTTAGTAACTATCGAACGGACCAGTGTTATTGATCATTGGCTAGTTCAGCTGGATCCTAAGAATCCAGTCATTGAATTTCCCGTACTCGAACACTACGAGCCACATTTCGAGTTATCAGTTCTCAATGTGTTTCCGCGATCGGCTACAGACAACCTAGAGGATCGGCGATATCGAATCGCCTCAACGGAATTTACTCTGGACAACCCTCGCTTAGTCCCACTGGAGATTACAGTTTCGACCAATCGCGATTACTACCAGCCGCAGGACAAGGTCAAGCTATCGATTTCAATAGACGAATACAAAGGCACTGAGGTTCCGACCGAGTTTGCAATCGCGGTGATCGATGAAGCTCTTCTCGACTTGAATAATGACGGAAGTACCTTTTTCGACC
>VXLL01000010.1 GCA_009841615.1 Gammaproteobacteria bacterium | reverse complement strand
TTAAATATTGATTCGAACATAACGATATTATAAATTGTTTGTGCGTGAATAGGTCGCTCTCATCTCTTCTTGACTCGAAATAAGAAAAACGCCCCCTAGCTGAGCTTCTATAGACGATAGCACCGGATGTGCGTGTAGGATGTGTTTCCCTGCCTAGTAACCAGAATCGTGGTTAGCAGGACATGTGATCGTATGAAATGTTGCCGCTACATGTTTAGCGACAATGTCTCTTGATCGCTTGTTGGATAAGCGATAGAATCGCAGTGAATTTAAGAAGGTATTAGGATAACATCAAACGCAGTTCATTTACTGACTTGAGCACCGTGCACGTTTTCTAACCAAGTTAGTTGATCTCGAAGTCTTAACTTCTTTTTCTTCAATCGTTGAATTCTAGATTCATCTTCGTACCCGGTCCTAATCAACACATCGATGACTTCGTCCAAATCTCGGTGTTCCACACGAAGTCGCTCGATGGTCTTCTGCGTCTCGTTTTCGTCTGCCAATCAGGTCTCCTTGAGTGTTACAGTTCTGAATGAAATAATTCTGTGCAAAAGAATGACGGTAAACATAATGATAATTAAAGATGTTCTTAAATAATTCCTTTAACGCACAATTCTTGCTAGAGTTCTTCGCTCCTGCGTTTCGATTCGTAAACCTGTCTCAACCACAACGTCTCTAGTCTGGTGAAAAAACTTCCGAAAAGCAAGAGTTCTGTAGGTGAATTTCTCGAAGCTGCTAAGCGCTTTCCAGTGCCGAGAGATTCGCAGACTCGCCTAATTTTTGCGATGGACGCTACTCAAAGCAGGGAACCGACATGGGACTTAGCTACAAGCCTACATGCTGAACTCTTTACTACGGCTCGGCAAGAGGATTTAGCGGTCCAGTTGGTGTACTACCGAGGACACTTCGATTTTTTTGCGACACATTGGAATGATTCCGCTGGTGGTCTGTTGCAGACTATGCAACGAGTTCAATGTCTCGCCGGTATAACACAGATTTCTCGCGTGTTGTCCCACACAATTAAAGAAGCGCAGCAGTCGTCGCTTAAAGCACTAGCTTTTGTTGGTGATGCCTGCGAAGAAGAACCGAAGAAACTCTACGACTTAGCGGGACAACTCGCGTTGTACCGACTACCTGCATTCATGTTCCAAGAGGGACACAATCCCTATGTCGCGCAGGTCTTTGGCGGGATCGCTCAACTCACAAACGGGGCACACATACCGTTTCAACCTGGCTCAGCGCAACAGTTTGCCGAACTTCTACGCGCGGTAGCAGCCTACGCAACGGGGGGCGTTGATGCTGTAAAAAATCTTCGAGGCAAGTTTACTCAACAATTGCTAGAACAACTGCAATCATGATGTACTTCGCGTTAGCCGTCATCGGATTCGGCGCACTTTTGCTCCTGTGCAAACTCTTGTGGAGTAGTCAAGGTCCTAGCAAAAATACTCGTATCGTCATCATCGCGTCATTGATACTAGTCTGTGTTCTCGGAACTTTCGTCCTGTTGGGTCGAATTCCATGGTTCGTAGCTGCTGGTACCACACTTCTGCCCTTCGTAAGAATTTTTGCAAATCTGGTAAGAGTTGCGATTTCATTCTTAATCTTTAAACAATTTCTAGGCCTCGTTCGAAGTGTATCTGGATCCTTCTCAACGGCAAAAGCCGTTCCTCCTGAAAACTCTGATAGTGAAACCCAAACTGCTGAACTCGCAATGAAGCTCAAACACCAGACTGGTACTATGACGGGTACCGTTCTTGTTGGAGAATTCGCAGGATGTAATCTCGATTCGTTATCCGATGAAGACCTACTTACAGTCTATCGAACACTAAGAGAAGAAGAATCGAAAAGACTGTTGGAAGCCTACGTCGCGCGACATCGATCGCATCTTAGCGAGACAGCAAATGAGGCTAATGAACAAACTGACGGCGACGAGATGTCATTGAAACGTGCCGCAGACATTCTTGGAGTGAGCATTAATGCAAATAAGGACGAAATAGTTGCAGCACACCGTCGTTTGATGGATAAACTCCACCCCGATAAAGGTGGTTCAAGCTACTTAGCCGCAGAACTCAATGCGGCAAAAAAGGTGATGATGGACGCGGCGCGCTAGCACAACTCTACCCTCAGAATGGTAAGAATTCTAGGATCGATTGCACGTGGGGTGCGAAAAGAGCTCCAAGCATGATAATCACGCAGAGCCAAGCCCATATAACAAACAATTTCATAAAAATTGGTTGCTCTAAAAAATCTCTCCAAAGTGCGCGCCACATCTTCTAATGCTCTTGTATAACGAAGTCGGTATTTTAAGAAATCGTTAAGCAAGATCGACAACTTCGGTACCCACTATCGAGTACAAGGCTTCGTTTTAGACCATTGTTACAGGCTCTACTACTATATATGTACTGTTGTATAATATAGGGGATTTTTCACGACCCGCATTTAGACGATGAGACCGCCATTAATACCAATCACTGAAGCGCTCAAGCGTGCCATAGACAAGGGAATCGTCGTCACACATACCGCTCGCCAAGCCTACGAGTTAAAGTATTCCTGGACCCACAGTAACTTACAGTCTGGGACACTTGCGTTTCAAAGTCCAGAGATCTATTCGTTTGATGAGTGGTTGCAACGAACTTACGAATACTTGGTAATTAACGCATCGCCCAACACGGAACGATTTCTGATCACTCAAGCTACACTTCAACTCGCGTTCCAATTGTGTACACCAGATTCCGAATACGAGAAATATGCATTCGCGGCAACGCGGGCTTGGAAAACATACATAGAGTGGAACCTCCATCGCGTTGGACCAGATCTTGAAACAACCGAAAATGGACGGTTATTCCGTGACTGGGTAAAGCGATTTCAGGACTTTCAAAAGAAGCAAGAAATAGTCACTCTCGCCGAACTGCCGGCGCTCCTTAGTCGCGCGGTGACAGACAAACTATGGTGCCCTAAAGCAATCTCATTCTTCGGATTAGAAGAAGTATCTCCCGCGCGCCAAGAACTCATCAATCAGCTAAGAGAGTTTGGTTGTGCCATAGATGAAGTCCAACCGACGTTGTTAGACTCAAAACGACACCATACTATGAAGTTTGAATCAGCAAATCGAGAGAGAAGTACGCTGGTTACATGGGCACGAGCCCAGCTGAGCGAGTTTGGAGAAAATTGTCGTATCGGTGTGATTGTACCGGACCTTGGGTCTGGAGGTCCCCGACTCCGTAGCCAGTTTGAAGCCTCTTTTTACGACTGCAACTCTATCGATCGGGTCGTCAATATCGGTTTAGGTTTCCCCTTGCGAGACACTCGGCTGTACAAAGATTTGATTCAGTTCTTAGATTGGACAACTCGAGATTTAGGGTATGAGGAAATTCTGCAACTTGGCCGTTCGCCCTATCTGAGAAACCTAGCTATACCGGAGACTTTTTCGGACTCTTTTCCAGAGCGAATGTACTATCGAGAGTACGTCATCCGAATCAAAGACGAAGGTACATCTCTGGTGTTAAGGTCTATTTTGAAAGAGTATTCAGGAAAAAAGAGAACTCTAAATGATTGGATTGATCAAGCGATCACAATACTAAATTTAGCCGGGTGGAGATTGTGCGAAGACGAGGAAACAAAACGTGCCCAAGCAGCGTTCATGTTATTGTTCAACGAACTCACAAAGTTGTCCCCATTACTTGGTAAAGTTGCGTGGAATCGTGCTGTTGCTCTCATTCGAAGTTCATTGAGAGCTCAGACCCTAGCAGTAGATATTCGAAATACACCAGTTCAAGTTCTATCTCGAGAAGATGCTTCTGGTTTAATGTTTGATGCTCTTTGGATTACCGGCACATCTGAAGAGGCATGGCCTCCAAAAGTAGATTTAAACCCCATGATCCCCATTGCAGTTCAACGCAAGGCACACGTACCGAGAGTAACTCAAGGGCAAGTTTTGAATTGGGCAAAACGAGTGTCCGAGAATTGGGCACGTATGGCGTCGTCAGTGGTTTTCAGTTACGTGGATGAAGAGCAAGACAATGCAGACTTTTTTATGGAATCAAGTCGCCTTCTTGCGCAACACCAGAATATCGAAGTCGCGACTTTATTAAAACACCCGGAAGTGGCGAGTCGAGATCATCCATGGGGTACGCAACCGAAAGACCAACTGCTACGACAATACTCACCAGAACGCGGCACTAAATTACCTCAGGATACGACTTGGATTCGTTCTTCTACGATCCGAGATCAGTCACGTTGTCCGTTCCGTGCTTGGGCAATTCATCGGTTGAATTTGCCGGATCGAATTTCGCCCCACAGACTCCCAAATGTTGTAGATCGGGGTACGGATGTGCATGAACTAACCGAGAAACTACTGACAACCGCTAAGAACCGTACCGAAATAAGCCAACTAGGACAGCAAGAAATCACCGCTGCCGTAGACTACGTATTGAAGAAACGAAGGCGACGATTGCCCTCTCGTTTTATTGAACGAGAACGAGAACGGTTAAACAAACTCGCGCGGCACTGGATTGAGTTTGAAGTTAACCGAGAAGAATTTTCGGTAGTAGCCCTCGAGAAAAAGTTTTCCACCACTATAGCGGGTCTAGATCTATCGCTTCGAGTTGACCGAATAGATTCAACTCAAGAATTGTCCTGTTTAATTATTGACTATAAAACGGGAACCGCTACTCCCAACTCTTGGTTACCACCAAGACTCAACGAACCACAGATGCCTATCTACTCGTTAGCGGTACCGGACGCCGATGGATTAGCCTATCAGAAAATTCCTGCCAACGGTAGGATAACCATGACGGGCTTTGCAAATTCGTTAGATAGAAAAAAGAAACTGAAAGCTGTTCCTGAAGTGTTGGGTTCTGACTTTTCAAATGCCAAAGCGACATGGAAAGAGTTGCTTGAAGCGACCGTTGAAGAGTATAAGAACGGGGAAGCACGAGTCGATCCAATTGACGTCAACTCGGTGTGTAACAATTGCCATTTAATGGGACTCTGTAGGCAATTCACCGACATTTCCTTTAAACTGGAAACACCTACACCAGAAAATGTCGAATAACGACACTACTCTAGTAGCTAGCGTCAATCTAGCCACGGACAGTCCAATTCGTGATGAGGCAGTATCGCCTAACGAGTCATTCATCGTCCAAGCCCCTGCAGGGTCTGGAAAAACTGCTCTGCTCGTACGACGTTACCTAAATCTGTTGACCGTCGTGAAGCAACCGGAAGAAATTCTAGCAATAACGTTCACCGAGAAGGCAGCCCGTGAAATGAAGTCCCGAGTGCTGAAAGAATTAGTGCTGAAGGATGGGATCGCAGCACAGGTTCACGAGCGTAGCAAGCAGCTTCATTGGGATCTTGAACTCAATCCGCAACGCATGAAGATTCAGACGATCGATAGTTTTGCGTACGGTATCGTACAACGAATGCCGATTGAGTGCCAGTTGAGTCTCGATTACCAAAGTATGGAAAAGTCTGACGACATCTACTGTGAAGCGGCGGTGGAATTTTTTGAACAGGTGCTTCGACAAGGCGTAAATACTGAATACGCGACTGACATTCTTGCGCTCTTCGAAAACAACATTGATCAAGCTATTGACACCTTCGCCAGCATGCTAAGTCATAGACAAAATTGGATCAAGTCCGTGCAGCGCGTGTTGTACGCGAAGAGAGATGGGAAATCTGACGAGGGAATTTTTGCTCAGCTAGAAGCAACGCGTAATAGATATGTTGGCAATGTGATTGAAACGACAAGAAATTCGCTGCCAGATTCACTAATGAAACGATGTAAGAGTCTCTGTAGAACGGTCTGCAAGAACTTAGATAGGTCTTTTCACGATTTTGAACGGTCCGATGATTGGGCAACGCTTGCGAACGTTTTTCTGACAAACTCGAGCTCCCTTCGAAGGGCTGTTAATGTAAACCAAGGATTCCCGCCTAAGTCGGTTGAAAAACAACTATGGAGTGAGTTAGCCGTTGAAATTGAAGAAGCTAATCTCATTGACGTTTTTCAAAGAATTCATCGAATTCCAGATGGAGCGATAATTCCACGTCACAGAGAAGCATTCGACTCCTTATGTCTTGGACTTCCTTCCTTGATTCAAAAACTCAATGTAGTGTTCCAACGTCGAGAATGTATTGACTTTTCTGAGCTATCCTTCGCGGCACAAAGGGCACTAGAACGCGACGAAATGCCTACCGAATTAGCACTGGCTCTGGATTACCGAATTTCACACATTTTGATCGATGAATATCAAGACACTTCAGACGCTCAGTTCGCGTTTTTTGAACGTATCATGACCACTTGGAATCCTGACTCTGGAAACAGTTTTTTTGCGGTCGGCGACCCCATGCAGTCGATATACCGATTTCGAAACGCCAATCTAAGCCTCTTTCAGCGTACATTCAATCAAGACATTCTGAACTTAAAACTACAACCTCGCAAACTGAACAGCAATTTTCGATCCATCCCATCGTTGGTTGAGTTCAACAATCGAGTGTTTCAACGCGTTTTTGGTACTGACGAAAATGCAGATTATGGACAGGTAGCATTCACCGAGTCTGTACCCGCGAATACTCAACTGAAAGAAAACGTGAACGAGGATTCAGTGAACTTCCTTCTAACCCTAGATGATCCGGACGGAAGCCGTGAAGCACGACAAGTTGCACTTCGTATTGAACAGCTTATTTCATCATACGGCTCTAACGACAAGATAGCATTACTAGTACCCACTCGCACTCGGCTATCGGGATATTTTGATGCTCTGAAAGACAAAGGCATTCAGTGGAAAGGGATCGAAATTTTGAAACTCGAAGTTGCACCTGTCGTGAGAGATCTATATTCCTTGGTCGAAGCGGTCAATGAAGATCGTTCCCGCCTCGCGTGGCTCTCAGTGTTTCGTTCGCCCCTGTGTGGTCTAGCGCTACCAGATATAGAGAAACTTGCTAAGTTTGAAACTGGTTCTGAAATGCTGAAGTGTACTACTTTGTCTAGTGTTGGTCTAGAACTTGTGGCTCGAGTACAGAAAGCGGTCGACCAGTCAAAGCGAGAGTCACATATAACCCTGCGATCCCAAGTCGAGCGATTATGGTTTCGACTAGGTGGTAATCACGCGTACGAAGATGTCGACTCCATGGTCAATGCCGAACGATTTTTTGAGCTGTTGGAATCTACAACTGAGCGAGAAATTCGCTTACACGATCTTTGGTCCCGCGTGCAGTCGGAATACGTTTCCGAATCTGGTGAAAACGCCGATCTTGACATCATGACTATTCACAAGGCAAAGGGTTTAGAGTTTGATCATGTGCTTTTGGTGGACATCAGTAACGCAACCGGTACTGCCCCTCGAGAACTAGTGCACTGGGCTGAATTCGAAAATTCTTTGCTTGTAGCAGTACGGGATCAAGAAATCGAAGATCCGTTTTATGACTTTCTTCGGCGCGAAGAGAAAGCGCGCGACGCGAACGAAAACAAACGCTTGCTGTATGTCGCAATGACAAGAGCAAAAAAGACCCTTTCAATTTTTGGACGTTTTAACACCACTGAAAAGAAACCACGTACCGGATCACTACTCGCGTTACTTGAACCCTTCTTCGACGAAGCAACAGAAATCGACGCCGAACCAGAACCGAAGGATTTGCACGTCACACGAGGAAACCTGCTGACTCGAATCGATCCAAGTTTTGAATGGGTCGAGCCAAGTTCCAAGTATCAAATTGATGAGAGTTTGAAATTAGATTTGTCTTCCGATTTCGAAATTCCTGCTCCGCCAAATTTTCGACTAGAACTTGTTCTAGGAAAGTTAGTGCATCGCGAACTAAACTGGTTGTCGCAAACAACCCAAAGAGAAAACGTCTTCAGTGCTGAACGCATCGCTAACTGGCAACAATTTCTACGTGCTGAAGGTCTTTGTAATGAGGAGATTTCTCTCCTAGTGAAGAAGACACAAAAACACCTCAATAATGTACTCAATCATGATATAGGGCAATGGATTATTAGTCCTAATCAGAGAGAAGCAAGTTCAGAATCAGCCTATACCGCCAACATTGATGGCGAATTGCTTGAGATCGTCATTGATCGGACCTTCATCGACGACGCAGACGTACGTTGGATCATCGACTTCAAGACCACAACGATGAATGAAGATTTTTCCCACGAAGAGTTGCTTAAGGAAAGCGAGCAACGACATGGTAAACAATTGAGTAGATATGCTTCGATCATGCAGATGTGCGACCCTAAAACGATAAAGTGCGGTATTTATTACACCGATATCCCTTTCTTTATCGAAGTCGAAGTACCGCAGAACAGTCTAAAGTGAGCTAGCCCACTACGGGTGCTTTCGTTAAAATCGTTATACTAGATTTGTGGCATAAATCGCCGAATGTCGCCTATATTTCGATATCGGAGATGCTATACCACTTACTTTCAAGGATCACGTATTCACGACCTTTCAGAAATAGATACACTACCAGTCATCTTTACCACTTTTTGGAGAGCACAATGAGCAACTTTTTTTCAAAAATAACAATCGGAGTCGCACTAGTCGTAATGTGCGGATCGCTTGTGTCCCAAAACGAACAAGCTGAAGACGAATCTGAAGATTCCGAAGACCAAGATTCAACGAGAATGATAGAAATTGATGTGGAAGCCACACCGATTGAATCCACTCCAGGGACGACTACCTACTCTGCTGAGACAATCGAAAAGTCTCCGACCGGCGAGGGAAATCTAAGCGATTTGCTACGGCTCAACCCAAATGTTGACTTTTCTCGCGAGAGTAATCTATCGGCTGGAACAGCTAGTTTACGTCCTGACGAAATTTCTATTCATGGTCAGGAGTTTTATCAAAATCTCTTTCTCATTGATGGTTCTGACGCGACTAATGACCTCAATCCAGCAAATAGCATGGACGTTTGGAGAACGCCAAGTTTGGTAGCTCCTCATGGAGGTAGTTCTCCTCAAGGATATTACATTGACGTTGACCTGCTAGAGAAAGTGGAAGTGTTCGATAGTAACATCCCTGTTGAGTTTGGAGGATTCACTGGTGGAGTTGTGTCTGCAGACCTTAAGTCCTACGACGGAGAAGACAAAATTTCGTTTAAATGGGGACTGCAAAAAGATGAGTGGGAGAGTTTCCACGTGACTGAAGACGACATCACAACTGCTGATCGCTATAGTGCGGTCTATACTCCAGACTATGAAAAATCCAATTACAAACTTTCATTGCAACGGAGACTAGGGGACATTGGGATCACACTTGGAATTACAAGGAGACACTCCACATTCGCACAACAATTTGAAGACGATACCGACACGATTCGAATGCTGGACTATGAAGACAGCATTCAAAATATAGTTGGGAAACTTAGCTTTGCATTGGGTGGTCAGCCACTAACGTTTTCGTTCCGGTCCACTTCTCGAATGCACGATGGACTAACCTCAACGAACTACACCGGACTGTTTGAAAAGCAACATAACGGTATTGGATTCACGGTTGGTACATCCTATGCTGCCGCAGGTGGAGACATGGAGTTGAAATTCTCGTTCGACCAATTGTCTGATATTCTCGACAGCAGCACAAACTATTTCAGCTATCACGAACATTTAGAAGGAAGTGGCACGTCCAGATATGAAGGAGCATTCGGCGATTCGGAGCAACAACAAACTCGCTGGAGCTTTAAGCCCAAATGGACGCGGCCTGCCTCAGGGGCTGCTAATTTTTGGGGTTCCCATCAACTTACTCTCGGTGGCGAAGTTAAAACAACGACAAGTTTCTACAAACGTCCTGAAGACATTACGTTTGAAAACTTCTGGTGTGTTCGAGATATGGGAAGAGAGGGATGTCAAGATCAAGACGGAGATGGTGTGAGTAGTGTCGGCGATGAGTATCTTCAGTCTAGGTCATTTTGGTTTGCGGGTGAAGTAGATGTTTCCTATGAGGAGATATCCGCTTATATTGAGAATAAGTTTTCATTGAACGACTTTCCCGCAGGTGATAGTGCGACGAATGTCACTGTTGGCGTGCGCGCAGATTGGGAAAGCTATCTCGAAAATTTCAATATTTCTCCGAGAGTCAGCGTCGACAGAGAACTATTTGATGGTACTATCGTTGCTGGACTGAGCCGCTACTACGGACGCAGTTTCTTTAGGTATGAGTTGAACGACGCTATTTATGGTTGGCGGGAAATTTTCTTAAATCTCACACGTCCGAGAGGACGACCAGGCGAAGAAGTACCCTGTTCTGATCCCGATTTCGTGAACTGCACTCATCGAACATTTGACGACCGATCTGGCCGATCCGAACTGGATACCCCATACTCAGATGAATGGATGATTGGCTGGTCAACGACTGCGTTCGCGATCGATTCCAGCGTACAGTTTGTGTCTCGCGAGTCGAAGAAGGGCGTATCCCGATCACGCGATGATGATGGCAACTACTTTTATACGAACGACGGTAGAAGTTCCACGCAGAGTGTTTCCGCGTCGTTCATAAATTCGCAACCCTATCAATTCGGTATTTCGGAAACGACGTTCTCGCTTAGTGTGAGCTATAAGGATAGTGAATCGAATCGTCAAGACGACGGCGGCTACGATGATGATTTAGACGAAGAATTGATCTATTACAACGGTAGTCTTATTTCAGCTGAAGAACTACCTGCTTGGGACTACAACGTACCTTTCGGTATAGGATTTTTCACCACGACGAGATTCCCCGTCTGGGATAGCACTTGGACGAACTTTTTCAACCATCGTCAAGGTGGAACTATCGCGCGTGACACCAGAGAAAATTACATGGATCCCGATACTGGCATGTCGCATGACATTTATGAAGACTTTGAATTTGACGGTTTGTTAACTGTTAACTCCAAGATTTCATGGAACGGACGTATTACAGACAGATTCTCTGGGTTCGTCAACTTTGAAGTGAATAATCTATTCGACGAAGTCGTAGACAAGAGTAGATTCGACACTCGTCGCCGATTCACTCAAGGCCGACGATTTTGGATCGAAGTGGGTGTGGATTT
This sequence comes from Gammaproteobacteria bacterium, assembly GCA_009841615.1. GTDB lineage: Bacteria > Pseudomonadota > Gammaproteobacteria > Pseudomonadales > Azotimanducaceae > Bin55. Next base: position 57,065 of record VXLL01000010.1, on the reverse strand, counting down.
CAGATAAGACTACCATTACGTATTCTGTTCTATAGTTCCGCGTCATTGTTTTTTGTCATTAGCGAGCACTAAGTCAACGGTTGAACATTAACACGTTTAACAGTTGAACATGTTTCAATCGTTGATTCGCTTTCTCGCAGTCGGGGGACCAGTAGTGTGGTTGCTACTGGTGATCTCGGTCATCGCTATCGCCATAGTCATCTACAAGATGTGGCAACTTGTACAAGCACGACCAGATGACAACGTCCACCTTCAACAAGCAATGAAAGCCTGGGTGGAGCATGATCATTCAACGGCAATATCAAAACTCAGTAAGCAAGCTTTCGCTCATGACATCGTCAAATTCACTATGGAGAATTTGTCCGAAAATCAACATGATGAAGCGATCATTAAAGAAGAAATCGAAAGGATATCGATCACCAAACTGTCAGAACTGAGATCTCTTTTGCCAGCACTTGAAGTGATCGGGACCCTGAGCCCACTGCTCGGGCTACTAGGTACGGTACTAGGTATGATCAACGCTTTTCAAGCGATGGAAGTAGCGGGCAATCAAGTCGACCCTTCCGTACTTGCCGGGGGAATATGGCAAGCGCTTCTTACTACAGCACTTGGACTCGCAATCGCAATCCCAGTACTCGCAGCTTTTAATTGGATGGATCGCAAAATACAGCGAAGCGCTATGCTGATCAACGACACAGTCACACAAATATTTACCGCATACCATCTTCGTAAGAAAACATAAATCCGCCATATGCTCGATTTGTCGCATTACTTGAAATCTAAAAGACGGACCGTTAGTATGGTTCCACTCATCGACATCGTTTTCATCTTGTTATTATTTTTTATACTGACCAAAACGGTCGTAGCAGATAAACAGCTCAGTCTCGACACCTCAAGAGCACAACCATCACTACAACAAGAAACAGTCACAGTTTGGTTAGAAAACGACGAGGGATTACTCGTGATTGATGGACTGTTCGTTGAAAGTGCGGATCAGGACGAATTAGCATGGTGGATACAAAACAAGGGCGTAAACACCAATTACATCATTGATATTCAAGAGGATGTTTCTACGCAAGGACTAATAACGTTGCTGGACCGGATGAAGCAAGCTGATGCGTCGAACGTAACAATTGAACTTGACAAGTAATGAATTTGAATTTAGAGCACAATACCTCGAATGTGAGCGATTCACAAATGATTCCTTTGATAAATGTAGTGTTCTTGATGCTAGCCTTCATTTTGATAACAGGAAACATAGAGAAATCGACCGAAACAAATCCAGACATTCAAGATTTGGCTATCCCATCCTCAACCAGTAACCTTGATCAAGAGCGTCACGATGTAACCGTGACCCTAAACAAATCTGGGTCAGTGTACTTTGATGATACCGCGACCAACATCGATGATTTCGCGGAAGCATTTCCACTTTCAGCGAACGATATTGCTGACGCTCAGGTCCTAATCAGAGCTGACGCTAGCGTTTCTGCACACGCTACGAGAGAAGTGCTAAAAAAATTAAGAGACCTTGGTTTAAGAAGAATTTCCTTAGCGACCGTGCGCGCCTATTCTTCGGATTGATACCTGATTCGTTAGGGATTCATACTTGGTGTCTTCTGCACCGGCTCCTACACTCGCGATTCGTAAAACAGTTTACAATCTAGGACAACAGTAATAAATATATTTACGATCACCCATGATTAACTCAAGGACTATCTGGACGTTTGCGATTGGATTGTCGATCCTGGCACACTTCGTTGTGTTTGCAATGTTCTACGAAGGCGGCAGAAGTTACGGAGACGACGGATATCTTGAGGTTGAACTGTCACTTGAAGAGCCGAAGAGAGACCAACAAACTCAAACTAAACAGGCTTTGCCCGCTCCGCCGAGGCAGGAGGTCATGCCCCAAATGCCTGAACCGATTGAGTTGATTCCACTTGACATCGATTTATCGCCAACAATAGACATATCACCCGAGGACTTTTCGAAATTACCGGAACTCTCACTTGATGTTCAAAGTTTGAACGACTCATTCGACCCGTTAGGCGATTCCAACTCCATCTTCTTTGGTACAGGTCCCACCGATGAATCCGCGAGAAAGAAAGGCTCAGAAAGCGTCGAGAGCAACTATTTGAAGCGCGTGAGTGCGCGAATCCATAGATTCAAACGGTACCCCAGAGAAGCTAGAATAGCCAAACAAGAGGGAACCGTAGTTATTCAACTAATTCTCGATTCAGATGGGAAAGTACAAGACAAAAGTATCACCACGTCAAGTGGCATTGACTTGTTGGACGAAGAAGCTTTACAAATAATAACAAAAGCCGATCCTTTCCCTAAATTTCCATCGGCGTTAGTCAAGAAAATTGGCACTCGATTCAAGTTCTCGACATCGATCAACTATAGATTGAGCGACTCGGAGTAACCGAAAGTACTCTATCGGCTAGCTCTTCCTCTCACAAAGCTGAACAGTCTGTTTAGTCGTCTGTCTTTAACGTAGTAGGATCAAAAACGACAGCGGCATGTTGCTGCACAGAATCGCGTAGCTTTGGACTAACCTTAAAGTGAGGAACGTAAGTTTCCGGAAGGTTCACGGTCGCACCATTTCGAGGATCGCGCGCAACCCGTGCCGCACGACGACGTAACGAAAAAGTTCCAAATCCACGAATTTGGACTTCGTTTCCCATTACTAGAGACTCATCCAAATGAGCCACAATGAGACGTGTGCACTGCTTAATGGTCTCATCGGCGTAATCAGGGTGTTGTTTGGCTATTCTTTGAACTACTTCTGACAATACCATCAATGGGTCCTCGTTCGTGAAGAAATTACTTCTTCTTTAATTGAGAGCGTATCAGCTCTCCAAAAGTAGTTGCTCGCGACTCTTCTTCAGTCTGCTGCTGATACTCACGATGCGCTTCAGCTTCGTGGTCTTCTTCACTTTGCTTGATTGACAGCCATAACACTCGATTGCGATTATCGACGGTCAATATCTTCCCGACAATGCCGTCCCCTGCTTTCAACGCGTGGCGAGCATCCTCTACGTGGTCTTGAGAAATTTCACTTACTCGGACTACACCTACGACACCCTCAGCTAACTCGACGGTCGCATCTTGCTGTGTTACTTCCGTTACAACTCCAGCCACAACGGTACCACGGGGATTATCCTTTACATAGTCTCCAAACGTGTCCACATCGAGTTGCTTAATCCCTAGACCGATACGCTCTCGCTCCACATCAATCGCGAGAACAACTGCGTCAACTTGCTCGCCGCGACTAAATCGACGAATGACAGTTTCACCAGGTTCAGTCCAAGACATGTCAGAAAGATGGACTAGGCCATCGACATTCCCAGGTAGTCCGATAAAGATTCCAAAATCAGTAATTGACTTGACCTTACCTGATACTTTTTGACCGATTTCGTGGGTGTCTCCAAACACTTCCCAAGGATTGTCTTTACACTGTTTCATCCCGAGCGAGACTCGACGACGTTCCTCGTCGATGCCGAGTACCATAACTTCGATTGTGTCTCCAACAGTGACGATCTTCGCCGGATTCACGTTTCGACTCGTCCAATCCATTTCAGACACATGCACTAAACCCTCGACACCGTCTTCGATCTCAGCAAAGCAGCCGTAGTCTGTAATGTTGGTAACCGTTGCATACACTTTGGTTCGAGGAGGATAACGTTCCAATATATCACTCCAAGGGTCTTCGCCTAGTTGCTTCATGCCTAGGGACACTCGAGACTTTTCAGAGTCGAATGAGAGGACTCTTACGGTGACCTCTTCACCGACTGTTACAACTTCGCTGGGGTGGCGAACCCGCTTCCACGCCATATCCGTGACGTGTAACAACCCATCCACGCCACCTAAGTCGACAAATGCACCGTACTCAGTTAAATTTTTAACGGTTCCCTTTATGACTTGTCCCTCGGTTAGGGACGCTAATAAAGCATCTCGCTCTTCACTATTCTCTGTTTCTAATACTGCGCGTCGAGAAACGACCACGTTGTTTCGGCGGGAATCAAGTTTTATGATCTGAAAATCCATTTCCTCGCCTTCAATGTCCGTCGGTTCTTTCAAAGGTTTGAGGTCAACCAACGAACCAGGAAGGAATGCGCGGATATCCTCTATCAGGACGGTGAATCCACCCTTCACTTTACTACAGAGTTTTCCTCGAACTGCGTCCCGTCGTTCAAATGCTTCTTCAAGTCGTTCCCAGGTCTCTGCGCGCTTTGCTTTTTCACGGGAGAGTCTAGTCTCGCCGAAGCCGTCATCCACGACTTCCATGGCTACTTTTACTTGATCGCCGACACTCAGATGGAAGTTTCCTTCTACGTCGAGAAACTGCTCGCGAGGGATAACTCCCTCGGACTTTAGTCCAACGTGCATGGTTACGTATTCGTTATCGATGTCGACTACCGTTCCCACGACGATGGAACCCGGTATCATCTCAACGGTTTCAACACTTTCTTCAAGTAGCTCAGCGAATGTTTCGGTCATATTCTCCCAAGGTTTCAATAAGATAAAAAGTCGGGCATAGGAAACGGCATAAGCATAAAAACCCGTATGCGTGACAATTCGGAGAAATCACACGGACGAAGACTTGTGGGCTTGTACTCCCACTGAAATTTAGCTGTGTGCGACGGTACGAGTGGTACTCGTTCGTAGTCCCTAGCCAGAACTTGCGTTATTTTAACGAAGTGAGTATAGGACTAGTCTTGCGGGGTAGAGTCCGGTATATCATTCGCGTTTTCGAGAGTACTCTGGTTTGATACATCTTCCCGGAAAGACCAGTGATTTTCTAAATTTCGGTCTCGCAACAGCGAAAAAAGGCAGTTTATCTGAAGTCAAACAGATTCTGCAGCAACGACCCGATTGGTTAAACCGTGACGGTCCGCACGGACGTACGATGCTTTGGGAAGCAGCGTATCGAGGAAGAACGAAAATTGTTCAATATTTGCTCGAGATTGGTGCTGATCCTCACCAATGGGGATGTTACTTCACGCCAATGTATGTCGAAGTTAGTGCGTATGCAGCAGCAGTTTGGAAAAACAGAGCAGACACTGTGAGATTGCTACAAGAGCGATACCAACCTCTCGATTTCTTTTCCGCTGTATTCTTGGGTGAGTACGAAAGGGTCAAGGAACTTATTGAAAAACAACCCGATATAGTCAATCAGGAGAAACAACAACACGACCGAGAAGTTGGATTTACGAGTGTACACTATGCAATCAGTGGTAGTTACGTCAACATATTAGAGTTAATTCTAAAGCATGATCCAAAGCCAATCCATCACAAGCAATGGCTAGTGAAATTTGCTATCTGGAGAGGAGATCTTGAAATTCTTCACGTTCTCTTGCAGGCAGGAATCATTCCAGATCGATTGAAATGGGAACCAGTATTCGCAAAGAATTCAAAGATCCAAGACGCGCTACTAAACTTCGGCATATCAATAGATCCAAACGTCAGCGAACGCGGCTGGCCTCCATTGGTATACGAGTCCCGAGGCGATCGAGGAGGAAATATTCGATGCATCCAAGAACTGTTAGATTTAGGTGCTGACGTGAATATACGAAACCACAAAGGTGAAACCGCGTTGCATTGTGCCAGTAAGGCTGGTTTCGTTCCCGTAGTCGAACTCCTCTTAGCAAACGGAGCTCACATTGACATACTAGACAACAATGGAAGTTCCCCATTACAACACGCAATTCGTTCCACCATCAAGTCTAGTTCTAAACGTGCACGCGTGATTTCAACTTTGTTACGGCATGGCGCAGACATCGCGAATTTAAGCGAGTACGATCGAAGAAAACTCGACGCGTGACTAAGAGCGGGTTGGCTCTGTCTTAGTGTTGTGCGGTATTGGCGTTGACTAGATTGCGCTCTCGTGCAAGTCTTAAAACTTCGGTGACCGTTTGCTCGATGGTTTGATTTGAACTGTCCAAACACACGGAATCTTCAGCAGGGATCGCAGGAGCTACTTCTCGAAGTGAATCTTTTCGGTCGCGTTCTTCCATCATTTCACGGATTCTTTGAAATTCCGATTCTGGTAATTTCAGTTGTTGTAAACGTCGCTGAGCTCTTGTTTCAGCTGTAGCTTCTAAGAATATCTTGAGTTGAGCGTCTGGAAAAATAACGGTACCCATGTCTCTACCGTCAGCAACTAATCCCGGAGTTTCGCGGCGTTCGCGTTGTTTTGGAATGAGCAATTGACGAACTCTCGGGGAAGCTGCTACCCGAGCTGCAAGCCGTGAAATAGGATCTGAGCGTACCGTTTCTGTAATGTCGTTTCCATTCCATCGTACATAGCTCTGCCGTAGTGAATCACTCAACACAACCACACTATCGTTTGTAGCCATCGATTGAGACAACCAATCTTGTTGCGAAGCGTCTATTCCTGCATTACAGTAAGAAATCTTTACTCGATGCGAGAGCAGTGCCTCAATTGACTCGATGTCGGCGACATCGATGCCAAGTACCTTTACTAAGAACGCTGTGATTCGGTACAACAATCCGCTATCTAGTAGATTCCATCCGAGTTTAGTAGCCACTTCGCTCGCTACAGTACCTTTGCCGGAAGCTGCTAAGCCATCGATCGCGATAACAGGAATTTTCGGATCCTCAGGTGTGGAGGTTTTTTTGGTCAGAAGAGTCTCTCCAGTGCAGTCTAATTTAGCAGAATTTTCTCTAATGTAGCGATGAATTTCTTGTTCTCGTCGGGAAGCCCGACAGTGACTCGTAAATGGTTCGGTAAATTGTAATTCGCGAGAGTTCGAACGATTATTCCCCGTTTCTTTAATTCAGTGTTAATCGGTGCTGCTTCGCTCCCACAATTGAAAGTGATGAAGTTTGTATGTGAATCGAGGTAATCCAGACCCATTCTTTCGAACTCTCGATATAGATACACTCGACCTGTCTCGTTCAATTCCAGGCACACTCGGACATAAGCTCGGTCGGCTAGTGCTACTTCAGCTGCGGTCAACGCTAAGCTATTGACATTGAACGGCGGACGAATCCGATTGAGCATCTCGCACATAGTTTCCGACGATATACCATACCCTACTCTTAGTCCAGCTAACCCATAAACCTTTGAAAATGTCCGCGCGACAATGACGTTTGGATACTTTTGACAAAGTTGCACGCTATCCAGAAAACTAGAGTTTCGCACATATTCAAAGTAAGCTTCGTCTAATACAACCCAAATCTCTTGAGGTAACGTGTCTAGAAACGCTACAAGTTCTGCGTTTTCAGTGCAAGTACCTAAGGGATTACCCGGATTGGTGATAAAAATCAATCGAGTACTGGGGGTAATCTCACCCAGCATTGCTGAGAAGTCAATCTTCCAATTCTTGGCCGAAACCTTGACTAATTTACCATGCGCGGTGTGGACGAGGATTGGATACAGTGTGAAACAATACTCGTCAACAATGACTTCGGAATCCGGGGAAAGTACAACTTTGGTGATCAGATCTAGCACGCCGCTGGAACCAGCTCCTAGTGTGACTTGAAGCACTGACACACCCAAACGCTCGGCTAGTTGGGACTTCAAACGTAAGCCATCCGAATCGGGATAACGATTGAGTGAGCTTTGTGCATCGTTTAACGCAGCAAGCACCTTTGAACTTGGACCTCGAGGATTTTCGTTACACGCTAACTGAAGCAAGTCCTCGAATCCCGATTCTGTCAGCGTCCCGACCCTTAGCTTAGACAGGACATAAGGAGGTAATTTGGAAATGCTCTCACTGACGTTCTTCATGACTTGTGAAAAGCGATTCAGTATAAAGTTTGGAAAAAGGTGAACGATGCAAACATCGAATCGCCAAGTTGTAAAGCACTGATTCTGTGCTTCAGCAATACTCGCTTAGCTTTTCCGTTGCTCAAAGTCTGCTAAGAACTCTACTAAAGCATCAACGGCTTGCATCGGAACACCGTTGTATAAACTAGCACGAAATCCCCCTACGGCTCGGTGCCCCTTTAAATGATGGATACCGACGTTTTCTGCTTCATCAAGCAACCGTTGGTTTAACTTATCGTCCGTAAGAGTAAAGGTAACACTGACGGATGACCTAAAACGCGGTTCAATGACTGAACGATAGAGCGTACTTCCGTCAATTAGATCGTATAGCTTTTGCGATTTCAATTGGCATTGTGTTTGCATCTCGTTCACGCCGCCCTGTGCTAAGATCCAATCGAACATTAAACCAGCAATGTACCAAGCAAATGTGTTTGGCGTATTAAACATTGAAGTACTCTTTGCGTGCGTCGCGTAGTTCAAGTACTCTGACTCGTGCCCCAGAGGTTCGTGACACAAGTCTTTTCGAACTATGACGATAACCAATCCTGATGGACCGAAATTCTTCTGTGCACAGGCATAAACGAGTCCAAATCTGTGGACTTCGATTGGGCGGGTAAGAAAATCTGAAGACGCGTCCCCCACGAGCGGCACGCTATCTGCATTCGGAAATTCGTGATATTGGACACCAGAAATAGTTTCATTTGTCGTGATGTAAAGGTATTTCGAGCCTGAGTGCCGTAACCAAGTTGACTCGGCTGGAATGTGGTCGTGTGCGGAAGCAACCGTTTTCGCATCGCGCAAACGTTCGGCTTCTTGTAGTGCTTTCTGAGACCAGATACCGGTATCTACGTACTCAACGATTTCACCCGGTGCTGCCAAGTTGACCGGAATCATGGTGAACTGTAGCCTAGCACCTCCTTGGAGGAATAACACATGATAGTCTTCGCTAATACACAGTAATTGCCGCAATGAGTTTTCGGCGCGCGAAGCAATGTCCATGAACGTTCTCGAACGATGGCTAATTTCCATTACAGACATTCCTGTACCACGATAATCGAGAAGATCACGTTGAATTTCGGTCATGACATCGGTCGGAAGTGCCGCCGGGCCAGCCGAGAAATTGTGTGCTCGAGGCATCAAGAAGTTAGAGAAATACCAAGACTCTAGCTGCCTTCACCGGCATCAGATTCGAGCTCTGAGGATTCGTCTTCCTCGCTTAGGGAAGTTTCCGTGGAGTCCTCATCGATCGTCGGAATGTCGTCTTCAAAATGAGCGAGCGCGTCTTCGTGAATAACGGCAACACCAACTAAGCGTACCCCTTCTTTGAGATCAATGAGTTTTACTCCGACGGTTAGACGCCCTGACTTAGCAATTTGACTGACCGCAGTGCGCAGTAGCACCCCACGATCATTGACAAACATAACTTCATCTGAATCAAATACTTGGACCGCGCAAGTCAATCTCCCATTCCGTTCGGAGGGCTTTAATGCGTACACGCCACGAGTTGCACGATTCGTGCGTCTAAATAACGAAAAATCGGAACACTTACCATAACCAAACTCCGACGCACACAGTAAATAGCAATCTGGTTGTGGGACCACAAATGAAAGCACACTATCCTCAGTGCTTTGAAGTCTAATTCCCCGAACTCCTTGAGAATTACGCCCACTCGAGCGCACATCGGACTCTTTGAATCGCACGGCATATCCCGCAGATTGAACTAACATCAATTCTTGGTACCCGTCCGTAATGTGCACCCCGATCAGCTCGTCCTCCTCCTGCAGTGAAATTGCGATTTTTCCGAGTCTTCTAGGAGTAGCAAATTCGTCTAATTTCGTACGTTTGATCAATCCCTTTGCAGTCGCCATACATACAAATCTATTTTCAATCTCCTCTGGTACGGGAACGATCGCGGTTATTCGCTCGTCGGAGTGAATTTCGATCATATTCACTAACGGTTTTCCACGAGAGTTTCGACTCTCTTCAGGAATGTTGTAAACTGGTAGCCAGTAGACCCTACCCTTGTTGGAAAAACACAACAAAGTTGAGTGATTATGTACGACGTGGACATGTTCTACGTAGTCTCCGTCTTTTGTCGTAAGTGCAATCTTACCGTGGCCACCACGTCGTTGAGTCCCGTAAACACTCAGTGGTTGTACTTTCGCATACCCACCATGGGAAACGGTTAATAAAACATATGTTGGGGTTATTAAATCTGTGATCGAAAGATCTTCGATAGAGGAGCGAATTTCCGTTCTACGCTCGTCTCCGTACTGTTCGCGAATCTCTATCAGCTCTTCTTTCACAACTTCATTCATTCGCTCGTCAGAATCGAGAATTTGTTGTAGTTCCTTGATGTTGTCAATAATCGCCTCAAAGTCTGCAATGAGTTTTTCTCGCTCCAAGCTTACGAGTCGTTGCAACTGCATGCTCAAGATTGCATTGGCTTGGTCAATCGACAAACGATACGTACCTCGTTCAATTTTGAACCCTAAATCAGGTTCGATATCAAGACGTCTAGCAAGTTTCACATCGGCTCGACGAAGTAAAGCTCGAACTCCCTCTACTCTTGCATCACGGTCTCGGCCTGTGGAGTTTTCAGTGCCATCTCGTAACCACTCACGACTCGTCAATGCTTCCCGCGCCACGTCAGATGACTTGGAACTTCTTATGAGTTCCACAATTTCGTCAATATCGGCGAGAGCTACAGCCTGACCTTCCAAAGTATGCGCCCGCTTTCGATCCTCTCGCAACTGATAGACTGTACGCCGAACAACAACCTCTCTTCGATGTCGTATGAATTCAACCAACATTTCCTTGAGTGTGACCACTCGTGGTTGACCATCTACGAGGGCTACAGAGTTCACGCTGAACGACGTCTGTAACTGAGTTTGAGAGTAGAGGTTATTGAGAACAATCTCACCCTTGTCGCTCTTCTTCACTTCGATCACGACACGAAGTCCATCCTTGCTAGATTCGTCTCGTAATTCTGAGATCCCAGTAATACGTTGTTCCCGTACTAGCTGCGCAATAGACTCTACTAACTTCGCTTTGTTTAGTTGGAATGGAATTTCTGTGATGACTATCGATTCCCTTCCCGCTTTGTCGACTTCAACCGAGGCACGAGCGCGAACCATAATTTGGCCCCTACCCGTTTCGTATGCTTCATAGATTCCGGCGATTCCGTTGATTATCGCAGCAGTAGGAAAATCCGGCCCACGGACGAATTCCATGAGTTGCTTCGTGTTTAAACTTTCGTCATCGATTAACGCGATGCAAGCATCTACCACCTCTCCAATATTGTGTGGTGGGATGTTTGTCGCCATCCCCACAGCTATACCCTGAGCACCGTTAACCAATAAGTTTGGAATGCGGGTAGGCAACACGACTGGCATTCGCAAGGTTTCGTCGTAATTCGGCATCATGTCGACAGTTTCTTTGCGCAAATCTGCGAGCATTTCGCCCGCGATCTTGGACATCCTTACTTCCGTGTATCGGCTCGCCGCCGCAGGATCACCATCGATTGAACCGAAGTTGCCTTGGCCATCAATCAAAGGATAACGCATCTTGAACTCTTGGGCCATGATGACGATCGTGTTGTAGATTGCCAGTTCACCGTGCGGGTGATACTTCCCCATGACCTCGCCTGACACTCTTGCAGACTTCATCGGGGGACGATCATGACGATTGTTGAGTTCGTGCATCCCAAACAGACACCGCCGGTGCACTGGCTTAAGACCATCTCGGATGTCTGGTAGAGCGCGACCAATTATCACACTCATCGCATAGCCGAGATACGACTGGCGCATCTCGTCTTCGAGTTTTACACGAGTGTATTTTGTATCGGGGCGAGTAGTTGGAGTATTATTTTCGTTGTTCCCTTCTTCAGTTCCCTCTTCAGGACCATCGGAAGTGGTTTCATCCGTCATATAACGTGACTATTTTCTTAAAATAGCGAAGTTTAAACTTAGTATTGTAATGAAAATCCCGTGTTCAATGCACTCAATTCTCGACAATACTAACAAATAATTTTCATGCAGTGATTTTCCGTGCGGATAACTGCGTTATGGTACGGTCATCAGCCTGACCTAAGAACTAGATTGAGGGACAAAAAATGGTTATTGATGCCGAAGAAGTCGCGAAATTTGACGAAATCGCGCCTAGTTGGTGGAATACCGACTCTGAAGTTAGTCCCTTACATGATATCAACCCGCTCAGAGTACGGTTTGTAGCTGATCGGGTCCCCCTTCGTGGTAAGGAAATATTGGATGTCGGTTGCGGTGGTGGAATCCTTTCCGAACGCATAGTATTAATGGGAGGGCACGTAACCGGAATTGATCCTGCAAAGAGGACTATTCAAGTGGCAAAATTGCATGCTATCGAATCGGGTATTGACAATCGCGTCAAATATCTTTGCACAACAGCAGAGGACCTCGTATCGGATAGACCTGAAAATTTCGATGTTGTAATCGCGATGGAAACATTGGAACACGTTATTGACCCAGGCGAAACGATTCAAGCACTAGCCGATCTTTGCAAACCGCAAGGATCAGTCTTCATCGCAACTATAAACAAGACGTTTCAAGCTTATCTTCTCGCGATTGTAGCTGCCGAATACGTCCTTAACGCGATTCCTCGCGGTACTCATGACTACGAGAAATTTCAGCGTCCATCGGACATCGCTCGAGCCATGCGAACCGCGGGTCTAGTTGTGAAAGAGTGCGCAGGGTTTAGCTACAACCCTTTCACCAGATACGCACAATTGAGCAACGACGTAAACGTTAATTATGTGATACATGCTGAAAAGCCTGCGGCAGAGTAAATCTTACAAACCAGACCCGAATTTACTCGCCAACCGAACGATTCTTGTAACGGGAGCCGGGGATGGAATCGGTCGCGTCGCCGCTATCGCTTATGCAAAGCATGGTGCAAATCTCATCCTTCTTGGACGAACGCGGCAAAAATTAGACTCAGTCCATGATGAAATCGCGGAACACACCGGACAAGCTTCTTTAATTATTCCTATCGATTTAACGCACTTTGATGCAACTTCAGCTATTGAACTAAAACACGGACTTGAAGGTGAATACTCTCGCCTAGACGGTATTCTTCATAATGCGTCAATCCTAGGTCCAAAAACTTTGATTGAGGGGTACCCCTACGACAAATGGATACAGGTTTTCCAAGTAAACCTTCACTCCGCGTATCTGATTACACAGGCTGCACTACCTTTGCTTCGAAAGGCACCAGATGCTTCGATCGTGTTTACATCTTCCGGTGTTGGCCGCCGCGGTAGGGCTTATTGGGGAGCTTACTCACTATCAAAGTTTGCTACCGAAGGTCTAACTCAAGTGCTCGCAGATGAACTGAGTGAAGATAGCAACATTCGCGTGAACTCACTGAATCCTGGCGCTACACGTACTTCAATGCGTGCTCAAGCCTTTCCTTCAGAAGATCCTGATACACTCCCTACTGCAGAAGAACACATGCCCCTATACCTGTACTTAATGGGACCAGATTCGTCCAAGTGCACGGGTATGTCATTGAGTTCGAACAACTGGTCGTACTAGTAGTTTTCGATCAAATACTATAGTGCCAACGAGACCGTCCCTCGTGATCCCTTAAAAAAGCACCGAAGCCACTCACATGTGCTTACAAATATTATGCGATAGCTTTCAAACTGAGATTTCCCGGTCAGAGTCGCGAATATACGGTGAGTCTGTCAAGGGTCATCAGTTGAGATTTGATCGTAGACTCCGAGCTCAATAGACATCTCTTCAATCTGTCCAAGTACGAGGAGTTTATCAGATTCGACTGGGTCTAAATTTGCGCGCAGTGAATTGATAGCTGTTTGACAATTTGTGGAATCAGTTTCTAGCTGATTCGTACAAATGTGCGAAACTAAGTAGTCCCAATCAAATTCTATTCGTGACTCCTCTAATTCGATGGCTATCTGAACACCGGCAAGAAGTTTAGATGCTCGTGTTGCGTCTCGTCTAAAGAGTTCTCGATTCGTGTATATCCATGGATATTGTTCAGCTCGAAAAGTATGCCATGACGATGTGCCATCATATGTAATCACAGCCCATGCTTCTCCAAAACGCGCCGCGAATACCTGAAGTGATTCCCCGACTTCCATTCGTTGGCCATGTCGATCATTGACAAAAGCTTTCGTATTCGCTGCCCGTAGCTTGTTAAAGATCTCTATATCACGCGCGGGATCAATCAAAATCTCTTTAACGTTAAATTGTTCACATCGCTCTACTACCCATCGAATTTCTAGAACTTCTTCCCAGAGTTGGAGTGTGAGTCTGTCTTGTTCCGTCGACGGTGCATTTTCGATAGCAAGGAAACGCAAATCAAACTGATTCCTTAATTCACCGCTTTCCTGTTCTTCCCATAAGTATAAAAACCATCGGTCTATCCGATCTGCATAACCGCTGGGATTGTTGCACTTTCGTGTGAAGTGAAAAAGTCTCGCAAACGCGTCAGCATGACACTCCTCATACAAGTCCCAACGCGGTTCGTCTTTGTCTCCGAAGCTACATTCAGGATTGAAGAGTGCTTCGGACACTCTTTGTCGATCTCCAACTGGATCGAAATAAACTTGGCCGTACGTGAGTTGATTTTTGAATGTAATCCACAAGTAATCCAAGTGCCCGATCTTCTTGTCAGTAAACAAAGCATCAAGTGTTGCCATACACTCCTCTGTCAGTTCTGCTGAAGGGTCCGGACAGGCGGACACTAGGGACATTGAAGGTGTGGAAGACTCGTTGTTAGTTATAGCTTCATCGTTCGTGATAGGTTCAACTACCTTGCGTGGGAAAAGTCTCTCACTAAAGTTTTCGAGATTATCGTTTTCTTGATGTTGCTCCGCTGTGTCAAAGTCTTCGTTCCTTCGTTGGTTAGTCAACAAGAACCAAATAAATACCGCCGCAGAAACGAGCAAGACTAACAACAAGCCTGCGGTTATTCTGTAGTATCGTTTCAGCGGCATGCGCGACAAACTCCTCCTTGGTCTTCTTAGGCAGACTTTAGGAAGTGGATTCTTCCTTCTTCTCCTTGTAAGTGTTCGCGTCCTCCTACCGTATACACTATTTTCGACAAATCGTCGCATTTCCCAATCCACCAGTGCCCAAAAGCTCTTAAAATCGGGTGAATATCGTCTTTCTTAGATGAAACAAACATTGTTCCTGTTGGAAAGAAAGTGTGGAGAGATGTCAGCAAAACCTTGATACACATGGTAGAGCTCCGCGGGTAGCAATGTATATGTAGGCGACCGTCTTGACGAGATCACTCGGTCTGATATTTACCTATACCGGGATAGTCAATGAGACAACTGTCACATTCTTTAACTTTCGGTAACATTGTGGTACTTACTTCAATTTTTAACCACTGGGCTAATGCTCCAACGTCGGCGGAAGAAACTTCGAGAAACTTCCCTGTCCTTAGTCTTGTCGGTAGTATTACCGGACCAAATCGCACACGTTTCAAACGTGACACCGTTAAACCTAGACGCTCAAATACTCGTCGAATTTCTCGATTTCTACCTTCCATGAGGACGACGTGATACCAATGGTTCGAACCTGTTCCACCATAGTATTGAATGTCACTAAATCGATGAAGAATACCCTCTAACTCAACCCCATCTAGACAAGCTTTACGCTGCTCTTCTGTGAGTGTGCCAAAAACACGCACCGCATATTCGCGATCGATCACGAAAGAGGGGTGCATCAAGCGATGTGCTAATAGTCCATGGTTAGTAAAGAGTAAGAGCCCACTCGTTGCCACGTCTAGGCGACCGACCGATATCCAACGTTGGTTAGCGAGTTTCGGTAGCTGATCGAATACCGTTACTCTATGCTGAGAGTCACGCTTTCTAGAAACAATTTGTCCTGGTGCTTTATTCATGATCAGTACGCGGACTTTCTTGCTGCCATCGGTTTTGGTTATTCGTTTACCATTGAATTCAACACGATCGGACTCGCCAATACGTTGACCTTGATGTGCTATTTTTCCATTGACTGTCACACGTCCATCGAGTATACAACGCTCCATTTCACGACGGGATCCTAAGCCTTGGTCGGCTAGGAACTTTTGTAACTTTTGAGTCGATTGATCGCTCAAGTCAGCGGCCTCAGTCAGTGCTGGGATCGCGGGAGCTCTTGGTTTCAGAAGTTTCTTTAGTTGAGTCCGACTCTAGACTAGGTAGCCGTTCGATGCCTAACTCGGTGACTTGCACCGATAGTTCGTCCGCTTCTTGCAGTTCTGGAAGATCGTTTAGCGAACGAAGTCCAAAGTAATCGAGAAACGTCGCCGTCGTCCCGTAAGTCATCGGCCGTCCAGGCGAATTCCTCGTACCCAGTTCTCTCACCCAACCACGATCCATGAGGTTTCGAATGGTGTTCGTGTTAACACTGACACCACGAATTTGTTCAATTTCACCACGGGTAATCGGTTGTCTGTAGGCGATTAATACCATAGTCTCAAGGGTTGCTCGAGAATACTTTCGAGGTTTATGTCGCAGAAGCTTAGCGACCCAAGAGCTCATTTCTGCTCCGATCTGGAGTCGAAAACCAGATTTCACTTCCTTCAACTCGTAGGGTCGTGTTTCGCAGTCTTGTTCGATCAAATAGAGAGCGCGAGGGACCAGTTCCAATAACTCCTGTTGCTTTTCCGGATCGTCTTCTATCACATTAATAATCTGTTGCTGAGTGAGCGGATTCTCCGACACCAGCAGCAATGTTTCAACAATCCGTTTTACTTCGGTTATGGCTAACACAATGTTGAGCTAATGCGCCCACTCCTCCTCAAGTTATCTCTTGCCGATCGGATGGTTCGAGACTTTAACACTTCTAGAATACGAGCGAACATCACGTCGCTGAAGCTGCGCGACCTATGAAAATCGGTGCAAATTGTTCGTGTTGCACTAGCACAATGTGTCCCGTCTTAACCAGCTCTAACATCGCTAAAAAGGTGACTACCACAAGTTCTGTATTTTTGACTTCGCCAAGAAAATCCCGAAAAGATATATAGTCAGCTGAACCAAGGACTGTTTGAAGAATGTGTTCCATACGTTCTTCAACAGATAGCGGTTCTGGACTGACTTCATAGTCTTGAATTAAACGGACACGATCCAAAATATCGCTGAATGCGAGTAATAGCTCACGCATCTCCACAGGTACAGGAGCAACCTTAATCAGCGCTTCGTCATAGGTTGCGTGAATCGGGAACACATCCCTTTCCACGCGAGGTAGTTGATCTAGCTCGCCTGCAGCACTTTTGAACGTTTCGTATTCCAATAACCTCCGAACAAGCTCAGCCCTTGGATCTGCTTCCTCTTCCTCTTCTTCGTGCGCTCGAGGTAGTAGCATGCTTGACTTTATCTGAGCCAATGTCGCCGACATCACTAGATAATCTCCAGCAAGCTCTAATCGCATGGTAGTCATCATGTCGATGTATGCCATATATTGCTTTGTGACTTCTGCAATGGGGATGTCCAAAATGTCTAAATTTTGCCGTCGAATGAGATAAAGCAACAAATCTAACGGCCCTGTAAAGGCTTGCAGAATGACAACCAGCGCATCTGGTGGTATGTACAAATCGTCCGGTATTAAATCTTGATCGAAGGTCGTTGTATTTTCAGTCGACAGATCTTGAGAGGATTTAACGTCTGTACTCATCGAAAGCTGATTCCAATTGCTGATTTAACGTCTTCCAAGGTCTCTTTAGCAACTGTTCGCGCGTTCTCCGATCCTTCCTGAATCACATGTCGAACTCGTTGAGGATCTTCTAAATAAGGTTCGGCGCGGGACCGAAAGACTCTTTGTTCTTGTTGCAATGCATCGATTAATGGACCCTTACAGTCTAAACAACCGATGCTCGCGGATGTACATCCCTGAGTGACCCAGTCCAAGGTCTCGGGCGGTGAATAAATCTTGTGCAACGAGTAGGTGGGACACTTATCAGGATTGCCAGGATCGTGTCGACGTACCCGAGCTGGATCGGTTTGCATTGTGCGAACCTTTTGTTCTAGTTTTTTAGGTTCTTCACGTAAGTAGATCGTGTTGTTGTAGGATTTGGACATCTTTTCTCCGTCCAGTCCTGGTAGTGTGGCAGTCTCAGTAAGCAAGACTTCTGGTTCCGGTAGCAACACTCTACCAACACCCTCTAAATAACCTAACAGGCGTTCTCTTTCGTCTTCGTTCAAGTAGTGTTGTTCGAATAGTTGAGCTCGTATCCTTTCGATCCCTTCAGAATTGCCAGCTTCGACAAATTTCCGTTGCACCGACCGATATTGTTGTCGCAGTTTCTTCGGTAAGCGTTCAACCGCCTTTTGCGCGACTGACTCCCAGTGGTGCCCTCGGCCAAAGGTGAAATTAAATGTACGGGCGATCTCTCGGGTGAGTTCGACATGTGCAATTTGATCCGCGCCAACCGGCACACGCCCACCTCGATACATCAGAATGTCAGCTGCTTGAAGTACCGGGTAGCCCAAAAAACCGTAAGTATTTAAATCTCGGTCATTAAGTCGCTTAATCGTGTCTTTGTATGTAGGTACACGTTCTAACCACGACAACGGTGTAATCATGGAAAGTAGCACATGAAGTTCTGCATGTTCCGGTACCTTACTCTGTACGAACACAGTAGCTGACGAAGGGGAGACTCCACTTGCAAACCAATCCACCAACATATCGTGGGTGTCCTGTTCGATGAGTTCAGTCGAGTGGTAATTCGTGGTAAGAGCATGCCAATCCGCAACAAAAAAGAAACACTCGTACTTGTGCTGTAGATTAGCCCAATTCTTGATCGCACCGTGGTAGTGACCAAGATGCAGACGACCTGTCGGGCGCATACCAGAAACAACGCGATCTTCGTTCAAAACTCAGAAACTCTCAATAATAAAAAGTATGTTAAACGCGAGACAAAGATTTGTGAGTCAATTTGTTAAGCAAAAGACAAATTTACATTCATTCCTGACCCGGTAGCTCACCGAGACCTTGACGAACGATCGTTGGAAAACCATTTTCGAGATTGACGAGTGTAGTGAATTCCTGTCCGAGTGCTCCGCCGTCCAAGATCGCGTCAACGTCATGTTCTAGCCGACTTCTAAAGGTCTTCGGATCCGTCAAGGGAAAGTCTTCATCGGGCAAAATCATGGTAGTGGAGAGAATCGGTTCATTCAGCGCTTCCAAGAGAGCTAGTGCAATTTCGGAATCTGGAATACGCAATCCAATCGTCTTGCGCTTGGTACCCACTACACGTCTAGGCACGTCTCTAGATGCCTTCAGAATAAACGTGAAAGGACCAGGCGTCGCACGTCGAATCAATCGATAAGAAGCATTATCCACTTGAGCATACATTGAAAGATCAGATAAGTCTTTACAAACCAATGTCATTAGGTGGTTCGATTGCAGTTTCCGAATCGAGCGTATCCGATCAAGGGCATTGATATCTGTTAACCGGCAACCGAGTGCGTAGGTTGCATCTGTAGGGTAAACGATGACGCCCGTCGCACGCAAAATTTTCACCGCCTCATTAATGAGTCGAGGTTGGGGGTTAGTCGGATGAATTTCAAAAAATTGACTCAAAAAAGTCTCCTTTTACTCTACGCGAAACCAATCAATGGGTTCGTACCCTTGGCTTTGAAGATAACTATTTGTTTTCGAAAAGTGGCGGCACCCGAAGAAACCTCGATCCGCAGAGAGTGGTGAGGGATGCGGTGCTGTTAACACGTAGTGTCTGTTGCGATTAACAATCTCTCCCTTCCTTTGTGCGGGGTTACCCCAAAGTAAGAATACGACGTGTTCGCGCTGTTCATTTACTATGTTTACGATTTGGTCAGTGAACTGTTCCCAACCATGTCCTTGGTGTGAACCAGATCGACCGGCAACCACTGTTAGTACTGAATTTAACAACAGAACTCCTTGCGCCGCCCAACTCGTTAAACATCCACGATTCATTGGAATCTGTTGGTTCGATGACGATGAAGCATGCATGTCGTCATGAATCTCTTGAAAGATGTTCCGTAATGATGGAGGTGGCCGAACACCAGGTTTCACACTAAAACTTAGACCGTGGGCTTGATTTTCGCCGTGATAGGGGTCTTGGCCAATTATTACAACACGAACTTGATCAAGAGGACAGTAATCCAGTGCACTGAAGATTTCCCGCATTGGTGGGTAGATGCGTTTCCCAGCCTGCAGTTCAGATTTTAAAAACGTCCGCAACCGCGCCATGTATGGCGCTTGAAGATCTTCCGTCAGAACACTCTTCCAAGAGGGATGAAGCCTAATTCGATCATCTGTTTCCGTCATGGGTTGACGGATTTCATCTGCGGAAAGAGTAGTACGTCTCGAATCGTTGATGTGTTAGTGAAAAGCATCACCAATCGATCGATACCAAGGCCTTCTCCAGCGGTCGGAGGCAAGCCGTACTGTAGCGCAGTGATGTAATCGTGATCAAAGTGCATTGCCTCGTCATCGCCGCGTTTTAAACGTTGTACTTGGTTCTGGAATCGTTCAGCTTGGTCTTCTGGGTCGTTTAGTTCTGAAAAACCATTTGCAATCTCGCGCCCACCGACGAAGTACTCAAATCGATCTGCAAACAATGGATCCGACTCGTTTCGTCGCGCTAGAGGTGAAATTTCAACAGGATATTGCACGATGAAACACGGTTGAATCAATGTGGGTTCTACCAACGCCTCAAATATTTCATTAAGTACCCCACCCCATCCTAAATCTTTTGCAAGAGAAATATTGTGTTCCGAAGCGTGTTGTCTCAACACTCTCTCGTCCCGAACGTCAGAAGTCTGAGACACTCCTAAGGCTAAAGCTACACTCTCCTCCATCGTCAACACTTTTGGTTCCTTGCTAAAGCAAATTTCGTGGTCGCCCCATCGAATAGTATCGGTCTGACACATTGCTTGCGCGACATCGTAAATCAGTTCACTCGTTAACGCAATCAAGTCTTCATAGGTCGCATACGCTTGATAGAACTCCAGCATGGTGAATTCTGGATTATGTCGAGTCGATAAGCCTTCATTCCGAAAATTTCGATTGATCTCGTAAACCCTCTCAAAACCACCGACGACTAAACGTTTTAGATACAACTCCGGTGCAACACGAAGGAATAAATCCATTTCTAATACGTTATGGTGCGTGACGAATGGTTTCGCAACTGCACCACCCGGAATCGGGTGCATCATGGGTGTTTCAACTTCTAAATAACCTCGAGAGTCGAAAAATTGACGAACTGATTTGATGACTTCGGTTCGCGTCTCAAACACCTTTCGGGAACTCTCGTTCGCGATCAAATCGAGATAACGTCGACGATACTTAAGTTCCTGATCCTCAATGCCTTGGTACTTGCTTGGAAATGGTTGTAGTGATTTCGTCAAAAGTTTAAACTCGGAAGCCTGCACGGTCAGTTCACCCTTGTTCGTTCGCATCAACGTCCCACTGATACCCACAATGTCCCCCAGATCGGTTAATTCCTTGAATAGAGTGTATTCCTCAGTAGATAGAGAATCCGATCTCAAATAACACTGAAGTGTACCGGATACGTCCCGGAGGGACACGAAACTTGCACGGCCCATATCGCGACGTAGAACAATTCGACCAGCTAGAGCAACCAAATGCTGATCCTGTTCAAGTTGCTCTTTGGACGAGTTTACGTACTCGTCGCGTAAGTCTTTGGCAAAGTGCGTTCTGCTCCAGTCGTTGGAAAATGCTTCGCCTAGTTCGCGCAAGCGCGCCAATTTCCGCTGGCGAACGGCAACTTCGTCGCGATCGTTCATTAGATACCTGCTAACAAATTTGCTTCCATGAATGTCTTAAGATCGCCATCTAAGACCCGATCAGGGTCGGAGCGCTCCACTCCGGTACGATGATCCTTAACACGAGATTGATCAAGAACATAAGAGCGAACTTGGCTGCCGAATCCGATCTTCGGTTTAGCATCTTCCATGGCTTGCCGCTCAGCCTGTTTTTCTTTTTGAATCATATAGAAAAGTTTCGCGCGTAATTGTTTCCATGCCTGTGCCCTGTTCTTGTGCTGAGAGCGTTCACTTTGGCACTGTACGACCGTCTTCGTTGGTAAATGTGTAAGACGTACAGCTGAGTCGGTCTGATTCACGTGTTGCCCACCAGCACCACTCGCTCGATAGGTGTCCGTACGTACTTCACTAGGATCAATTTCAACTTCCACATCATCGTCAATGTCGGCGTAAACAAACACGGACGCGAACGAAGTATGTCGTCTGTGGTTAGAGTCAAATGGAGAATTTCGAACTAAGCGATGAACTCCGGTTTCTGTTCTCAGCCAGCCGTAGGCGTGATCTCCCAGGACTAATATCGTGGAACTGCGAATCCCAGCGATGTCTCCGTCCGAAAGTTCGACAATACGGTACTTGTAGTCATTCTTTTCACACCATTGCACATACATTCGAAAAAGCATACTTGCCCAGTCTTGGGATTCGGTGCCACCTTCACCAAATTGAATGTCGATATACGCGTTCTGCGGGTCAAGTTCATTGGAGAACATTTTTCGAAGTTCCAAATCTTGCAAAGATTTTTCAACAACGTCTAGCTGCAAGTCGATTTCATCGAACATCTCAGTGTCTTGTTCATCAATCGCTAATGCGAAGAACTCTTCAGATTCTTGTAGCTGATTCAGAATTTGTTCGATGCCTTGTATGGACGTTTTCAGCGAAGATTGTTCTTTGGCTAGAGTCTCAGACAAAGAGACATTACTCCAAACCTCAGGGTTCGATAGTTCTAACTCGATTTCCGCTAGTCGATCTTTATTCGCTTCGTAGTCAAAGAGAGTCTCGATAAGCGATCGTTCGTATACGCAAGTCTTTTAATCGATCTTTAAGAGAGGTTAGTTCAGCCAATCGTATTCTCCAATATTAGTTGGTTGTTGTTTAGTTGGTTAATGGTTCCACACGTTCAACAATAAGTTGCAGAGTTTGACGATCACGGTAGTCATTGATTGCAGGACGAAAAGCAATTTTCACGTCATCGGGTACACGTGACTCGCGTTGAAACATGAGGGAATAAAATAGTTGTTTACGGCTAATCAATTCTAACTTCAAGTGTTTGCCATTTGACGTAAATTTTTGACTCAACACTCCGAAGTTTCCATGAAAGAGTGGTTTCGGAAAGGCTTGCCCCCAAGGTCCCAAGGAATCGATCTGTTTTACAAAGTCTAGTGAAAAATGGTGATCTTCCAACTCACCATCCGTATACAAAACGGCATCGAACGCGTTCTCTGGTGCACGTTGACTTACAAAATTATCGAAAATGTTCGCAAAGCGTTCAAAACTCTCGCGATGAATCGTGAGCCCGGCCGCCATGGCATGACCACCATGAGAATGAACCAACTGCGGGTAAGCTGAAGCTATATCGGCGATCACGTCTCGAATGTTAATACCTGGTATGCTCCGTCCGGAACCCTTGAGTAGGATTGATCTAACACCTCTTCCGGCAGCAAACGCAATAGTAGGTCTATGAATGGTTTGCGCAAGCTTTCCTGCTACAAGCCCGACTACACCTTCATGATAGTTCTTATCAAAAATACAAACCCCACACCGGGCCGGATCAATATTTTCTGTGACTGCGTCCAAAGCGATTTCAGTCATTTCTTGTTGAATTTCTCGACGTTCTTTATTCATCTTCTGCAACTCGGTAGCGTACCGCATTGCAGTCTCGTTATCCTCTGCCAATAATGTATGTATACCGACGCTAATGTCTTTCAATCTCCCCGCGGCGTTCAATCGAGGACCGATCTGATATCCAAGTTTCTCTTCATCGATCTTCTTGATGTCGACACCACTCACGGTACAGAGTGTTTCTATACCGGGTCGCGTTCGACCACCCTGCATTCTTTTTAATCCGTGTGTAACCAGTAAGCGGTTGTTTCGATCTAGAGGTACAAGATCTACAACGGTACCAAGTGCAACAAGGTCTAAATAGGAAGCTAAGTTGGGAGCAGTGATATTGTTCTTCTGAAAGTATCCAGCTTGATTGAGTAGGCGCCGTACCTGTAGCATCAAGTAAAACACCACCCCAACGCCTGCTGGCTGACTCCCGAAGTCACAACCGAGTAGCTGTGGATTCACGATTGCATTGGCTGGAGGAAGCTCTTTCGGTGGTAGGTGGTGATCTGTGATAACTACGTCGATGTCGTTCTCCCTTGCAAACGTCACGCCGTCGTGCGAACTGATCCCATTGTCTACAGTGATGATCAAGTTCGGATCGAATCGCAAAAGCGTTTCTACGAACTTCTTTGTTAATCCGTAGCCCAAATCGAAACGATTGGGCACAGCAAAATCGACTTGTTTTGCACCAAATGCTCTGAGAGCCGATACGCACAGCACGCTAGCAGTCGCACCGTCAGTATCGAAATCCCCAGCGATAATGACTCGTTCCTGTCGTTCAATTGCGCGTACTACTCGGCGCGCCGCATCTTCGACCCCTGACAATTTTTCTACAGGTATCAAATTTCTAAAACCGTAGTCAAGATCAGACGCGCTCTTAACTCCGCGGGTCGTCAGGATGCGAGCGAGAACAGGGTCTAGTTGAAGCTCCTCACTTAGCTGCTTCCAATGTTCTGCGACGGGACGTTCCTGAATAGAAGAAGCAACCATTCAGTCTTTTGCTATGTCGGTAGGATGATCCTGTACTTTAGCCATTAAGGGTGCGTAGGTTCGCAATTTTTCCCGATAGTGCAACTTTTCAGATTGAAGAGGTACTCGTCTAGTTGTGTAATTAAGAGTCGGAGTTCTCAAGCTGCTCCAACCTCTGAACTAATACTGCAGGCTTTTGATATCCCGGAATCATGCTGCCATCTGCAAGTATCAATGCCGGCGTGCCCTGCACTTGCATCTTTTGCCCGAGTCGATGATGCTCTGCCACCGGATTTTCGCAGCTCTTTTGTTCAATTTCCTTGCCGTTTTTTAGTAGCGTCATAGCCGCATTAGGATCGTCGGCACACCAAGCTGATTCCAGATATTGAGCACTTGGCGAATCCACACCAGCACGGGGAAAGGCTAGATAACGTATTTCGATGCCTGCCTTGTTGTAATCATCCATGTCTTGATGTAGCATGCGACAATAACCACATGTAATGTCCGTAAACACATAGACTACAGCCAACTCTGATGTGTCGATTGTATCGGGAGCGAAATTGATGGACTCATCCTCGTCCAAAGCTTGTATCAACTTCCACCTTGATTCGTTTCTGCGCTCTAGTGTTAGGTTTATCGGATATTGAGAGTCCTCGCGCATTTGATAAATCGAACCGAGAAAAAAGTGCTTACCTGTACCGGTAACGTAAATGAACTCGCTCACTGAAGTTTCGACAAGAAAAAGATTCTCTATTGGTGTCTCTTCAATAGACTGAACTTTTCCCCCGAGACGACGAACCGTTTCCGCCACTGCATCTTGTTTTTGTTCTAAATCCGCATCCGTTGTATTCGATTCCGTTGTTTCTTGTGTACTGCTAGTCACTCCGAGAAACACCAGAACGACTATCATGAGTGAAATGAGTGCCGTCGGTATGATTTTTCGTTGTTCTATGTTCATAATCGATTCTTATCCCCTGGGATGATGTTGCGAGTGTATGTTCTTTAGTCGTTGAGTGGCGACATGTGTATAGATTTGGGTCGTAGACAGAGTTTCATGGCCAAGCATTAACTGCACCGAACGTAAGTCAGCACCATGATTGAGTAAGTGCGTCGCGAACGCATGTCGCAACGAGTGTGGAGAAACAGGTTTCTCGATTCCAGCTCGTTGTGCGTATCGTTTGATTCCATGCCAAAATGTTTGTCTACTCATTCTTTGAGCACGTATGCTTGGGAAAAGTTCGTTACAAGCACCACCTTTCAATAGCTCCGGACGAATATTGTGCAAATATCGCTGCAACCAGTCTTGTGCGTCTTCACCCAATGGAACGATGCGTTCCTTTGAGCCCTTACCAAGTACTCTCACGACTCCCTGACGGACATTCACCGCGCTGGTAGGAAGATTCACGATCTCGCTTACTCGTAGACCAGTTGCGTACATCAGCTCTAACATTACTCGATCTCGAAATTCCCACAGGCGTTTTTCCACTAGCGGAGCGTTAAGCAAATCATCGACATCTTCTTCAGTGAGTACGTTCGCTAACGCGCGTCCAAGTTTCGGAAGCTGAATATGAGCACAAGGATTGTGGTTAATGAGTCCTCGCTCGATCGCGTAGGTATAGAAACCTCGAAGCGTAGACATCGCTCGAGCAGAAGATCTTGCCGACGCACCCGATCGCTGTCGAAACGCGAGATAGTTCAAAATCGTTGCTTCATCACATTTAAGCAATGAGTCACGCAACCACCGAAACAACTGCAATAGGTCCCGTTGATACGCATCGCAGGTCGATGCCGACAAGCCTTTTTCAAGCCAAACATGTTGCATGTATCGCCGAATCTCCAGCGGTAAGTCTGTGTTTGTCTTGTTCTTCGATCTAGACATCCGTGTCATACGAATAGTTCGGTTATTTAGTCCGTAACTGTTTTATATAACTAATCTCAATGGTATTTTATTGGGGAGAGATGTTTAGTAGACCCTAGAGTCAGGCTGTCAATATTTCGATGCAGAGCACATTGATCAGGAACATCGTCTAAACTTTAGGTCTTGGAGTCGTGCAAACCGGAACTGGCCGGTTGAAACCAGCTCAATGATCAAGTGCCATTGTTGGTGCAATCGAGAATAGCCCCGCGAGACATGAGTACGACTACTACTTAAGCAGCGGTCCTATTCGGTTAGGTAGGATTCAAGCTTTTCAATCTGATCCGAGGATAGATTTTTCTTGTCGTTTTTCAAGATCAGGCTTGCTGCTTGTTCCTTTAAGGCCGAAGTAGGGAATTGGTCGATTTGATTGTAGAGGTCCTCGTACTCCCATTGGTACATGAGTGCGCTTAAATATCGGTGTCGATCTTCTTCGGAACTGAGCTGATCCGCCAACTCAATCGCTCGCTCGTACGAGTCTCCCGTGCGCCTTGTTAGATGAGTACCAATTGACATTAATCCTGCCAGTTTTGTAGTTTCATTACGTGCGACAGGCAAAATTTTGAGGGCCGCGTCTGGATCGTATTGAGCAATGACACTAATAAAGTCTGCTTCGGGACCGATTCCATCGTCAGGGACAGAATACTCCAAAGCGGTATCTATTGCCCATTGAGGATCAATCATTGTGACTTCCCGCACAACATCGCGCACAAGCCGATCCCTCATAGAAGCCAAGTCTCCGTCCGATTGAATCCATTCCAATACTGCGGTAGCATCACTTTTGGCCCAGCTTTTCACCATTTGAGAAGCAACATTTGCTCGCTTGTTTAAATCTTCAATCTCTAGCAACCACTCGGTAGCTTCTTGGGGTGAATGCTCAGCAACTGCTACTCGAGCTTTTTCTTCGGCAAGTTGGCGAGTATTTTCAGGAAAGTTGTGCAGTTCTTGTAACAGAGAAAACGGGTCATCTTTCGACCATTGATCTAGGACAGTGCCTAGCAGATGAGCTCTGCGTCTGTGATTCTTTATGTCAGACACGGCTGCTAGTGCAGCATTTGGATCAGATTTAGCCCACGTCAAGACGACTCCCCATGCCATGTCAGTGATAGCTTGTGTGTCCGCCAACACAAACTCTAGAGCACCTTGCGGATCGTGCTGTGCAACTCGGTGCACGATTCTTGGTATCACGCTCACTCTGTCGTTTGCGTTGGTGAGCATCGCACTAGCTTCATATAGGGCATCAGCACCCAGGGCACCAATTGCATCAGCAATCGCCCGGAGATAGTTGCTCTTGTGATCCCTTACCACCCTGAAACGGTTTCGATTCTCATCCAAAAATTGAGCCAATGCCGCCACTGGATCGTCAATCTCCGATCGCGCCAACTCTCTGAATATTTGGTGTGTTGCATAGTACTCTAGGTTCAGCTTTTGAGCAATCTCCATTACTTCGTTTACATCAGCATCCTCCAAAAACTCTCGAATGCAGTTGAACACTATCTTGCGAGTGTCCGGTCCGAATTTTTTCGCATAAGACACTGCTTCATCCAGATCAGATCGAGCCCATTCTTCAAATACCAAGGGTAACAAATCACGATATCGAAGCAATATGATTCCTTCCATATGTGTCAAAACGTGCTGCGGACTCACGGAAGCCCATTTACGGACGATTGTGCTAGAAAGCTCGCGCTGAAAAGAGCTTGATGCCATGAGCATCGACTGATCAAACAGTTCACCCAGTGTTTTTTCGTCCGCTTCGTCAATCAAGGCGAATAACGCTAGCCTTCTTTCAAACAGAGTCTCTTTGTTTCTAATTTCTGAAAAATCAAACTCAGCAGCACCTCTGTTTTCAGTTTCGCTAGCATCCGCTGTTACTTGTTCTGATGAGTTTGCGTATAGCGCGCTGTCATTGAGATCCGTAAATGTAAAACGTATCCATACAACCGACGCAACGACAACGATCGCTATGGTTCCACCAATCAAAGAAGACTTTATGCGGTTAGTTGGTGTCATGGAGTGTGCAATCGATGGGGGGAGTTGGTGAGACTACCTACCTTGCTGTATATGCAGTCGCGTCATCTTGGCGAATTCATGCTATAAAGCGAAAGCGTACCGTTTTGGTCTTGAATAGACAACAATTCGTTTGAAGAATTCAAGGCGACAAATACCGAAGATCGTCAATTTTTCGTGCAAACTCGCTGAGCTCATCGAGTTGCTCGACCGTCAAGTAGGATTCGACCAGATTTCTTTGTGTGTCATTTAGTATTGTCCTACCGCTCGCCTCATTTTTTAAGAAGAGTGAACTCGCAGCCGAATTTTTCAGTTCAGCATTGGGAAGTTCTTCTAAACTGTCGCACAGTCCCTGGTGATCATCCCACACCCAATATGGAAGAATTGATTCATAGAAGTCTGACTGGTTTGATTCTTCTAAAAGCTGAGCGATTTCGTGTATGGTTGAAGACTTGCGATTCTCAATTGCACGAAGCCCAACTGAAGAAGCTGCGGACAACATAGTCGCACTGTTGCGTACTTGTGGTAACAAGGCCACCGCCCTATCAAAGTTGGATCTAGAGAGCTCCTCGATGACTGCTGCCTCAGGTCCAATGTCTGATTCGCCCGTGGTTTGACGAAGTGCAATTTGGAATGCTTGTTCTGGTTTGGTTAACGTCATCTCCTTCATGACAACGCGCCAAAGTTGATCACGCATCTCTTCTACTTCCTGATCCGTACCAATCCAATTAAGGGCTGCATCTGGGTCTTCGCGAGACCAAGTCTCAGCAATTTTTTGGGCTATCTCCAATTTGGTACGATAGTCCTCGGCAAGGTAAAGATACTGGGTGGCAAGATCTGGATTATGAAACGTCAAGTTCCACATTGTCTGAGAAAGAACGGGCGCGATAACGTCGTAGGGGTAGCTTACCAACTCTTCGATCACTAAGTGAGAAATTTCATCTGGTGCTGATGCGAGGTTGAAGGTGCGCAAAAAGTGCTTGCGTAAATTCTTGTTCGTAGTCTTCAGGGAAGCGTGCAAGGCAGCAAAGGGATCGTCGTCTGCCCATCGCAGTATGCGTTGACTAGCCATCAGATCGTCATTATTCTGGTCTAGATCAATCACCACCTCTAAGGCTAGATCCGGATCTTTGTCTGCTAAATGGTCTATGAAAGCGTGCATGAGACGTACACTGCCGGGTCGGTTGCGAACGGATTTATACAAGCTATGGAGACTGTTAATTCCATCCTTCTCCCAATTGGCATTGATGACATGCGCGACAAACTCGAGTTTCGCGCCTTCGATTTCAAACAGATCGTCAGGGAATGTTTGAACTAGCTCGTCCCATGCTCGTTCAGGATCTTGTATAGGATTTCGGCTCATTGATTCCGAGAGCCAAGCGTTGGTTATAGTTTCAAGGCCAAACTGAGAGGCAATTTCTTTAAGTTTTTCGGAATCCAAGTCGTCGCGAGAATCCAAGATGCCTCGCAGCGCGGCTCTTTGAAATGGCTTCTCCAAGTCTTGCATGTGTGAGAGCGCGGCTTCTAGATCTAGAAAAGACCACTCCTGAAAAACCACGGAAACAAACTGAGTTTGTACTTCCGAATCCCAATCACTGAGTCGTTCAAGCGCTTCTTTGGGAGCGATCGTAGCCAACTGACGAATTGCAACCGAACGAACAAGGTGTCGAAAATTCCTCGAGAGTACCTCATCAGACTGTAGAAGTACGTCATGCAATTCGTTGTCAACGGCACCCTCAACTAGCCTCATCAATGCCAACTCTTGCGCGAAATGGGATTCAAACTGAGCAATGTTCTTGAGTTCTCGTTCGATAGAATCTGTCGACGCGAGAGGATATGTGGATTGCGGGTAGGTGATGGCAGAAACCATCAATGCCAACAAGATTGCAATGAAACCAGCTAGGCGTGACATGTTTCTTCCCCATTCATAAAAGGACGAAAAGTGTTTAAATTGACTTTCGCCGCGCTCATGAAGTCACTGTGTTAACGTAATCGGCACCGAGGTTCCGAAGAGGAAAATTTATTCTACTAACAATTATCAGATTTAAGGATAAAAATATGTCGATCGTTAGACTTTTTCTTTGATCCGTGCTGAACGACCGGAGCGATCTCGTAAATAATAGAGCTTTGCCTTCCGCACATCTCCTCGCCTCAACACTTTGATAGACTCAATCGCCGGACTGTGCGTCTGGAACGTTCGTTCCACACCTACACCGTGTGAAATCTTGCGTACTGTAAATGAGGAATTTAGACCCCGATTTTGTTTCGCAATTACAGCACCTTCAAAAGCTTGCAGTCGATCTCTCGATCCCTCCCGAACAACGACGCGTACAGAAACTGTGTCTCCAGCCCGAAATTCGGGTACAGAGTCCTTCATTTGTTCATTTTCAATTTGTTCAATTATTTTGTTGTTTCGCACAAGATTCCTCCTCGACAGTCTCCAAGCTCGCCGGCTGGGCGTTTAACATACAATTCCGTAGTTCCGTAGTTTCTGTTTCTCTATTGACTCGTTGGACTAACAAGTCTGGTCGTCGTGTCCATGTTTTTTCGATTCGTTGCTGGTGTCGCCAATGTTCTACTGCGCCGTGGTCTCCCGATAGTAACACCTCAGGTACTTCCAAACCCTCAAAAACGCGAGGTCGTGTGTATTGCGGACAGTCTAGTAAATCGTCTGTAAAAGACTCGCACTCAATTGATTCGGGGTTGTTCACAGTACCCTCAACATATCGACCAATTACATCAACGACAACGGATGCAGCAAGTTCCCCGCCGCTAAGCACATAGTCACCGATGGAAATTTCCAAATCTACGTAGTTTGTGATAAACCTCTCATCAACACCCTCATATCGACCCGCAACCAGCAATAGTGCGTCAAGTTGCGAAAGTTCTGTTGCTAGTGACTGCGAAAACAGGGTACCTTGAGGCGAGAGTAACGCAGTTTTGAGAGTATGAGGTCTTACTGTTTCTCTTGCCGCTTGCACGCACGCTGCTAATGGTTCGGCCGCCATAACCATACCTGGACCGCCGCCGAATGGTCTGTCGTCGACGCTACCATAAGAGTTCAATGGATAGTCTCTCGGATTGATAGTCTCAAGTGAAATATCGCCGCGTTCGATCGCACGACCTACGACCCCTTCCTTGAACGAGGCTTTCACTAGGTCAGGAAATATCGTTACGACACCAAGCCACATTTTTGAGTCCTTTACACCCAATCTCGATTCCAAGACACCGTAATCTTTGATCCAGAGACTACTTCGTGAACGTACTCCGATATGAAAGGAATCATCAAATCCTGTTCAGACTGGTCTCTTACGACCAACACAGGATGTGCACCATTCCATGCTACATCGTGCACCACACCCATGAGCTCCGATTCCAAATTGATCACTTCCACGCCCAATAGATCAACCCAATAGTGTTCTTCTTCGTCAAGGGCCGGTAATACTTCTCGCGGTACACCGATTAGTTTGTTGACATATTTGTCAGCGTCGTCGCGAGAATTGGATTTTTCGAAACACACCAACACATTGTTTCCCTTCGGTTGAATCTCAAAATCGTTGATTACATTCCAACCTGCGGCATCATTGCGTTCTTCTCGCAATGCCCATGGTCGATATTGAAAAAGGTTTTCGGGTGGGTCGGTGAAACTAGTGAGGTGATTCCACCCCTTAACGCCAAATGGTCGAGACACACGCCCAACGACCACGAATGACTGTGTGATTGCCGATTGCATGTCTTCTAAACACTGAAATTAGTACTAAATAATCAATTTATGAGGATTTGTCTTCGTCGGACTTCCCATCCTCGTTGTCTGAAGTATCTTCGAGATCGGTTTCATCGGTCGGGTCTTCAGCAACATCCTCTGAGGATTCAACTTCGGCAGATTGAGCATCTGGTTCAGACTCCACTGAATCTTCTTGTTCAACAGGTTCCTCTTCTTCAACCTCTGTGCTCGATTCAGTTGATTCTACCGAGGGTACTTCTTCCTCTGTGGAGTCTTCCGTGTCGGTTTCGTCTTCCGCTTCTACCACGGGTTCCTCTACTTCTTCGGTGGCCTCGGCACCGGCTTCTATGTCCACAGACTCTTCTTGGGAAACTGTGTCTTCGGCAACGTCTTCTAACCCAGCGCTCTCTTCCGATGACTGCGTGTCCCGGGTTGCGTCCACCGCATCAGACTCGTCAGTATCTTTCGCCGCTGCTTCTTCTGTTGCTTCTACGACTGAAGACTCAGTACCAACTTCCTGGTCCGTTTCTTCTACGATAGCGTCAGAATCAGCAGTTACAACTTCCGATTCTTCAGTCTTAACCGATGTATCTTCGCTCTCTTCCGCTGCCGTCTTTTCTTGTTCTTGACCATCGGTGCTCGACTCTTCAATTGAATCGGGCACTGCAGGTTCCGGAGGTAGCGCATCCAATATGCGAGCTCTAGCAACGATACTCTTTACTTTCGGCGACAATTGTGCGCCGACACTCAACCAGTAGTCGATACGTTCGAGGTCGACCCGCAAAGGTTCGGATTTGCCGCGCGCAACGGGATCGTAAAAACCTACTCTTTCGATAAATCTTCCGTCCCGAGGACTACGCTTATCCGCAACAGCTAGATGGTAAAACGGCTTTTTCTTTGTACCTGCTCGAGACAGGCGGATTACTACCATGTTGAGTTTAGAACCAATGCTAAATTAAAGCGTGAAATTTTACAAGAATTGTACCAATTATGGAAATTACAAGAGTATATTCGATGACGATGTGCTCGAGTTACCTTCACTAGGCAAGTAAAAAGGGGGGAAAGAGGCAAGATTGAGTGCTAAAGTAATACAACATCGATACGCAGGTGCAAGCCATATAGACTAGTACTAGCCTATTTCAAACATGCTCAAACGTGGAATATTGTCGGTACTTGAGTGCCAAGAATGAAACTACGAAATTATGTGCGTTTTCAAGATTCCCACTTCGTCGATCATACAATGAGGATTTACAATTATTGTGAGTTTCATCTCTTGAAAGTGAGATTTAAACTCATGGACCAACTACTCAATTCACTGAATGTTGTCGTATTCATCGCATCGGGGAATGGGTGTCGCTGGTAACTTGCACTTTGAACCAAATCATCCCGAACACGATGAGCAATCTTCAGTCCAACACTCATGCGAGAGTTAATCTGGTAATCGACACCAGCCATTACGTTGATAGCCCAGACCCAATCGATCAATTCTGTTTGCTGAAGCACGTTGAAGTTCGACGCAGGCGGCCCGTCGCACTGATCGTTGATACAAGCATAATCCGAGCGAAAAAGTAGTTCCTCGATTTCAGCTCGAATAACTCCCACGCCGAGTCCAATGTAGCTCGTTAGAGGAAGATCGCTCGCGAATTGGAAATCGCGATATGAATTCACCATTAACCCGGTGAACGAAATACCTCCAATAGTAGATTCAACAACACTGCTGTATTCAGAATTCTCGTCTAGTAGTAAGGGAGATCCATCCAGAAACGTGATTCTGTCATAAATCTGGAGTATGTCGTTGCTTGCAAGGGTGAAAGCTGTTTCCAGTCGATATTTGCGAATAGACTTGCCAATTGATAGTTCTATTCCGAACCTTGTACTAGTGTCCAAATCGTAATACCATCGATATCCCCCCGGTTCCTGAGGACACACGAACGTCGGATAGCAGATCCTATCATTGTTGAAACCGGCTTGTTTCACCGTGTTCATCCAGTCAGTGCCGACAGAAATTCCGAAGTACCACTCGGTGCTTTGAGCGATCAAGTTGCTCGTACAAATGATTGAAAGCACAATCGTGCACACTAGTTTCAATGTCTTCAGCATTCCTTTTTCTCAACGAGGTAGTCTAACATTCACCGCCTGAAACAGCACAAGGCTTGATCATTCATTTCATCTTCAGCTGTTCTGGATTCATCGCCGCCATAGCTCTTGATAGGTGTTTCTTACGACCCATGCGCTTCATTTGCTTTTCTAGCTGTTGAAATTTTCGTAAGGTGAGATTTACGTCTTGGACCCGAGTACCGCTACCGTGTGCAATTCTTTTCTTGCGAGACGGCGAATTGTTGACGAGATTAGGAAACAACTTCTCCCGCGGTGTCATGGAGTCGATAATCACGCATTGTTTCTGAATCTCTGCTTCGTCAACATCTTTGACTTTTGCATTCATTGAACCTAAATTCGGCAACATATCAAGCATGCTTGAGCGTCCTCCCATCTCGACGAACTGCGACAACTGATCTCTCATATCTTCTAGATTGAACTTTCTGCCACTCACGATCTTCTTACCAAGCCGTTGAGCTTTCTTATGGTCAAGTTTCCTTTCTGCTTCTTCGAGATACGAGAGCACATCCCCCATTCCCAGGATCCGCGACGCGATTCGATCAGGGTGAAAAGGCTCTAACGAATCGATTCCTTCACCCGTACCAATGAATTTGATGGGTTTGCCAAGAACTGATCGAACCGATAGAGCTGCACCACCTCGCGTATCAGCATCTGCTTTAGCTAGTATTACCCCAGTCAACGGTACCGCTTCCTGAAATGCTTTCGCGGTAGTCGCGGCATCTTGCCCGGTCATCGCGTCGACGACGAAGAGTGTTTCTCTTGGTTGTAACACTTTGTGAAGCTTTGTGATCTCCTCCATCATCGTTTCATCTACTGTTAAACGACCTGCTGTGTCTACAACCAACACTTCATCGAACTGCTTCTGTGAGTCATTTAAGGCACTCATTACAATTTTTTCAGGACTATGGTCGATATTGGAGGTTATGCATCGAACACCTGCTTCTTCCGCTAAGATCTCAAGTTGTTCGAGTGCAGCGGGACGATACACGTCTGCAGAAACAACAGCTACTTGCTTCTCTTCGCGCTCTTTCAACAGTTTCGCTAGCTTAATTGCCGTAGTGGTTTTTCCTACGCCCTGCAGCCCTGCCATCAAAACTATGTTTGGATGACTCCCGCCATCAAGATCAAGTCGATTATTTACTCCCCCCATGACCTCGACTAAGGACTCATGAACAATCTTGATGAATGCATCACCCGGCTGAGTTTGTCGTGCCACCGTTTGTCCGACTGCTTTTTGTTGCACGTTTTGTACAAAATCAAGTACGACACCAAACGCAACATCAGCATCCAACAACGCAGTGCGGACTTCCCTCATAGCGTCTTTTATGTTGCTTTCAGTTAGCTTCCGGTGCTTAAGGGGGAGCAGGACATTCGATAACTTGTCAGATAGATTACTAAACATTTGGAAAAAATTTTGTGGATCGTTGAGCCCAGAACGTGGGACAATCGTTACAAAGTATAGGTAAGTACCTATGCCGCAGTCTCTACTCTACCGCCTACTCCGTCTTTTACTCATCATCTCAACTGTGTCAGAATGACAATCGCACATCTTGCAGTTCCCTTGTTGATTGGAATAAGCTACCTTACAGCGGCTGTTCTGGTCTTTGGACTCCGCGGATCCAAACGTGGTCTGTATAGCGTTGTATATATTCTCGGAATCTTGGCAACTGTTCTTCATGCAGGATACGCCTATTCTCGATTTTGGGTTCCAGGAGGTATCGACTTAGCAATCTATCCAATCCTACTCGTGGTTACTTTGTGTATCGCTTTAATCGTGCAAGTTGAACACATTTACCAACCCACCCGTGCAAGGCCAATCTTATTTGTATCCTATGTCGTGGTTGGACCAGTTATCGCAATCGGTGCATTGTTTCACCAAGAAAGTGCTCACGTAACCAGTGCATTACCCAACCTAACAGTACATGCACTGTCAAGCCTCGCCGCCTACTCCATATTAGCGTATGCCGCGTGCCATGCCATCTTGTTGATTTATCTCGACTATGCACTTAGAGCAAATGCAACCAACGCGTTTCTAAGTATGTTTCCCCCACTTGAGTCAGCGGAAAAGATTTTGTTCAATGCAATCTGGGTTGGGTTGCTATTATTGACCGGCGCGAATGTATCAGGTTTAGTGTTTTTCTGGGGAGAGCTATTTTCGGAGATCGGTCATCTGCATATGGTTTTTACGATGATCGCGTGGGTTCTGTATGCATTCGTAATGTTCGGCCACGTTAAGTTTGGTTGGCGTGGAAACTTTACAACGAGAATGTCGCTCATTGCATTCGCGTTTCTATTGGCTGGCTACTTTGGTTTACGGTTCATACTCAGGCTGACCGCTTAAACAGACACGCTCCTCGAACTATGGATCTCTCTCTCATATTACAAGGCGTCGCAGTTTTCTTGTTGTTGCTGTGTAGTGCATATTTCTCTAGTTCAGAAACTGCAATGATGAAGCTGAATCCTTACCGACTAAAACACATGGTGTTAGAGGGGCACCGCGGGGCGCGCAAAGCGAATCGAATGTTGCGCAAGACTGACCGGTTATTGAGTGTAATTCTCATTGGGAACAACTTAGTAAATATTTGCGCAGCAGTGATTGCGGCAAACATATGCACAACACTGTTCGGTAAGCTAGGAGACTTAATTTCGGTCATTTTGTTGACTTTAATCGTATTGATATTTGCCGAAATCGCTCCTAAAACGATCGCGGCGAGACGACCCGAAACGATTGCATTTCCGTCAACCTACCTCCTCGACCCACTTCAACGATTGCTCGCACCTGTCGTAACGTTCGTGAACTATTTAGCTCGAATGATCGTCGACCTCTTCGTGAAAAAAGTCAAACCGGAGCCATCCTCCTTGTCTCTCGATGAGCTGCGTACCGTCGTTCAGCGTGACAGTGACATTGATCTAAAGCGCCAGGCGATGTTGCTAGGGATTTTGGATCTAGGGAAAGCTACAGTCAACAACATCATGATCCCCTATCAGAAGGTTAAAGGAGTCGATGTTGCGAAGACCAAAGAAGCTATCGTGCGGGACATAGTCAAGGCACAACACACTCGACTCCCAGTTTATCACGAAGAACTCAATGGCGTGATCGGTGTCTTCCATATGAAACGCTCGGGCGAGCTCTTTGAAGCAGGTGAATTCGACCAAAAACAGTTTGAAAGTGAATTAGAACCCCCGACTTTCGTACCGAGTGGTACGCCCTTGTCGACTCAGTTGATTAACTTTCAACAAAATAAACAAAGGATTGCTCATGTAGTCGACGAATATGGTACGATCTTGGGAATTGTGACTTTGGAAGACATCCTTGAAGAAGTCGTGGGAGAATTCACGACTGACATCAACGCTACGGTCACCGATGTCTACCCTCAAAACGACGGGACGTTCGTAATTAATGGGCGTGCACTTCTACGGGAAATTAACATTAGCTTAAACTGGGATCTCCCGATCACTGGACCTAGAACTATGAATGGTCTAATATTGGAGTATCTTGAAGCTATACCGGACGGACCTACGTGTGTTAAAATCGAAACTGAAGAGGCTCAGTTCATTATGGAGACAATCCTTGTGCGGGAGAACGTCATTAGGAGTCTGCGGGTTATTCATAAAAAGATCGACCGAGAATTGAGCGAAGACGAAGAACAAACTGAAGACTCAGAACAGGAGACCAAAACGTGATTTTTTCGGCATTTAAACGATGGTTCAGCCGCTCTAAATCGACTTCAAATAGACCAGCAGAAGGCGCGGAGAGTATGTTTATAGCACCCGCGGTAGCCCCTGTCGCCGCTATTCATCCATCAGAAACAGATACAGAAGGCGACGAAACTGAAGCTGTGGAGGGAAAGGCCGTCGATACCGACAGCGGCATTGACTCTTCAGGAGGAGAATCTAGTTGTGGGGCTTCGTGCGGAGCTCTGTTTCCGTAGCTTAGTTCGTTTGTTCGGAAGTCTCGCGCCATTGACGATTTAAAGCGGACAAAACTGCCAAGAACGATCTCGCGATCATGTCTCGATCTCGGCTGATTCCGAAGTACTTTTGTCCTTCGAAGCTAACGGTAGCGATGCCAAACTGTGGTACTTTCTGGAACACACCATCAAAATTGGAGGCCCCGTATAGCTGGTAAGCCTCTAATTCCAGAGGTTCGTTGATGGTTTCAACCAGAGAGTTTACAAAGCCTTCGATAGGTGTCGTTCCGCTTCCCCTGAGTTCTAAGAAACTATCTGATAAGGCTATTGATGCGTTGACACTGATGTCCGGCTCTTCACCATCCACTTTCCAACTCAACAACCGGTATGGACCGGATTCAACACAATACTCGATGAAGAGTCGTTCGAGAATTTCATCTGGCGAGACTTCGCGTTGTTTGGTTTCAGTGAGCAACTGCACATCACGTGCAAATTCCACTAGCATATCGCGGGGAAGATGAATATCGAAATACTCCTCGAGAATAAAACCAACACCTCCTTTACCCGATTGACTGTTTACACGGACAGACTCGCGATAGGATGCGCCGATGTCAGCCGGATCAATCGGTAAGTAAGGTACCTCCCACCTTTCTCGATCTACTTGTGCCATACCCTTGCGGATGGCGTCTTGATGCGAACCAGAGAATGCCGTAAATACTAGATCGCCTGCGTATGGATGGCGTGGGTGCACGGGCAATTTGTTGATTCCGATCACTGTTTCCCGAATACCTGTCATATCGCGTAAGTCTAACTGTGGATCGACTCCTTGAGAGAACAGGTTCATCGCAACCGTAACGAGATCGCAATTCCCAGTACGCTCACCATTGCCAAACAATGTCCCTTCCACCCGCTCCGCCCCGGCCATCAGCGCAAGTTCGGTGGCGGCAACCCCGGTACCTCGATCATTGTGTGTATGGAGGCTAATAACTGAGGCATCGCGGTATTTGTAATTGCGGCAGAAATACTCGATTTGATCTGCATAGATGTTTGGGGTTGCTAGCTCAACGGTGGATGGAAGATTGATAATGATCTTGTCGTCTGGAGTAGCTCCCCAAGTTTTAGCGACGGCTTCACTAACTTCGATCGCAAAATCGAGTTCTGTCCCTGTAAAACTCTCGGGGGAGTATTCAAATCGAATGTCCGTATCACTCAAGCCCCGACACATCTTTCGAACTAGTTCCGTACCCGAAACTGCAAGATCGACAATCTCAGATTGGTCCATATTGAAAACAACACGACGTTGTAGTGTTGAGGTTGAGTTGTATAAATGGAAGATCGCTTTTTTCGCGCCGTCGAGAGCGTCAATCGTTCGAGTGATTAATTCTTCTCTCGCTTGGCACAGGACTTGTAAAGTAACTCCGTCTGGAACCAAGTCTTGATCGATTAGTTTCCTGATGAAATCAAAGTCAGGTTGCGAAGCTGCTGGAAAACCAACCTCTATCTCGAGAAATCCAATACCCACGAGTAGTTCAAACATCCGAGTCTTTTCGTCAACAGTCATCGGATCAATCAGCGCTTGATTGCCATCGCGTAAGTCGACACTACACCACATAGGTGCTTCATCTAGCTGTTTGTGCGGCCAATTTCGATCCGCGAGTTCGATTGGCGAAAACGCTCGGTACTTCCCATACGGCATGACACCGGACTTACTTCCGGATAGTTGGCTCTCGTTCATTGACATGAGTAATTTAGCAAGCTTGATTTAAGCAGATGGTTCGGATAACTCTAATCCGTATTTCCTAGGCATTCACGGTCCAATGAATACTACCTTTCTATTATAAAACTATTGATTACGAGAATACTTCGAACAAAATGAGTTTCTCGTCTGCATTGACAAATAGGTCGTCGTAACCACATCTTCCATGCGGCACCTCTTTTTCAAGTCAGTAACTTCGATATCTCATCGTAAGCGAGTAGTAAGGTCCTTGCCAAGGTACAAGAGAATCGGAGCGAACAATTCGCCCACAACAGGCCTCAAACTGAGCTGTGTCCGGTACAGCATCAAAAGCGTTTGTCACCGCTGCAGTAACCGTTAAGTTTTCCTTTAGATAGAACTCTACATGTGCATCCAACTGCCACTCTGAACTAAAGGTTTGAATGATTTCCAACGAGGTGTTGCTTGCGTTTCTGTGAGAGCCAAATCGATTCGCACGAACCATTAGATTCGTACCTCCACGTAAATGATGATACGCCGTCAAAACTCCTCGATATCGTGGCCACGTATTTTCAAAGTCATACAGACCTTCGGCGTTGATTAGCAGAAATGTCGTCCCATCACTACGCGTTTGGGGGACTTGACCAACGATCTCAATCTTGTTCCAATTGACCGTACCCACCAGCTCGGTCGTACCGAATCGATTGATAAATCTATACGTCCCGACAATGTCCAATCCCTCGGACCGAGTCTTCAACGAGTTCGTGAAGTAGACCACTTGAGCAATGGAATTCGCGTTAGCTACTCCGCGCGCGATCAGATCTGCTACAGCACGTTCATCAACTACAAAAGGAGAAGACAGAGTCAACCGATCTTCAAGTTCGACAACGTAACCATCAAGTGTTACGCTCCAGTTGTCTCTAAAACCTGTAGAACCATTTGCCGACCTACTTTGTGCATGAGTTTGATTAGATAAAGGTACAGTACTTCTTCGTCGTGAATTTGCGGTCGCACTCGACAGCACTATACCTGCGGTAATGTGTGTCGACGTTTCCGGATTAAGTGGTACTGCGCCGAAATAAGCCGCGACAGGATGACCAGTAGGAAAAATGCCTTCCGCTACTGGAATACCCTGGCTGTTGATACGGGTGACCACACTGACCGTGGAAATCTGACCAATGGTGGGAGCTTTAAAACCGGTACCTATGGAAGATCGAATCGCGAAGTATTTAGTAAATCGGTACTTTGTCGCAAACTTCCAAGTAGCTATGTTTCCGTACGCACCAGCATCTTCGATCCTGCTTGCAAGGTCCACTACCCAATCGTCCCCTATATCGAAGGATAGATCAACATACGCGGCACCCCCATCTCGAGTGCGATCTATCGAATACTGTGGAGGGTAGCCGGGAAAACCATTGGAACCAACTGCCATGACGTTATAAATCGGGTCGCCTGCGATACAGTTGCCACCGGGTTGAGCTTCAATATCAGGATTGTTGGCAATCAATGCCGCGTGCCCAGGTATTCGACACATCGCCGTCTCCAGCGCATCGTTAGGATCTGCATCAACTTCTGCTTCAGTAATGTCCCAATTGAATGGGTCAACGTGAGCAAATGGTCCTACGAGATATGAGGCTGGATCACCTGTTCTGATCTCGTAGGAGTCTCGACGAAAGTCAAAGCCAAATGCAACAACGACAGGCTGGAGCCAATCAGTCACCAGAGTCCATTCAAAATCGAAGTTAAGGGCTAGTTCAGATGAATTCAATTCACCTGGATGAAAAGTGGTAGGGGAACTCGGTCCCATGGAGGGATTCCAAGTATCCTTTAATTGATAGTTCATCGTGCTGCTGCCGTACCGCAAACTCAGATCCCAATCAACAGATTGAGAAAAGTTGCCGCGCAGACCCAGTACACCCGCAAGGTCGTTAATATTGCCGGTAAATTTCGGTGTGAATCCTCCTGGAAAGCGATCACGAGGATTGAATATGGATCCATCCCTTAAGCGAATCGGATTGAGCTGTCCGACGCCCGGTCGACGATAGAAGAAACTCCCAGTACTCTCGCTATCTCGCCAGTTTCCAAAGCCGTAGATTTGGACATCTCCAAGTATTTGGCTATACATGGGAATTGCAAAATTCGCGCTCAATTTAGCATCCTCTCGTATGGGTTCTCCCCATACCTGTTCAGGATTAGCCAGATTTTCTCGATATTTTGGAGTTGTGTCATCTGGAATGCCGTCCGCACCCCATACTAGACTGAGAAGAGTCCCGTTTTGATCACGAATTTCTGTAAGTGAGTCCGGTCCAAATCGATCAGGTACACCGTCACCGTTTGTATCGACTGCAACTTCAGCACTTTGTGCTGGGGTTAACCCACTACCCCCACCTACGGCTAAGTCGTAACGTTGTCCTCTTGACGTACCACGCGAATCGCTGTACTCGGCGCTCAAATTTATGAAGCCTTGAAGCAGCGGTAGTCCAAGATTTGAAGTAAACCTAACGTCCCCTCCTCCTTGAGTGTACTCTCCCACTGATGCAGTGAAAGAGGAAGAATCACGAGTGTCTTTCAATTTGAAGTTAATGACACCGGCAATAGCGTCTGAGCCATATAGAGCACTTGCGCCGTCATATAAAACTTCCACGGTCTTCAATGCCGACACTGGAATCGAAGCAATGTCAGCTCCATGCGTACCGCTACCACCTAAACGGACAAGAGCACCTTTGTGTCGACGTTTGTTGTTCAACAGAACGAGTACTTTATCGGAATCCAATCCACGAACGAACGGAGGACGCATAAAGGATGCACCGTCAGAGATAGGTTCACGTGAAACATTAAATGACGGAACCAATCGCTGTACCACATCAATTAAATCTGTTGCCGTCGCGACACTTTCAATTTCTTCTTCGTCAAACAACTGTACGGGTACGGTACTCTCGATCGTCGAACGATCACTAGTGCGAGTTCCGACTGTGATTACTTCTTCGGTTATTTCGAATTCTTCAATAGACTCTCCAAATATCAACAAGGCATTGACGGAAAATAACAACAACAACACTAGGTAATATCGACGTGCAGATGTATGAGTTGTAGGGTTGATTTGCATACAAAAAAGTCCTTTGAAGATTCACGGTGGAAGATCACGCTGTCGCTCGCTGACTCTGACCGAAATAGCGAGAGTTTGGTATCTGGAATGTTGGCTAGCGATCGATAAATTGAGACAAAATTGTAGATACACAGGCCGAAACCATCTCACCGCCCGGTCTTCAAATGTTGACCTTTCTTGCTTAA
Source organism: Gammaproteobacteria bacterium (assembly GCA_009841615.1). GTDB lineage: Bacteria > Pseudomonadota > Gammaproteobacteria > Pseudomonadales > Azotimanducaceae > Bin55. The sequence goes on along the minus strand of VXLL01000010.1, from coordinate 13,960 downwards.
CTGGATTAAATATTCACCGGAAGAGAATCGTCTCCGGTGAGATGCGCGGCCTTCAAAGCCGTTGAGATGCCTAGTCGGTGTCTGGTGGGTTCGACTCCTACCTCTTCCGCCATCAAGCTGCCGGAACGGAAGTACTTCTCGAGGAGAACCCTTCAATATCTCCTTATCCAGCGTTCGCCTTCACTACAGCCCAACAGATCACAAAAATAGCTAACGCGCCAGCAATCCATTGGCCAGATCGTCCTAACCAACGTAGATTGAAGCTTGCCACCACTGTACCAACAATTACACCGCAGAACATTCCAGTGAAATGAGCGATTACATCGGTATTTTCTCCACCAATTCCAAGCAATATGAAAAGACCAATAGCACCAGCGATAGGTAGCGCGTTGTATCTCCATCCCCGACCGATGATCAACCTGCGACGAAAGAATAATCCAGCAAGCAAGCCGACTGCTGCAAAAGTAGCGGTGGAAGCCCCGATAGACGCAAACATCGGTCCTTGAATGAGTGCGTTCAAGTAGTTGCCCATTGCTCCACAAACAAGCACCAATAACCAACACAGACCACTCCCAAAATGACGAGCGACCAGGCATCCAAAAACCACACCCATCACGGTGTTTCCGACAATGTGTGCTATATTTGCGTGCAGCAAAAGAGCTGTTATACATCGCCACCATTCACCGTTCTCGACCGCAAGAACCCACATTGCACCTTGATTGCGAAAGTTTGGGATAATCCCCATGCCTTCAAAAATCCAAATACTCCAGATTACAACGACAAACACTACGCAACCACCCACACCACTCTCAAGGATTGGAGAGGGAGCACGGGTACGATTGAGAATTCGATTCTCAAACTGATAGAGTGAAATTTGTTCCCGGGCACTTCGTTCAAGATTATTCGGTACCAACAAAACCCAATCGCGTCCTAAACGTTCGACTCTTGATTCAATACCCACGGATGTCAGCACTAGGTCAAATTCCAGAATTTTTCGATAGCGTTTCGCTTCGATAATCCTAACCCATTGACGGTCTTCTATGGACACAAACTAAGCCCTGTTTAAAGAAGAAGCGAAGAGGCTATTACGATCAGTCGAAAACACCATAGAGTAGCACTCATAAATTTCATGATCTGACAATCCGAAGTGGGACATTTCTGTTCGTACAATTTTGGTCTTTGAATTAGACAATTACGGTTGATAACTCACGAGACATCTTAGATGGGAGACGAAATTGATCGCCGACATTTCGGTGCAGTTGACTTTAGTCGCTTTCGACGATTGCTAAAACAAGAAACAGACCATCTGCAGAATTTGCTGGACTCTGAACGAATCAGCGAGCGGGGAGACATTGTCGGATTTGAACTAGAAGCTTGTATTGTCGGTGACGATGGACATCCCCGCGCCGCAAATAAACGGTTGCTCCAAGCCCTGAAGAATCCACTAGTCGTACCAGAACTTTCACAGTTTAACGTCGAACTCAACGGTAGCCCAACGGCCCTCACAGGTAACGTTTTCTCTCGATTACACGATGAGTTGATGTCGACGTGGGAAGACTGCCAATCAACAGCTAATGCCCTCAACTGCAACTTAGTACAAATAGGAATATTACCTACCATTGAACAAAGACTCTTGACTTCCGAACATATGTCCGACATGGTGCGATTCCAAGCCCTCAACGATCGCCTTATGGCTCTACGCGACGGTACGGAAATTGAAATACGTATAGAAGGTGCGAACGAAGAGTTAGATATTAGACACGACGATGTAATGCTGGAAGCGGCAGCAACTAGCTTTCAAATCCACTTACAGTGTAAACCGGAACGTGCTATCCGCGACTTTAATGCCGCGATTGTAGCATCAGCTCCAATGGTGGCGCTTAGTGCAAATTCTCATTACTTGTTTGGCAAAGAGCTGTGGTCGGAAACACGAATTCCATTGTTTGAACAAGCGATTGATATTGGTACAAGGCACTTAAACCGAGTTTATTTTGGTTCAGATTACGTAAACGAATCGCTCATGGAAGTATTTGCGGCCAATCTCCACGACCATGCGATATTGTTGCCTTTCGTCCAAGCAGAACCGCTCCATAAATACGCTCATCTTAGGTTCCAGAACGGCACGATATGGCGATGGAACCGTCCTCTCATTGGATTTGACTACGATGGACAACCACACCTTAGGATTGAACATAGAACGGTTCCTTCCGGACCTACCATCAAAGATTGCATAGCAAATTGTGCGGCCTTTGTTGGTTTTGTACGCGCACTGGTAAACCACGCGATTCCGGTTGAACAGGAAATTCCATTCGCCATTGCAAAACAAAACTTCTACACAGCTGCGACACAAGGTTTAGCTGCTGAAATCGTTTGGACCAATGGCCGTACCGTAAAAATAACCGATGTAATTACAGAGGAACTACTACCTGCAGCTCGCGAAGCATTGATTGCTGCACACGTTCCAGAAGACGAGTGCAACCTATTCCTCGGAATCATAGATGAACGAGTTCGAAGTGGATTGAACGGCGCTACTTGGCAACAACAATGGGTCGCAAAAAACGGTCGCGACTTTCCGCGACTCACTCTCGATTACGCGCGACTACAGGAAACCAACGAGCCAGTGCACACGTGGCCGACCCCATGAAATTGTCATCCGATTTAGCGTTCTTCAGAAAGTTGACCACGCGGCCCGCAACTGAGCTCGCATCAGTACTACACTCTCCTACGTTGTTCGACTTTAGTACATCCGATCATGCACCATTTTTTCTATCAATTCTTCTTCACGGCAACGAGACTTCTGGGTGGGAGGCGTTGCGAGCTCTAGTTCATGAAGAGTATCAGAACAAGTGCCTTCCTTCCTGCTTAATTTTGATTGGAAATGTTCAAGCTGCGCAACACAGCAGAAGAATGTTGGACGGACAACCGGATTTCAATAGGATTTGGGAGGGTGGTAGTTCGCCTTATGCGAAATGGGCGGATGATGTCGTTTCATTTTTGGAGTCAAAACGACCGTGGTTCGCGCTTGACGTTCATAACAATACAGGTCCCAATCCACATCACTCGATCGTAACCAGCATTGACGCGACTACGATGTCTGCCGCACGACTGTTTAGCCAAACAGCTATTTTTGCACAGCAACCTCCTGGCGTATTGACTCGACGTACATCGGGTTTTTGTACATCCATTACCATCGAAGCAGGCTTACCAGAAGACCCCGCAAGCGCGGCTCGCGCACGTGAGTACATAAGTGTTTTATGGAACACTGGTAAAGTACCCGAAACCGACACCTCGGATCAAGAACTGTTTCAAAATAACGTCCGAGTCTTAGTCGAAAACGCTGACACAATCACGGATGACCAAGTGCCAAAATTTGCTCCGAAACTCTATCGCTACAACTTCAAGACCATTCCTGAGGGGACGGAGCTCGCGCAATTGGTAGTAGACCATGCGCGACTCAGAGCGGTCGACGAAGATCAGAAAGATCAGACCGGAACTTTCTTAACCTACAACGGGAGAAACGTGTCGATTCGAAAAGACACGATCTTGTCTATGTACACAGAAGATCCGCGTATCGCTCGTCAAGATTGCGTCTGTTATTTCTTAGAGCCTCTGCAGGTTTAGCCTAGCCATTTCCGTTGAGAATCCGAGAGGAATTTTCGTCAACTGTTCGTCCGACTACTGCTGCGTGCTGATATCCGGCATCAACGAGAGCTCCTAAGCACTCGTTAGAAACAGCAGAAGGCACTGCCGCCAAGAGACCACCACTAGTCTGAGGATCTACTAGTGGAGCGAGACTTTGTTCTGTCAAGTCAGAAGAAATCTCAAAGACTTCTAATGCTTGTACATTCGCATCGTGTAGTGTACTTGTGATCCCTTGATTCAATACGTCTCGAGTACCTGGTAGTACGTTAACGGAGTTTGCGAAGAGTTCGATACCCACGGAGGACTGTTTTACGAGCTCCACACTGTGCCCAACGAGCCCAAATCCACTGATGTCTGTGACTGCCGACGCGTCAAACTTTCGGAATATGGAGGTTGCAAGTTTATTAGAAAGTTCCATACTCTCGACACATTTCACTAAGTCGGTTGCACGAGTCTTCATATACATTAATCCCGCCAATAGTATCCCAGTGCCCAGTGGTTTCGTCAGGATTAAATCCTGACCTTGCAACATACTCGATCGAAACCATGGCAAATCAGTAGGTGTTCCAGTCACCGCAAAGCCCAACGACGCTTCACTCCCTTCAGCTGAATGACCACCGACCAAAATCACGTCATCAGTGCTAAAAACCGAGACTGCACCTGCCAAAACCTGGTAGAAGTCATCCTCCATAAGAGGTTCTGCCATCAATGGGACGGTTACCAACGCCAACGCAATTTTGGGAACAGATCCCATTGCATATAGATCGTTCAAAGCGTGTGCGGCAGCAACCCTTCCAAACCGAAAAGGATCAGTAATCATCGGTTTAAAGTGATCACAACTTGTGGCTATAGTGTTCGAACCAAGGTCGATTATCGCGGCATCATCATTTAAACCATTAATCGCGCTGTGTGCGTCATTTGCTTTTAGCCGAGAGAGGACGCGGTCCAGCAATCGCGCGCCTAGTTTCGATGCACATCCACCACAACGCATTGCGTCCACATCGGATCTCTTGGGCACAAACGATGACAGAGCAGGGAACGACCTTACAGGTAACTTTTTAAAGCGACGCATGAACTTCACATCAATTCTGTGCTTCCATCGACTAATAATTTTCGAGCGCATACACCACGGCCCCTTGGACGCAAGGGCATCGTTGCCCGGTAGACGTAAGATCGCTAGAGCTTGTCTTTGAGCGTTGTATGAACGAAGTGATTTTCCTTTGAGAAATGCTCGCGCGTTGCGCGCAAGAATCGGTCCTTCACGTACCGCGAACACGCCGGATTTTGGTCGTTCCTGACCTACAAGGCAAACCATGTCTCCCCCAGCAAAGACATTGCTATGAGAAGTGCTACGTAGATTCTTATCTACCTTAAGAAAACCTCCAGCATCAACGTCAAAACCGGAATCGCGAATCCACGCAGGCGCTTCCACGCCAGTAACCCACAAAACATGATCACATGGAATTGTAGCGCCATGTTCCGCTCCCACTTCCTTATCAGTCACCGAGGAAACTCGAAAATCGACAAGAAACTTAATGGCATTTCGCGTCAATGTTGCTACTGCTGTTTTTCTCACTCGTCGATTGTGTTGAATCATCAATTCAGGATCAGCGGATACGATCGTGATGTCGAACACTGAGCCAAACCGTTCTCTAACAGCAAGGGCAACCTCAACACTTCCAGGGCCTCCACCAACCACGACAAGCTTACTATGTACGCCGGATTCACCTTGTGCCACGATGACGTCCCATTCCGTAGTAAAACGTCCAATTGGTTTTACCGCGGTGACATTCGAGAGACCGCGAAACTTTATTCCCGGTTCACCACCGGTATTGATAACTAAACAGTCGTAGCGAAGATTGGGTCTCTCTCGCAGTCTGACACTGTTGTCTGAAGGACTAATTTGAACCACTTCATCGACGATCAACCGAGCATTTGCGAAGGTGCACAGTTTCGCTAAGTCGATGTGAATATCTTCCCAAGAATACATACCGTAAACGAATCCCGGAAGCATTCCCGAATATGGAGAATGGGCTTCACGTGCGACCACGGTGACACGAACATTGGGTTGCGGAGACATGCCGAATTTGCGCAATACTTGCACATTCGAGTGCCCCGCACCAACTAAAAGTAAATCGTGTTTATAGTACGATGAAGATTGATCCAAGCGACTTACATCCTTAAATGTTGTGAAATCTCTGACTCTGTAATGATGTTTTCGTGCTGTAAATGAAGGGAAATCCCACTGGAATTGTGTGTCCGATTGAAATTCAAAGTCGCGTGGCTACCGACAGATCTCTACATCATGTCAAATAGTGGATTTGCTCCTCCGAATTCGCCCAATCCAATGCGAACATAATGATAATGTTTAGGTAGATAAAGCCTAAACTTACAATCTCAGTTTCTGATACTAGACCGTTCTTTCTCAAGACAGATCACATGACAAACCACCCTTTAAGACGAACGTTAGCATGGTTGTTCTTCCTTTCTTTAACACTCCTATTCGTGGGCGGTTGTGCGTTGTTTGAGCCTAGGGATTGCGGAACAGACGAACTCCCTGACGAAATACCAACATTGGAATAGCGAGGCGTTTTCTTAGACAGCGTCCGTTCCAATTCACGCTAAGAATAGTGCGTTAATTCGACGATCGTTTACTTTCCAAAATGTACACTATCGGCTTGACGGGTAGCATCGGTGCAGGAAAGTCAACCGTTGCACGATACTTAGAACTACGGGGTTATCCCGTGATTGATGCCGATCGACTCGGACATGAGGCATATCGTCCCGATACCTCATGCTATCAACAAGTTGTGAGAGTATTTGGGAACGAAGTAGTTGCAGCAGATGGCACGATCGATCGTAAAGCACTTGGAAGTATCGTCTTCGCAGACCTCAACCAACTACGCCGCCTCAACGAAATTGTTTGGCCGGCTATCAAACAACTAGCAATCGTAAGGCTACAACAAGCTTCAGGTGTCCAAGGTTGTCGCGTGGTCTTTTTCGAAGCGGCCGTATTAGTCGAAGCGGAATGGCATACTATAGTGGACGAAGTCTGGACGATAATTGCTGATACATCAAATGTGGTACAACGTGTAGTGGTACGCGACAACACCACAGAACTACGGCTCAATAAACGCTTAATGGCACAGATTTCAACTGACGAAAGAGTACGTAGGTCGAATGTAGTGATCAAAAACGATGCTAGTATTGAAGATTTATATAGAGCTATCGATCAGCAACTCATTAGTCTACACCATCGAATAGAAGGAGGAGATTGAGGTGATATTTGAACAATTCAAGTCGACTGCAGATCAAATTAAGGACAAAGTGAAAGCGAGTGGAGATGAAGTATTCGCTAAAGTCGCGGGAGCTGGAAGACAGGGGCTCGCCAAAGCAGTTAAGAAACTGTTTGAGGAGTACTCGAATATTGCTCCAATCTTAGAGAGTGCTGGATTCATCGTTGGTGACGTCGAGCTTCGTCTAACGCTACCGCCGGCGATTGTAGTATGTATTGAACCTACCGAACCAGACGCGTTGGATCGGCTAAATAAAGTTGTGAGCGAAATGGATTTAAATGACAATCAAAAGAGCGTCTTGCAATTGATCAAAGAAGCGTATGCACTAGAAGACACTGTGAAAGCGCACGGACATGAAATTGGTCAAATTGAACTAGTGTTTAGCGTACCACCAGGAGTGAATGTCCATCTCAGTTCAAGTCGATCGCGGGTGTTTGGTTCTGTTGACCAAGCTTCTAGTTCATCTGACGTCGACTAATTCAGATTCGACCTCAAAATACTCAAGTCACTTGCGAGTGCCACCGTTTTAACAATAACGAATTCGTCACAACGCTGACGCTCGATAGTGCCATTGCTGCTCCGGCGATAGTAGGATCAAGGTATCCTAACACTGCTAATGGTATCATCACAACGTTGTAAATAAAAGCCCAAAAAAGGTTTTGTCGTATCTTCCTGAAGGTACGTGTGCTGATATCCAAGGTCGCCGCCACCAGTCGAGGATCGGCACGCATTAAAGTTACCGCCGCGACTTCCATTGCAATATCGGTGCCGGAGCTCATTGCAATTCCAAGTCGTGCTTGTGCTAGTGCGGGAGCATCATTGATGCCATCTCCGACCATAGCCACCGATGTACCTTCTGTCTGAATTGCTTCAACTCGCTCTACTTTGGTTTCAGGCGTTTGCCGATAGCCATAAGAAGTGATGCCAAGAGTATGAGCTAAACGTTCAGTGACCTCTTTGCTGTCACCGCTAAGAATGTGCACATCTACTTTGCGTTGTTGAAGTTTCTCGACCGCCTCCTGAGAAGTGGGACGTTCGATATCCACAAAAACAAACTCTGCCACAACTTCATCCGCAAACAGCAGCCATACAGTACTCTCAAACTCGTCCGTCGCTACGGGTTCGTGGCCATAGCGTCGTAACAAACGGTCGTTGCCCAAAGCACAATCTATACTGTCAACGCTTCCACTAACGCCCTCACCTACATAGGCGCGAAAACCTGTTGGAGTAAGAACATCGATTTCCTGCTTTTTTGCGTGGTCGAGAAACGCTTTTGCGATCGGGTGTTCACTAAGCGACTGTAACGCGATGGCGGCCTTTAGATACGTGTCGTATAACTCAGCTTTGCCGTTGCGCACCACCTGACCACGAACAAATGTAGGCTTACCGTGTGTCAATGTACCAGTCTTATCGAAAACAACTTCTTTTACTCGATGAGCATGTTCTAGTGCTTCAATGTCGCGAAACAAAATCCCAGCCCGTGCTGCAGTTCCCGTGCCAGTAATCACAGCAGTAGGTGTAGCTAATCCAAGGGCACAGGGGCACGCAATGACCAAAACTGACACAGAATTGATGAGTGCATTTTCAAAGTCTCCGACGATGCTCCACGCGATTAGCGTGCCTATTGCGATGAGAATCACAACGGGAACAAAGAATCCACTCACCTTGTCGACTAGTCGCTGAATATCGGTTTTTCCAACTTGTGCTTGTTCCACCAGCCGAGCGATCCGATTCAAGGTCGTATCATTCCCAACTTTTGTTACTCGTACTACGAGATGGCCATCAAGATTTACCGCGCCCTCATACACTTCGTCGCCAATTTGCCGATTCACCGGATTACTCTCACCAGTTATTAGAGATTCGTCAGTGTGTGCTTCACCTTCAATAACTTCTCCATCTGCCGAGATTCGTTCCCCTGGAATACAGGTTATTACTTCTCCTAGTTCAAGTAGTTCAGTTGGTTTTTCGATTGTCTCGCCAGTTTCAGTTCGAACCCGCACTACCCTTGGTCGTAAGCTCAGTAGTTCACGTATTGCAGAAAACGTTTTTCGTTTCGCGCGCGTTTCTAAAAATTTGCCCCACAGCACGAGCGTAATAATCACCGCTGCTGACTCGAAGTACATTTCCCCTTGCGCGGCTTCGCCGTGCTGAATCATGAGATACCAACTGTAAAGGTACGCTGACGTAGTACCTAGAACAACTAAGACATCCATGTTAGCGCTTCGATTTCTGAGTGCGTTGAAAGCGCCAATATAAAACTTTCGACCAAACCAGAACTGTACCGGCGTGGCAAACAACACTTCAGCTGCCGGCATCCAATGAAACTGGCGCCAGCCGATGAATTGCGCTACCATTTGAAGCACCAGTAACGACGAAAAGAATGAAGCTAATAACACGGATCGTCGTTCTTTAGTGACTTCAGCTTGAAATTGAGCCGTTTCGTCTTCGGGCTCCGGTCGCGTCAACAAATTAAAACCAGCCGCTTGAACTCTACCTATTAAGTCTCGTTCGGTTACCAAGCCGTTGATAGTTCGTATCGTCGCATTCTCTGTCGCAAAATTCACCTCCGCCGTCTCGACACCGGGAACTCTGAGCAGCGCGTCTTGAATCCGACTAGCGCACGCGGTACAGGACATTCCTCCGACTTGGTAGGTCTGTGTGTCTACGCCCACGTCAAAACCAGCACGTCGAACCACTCCCGCTAATTCTTTCACGGGTAGTAGTTTTGGATCAATACGCAAATAAGCCTTCTCTGCAGCAAGATTCACCGCGACATCTAACACCCCGTGTTCTTTTTTGAATGCGCTCTCTAATCGTTCAACACAGGAACCGCAAGTCATACCGGTGATGTTGAAGCTGAACTGTTGTGAGGCGCTAACCGATGCGCTCATAGAAAACTACGTTGATACAAAGAGTGCTAAGACAACAACCCAAACGAGAAGTAAGAAGTGCCAGTAAATTGCACACAATTCGACACTCAGTCGGATGTGTGGGTAGTCCCCATCCTTGCTCCGCATCCGCCACAACGCGCGGCACCATGCAATCAGACCGCCAATTAAATGAGCTGCATGGAGTGCCGTGAGAACATAGAAAAAGGCATTGGAAGGATTACGCTGCGCAGCATACCCGAGCGCTATCAATTGCCACCACACGACTATTTGTAATCCTAAGAACAAGAACGTTAAGACCCCGCCAATTGAGAAAACAAACATTCCATCTTGATTGCTATTCACGAGTCTTCGAGAGTACTCCAAAGCCATGCTCACTGCCACTAAGACGACGCTATTGACCCAGAGCAAAATTGGCTCAGGCATTGGTACCCAGTCGGTCGCAAGCGCGATGCGCATGTGCGTAGCTGCAAACAACAAAAAGAAAACACTTCCTACGACACACAGGAAAATATACAGTGCTACCTTCCGGTCATGAGCACGAAACAACTTCGTGTGTAGCCTCTCCACACGGTCATCGGTTTCCACCCAGGGTTTTTCTGTTAAACGACGAAAAATGCTCATTTCTATATGACTTATATCTAATCTCTATTGTATAGGACGGGAGGCGAAAAGTTCCTTAGCCAGACCTGCTCAGAATCAGCGATTTCTTTTGACGGTGAGTCGGAACGACGTATTGAATTGGGCGTATTCTAACTTGTTTTCGCAAACGTTTAGAACCAGACATAATTCTATAATTTGAAGATTGTTTTTGCTTGTCTTGATGACATCATTCACCATAGATTGGAAACTAGGATAGTAATGTAGCATGGACTCTAAATATATGTGGGCTGGTATTGTCATGATCGTGTTTCTCTCGATCGCTTCAAGCCTGATATCCCAATGGATTCGCGCGCGATACCGCAGCCGAAAGAGTGAATTCGACTCTCGAATCTCCGCACTTGAATCGCAAACTGATCTTGTACAGTTGGAGGAACGCGTTCGAGTTCTTGAGTCTATAGTTACGGACCCGCAGAGCAGTCTTCGAAAGAACATTGATTCGCTCTAATGTAATCTAACAGAATAGCAGAATGTCCTCCCCCGTGGATCAACCCACAAACGGTATAGGTGCCTACATCGGCGCGGTCCCCAATGAAGTTTGGGCACTCATCCTCATACTAGCAGGACTGATTGGCGGTCTCATCGCTCGGTTGATTTTCGTTCGGTTAGCCGAGCGAATCAGTAAAGCTAAGGACAGTCCTGCGAAGAGTCTGGAGATAGCTCTACGTCGTGCCGGACCAATTGCACTTTGGACGTGTGTGTTCGTGATGGCATTGCTGGCCTTCCAATTTCTCGATTTCCAGAGTGAAAACCCACTCTTAGAAGAGTTCTCAAAACGACTTCCTAACGTACTCTTAGGGGCAATCGTCATATTGGTTGGTCATCTTGTGGGTGTCGCAGTTCGAGATTTTGTAATACGCGCAATGTCCGATACTCGCATTGGAGCCACAATCGGTCGAGTCAGCTATTTCAGCATATTTGTAATCGGCATTATCATCGGACTTCAACAAGTAGATGTCGACATTTCGTTTTTGGGTAATTCCATCATCGTACTGCTTGGTGTGGTTTTAGCTTCCATTGGTATCACAATTGGAATTGGATCACATCACCATGTCGCAAATTTAGTCGCTAGACAAGAACTCGCGAATTTGTCTGTGGGAGATCGTATAAAAATTCAAAATTATGTCGGTACGATTGTCGAAATTCGTCGAACTAAGGTGCATTTAATGACGGAAGAGGGTATCACCTATATTCCGGCTTCCCTATTTTCACATGAACCTTTTGTGCTGATCTCCTCGGACGACTAACGGCGATATTAGCATGTCGGATTCGGTAGTTCTACAGCGCGGACTCATTCTCAACTTCGCCGAAGAACATCCAGAACAATTCGGTCAAGTCTTAGCGAGTTGTGCTACAAACGAAGCACACCAAATATTAACAGACTTGCCTCATTCTTCGGTGGTCGAGGTGTTAGCGTATGCGCCGCGCCAATTTACCGTGGAGTTCATTGACACTCAGGACTCTGATGCGATATTGAGGTGGATTCATATTGGGAGCGACGATGCCGTTACGCGGATCGCGCGGAGGCTTCCAGAAGACGTGCGTGCGACTGTCCTCTCACAAATTAAAGATGTCAATAAGTTGCGAGTGTTACGAGACTACGTAAATTTCGCAAAAGACTCTGTTGCTGCACTTGCCGATAAGGACTATCTCACATTTCCTGATAAGATGACATGTGCAGAAGTTAGGAAAAGTATTCGAAACCTCGATAAAGACGACACTGAAAATCTCTTAATCGTAAACGCAGAGGACCGGGTACTTGGTCTTTTGGATGATAGACGTCTGCTCCGCAGCGGTCGAAAAGAACCAATTGCTGGATGCATCAAACGAACGACTTTGTTACCCGGAAGTGCGACGGCTAAATCCATAGTAGAAATAGAAGCTTGGCACCAGGTAGACCGACTCCCTGTCGTCGACAAAAATCGACGAGCTATTGGAGTATTACATTGGGAACACTTGATTGAACGTCATCAAACACGAGAAGATTCGTCACAAAATGAAGAATACACACTGGTGATGGACATCATGAGCACCATGCTTGACGTGGTCAAAGACCTACCGAGTGCACGCAAACCGCGAACGAGATTCCGAGGTTAAACGTGCAGGCTAGCATACTCCTTAGACAACAATTCGTGGAGCAATTTCCATCGGAAGCAGCTGATGTACTCCAAGCCCTACCTGACGATCGACTATTGGAAGAAATTCAAGACTTGCCGGTAGATTCACTCATTGAAATCATCGACTTCTTTTCTCCAAGTCGAGCAACACATTTGTACCCTCGACTATCTTCAGATCAACAACGTGAGATCTTGTTAACAGCACCTACGCGCGTACTTCTCAAAGTACTTCTCACGATGTCGGAAGAGAAGAAGGCTTCGGTACTGGAAAGTCTTCCTGACGGTACTCGAAAGGAAATAGAAACCGTACTGTCGTTTCCAGCAGATTCTGTCGCCAACATTATGAGTTCAGCGGTCGGCACTATTTACGTAGATATGACAGTTGACGAAGCGATTGAGCAAATTCGCATTGAAGCACAAACGGTCGATTTGACCCAACTCGTCGTGGACCGGGACAATCGATTACTCGGCAGAGTAACAACGCATTCCCTCGCATTAGCCCATGGAAGTACGTCTATCCGAGACATTATCGAAAGCGTTCCTTGCGAAATTAATGTCGTCGAGTCGCGGGAAGCCGTCGTGGAAATGATGGAGACGATGGACTTCGACATTCTCCCCGTACTTGATGACGAAAACAAACTTCTTGGAGTTGTACGGCAAGACATCTTGCAGGATGTGGTTCAAGAGGATGCTCAAGCCGACTTGCAACGTATGATGGGGGTTAGCGTAGACGAACGCGCACTCTCTCGCGGTATCTTTTCAATCAAACACCGTTTACCATGGCTATACATCAATTTAGGTACTGCATTCTTAGCAGCGGCGGTTGTCGGACTATTTGAGAATATGTTGGCGCAGTTCACCGCATTGGCAGTGTTGCTTCCTGTCGTTGCCGGGCAGAGCGGAAATGCCGGTTCACAATCAATGGCGGTAACCATTCGAGGCTTAGCGCTGCGCGAAATTAGCTTTCGGCAGTGGTTCAGGCTGTCGCGTAAGGAGTTGTTTGTAGGTTCGATTAATGGGGTGTTAATCGCAGTCGTATGCGGCTTGGCAGTCTTCCTTTGGCAACAATCTTGGGGGCTTTCACTCATCATTTCTCTTTCGATGGTGATTGCACTTGCTATCGCTGGAATTGCTGGCGCGCTAGTACCGATTCTGCTTGCGCGCTTTGGACAAGACCCAGCGACTGCTTCTTCAATCATTCTGACCACGATCACCGACGTCGTGGGGTTTTTCGTGTTCTTGGGAATCGCTACTCTGTTAGCGAGTATGATCTAGGGGAAAGATCTTACTTTCAAGTTCTGGTGGTGGAGCCAGGGGGGATCGAACCCCCGACCTCGACAATGCCATTGTCGCGCTC
>VXLL01000028.1 GCA_009841615.1 Gammaproteobacteria bacterium | reverse complement strand
CAAATACCCATCGTTTTTGTTTAAGAAAGGAATGAATTTACGGCGAGGCTAGCGTGTATAATTTTTGTAAACGCCTACCTTCCCTTCTGCCATCGAAAAGTCGCATTGACAATACCGTTATCCAGCTATTCAGCAGCCGCTGAAAACCCAATCCTTTGCGACTTAAACCAAGAACAACTGAAAGCGGTTACTGCACCGATCTCTAATTTGCTGGTGCTTGCTGGTGCTGGCTCCGGAAAGACGCGAGTACTCGTACATAGATTGGCGTGGTTAATTGATCACTACCACGTAAACCCACACGAAATACTGGCGATGACATTCACCAACAAAGCTGCGGGTGAAATGAAGCGCCGCACCGCGAAATTACTCAATGTTTCAGTCAAGTCGATGTGGATAGGGACCTTCCATTCCATGGCATATCGACTATTGCGGCAGCATCACCGGGAAGCTGGCCTACCAGAAAACTTTGAAATTTTGGATGCCGATGATCAGATTCGCATGGTCAGAAGAATCATACGCCAGATGGAACTCACGGAACACACCAACGATGCTCGGGAGATGGCACAGTACATCAATCGCTGGAAAGACGATGGGTTGCGTCCGCAGGATCTAGAAAACACGATTCACGCACGTAAGAGAACTCCTTATCAAATATACATCAAGTACCAAGAAATATGTGAAAAACACGGACTCGTAGACTTCGGCGACCTCCTGTTGCGTTCGCATGAGTTATGGCTCAATCACAAGGATATTTTGGAGCAATATCGATCTCGATTTCGGCACATCTTGATCGATGAGTTTCAAGACACTAATCTCATTCAGTATGCATGGCTAACGATGGTCGCAGGAACCCAGAATAGGGTTATGGTTGTGGGCGATGACGACCAGTCCATTTACGGCTGGCGAGGTGCACAGATCACGAACATTCGGCGGTTTGCAAGCGAATACCCTAACGTACAGACTATCAAATTAGAACAAAACTATCGTTCCACGCAAGTGATCTTGAATGCAGCTAACGCCGTGATAAAGAACAATCCTTCCAGACTTGGGAAGACTTTGTGGACACAAGCAGACCAAGGGGAAAAGATTACGGGTTTCAAAGCTGCGAACGGGTTTGACGAAGCCGACTTCGTTGCACAAACGTGTGAACATCTCGTTGAGACCAAAGGTTTCTCGCCAAACCAAGTCGCAGTGTTGTACCGCAACAACTCTCAGTCGCGAATAATCGAACAGATATTTAATCAAAGGGCGATGCCGTTCATCATTCATGGCGGTACTCGGTTTTATGATCGATTGGAGGTGCGTAATGCACTCGCGTATATGCGATTGATTCAAAATCCGCACGCAAACGCGGCATTTGAGCGCGTCGTAAACGTACCATCTCGAGGTATTGGGTCTCGAACGTTAGAAACGATTCGCACAGCAGCCACTCAGAACAATATCTCCAACTGGGACGCAGCAAGACATACACTTGATAACAATCTTTTGCCTACGCGCGCCGACCGAGCGGTAAGGACATTCATCGCATTGATTGAAAACCTCACCAAGCAAAGTCAGGGTAAATTATTAGCAGATGTGGCGAATGTCGCTGTGCGCGCATCTGGTCTGTATAAGTTCCACGAATCTGAAAGTGGTGAACTCGCGCGAATGCGTACGGAAAACTTGGATGAACTCCTCATAGCGTGTGCGCAATTTGCCGCCTTCGATGCCGACATCGATCAAGAGCAAGTCGATTCGGACTCCGTCCTGCGAGATTTCTTAGATCGCGCTACGCTTGATGCCGGCGACTATCGAAACGACGATAACGACGCGATCAATCTAATGACTTTGCATTCCGCTAAAGGGTTGGAATTTCCAGTTGTTTTCGTAACCGGGTTGGAGGAAGACTTGTTCCCGCATTACTTGGTGAAAAACGATCCCGATCGCGAGGAAGAGGAACGAAGGTTAGCCTATGTAGGTATCACACGTGCGATGCAACGACTGTACGTCACCTTCGCAGACACGCGTGCGACGAGTTTCCAACAACGCGAGACCAAACGCACTCCATCGCGATATCTTCGTGAGATACCCTCGCAATATCTATCCTGGGTAGGCGACAATCCCTATGAAAAGGAACGACCATTAACGTGCGATGACTTATACGTTCGCTCCCCGATTTATTTGAACAACACTGCACAGTATTACGGTAATTCTCGAATCACACACAAGAAACTCGGTCCAGGAAGGGTGATGAATACCCGTGGAGAGTCTGATTCCAAGCAGGTAGAGATTGAATTTATCGACGGATCACGTAAATGGTTTCTCGCAAGTTCGCCATTTTTAGTCCAAGAGTAACTCTGCTCCTTCCCATCTCGTTATCAACGACGCGCTACCTACGAAATCATATTGGTAGACGGCATGCGGTTATTTACACATCATAGGAGGTAATTGCGGTGAACACAGACACGAACAAAAATTCGATGCGTACGACGCACATCGTTATGCTCGCGATCGTACTCTCGGTGTTTTTTTGTGTAATGGGGGTGGCAATTGGTTACGTGCTCGGTGGTAAGACATCAGAAACTACTTTAGCTGAAGACGGTCCATCTAAAGCTACTTCAGAGGAAGCCTTTGAATGGAAGATGGTTACGAGTTGGCCTAAAAATCTACCCGCAATAGGAGTCGCACCGGAGCGTTTCGCGGAATTAGTCGAAACTATGTCCAATGGCCGATTGAAGATTAAGGTGTACGGAGCAAACGAGTATGTTCACGCGGACCAAGTGTTTGATGCGGTATCAAACGGCGCAGCGCAAATGGGCCACGGAGCGGCATATTATTGGGTGGGTAAAGCACCAGCAGCGGTGCTATTCACTACGATTCCTTTCGGTATGACCGCACAGGAAATGAACGCTTGGATTGCTTATGGTGGTGGATTGGAGTTGTGGCGTGAACTATATGAACCATTTGACGTGATCCCAATGGCATGCGGCAACTCCGGAGTACAGATGGGTGGTTGGTTCAATGTCGAAATCAATACACTGGACGACCTCAAGGGCCTCGTTATGCGTATTCCTAGTTTGGCTGGCGAAGTTATGCAACGGGCCGGTGCGGCTCCAACAACCATGCCAGCATCCGAACTGTATACCGCCTTACAGAGTGGCACCATCGATGCTACCGAATGGGTAGGTCCATATAACGATTTAGCATTAGGACTTCACGATATTGCTAAATACTACTACTATCCCGGTTGGCACGAACCAGGTGCGACGATTGAGCTTATAGTCAATGAGCAAGCGTTCGAAGAATTACCGGTAGATTTACAGAAGATCGTTGAAGTAGCATCGCGTGCGATCAATCAGGACATGCTTGATGAGTTTATAGCTCGCAACAACGCAGCACTAAAGCTCTTGGTGGAAGAGCACAACGTTGAATTGCGTCGCTTACCGGATGAAGTTTTACTGAGGTTGAAAGAAATCTCTGAGGAAGTGTTGGACGAACTAGCAAATAAAAATCCCTTAGCCAAACGGATAGTTACTTCCTATCGCGAGTTTCAAACCGAAGTCAGTCAATGGACCGCTATTGCTGAAGAGGCATACTTTCGTGCGCGTAACCTATAAGGCGAGTGCATTGATAAAGTCCTCTCAGTCTTTGTAGCACCACTCTAACGCAAGCTAGGCAACCAAGTAGCGAGCTGAGGTACGAACGCGAGAAATATTAGCACGAAGAGTTGCAGCGCGACAAAGGGGACCACACCACGGTAAATATCAACCGTTTGTACGCTGGTGGGCGCAACTCCACGTAGATAAAACAACGCGAATCCAAAAGGCGGTGTCAAGAACGACGTTTGTAGGTTCACGGCAATCATTACGCCTAACCAAACTGGATCAATCCCGGTCGCTAACAATGCTGGACCGACTATTGGAATGACGACGTAAGTTATCTCGATAAAGTCCAGCACAAAGCCAAGAAAGAAAATTGTCGCCATCACAATTAACATTGCCGTCAGTGCGCCACCGGGGAGATTGTTAAAGAACTGGGTGATTAACTCATCCCCGCCATAGCCGCGAAAAACTAGTGCGAAGAAGGATGCTCCGATGAGAATGAAAAACACCATCGAAGTGGTTTTGAGAGTCGAAAGCGCTATCTCTTGTAAGACCTTCACATTCAAGGTCTGGTAAGCAAGAGCAAGAATCAGAGCACCAACTGCGCCGACACCAGAAGCTTCCGTAGGAGTTGCAAGTCCTAACAGTATTGATCCCAAGACTGCAATGATTAACAAGACAGGGGGTACTAAACTCAGGAACGACCGAATGTTTAGTGGAGCAGACGTAGTTGTGCTTTTAGGTGCTTGATTTGGGTGAATAAACGACTTCAGTACGACATATCCGGCATATAGCAACACCAGGATCAATCCAGGGAGTAGCGCGCCCGCGAACAAATCTCCGACGGAGACTGTTTTCGGTGAAAAAATACCTTGCTGTAACTGGGCTTGCTGGTACGCATTGGTCAGCACGTCGCCGATTAAGACGAGTGCAATTGACGGTGGAATAATCTGTCCGAGAGTTCCTGTAGCCGCGATGGTCCCCGTTGCCAGACCGTGGTTATACCCTTGCTGAATCATCAATGGCAGCGCCAGTAAGGCCAATGTAACCACGGTTGCTCCAACGATCCCGGTACTAGCAGCCATTAACATGCCCACGAGCACAACCGCTAACCCTAGGCCGCCGGGAAGATTTCCAACCAATCGCGACATCGTCTGAAGAAGATCGCGCGCGATGTTGGTCTTTTCCAGTGTGACTCCCATCAAGATGAAGAGCGGAACCGCGATCAACACTTCATTCGTCATGGTTCCAAACATTCGATTTGGTAAGAAACCGAGATCGCCCGGTAGGAACACACCGAACGCTATCCCACCAAACGCAAAGAGTAAGGACACTCCTGCGAGCACCAAGGCGACTGGATATCCGGAAAGTAAGAACGCGAACACGACGACGAACATCACGAGAGGGATCAGTTCCACACTAAGTACCCCTGATCTCTTTGAAGTATCGGCGGAGGTCGAGCAGAGATTGCAGAACCAAGAGCAACGCTGATACAGGAATTACCGTCTTCAGCAAGTAAACTGCTGGAATACCTCGGACTTCTGCGGAACGTTCCAATATTCGCCACGAATCTATGACGTAGTCGAGGCTTCCGATGCCGATCGTACAGGCTACGGGTATCAAGAAGACGAGGTGTCCTAGAAAATTGATGAGCGCTCGTTTCTCTTCGTCTAAGCGGCTGTAGAGCAAATCTACTCGTACGTGAGCGTCATGTTTCAGAGTGTAGGAGAGCCCAAACATGAACACAAGCGCATGCATGTAGGCGACGAGTTCCTGAGGGAATACCGTACCTATTTCGAAGACGTATCGCATTATGACTACTAGTACGGTGAGACCAGCCATCGCATACACTAACCACGATACGCATCGACCAAGAAACTCCAACGACTTCTCCATCAGTTGACGGCTAGCACACTAGACTATTAGAAGTGGATATTGGGAGGATACTCGGAAACTACACCAAGGAAGAGCACGAAACCTACCCACGCGTTATTTTTAAAAGCGAGGAAAATTTTCTCTCTATCTCGGCCGAAAATCAAAACCCACTGATATACAAAGAGTCCGCTTGCTATTAAGACCCCGACCCAATAAAGCCATCGAAATCCCGCGACCTGCCCAATTAGAACCGCGAGCATCACTACCGCGATGTCCAGTACAACTACGGCCAATATGTCGAACTTTCCAAAAAAGATAGCGGAGGATTTCAATCCGAGCTTTAGGTCGTCGTCGCGGTCGACCATTGCGTATTGAGTGTCATACGCAACAATCCACAATACACTCAATAAAAATAGCAACCAGATTTCAGCGGTAACATGGCTGACGACGGCAGTGCTTGCCATGAGGATACCCCAACTAAACACGAAACCGAGTACTACTTGAGGTACCGGGAAGACGCGTTTCATCAGAGGATAAGCACATGCAAGTGGTATAGCAAGTAGGGCTAGAAACTTCGTCAGATCATTGAGAAAGAGTATGAGTAAGCCGCCTAAAGCAATCAAAACTGCCATGCAGATCAACGCTTGAATTACGGTTAATCTGCCGTCGGCTAGCGGGCGGTTTTTGGTCCTTGCAACGTGTTGATCAAACTCGCGATCCAAGACATCGTTCATAACGCAGCCCATCGCGCGCGCGATGAACGTACCGACGATGAAAATTGCGCACATTCGTAGATTCGGAAAACCACTGTAGGCAAGCCACAACGCGGTTAAGGTAGGCCACAGTAGTAAAAATGTACCGATGGGTCGATCAAGACGCATGAGTTCCCAATACGCTCTAAACGGTTCATTCATGTGTTCATTTCTCGATAGAAGTACACCTTGAAGTGTATCATTTTGTGCACGTTAATACATAACTTTCAAGTTCAATCACTAGTTCATGCGAAAATGGCAATGCATAGTATGCGGGTGGATTTATGACGAAGCCCTCGGATTTGAGGAAGAAGGGATACTTCCCGGTACTTCCTGGACTGATGTGCCTAGCGAGTTTTGTTGTCCAGAATGTGGCGTGGGCAAGGACGATTTTGAAATGATTGAGGTCTAATCGTCAAGCACAGTACAATCCACCGATTTGCGCTGTTTTGAGTTTTATCAATCTTTTCGGAGCTTCTCTTCAAACTATTGGATTCTTCCCGCTTCTCGGAGTGCAAGACAGTTCATCAGTCTATGTGTGCTGGTTTCGCTTGCCTGTTTCTGTGTTGCGCAAGTGACAGCCCGTAAGCGATCAGCGACGGAACCTAATGCTCGACGATATGAGCGGCCGCTGATTCACAACAGATCTCTGCGGACTCGCATGGTCGTTTTGGAGTATCCGTCGTGAGAAAGCAGCCTTGCAAAGACAAGGTCATCAGGTGAGTCTCAAGCGCATTTCACGTTTAATGTCGTCCGCGGGATTATCTGCTGGTACTCGACGTGGTCGCCTAAACACGTCGCACGCGGACGGCTCGGGGATGGCGACCGATCTCGTCAAACGGGAATTTCAAGCGGATCGACCGAACCAAATCTGGGTGGCGGATGAGACGTATGTACCTACCCAAGAAGGGACGTTGTATTTAGCGGTCATTAAAGATGTGTTTTCGCGCCGGATCGTGGGCTGGTCGACCAGTGAGCGACAGGGTTCCGAGTTGATGTTTCGAGCACTGCAAAAAGCGATCTCGGAACGAAGTCCTCAAGGAGGTGTCATTCATATTTCAGATCACGGTTCGCGGTATACCTCAACGGCATTTCAGGCGGTCTGCCAAGCGGCGAATAGCAAACAGTCCATGGGCGTCGTGGGAAACTGTTACGACGTTGCCATGGCCGAGAGTTTCTTCGCGTCGTTCGAGAAGGAGTTGATTCACCAGCAACGTCGGCGGCACTTCGCGACGCGGTCGAAAGCGGCATTGAAAATCTTTGAGTGGGAGTGTCATAAATTTCGTGTATGGGAAAATTTCCCATACTTTCCCCACAGGAAGAAAAATTTGAGTTTGGTATGCTCATTGTATTCTTGATCTACCGTCTGATGTTCCAGCCTCTGGACGGATTAAATCGGCCGTCAAAGTGAATGACAAATTCGCTTTTGAAGGATTCTCAATGGACCAAGAGCCTGATCCATTTCGCACTAGCCTCAGGTAAGGCCAGATACACCAGTTTCTCCGCGATTCCGACAATGAGGATTGTTCGGGCTATACGTTTTGTCGCGTGTCTCTCAGTCTTGTGAAGTTTCTAGAACAAAAGCCCAGCCAGTCCTGAACCCACTGGGCTTTAAGCTCTATGTTACCGTCTTATAGAAAGTTATTATCGCCGGAGTAACTTCAATGGATCCTGCTCACTATTCCAAGGAAATTTCAGTGAACTGTCCAGATCTTCCTCTCTGATAGGTTCCATTCTTTCCAACGAGTTCACCAGAGCGTCAAGATGATGCTTCTTGAGATATTGCTCAAGGTTCAATTCGACTGCTTGTGGTACTTGCTGTTTTTCAATGTCGTATGCCTTCATAGCATGTCGCACCTGTTCTTCATCATCGAACCAAACATTTCCAATACTTGTAGACATCCATCTATGAAACAACAATGGATTGACCTCGTACAAGGACTCCCAGTATTCAACGTCCTCGCTAAGCCCTCGCTCGTAGAAACTAACTACTGCCCAAGGATCGCCAGCACGAGCAGATATCGCCAATGCTGTGTCGTGAACAGTTGACAATGCTTTTTCCATATCACCGAATGAACCTTTTCCTGATATGGTGTCGACGAAGTCAAGATTGTCATCTAAAGGCAAAACCAGCATATTGGAGCACTGATCTGTTATCCACATGGAGTGCAGGTAATTCTCCACAAGCTTCCAATCATTGTCGTTTGCTTCGTCGATCGTTTGAGAATTGTCCAATCCTTTGCGAGCAGTTTCATAGACAGACACCCCTGTTGTCGGATTGTTTGCATTAAGCAGGGAACTCCGCGAGAACCCAGACAAACAGACATCTAAGTAAGTAGCATACTTGTAAAGCTCACGAGCTTGACATTTGTTCGTCAGCAAAGGATGTATCTCTCCATGATCCTTCAGTTGTGCGCATGTTTCTATATCCAACACATCTGCAACAGCTGCCATTCGCTCACTGACTTTTCCATCGAATATGTCCCCCCATGTCGGGGCGTCTCCAATGAGATCAACATCAGTGAACATCATGTAAGGCACTCGTTGATTCAATACCCAGTGGTCGATTTTAGTCTTGTTATTTCTGTGAAAAATCATCGTCGCGTTATTCCAAATAGGCTTGTTTTCAAAGTAATCGGACAAACGGTCCAAGCATGATTTGCCAACAGAAACGGGAGGATCACTCACTTTAAGGCAATGATCTTCCAAGTCATTCAATTCGGCGAGTTTCACCGATAGTGAATCTGACTCCCCTAGTACGTAATTTGTCGACAGGAACACTGACAACGCAAGCAGAATAATAGAAATACGTTTACTCATTAATAGATTACTCCTTCCTGTAACGACCAATTTAACTCACAAGAGCTTCCAAGATTAACACTTGTGTCAAACAGTTCTTCAAGAACTACCTCAGCATCGTGTTCAACGGTGATTTCACTCAGGTCTATATCGCCGTCCGTATCTCAGTCATGCTTTTAAACTTTCTCGTGAATTACAGTCTGTCCTAGCCCACGGTGTCGATCATCATCATCAGGATGTCATCGTTCATGAACATCGACACTTACTTTAATCAGACCAGTTGAGCGAGTGAATGTTCCGTACAACTCTTTACCATTCCAGATAACAGGTGTAGTGGCAATCATCTCGCCTGATGAAATTAGATCATTTACTAGAGTACCTAGATACACACGTGTTTTTGGGAAGTCTCTCTTCATACACTCTTCAAATTCAGCATCGAATTCTGAAGAGACACCGAGGCAACTTGCAGCATTGCACACACGACGGCTAATAAACGATCGGCAACGGAACGTAACGCTCGACCATGGGTATGACCTCGCGTCCTCAGTGCTTCGTATCGTTGGCGACAGATTGGATCCCTTTGTGTAGCGACGGGAGCCCAGTGGTACATACTGTCCGCGACCCGTGGATTCAAGCGATGTTACGCGCCCGATGGGTTCGGATCAGTCGTCGTCGAGTGGCCGAATCAACTGTGGGTGGCGGATGCGACCTTCATACCGACCTCCGAAGGAACCCTCTATTTAGCGGAGATTCAAGATGTCTTTTCCCACCACGTGGGTTGGGTCGTGTCCCCGAAGCAGGACGCGGCGTTAATGGTTCGAGCCTTGCAGACGGCGGTGCGCACGCGACATCCCGCGCAAGTCATTCATCATTCCGATCATGGCTCTTAGTACAAGTCGCAGGAGTTTCGCCAAACTTGCACCGCGGCGAACATGAAAGTACCCATGAGATCCATCGGTGATTGCTATGACAACGCCGTGGCAGAAAGCTCGTTCGTGACGTTGGAGACTGAGTTGATCGATCGCCAACCAGGACAACGATTTCGCATTCGAGCAGAAGCTAGCCGGGAGGTTTTTACCTACCTGGAAGAGTTCTACAATCCACGTCGAGTGCATTCAGCTCTGGATCATCAGTCTCAGGCAGCTTATGAATGGAGATATGCGGTGGAACTTGGTTTTACGGCTAATCCCCAAAAGAACTGTCCTTCAAACTGAAGCAACTTCAAGCCTCGCGTAAATCAAAATTACCTTCTCAAACTGCAGCATAATCTTTTTCTAATGGTGTCCAAGTTTCGATAATCTTTCCCGCTGTGTCAGGCATCTCTGAGATTAGCTTAGACCCTACTTTCTTGACTTCTTTAAGCAGGTCACGATCATCTACTAGACTAGCCACTCTAAAGTTCTCGGTACCTGATTGTTTGGTGCCAAAGACTTCTCCCCAGCCTCGTAATTGCAAGTCTAAATCAGCAAGCTCGAATCCATCTTGGCTTTTCCGCAGATGTAATAGCCTTTGACGCTGAGTGTCAGACAAGGGACTAGAGTAATTTAGCATACAGAAGCTCGCATCCGCGCCACGACCTACTCTTCCTCGTAGTTGATGAAGTTGTGCAAGCCCCATGTTGCTGGCGTTGTCTATAACGATTAGCGTTGCGTTGGGTACATCTACTCCCACTTCAATAACTGTAGTTGCGACGAGCACATCTATATTTCCGTCGCGAAACTCATTCATTACTGAATGTTTTTCTTGGGCTTTCATCTGACCGTGAACATGACCGACTCGAACCGCCGGTATTTTTTTTGCGAGATCTTTTAGCACATCTTCAGTCCCAATGAGCTCTTGTTCGTCATTCTCGCTCTCTGCGATAGCCGCGCACACCCAATATGCTTGTTGTCCTCGCTCGACATGTCTGCGAACTGCTTCGATTACTTCTGAACGATGCTTCTCACTATGCAACGTGGTCGTAATGGACTGACGTCCGGGTGGTAACTCCGTGATCCGCGAAACATCCATATCAGCGAAAAGGTACAGAGCCAATGTACGCGGAATGGGCGTCGCGGTCATGATGAGTTGATGTGGTAAGTTACCCTTATCACGTAACAGCATACGTTGATGGACACCAAACCGTTGTTGTTCGTCGATGATTGTGAGGCCTAAACACTTGAAGTGGATCGAATCTTGAAATAAGGCGTGGGTTCCGACTACTACGAGATCATCCCCCGAGGTGATAGCTTTTTGTCTCGCGCGCCGCGTTGGTGCTGGCATCCGACCAGTGACCAAACCAACTCTAATTCCTAAAGGATCCAACCATTGGGACAGTGTCTGGTAGTGTTGTTCCGCGAGTAGTTCTGTAGGGGCCATAAATGCTGTTTGTACTCCGTTTTCGGCAGCACGTAAGATGCATAGCGTGGCTACCACTGTCTTTCCCGAGCCAACATCGCCCTGGAGTAATCTCAGCATCGGTCGCGTCGAATTCATATCGACTAAGATCTCTCGAGCGGCATTTTCTTGCGATTTAGTGAGCTGAAAACCCAAAGAATCTATGAAGTCGCGGATTAGTCTTGTCTTACGATCCAAAATACGGGTGGAAAACGTTTTGTGCTGTAATCGACGACGTTGTTGCAACAAGTAGTAAGCTAATAATTCATCAAATGCAATTCGACGTCGAGGAATCCTTCTGCTCTCTTCCTCTGTGGTAACATCTGGGCTATGGCATTGCTGGATTGCTTCGGCCAAGGTCATACCGAAGTATGCAAACTTTGGGAGCAAATGGACTTCTTGTATTGTCTTCTGAATTAACGCTCGGATGTGCTTACTCGTCAATCCCTTGGTCGTGTAATACACGGGAACTAATTCTGGTTCTGGCGGACCTGGGTCTGAACTGAAGGTTTTGAAATCAGGATGGATCATCGACTTGTGTCGATATTCCCCCCACAGTTGACCGTACGCTCGAACCCACACGCCTTTCTGAAAAACAGCAATCCAACGAGGTCGGTAGTTAAAGAAACGCAGGGTTAGCACGCCGCCACTATCGTCCGAGAGTATGACTTGCGCGTTGGAACGCCCCTTGCCTTGCTTCAGTACCAGCTCCTGTACAACGCCCTGAACGTAGTAATGCTCGTTGGGTCTACGCAACTCATTCAACGGCGTTACAACGCTACGGTCCTCGTACCTATGTGGTAAGTGCAGAACTAAATCTAATTTAGTTCTGATATTGAGTCGAGCAAGTTTTTTGGCGGTATCAGAACCTACTCCGCGAATTGAGGAGACCGGTTCGGATGGCATGGTCTACTCAGGAATCGTTGCGATTACATCGAGCTCAATTGAGGCACCCCGAGGGAGCGAGGCGACGCCGACTGCGGCGCGAGCGGGAAACGGAGAACTAAATTTCTCGCTCATAATAGCATTGACTTGTTCAAAGTTGCTTAGGTCGGTAAGATAAACTGTGAGTTTCACGACATCGCGCAACGAGCAGTTCGCGGCTTTTAAGACTGCTTCAACGTTTTTGAACACCTGCTTCACTTCATCTCGAAATTTTCCGTCAACCAGATCCATAGTTGTAGGATTTAGTGCGATCTGACCGGCTAGGAAGAGTAAGTTCCCAGCCCGAACCGCGTGAGAATAGGGTCCTATGACATCAGGCGCTTTCGCAGCATGTATGTGTTTTTTGGACGACATTAAATCAATCCTTATTCGGTGAATCGCTGGACATTGGAAGTTTCACTTCGGTTGTCCAGATTTCGTATGATTCGTTTTAGGTGTTTTACGTCGGTAACAGAGAGATGCATGCGAATTGTCGATAGCTGTGGTGAGCGCTCGGTTACGTCGATCATGCTAATCCCAGCTCCAAATCCGTTTACCGCGCTGGCTATCGACGCTATGATGCCTAACTGCGGTACGACATCGATACGGAGTTTCGTTGAAAACTCACCCGTGGGTTCGTCGCCCCATTTCACGGGTACTTTAGTACTAGGATCTCGGACGTTTCTCATATTACCACAACTCACGCGATGAATGACGAGACCCTCACCCTGCGAGATGTGACCGACAATGCTATCTCCGGGAATTGGTCCGCAACACCGACCGTAACGAACTCCTAGATGTTGCTTATGATGTACGACGACTGGGCCGCTCTGTTCAAGGTTTATAGACTCATGATCGTCAACGTCTTCGTCAAGCAAACGTTGCGCCACCTGGTAAGCCGGTAAGTTTCCGCGACCCACTTCTTCAAATAGTTCATTCATTCGGCGCACGCGGAACTCCTTGAAGGTTCTTCGTAAGCGTCTGAAATCCAGTTCCGAAACTGATGTCCCAGCAGCCGCTAGGGTTCGATCTAGCAAGGTTTTGCCGAGCACAATGGCTTCTTGTTGCCCCCGTTCGCGAAGTTGTTCACGAATTCCAGAGCGCGCTTTTGCCGTTTGCACAAAATTTAGCCACTCCGGGTCGGGATGAGCTTCTGAAGCAGTTACGATGTTGACAGTCTGACCAGACTCTAGTACGGTTGATAACGGCGCGACCCTACCATCGACCCGACACGCAACGCATGAATCTCCGACTTCTGTGTGAATGGCATATGCGAAATCAATTGCACACGATCCAAGAGGCAGCGTAACGATTTTCGCCTGAGGCGTGAAAACATAGACTTCATCTGGGAACAGGTCGGTCTTGAGGTTCTCTAGAAACTGTGCTGCATCGCCACCCGGTTGCAGACTAAGTAAGTGCTGAATCCATTCACGAAATCCGCTCGAAGAAGGTCCTACCGGTTCTGCTGTGAGTTGTTCAGCAGGACGATTACGCCAGCCCGCGACGAATCCAAAGTTTGCAATCTCGTGCATGGTTTTTGTGCGTATCAGCAACTTTAAGGTAACGGAGCTAGTAGGTCGGGGTCCAACCAGTGTGGTATGAAGCGATTGATAACCATTCTTCTTGGGGATGGCGACGTAGTCCTTGAACGCCCCCAGTTTAGGTTTGTAAATGCTGTGCGCGATCCCTAGCGCTCGGTAGCACTCGTCAGTTGAGTCGACGACGATACGAAATACAAACCGATCCATGTACTCTTCCTTGGACATGCGGTGTCCTTTGAGAGATTGGTAAAGCGAGTAAGGTTCAGGTTCGAGATATTCGATGTCTGCTTTGAGCTTCCCTTCTTTGAAAGCTGCTTTGAGTTTGTCTTGAACCGAAGAGATCAAGTCAATATCAGGCTTTCGGATTCGCGTAGTGTATCGTTCCAAACGGTCCGCACGTAACGGATACATCGCTTCAAAGGAAAGACGCTCGAGTTCTTCTTTGATGGTGTATATTCCCATTCGTTGCGCCAGTGGCACATAGAGGTCCATCGTCTCTTTGGCAATACGCTTTCTGGCTTCGCGAGACATCACACCGATAGTGCGCATGTTGTGTAGTCGATCTGCCAATTTCACCAGTATCACCCGAATGTCCCTAGCCATAGCCAACGCCATCTTGTAGAAGTTGCGCGCTTGAGCTTCGGCACGACTGTCAAACAGATGCGAGAGTTTTGAGACTCCATCGACAATGTCGGCAATTGGATCGCCAAACGTTCTCGCTAAAGTTGCTTTGGTTACGTTGGTGTCCTCAATGACATCGTGTAACAGCGCTGCACAAATTGTCTGGTGGTCCAGTCGTAGTTGGGCAAGAATTCTGGCTACCGCTAAGGGGTGGGTGATGTAGGAGTGGCCTGTCCGTCGTTGCTGTCCGGTATGCGCCTTCTTCGCATAGTCGAAGGCTTTCTCGACTAAGTCCAGTTGATTGGGTGTCAGGTATTCAAAAAGGTAGCCCTTTTTGATTCCCGATACTGGGGCGGCTAGTTCTTCCTGTCTAGCGCGCTTTTCTAGTTCAGTCTGAAAATAGGATTCAGGCGTCGCGGGGCGGTGCTTCATCTCCAAGTCCCGACCGCGATCGGTGTTGCTTGAGGTGGAATTGGAACTCATCTTCGTCGTCCTTGTCTAAGATTTCACTCGAAATAAGCCCATCAGCAATCTCACGCAACGCGATAACTGTATTTTTGTCGTTCTCGCGCGCGACGAGCGGGTCTGCGCTCAACAGCGATAACTGTCGAGCCCGCTTAGTTGCTAAGGTCACCAGTTCAAAACGATTGTTCACATGTTCTAAACAATCCTCGACGGTTACTCGAGCCATAGAGTTAATGTTCCTGTAAAGTTGTGACGTACAAAGGAATAATTTTATAGTGATGGCATGATTATTGCAATAAGAAATCAATCGTCCACACTTAAAAAGATTGAGCTCTATACCTTTATGAGACCAGAATCGTTTAGGAAGTTCCGGTCGACATTGATAAAATCTATGTAGCATTGAACTCTTCCGTGCTCGTACCATTCCGTTCAACTGGGAGTGGAGCGACTACCTTTTACGTTGTTAACGACGATTAACCCACATACTTTCGTATAACGAGGTAAGTGTCAAACGACCATAAGGAACGTGAACTTCGTTTGCTAAAATCAGAACAGTTTAAATTGGTACCCCTTTGATGAAAAAACTTTTAGTTGTCGCGCTGTTGTCGATTGGTCTTTCAGTAAGCGCAGAAGATCTTCAACAAATTTATCACTTAGCCGTCGAGAACGATACCCAGTTTGCGCAGGCAAAGATACAACGAAAGATCGCTGGTGAGCAGGCGAGGCAAAGTCTTGCCAGCTTGCTACCCACAGTCAACTTGTCATTGGGTGGAGGTAGTCGAAGAACCACTAAGTACCGGCGCACCTATCCTAGCGAGCTTCTGAACGACCCATCGGGGCGATTTTTCGGAGCGGATCCGGAGACTAATGAAGTGTGGACTGTAAACGAAAGCCGCGAAGAATTTCCATCGGGTTATTCGGTAAATTTATCGCAAGTGCTTTTCAGCATCCCGACGTTCATATCGTATCGAAATTCAAGGGTGAGTTTTCAAGGTGCCAAGGAGACCTTTGCATCCCAAGAACAGAATCTGATCATTCGGGTCGTACGAGCATACTTCGACGTCTTACAGGCTAGAGATTCGTTAGACAATGCTCTGGCACGTCGAGAGTCTAATGAAAGGCAGTTACAACAAACTAAGCAGCGGTACGATGTTGGTCTAACAGCGATAACGGATGTTTTGAACGCCCAAGCCTCCTTTGACACTTTAGAGGTTGGTCTTAACCAGAGTCGTAATCGGCTCGATACGACATTCTTGACTCTTGAAAGAATAACTGGACAACCCATTCAACAGCTCGCGCGCTTGTCAGAGGACTATCCGATCGAAAATCCGAATCCGAACGATGAAGAATTCTGGGTCAACTACGCGCTTCAACATAACCCAGGTGTATTAAGTGCAGAACGCGGATATCGAACGGCTCGATGGAATCACTGGAATACGTTATTAAATTACTTTTCCGTACCATCCATCAACTTAAATATGACCTACTCGTATTCGGAGAGTCCAATAGAAGATCCTTTTACTCAACTGGATACCGGGTATGACTTAATAAGTGAATCGATCAGCACGAATATTGGTTTTAGCATTGGATTTTCGGTTGCTGGTGGCCGACGAATCTCGCAAAATAGGGTGAGTGCGTTAAGTCGAGAACAATCTCGCTTAAATATGATTAATCAAAGACTAACTATAGAAGAACAAGTTCGAGCACTATTTCGCAACGTGGTTCAAACCGTGTTACAAATCGATGCGTTAGAGCGCTCCCTT
The DNA here is from genome assembly GCA_009841615.1 of Gammaproteobacteria bacterium. Classification (GTDB taxonomy): domain Bacteria; phylum Pseudomonadota; class Gammaproteobacteria; order Pseudomonadales; family Azotimanducaceae; genus Bin55. Next base: position 51,865 of record VXLL01000028.1, on the reverse strand, counting down.
GAATCTAACCGCGCGTCGTTAGACGCCACGGAAAAAGGTTACGAAGTAGGCACTCGAAACATCATTGAAGTGCTCAACGCTCAAAATGCATTGTTCTCCGCAGAATTGAACTTACGAAATACGGTCCACACGTATATCACACAAATGTTGCAATTAAAACAGACTGTGGGCATGTTGAATCCCAACGATCTCTTAGAGTTGAACAAACACATGGATCATGACAATGTCGTGACCCCTGTAAGTTCAATGAGCGGTAAGTAGTCCTAAAGAATAGTTTGTCGTTAAATAAGTTGGTCAAGCCAATCATTCAATAGCGCACAGACTCGATTCAGCGCGCCTTGATTTTCTTGTACGACCGCGCGTGCGCTTTGGAAACAACGCGCCCGTGCAGCTGAATCTTGGTGGAAGTAGAGCACTTTTTTTGCGATCTCGGCGGCATTGTGCACGGTGAATAGACAATCTCTGTCCGCAAACCTAGCACAAACTTCAGCGAAGTTGCGGCGATTAGGTCCCATCAAGATCGGCAGCCCGAAAAATGCCGGTTCTATGGGATTGTGACCACCAGTTTGTTGTAGACTTCCACCGACGAACGCGACTGACGCGCATTGATATACTGGGAACAGAATTCCCATTCGATCCACGACAATTACATCGGCATTGTGATCTATATCACTGAGTAAGCACACGCGCAATCTGCGAGACTCACACAAAGTCAGAATTTCCTGAGCACGCTCTACGTGTCTCGGTGCTAAGATCAGCTTTGTATTCGGAGAATGATTCAGAATAGACCGGTGTGCATCTAAAACTAATTCTTCTTCGGGATGATGCGTGCTTCCGGAGATCCAAACTAATTTGCCAAAGTCTTGAATTCTTCTCAAATCGCTTAAGTCGTTTGGTAGGCTAGCGTTTTTGTCGTTGAGATCAAATTTAACATTGCCAGTTACAACTACCCTCTCTTTCGGTAAACCTAGGGTTTGAAATCGTTCTGCGGTATCCGGATATTGACTCGCAATCATCCGAATATTCGTGAGCATTAACTCCGTTAGATCTCTCATGCGCGCGTATCCTGCGGCCGACTTTTCAGAGAGCCTAGCGTTCAAAAGAAACACGGGTATATCTCGTCTCGCAGTGCGATTGACTAGATTTGGCCACAACTCTGTTTCCATGAGAAATAGTGCTTTGGGTTGAGTCTTTTTCAAAAAACGATTCACGCAGGAGGGTACATCGTACGGGACGTAGCATAGATCGATTCGAGATCCGAAACTTTGTTTTATTGCTTCGTAACCTGTGGGAGTCGTTGTCGTCGCTAGTACTTGCTCAGTGGGTCGACTCTGCAGGATCGCTTCGATGATGGGGATCGCCGCGATAGCTTCCCCAGCAGACACCGTATGGAACCAAAGACTGCCAGTTCTTATCTCGTCCGGTACAAAGCCAAATCGTTCCCGCTTCCGCTCACGGTATGCTTTCTCCTTTATGCCACGATAGAGGAGATAGCAAAAGAAAATAGGGAGGCTAAGTCGAGAAACTACGGCGTAGAGAAAACGAACCATGATTGGAATATATTTGAAATCACGATACTTGAAAATCTTTTACGAGTTCATATATACCGGTTGTCGAGCTATTACGACACAGAAAATAACAGAACAAACTAGGAGAAAAAAAATAATGAAAATAGTTGATCGAAATCCCGTAGTTTCATTTGCCCAGGCGTTGCAACGAGACCTTGACAACGGCATTTGGAGTACTTTTCCGCGATTCGTAAACCGCACCGACGATAGTTGGGTGCCTTCAATGGACATTCATGAAGAGTCGGATAAGTTTGTCATCACCGCGGATGTACCGGGTTTAACCTCGGAGGATATTGAGATTTTCGTCGAGCACGACCGCGTGACTATCAAGGGCGAACGCAAACTTGAGCGAAGAGTGGAAGACAAGGACTTTGGTCGTTTTGAGCGTGTCGAAGGTTCGTTCCAGCGCAGTTTCAAATTGCCTGACAATGCTGACTTGGATCAGGTGACCGCATCTAATCGCAACGGAGTTCTGGAAATCGTCATAAAAAAACAGGAAACTATTGCGTCTCGGCGTATTAAAGTCGAAACCTAAGCACTAGCTCAACAAAACACTGAGCCAAATAATGGCGGTACTCTCCAAGAGTACCGCCATTTCTTTAGAGTCCGTCGGGACCGCAATCCTCCTTAAGAAAGCGCAGCATTTCACCGTAGAACTTCACTCGATGCCGGTAGTTGAGAGTACTGAAGAAGTGCGCGGCATTTTCTAATTCAAGGTATTGGTATTCTTTTTCGTACTTATCAAGTTGGCGACGGTATTTTGTGCTGTGGTCTAAAGATACTCTCGCATCTGCTGTACCGTGAACTATCAGGAGTGGAATATTTACTTTTTCTGCTTCTTTGATCGGTGACACTGCGGTCAACCAGGTACCGAATTGCTCTTCTTTTTGTGCTCCCTGTACCCGGTAGCGATAGAAATTAATCTGCATAAGCGGATCAGACACAGCCGCACCCGCAATCGCGCATTGGTAAATTTGGGGGTCTCGTATAGCCGAAATAAGCGCAGCATAACCACCGTAGGACCAACCAAACATCGCCAATCGATCATTATCGGCTAATCCTTCTTCAACAAGATACAGTGCACCGGTGTCTTTATCCGTTTGCATCATTCGTCCTGCCTGGCTTTCTTCGCCTTCAAAAGCGGCTTTATAGAATTCAAGCCCGTAATTATGAGACCCACGGTATTGAGGCTGCAAAACCAAGTATCCGTGATTGGCTAACATTTGAGCCCAAGGATCGTAAGATACCGTCTCAGTGACCATCGGACCACCATGCGGTAATACGACGAGAGGAAACGGAGGGTCGCCCTGTGGTATGGTTACGTAACCATAGATTTTTCTGCCGTCTGTCGAAGTCCAGCTGTGGTATTCAACGTCAGCTAGTCGATCACTATCAATCTCTGGCGCGAGACTCCCGAGAACTCTTAACTTCCCCTTGTGGAGCCAATAATAGGTGCCTGGATCGCGAGGTCCTTGATTGAAGATGACAAATGTTTGGCCATCGGTCGAACGACTAATAATGTCGAGGTTCGCCGAATTCTGCACTTCGCGTTTCAGCTGATGGTAAATCCCGCCTTCAACCTCGTCCATGAAAATTCGCGTTCGCTCGCCGGCGAAATACTCTATTCCCGTTACTTCTCCAAGCTGTTCCCATTCGTTTGTGTGAAAAACGGGGGATAAGTCATCCACAGGAATCGGTTTGGGTTCATCACCGGAAGTACGGAAAATGGGTTCTGCAAATCGCTTGTTTGCCATATCGTACGACCAAAAGCCCGCTCTATCGTGCCCGTTGTGTGCAATGACAAAGATGTGATCCTTCGCATTAGGATCCACGCCAACGGGATCAAACCGTTCATAGGAGTCAATGTGCTGTCGATAGTATTCAGTCCACTTCGTGGAACCTTGGGAACGAAAGTAATATACAAGCTCTTCGTTGTTCTCGTCAAAACCGAGAGAACGGACTGGATTTCCTAATCTATCAAATGCGAGCGCGAACTGCGAAGGCTTGGCGCGAATTACTAATTTCTTACGTTTTGTTTTCAGATCGAGTTTATAAAACGCGAGCGGGCGATACGCGGACTGCATTCGCGTACCGCTACCAACGTTCCCCTCTTGGACCGAAATCATTATCTTGTCTGGTTCGAGCGGTAACACGTGTGCAAGCCCCGCAATACTCTCATCAAACTCTTCCATGGTTTTGTCAACCACGTTAAATATAGCAATTTTGCCTTCAAAGACTCCCTGATTAAATCCTTGAGTCTGCCGACGAACTTGAGCTCTTAACGACATGACAATCGTTGTGGGGCTGAGCCAGCGATATGTCTGAATCTGCATTTCGTCAGCTTTTTGTCGGTGTACGAGATCCATCAACTTGCCACTCTCACCGGTAATGTCGAACACGAGAATCACCGGACCGTCAACACTGCTTTCATCTTCAAAACTGATATAACTCAGATACTTCCCATCCGGTGAAACCCTTACAGTAGCCATACCTGGATTTGAAGCCCAAACCTCAGGTGGATAAGGTTCGATGTTATCGGGAGCTTCTACCGGCTCTTCTGCTTCCTGCGCGAAAAAGGAAATCGCCCAAATACCAATTACTATCGCAGGGATGTCTCTTATTGCTCTGAATTTCATACTACTTGCCCTCTTCGTTCAACAGTTCAATAGAAGAAACTTTTCTTCCAATGTGGGGTAAACTTGAAAAGTCACCTAATTTTAAGATATGTACACCGTCCGGTTTAACAGATTTATGTATTACAGCATTAGATATAAGATTTGCATTTAACTTGAAGAAACAGCAATGCTATACATTGCTGATTTCGTTTGGGGTGTTAAAGTTTTTGATCTTGCAGTTCAACATTAACCTTTCACACACACGATTTGCTTCAACGTGTGAACTATTTCCACCAAATCTTCTTGTGCTTCCATAACTTTATCGATGTCTTTGTAGGCTGCCGGCAGTTCGTCCACGACATTGTGATCCTTCCTGCATTCGACTCCGACCGTTTGTGCTTGCAAATCCGCCGCAGAGTACCGTTTCCGTGCTTCCGTTCGGGACAGCGCGCGTCCCGCGCCGTGTGAACAACTGTGTAACGAGTGCTCGTAGCCCTTACCACGAACAATGTAAGACTTTGCACCCATTGAACCAGGAATGATGCCAACATCTCCCCGTCGCGCGCGAAGAGCTCCCTTGCGAGTAACCCACATGTTTTGACCATAGTGTCGTTCATTTGCTACGTAATTGTGATGGCACTCTATTACTTCGCTTACTATTTCTACTTGTCGGAGATGTTGTCGAATAGCATTGATGGTTCGATTCATCATGATTTTTCGGTTTAGAAACGCAAAACGCTGTGCCCATTCAACAGCCATAACGTAGTCTGTGAAGTGCTTAGTGCCTTCCTGTAGATACGCCAGATTGCGATCGGGAAGATTGATTTCATGACGACGCATGTCTTGTTTAGCAAGTTCGATAAATTTCATACCGATGCGATTACCGATTCCCCGTGAACCACTGTGAAGCATCACCCACACAGTCTCATTTTCGTCCAAGCACACTTCGATAAAGTGATTACCGGTCCCCAAGGTTCCGAGATGGGAAAGGTGGTTTGCTCTTTTCAAATCGGGATTGCGATCCAAGAGTTTGTTAAAGCCTTTTGCAAGTTTTGTATGCCAATGACTGCACACTTCCTCTGGAATTTCCTTATTCCACCCGCCAACATCGCGGGTGCGTTTCCCACCACCAGTTCTTCCGTGCGGAACATTTCTCTCAATACTCCCTCGCAGTGGTGCTAGCGAGTCAGGCAAGTCAGAAGCCGACAGGTTGGTCTCTGCCGCAGTCATTCCACAACCGATATCGACGCCGACCGCGGCAGGAATGATGGCGTTGGTGGTACCGATAACGGAACCAACAGTAGCTCCAATTCCGACATGTGCGTCTGGCATGAGAGCAATGTTTTGCACGATCGGTAGTTGTGCCGTTTGCCGTACTTGCTCTATTGCACCTGCTTGTATCGGTACGATCTCGTTATCACGAGAATCGCGATTGAAGATTTGAACTTTCTCGTTGGCAATCATTTTTCTTTTGAATTACTAATGATATCGCGTTATGACACGACTCCGCGTTGGTACTGAGCATAAAAAAATCTCGAGGCGCATCGCACCTCGAGATTTTTTTAAAAGAGATTAGTTTTCGAATTAGTTCTTAAAAGATTCCGCCGAGGCGATAAGTGAAACTCAGGAACGCAGCACGGCCAAGGACATCGTATCCTGCACCGATCGGTACGTTACTTCTTGAGAACACTTCAGAACCATCGACAAACGGAGGTTCTACGTCAAAGACGTTGCGGATACCAGCGTTGAGGTAATAGTCTTGTCGAGCCATTGAAAAGGAAATTGAGTGCAACCAGTAGAAATCGGCAGAACCAATATCGCGACACAAGACATCATCATAATCTGGTCCGAGACATGTGTCCGCAGTACGAGTAGGCACAGAACCCCAAAAATCTTCAAAGTCATCGTGTTGGTCTTGCCGTCCAAGCACTCTGATATTCCAACTCAAACGCATGTCATTAAATTGTGCACGGAAGGTTAGTCTGTGTTGATACCGGGGGTAGTACCATTCCGATACGTCTTCATCACGTTCTTCAATTTCCGTGATCGTAATATCGGATCGCTCCAACAACTTGTGAGTGATGTAATCGACGCTGAAAATAATGGGTCGATCAAATATTGTGAAGGTATCCGTATAGGCAATATTCAAATCAATCCCCCGCACGGTTTCGTTGTCGCGATTGATAAATCCTTGGTGAATATAGTTCATACGAGGATCATCACCTTCATCGCGTGTGATTCGTTGGCAATAAGGACTATTACCTGTTTCGCTGTTATAACAGTCTGACACGATAAACCTAGCAGAAGGTTCGATAATGGTGTCATCGATACTTAAGGCGTAAACGGTCCCACCAATCGCCAAATCGAATGCGTTCGTGAACGGTTGTTCGAAGCTAAAGCCCCAAGTCTCGGACTTTGACGTCTCTGGTAAGAGATCTAGTGCTCCACCTGCAGCTATTTCCACCTGGTAAGAGGTAAACCCTCGCATGACGAACGGGTCAGCACCGTTGTTACGGCAGTTTTCTAAAACGTGAGGTTCACGGCGATCTTGATCGGGCAGATATTCTTCAGTAAGTGGATCGATCGCTGCTGTTGGAATTACGCAGGGGTCAGCTACACTCAAGAACCCCGTCTGTGCTCGAAGGAACAATTCCCGCAAATTTGGAGCTCGGAAAGAAGTACCCTTTGTGCCTCGAATCAATAAAGAAGAAACAGGTCTCCAAGCAACTTTAGTTGAGTAAGTCCAAGCGTCACCTGAATACTCCTCATCTGTATATCGCGTGGATAGGTTCACTGTCAATTCGTTCGCGAAGTTCATATTGCCAATTATTGGGAATTCGATTTCGCCAAACGCTTCCTGTACAGTTTTTGAGCCTGCAGCGCCTTGGTCAGCAGAAAAGTGAATGAACTTGCCGTCCGCAGCAACTTGGTTGGGAATCGAGTCGATTTCATCTTTCCGCCATTCCGCACCGAAGCCGGCAGCAACAGTCCCACCTTGAAGGTCGTAGATGTTCCCCGTCATGTAGTACGACACTAACGTTTGTTCAATCGTCGTATCGAATTCACGTGTAACAAACAAGTAATCTCGTTCCGCTTGTGTGGCGAAATTTCCTTGATGATCAAAGTCCATGACACTAGGTGCAAACAAGTTGACGGGGACGCAACCTGCCATGTCATCTGGGTCAATAGGTGCGCCAGGAGCGGCGTCACAAGGAATACCTTGAAATGAAAAATTACCAAGTGCGAACGCCATACGGTCTTCATGTATTCCTTCGCGGAAAGTACTTCCAGTGGAATCGGTAAAAGAGACGAAGAATTCGCCAGTCCAACCGCGTCGAGCTCCCCAGGTGAGCCAAGGCATGTCAAAACGCAGCCCACCAACCATGCGGGTTTGTGCAACTTCAACCGTGGTGATGTTTCGATCTCCTTCAATGACAACGACTGGTTGCACTGAGACAGGACCTAAGGGTCCTCGAGATAGGTCACACGAACCACCAGGACCGGGGTCACAACCAAACGCTTCTATGACCATGTCCCGAAATGATTGCTTAGCAAAAAACTCGTTGATCGCTAAACCACAATCTACACCCGCCCCAAGTGGGTTGCAAGGGTTAAATGGATTTAAAGGATTTACGGTCGGGAATACTTGGTAGCCACCACCGTTGTGTTCCGATTCTCGTGATCCGTAAGTAAACTCGTAGAACGGTGTCACGTTGGCAGCGCCGTCAAACGTGTATTCGCCGTAGGACATGAAGTTTAGTCGACGAAATTCTGGGTACAGTGTGGCAAACTGCTCATTCGCGTCCGGTGCATAGTCGCGCCATGTCACGTCGTTGAAACCGTCGCCATCTTCATCGGACCAGAACCATTGTCCGCCCAAACGAATTCTCGATATTGAGAAATCTCGCCAGCCACCGTTTGATCGTCCAGGAGTATAGAACAAGGGGCCGAACGGGACGGAGGTCACCCATGCGCCTTGGAGGCCAGAGTAGCCGCAGTCATCCCATTCCATACCGTAAAAGTACTCAAACCACTGGCTCTTTTTACGAATTACGCCATTTTGATCAATTTCTGCATCATGCGAACAACCTTCGTAATGGGGAGAGTCAGCGCGAGTCACCGCTTCGCTGAAGTCATAGTTCAAAGCCAGTCCGTAGAAACCTCGATCATAGTTTTGGCCCCACTTAAGGGCTAAGTTGCTACTAGACTTACCACTAAACTGGTCCATGTCGCCGAAAAAGTTGACTTCAAGTCCATCAAAGTGTTTAACCAGAATGACGTTTACCACGCCAGCAACAGCATCGGATCCATATACGGAACTTGCGCCATCGAGTAAGAGTTCGTACTGCTGCACTAATGCACCAGGTATCAAATTCAGATCTGGTGTGCTAGGTGCACCTTCAACACCAGCAGGTGCTAATCGGCGTCCATTGATAAGCACGAGAGATCTTGAAGCACCGAGCCCGCGCAACGAAATCGTTGATGCGGCCGGACCGTTGTCCAAAACATAACCTGTATAGGTTAAGTCGATTTGTTGGCCTTGTGCTTGAGTTGCTTTCTGAAGAATCTCCGCGGAGTCTACCAGACCAGCTTCTCGCTCGTATTCCGTATCGATTATTTGAAGTGGAGAAATGTTGTTGTAAGTAGTTCGTATGAGTCGCGAACCAGTTACGACGACTTCATCCATCTCCTCGTCTGCTAGTGTGGATTCCTCTTCTTCTTCTTGCTCATCATCGTCGTCGTCGTCATCTTGGCCAAATGCCAAGGTCGCAAACGGAAGACTGAGCAGCGTCAGAAACCAAATGATGTTGGGTATTAATCTCTTTTGTCGAAACATGACCTATTGTTCCTCATTAAAAATTAGTAGTCAGTCGAGCACTGACGTACATGAATTCTCCTCGACACACACTTCTGCAAACAGAAATGTACATTCAGGTTTGACCCTCGATCTGGCAGCCCAAATGGCACCGTTCGAGAATCGCACGTTCAACTTGCTCACCCTTAATCCAATCGAATATTGGGCCAACTTCGTTCTTAGTGGACGAAGTCGCTCGCGCATCATGCGTGCATAGTGTAGGAATATTTTACCCTTTTTCCACTGAGAAAAGTAGCACGCATCTTGTGTTTCTTGCAACAAGTCGTCTCGGTAACACCAACAAGGTGTATCGAAATGTACCGGAAATCCTACGGGGTAAAGTTGTTTAGTACTTCAGTCGTATACGACTCGAAAGCCAATCGTTTCCGAGCGGTGATTCAAGGTTACCTTGCGACCAAAAATAGTCTGGCTTGTTACGACGCCGGGGAGTATCCAGTTGCCACCTTGCACCCACATAGTAATCGCGCCTCGATCAACCGTTACGGAGCGAGTCCATTCGGACACGTTTCCTGCAAGGTGGCGAATGCCGGTCGATGTTTGATCTAAGTTGTCATTGTCACAGATCACTAGTTTCCCGTTCTCGTCGTCGCCGGTTGCCGCGAATCCAGTCTCGTAACGATCTCCCCACGGATAGAGTCGTCCTTCAGGTCCTGCAGCAACGGCGCGCCACTCTTCAGCAGTGGGCAAGCGTCCGCCCGACCAACGGGCGAAAGCGTCTGCCGACCACCAACTAACACCGGTGACTGGGTACTCAGGATTCTTCTTTTGAAGTTCCCAATTCAGTGGTTCGTAGGAGTGTCCGGACGGCTCATCAGTGTTGCGATACAGTCCCATGTTTACCAGCGGGTCTTTAAGAAACTCGGCATAGTCTTCTCGGCTGACCTCGCATCGGTCAATGCGTATTTTCTGTGAGAACTGCTTGGTTGATCGTACAAGTTTTTGAATGGGTATTTCGGCGTATTCGGGAATCTTGGTGACAAAATGAGTGACTATCGCGTCTGACGTAATTCCTACTTGATATACACCACCTCTAATAGTCGTAGTGCGACCAAGAAATGCGTTCCAGGGGAGGATGCGCATAGGTGGTTCGTCGTAAACACAACGAAACCCCAAGTGATGACTTTGTACGTCCGGGCTGATTTCCAGCCATGCTGCACTTAACGCATAGAGATCTCGTGCTCGGGTGCGTACTGTAGGAGCGCCGTGAACCGGTACGTAGCCCTCACGACTAAGTAACGCTGGGGCTGAGGTTCCGGAGGTCCATTCCATGACGTTGTTCGCTAAGTCGTGCACACCATTTGGCGTGTCGGACTCAGGAAATTTCCCGCAGGTTTGTTGCGCGTTCCGATCCGGTTCCAGGTACGGCCAAGGGGAACTGAGCCAGTCGTTTCCCCAAGGATAGAGTCGTCCTTCCGTACCGCGCGCAGCAATTTCTAATTCTTCTGACGTGGGTAATCGTCCGCCAACCTCATAACAGTATTGTGTCGCGCCGGCATGGGTGACCCCGCTAGCGGGGGAATTGAGTCGACCCGCGGTGCGATGTCCAGTTGACAGCGACCAGAGCCATTGGGGAGGCTCACGCGCACCACTCGTTAAGATTGGTGTGAACCAATGAACGAAGCGTTCGTAATTTTCTTGTGTTACTTCACAGTTATCGATACGAAACGTATCAATTGCGACGGTTCGTTGTGGTCTTTGTAAGCGTAGCCGGAGTTCATTGTTTAGCGCACCAGTCTCCAGAGCCGCAAGAACTCTGTCATCAATGTATTGGGCGGTTTCATCCTCGCTTAGTTCGAGTCCTAAAGAGACCCGAAGGGCATCAATGTCGGTTCGTCCAATGTTGAGTAAAGTGACTGTCAGCAGGGCGAAAATTAGCAGTGCGAGCACTACGATTGGAATCCGCCATGACATCAGGCGCGGCGCAATCCCGGACGCCAGAAAATCAAAATTGCTCCCACAGCGAGCGCGAGTAGAACGTACAGCGTCACTAGCCAAGTTTTCACACCGAAGAACCAGCCCTCGGTAGCAGGAGTTATTTCTTGCGCGCCGACGTATATTCTGTTGCTGTCCGCTTCAACCGCAAGTAGTCCGTACTCGTCGATAGCACCATACACAAATCCAACAATGATGTCATTCAAGCTCATGGAAACAAAAGCGACAGCGCGCCACGAAAATTCTGACGTGGGGGTGTCGGATTCTGGCATCAGCAATACGGCTCCGCGGTGCAGATCAACTTGGAGCCCTTCCCAAACATCAGGATACTTATTCAAACTCAATCTTAGAAAGGCAGTTTGCGACGACAAATCAGTTTGCGATTTGTCCGTAAGTACTTCGACATCATAAAGTAAGCGGTTTGGTACGACTTTAATCTGAGCGTAGTCAAGGTCGTCAACAGCGTTGTGGTTTACCTCCAGAGGTTCGAGAGGCGTGTCTTCATCGACTGTTCCCGAATAGGTCAGCAAGCTCTGTAACAAGCTCTCTACGATCGCATAGTCTTCATCAGGTAGCGCATCGATACGTTCGACATTGTTTGTCAGTTGCATCATGTAGTCTTGAATCAGTCTTGTTGGCGGTTGACCGTCGTCCAACATGTTCTGTATGTCGATTAAGAAAATCAATACTGCGTAGAGAATCTGATCTGGGTCTGGTAACTCAAGTGGGATTCCCTCGCCATTTTGGTTTTGTGAATCAGGATCGGCCAGTCTGATGCTAAACGTTTCGTTATCAACAGGCTGGGACATATTGCCGTCGGCACTAGGTTGACCGGGAGAGGCCGATCCTTGGGTCGGCGAACGAGCAGTTGGAAAACTCCCCATTGCACTGGGATCGAAGCGATCAACTGGCGAGTCTTGACCGAGGCTAGATCCTTCAGGAACATCAGGATTGGTAACTGTTGCGTTGTTTGTCGGTTCCGTAGGCTGGCTGGTGGCATCGTCTTCCGGTGGCCAACTCGGGGTCAATGCATCGTCCGTATCCTCTTGGTCGTTCGTATTACCGCCGATCCAACCCTCTAATTCAGGTAAACCTGGTAACTCTGCCAAGTTTGCTCCTTCTAACCGGGCACAGTCTTCGAAGCTTACTCCTGGCGGACAATCGGCAGCCGACCCTGAGCCAGCCAATCCGCCAGAACCACCAATAAAGTGCCAGTGCCATATGTTTAAGTCGTGGTCCTTCAGAATAGACATCACTAGATAGTAGGTACCTACATCGTAAATGTCTCCTCGAATACTACGTCGCGCCGATTCATTCAATGCCTCTAGGAATAGATCTAGAGTGTTCGGTGTTTCTAAGAGTTGTTCGCGCGTCCAAACAGTACCTGAGTATGGATCGCGCACTAAAGTTCGATGAAACTCCAATACTGGCATGACTTCGGGGTGCCAGATTTGATCAATCTGCGCGGTTTCGTAATCGTGCAGTTGTGCGGGTGGGCTCGCTGCCAACTTATTTAGGACCAAGGAAATGCTGAATTCCCTCGTCATTACGGTCGCTATTTCTTGAACTTTTTCGGTATACCTTTCTTCCTTTTCCGCGCGTACAGCAATGCTGATCACAATTACGATAATCAACACAGCAACTCCGTTTGCGAGTATGTCGACCAAAGCGATCCCGGCAAAATTTGGAATACGTGAGGCTGGCGAACTCATAGACTACGGTCTGCGTGTTCTTTTATGTAATCGGGGATTTCGTCAAGCATAACTGACTTGAGGAACTCATTGTCAGTGATGACCCAACCGATGCTGATGGTTTGATCGGGCCACATTGATCTTAGGCAGTTTCTAGCTTCCGCCATCGTTGGAACGCTGCCTTCCGTAATAAAAAACAGGAGTTGATCACCTTGTTGTTTGTAGACTCTTTGCGCATAGTTGCGATATGCACTGCCAGCATTGCATATTGAGCCACGATCAACGCCTTCGGCAGTCTCAACGATTCGTATCGACTCTGGAAACACAATGATTGAATACCCAGAACTACCGTCTTCGCGTTCAATCCGAAAGTTTCCTTCCTCGGTGCTTTCTTTCAGCCGTTCTCGTATCGCGGCTTGGGACACTACATTCACCACCAACAAAAAGACTAGCATCAGCGCGAACATGCCTCCGAACACCGCCATCATCGGCGCACTATTTTCTTCCTGTTGTTCACTACTAGGTCTGACGTTTGAAGCGTCGGAACTGCTAGAAGTGCTAGAGTCAATAAACACGTATATTGTCGCGGAGGTATCTTTCCAAAATCGTAAGTGTGCGTTCTTCCCCCCGTTGTACCAACGCGAGTACTAACGCCAGCCCAACACTGAGTGAGAGTGCGATCAAGGTGGTGTCGAACGCAATCCCAAGTGGTGAGATAGCATCGCCCAGTTCGGTGGAGAGTCCGCTGAGTCCACTGTCTGAAGCAATGATACCCCGAATTCCATCCGCAGCGAGTGAGATGCCGAGTACGGTTCCGATAAAACCAAGAACAGGAGTCGCGTAATTTATATAGCGAGGGAGGAGATAGGATTCGTTGTGGCGTCGCCACAAGAAATTGAGCTGGTCTTCTAAGCGAGTAGCATCTTTGACCACGTTACGCACTCGATCAATGTTGGAGTTCACTCTCACAGGAGTGCCTCGTCCCCATTGAGCCACCGACCAGCGCAAAAACATAGCATTCCACCACTTGCTTAAGAGTAACAGGATTCCCCAGAAAAACATGAAGAGTGTTAGCGGCGGGATTATTCCTCGATCAAGGAATCGATTAGTGATAGTGGTTGTGTTTTCGTAAGTCTCACCTAACCATTCAAGTGCTAGCATTGAGCCAGTACAAAGGACTAAAGCGCTAACCATCGTTAGATAGATACTGGGTCCCCCGAGAAATTTAGCTAACCATTCCAAGGCGTCGGCCTGATTGATCGCGGCGGCGGCAATCCATAGTCCGGAAATATACAACGCAATCGCGGCGACAAACATAGGGGTCAAACGCGTCGTCCAAGCGCTACTCTCGCCTTCAAAAATGATCTCGTAGCCCGGGATCGCGAAGGTCAACGCGACGACCGTAAGACCGAACATGCCGACATAACTCAAGGTTTGAAGAAGTAATCGCTTTGATTTTTGCCACAGGTAAATCCCTCCCACTGTTGCAATTAACAGTAAGATGGGAACGAAAGCAAACAGAATTGGCCACTCCAATGCGTGCATCACGTTAAATGAAACAACGCTGAGTAAAAGTAGATAGAGAATAGCGGCTATGACCACACGGTCTCCTTAGATATATAGGGGGTCAAAAAGTGATAGTAAGTTTGGAATGTTAAGCAAGTTTGAATATGACACGCTAGGCACGATGAAAGTTCATAACCAACTTGGACCAATTTGTTTACAGTATATACGTGGTTTGAGGTCACACGGAAACTTGGTAGAACTGAGGTGGTTTACTTCCCACGTCGTCGCGCGCAGTGGGATTCTCTGTAAACTTAATACTACCTGACTTTGGCACGACGAGACTCAACACTGTGTTATACCCTAAACATCCCGATGCATATCCTGTGGTGTATCGACCGGAAACAGATATCCATCTACCGCGAAAACCCGATAACCGGATGCGGTATATGTATTTTAAGACGATTGCGAAAGGTGGAACCTGTATTATCAGTTCTTGTCGCGATCTCCACTTGCGCCGAACTATTTGTCATAAAGCCTTACGAAAGGAACTGCAGTCGGATCCGGTTGAGCAAGCAAGGTTCCTGCGTGAGGCACGCGTTACCGCGATGTTACAACATCCCAATACGATTCCAACGTACGAGTTGGGTCGGGATGCCAAGGGGCATTACTACTTCACGATGAAACTCGTCCATGGAGTAACACTTCGTGAAGTCTTGGATCAATGTAAAGCAAAAAAGAGCCACAACGTGGGAAAATTCGATCTCTTTCGACTCGTTGATGTATTGTCTCAGGTTGGACATTGTCTGCACTACGCCCACACTCACGGCGTGGTGCACCGCGACATAAAACCAGAAAACGTCTTGGTGGGCGACTTTGATGAAGTAATGGTTTTGGATTGGGGTATGGCCAAGGTCTGGGACGACGACGCGCGCAAAAATACGTTACCGGAAGACCTCGACCCACACTGGAAACTTAAAAAAATAGATGCCGCCGATGAATCTATACCACTAACCCGTCGGGCACCGGTTCAAGGAACTCCACCCTATATGTCGCCAGAACAACTTGAAAACCCTCACGATGTAGACCATCGGACTGACATTTACAGCTTAGGTACCTTAATTTTTGAAGTGCTAACTCTGCAACGCATGATCGAAGGCGACGACGTTCTCACAGTCATTGAGAATATCAAAAACAAAGCTCAACCTCGTCCCTCAGAACGCGCGCCAAACATGAATGTTCCTGATGCACTGGAGCGTATTTGTCTTACTTGTACTAATTTTGAACGAGAGCGGCGATACGATTCGATGGAGACGGTCATCAATGAATTCGAAACCTGGATGCGTCCCGATTGAGAGAGCTTGGAGGCGATGCTTCCCGAGTACGGCAGACAATAAAATTTGACGTTATGCTGACGTGATTCAAATGATAGTAGCAACCGCAAAGCGTAAAATTTGTGATGCAAATTGGATCCTTCGACAAATTGGGTCGTTCACACCAACCGCAACATAGAGGAGAACTCCTTGAACGTCAAAATAACTTATTGCACTTCCTGAGGCTACGAACCGAAAGCGGCTAGTTTAGCTGCTAAGTTCGAGCAAAAATTGAGCGCAACTGTAGAGATTATTCCCGGTTCAGGTGGTATTTTTGATGTTGATGTCGACGGAGAGCTCGTTTACTCGAAACACCAAACAGGGGAATTTCCAAACGAAGATCGTCTGATCAATAGTTTGACGACCTAGCTAGTCTAACTCCAAGCTTCTCAGAGTCAGAGAAGTTTGTCTTTGCTGTTATTTCTTTTTCGACTGCCAGAACGGGGTACCAATGATTGGCGTCGAGGCGTCAGCGGTTTCGCGTTCAGATATCGCACCCGAAAGATACGCCAACCTACCCGCTTTACATGCGTGTCGCATTGCGGTTGCCATCTGCACAGGGTTATCGCTACGTGCAATAGAAGTATTAAGCAGTACTCCGTCAAATCCCAATTCCATTACTTGTGCGACATGGGAAGGCAAACCAATCCCAGCGTCTACCAAAAGACTCACTTCTGGCATACGCGCCCGTAGAGTTTTCAACGCATACGGATTTAACAGACCTTTTCCGGTACCAATGGGCGCGCCCCATGGCATGATGACTTGACATCCAAAGTCTCGAAGACGTTTACAAACTACTAAATCTTCAGTGGTGTAAGCAAAGACGTTGAAACCGTCGTTTTGTAGCTGTTCGGTCGCGATCAGTAGCTCCAGGGTATTTGGTTGGAGGTTGTAATCATCTCCGGTGATTTCAAGTTTGATCCAGTTCGTCTGAAACAGCTCTCGCGCCATGTTTGCTAAAGTCACTGCTTCCTTTGCGTTACTGCACCCCGCGGTATTTGGGAGTATTTGACGATTTAATTCACGGAGTTGTTGCCACCACTTTTGACCACCACCGGAATCTGGTGATTGACGTCGGAGACTGGTTGTTAAGACTTGTGCGCCGGAAGCTTCAATCGCTTCTTGCATGATCGTGGGCGATGGGTACTGCGCAGTCCCCAGAAACAGTCGACTGTGCAACTCTACATCATAAACCCGCCACGAGTCGGACACTTGTTTAACCTCCGAACATCGCAGCAAGGATGTCCAGCGAGTCTTGTTCATCGATGATGCAATCTTTCCATTCGACTCGAGGGATGAACTCTAAGTTACGCGCCACAACAATGTCTTCTGGTTGATAGCCGAGTTGATCAAGAATTTCCTGGAGATTGGATGTATCCACATCTACTTGTTCACCGTTAACTAAGATGCGCATCGCTGCTCAACTAAAGCAGTTGCTTGTTCTACGATTGCCGGAGCAATCGCAAACCCGCATCGGTACAAGCCGTTGACTCGTAAAACTCTATCATTCCAATACACTCGAGGGTTGTTGTCTGGATAAGCGGGACGTAGTGCACTCGACAGTTCGGTAATTTCGGCCTCTTCAAAACCAGTGCTAATAACGTATGCAGTCGACAATAATTCAAGCGCACTGCGAACAGTTACTTTACCCTCGTATTCGCTCTCAATTTGAGTAGCGCCGAGCACATATTGGTGATTCGGTCTCGGCGCAACATAGAGTGGATATTTTGGGTGTAAAAGACGGACCGGTCGTCTCAAATTTACTTCGGGCGCGTAGAGTCGCAAGATTTCCCCCCGTACTCCTCTAATATCCGGATCGTCCGAACCAGCGCCGCGACAGTCGATAACGAGGTCCCCACCAAGGTCTTTGGTTTCTACTGGAGTCTCGTAGGAAATAGATCCGCATACTTGTTCCAAGGACTGAAGTAACGCTCGATTATCAAGCCAACCTTCGCCCTCTAAGAATACACCACTCTGAAAATGCGGCGCGAGATCGGGTTCTAACGACGTTAGTTCCTCTCGATCGAGCACGCGAACTCCAGGTACTTCTCGACGTTTCATTACGCTGATAAATTGAGTCAAGAGTGCTTGGTCGTTTGGGTGAGCAGTAATGATTGAACCTTCTAGAGCATAAGGTACGTTGAGTTCTTCGAGCCAGTCGGGCCACCGTTTCAAGCTCATTTTTGCTAGACTAAGGATTAGCGCGTCAGACTCCGTTCTTTCACTCGGAGCAGCAAGAATTGCCGCGGCTACGTGTGCTGCGCTGCGCGGGTTGTCCGCGCGAGCCCGTTCATAGAGCTGGACCTTTGCACCTCGTTGGGTGTAATGCCAGCCTAATAGTCGGCCTAAGAGTCCAGCTCCAGCAATCTCGACACGCAAATCCTCAGACCTTGGTGTAGATTTCGCTACCGTTTTCACGAAATTCACGCGCTTTTTCGGCCATTTCGGCTTCAACGTCAATCATACGTACAGTGTCTTCTTGCACGCCTGCGGCTTCGCGAATCTCTTGACTAATTTTCATCGAGCAGAACTTAGGTCCGCACATAGAGCAAAAATGAGCTACTTTAGCGGAGTCTTTGGGTAGTGTTTCATCGTGGAACTCACGAGCTTTATTGGGATCTAGACCAAGATTGAACTGATCTTCCCAGCGGAATTCAAAGCGCGCTTTGGACAATGCATTGTCTCTAATTTGTGCTCCTGGGTGTCCCTTGGCTAGGTCCGCTGCATGTGCGGCAATCTTGTAGGTGATGATACCCTCGCGCACATCCTCTTTGTTAGGCAGGCCAAGATGTTCTTTAGGCGTAACGTAACAGAGCATCGCGCAACCGTACCAACCAATCATGGCCGCGCCAATCGCGGACGTAATGTGATCGTATCCAGGCGCAATATCCGTAGTGAGTGGACCTAGCGTGTAAAAAGGGGCTTCAGCGCAAGCCTTCAACTGCTCTTCCATGTTTACTCTGATCAATTGCATCGGTACATGTCCCGGACCTTCGATCATAGTTTGGACATCGTGTTTCCACGCGATTTGCGTCAGTTCGCCTAGTGTCCGAAGTTCTGCAAATTGAGCCTCGTCATTCGCGTCTGCGATAGATCCAGGCCGCAGTCCGTCACCTAGAGAAAATGAAACGTCGTAAACTTTCATAATCTCACAGATATCTTCAAAGTGCGTGTAGAGGAAGCTCTCTTGGTGGTGCGCTAGACACCACTTTGCCATGATTGAGCCGCCACGACTCACGATACCTGTGGTACGGTGCGCTGTTAGTGGTACGAACGGAAGTCGAACTCCTGCATGAATTGTGAAGTAGTCGACTCCTTGTTCAGCTTGTTCAATTAACGTGTCGCGAAAGAGTTCCCAGGTAAGATCTTCAGCGATACCGTTAGTCTTTTCCAATGCTTGATAGATTGGCACAGTCCCGATTGGTACGGGAGAATTGCGAATAATCCATTCGCGTGTTTCGTGAATGTTCTTACCGGTGGACAAGTCCATCACAGTGTCCGCACCCCAGCGCGTCGCCCAGACCATCTTTTCGACTTCTTCTTCGATGCTGGAAGTTACGGCGGAATTGCCAATATTGCCATTGATCTTTACCAGAAAATTACGTCCGATAATCATCGGTTCGCTTTCAGGGTGATTGATGTTCGCCGGGATGATCGCTCGACCTCGGGCAACCTCATCGCGAACAAATTCGGCTGAGATTTCCGGTGGGATTGAAGCTCCAAAGTCTTGTCCAGGATGTTGGTCCTCGCGATACTTCACATTCGTACGCGCAAGATTCTCGCGGATTGCGATATATTCCATTTCTGGAGTCACAATGCCTTTGCGAGCGTAATGCATTTGGGTGACGTTGCCACCTGCTTTGGCACGTCGAGGAACGTTCCGGGCACGGAACCTAAATTGACCCAATCGCTCTTCACGTGATCGTTCTCGGGCAAATGAAGAACTGAACTCATCAAGTAATTCGGTATCCCCTCGGGCTTCGATCCAAGATTCACGTAATCGTGGAATACCAGATCGAACATCTATTGGAACATCTGGATCGGTGTATGGACCAGACGTGTCGTAGACTCGAACTGCAGGATTGATCTCAAAACCAGATGTTTCCTGCCTTCCGTTTGCTTCTGTTGGTGTCGGAGATAGAGACACCTCGCGCATTCCCACTCGAAGGCCTTTAGTTTCTACATATACCTTGTTGGAACTAGGTAGCGGTCGTAGCATCGCTTCATCCAATGAAGCTATTTCTGAGAGTAGCTGGCGTTCAGTCATTTATTCAGTTTTGGAATAGTAATTTAACGAGGAAATTGTCAGGGCGACGTAATTTCGTTACTAGTATAACGCGACTGACCCAGTCTCTGTTTGCAGTATGTCAGATTAACCTCAGTTGGTGCCAACACGAGGCGGTGGGATATTGAATCTCCGCAGTGTCGAAGCCATTGTGGGTACGTTCAAGCGAATTCGCTCGTTATTGAGTAGCATTGAGAAGATGAAACCCATACACAGAAACGCGATACCGATGAGGAAACAGTAAATAACAGTTTTATTTGGATAGTTGTCTTTGAGATAACCTACATACAGAGGTCCAAGAACGCCAGCACATGACCACGCTGTTAGGATGATTCCGTAGATGGCAGACATTTTTTTGGAACCAAATACATCGAGTACAAACGGCGGCATGACGGCAAAACCACCACCGAAACAGAGCATGACATAGCAAACTAAAATCGAGAAGATCAACGGATCGCGTTCTGTCATAAGAATCCCAAACACAACGGTCTGACTCGCAAGTAAGATGCGAAACACCATGACGCGTCCAAGACGGTCTGACAAGAGCCCCCACAATAATCGTCCAACTCCGTTACAGACAGAGCTCGCGGCAATCAAATAAGCACCGTATTTTGCTAGTCGTTCTGGATCAATATTAGCGTCGGTTAACTGCCAAACATCTTGAAGCAGCGGCGACTGAAAGCTAATAACCGAAATACCAGCTGCGATGTTGAAAAAGAAGATTAGCCACATGACAATGAACTCGCGAGACTGCAAACATCTCCGGACATAGTGGTCTTGCTGTTCTTCGATACTTGCAACGTGTTGAGCGGTCGCAGTTGTCGTACTCCTCGGATTGGTCACGAAAAAGCTGGATGGAATTAAAACACAAGCGAAGAACACACCAAGATAGAGAAAGGTCGAGGTGAGATCTTGCTTGGTCACCGTGAGCAGTATTGGTGCTAAAACTACACTGAGGAACATCGCGCCTAAGCCGAAACCCATCACGACCAAACCGGTAGACAGTCCTTTCGACCCTGGGAACCAGTTTGCGATCGTAGCTACGGGTACGACATAGCCGAAACCCAGGCCTGTTCCTCCAATAAACCCGTAGCCAAACCAAAAGAGCAGCAAATTTTCTGTGTGTAAGGCCCAAGAGGCGATAACGTACCCCAGACTGAATAGAGTTGATCCCGCTAGAGCTAGTTTACGAGGGCCGATTTTTGGCAACATGATTCCAGCCCAAGCCGCAGAGATTCCAAGCGTAAAGATCGTTATACCGAACGATAACGACGTATCGGCATATGACCAGCCGACAAAGTCAACCAATAAAACCTGGAAGAAACTCCAAGCGTACACGGTACCAAAACAGAGATGTAACAGGATGCATAGCATCCCACGGAACAACCCCGGCAGGTTCTTTGTGATTTCTGGCACTAGCTCTGCCTTGAAGCTCTAAACAAACTGGGTTCTACTTAGCGTCGATTCCGGAACGGTTTGGATCCGCTACCAAGGCAAAATACTGATACAACCTTGCTAAGTCGCCGGCCTCGTCTTTTCGCACCAATAGTTTATCGTTTTGTGGTTTGTCCACACTTTCTTTTTTCGCAAGGGCGACAGCGTAATGTAGTAGTTGTTGAATCGGTCGCGCCGCGAGATTTACTAAGAGTAGGCCTAGGACTATTGCAACAAGAAACGTGATTGCTAAAGGCCAAACTTGATTGCCCATAGCACCTTGAATCAGCAAAGAAACGTCATCTTGATCTATAAGGATGTGTACGTTACCTCCTACTCCAGCTAGGATTGGGTGACTTACTTCAAAGAAGTCCCCCTTCCCTTTAAGTGTGCGTTCGATAATACCCCCAGTGGGTTCACTGGTGGAAATCTCTTCTGGAATATTCGGCACAAAGGTATGCGCGATGATCTCGTTATGCTCATCGGTAATGTAGATGTAGCCATTTGATCCAAGGAGTGGTAGCATTTGATCGATTCGCGATTGCAAAGTCGACAGATCATTGTTAAGCAAGATATCGACGTTGCTGTCAGCGATGGCTTTCGCAATGTTTTGGCTATTCTCTCGGGTTTCTCTAGTGAGGTCTCGATCAATGGCAGCGAGTGTTACGATTGCATTAGCGGCTCCAAGTACGCCAAACAAGCCGATCACGCCAAATATCGTCCACTGGAATAATCTTGTAATCTTTATCATGAGCTTGCAGCCTCAGTCCACCCATTGGAGGCGGCCGTCCAATCATTCAATGGGACGAAGCTGCCATTCTCCACAATCGTGTAATACACTCGATCAAGACCTTGTCGACGATCTGCGTTGAACGATACTGTTTCCCCAATACCAAGATCTAAGTCTTGGATCGTGAATACAGCTTGTTCTATTCCTTCACGAGTGGGCTCTGGTCCGATTCGTGTGAGAATTTCAGTCATCAATTTCGCGTTCAGAAAACCTTCTAGACTCACGAAGCTTCGATCAAACGTTTTGTAGTCTTCCTCTTTCGAAGTAACTTCCGAGGGTGCACTCGGCGCATTTTTGGTCATAAACTCGTCGTATTGCTGAACACCTTCGAGAGACAAGTCGTTGTAGCTTGGGACAACCTGAGAATTTACTAAGAACTGACTGTATTTTTCTGAGTTGTCGTGAGTGTCCGTGATGAGCTTCAGTAAGTTTTCGCTACCGACGAAGGATAGATTTGCAATTGGTACTTGTAGTCCACCATCGATAGCATCTCGCAAGAATGCTGCGCACGCTGCATATGCACCGATACATACGATCGCGTCGGGCTTGTCGCGCATGAACCATTCGACTTGATCTTTTAGACTCGCGGTATATTGAGTACCACGAGTGTACGTGGCTTCACCGACCATCTTGAGGTTATGTTTCGCCAGTGCTTCTCGACATCCTGCCCAACCACTACGGCCATACGCGTCAGCTTGATAAAACACACCAATCTTCTCACGCCCCACTTTGACGAAATTTTCGACCAGTCCACCGGTTTCTTGACGGTAGCTAGCGCGCAAGTTAAACGCGAACGGACCGTATGGAAGTTGCCGTTGAGGCTGAGCGCCAGTGAAAGGAAAGAACAGCAGGAAACTCTCTTCTTGGAACTTCTTCAATAACGGTAGGACTCTGGTGACCGTCGGTGTACCCACATACCCGAAGAGTGCAAAGACATTATCGTCCCGCATCAATTTTGTGGTGTTATTCACTGCCGGGTCGGGTTGGTAGCCGTCATCGTACAGTGTCAAAGCGATTTCACGGCCATGTACACCGCCCTTTGAGTTTACATCTTGAAAGTATGCCATCGCACCGCGATATAACTCAATCCCGAGACCGCGCGACGGTCCCGTGAACGCCGCTGAGGTACCGAGAACGATTTGCGAATCGCTCACGCCATTGACAAATTCAGAATTAGAGGATTGCGTATTAGAAGACATTTGAGAAAGCTCCTGTGCTCCGAGTTTATTTGCGCCGAGAGCAAAGACTAGAGGAGACGCTGCTAATCCTTTGACTATTGTTCGACGTGTTGGATTGGAAAAACGATCGGTTTTCTTGGTATTCATGGGACTTCAGTTCCGACGAAGGCCTGCTTTGTTGATCTAGTGCAATGTGCTACTGGTGCCAAACCCCAAGACGCCGAAGGGACGTTGGATATTTGTTTTAGGTAGTCGCACGCGCTTAAACAAAATCAAGTTACGATTTTAATTTAACCGAGTGATTGTAACCTGTGGCTCGCAATTCCTCACTTATGCACGGCAATGGGTGGTCATGAAAGATCTGTCACGTGGTCTCAACTCGTCCTCCACTCTTGAGGTGGGCTTTTAAGGGTAAAACATGCCAAATACTCTTCAATCGCATGAACCGGATCTCGCGCCTTGAGTACTGAAGAAAGCACAGCGATTCCGTGCACATGTTGTTGTTGACAGGCATCAACATTGCTATGGTCAATACCACCTAGTGCATAGACCGGAACAGAGCTTTGTATAACCAAAGTGCGAAGTCGAGCCAGTCCGAGTGGAACGTTAGCTTTCCACTGAGTTTGAAAAACCGGTGCGACCACGATGGAGTGTGCACCAAGAAGTTCGAGGAAATCAAGCTCCGAAGTCTCGTGAATCGCGACCGATACCCAGCTCAGTCCCTCAGTGCAGGATCGAGGTGTCTCAAGTCGACTGTTTGGTAGATGAACACCGTCATATCCAAGTTCTGCAGCGACTTGAGCGTCACCGTTGAGCAGCGTTCGAACGGTCGATGGCAGTATCGACTTGGCTAATTCGGCTAATTCACGGTACTGAGTGGTTGATTGATGTTTTATGCGGATTTGTACTGCGAGTTCATTGTTCCAATCTCTTTTGCTGATCGTTTCAAGTATCTCGCACCAAAGCTCCGTAGAGCCACAAAATTGGTAGTCGCAAATCAACATGACACGCGGCAACGAAGATACTAGAGTCATGCGCCTAGAGCCTTCATAAATTCTTGGGTTTGTTTGGCTGGATCTTTGCTGCAGACGATGGCCGAAAGTACCGCTACTCCAGCCACTCCGGCTGCGAGGACGTCGTCAATGTTTTTCAATGTGATGTTCCCGATCGCGATGACGTCGACAGGGCTAGCTTGACAAAGCTCGGTTAAAGCATCAAGTCCGAGAGATGGTGCTGAGTTCGTTTTCGAGTTTGTTCCGAACACCGGTCCCACTCCCAAATAGTTGAAATGCTGAGCCCAACTTCGAGAAAACTCATTGGGATCGTTGAGCGTGCCTCCGATAATGCGTTCCGGACCCAATATCTGACGCACGATGGCGACGGGCAGGTCGCGTTGGCCTAGATGAACACCACAATCATCAATTGCGACGGCGACATCTGCGCGATCGTTTACGATTAGTCGAGTGTGAGTCGACTGCTGGCAAACTTGTTGGAGTGCCTGAGCCGTCTTGAGTAGTGCCAGAGTGTCTTTAGAACGCTTCTCCCGAAACTGCAGGAAATCGGCACCGGCGTCAGCCATTCTTTGGGCTAGTTGTTCGTGGGTGAAGTGTCGCTGGAGTGTTTCGTCGGTGATGACATGTAATACTGGTCGCGTCATAGTTCGCTCGCGGCGACCTGATGGTTTAAGAACCAAACTTTTGATTCAACCGGAGTAGCATTTGCTATCGCCAGAGTTATGTACCGTTTAGCTTTCTGTATGGCATCATATAGAGTCGATTGAGAGGCTAGCCCGCAGGCAATCGCGGACGCGTAGGTGCACCCCGTGCCACGAGGTGATCGATCAGCAATGAATCGGTCCTGTATGTAAGCTGGGGTGTCTTTGCTCCGCGAATCAAGAAAGACATCCACCCCAGGGTCTGTTTCCGCATGACCACCGGTGATTAAAACTGCTTGACAGCCTAGGCTTAGAATCTCGTGCGCCGCTGAAATAGTCTCCTCGAGAGTGTTTATGGTTCGGCCTGTTATGCATTCCGTTTCGGAAATGTTGGGAGTCACGACTGTCGCCAGAGGGAAGAGTTGTTGTGCCATCGCTTGAATCGATTCTTCTTGGACA
Source organism: Gammaproteobacteria bacterium (assembly GCA_009841615.1). Classification (GTDB taxonomy): domain Bacteria; phylum Pseudomonadota; class Gammaproteobacteria; order Pseudomonadales; family Azotimanducaceae; genus Bin55. The sequence continues at coordinate 26,507 of VXLL01000028.1, read as the reverse complement.
AGTAGCTCTCCGCTTGATGCACATATGACAGGATCGAGAACGTATGAAAGTGGCTTGGATTGATCTTGCAAGGTTCTCGCAAGAGCTTGAATATTAACAGCATTCGGCAGCATTCCACTTTTAACTGCACCGACATCGAAGGATGAAAAGACGGCGTTTAATTGAGCTTGGACTGTTGTCTCGTCGCTGTTTTTGATATGCTGCACGCCATGTTTGTCTTGAGCAGTTATCGCAGTAATAACGCTTAGCGCATGGTGTCCCAAAGCTTCTATGCAAGAAACGTCTGCTTGAATGCCGGCCCCACCAGAGGAGTCTGAACCCGCGATTGAGGCAATAAACGCCATAATAGTGTTCTCGTACAAATACCACCCTGCGTACGACCGGAATAACAGATGAGTTGCGCGCAAGGGAGGTAGCTAATCGGACAAAAGTAATTCTATGAGTGAACGTTTCCACAACGAATTCCCTCCGACATCACTTGAAGCGCGTGATTTGCGTTTTGTATTCCACCCAACAACGAATCTAGCAGAGTTTCACGAAACAGGACCCTTAATCCGACAGCGTGCGAAGGGTGTTTATATCTGGGATGCAACCGGTAAACAATACTTAGAGGGAATGGCGGGACTTTGGTGTTCTGCTCTGGGATATGGTGTCGAAGAATTAGCCTCTGTTGCAGAGGAACAGATGCGAACCTTGTCGTATGCCCAGTTGTTCGCAGGGGTAACTAACGAACCAAGTGTATTGCTCGCAGAGAAACTTAGTGAGATGGTCCCGATTGAGAACGGGCGAGTGTTTCTAGGACAATCCGGTTCGGACGCGAACGACACGCAGCTCAAACTGTTGTGGCTATATCACAACGTGATCGGGAAATCTGAAAAGAAAAAGGTGATCTCACGTTGGGGTGCATACCATGGAGTAACTCTTGGTGCCGGTAGTTTAACCGGACTACCTGCTTTCCACAAGAACTTTGATCTCCCCATTCATGGGATCTTGCATACGAGTAATCCGCATCATTACCGGTTCGCAGAAGCGGGTGAGAGTGAAGAGGAATTTAGTTCGCGTCTGGCGACTGAATTGGAAGACCTCATTCTGCAAGAAGCACCGGAAACTGTAGCCGCATTTATAGCCGAGCCGGTTATGGGTGCAGGTGGAGTTATCGTCCCACCCATAGGTTATTTCGCGAAAATTCAAGAAGTGCTACAACGCTACGACATTCTGTTCATTGACGATGAGGTAATCTGCGGTTTCGGGAGAACAGGAAATCCATTCGGCTGCCAAACCATGGATATCAAGCCAACGACAGTAAGTCTAGCCAAAGCACTGTCGAGCGCGTACCTACCGATCAGTGCTGTGATCGTACCTGAATTCATTTACGAATCGATTAAGGAAGCAACGCGTACTTCGGGGATGTTCGCCCATGGGTTCACCTATACCGGGCATCCGGTGTGTGCTGCTGTAGCACTTCAAAACATCGAGATTATGGAGAGATTAGACTTGTTTCAATCGGTCGCGCACAAAGCCGAAATCTTTCAAGAAAGACTGCGTGCGTTCAAGGACCTGCCGATTGTCGGCGAAGCGCGTGGCATTGGACTAATAGGTGCGATTGAACTCGTCAAAAGCAAAGAAACGAAAGAATCGTTTGCTCGAGACGCAAAAGTTGGCGCGTACTGCATGGAACGGTGCTTGCACCATGGACTCGTGGTCCGAGCCCTCGGAGATGTTGTCTGTTTCTGCCCGCCGCTTGTGATAACAGACGGCCAAATCGACGAGTTGTTTACTAAGTTCGAACGAGCACTACTCGAAACAATCGAAAAATTCGCTGGGAATTAGTTAGAGCCTACCGTAGATACAGGCTCTAACTCATGTCAACTACTTTGTTATTTTGTAGCTTCGATCTCTTCGGCGTACATTTCGTGATCGATGACTTGGACAAATTCTGGATACGTTTCCATACCTAATTCAGTCACATCTTGTCCTAACTCTTCGGTTTCGGCACTAATTCTGAGACCAAAGATCAAGTCGATGACGTACCACGCCACCCAAGAAACTATGAACGTAAACGCGCCAACGATGACAATGCCTAGAAACTGAATCCAGAGAGAAGCATCGGCCTTGGTGAAGCAGACTGCCAACGTTCCCCAGATCCCAGCCACTAAGTGGGCTGGGATAGCGGAAACCACGTCGTCAATTTTGATCGTATCGAACAATCTCATTGTGATGAGACACAACAAGCCGCCAACAGCTCCGATCACGATAGCCAGCCAGATCTTGTCGTGAAAATCAGGTGCGGCAGTGATTGAAACGAGCCCAGCAATCGCGCCGTTCAATACTGCAAGAAGACTCATTCGCCCGAGAATCACTTTCGACAGCGCCATGACGGTCAAGACTCCAGCGGCACCTGCCATCACGGTGTTGGCAATAACGTCGCTCATGATTGTCGCGTTATGTGGGTTATCCATTGCTAACACGGAGCCGCCATTGAATCCCATCCAGCCTAACCAGAGGATTAAAACTCCTAAAGTCACTAGGGGCACATTCGATGGTGGGGTCGGATGGACTGTTCCATTCTTTCTAAATTTGCCAATTCGTGGTCCAACAATGAGAACTCCCGCAAGTGCCGCCCAACCTCCTGTTGAATGCACGATCGTTGAACCGGCAAAGTCTGTAAAACCTTTCTGATCAAGAAAACCTTCGCCCCAAGTCATCGCGCCAACCACGGGGTAGATGAAGCTAACCAATATAAAGATGAACGCGAAGAACGACCATAATCGGACTCGTTCGGCTAAAGCGCCTGAAACGATCGAAGCCGTGGTTGCGACAAACACCATTTGGAAGAACCAATCGGACATGGTCGCGTAGCCGTTCGACACAACTTCCGTGCTGGATGATGCTTCTACTGAAATCATCGCGATTTCAGCTTCTGACGGTCCATGACCGAAACCGGTAGTGAAAGGTCTACCGATAAATTGCGTTACGTCGGTGTACATCAAATCATAGCCGATGATGTAATAAGTGATGCACGCAATGGAGAACAAACCGAGGTTCTTCAAACAAATCACGGATGCGTTCTTGGTTCGCACTGTGCCGGATTCAAGCATGGTGAAACCAGCACACATCCACATTACCAATACACCCCAAATCAGAAATGAAAGTGAGTTTAAAACGTATCCCAAATCTTGGTTGGCGGATATCGGTAACGCGACGAGGCAGAGCACACCGGTCAAGGTAAGCGCTCTTAGCCTGGTCTTGTTCGGTAGCTTATTGCGAAAAGTTGGAATCATGGACGAACATCCTCCAGGGATTCAATCTAATTGAACGGTCGCGATGGCGACACAGCGAGAAGTTCGCCACCTGTAGTCCGTAGCTAAACGAAGACTGACGATTCGTTTCGGAAAATGAAACGAATCTTTGAGTCATAACAACTAAATTCTAACTAAGTCAGAAGTCAACAATTCATTGGCACATTGTTGCTAACAAACTCTGTCGGAGATGGTTGTAAATCAACAGGATGTTGCTTTAGTTTTCTACTAGTGAAGGACTACCGTATCGTTAATCAGTCAGTTTCGGTACAGGGTAGGTTGAGTGGTATGTCTTTCTGAGTCTTCAACTAAAATCCGTTCCTTTATCGGTCAAGAAACTGTCTAAGATGAGAAAAACAGGAAAAATTGTCGCTGCAGTGGTCGCGTCTATCTGTATTGTAGTATCGCTTATTACGGCTGTCTATGCGACAATGGCTAAGGTTGCGCAAGGGGATCCAGAGACATTTAGGGCAAGAGTTTATGAGCGGATGCTCACCAATATGCCGGAAAGCAATTTAGAACAAGCCGAAGCTACCGCGAAAACAATTGTAGACTATACATTAGAGTTAAATCATAGGAAAGTCCTGTCTCAAGGCATTGTCGGAGCGATATTGTCGATTATCATTCTGGTTACCGTACTGATTAACTTGCCCAATACGCCGATCGTCCCACCTGCCATCGCCAGTATTGCTTCGCTAGTTGGTGCGATTTATTGTGGTTGGGTAATCATGATTTTCATGGTTGTTACTCTCATTGGAAGCGGTCTAGTACTAATTGCGAATCTGCAACGGTAGTTAGCTTTCAGAGACATCACAAATCGCTTTTCGAACACTCGCCATGGTCGAGGCTACTTGCGCTACACCCTGCTGTCTATATTAGAACATGTAGCCTAGTTTCACAGGACAGAGTGCTTCTGTCCGCACGGACTTGTTATTTTGAGTTGGCATCGAAGCACCCTTGAGTTTTGATCTACCGCCCTTAGATAGTTAACGGAGCAAAGATGTATGCATTGTTCTTTTAAAACGGAACTTTTTAACGAGTTAGCACTCGTAGACAGGGAGTGCTAAATTAGTATAATATTTAATGTTGTTGCAAAGAAATCAAGTTTACAAATGAGTTCTAGCGTCATTCCTATCAATCAATTATCGCCAGGTAGCGACCTTCGGTCCTATATACATTCTGTCAACGCGTTTTCCATCCTAACCGCGGACGAGGAACAGAATTTAGCGCGCCGATTTTATGATGATGGGGACTTGGAAGCAGCTCGAGAATTAATTCTCAGTCACCTACGATTTGTGGTACATATTGCGCGTACCTACCGCGGCTATGGTTTGGCAGATGCCGATTTGATCCAAGAAGGAAACATCGGGCTCATGAAAGCAGTTAAACGCTTCGACCCGAATGTCGGCGTGCGGCTCGTTTCATTTGCAGTTCATTGGATTCGCGCAGAGATTCATGAATTCATCATTAAAAACTGGCGTATTGTCAAAATTGCTACTACGAAAGCGCAACGTAAGTTGTTCTTCAAATTACGCGATGCCAAGAAAGGCCACACGGGATGGCTTACGCGGAAGGAAACAGAAGCCATTGCCGAGGATTTCGGTGTCCGTACTGATGACGTGTCCCAAATGGAAGGCAGGATGTCCTCTCCCGATGTTAATTTTGACACTTCTGTCTCCGACGATGACGAATCGACATCTTGGTCCCCGGCACAGACCTTTGTTGATGAGACTCCCATCGCTGAAGTAGTTCTTGAGAAGGAAGATTGGGACACACAACAACACGAACGTCTTTATACAGCAATTCAAACTCTTGACGAAAGAAGCCGAGTCGTGTTGATGGAACGCTGGTTATCCGAACCGAAGGCAACGTTGCAAGAACTTGCCTCAAAGTTTGGCGTGTCTGCGGAACGCATTCGCCAACTCGAATCAGCGGCGATGGAAAAAATACGAGGACATCTACTCGTCGCGTAATTCACTCGCGCGTAGTGCCATCGTCAGTGGAATCCGATTCCACTCTCACCTACAACCAACGACAACTGTATGTTCGACGTAGCTCGCGCATGTCGAAAGCACAAGCTAAAGGATACGCGAACCTACCTGAATATCGATTAGCACCTCAAGATCTTCGAGAATATTTCACAGCTCAAGCAGAAAAGGTCTTTGTCGAAATCGGTTTCGGTAATGGTGAAGTAATCGCGCATATAGCGAACCAAAATCCAACCTGGCAATGTCTGGGGATTGACGTCTATCGACCAGGTATCGGTGCTTTAGTCAACCGATGTGAGCGCGCGGAACTGAGAAATGTTCGCATAGTCGAGGAAGAAGCGACGACTGTACTAGAAGTGATTCCAAATGACAGTATCGATTTGCTCTATGCTCTGTTTCCTGATCCATGGCCAAAACAAAGACACCACCGCCGAAGATTGATTAATGCCGAGTTTGTAGCACTTGTACATCGCAAAATGTCAGCGACTGGTATTGTTTACATCGCTACTGATGCGGGTGACTACGCTGAGCAAATTCATAGTAATATGAGTGATTCGTTTTATAAAATTGAAATCAATCTCATAGAACCGCCTCCGCAGTCTCGTTATCGACAAAAAGCACTAGATGCCGGACAGAAGATATGGGATTTCGCGTACTCGCGGGATCGTACTAAAGTTTAGGGTCTTATCCAGCTGATTAGACTATTTCTGAAGATCAAGTTGATTGATTTAAAAAGCCATTGATTTCCCATCTGTTCTGTTTTGTGTTAAGCTATCCGTACAAATGAAAGCGTTTAAATATCGAATATATCCAACTAGATCCCAGCAGGAAGTGTTAGAGAGAGAGTTTGGTGCCGTTCGGTGGGCGTACAACTATTATCTCGCTGCAAATCGAGATCTGCGCGCAATTAAAGAGCGTCGTATGTCTTTTATAGAAATGACGACCGATTTAGCGCGACTAAAGATGACGGATGAATACCGCTGGTTGACTGGCGCGTACGCACAGTCATTAAATCAGGCGATCAAAAACTTGATGGATGGTTATACCCGCCATAAAAACGGCCACAGTAGAGCCCCGGTGTTTAAGTCGAAACATGATCTCAACCAAGCGTGTTATTACCCACAAGGCGTGAAATTCAAGGGTAGGAAGATTCACATTCCGAAATTAGGTCTGGTGAAAATCAATTTAGATCGGTATTTTCTCGGGAAAATCAAGACCGTGACGCTCAAGAAAACTCCAACAAATACGTATTTCGTGTCAATATTGGTCGATGACGGCGCCGAACAACCAAATCTAAACAAAACGATCCCCAAAAACAAAGTAATTGGTGTTGACGTTGGAATCAAGGACTTCGCAGTCGATTCGAACGGCAACAGGATTGCGAACCCGCGACACTTTATGAAATATCACGCGCGGTTGCGAACGGCACAAAAGTCCTTATCAAGAAAACAATTCGGATCACACCGGCGCACTAAGCAACGGTTAAAAGTAGCACGAATACACGAAAAAGTAGCAAATTGTCGTCATGACTTTTTACATAAGTCCAGCACGAAGATGGTTGACGAGAACCAAGCAGTCATCTTAGAAAAACTGAATGTGAGTGGTATGACGAAAAACAGGAAACTGGCAAAGCACGTGCAAGATTTAGGACTAGGAGAATTTTCTCGACTCGTTGCATATAAGTGTGCTTGGCGTGGAAAACACTTTGTTGAAATCGATCAGTGGTGTCCGTCCAGCAAAACCTGTTTTGAATGCGGTTCGGTTAATAGAGAATTAACTCTGTCGGACCGTACTTGGGAATGTTTCAGTTGCGGTACGATTCTGAATAGAGACTTGAACGCCGCGAAGAATATTCGCCGAGAAGGAATCAACTTAATAGGGCAGCTGGGGGTCAGCGTCCTGGAATTTTCCGAAAACGTGGAGGGGATGTCAGACTATTATCTTGACCTAGCGTTGATTAATAGCAGCCTCAAGGAAGCGTTAAAATTGTCATCAGTTGTCTAATCAGCTGGATAAGTCCCAAAGTTTAGAAGGTTAAACTAGTTACATCCCGTAAGGGCAGAACAGTGATTGACTCAGTCAAGGAATAGGACAGAGTACCTGGATAAATAGTCCAGAGGTGTTCGAGCTCTAGATCCTTGATGGCGATGTGCATTGATTTTGAAGTTCGAGGCGCGTCCGTGCACTTAAACTCAAAGCCCCAACGCTTTCCTTTGCGTAGTAGTAGCAGATCAAGTTCGGTCCCACGTTGCGTGCGATAAAAGTAAGAGTCGTGAGCACCGTGTGCAATTAACGTTTGCTCAAGGGCAAATCCTTCCCAGCTCGAGCCGAAACTAGGATGCGTCGAGAGTTCCGAAAAGCTAGTCAGACCCAACAGATAATGGTGGATCCCACTATCGCGGAGATATATCTTTGGACTCTTAATTATCCGCTTTCCAAGATTGTCTAACCAAGCTGGCAGCGAGCGAATCATCAATGAGCCTAACAGAATGTCTCGAAAACGATTGACTATTCGATCCCGGCTTCCCAATGAGCCGCTAATTTCGGATGCATTCCAAGTATATCCTTGGCGATGGGCGAGCATTCCCATGAATCTTTCCACCAAAGCTGGATTCGTTCGTGGATCTATCAACAAGACATCTCGTTCTAAATATGACCTTACGAAAGAGTCTAACCAACGACGGGCGGCATCGTCATCTTTGGATAGGTAGCTCCGTGGGAGTCCTCCACGGAACCACAGTCTATTTTGGTTGTTGTACCCGATTTCATCCAACGAGAAACCGCTCGCGTCGATAAATCGAACCGTTCGAGAGAGCGATTCAGACACACGTTGTATTAACTCAGGAGAAGTACTACCGAATAGGAGGAATCGAGCTTGTCTATTTGGGTCCTCACTGATGCGTTTCAATATAGCTAAGAGTTCTGGTTGCCTTTGAATGTCATCGATGATCACGAGCCCTGTACTATTCCTAAGTACAAATTCTGGTGCGGAGGATAGAGCCCTTCGAGCTGTCTGCGATTCTAGTTCAAGTAGCGTAGTTGATTCTGCAGTCTGAGAAGCTATTTGGTGGGCGACCGTAGTTTTACCAACTTGTCGAGCCCCAAGTACAGCAACGACCGGTCGGCGTACCAGTTCATGTTGAATACACCGCTGTAATTTAGTTCGCGGAAGGAGTGCTGGTATAGAATGTAGGATATTTACTAGATTTAGTTAAATAACCTACAATTATATAAAAAGAGAACCCAATTAGAATTGAAAAAAGCGTGTTATTTCTTAAAGAGTAGGTAATTGATCTCAGTTTTTCGAATACTGGGTGCGATGGGCCACTCTCATCACCGCACAGAAATTAGAGACTTTAAAACTTGATTGTTTTTTGTCGTAGATAGAGCAGTGTATAGGAAATTCTTTAGTTACTGAAGTACTGGGCGAGTGATTCTACCATTACGAAAGTGGGCTCGAATTTTGTAACGCGATATCTTGGAGTTGCCGTTAGACGAGCAAAGTAATATCCAGGTAGATTTAAATTCACCACAACATTCATCTCAGTATCCTCGGAAGCTGGATGAACATCTCGAATCATATGGGGAAATTCTGACCCTGAGGTAACATTTACCACTCCGAAGAACTCCTGCAAATGATGAATTTCGCAGTAGAAATTTATCGTGACCCTTCCAGCCTCACCGTCAATATACTTGTAGTTTATATTGGAGGCAAACACAGCCCCATCTATTAAAAAATTCAGTTCACTCATGCTCAGCTTCGCTGTGAAACGAAGTGAAGAAGATTTAGATTCGGAGGTCGGTGCCATTGTTTCATCGGAATCGTCGTCCTCTGACAGCCCTTTTGAAGTTTGTAAGTCATCATGTGATTGGGAGTGTCGAAAAATTAGCTTCGATGAAGCAACATCAACGACAAACATATCAGGTTTTAGAGGCTGTCGTGTCGAATCGTGCTTATCGATTGCTTCGTCGGGTGCTTCGAAGTAATCGTTCCGAATCACGTTGTGCTTCGAACCTAAGTTCTTGAGTTGGTTAGTCAGTGCTCGCTTTTCCGCTTTTGCTAAAAATCGCTCAAGATCAGACACGGTTTGTATTTGAGTGCTCGAGTCATCTAGGTGCATGTTGACAAAGTCTATCGAATCCTTGGCTTGGTCTAGTAGCTCTGAAGGTACTCGAGGTTCCGCTAGCCTTAATCGACCGTCTTCTACTGAAATAGCGTTGAGATATCGTAAAGATACCAGCCGAAACTGTTCATGAAAGAATGTGAAACTTCCACGCCCCCATACGGTTAGACCGTTAATTTCACCAATTTGATCGGTTTGTATGAGGATTCCAGGAAAGTTTATTTGCAAGACTGTATAAATTTTTTCGTCTATATTGTTCCCTCGAAGATCCAACCAATTCACCTGTTCAGATGACGGTAGTCTTGTAGGAACTGCACCTTCAAAACTGTTGTTTGCTAAATGTATGTGTTGCAATCCCTCACAATTCAGCAACAGGTCAGAAATGGATCCGCTTAGATTGTTGTCGCTTAGGACTACGCGTCTTAACGATTGAATGTCACACAGTCGTTTCGGATACTCTCCTTCCAGCACATTGTTATGGGCAGCAAATGCTTCTAAATTGATCAGCCCGCCAAGTTCATTTGGGATTGAACCAGAAAATTCATTCTCGGACAAATCTAGAACTTGTATGGAATCCAATGTACCCATCGATGCTGGAATCGCACCGCTGAAGTTATTTGCAGATAACTTCAGTACCCTTATCTTTGGTAAATCTTTGAGATTTTCGAGCCCACCCGTAAGGGAATTCCATCTAAGATCTAAAACTGCTAGTTCTTCCAGCGAGTTGATATCCTCTGGAATTTCACCAGTGAGGTTGTTGTCATTTAATTCAAGATAAATAACACGTCCATTGTTCAACCTTAGACCGTACCAGTCCTCTAACGGTGCTTTCGTTAACCAACCTTCGTTGTGTTTCCACTCGTCGCCGCCAGTCGCGTGGTAGATTGCTTCAAGCGCTTCGCGGTCTTGTGCCGAATCTTGTACTTCTTGCGCCCGTGCTGATTCACCAAGAGCAATTAGACCGCTAGATATATCGTGGCTCACACATACACCGAATAACACGAACACTGTCGCACCACCAGCGAGTGCTGTTCTCTTATGTTTGTTTGCTTTGCTATACATGATCCAATCTTTAATGTCTGAGTTACTGGCCTCTTGCACGTGCTATGCCGGATTCAAAATTGAAATATCAAAGTGTGCAAAGAACGAAGAGTCGAAATCCACTTCGTTAATCACCTCTCGCCCTGTATTCCCCACGTTTGGATGTTCGCACGCGCGTCTAACTCTTTGAGTTTGTTGAGAAATGCGTGTTTTTGTTCTCCTGCGTACGAGCGTTCAAAGTCCGATAAAGTGGAAACTCGAGTACCAGTCGCTTCTAAGTACGAATTGAGATTGTCTATTCTCTTTTTCAGTCGATCAACAGAGTTTGCTGATACCCTCTCCTCATCCAGTTTCAGTAAGCCATTTTCTATAGAAACGGCATTGAAAAACTTTACACTGGCCAGGCTACTCTCTTCACTAGTACTTACAAAACTTCCCCTACCCCACATTGAGAGACCGTACAGCTTGTCAACATGAACAGGCTGAATGTTGAGACCAGGAAAGTTTATTCTGAAGATCGGTTGTTCGTCGTCGTCAAATTTGTTCCCACGAAGATCCAACCAATTCATTTGTTCTGACGAAGTCAGTTCCTCTGGGATGGAGCCCTCGAATTGGTTATTTGCTAGATTCAGATGTCGCAATGAAATGCAGTTCATCACAGTTTCAACAATGGAACCAGAAAGCTGATTTTGACTAAGTACGATGCGTTTAAGGTTGTGAGGATAACACAGTTCTTCTGGCAGTTTACCCGTCAATTCGTTGCTGTGTGCAGTGAAAACTTCTAAGCGGAGCAACTCACCGATCTGGGTTGGGATTGTTCCAGAAAACTGGTTTTCTGATAAGTCGAGCGTTCGCAATTTGGTCATTTTCTCAATCGACGCAGGGATTTGACCACTAAATTGATTTGCCGAAAGTCGCAAATAACTCAGTTCGGACATTCTTGTCAGATTTTCTAATCCACCAGTTATGAAATTCCATCTGAGATCTAACTCACTTAAGTTGTCTAGCAGGAAGATATCCTTGGGGATTTCGCCCTTGAGGTTGTTGTCTTCTAGCCCAAGGAAAAAAACTCTGCCGCGACTCACACCGATGCCGTACCAGTCCTTAAGCGGAGCGTCCGTTAACCAACCATCATTGTTTTTCCACTCGTCCCCACCAGTTGCATGATAGAATGCTTCAAGAGCTTCACGGTCTTGTGCCGGATCTTCCGATGCCTCCTCCCGATCATTCACACCGAGCTCAAAAGGACTAATTGGAAGGTCCTGACCGGGAGCGACATCAATTAGAAGTAGTGCTGTTGTAATGCCGCCCAGCACCATTGTTCTTGTCTTTCGTATGCAGTTCTGCATGCAGGTGTCCTTCGAACTAGTATACGTGATTCCAGCGTGTTTAGGCTCGCGCACCTGCTCCTTTGAGACACGTGATCGAACATCGAAGAGCAACACGGTCGACTGATGGAAGAGTAAGTAAAAAGATTGCTAGCGCTCGATTTTCTGCATTATTGCCCAATTCGGGGGACTGGCAGTTGTCCTATTACCTTCCTTTTGAAACAACACTAAATAGTGTAATCAAGCGTCCTTTCCGGTCATACCTTGATTTGGGTACGTCAGGAACACACCTCTATTTATCCAACTTGGACTTTGGGAAGGTGACCCTAGAAATCTATGCTGGAAGTGAAATCGTATTCGCAGAAGCTATTCGTTGGCTACCAGTACCAACCGAGGAGTAGCTTTCATGTATAGTCTAGGGTCCTGACAATTGGCCGCAGAGTCGAACAACATGTCAAGATTACTAATAGTTTCATCAACAAGAAATTTCAAATAACCGCGACCTAGTCTGTAGCGACCAGTATGCGGTCAGCGAAGTTAGCAAAGCCATGATTATCATGTTAGCTTCGATGACAATAAAAACAATGACCTATGCACATTCGAAGGATCGAAACATTGTGTCTGTGGAGCGGTTTGGTTTTCGAGCAGTTCCCTACATTTAAGAAACCCCAATCGCTCGACACCCCAAAGACCTCAAAGACTACACTGAACACGTTAAGAACGACTCTAGCTTTCGTTCTTGTTTCTGGTTTAATTTGTTTTACGAGTTCTGCTATAGCTGGAAATTTTTATTTTCGTGGCGGAGCCGCCCACGAACGCTTTGAAGAAACAGTCTTTATGGACACCTATTGTCCGAGTGGTACACCGGCAGCTCTGTATGGATGTGGTACCGGAAGCGACGGCCTTCCGTATAGATCGAAGGGAGGCTTCGACCGGTTTCAATCGATTGAGATTGGATTGGGCCTATCGACCCTCAGCAACATACGCGTTGAGTTTTCACTCGACTACCAGAAATCTGCCGTTTTCAATGGAAACACCAATTTTCTTGCGACTGGTTCACAGCAATCGGTCATGGCGGAATTATCTACGGTGACTACATCCTTTGTTGGCTATCTTGACTTACCTAACTTGAGCTTGCCAGGTCCGAGGAAAGCAATACCCTATATCGGAGCTGGATTTGGGTATTCGCGCAATCGAATCGAGACGACGACAATGACGTTTCCGGTGACCACTACTACAGTACCTGGTGCTACCGAAACAAGTCTCACATGGTTGATGTCCTTTGGCGTATCAATGGAATTGAGTACTCGGACCAAGGTCGATTTGGGTGTGCGGTATATGGATCGGAGTAGACTTCGAACGGGTCTCGGCGAAGGTGTAGTCACTTGGAGAAACGGTGCTCGCGGACCGTTGGTACTCAATCTTGCGCGGACCGAAGCGAAACTTCGAGGGCTCAGTCTGCGACTGTCTTTGCTATATTCGCTCTAACACCATCTCTCTAGATTGAGAGCTTCTTGTAATACCACGACGCCTTAGGTGATCTCAAATGACAATCGCAGTAGAGGCGATGACTACCGGTTGATCGGTGGATAAGGCGATTGTCCCCAATCTTGATCCGGATAGCCCAACATGAGCGTCGCAAAACATGGAACTGCCTTTGCCAATATCATTGAGCCGTTGCGAACTTGATCGCGATTAACAGAGCCTTTGTAGGTAGCAAGACCATGGATGAGTTGGTTTCGAAGGACGTACAGTAGATCGAAAATGCAGTTTAAAGCATGGTTTATATCGCCGTCAGCGGTCAATCCTGCCGAGATGGTCTTAGTTACGTTTTTGCGTTTTTCCTCCCACGCGGCATCCGTTTGATTCTTCGAGCTCGGATCAAGGTCGTACTTCCAATAGATACCGTACACGTACCGCGTGCGGAGTAAAGGAGAGATGTTTGGTCCGTAAATGGGTTGCAGTGCGTTACGGATAGATTGGTTGTAGTCTAACCTGGTAATCTTCTCCAGGTAATCCTTAAATAACGCGGGTTGATTTTCAGTCTCAGATGTCGCGTACATCGAGTTGAACGCGACCCAATGAAAAATGAACGAAGTGTCAAAATCCTCATCCATATGTTCATTTGTAGCCTTTTCAAGCCAGCTTAGGCAACGACGTACTCTCAGCTGATTGTCGGTAGAGAGCTCCGAATGTCGCTCGCGATACATTGCATAGAGGTCCGTGGTGTCTACGGATGTTGCAGAGTTCGCGACTCGCATATTGACTAAGTCAAAAGCTCCGTTTCGAGATCAAGTTCTAGCTTGGGAATGAAAAACGTGCTTGCTCGCGCACTCCGCCCGAAGGCCATCGTTCGGTAATCGTCTTGCGCCGAGTGTAAAACCGAACTGCGTCTGGTCCGTAGGCGTAAAGATCTCCAAATAACGATCGTTTCCAGCCCCCAAAGCTATGTACCGCAGCAGGAACAGGCAAAGGAACGTTGATCCCCACCATCCCTACTTTGATATTTTCGGCAAAAAAGCGAGCCGCTTCGCCATCACGCGTGAAGATACATGTACCGTTTCCGTACGGATGTTCGTCGACGATGGCCATTGCTTCTTCTTGTGTCTGAGCGCGTACAACACACAGAACAGGCCCAAATATTTCGTCTTGGTATATTCGCATTTCTGGACTGACGCGGTCGAACAAACACGGTCCTAAGAAATGTCCGTTTTCATGGCCGCTAACTACGAGACTGCGCCCATCCACAACTAATTCAGCACCTTCTTCCACGCCTAGTTCAATGTAATCTCGCACTCGTTTCAAGTGTCTTTCCGAAATGAGAGGACCCATATCACTATCGGAGCTAAAGCCGCTGTCTACGGTTAAGTTATTTAGACCTTGTTGAATGTTGGAGATGAACTCAGATGCCGTTTCTTCTCCGACACAAACCACGACAGAGATTGCCATGCATCGTTCACCGCACGAACCGTAGGCAGCACCTAAAGTAGCATTGGATGCTTGATCCATATCTGCGTCGGGCATGACGATAGCATGGTTCTTCGCGCCACCCAGAGCTTGAACGCGTTTTCCATTCTTGGTACCAGTCACATACACGTGCTCCGCGACTGGGGTTGAACCGACAAAGCTAACACTTTGAACTATTGGGTTCGCTAGAATCGCATCCACGGCTTCGCGGTCCCCGTTAACGATGTTGAACACGCCATCGGGAAGACCTGCGTCTCGAAGTAAATTCGCGCAGAACATCGAAGCTGAAGGATCAAGCTCGGAAGGTTTGAGTACAAATGCGTTTCCGCAAGCAATAGCAATGGGATACATCCACATCGGAACCATCGCTGGAAAATTAAATGGGGTGATACCCGCTGACACGCCAAGAGGCTGAAACTGAGACCAGCTGTCGATATTCGTACCCACGCCAGGAGTATGTTCACCTTTTAACAGTTCGGGGATCCCGCAGGCATACTCAACAACTTCGATACCTCGTTGCAATTCTCCCCTTGCGTCTTCTAAGGTTTTACCGTGTTCTTGAGTTATGAGTTTGCAAATTTCATCTGCGTTGTCTTCCAAGAGTTGCTTAAACTTGAACATAACTCGAGCACGTTTCAAAGGAGTGGTATCTCGCCACTCTGGAAACGCTTGTTGAGCGATGTTGACCGCTTCATCCACAGTGTCACTGTCCGCTAGTTCCACGACCCTAATCGTACTGCCAGACGCGGGATCTTCGATTGGTAAGGTTCGACCTGATCGGTGTATGACCTTACCACCGATGAAGTGACCTATTGTTGCAGTAGTGGTGCTGTGCGTGGGTTCTCTTTGATACATAACTTCTTCCCCTCTTCGCGAATTCCGTGTTGAGGCGTTTTTAGACTGACTTACAGTTCGCGATATTGTTCAGTAGTCCTT
This sequence comes from Gammaproteobacteria bacterium, assembly GCA_009841615.1. Taxonomy (GTDB): domain Bacteria; phylum Pseudomonadota; class Gammaproteobacteria; order Pseudomonadales; family Azotimanducaceae; genus Bin55. The sequence goes on along the minus strand of VXLL01000028.1, from coordinate 10,824 downwards.
AAATTGTAACCAGTGATGAACGGGTGATTTGAGAGCTTTCACACGTCCTTACGAGGCTCTTTGGGTCCCGTTAGCGTCTCAGAAATTGTGCAACGACACTGTCGAGCTGAGAGTATCCCAAAGGAGTTAGTTGAATTCTTCTCATTTCCATCAGTCCCCAAGATCGTAACTTTCGCAACTGTGGGTCGATTTGGCTGAGAGGTAATCCGGTTTGGTCGTTGAAACTTGAGTCAGTGACTCCTTCAGTGAGTCGTAAGACGTTCATCATGAACTCCACTGGCAGATCGTCGCGTTCGATTGTAGTTTCAGTGCCATCAACGCCGTTCAAGTACGATGTTGGCATTTTCGGTTTTCTAGTTCTGAGAAATCCCTCATCACGCTTCATCTTACCGTGAGCGCCAGCTCCTATACCGATGTAGTTGCCGAAAGTCCAATAGTTGTAGTTGTGGGCGCATATTTGGTTATCTCGAGCATATGCTGATACTTCATACCGTCGATAGCCGGATTCGGCAAGCAGTTCCACACCTCGAGTACTCATCTCGATTCGATCTTTGACGGGTGGTAACTTTGGAGGATGTTTTCCAAACACAGTATTCGGTTCTATTGTCAGTTCATACCACGAAATGTGTTGGGGTTGTAGTGCAATTGCGGTTTTCAGGTCGTGGAGTGCGTCTTCGATTGATTGATCCGGAAGTCCAAACATCAAGTCTAAGTTGACACTTGAAAAACCAGCTTCCAGTGCTCGTATGCTAGCAGTACGGGCTTCGTTCGCGTCATGAATACGGCCCAGTCGGGGTAGATACTTGTCGTTGAACGATTGAATACCCAAGGACAAACGATTGATACCCGCAGCTCGATATTCCGCGAAATCACGGTGTTCGACCGTACCGGGATTAGCTTCCATGGTTATTTCTGTTACTTTCGCAAGTTCAGGTCGAGTAAGGAATGCATCGAAGGATTGCGGTGCAAACAAACTGGGAGTACCGCCGCCGAAGTACACCGTCGCGATCGAATGGGCACCGCGATGCAGTTCTTCCTCGAAATCTTCGATCAGGCGCGCGAGGTATCGCTTCTCGTCAAATCCAGAGTCTTTCTCGTGCGAATTGAAATCACAATAAGGACACTTCCTTACGCACCAGGGAATGTGTATGTATAGTCCACTCATAAAAGGTGGGGATCATGTTAAGGTCTTATCTTGGAAGTACAGGAGCGTTTCGGTTTCTCGCGTTGCAGTCTGAAAAGGTCTTGTCGTAGCTTAGGAGCGGTCTTTTAATCGGTCAGAGAGTAACTGCACTAGATTCCGAGCAGCTTTGGCGCGGTGACTGTCCCGATTCTTAACACTAGGTCCGAGTTCCGCAACTGTGAGGTCCGAGTCTAACGGGAGAAACAGCGGATCGTATCCGAAGCCACTGTCGCCGCGAGGACTCTCGATGATAGAACCTTGCCAACTACCCTCTGCAATAGTTGGCCTTGCATCGTCTGCATGCTCCAAGTAGACCAGAATTGCGACAAATCTGGCTTTCACGGGTTCGTTGACCTTTCTTTTCGCCTTGACGCGTTCTAGTAGTAAGTTGTTATTTTCCTCGTCCGTAGCATGCTCCCCTGCAAAACGACTCGAGTGAACCCCGGGTTTGCCATTAAGTAGGTCAACAATTAGTCCAGAATCATCCGCGATAGCAGGAATTCCAGCACGCTGGCTAGCGTATCGAGCTTTTATCACCGCGTTTTCAACGAATGTCTTTCCGGTTTCAGATACTGGCTTTTGCCACCAGTTGGTCAGCGGTAGAAATTCAAAAGGTAGATCGCTCAACGTAGACTTCAGTTCCTCGAACTTGTGCTGGTTGTGTGTAGCGATTACAACCTTGGCTTGTTCGTCTGTGTGGACGGGATTTGACATCAAGAAACTTGTCTCACGAAAACGGGCGCAAAAAATACAGTATGAAAGAAAGTCCCACCATAGCGAGCATAGGAGAAAAGTCGAAGCCCGCCATAGCAGGTAATACCTTTCGAAGCGGTCGCAAGACAGGTTCTGTTAGCACACGGGCGAGTTCGGTTGCCGGGGAGTACACATTCGGTGCGACCCAACTCATGATCACGGTCAAAAGAATTGCCCCGATGAATATCCAGCATACGTGTATGATCGCCGTTACGGCACCGCTAATGAGAAGTAAATGGAACACTCCCTCTTTGACTTCCTCGGGGGAACTCAGGCACTGAACAAGGAAGAAGGCTATTAGAACAACGAGTCCAGAACTGAAGTCAATGAGACGATGTTTGGGTAAAAAACGCCGTAACGGTTGCAGTACTGGATTGGTGGCTCGCGCAAATCCTTGGACCAGCGGGTTGTACATGTTCGCGCCGGCAAGTTGGAACAAGAATCTGAGCAAGCACAGAACGCCGAACAACCTCAAAACGAGTATAAGAATAACGGTCACGGCGACTAAAACTCTTCGGTGATTTTGACAGACCGAGCGCTAGCTTTTTCAACCGCCTTAGCGATCGATACCTGAACGTTGTCGTTATCGAGAGAGGTCATAGCCGCTATAGTGGTTCCACCGGGCGTTTCCGCTTGTTCCTTCAATGTTTGTGGTGCTTGTTGTGTTTTCCGCACCATATTAGCCGCACCATATGCCGTTTCCACGACGAGTTGTTCGGCTATTGTACGTTCAAGCCCTAAATTGCAACCGGCTTTGATCATAGCTTCCATTATGTAAAAGAAATATGCTGGTCCACTTCCCGAGAGCGCTGTGACCACATGTAATTGGTCCTCTGACGAGAGCCATACCACCTTCCCGAACGATTGCGTTAACTTGTTGACTAGTTCTCTTTGATATCCAGTGACAAAGGCGTTGGCGAACACTCCAGCTACTCCGGCACCAACTGACGATGGCGTATTGGGCATACACCGTACGACTGGTGCATCGTGGGGAAGCCATTGTTCTATTTGATTCAGCGGGATGCCTGCTGCGACAGAGATAATGAGCTTGTTGGCGAGGTGTTCGGCACATTCTGTTAGAGCTGTTTGCACATCATGAGGTTTCACCGCTACAAAGACAGTATCCGCGTTTCGTACTGCTACGGCATTGTCGTTCGAGCCGATCGCAGCTGTCTTCGCGAACTGTTCCAGTTTATCAAGATTGGGATCTGCGACGATTAGAGAAACGTCGAGAGCGTTTGAGTTCAGAATTCCATGAGCAATGGCAGAACCCATGTGCCCGCAACCCAATATTGCAACGCGTGGGATCAATTCCTTGGTCCAAAAAGCGCGGTTCCAATTCGGATCATCGTCGCCCCCTCTTCGATTGCAACAACGAAATCTCCGGACATTCCCATAGACAACGTATCCCAATTTGCTGAAGTTTGAGTTCGTAAGCTTTCAAATAATTCGCGCATCTGTCGAAAGGAATTTCGTGTTGCATCTTGATGCGCTTGTGGGTTTGGTATCGCCATTAATCCGCGCACCCGAAGCTGTGGAAATTGATGCAACTGGTCAACCAATTCCGGAACTTGGTCCGCTGATACACCAGCTTTTGTAGGTTCCTCGTCAATATTAACTTGTACGCAGACATTCAATGGCTTGGTCGAACGTTCTTCCCGAGCGGCGGCCAACCGCTTACCAATACGGATACGATCAATTGATTGAACCCAGTCAAAATGTTGTGCTAGCAGTTTAGTCTTGTTGGACTGTACGACTCCGATGTAATGCCAAGTGCACCCTGCGGATGCCAGCGAGTTCAGTTTAGGTAATGCTTCGGCGACATAACTCTCTCCGAAATCGCGAAAATTTTGAGCCACCAAGGTATGTATGTCTGCGACCGATTTTTGCTTGCTCACCGCTAGGATCTTAATTTGCGCTGGATCGCGACGGATTCGAATCGCTGTTGTGCGGACTTCTTCGATGATGCGCTGTGTACGTTGTTCAAGACTCAACTTTGGAAATGCTACTCCCGGAGAAGACACCAACACAGGGGACTTAACGGCGCGAAACGATCAGCTCGTGTAGCCAAGTCTCGCCAATGGCAACAGCGGCGAGCGCATGATCGGCGTTTTTTGTCCCCTCGCGTTGCGCCGCTTCGTAAGAGCTCAAGCGTTCGTCGACGAAATGTACTGGCAACTGAAATCGTTTCTCTAGAAACAGGCCAAATTTGCGCGCGGCTTTCGACATATTGGATTCACTGTCATCCATGTTCAATGGTAGACCTACGACTAGATCCGTAGGTTGCCAGGCATCAACTAAAAAGTCTAACTGGTCGACGTTAGGTTTCCCGTGGTTAGCAGACAGAGTGCATTTCGGACCGACGATTCGCGAGGTGACTTCCACGCTGGCGACACCGATGTGTTTCATCCCAAAATCGAACGTCAAAGCACCCTTCCGGCGGCGCATTTACGCGTCGCCTCCATGAAACACAAACTTGTCAAAGTCCATATTGAGTTGATCGGAAAGTGTTTGTAATCGACTTTCAAAAGGCTCGTCGAATAAAATCTGTCGGTCGGCTGGACAGGCAACCCAAGCATTGTCTTCAAGTTCACTTTCTAGTTGCCCGGGACCCCAACCAGCGTATCCCAAGAGAAACAAGTATTCTTGAGGGCCTTTGCCTTCGGCGATAGCCTTTAAAGTTTCGTAGACTCCACCGTGACTTTCTTGCATGGTAACTGAGATGTCTTCGGTGACTTTAAATGTTTCGTTAGTACTGAATTCATTGGTGTGAATCATACTTGGAAAGGTGCGGCTTACAGGACCGCCTTCAAGCATCATACCTTTGATCTCAAGTTTGGTCTCGAGCTCCACGCGAACAAGGACATCCTTCAGTGAGACTGGTGTCGGCCGATTGACAATGAAACCCATCGCACCGTCTTGGTCGTGTTTGACTAGGAGCGTAACCGAATCTTCAAAGTAAGAATCTGTTTGGATCGGGAGTGCGAGTAAGAAATGGTTTACGAGAGAATCAACGTCCATTCAATAATGATATGTTTAAGAGTTTAAGATCGGCGCGAAGTACAAATATTATTGGAACTCGACCTTCATGCTAAGGTCGTACACAGGTGCATTTTGAGCACAACTCCCGATTAGATTTTGCACGAAGGTAGGGACTTCCTTAGTTCTACTTGAACAGGATGGATCCTGTTGGTGCAGCTAGCGCGTATTCGGTGATTCAGTGTAGTGCGACGCTTAATTCTGAAGCGTCTTACGTCCGTACGAAAACAGACAAATGGCAACCACACCTAATAACAACAAGCATTCATACCACAGTTTGTGGTCTATCACGCGTGGGCATCGGACGCTGTACGTGCTTGCTACACTGTGCTCGACTCTTGCTATAGCTGGTTTGATGGCGGTCCCGGTAATCGCGATGTACGCGATTGACGTGGTGGAAAACCAGGACTTTGGATATGCAAACAAGTACCTGCACCAATTAGCAAATTTCTTCGGTTCGGCGACACCGTTTGCGAGCTATTTAATCGTCTCGGCGATTGTTGGCGTGATTATTACGATTTTTGCGAGCGTTTTGCAATTTCTTCGCGGGCGATTCTCCGCGGTAGCGTCAGAAGGGTTCGCCCGTAAATTGCGCGAAGCGCTATACGACCACACGAATCACGCAGAGGCAAAGTTCTTTGACCATGAAGAGGTAGGAGACTTGGTGCAACGCTGCACTTCCGATGTGGAAACCTTACGACAGTTCATGCACAACGATGTCGATGCACTCGCGCGGGCATTACTCCTAGTGTTCGTGATGTTGCCGATCTTATTTTGGCGTCATGCGACGCTGACGTTCTACAGCGTAATGCTCCTGCCAGTCATTGTTGCTGGTGGCATCTTCTTCTTCCGATTTGTTGCCAAGTTGTTTAGAGCTGCCGATGAAGCAGAGGGCAAGCTCACAGCGGTGCTGCAAGAGAACCTCACGGGTATTCGCGTCGTGCAGGCTTTCGCGCGAGAAGACTTTGAATACCAACGATTTGATAGTGAGAACAAGAACTATCGGGACAAATACATTCGTATGACAAATTACGAGTCTTGGTATTGGGGTATTAGTGATTTCGTATGTACCGTACAGATAGGCATTGTTACTATTGGTGGCGGGTATCTACTATCGTTGGGACAATTAACGACTGGAGAGTTGTTGTTGTTCATCACCCTTTCGAGTATTGTCGTATGGAGAATTCGCCAACTAATTGATGTTGTTGAGCACGCCGGCAAGACTCTCGTCTCTCTGGAAAGGGTTAAATACCTGTTGAACGCCGAACAAGAACCTGTTCAGCAACGACCGAAAGAACATCGAACGCAAGGGCAAATTGTCTTTACGAACGTATCGCTTGCCTACAACGATACTGCTGAGCATCTCGAGAACATTGAACTAACGATCGAGCCAGGGGAGAAGATAGGTATTGTTGGTCCTCCCGGATCCGGTAAGTCAACGCTCATTCGTGCACTCTTGCGGTTCTACCCGATCAAAAGCGGTCGCATCTCGTTGGACGGGAAGGACATTCATACCCTCGACGTGGATTGGTTGCGCCAGCAGATTGCTTGCGTGCTTCAAGAACCATTTCTCTTTTCGCGTACGGTACGGGACAACTTGCTCTTAGGAAAACGCGAAGCCAGTGACGAAGAACTCGTTGACGCGACACGAAAAGCACTAATGCACGAAACTATAACAGGCTTTCCAAAGGGTTATGACACACGTATCGGAGAACGTGGTGTGAACTTGTCAGGTGGGCAACGTCAACGTTTGGCCTTAGCGCGAGCGCTCGTTTCGAAAGCTTCAGTCTTGATTCTCGATGATGTTCTATCGGGAGTAGATACCCACACGGAAAATGAGATTCTGGCGAATCTAGCGAACAAAGAACACCAACCTACCACCATCATTGTCGCCCATCGATTGACGACGATTCGTAATGTTGATCGAATCGTGGTTATGGAGCACGGTCGCATCGTGCAGATCGGTACACACAACCAACTGTTTTCCGTCCCCGGACCTTATCGTGAATTGTGCGACATTCAAGGTCTGCTTGACGAGACTATTCAGTATGAAACGGAGCTAGCTGCAAATGGCTGAGAGTACTTCTGCAGAGCCCGTAGAACTGAAGGACGAGTTTCAAGACACCGAAAAAGCGCAGATGGAATTCCATCTTTGGCGCAGGTTGTTCGGCTACATCCTAAGGTACAAAGTACACTTAGCAATCATTGCATTTTGTGGGGCAGTCACAGGTGCGACCGAAATGTTTCCTGGTTTAATCACCATGGGAATGGTCGCAGACATAAAAAAGAACGGCACCGATGCCAATCTCGCGTTGTGGGCAATTCTGATTTTGTTGTCCGGATTGTTGGCCAGTGCGGTGGTCAGCGGCTTTGTGATGTACGTCTGCAAAGTCCGTTCGAACGCGAGTTATACCATTCGCGACGATGCATTTCGCAACATTCAGCAACAGTCTTTTCGATTTTTCGATCGCCGACCTGTAGGTTGGCTGATGTCACGGTTGATGTCAGACTGCGAACGTCTGTCGAACATTTTGACGTGGGCGTTTCTCGATTTCATGTGGGGCACCACAATGATGTTGTCGTTTGCCATTGTGATGCTCGTCCTGAACTGGAAATTGGCTTTGTTTGCGTTTGTATTTATTCCCGTGATTGCTTGGATTACCGTGAAACTTAGACGTTCTATACTGAGAACGGCTCGGGATGTGCGTGCGACAAATTCAATATTGACGGGTACGATCAACGAAAGCATCATGGGCGTACTCACGAGTAAGTCGTTCGTCCAGCAAGAGAATCATCTCAAAGATCTCCAGCAAACGACCAACAGACTCTACAACTCCTCCGTCGAAAACTTAACACTTTCGGCAGTCTACGTCCCGATTGTGATGACTACGGGGAGCATGATCACTGGCATAACCCTAGCGGTTGGCGGCATAGAAGTCGTGCAAGGAGTCTTCGCGGTCACGGTATTTCTTGCTTTCATGATGTGGGTTCGTTACTTCCTAGAACCTGCCATGGAAATGGCAGCGTGGTTCACCGAAATGCAAACTGCGCAAGCTTCAGCGGAACGCGTGCTAGCAGTTATGGATGCGCAACCTGATATTGTTTCGCGTTCAAATAACAAGTACGCCATCCCCACTGAAATTACATCCGTCGAAGTTAAAGATTTGGGCTTTGCCTATGACTCTGGCGCGCCGGTTTTGCACGACATCAATTTGAAAATCAATGCAGGTGAATCATTGGCTATTGTGGGTCCTACGGGCGGTGGAAAGACTACTCTCGTAAACCTACTTTGTCGGTTTTACGAACCCACTACTGGAATTGTCGAAGTGAACGGTATCGACTACCGGGAGTTTCCGCTCAACTGGTATCGTTCGCAGTTGGGGGTGGTTTTACAACACGCGCACGTATTTTCCGGTCCGATACTCGAGAACATTCGCTACGGTCGAATCGAAGCCTCGGACGCGGAAGTGGTAGCTGCTGCCCGTCTGGCTGGCGCGCACGACTTCATCGAAGCCATGGAAGGTGGATATCAAACCAATGCTGGAGCTGGAGGTAGCAAATTGTCAGCTGGTCAAAAACAACTTGTTTCGATTGCGCGCGCTTTACTATCTGACCCACAAATTTTGGTTTTTGACGAAGCCACGAGTTCCGTTGATACTGACACCGAACAACACATTCAACAGGGTATTGAACAATTACTACGGGAGCGCATATGTTTTATCATCGCGCATCGTCTCTCAACTATTCGAAACGTGGACAAGATCGCTTTTGTTGAGGCTGGTCGAATCGTAGAGCTGGGATCCCATATCGAACTGCTTCGACAAAACGGCTTATATGCAAAAATGTACCAGCAACAAAGTTTGCGCGAGGCTGTTCGCGTGAGCTTTGAGTTAGCAGAACGAGCTAGCAATCAACAAGTTCATCGGGAGACCTGAACATTCAGATTTCTCCTATCACTTAGGATATTCTTGTCAAAATTAAAGAGGAATTCACCGTATGAAGAAGCCGACTGCTATATTAATCTCGACATTGTCAGTTTTTCTCGCGTTTGGAACGGTTAACGCCGACGTTTTCAAAGGTGTGTATATCAGTTCAAGTTTAGGTCTGTCTGCTACCTCGGGTTTTGATTATCTTGGATCCTCGACTGATCAAGGTAGTGTATGTGATCCTGTCATCAATCCTAGCGAAGAGTCTAGGCAGATAGCGGGTTGTCCCACTGAGGGTACTGGATGGTTAACAAAATTTGACGGCGGGTTTGGAATTGCAAGCACGGCTATCATAGGTCGACACCTCGACGGTACCGGTTTGTGGAAGAACATTTCCGTAGAGATTGAGTATTCGTACGGAGAATCTTCGCTGGATCAGACTCAATCCATCAGAAGTCGTTCGGGAGTTGCGCGAGACAAGTTGAGCAACGAAATCTACAGAGCTCAAGAACACATTGGAAAAATTACGACTCATTCGTTGTTGGCGAATCTAAGGTACAACTTTCGCTCCGGACGCAAAACGCAACTTTACCTCGGAGCTGGTGTTGGTCTAATGAACACTTCGATCTATGGTGGTAGGATTTGGGTTCGAAACAACGATTGGACTCAGATTAGTACCGGAAGTACGTTGCCGAACTCGGAGGAGGTGAGAAGGAATCTAGCTGGCACGACCAGTTCAGTGCATGAAACACTGCGCGACTCATCACCATCGTTGCAATTCTTTGCGGGTGTGGATTGGCAATTTAGCGATTCAATTCTCATCGGCTTACGGGGGAAGTACGCACCATTTGATTCGTTTGAAGCAACAGGCAGTTTGGACGTGCTCAGAAGTCACGCCCTACCAGAAGGGTATACCAGCAAAAGAGAGACTGACACTCTAAGTAGCATCGGAATGGGATTGACCATCACGTTTCGTCTTGAATAGTTGGCTATTGATCCCATTCCACATGCGAACAAATGTTTAATGGGAGCGTGCCAAAATCTTGCTAGAAGACTAAATTCGTCAGCAACACACTACGCAATCGGTGAAAACGAACATATCCGATGACCCTAGCGATTAGCAACTAAAATCCGTTACTGTTGTCTACGTCACAACAAGGAGGGCTCAATGGCAAAGTTTGAACTCAGCTCAAAGTGCAGCTTCCAGCAATACCCACTAGTTGGTATTTGTTCGATATTGGGTGTATGTCTCTTAATACAAACTGGGTGTGCCCGCGGTCCTGATCCCTTAGCTCTCGAGTTTGACATTGAAGAAGACAGCACAGCTTCTATCACACTTACGACAACGGCACCTTCAGATCGTGAAGTTTCCTACCAGATATCAACTTTTCCTGAACATGGGTCAATTGGTGGTACTCCTCCAAATATTTACTATACGCCGCCCACCAACTACTTTGGCAGTGACGAGTTTGAGTATGTGACTTTGCGCAGAAATGGTCGTGTTTCCAAACCCGCTACCGTAAAAATTGATATTGCTGCAGTCAACGATCCGCCAGTCGCCGAACCCATTCAAGCAACAACGGCGGTAAACATGGTTGTAATGATTGAACCGCAAGCAATTGATGTCGACGGACAAATCGTAGCCTACCAAATCGCGACTCCTCCCGGTTACGGAAAAGTCGAGTTAAATGGCGAGAAGTTTCGGTATACCCCAAGTACCGGCTTTCTTGGCAACGAAAGCTTTGAGTATGTCGCGATTGACGAGCTAGGGTTGCGTTCAGCTAACGCTAAAGCAACAGTTCGAGTGAGCCTACGTCCCCTAGAACAGGTTTCAGCAGAGCAAGAATCGGAATCGCGTGAAACAATCGCTAGTGCTCCCACACCAACCTAGCCTGTGACGACTACACCCGACGAGGTACCATC
>VXLL01000019.1 GCA_009841615.1 Gammaproteobacteria bacterium | reverse complement strand
AACTATACCTTCTATATTCGATTTTGAACTTAATGTATACTGAGGAACTCCTTCAATTGCGCAAACTTCTAACTATCGTTCTCGTGGTGGTTACAGGCTTTATCCAAGCTGAGACGCCACGCGAAACGTCCAAAACTCTAGAGGTAATAGAGGGCGAAAATTCGTTCTACGTCAAGCCTCCAATTGTTCAAGCCGGACACACTCCCACATTCGTAGGTGAAGTGTTCCAACCTCGATTCATTAAATATCACGGTTTACTCGATCTAAAAGACGAAGCCTCATTCAAGCAAGCATTGGAACTGAACACGATCAGCGGTCTGAATCGCCGTATCAGTTCATTCATGGTAGCTGGTTGGGACGACATCAAGGGAGTTCCACTCGCATTCGTTATTGATGATCTGATAGAAGCAGGATATTCAGGCGAACTACACGATGTTCGAACAGGACTGCTCGACATTTTCCGTATCGAACTGTCAACGCCCGAACACGATACAGTCTTCCCGACCGAGCTCGTGCTGTACACCGAATTCACGAAAGGTGATAAGACTCATACGTCTTACGCGGAAATGACCTCGGATCACCGCGACGGCGTTTATCGATTGCGTTCAGTCGACCTTTCGCTGATGGACCTAAACGAAATCAGGAATGAATTCGGTCCCAGACAAGGATTCACGGACGTACCTACGAAAATGCGCCTAACCAAATTGACAGGGTTTGATCCGGCGACTGCGATCTCCGACTTACCTCCGATCAAAGGCGCGATGTTAATACACCATGTTTATCTCGGATCATATCGTGTCACGTCGGGTTGGCAATGGATAGGACGCCCCGCAGGGCTTTTTGAAAGTCAGCAGAAGGGGTTCGTGCAATGAAACGGGCAATGCTCGCTGGGGCGTTCGCCATGTCGGCAATTCTGCTAACAGGTTGTGATGGCGACCACAATAACTCGATCATCGTTTGTTGGCAGGAAACAATTAGCGGTGGTGTTAACGTCGTTGGAACCGGTGGGTCAGGTGGGTGAACCATCTGGAATTGCGAAGCCAGTTACGTAGACGACAGTGGCGCAGTTCACAACCATGATGTCGGCGATGATTACGTTGGGCGCTAGCAGGGTTGTCAGGCAAGGGGACAAAACCTCACAGCGAATGTAGAAGTTACCACAACTCAACATGGTCGCGCTTGAACCCGAACGGAAGTCGAGGTTGGACAAACTTACTGCTCCGATCCTCCCTCTAGCGGCGAGGGCCACTAACCTCCGTAGCTAACAATCTGAAGGCCTGCGAAATGTGGAGCTTCTTTTTAAGAACGTATTAACGAACGGGTCCAAACGATCCAGGGAGTGCGGTCGTTTTAGGGGACACTTATAAAAGGGGATTGAACTCAATAGGTTCCTCCTTTCCCTCATAATTTAGTGATGCTCCCTGGGTTAATTCAGCTCGGGTGAGCGCTGTTCTTCGAAGTGGGTTATACACTCTCAAGAAGTAACGATCAATCTGCTCTGCGGCTTCCTGGCGCGTTTGAAAGCGGGTGCCATGCACTATTTCTCTATTCAGTTGACCGAAAACCGTTTCAGCTGACGCGCAGTCCGAACTGGAGGCCACTTGTCCCATGCTGATTTGCAGCCGGTGGTCTTCAAGGCACTTTCGATGAGCCCGGCTCGTATATTGGCTTCCCCGATCGGAATCGACGACCGGCCGCTCACCTTCCAAGCGGACCTGCACGGCTCGATCGACGGTGCGCGTGACCAACTCTGCATTCGGATGCACGGAGGTTCGCCAAGCCACGACGACACCGTCATACAGGTCTTTGATGATGCATAGATACAACTTGCCCTCGCCGTTGTCACCATGGTGATGTCGGTGACCCAGATGCGATTTGGCTCCGCGGCGTGAAAGCGGCGTTGCAACGCATCGAGGATCGACCAATCAGACGGCTAGGGCAAAGCGAAAACGCTGGTAAAACTTAGTGTTCCCGCGACGATTTTGATTAACGAACACGGCTTCGTGCTCGGCGCACAGTTGCAATGGGAAGGCGGCGACGTGGCCGCCGCAGTGCCGTTGGTTGAAGCCTGCCAAATTGCCTATCCGACACTTGACGCCGTGAGTTTCGATCATGGGTTTCACAGCTCTAACAATCGCCAGCAATTGGATGCGCGTCTGACGCTCAATGCACTGCCCAAGAAAGGACATCGCAACGCGGCCGACCAAGTGCGGGAAATCGACCCGGCGTTCCGGACCATGCGGGAGTGGCATGCTGGCGTTGAGTCCGCGATCCATCAATTGGAATGTCACGCTCTCGGGCGCGTCCGCACGCATGGGCGCGAAAGCTTTGAACGCACGGTGATCCTGGCGATGGCGGCCGCGAACCTACATCGCTTGGGTCTGCATCTGCGCACGCGCAATACAGCCCGTCGAAGAAAACCAACTCACCCGTTGCTTCTCGCCGCCTGACGGCGGTCTGACAGTACCTACTTGATGACGCTACAGCAGTGGCGGGAGCATCTTATGCACGCGTTGAAAACGAGGTTGAAAACGTATGTGTTAAGTGGTATAAAACCGCCAAATACATCGAAAATATTGGCAGTGCCAACGTCGTCTAGAACCATTCACTTGCTCGAATGAGCGAATCCTGCGAAAGTCAGGGTTTTCTGCCAGACACTAGCGAGTCGCGTCAATTTTGGTGCCGGTGACACCGAATCTTTCTAGAGCCGGTCCTTTATCATCTCAACCCACTTTCATCGTGTGGTGGACTGAGGGGGTTGAACCTAGAACGAGCTTTTGTAGGTGCTTCTCGATGAGCTTAGCTCGACCTTTGCAAAACGCTTCATACGAACGTCTGACCGACAAGGAGTCTCTCAAGAAAAGATCATTAGAGTGCACGGCATGAGTTCGCAGTCGTTCCGCAATGTCTCGTTCGCTTATTTTCGAACCTCCACTGGATTTTTTGCAGAGCTCGTTGAAATAGGTGATTGGTTCCTTGGCGGCAGCCGAACGATTGGATCTCGCTTCGATTAAAACGCAATTGACCGCGCGATTCGGATTGACTCTTGGGGCGTTCACGTGCAAGAAGCCTTTCGGGTAAAGGTGGTGGTATTCACGAAACCGCACATTGTCTTGATTGATCTCTGAGTCGGAACTGATATCTCTCGCCCCGCTTCGATTCGCTACCGCGAGAATGGTTCTTGGCAACCTAGACGCTCTCTTTGGCCAATCAGCACTTAAAAGCTTCTCCACGTTCGGGAGCGGAAAGTTAACAGAATCCCAATATGGTGACTCGTTTTCAACTTGCTTGTTCACAATCAAGCGTCGTAGCGATTCGTAGTCTTCCTTCAACAATGTCGCGGCGCTTCGTGAGTACCTTTCGGTCGCGAATGCTCGCCACATATACGCCCGCGCTGTCTTGACGACATTTCCCATCGATCCGCTACGAATTTCGTTCGGGATGCTCTGGTGCAACGCTGGTAGCACTCTTAGTGGAATAACGCTTGGCAAACGTTGTTTGTCGTATATCCGATCCGCACGCAAACGTTCGATGGTCCAACTTATTCCTTCGACAATCTTGTCCAAGTCGTGGGCAACGAAGCTGAGAACCTCCTTTTTACTATATTGACGTTCAGTAGGAGTAAGATTCTGCGTTAGACACGCAATCTTCAGAATCAGGTCACCCACTTCGGTTTCGTCAAGGTAATTCTCGATTTCAGGAATTTGCGCGAACAGATGGTCTCGATGGTCTCTCAACTGGCTCTCGTGAGCCGCAAGAAGCTCGCCGACAACGATGTCGAATGTGCGGAGTCGTTGCGATGAGGTATTTGTCTTAATGAATGTATCGATTGCTTCTAATTTCCTCGTACCGTCCCGTAGCTGAATAAACGGTAGTTGAAAGTTTCGTACTCGATCGCTTAATGCCGTCGTGCGGTTTTGCCGCTTCCTGGATGTTGTGGTGGTATCTACATCGGTTGAATTCTCAGCCAACTGATCGATATCGTCGAACCAGTTCGTTATGAAAGTGTGAACCTTTTCGGAATCACCGGGCGAATCAACCCAAAGGATGTCTGCCGGTATTAATTCGCGCTCGTAAATGCTCAAGGGATCGTTCACCCACTGCAACGTTTTCCGAAACGCGCGAACCGATACGTCAACCCGACTAACATCCTCGTCGTCAGCAGTAGTGATAAAGTAGCGAAAATCCTTGTCCGTACCGGCGAGTGCGCGACACAGAGCGCTCAGCCTTTGCTGTCCATCGAGAACGAGACTTGAGTATTTATCCCCCGATAAATCAATGCCGTCAAATGCTCTTACTCGAAATTGTTCTTCGGGTTCCTCGTTTTTAGGCAATAGTAAAAGGCAACCGACGGGCCGACTTGCGAGAATCGCTTCCAGAAGATCGCACACTTGGTTCTGATTCCAAACAACGTCTCTTTGGAATTCCGGGAGTCGCAAGGAGCCAGAGTGGATTTCAGTCAGCCATTCTGCAACCGAGCGTTGGCCGATATCGACGTTTGGCATCGCGCTACTTCCTCTTCTAGGTGAGTGTCATCAACTTTTTGAGTTGGTCTTTGAAAACGCATATGGCGTGGTCGTCGGTGTACCTACCAACGCTGATACGCAATGTTGACGACGCTAGGGACCTGGTCATCCCCATAGCCTTGAGTACATGAGATGCTCGGTTCTTCGTCGATTCACAAGCAGATCCCGATGACAGTTCCAGTCTTCTGCACGAGGAAATAACCCCGTCAGCAGGAAAGTCAGGGAAAGTGACGCTTAGACATCCTGGCGCTTGCTGTTCTGTGTTGCCGTTGAACTTAAACGATACCCCGAGTGATTCAATGAACTCTCGAATTTCATGAATTTGACGATTCGCACGATGGCTGAATGACGCACGTTCTTCGGTCGCGATTGCGAATGCTCTTCCCAGTCCGACGCAGAGAGGCACAGGCAGCGTACCAGGCCGTATACCCCGTTCCTGTCCCCCGCCATAGTAGAGAGGTGAAAGTTCAGACCTAGCGTCGCGGTTTGCGAAGAATGCGCCGATTCCCTTAGGCCCATATGCTTTGTGTCCAGAAAAAGACGCCATATCCATGCTCATATTGCGGACGTTCACCTCAACCTTCCCAATTGCTTGCGCACAATCGCTGTGAAATAGGGCACCGCGATCATGCGCTATTTCAGCAATCTCGTCAACAGGATGAATGACACCCGTTTCATTATTAACGTGCATGACCGATACGAGCAACGTCGAATCATCAACCTCATCCCGCAAACGATCTAAATCCAGCGAGCCGTCGCGTTTGACCGAGAGCACGACGCACCTGCATCCATTGTCGCCAAGAAATTTCACCGTGTCGAGTACAGACCGGTGCTCAGTCGCTTGTGTTATGACTTTCCTACGTTTAGACGGACCTCGTGCAATTCCTTGAAGAGCGAGGTTATTCGCTTCTGTTGCACCCGAAGTAAAAAAAATGTCGCTGGCCGGCGCCCCGACAGCAGTTGCTAGCTCCTTCCGAGATTTCTCAACGGCTTGTGAAGCTAGAATTGATCGTCGATACGTAATGCTATGAGGGTTTGCAAATACGTTATCGAAGAACGGTAGCATTGCTTGAATTACCCGTTCGTCGACGGGTGTCGTAGCTTGATGATCTAGATAGATCTCATCTAAGCCATCGTCAGAGCGAACCATATTCATCACCCTTTCCCGCTTCGTATGCGGTCTGAACCAACAACCGACTTGGTGACCGCGAGATCAATCAAATCAATTTGCGTGCCGTTACGAAGATTCTTCAAAGTGCGGTAGGATGTCGTTTAGGTCATGCGAGACGGTTATAAGCGCATCCACGAATTGGCGCGTCTGATTGTCGGCAGCTTGCGTTGCCTTTTCCAGTATCTTGTGATTCTGTTCCGCTTTCGAAAGAGTCGGAAAGTCGTTCTGTACGATCGGACGCGCTTCCTTCTTAAATCCAGTCAGAATCGTACGGTGATAGAGAGAGATTTGCTCAGACCACCACCCTTCGTCATTTAAGAAATCCTCGAAGCGTTGGTCCCTATTCGCGTCATAAGCCACTACGAACATCAAAACGTAGTTTCCTATACCTTTGGCGATGTCTTTAAACTTAAAGTTAATGATTCGATTTTCGTGATCAACTGCGCAGTGATTCAAGTACATCCTTCCTTCGCTGCCATCTTCGAGCGATAACCAGTTATCGTCGTAGACCGCGTTCAAAAGACGTACATACTCGTCGGCGCATTCCTGAATTGAAGCGATTTCGGACTCCGTATTGAATATCTCACCCCACGCAAGTTCTCCAAACGCGTAAAAGATACCCCTGGAGCCGATGGCGCGTTCGAAGAGCCTTGGAATGTGCTCTTTCTTTATATCGGGAATGCGCTTTTCGATCTCTATGGTTGCCGCATCAATCTGCTCCCGAGACACCGCCAAGGCGTCGTTCCGTCCATAACGCCTTTCCGAGAAAGCTTGCTGGTAAAGGGTTCCAGACGAGGAATTCGCTGATGTTAATTCCTTCTCGAATTCACGAAGTGCCTTAAAGTACTCACGATATGGTGTGAAGCTCTCTAAGACGGTACCTACGCCTGAAATAAGGCGGCTCTTGACCTCGCGTCTAAGTTCATGTGCGCGGTTTAGAGGCACGTGTTTGTGCTCAAGCATCTCGTTGAGAAGCTCCGTATCAACGTCTAAGAGTGCTTCAAGATATTCGACCTGATCCTGGTCACAGTCGTCACCTAATACGAAGTTCTTAAATACTTCGTGAATTTCAACCACCGATTGAATTCCGCCCGCGTTATACGATGCCGTGGCGTCCGCGCTCTCGTCCTTAGCATTCAAACGCCAATCGAAACCGAGTAGCGGCATGATTGATTCGTCCCGCTCGTTTGCATCGTTAAGATCGTTCTCGTGAGATCGTTCGATAAGCTCTTGGGTGCATATAGAGTTCGGTTGGATATCGTTTAACAGTATCTGTCGGCCGTCGCTGACGGTTTTCGCTTCGGTGTTAATGTTGGAAAATAGTTGACGCATCACTTCGAGAACTGTAGGTGCTTCGTCATCGGCGGTTGCTGCTCGAAACGACGCGATGATGACGGGGATATTCCAATCATTGAAGTCCGTCACTTTCTGGTTAGCGCCATCTTCCAGAATGCTTCGCATCGTCGCCAATCGGTGCTGCCCGTCAATCGCGACCAGCTTTGTGATAGATGAATTCCATTCCAAATACGTCCATTGGGGTGTGCCTTTTAGGTGTCGAAATCGGTAGTAGCTCCCGCGGCTCACACACGTCCACTGTTGACCATCGAATCGTTCCTCCGACTCAATTGCGCGTGGCATTCGGTCACTGACCAGACCGTTTTTCATAGGCAGAAGCGTGAGAGTGAGCGGCGAGAAGAACTTGACTTTTTCTGAGTCCTCAAAATGAGGTTTTATTTCTCGCTGAACGCGCTCCGAATCGAGATCACGTTGAAATAAGTCACGTATCGACCACTTTTCAGCACCGGGTATCTCGGTAAGAAGCGATATCTCACTCAGATCTGCGGCGCGGATCGCCGATTGGAGATAGAAAGCGCGAATGTTCGCACCATTTCCAAACTCGCCAAAGTGCCCATACTGGGTTCTATTGAATTGGTGGACAGGTGGTGGCAAAATTTCTGGTGTTGACATAGTAGATACCTCTCTAATCCGTACATTCACAGGGCAGTGTCGATATGCTCCGCGAGTCATCATTCGCATCCGATGTGGCGATGATTCGTGAATATGTAAGCGCATTCGCGCCAAAAAAACCAAATGTGGTCATCTCACCGGGTTTCGTGCTACTTTGGACCACGCGAGAGTAGTCGCTTTCGACGTCAGCCCACCATTGGATGTTGCTAGGGCCTTCACCTGTACTGTGCTTTGCAAGCTTCCGTAGCGTTGATGGTCCCTTCATGAAACAGTAGACGCAATTCGAAAGGTTTGTTTCAACAGGGATTCCTAGGTCAAATGACTGTTCGTTCCAAAATTCAAGCACATCTTCTTTGCCGATGTTCCAATTAAAAAGCGGTGCGTATACATATTCGCCATCTGCCAGTCTATCGGGCGAATGAGCAGCGTTGTTCCGCTGCAAAATCCGAGCTACACGTACCGGTTCGTCAGCGCGAAGTCCAACCAGCGAGACAAACTTGAGAGGATCTTGACTTCTCAATGTGGCTTTCTGGTCAAACACGTAAGGTTCAATGTGTTTTCGGTGAAAATCAACCAAGTGCGCATCAGTAAAGTCCCCGAATTTCTGTGCATTGCGCACGCATGGTTGATCAAAGTGATACCTAACAATTTCCGCACGTTGGCCGTACGTTTCCGGTTGCGGCATCATGGACTCAGGATAAAAATGACCCAGTCGCCTCGTCCGATCCTTGCATGCGAATTGACCGCTCGCTTGGTCTTGTCTGGACGTACATCGACCAAACCAATCTTCTAGGAAATGAGCCGTCGTTTGTAGTTTTAGGTATTCAGTGCATGTTCTCGCAAATCTCGTGGGTAGCTGCGAGTTCCACGAGATGAACTCCTTGAATACTTCGCCTTTTTGACGATAGCCATTTGAATTGCGGTTCTTGTATTCGCGATATGGCGTGGCTTTTACCAGCCGATAACTCGCAACTCGTCGCCAGCGACCCAGCCAAGCGTCTTCGTAGGTTTGAAATTCAGTGAGAAAAAACGGGATCCCATACCGCCGTTCGGCGATCTCTTTGCATGTCCGAACAAATTTGTACGTTTCGGGATGTTCCGCCGACGTATTGTTAAAAACAATAACGTCGCCTCGTTTGGCACGCAACTTGCGATTGTGCAAGAGAATCAACAGCATCATGGCGCTCGACCTCCCGCCGGAGAACTTCACTACATGAGGCAGTGAGCTGTGCTCCGGTTCGTCGTAGGCAAAGTCATATGAATTAGGCACTTTTGGCACGAAGCTAGGCTTATTCATTCGCAGCTAGAGCTCTATCAACGTAGGGCGCGATCAAACGGAGCACGTCGTCTGAAGAAAGCAAGCCCAAGGCGGTATTTGCCGTAATAACGCCGATTCCTTCGATCGAATGCTGGCAGTTGTTGCGTCTCTGTTCGCTGGAGCGCGTGGCAATATCCGAGCGTCGAAGACTCTCGACAAATGCAGAGCGAACGCTACGATAGTTCATACTGGTAAGTTTTCTAATGCCGTACGAAGCAAGTTCGTCCCATGGGGCGGTTGAAAGTCGCAGCAAGTCCCATAGCTGTTGCTCGTAGTCTTCCGTGTTTTCGCCAAAATCACCAGAAACCTGCGCGATGAAATAGCCACGCCACCAGGAACGAGAAAGGCGACAATCTTGAAAGATCGAGACTTTCCCGCGTACTTCTGGAATTCCTCCGAACTGCCGAATGAAGGTGCGAATGCACGCATCCAATTCGGTCCTCTTGGCTTTCTCGCGTCGTTTTGTCGCGTTCATCGATTTTTCCAATCGTTTTCTACCCGATTCCGATCCTCCAGGTC
>VXLL01000014.1 GCA_009841615.1 Gammaproteobacteria bacterium | reverse complement strand
CAATCAAGTGATGGCCGATATTGCAAACTGGGGTGGAGGTCGTTTCTACGCCGTTGGCAATCAGTTCCAAATTATCGACCTGATTTTTAAACAATCTTCAACGAAGAAGTCTCCGATGTACAAGCGCGGCGCGTTTCAACTCGTTGCGAGTGCTGGTACCGGTTGGTGGGGTGAAATTGAAACGGACACAATCCGCCCACTGAACGGCTATGTTGAAGTCACTGCGAAAGATGGCGCTGAAGTCTTGCTTGCTGTCGAAGATACCGAACATCCAGTCGTTGCCACTTGGCTATTTGGGCTAGGCCGGGTAACCGCGATGATGACAGAACCTGTTGGTGAGGGTACTCGCTCCTGGAATAATTGGGAAGATTACTCAGAGTTTCTTGGTCGTATAGTACGCAAAACTGCACCCGAGGTACGCATGTTTGAAACAGATGTACGAAGACAATACGGCAAGACTACTGTAATCGCAAATCGAGTGCCTAGGGTTCCAAATTTGCAACCTAAACTTCAACTCTATGATCTTGATTCCACACCAAACTCAGAGTCTCCACCGAGCTTTGATGAGACGGCACCAGGACTGTTTGAAGCTGACATTCGTTCGTCTGCAAAGGCAGACTTATACATGGGAATCGGCAATAACTTCAACAATCGTCAGTGGCGCGTCGTCAGCCTCGCCTCTAGCGACCAAGTTCGAGAAAACCAAGTTGACCCCCTCAACGGATTAGATCTTGAGGTTCTAGCTGAACAAACCGGTGGTGTTTCCGTGTCAGACATTAATTCCACTGAGCACATTCAAACGTTGAGCTTAGGAAGCGTAGCGTATGGCATCTTTGATTTCAGACCATGGATTTTCTTGTTAGCACTTCTCACTTATCTTGCTGATTTGATATATAGACGCTGGCCTAGAGCTAGCTAACCACACACTTGACATAACGAGGGACCTTTCGATGAAAGTTAAGCCACTCACCTCCTCGCTAATCGGTCTAGCACTTCTTGTTGCGAGCGTGACTACTCACGCGGCCATACCTTCTCTGGATGCACTCGACGCGAGCAATGCTCAAAAGGGACGACTATCCCTTGAATTAATCGACGACGTGTTTAACGATTCAATCCTTGAAAACCAGAGTATTGACGACGCGGTATTCAGTCTAACCGAGACTGCTGAAAACCCTGAAAATAACACTTGGCAACGCACTAAGGCGTACCTGTCAATCGCTCATCTTTATTGGCGTTATGGGCAGTTACCCAATGCCACTGAAGTCTTAACGCAACTAGCCGAAAATGAAGAGTTTCAAGATGAACTCACGGTTGATTATTTCATGCTTGCAGGTCGAATCGCAGATGCGAATGGAAATGAATTACAAGCCTTAGAACACTATGAACGTGCGTTCGCGAGCACAGACGATGCTAAAGAACGAGAGTTCATCCAAATTCGTCTTGCGATGATCGATACTGACAAGAGCAACGTCGACGCGCTGTACAAACTTGCAATCGAACGAGATCAGGTATTTAAAAATCGGGCAGCCATCACGTTAGCAGTACTGGGCCACACCGACAAAGCGCTTGAATTGTACAAGCCTGATCCGAACGACGAAAAGTATTTTCGACAACTTATTCGGTATGCTGAGTGGGCAATAATAGGTGGAGATTTCGAAACCGCTCAAGAATTCGCTTGGCGCGCCTACGACAACACAGATATCCGATTCGATGGACTATATGCCTTGACGCTTGTCGATGAGTCCTACCGGCTAAACGACGAATTAGACGTGCTTGTAGCGGAATTGAGCAACAGGGACGAAAGAGATGAAGATCTTGTCGACCTACACATTGATCTATTAACGGACTTAGAGCGATATGACGAAGCTATCGAGCTGTACCACTCGATGGAATTAGATCCGACGGATCTAGACGCGCGTTTTCGCTTATTGCAGATTTACGATGTCTCCAAACGTACTGATGAAATGATCGCGGAGTACGAACGACTCATTGCTGAAGAACCAAATACGGTATTGTGGTACTCTGGACTCGCATCGCATTATGTCGCGGTCGCTGAGCCAGAGCGAGCGGGTGAAGTGTGGCGCACTCTCGAAAAAAACAACTCCGACAACATAGATGTGCTCGTCCATGCGGGGCGACTAATGGGTCAGATGGGTTTTGAAGCCGAAAGCCTTGAGATGGTGAAACGACACGGCGAAACACACGGCATTTCGACGACCGGTCAAATGTTTCTGTTTGAAGTGCACTTGAACAAGGGTCGAAATAACGAAGCGGTTGCGGCGTTGAACGAACTGGTCGAATATCTTCCGGAAGACGCTGGAGACTTACGAACCGTCGCGGACGCTTATGAACGATTGCGAAAATATGAAAACGCTTTACAGATTTTCTCTAAAGTCGAAGAACACCAAGGCGAAGCTCTCGGATACGACGATCGAATGCGTCTAGCATGGCTCCATGCCGTAATAGGAAATCGTGAAGAAGCGCTACGACTTTGGCAGGAAATTTGGGTACAAGAGGACACACCAGCCAGACGCGCGTTCGCGGAGGGTCAATTTTTGCTGATAGCCGCAGAACTAAACAAGCTTGCTCGTATTGCGATCGATCTCGAAAACAAACTTACGGAAAAGACAGCTAGTAAAAATGATATTAACCTACTAGTTCGCATTTACACTGAGATTGGAGATTCATTTTCAGCCGCAGAGGTTGTGGAACAATATGCGCAATACGCAGACCTACCAGAGGTGGAGAAGCTTCGCCAATTAGGGACCGTTTACCTACAACTACAAGAGTATGACAAGTACGACAAAACCCTGCGCCAACTAGAGGAAATAGACCCGGAAAATCGCATTGAACACATTCAAAATATCGTGCTCAACATGGTCGCATTTACTGTCGAAGAAGAAAGCGACGAGAAGCTAGAGGACATTCAACACTGGCTGGAACAACTTCGTTTACACGACGAAGAAGCTGTTACTGGTGAGTTTGAAGCAAGCGTACTTTCGATGAGCGGCTTTAGGGAGCAAGCAATCGAGAGTTACCGATACGCGCTAGTACGCCATCCTCAGCACAGCGACAACCTACTTCTCATGGGCGACTTGATGAAGGAATCTGGTCGTACCGACGAGGCAGTCGCAGTTTTCCAATACGTTGCTGAACATTCTCAGGACGATAACGAGTTTGTCGTGGCGATAGACGGCATCCTGAACATGATTGGACAAGAGCGATTCGGCCAACGACTTCCGCCAAATGACCAAGCAACGTTCCGTTGGGCGCACCGGATTATCTTGGAACGAATTACCGGTCGCGACGACAAGTTTTATCTCTATACGTTGCTGGGGGAAATCGCAATGGAGACGCTTGACACTGAGGGCGAGTTTGTTGCCGTAGAGAATTCGATCTCACAGGCTGGAATTCGGCGACTTTCTGTACTCCGCGAATTGGTAACGATGTCGACTCGAGATGCCGGCTTTTTCTCCCTAAGTCAAAAAGCTGGAGATACCGAACGCCAACTTCGCTACGGGAGGCGTCTGATTGGACTCAGACAGCAACTGCCACCTGAAGTTTACATTAGTCTTGCTAAAACACTATTGGAGCGGGAAGACACTCTAGGTGCAGAGAAGTCTTTGAATTTGGTACGGGATATAACGGGTCAAATAGACGTCAACCAGACAAAGGCTGACCTCTTTCAAGAAGCGGGCTACGTAAAGAAAGCTCTATCATCTTACAGCACTGCGTTAGCTTTAAACCAGGACAACAGCACTTTGCTACTCAAAACTGCCGTGTTGCGAGAAGCTAACGGACAGCTAGACGTTGCTAATACACTATATATGAAGGGGTTGCTCAACGTACTACGCACACAACCCGAAAAGCTCCATACCGACTCTAGCTCACCATCGAACAGGTCATCAAGTCTCCCTATTGGAATTCGTGTGGGGAGTAGTCGAAACTTAAGCGTGAATCGCGATTACCAAACTTTTTACGAGCCTTTTACACAGGGCGTGATTGCAACTTGGCCGACCGAAGAATCGGAGATAGATGCTAATCTAGCACAAATCGACAGCATGTTCCAAAAAGAACTTGCAAGTGTAATTGAGATGCGCGGCGATGATGAAGAGAAGCCTAAACTTTCTCGTTTCTCTCGTTTAGATCATCTCTCACAATTCATCCGACGGCTCGGCGCATCGGTACAACAGGAAGACTTTGTCTACGCGCGGGACATTCAGCTTGCGGAAGAATTTATTGATGGCTCGACACCGGCGCCGGAGGAATCGAACGAGCGAGACAATGACCCAAGGAACAAGGGAGTCGTTTCGGTTGGGTCTATGACAACCATCATACTTCCTAGCGGTGATCGACTTACAAGTACTGTGATCTCCTCGGGAGATTTCTTGTCCATGTTGAAGAACCAATACAAACTGTATGGTCTCAGGGTACCAGAAGAGATTCTCGCCATGGTTCCTGATAGCGGGCAACAGGATGATGAGAGCATTGCCTCAACGGAGGCGACCGATGACGACTTGTTAACACGAGACTTTCGCATGGCCGTAGAACGCCAAAATGTTGATCGTATCGCTAGACTTGCCGCCATCATGACCTTGCCGGAACCTGTTGACGAAGTGTTCCGGCAAATGGTAGACAATCGAAATTACGAACAAGCACTTAGATATGCGAAACAACTCTTTGACGAGGTCACCGTCGCGCGTTTGACGTCTCGGATTGTCACCAGAATTAAAGCGAGTCCGCAAGAGCTAATTCAATTGCTCACAGGAAACGTGTACTTGCTTCAAGAAATCGAAGAGGATCACGGTCCCTTCTTTGAGTCAATTGATGAAATTTTTGATTTACTCGAGTCGCCAGAAGCAAAGCAAGCTACCTCGCGTTCATATTTCATGTATTCGAGAATCTGGGACTACATCAGAAGTCGCGAGAACAACGACGAGTTGCTGCAATTCTTTGAATACCAAGTCGCGCTGCCACAAACTAACGATCCGATGATGCGTAGCATGATCTACGAACACATCAACAGATATACGGCATTGTTGGATATGGAGTTGAACCGCCAGCAACGTAACCGCTTCAAGACTGCCGCTACAGACATGGTCAGCCAAATCGATTTTCAAGATGAATATGTCATGTCTTCATTGTTGCGTCTGGTTCTAAATTTCGATATGCATGAAAACAATCAAGACGTTCACCTAGACTTGGTCAAATTGATCAGTCAAAAGACTGAAATGGGACTGGATGTTGTTGGTATTTTTGATGACTACTTTTCCGACGACAAAGAAGCTGCATTTCTCAAGTTGCTAGAGTCCAATTTAGACATCCGTTGGGCTTATACCGTGCAATCAACCATCATGCAATACTTCAGTGAGCAAGGACAAGCAATGCTGATCGCGATGGTAGCTGGAGATTGTCCAACCGAAAATCAAATCGCGTTATTGATGCCGAGTAGAGGGTTTATTGGTCCCCTTATCAATACAGAGATCGATGAATACCAACTTGGCAAGAGCTTGTTGGAGTGTTTCCCCGATAATGAAGAGTATCGCCGAAATTTAATCGTCTCTTCAATCCAAGGAGGGGTAAATAGCCGAATCACCGAGCAATTGCGAAACGCTTACGAACGGGACAACACCGTGGTTGGAATTCGTACAGCGCATTATCTGTGGAGCAAGCAACAGGAAGACTACATTTCGGCAATTGCCGTTGCTACTGATGGTGAGCCTGATCTCACCAAGCGAGACATACTTGATGACATTTTGAAACGAAACGACGAGTCGCGTTTTAAGTACGGCAACCATCCAGATTACATCTTAACGTTGGTGCGCAATTTCGGCAATCCTGGCGATAGCCTGTCAGTGAGAGTAATTGGAATGGAAGACCGCATTCCAAAAAACATTAAGACCGCGGCGAGCGCGATCGCACAGCTAGATTCAACCAACACAACAGACGACGCGGGAGAAGCGCTTCGGCTGTTCTGGCGTAATCTAAACACTCAGAATCTAGGAGGTAGTAGCAGAGTTTACCTACCCGGATCGCCAATGGGGATATTTTTGAATTGGCCGCTAGACCAAAACGAATTAGGAAACACAGACTTCTACGGATATTCGCGTTCGCCGTTCGTGAGCTATGCAAGTACTTTAGCTCAATATCTTGTCCAAAAAAGTACAGAGCAACCACAGACTTCTGAAAGACTCTTAGATTGGTTGGTTCGGGAATTTTCTGTAGGTCGCGATCTTGAACTACACTTGATGGCTCAGGTTCCTTCACAAAGACGATTTTCGCACAAGTGGTACGAGTTGCTAGTTCAGGCATACGCCTTCCATCCACAAGATCTCGACAAGCGATTAGCAGAACTTACGAATGCTGTCGAATCTGAAACTGCAGACGAGCACGAATTTAGCTTATGGATGTATCTATCCAACATTACCGAACAGGAAATTTCCACGGAAATGTTAGCAAATTTTGAGCGTTGGGCGATCGAGTTGTCTGGTCCGACTGCGCTACAGACTCTCAATACGGCACAGATGTTCGCACGCGCCGAGCAGTGGGACAGCGCACTAGACTACTACACACTATACGCATTAAACCTTTCACGGTCCGATCCCAATTTTGGAACGACGCGAGTGTCCTACGGTGGCGATCCGAATAACCCAGTGGATTTGTTTGGATTGATCGAAACTGTGGCAGAACACACCTCGACTACTATGGCTCGGCAGTTCGTAGAACGAATCGCACCCATGGTTCGACCCTTTGATAGAGAGATTTCGGAACACAGTTTGAACGCAAAAACTGTGGATTTGCTGTCTCGCGTGTATCCAGCTGCAGAAGTGCTTGAAGTAGCTAAACGATTACGGCCTTCCTTAGACGAACTGCTTCAGAATGGAAAACGCAATGTCGCACCGGAATATGAAACTGTACCACCACTATTGCAGGTCATTCGAGTGTTGGTGGCTAGTGGTGACTTGAGCGAAGCAGTAAAGTATCTTCGTCCAATCTTCGTAGAAGTGGTAGAAGAAGAGACTGAGGACCCAGATCCTTCAGTTGAAGACGACCTCGTTGGTGCTGGAAACACTGTGATTTCCGTTGCCGGAGGATCTTCGATTACTGTAAGTGCGTCTCAAGCATCCTCTGTAATAAGTGCACTTAGCTCTTCAGGTGTAGCGATGAGAATAGGTTCCCCTGGGGCTGAAATCGGGCCCGAAGTTGATGTTCCGTTTGTTTCACCCAATGTGATGGCATTGTTCAGAGACCGTGATACGATCTTCGATTTTGACAACGACGAATGGATGAATTTACTCGTCGAGTCCATGACCGATTGGCTCGAAAATGAAGAAATGGATGAACGGGGGCTCATCGAAATGCTTTCGGTTATCGCATTCGAGTACGACCTACGGGATGAACCGGAAAAAGTAGCCAATTCGTGGTCGAAGATTAGCGCGTGGCTAACGACGTATCATCGATCCTTAGATCGTTATAGTATTAAACCATTTTTACAGCTTGCAATTGATGCCGAGTTTCCGTTAGATCCTCAAGTCGTGGCGTATGCGTTTGAGTTAGACATTTTTAGTCCAAGTGATGTCGTCACAATCTTGACGACTTTAAGGAACTCGAATTCTGCTGAGGTAGCATTCGCCACTGCAGAATTGATTTCCGTCGATTCTGCTGGTTTATCCGTGTTACGAGTACTTGAGAAAATTGGCCAGTCGGTGAATGATGACAACTACGTTCGAGAGGTCGCAACGAAGATTCAGACGTTAGAATCAGCCTATCGAGAGATGGAACCAAGCGTACTATAACTCCAAAGATTGTTCTGAGTTGGACAAGATGTTGCGTTAATAACAGAATTGGGACTGTCTTAGATAACTCCCAATTATTTCGTCGACACACAGTCCTATACAATTGACAGTGTCAACGAGAGTCTCGCTCGCATCAATACACTAACTCGTGGGAATGCTTCGAGCACTTCGCTCTGAGTCACAAATTTTTACTTATACTAAGCATTGAGCCTTTCTTAGTGTAGCCAAACGAAGAACCCTATAAACATGAAATACACACAACCATACTTTCATCTTTGTCGCAGATTGCTAATCGCTGTTTTTGCAACCAGCTTGACAGCATCCATGTTTGCAGGACCTTTAGAGGAACTACGCGAAGCCAACGAAAGCGATGAACGACTAGATCTAGACCTAGTGTATCAAGCATTCAATGATGCAATTTTGACGCATCTAACACTTGACCCAGCACTCGATGAATTACGCGACATCGGAGAAAATACCGACGTAAGTGCCCGCACCCGTGCGAAGTCGTATCTTTCAATGGCTCATCTCTATTGGCGTTACGGGCATTTTGACAGCGCGATCGAAGTTGCTGATAAAGCGATTGAACTAGAAGAAACGACGGATGGCACTTTGCTCAGAGCGCGCTTACTGGACGCACAAGGTCAAAGAGGAGATGCCGTCGAGTGGTACCAGAAGACTCTCGAACTGACCAAACTCCCAGAGGAGCAAAAATTCATTCGGATTCGACTTGCGATGATTGACGTGCAACCGACGAATGTTGAAGCGTTGATCAATCTTGCCACAGGAGAAAACCAGGAGTTTAAGAATCGAGCGGCACTCACTCTTGCAGTGTTGGGACATCCCACGGACGCGTTAGATCTGTATCAGCCTAATCCAGAAAGTAAATACTATTTCCGTCAACTCCTCCGTGTCACGGAGTGGGCGATTCTTTGTGAAGACTATGACCTCGCACAAGAGAATGCATGGCGCGCTTATGAGACCGCGGAGACGCGCTTTGACGCGCTCTACGCGTTGACGTTGGTCGACGAAGCGTATCGAAAAGCAGAAAATCTTGAGAAACTACTTGTGGCCCTCAATGAGAGACAGGACAAAGATCGAGACCTCACCGATTTACACATTGATCTGTTGTCCGATTCTGAGCGCTACGATGAGGCTATCGCCCTATTTCAATCCATGAACGCGAACCCTGAAGATCTCGCTACCCGTTACCGCTTACTACAAATTTATGATGTGGCAAGACGCACCGACGAAATGGTATCTGAGTATCGGCGACTGATCCAGGAAGAGCCCGATACGGTGTTGTGGTATTCAGGTCTGGCCTCTCACTTTGTCAGCGTGGCACAACCAGAAGAATCGCTCAAGGTTTGGCACCTCCTTGAAGAAAAAAACCCCGACAACATTGATATCCTCACCCACGGTGGCAGGTACATGTCGCAGATGGGCTTTGAAGAAGAAGCTATGGCAATAGTGGTACGCCATCGTGAAAAACACGGACCGACCACCACGGGTCAGATCTTCTTGTTTGAGGCGCACTTAGCAAATGGTCGCTATGACGAGGCAACCGCCGAATTGGAAGAATTGACGGAAGCGTTGCCGGAGAACTCGGGCGACTTGCGCACCGTCGCAGACGCCTACGAAAGACTGCAGCGGTTCGATCTTGCGCTCGACGTATTCGTCAAAGTGCGAGAGAGTGAAGAAGGCGAACTCGGATACGATGATCGTATGCGGCTGGCGTGGTTAGAGAGCGTAGCTGGAAACCGTGAAGAAGCAATGCGTTTGTGGCAGGACATCTGGGTCCGGGAAGACACCCCAGCGCGACGCAAATTTGCCGAAGCGCAATTTTTGTTGCTAGCAGCTGAACTCAATAAATTAGCGACGATTGCGATCGACATCGAACGCAAGCTCTACAACCAAGAAGCGGATAAGAACGAGATCAATCTCTTGGTTCGCATATATACCCAAGTCGGCGACGCGTTCAGTGCTGGCGAAGTCATCGAAGAGTTCGCGAAGTACACCGATATGTCTGAGATCGAGCGCTTGAGGCAAGTAGGTTTGGTTTATCTGCAACTAAACGAGTACGACAAGTACGACAAAGTCCTCCGCGAGCTGGTAGAGATCGACGAAGAAAATCGAATGGAACACATCCAGAACATTGTCCTCAATGCCGTCGCGTATACCGTTAACGAAGAGTCAGAAGACCGACTCGAAGACATTTTTCATTGGTTGGAAGAACTTCGAAAGTACGACCACGACGCAGTCGCGGGAGAGTTTGAAGCGAGCGTGCTATCCATGAGTGGGTTCACCGAAGAAGCCATCGAGAGTTATCGATTAGCATTGGTCCAACAACCCGAAAATAGCGACAACATGCTACTCATGGGCGAGTTGTTGAAAGAATCGGATCGCCAGAACGAAGCAGTTGCTATTTTCCAATATATCGCGGAACATGCGAAAAACGACAACGAGTTCGTAGTCGCTATCGATGGCATTCTGAACATGATTGGTCAACAAGGGTGGGGACAACGCCTAGGTTACAACCGACAAGCGGTGTTCAAGTGGGCACATCGAATTATTCTGGAAAGAATTACCCAGCGAGAGGACAAGTTTTACTTATATTCTTTATTGTCCGAAATCGCGACCGAATTTCTAGATACTGAGAGTGAGTTCGTCGCCATCGAAAACTCGATCTCTCAAGCGGGCATTCGGCGTTTGTCGGTACTGCGCGAGCTCGTGACCATGTCTACGCCCGGGCAAGGCTATTTCTACTATGGCAGAAGCGTAAACGATCCTGACCGACAAATCACTTATGGTCGTCGGCTCATTGGTCTACGTCAGCAATTACCCCCAGAAGTGTACATTAGCATCGCAAAGACGTTGTTGAGTCAAGACGACCAACTCGGGGCTGAGAAAGCGCTTGACCTTATCCAAGATATCACAGGTGACCTGGATGTAAATCAGACCAAAGCTGACCTATTTCAGGAGGCTGGCTTCTACAAGAAAGCGCTTGCGTTCTACAGTCATGCGTTAGCACTCAATCAAAACAACTTACTGCTACTGATAAAAACAGCAGCACTCCGAGAAGGAAACGGTCAAGATGAAGTCGCCGCCGACCTTTACATGAAGGGCATGCTCAACGTCTTGCGCAGTCAACCCGCGCAACTGTACGCCGGCGTACCGGTGTCGGGCAGTAGCATGGGATGGGGCGGACCTCAGAACACCAGTGTGAATCGCGACTACAACACCTACTATGAACCGCTGATTCAAGGTTTAATCGCGACCTGGCCCTCGGATCCGGTGAAGTCAGAGCAACAGTTTGAAGCTTTGCATGAGTTTTTTGTGGATGAGCTTGAATATATCCAAACGCTTCCTGAAAGAGAAGAAGGCATGCAGATCACCAGCTTCTCCCGCTTAGACTACTTCTGTCGGTTTGTGCGACGACTCTGTTCCGTCCTTGAGCACGTTGAATTCGCCCATGCCATGGACTTGGAGTTAGCTAGCGTCTTTCTCAAAGAGACATCTGAGGAATCAGATGCAGATTCAGACGAGGGCGAGGGCGAGGTCGACGCTACAGTGTCTAGCGCGATCAGCATGATCCAATCAATGGGAGCTACCATGGGAGTTGCTATACCCATACCCGGCAATATTACCTCCCTGATTGCTGCGGAGCTCGGAGTAGAAGTGAGCGGTTCCGAAGGCTTCGTTGACTACCTGCGAGGCGAATATGAAGCAAATGGGTTGTATATGTCCGACGAATTAGAGGAATTGCTAGGTGATGACTCTGAGGAGATCGCGACCGATTCCGACGAAGACACTGACCTACTTTCAGAAGAACTGGACAAGGCTATCGATGCTAAGGATGTAGAGCGAACCGCGCGCTTACTAAACGTTGTTGAACCATCAAAACCAGTCGCCCAAATTTTCTATGAATTCTTAGATGAACCAGAAATGGACGAGTCTATTCCGAGCCCTTTTAATCGAGGAATGTTCTCTATGGCAAATCCTCGAGATGTGCTGGGATACGCGCGCTCGATTCTCGGTGAACGGGAGTACGTCCGCATGGTACCCGTCATCACCGGAAAACTCCAAGGAGAACCCGCTCAGCTATTGGGGATGATTATGTCCAATCCGGAATTGGTAGCACAGT
Source organism: Gammaproteobacteria bacterium (assembly GCA_009841615.1). Lineage (GTDB taxonomy): Bacteria > Pseudomonadota > Gammaproteobacteria > Pseudomonadales > Azotimanducaceae > Bin55. Next base: position 237,237 of record VXLL01000014.1, on the reverse strand, counting down.
TGGAAGAAGTGGTTGGACCGTTCTTTCGAGACTTTGACGAGATCAAAGTGATCCTCGAGGACCCTGATAACATGGCTATGCGCCAAGATTTGCATTATAGTATGAGCGGGTTGTGGCGATATATCCAATCTCGAGACAATCCAAACGACAGCGTCGAATTCTACCAGTATGTCGTCGACAGTATTCCGGCAGACCCTCCGCCGTATCAGAGTCACGTCTACCCGATGTCAGAGGTACATAAAGAGTTAGTTAAGCTTGATTTGAACGGGTCACAACGTAGGTCCCTGCAAGCGGCGGCCTTAGATTTGGTGAAATCAATCGATTTTCAGGATGAATATGTTTTAAATGCCGTGTGGCAACTCGTCGCAATCTTTGATGCCCATCCTGACAACCTTGATGTGCTAGTCAAAGTTTACGAAGCAGTTAACGAGCGACTCCCCCAAGATTGGAAGCTCGGTGAGATACTGACAGCTTACTACGAAGGCTCCAAACAGGAGGCTTTTCAATCTCTGTTGGACTTGGATCTTGGAGGAAATCTAGTCTGGGAGGTTCGAAATGTAATTGGCAACTTGTTCCAAGAAGAAATCTTAGCACTGATACAGCAGGTAATCGATGGAGAGTGCTTATCTGAAGAACTAACCGCGAAGCTTGATGAAATTGCTCACTATGGCTTTAATAGTTTGGGCAATGATAGGCAAGCATATGAAGCACTAGCGAGAGATTACGCGCGTGGTCTAATGCGGTGTTTCCCTGAGGACACGAGTCACGAGATCGAATTACTCATGTCGGCGATATATGACGACGATGCTGAGGAAGTACGCAGTTTGTTTTCAAGTGTCTATTCACGAGATAAATCGAACGAATCCATTCGAACTGCATTTTTCTTTTGGAACAAGCAACGTGAATTCTATGTCGACGCACTCAATATTGCCACCGACGGAGGTCCCGACCTCCGCAATCAGGAAATCTTAGAAGATATCATCGCACGAAACGCAGAAAACGTGCGTTCTGGAGGCACAGAAAACTACATCTTACAGCAGATGATACCGATCGAATTGCGTCCGACTGATGAATTCGCTCCACCACCAATAGTCGAACAATTACCTAAGAACGTCGCTCGAGCTGCCACTAAAATCGGGGAACTTAGCGAGACTGCTACCCATGCTGACGCCGCTGAAGCCGTACGACTGTTTTGGCGCAATATCAATCTGCGGAATTTGGATAACAGTTCACCATTCGGGATGGGTGGATCGAACACTCTCATGTTTCTCGATTGGCCAGTCGATTTTGAAGAGTCCGGACACATAAACTTCTATGGGTATGGCTATTACGGTCAAGGACCAGTTGCTGTTAACTGGTCTTCCTATATCGGCTTATCAGACGTTCAATATGGACCACGAACCGATTATGAACGGTTGCTCGATCGTACGATCAAGACCTTTCCGCTAGGGCGTGAACTTGAACTGTTACTTCGTTCCCAAAACAATCCTTACGATCCATACCAATATCGGTATTTTTACGGTAGCCAAACTGACGAGAAATCAAGGTGGTACGAAGTAATTCGCGCAGCATATGGACATCATCCTGAGGACCTTCAACAACGATTGCAAGAACTCACAGACAAGATTCTGACTGGTCTTGCAAACGAGCATGAATTCATGATGTGGATGCACCTATCCAACGAATCTCAAACTCAACCCTCAGCAGAAGTGATCGCGGAGTTCGAGGAATGGGCTGGTGGGATTGACACTCCCACACAACCACAATTGGTAAACATCGCTCGATTTTTTGCCGGATTGGGAGAGTGGGAGCAAGCAATTGATGTTTACAAGCTCTTGGTCGTGAATCGTGCAGACTTCAATGAGTTTATGGGTGGCGGTTTTTATGGGCCACCAAGCAACCAGCCCCTGTCAATATCACTCATCCTCGATGATGTCATTGAATGGTTTCCGTCGGAAGAACGTAAGAAATTCATCCGGGATGTTCTACCGGTAGTGCAGCGATTCGATGACAAGGAAGTTGGTCAATTTATGTCTGACTTTTTCAATATTGCGGTCTTATCGAAGGTCTTCCAGCCTGAAGAGATTTTTGAACTTGCTAGTGAAATTCGCGCGAGTACAACTCTTCCGAATAATCACAACACACCGTTGAAACCGTTTGAAGCTCTACCGCTTATAGCTGGCATAGAGGTTCAGATTGGGGGATCAGAGTACAACAATGCGTTTGAACAAATACAACAATTAATATCAAAAGAAAACATTGCTTCATCTTCAGATACTGGAGATTTAAGTATGGATCGGAACAGCAGGTTCGGAAGCACGAATGAGATGTACTACTTGGATAATTTAGTTCGTGAATTTTCTAATTCCCTTGGAATTACTGTACCTTCATTAATCAGTTGGGAAAATGAGGGATTTGTCTCCAGTGCAGAACTACTTTTCGTCATGCGGGATAGATTGTTTGACTTTGAAAATGGGCCATGGATGGATCGTTTGACTAATGGTCTGGTGAGACTATTAGAGGACGATTCCGTAGAACAAACCGTTCTAGTGGAACTGCTTGCAGTCTTGTACAACGAGTTCTACAAACTAGAAAAATATGAGAGTAGCAGCGCACTCGCAAACAATCTGTCTCGATGGTTAACCGACAAAGTAGATAGTCTTACGGAAAGAACATTAGCACCTTTTGCGTACCTTGCGATTCACGCAGAATTTCCCGTGACTCCTAACTTATTCTCAAAAATGTTGAGCTATGGTTACATTTCAACCGAATATCTCATCACACTAATCCAGAAATTGCGAGAATCAAGCAATCCGGATGAGGTGTTCCTAGCAGTTCAAGAAATTCCCGTCGAGTTTTCAGGACTCTCCATACTCAAGGAACTGCGAGAAATCGGAGCGTTAGCGAACGAAGAAGCATTTGTTGCTGATATGGACGAAAGAATTAAAGCTCTTGAATCTGCTCGCAACACCTTGGAGATTCGAGTTCTGTAAGAACTGTTCAATCGTTATGTGAAAGCTTAGGGAGTCTAGGTCACACGTCCGTTCGACGCAAGACTTGATCGTGTACTGAGCTCTTTCAAGTATGAGTGGTTGCTGACCCGTGGTGTAACCACATTCAGAATTCTTACGTCTATTTGTTAAGAGAAACTCGTCCGTCCGTTACGTGACTTTTTAAGGAGTACGGTTCCTTACAACGTGAAGTCTACCTCAATAATTGATAGGACTCTGCAGAAGTGGAAAGAAACGTTGGGTTTACTGCCTCTACAAAATTGATTCCCATCGATGCTGTAGGTTTTATCTTTGGAGTGAGAATGAGAACTCTAGGAAGGTGGCATGTCGTTGATCAACAACGACTATGTTGTAAATGGTACAACGAAGATTCAAAACGTTGGTCGCAACCTATCGAGAGTTGGAACTCAGCGAACTGTGTGGCAAGAGAGTAATCTGCCATTGTGTGGAGTCGACGGTTTGTTTTCTTTGATTGTGCTCGCAGGTAAGAATCGCACAGATTGAGTCAAAAACAGTAGACAGCCTAGTGATTCATCGTCGAATGATAGAGTCAAACTCAAATGCGCACCCATACTAGCAGGAATAGTTCGAGCTCTCCGCTGTGAGTCACAATTTTTGCTTATACTAAGTCATGAGCCATTCTTAATTTAATCAAAAGAAGAACCCTATAAACATGAAAAACACACGACCATGCGTTCATCTGTTCCGCAGATTGTTAATTGCCGTTTTTGCGACTACCTTGACGGTGTCCATTTTCGCGGGACCTTTAGAGGAACTTCACGAAGCCAACGAAAGCGAGGCACGACTAGATCTAGACCTAGTGTACCAGGTATTCAATGATGCAATTTTGACCCATCGAATGCTTGATCCAGCACTGGATGAATTACGCGACATTGGAGAAAATACCGATTTAAGTGCACGTACCCGCGCGAAGTCGTATCTTTCCATGGCTCATCTCTATTGGCGCTATGGTCACTTTGACAGTGCGATCGAAGTTGCTGATAAAGCGATTGAACTAGAAGAAACAACGGATGGCACTTTGCTCAAAGCGCGCTTACTGGACGCACAAGGTCAAAGAGGCGATGCCGTCGAGTGGTACCAGAAGACTCTCGAACTGACAGAACTCCCCGAGGAGCAAAAATTCATTCGGATTCGACTGGCGATGATTGACGTGCAACCGACGAATGTTGAAGCGTTGATCAGTCTTGCCACGGAAGAGGATCAAGAATTTAAGAATCGAGCCGCGCTCACCCTTGCAGTGTTGGGACATCCAACGGATGCGGTAGATCTATATCAACCCAATCCGGAAAGCAAGTACTATTTCCGTCAACTCCTGCGCATCACGGAATGGGCGATTCTTTGCGAGGACTATGAACTCGCCCAGGAGAATGCTTGGCGCGCCTACGAGACTGCGGAGACCCGTTTCGACGCACTCTACGCATTGACGTTGGTCGATGAAGCGTATCGGAAAGCAGACAGTCTTGAGGAGCTACTTGTGGCCCTCAATGAGAAACAGGACAAAGATCGAGATCTGACCGATTTAAACATTGATCTGCTGTCAGATTCTGAGCGCTACGACGAGGCCATCGCCTTGTTTCAATCCATGAACGCGAATCCCGAAGATCTCAGTACCCGCTATCGTTTGCTTCAAATTTACGACGTGGCAAGGCGCACCGACGAAATGGTATCTGAGTATCGACGCCTGATCCGTGAAGAGCCCGATACGGTGCTGTGGTATTCCGGCCTTGCATCTCACTTTGTCAGCGTGGCACAGCCCGAAGAATCGCTCAAGGTTTGGCACCTGCTTGAAGAAAACAACTCCGACAACATCGACGTCCTCACCCACGGTGGCAGGTACATGTCGCAAATGGGATTTGAAGAAGAAGCCATGGCGATTGTGGAACGCCATGGCGAAACACATGGACCAACCACCACAGGGCAAATCTTCTTGTTTGAGGCGCACTTAGCAAATGGTCGCTATGACGAGGCGACCGCGGAATTGGAAGAATTGACGGAAGCGTTGCCGGAGAACTCGGGCGACTTGCGCACCGTCGCAGACGCCTACGAAAGACTGCAGCGGTTCGATCTTGCGCTCGACGTATTCGTCAAAGTGCGAGAGAGTGAAGAAGGCGAACTCGGATACGATGATCGTATGCGGCTGGCGTGGTTAGAGAGCGTAGCTGGAAACCGTGAAGAAGCAATGCGTTTGTGGCAGGACATCTGGGTCCGGGAAGACACCCCAGCGCGACGCAAATTTGCCGAAGCGCAATTTTTGTTGCTAGCAGCTGAACTCAATAAATTAGCGACGATTGCGATCGACATCGAACGCAAGCTCTACAACCAAGAAGCGGATAAGAACGAGATCAATCTCTTGGTTCGCATATATACCCAAGTCGGCGACGCGTTCAGTGCTGGCGAAGTCATCGAAGAGTTCGCGAAGTACACCGATATGTCTGAGATCGAGCGCTTGAGGCAAGTAGGTTTGGTTTATCTGCAACTAAACGAGTACGACAAGTACGACAAAGTCCTCCGCGAGCTGGTAGAGATCGACGAAGAAAATCGAATGGAACACATCCAGAACATTGTCCTCAATGCCGTCGCGTATACCGTTAACGAAGAGTCAGAAGACCGACTCGAAGACATTTTTCATTGGTTGGAAGAACTTCGAAAGTACGACCACGACGCAGTCGCGGGAGAGTTTGAAGCGAGCGTGCTATCCATGAGTGGGTTCACCGAAGAAGCCATCGAGAGTTATCGATTAGCATTGGTCCAACAACCCGAAAATAGCGACAACATGCTACTCATGGGCGAGTTGTTGAAAGAATCGGATCGCCAGAACGAAGCAGTTGCTATTTTCCAATATATCGCGGAACATGCGAAAAACGACAACGAGTTCGTAGTCGCTATCGATGGCATTCTGAACATGATTGGTCAACAAGGGTGGGGACAACGCCTAGGTTACAACCGACAAGCGGTGTTCAAGTGGGCACATCGAATTATTCTGGAAAGAATTACCCAGCGAGAGGACAAGTTTTACTTATATTCTTTATTGTCCGAAATCGCGACCGAATTTCTAGATACTGAGAGTGAGTTCGTCGCCATCGAAAACTCGATCTCTCAAGCGGGCATTCGGCGTTTGTCGGTACTGCGCGAGCTCGTGACCATGTCTACGCCCGGGCAAGGCTATTTCTACTATGGCAGAAGCGTAAACGATCCTGACCGACAAATCACTTATGGTCGTCGGCTCATTGGTCTACGTCAGCAATTACCCCCAGAAGTGTACATTAGCATCGCAAAGACGTTGTTGAGTCAAGACGACCAACTCGGGGCTGAGAAAGCGCTTGACCTTATCCAAGATATCACAGGTGACCTGGATGTAAATCAGACCAAAGCTGACCTATTTCAGGAGGCTGGCTTCTACAAGAAAGCGCTTGCGTTCTACAGTCATGCGTTAGCACTCAATCAAAACAACTTACTGCTACTGATAAAAACAGCAGCACTCCGAGAAGGAAACGGTCAAGATGAAGTCGCCGCCGACCTTTACATGAAGGGCATGCTCAACGTCTTGCGCAGTCAACCCGCGCAACTGTACGCCGGCGTACCGGTGTCGGGCAGTAGCATGGGATGGGGCGGACCTCAGAACACCAGTGTGAATCGCGACTACAACACCTACTATGAACCGCTGATTCAAGGTTTAATCGCGACCTGGCCCTCGGATCCGGTGAAGTCAGAGCAACAGTTTGAAGCTTTGCATGAGTTTTTTGTGGATGAGCTTGAATATATCCAAACGCTTCCTGAAAGAGAAGAAGGCATGCAGATCACCAGCTTCTCCCGCTTAGACTACTTCTGTCGGTTTGTGCGACGACTCTGTTCCGTCCTTGAGCACGTTGAATTCGCCCATGCCATGGACTTGGAGTTAGCTAGCGTCTTTCTCAAAGAGACATCTGAGGAATCAGATGCAGATTCAGACGAGGGCGAGGGCGAGGTCGACGCTACAGTGTCTAGCGCGATCAGCATGATCCAATCAATGGGAGCTACCATGGGAGTTGCTATACCCATACCCGGCAATATTACCTCCCTGATTGCTGCGGAGCTCGGAGTAGAAGTGAGCGGTTCCGAAGGCTTCGTTGACTACCTGCGAGGCGAATATGAAGCAAATGGGTTGTATATGTCCGACGAATTAGAGGAATTGCTAGGTGATGACTCTGAGGAGATCGCGACCGATTCCGACGAAGACACTGACCTACTTTCAGAAGAACTGGACAAGGCTATCGATGCTAAGGATGTAGAGCGAACCGCGCGCTTACTAAACGTTGTTGAACCATCAAAACCAGTCGCCCAAATTTTCTATGAATTCTTAGATGAACCAGAAATGGACGAGTCTATTCCGAGCCCTTTTAATCGAGGAATGTTCTCTATGGCAAATCCTCGAGATGTGCTGGGATACGCGCGCTCGATTCTCGGTGAACGGGAGTACGTCCGCATGGTACCCGTCATCACCGGAAAACTCCAAGGAGAACCCGCTCAGCTATTGGGGATGATTATGTCCAATCCGGAATTGGTAGCACAGTTGGAAGAAGTGGTTGGACCGTTCTTTCGAGACTTTGACGAGATCAAAGTGATCCTCGAGGACCCTGATAACATGGCTATGCGCCAAGATTTGCATTATAGTATGAGCGGGTTGTGGCGATATATCCAATCTCGAGACAATCCAAACGACAGCGTCGAATTCTACCAGTATGTCGTCGACAGTATTCCGGCAGACCCTCCGCCGTATCAGAGTCACGTCTACCCGATGTCAGAGGTACATAAAGAGTTAGTTAAGCTTGATTTGAACGGGTCACAACGTAGGTCCCTGCAAGCGGCGGCCTTAGATTTGGTGAAATCAATCGATTTTCAGGATGAATATGTTTTAAATGCCGTGTGGCAACTCGTCGCAATCTTTGATGCCCATCCTGACAACCTTGATGTGCTAGTCAAAGTTTACGAAGCAGTTAACGAGCGACTCCCCCAAGATTGGAAGCTCGGTGAGATACTGACAGCTTACTACGAAGGCTCCAAACAGGAGGCTTTTCAATCTCTGTTGGACTTGGATCTTGGAGGAAATCTAGTCTGGGAGGTTCGAAATGTAATTGGCAACTTGTTCCAAGAAGAAATCTTAGCACTGATACAGCAGGTAATCGATGGAGAGTGCTTATCTGAAGAACTAACCGCGAAGCTTGATGAAATTGCTCACTATGGCTTTAATAGTTTGGGCAATGATAGGCAAGCATATGAAGCACTAGCGAGAGATTACGCGCGTGGTCTAATGCGGTGTTTCCCTGAGGACACGAGTCACGAGATCGAATTACTCATGTCGGCGATATATGACGACGATGCTGAGGAAGTACGCAGTTTGTTTTCAAGTGTCTATTCACGAGATAAATCGAACGAATCCATTCGAACTGCATTTTTCTTTTGGAACAAGCAACGTGAATTCTATGTCGACGCACTCAATATTGCCACCGACGGAGGTCCCGACCTCCGCAATCAGGAAATCTTAGAAGATATCATCGCACGAAACGCAGAAAACGTGCGTTCTGGAGGCACAGAAAACTACATCTTACAGCAGATGATACCGATCGAATTGCGTCCGACTGATGAATTCGCTCCACCACCAATAGTCGAACAATTACCTAAGAACGTCGCTCGAGCTGCCACTAAAATCGGGGAACTTAGCGAGACTGCTACCCATGCTGACGCCGCTGAAGCCGTACGACTGTTTTGGCGCAATATCAATCTGCGGAATTTGGATAACAGTTCACCATTCGGGATGGGTGGATCGAACACTCTCATGTTTCTCGATTGGCCAGTCGATTTTGAAGAGTCCGGACACATAAACTTCTATGGGTATGGCTATTACGGTCAAGGACCAGTTGCTGTTAACTGGTCTTCCTATATCGGCTTATCAGACGTTCAATATGGACCACGAACCGATTATGAACGGTTGCTCGATCGTACGATCAAGACCTTTCCGCTAGGGCGTGAACTTGAACTGTTACTTCGTTCCCAAAACAATCCTTACGATCCATACCAATATCGGTATTTTTACGGTAGCCAAACTGACGAGAAATCAAGGTGGTACGAAGTAATTCGCGCAGCATATGGACATCATCCTGAGGACCTTCAACAACGATTGCAAGAACTCACAGACAAGATTCTGACTGGTCTTGCAAACGAGCATGAATTCATGATGTGGATGCACCTATCCAACGAATCTCAAACTCAACCCTCAACTGAAGTGATTACAAAATTTGAGGAATGGGCTGGTGGGATTGACACTCCGACACAACCACAGTTGGTAAACATCGCTCGATTTTTTGCTGGATTGGAAGAGTGGGGGCACGCGATCGAAGTTTATAAGCTCTTGGTCGTGAATCGAGCGGACTTCAACGAATTTCAGGGCGGTCGTTATTACGGTCCTTCTAGTAATCAACCACTGTCTTTAGCACTGATCTTTGAAGATGTCATTGAATGGTTACCGTCGGATGAAAGTAAGAAATTCATCCGGGATGTTCTACCGGTAGTGCAGCGATTCGATGATATGGAAATTGGTCAGTTTATGTCAGACCTTTTCAACATTGAGGTTTTAGCAAAAGTGTTTCCACCTGAAGAGATTTTCGAACTCGCTAGTGAAATTCGCGCTTCTACAACTCTTCCGAGTAATCACAACACACCGCTGAAACCGTTTGAAGCTTTACCGCTTATCGCCGGCATTGAGATTCTGATTGATGCTTCCGAGTACAACGATGCACTCGGTCGCATACAGCAGTTGATATCAAAGGAGAGCATTGCATCATCGTCTGATAGCGGCGATATAAGCATGGTTCGTTTCAGTCCGTTCGGAAGCTTGAATGACTTCTACTACTTGGATAACTTAGTTCGAGAATTTTCCAGCTCTTTAGGAATTTCGGTTCCACGGCTACAAAACAACTCAAATGATGGTTTTAACTCCAGTGCGCAACTTCTCTTCGCCATGCACGATAGACTGTTTGACTTTGAGAACGAAACATGGATGGACCGTTTAACTGATGGATTGGCGCAACTCTTGGACGACGAGTCCGTAGAACAGACCACCGTAATTGAGCTGCTTGCAGTCTTGTACAACGAGTTCTACAAACTAGAAAAGTTTGAGAGGAGTAGCGCGCTTGCAGCCCGTTTGAGTCAATGGTTAACAGACAACCTAGAAACTCTCTCGGAGACCAACGTGGCACCGTTCGCTTATTTAGCAATTCAAGCTGAATTCTCATTGACGCCCACACTGTTTTCAAAAATGCTACGGATTGGATACTTTTCGACCGAACAACGTATTACACTAATCCAGAAATTGCGAGAAACAAATAGTCCCGAAGAGATATTTCTCGCAATTCAAGAAATTCCCGTTGACACATCGGGACTTTCCATGCTCAAAGAACTTCGAGAAGTCGGAGCGTTAGCGAACAAAGAAGAATTTGTTTCAGATCTCGATGCTAGAATTGAGGTTCTTCAAACAGCACTTGCAACTTTGGAGATACGAGTACTGTAAATACTGTTCAAATTTTGTGAAATCTTATTGGGGTTCATAGTTCTTACACACAGTGGCTAGAGCTGCTCGTGGAGTCTTGGGTTCTGTAGATTGTGCCAAGCTACCGAGATCCTCAAACACTATCTAAGAGGTTAAACACAAACTAGCCCAACAGAAGCAGAAGACAATACGGCATCTTTATGGCTACAGTAGGTACGAGAATCAGTTGGCAAGTCTTCGCCCTCTTCGCGGGTGTTGTGATTTTGGGTGGTTTTAGCTTGGGTTACTTCCTTTCTCAAATCAACACCGAGTCTTCAAGGAACCATGTCACTCGACAGAGTATCTTCTCCGAGGTCGACGCCAGCGATGAAGATGTCAACCGACAGATATCACTACGTTCGCTCCAAGAAAATAGCGATGCTTCTCATTTTGGAAGTTTCTTTGCTAGAACGAAAGCGATACTCACTTACGTAGCGAACGCAGATATCGAACTCGTGCAACAATTGTGGAAGGCATCGAAAAAACTACAGGCTCCCGAGTTTCAAGAAGAACTCCAACACAGAGTGATTCAGAGATGGGCCGTACTGGATCCCGCCATCGCTCTTGACGCGGTAATGGACGAATTGCCGATTCAAAGACAGAGTGTGGCTATCGAACTTATTTATCGCGAATGGTCTTTGTCGAATCTGGAAGACGCGATCTCACGCGCACAAGCCTTGAGTGACGAGTCTCGGGATAGCGCGGTGACTGGGATCGTCTTGGGTAGAGAAGACTTGTCCCCAAAAGAACTACGAGAGATCGCCCGTCGATTAGATCGAGGACTGGTTGCGATCATAACGCTAAAAGAGACTAAAAACGACATTGTGATCGATGTCCCTGAACAAGAATGGAATGTGTTCGTCAGCGAAAATGTGGATAAATTTCAGTATCTTGGCGATGACGAATTTCAAATGCTTACAGAGATTGGTCACTCGTGGGTACTTCAACACGGTGTCACCGTGTTTGAAGAGATGCAAGCATCGCTTCCTGAAAACACTCCTCTATTGAGAACCGTGACCAGCGTTGCAGAAAAGCTAATCAGCACACACCCTCAACTCGCGCTTGACTTCGTGCTAAAAGGAGTCGACCAAGAACAAGAACTTGGCTACCACGAATTAGCCATTGAATTGATTGCCCGTTGGGCAGAAACCGATCCTAGTGCAGCACTCGAAGCTACTAAAGGCATCAAAGCATATTCGATGCGCCGTCAAATGCACAGATTAGTTTTTGAACAGTGGGTATCTCCCGATCCGAATGTCCTCTTAGATGGTCTCGGCGAGCTTCCAGATGATCTACAAAATCTTGCACACGAAATCGCGCTGACAGAACTCGCAAAGCATTCTCCACAAACAGTTATCGGAATGCTTAGTGATCTGTCCGTGCGGGGACATCGCGACCAAGTAGCCAAGGCAATAGTCTCGAGTTGGGCATTGATTGATCTGTCGAGTACTTTGGAGTGGATTGCAAGTGAACCTCTAGTTGCACACAGAATAGGCAGTCTGAAGGAACTGGCATTTAAGACTCTCGCAAGCACGGATCCTCAACTAGCCTTGGAGATAGCTTTACAACAACCGCTCAAAGACAATGGGGAGAGTTGGGAAGAGGACGTGATACACGAAGTGATTCTATGGGACATCGATACAGCCGTAACTATGATTCCGAGCGCACGAACCAGTGAGACTAGATTTCGCTCTTACGATTTCGCGGTCATGGTGTCGCTCTTTACCTCGGACTTCGAGTTCGCATCGGACCTGTTCGTAGAACTGACCGAAGAGAAACCTAGAGCGCCAAATTCAATTGACTTGTTTTCTCGGCTAGCTCCGGAACGACTCTTTGAGATGCTAGGATTAATACGATCGGTTGAAGCGAGAACAGATGCAGCGCGTTCTCTACTGTCAAACCAGGAAGACAAGGGTCTGTTTTCGACAACACAAATCAATCTTCTTCGCGAAATAGAGCGTTCAGAACAAAAAGAATTGCCTAGCCGCATGTCGACTCGCTTACGGGAAGCGTATATTGAACTTCGCGATGCGATAGAAGCGGAAGATAGTAACTAGTCCAATGTTTTTTTGCATCAAGTCTTCACAGTAATGAAGCGAAGATATAAACCTCATAGTTTGTTTCTATTCAGTCTGGTTGCGATTGTTCTTGCAATCGGTTCTGCCTCAATCGGATACATGGTTGCGACTGGTGCTAGAGACTACGATCGTCCTGGGTCTGAGAAAACAGCAATTCCCGTACAAATATCCAATGAATCAGAACAAAGCATTCAAATGGATGCTCCTCAGACTCTCGTCGAGTTCCTGGAAAATGATACGCTCGACAGTCACTTAGAACGATCCAAAGCACTCTACGAATTGTTTGCCCGTGTAGACACGAGGACGCTCCAAGACTACTGGGAGCAAGCACAAACTCTTGAAGTATCGAAAATGCGTGCCGAGATTCAAGATGTGATCATCCAGCGATGGTCGACGTTAGATCCGATAGCTGTGTTAAATGTTATTGAGAAAGAAACCCCTATTGCTCGTAAGAGTGCTCTGTTTGAGTTTGTGTTTCATGAATGGTCGTTAATTGATTTAGAGAACGCTGTAGCCCATGCTGGTGGTCTTGAAAAGGATGCTCAACAACGGGCGATTGCAAGCATCGTGAGAGCACGCGAAGACATGACCTACAAGCAACGACGAGAAATCGCACGACAGCTCAATTGTGAATGGATCGCGATCGATGTGTTGAGGGAAAACACCAAATCAGTTGTGATCGACAAGCCTGCACAGGAATGGAGATCGTTTATTTGGGAAAGCAAAGACGATTTACTAAACCTTAGTGAAGCACAAAACCAAATGTTGGTACAGATCGCCTACTCCTGGATAGTACAAGAAGGCATAACCGCTTTCGAAAAGATGCGATACTCGCTACCTTCTGATTTTTCGTTATTGGAAACCACTAGATTTGTTAGCTCAGAAATCATTGACACTAACCCACAGTTAGCATTTGATCTCGTCGTTGCGGGAAAGCTACGCGAAAAAGAAACGGCATACCTTCAACTTGCATTGGATGTGATTACGGAATGGGCTACAACTGATCCCCGTACGGCCTTTGATGCAACGAGCGCGGTTCTAGGACACTCATTTCAGGTGAGATTACGACATAGACTATTGTGGGCGTGGGCACAATCTAACCCCGAATCTCTGTTAAATAGTATTGGCGAGCTTCCGAAATCATTGCAATTAAAAGCCCGCGAGGCTGCGTTTACTTATATCGCTCAACAGTCACCTGATAAAGTTCGAGAAATGTTAAGTAGCATAGCTGACCAGAGTCATCGAACCGTAATCGCAGATACTGTTGTTACAGGTTGGGCGTTGACCGATTTACCCGGAGCACTCGAATGGATTGATTCCGATGACAGTCTAGCTCCCTTCCGACACGACTTGCAGAGATCGGCCTACTTTTCACTAGCCAAAGAGAATCCGAAACTTGCCGTGCAAACAGCGGTAAAGCAACCGCTCAACAGCAGCAACGAGGGATGGGAAGCCTTGGTGATCATATGGACAGCGCCTGACAACTTGGACATTGCAGCTGGACTGTTAGAGCACGTTCGACCAGGAAAAACAAAAAGTCGAGCCTATAACGCTGTCGTCGAACATGTTATTGAAGAACAAAATTGGGAACGCGCCATAAATTTAGTGATTCAATATGATGACCAAGCGGAACAGGTACTCACTACGCAGGTCGCGACCCTTAGTCGCGAGATCCCTATTCGACTATATAAAGAAATCGAAGGATTGGAATCACCTTGGTTGAAACGAAGTGTGGCTTGGCAATTGCTCGCGCACAACGAAGATAACAGCACATTTACGGAAGAACAACTAGCCCATTTGAAAGAACTCACTGAGAAACCCGTTCCAGAGCGACCTCAACGAGAACGATCTGCTAGACTTCAAAAAGCGCTTGAAAACTTCAACAGAGTATATGAAGAAGAGAAGTCAGAATGACTCCATACCGAAGACCAAATCAAATTCTGCGGTTTTCGAGACTCCGTGTTTACTCAAGCGAATGTTCCAATATTTAAAGGGAAACACGAAATATTCCCCAGTATACCAGTTTCCTTAAAATTGATAGTTTGTTACGAGAAACTCGTCCATCCACTAATTAGCACTGCTTGGTATTAATTTCCGTCCATTCCGTGTGGACCCTTTGAACAATGTCGCCGTGCGACTGATGGTGATTTATACCTCCAAATTTCCACCATTTAAAGTGCTAACGGTTTCATCGACCGAGTTCTCGAAAAGTTTGAAAGACCACTGTTAGATCCATGAGCTATATGACACCTAAGAAAATTTCTCCTTTCTCGAGACGAGGGTTAACGATCCTCGCCATCGGTCTTTGTTGGTTCGCTTTCAGCGCACCGGTAGAAGACTTGATGGAGGACAACGACAGTACAGACCGTTTATCGCTTTCGTTAATTGATAAAGTGTATTCGGACTCAATTAAGACGCATCGAAGTATCGAGGAACCCGTTGAGATACTCACTGCAGTTGCCGAAGACGAAAACCGTACCGCTGCATACCGGGCTAAGACACATTTAAGTATTGCACACCTGTATTGGCGATACGGAAATTTTGAAAACGCGATTCAAGAGGTAGACCAAGCTCTCGAGTTGGACGAAACGACAGATGGAACTTTGCTGAAAGCACGGTTACTTGATGCTCAGGGCGAAGAACGAGAAGCGATCGACTGGTACAACAAGACGTTAGCTTCAACCGAGCTCGAGGACGAACGCGAATTTATTCGGATTCGCCTCGCGATGATCGGTGTTAATACTACCAACATAGATGATTTGTACGCATTAGCCCAACAACAAGACCAAGAATTCAAAAATCGAGCTGCGTTGACTCTGGCAATCTTAGGACAACCAGACAAAGCCATCGAACTGTACCGCCCTGATCCAAATTCCAAGCATTACTTCCGACAATTACTCCGACTTACCGAATGGGGACTCACGGCGGAAGACTACGAGGTGGCGGAAAAATATTCTTGGCTTGCATACGAAAATACCGCCACTAGATTCGATGGACTGTATGCACTCACGTTGGTTGGTGAAACTTATCGCAAGCAGAACAAACTCGAAGAGTTATTGAGCATTCTTCGGAATCATCAAAACAAAGATCGAGATTTAATCGATTTGCAAATTGATCTTCTGATCGATTTAGAACTTTACGACGAAGCGATCTCGCTCTACCACTCGATCGAACAGGAGACCGACGACATAGATGCTCGCTACCGGCTGTTGCAGATTTACGACATTTCCAAACGTACCGAGGAAATGATTCAAGAGTACGAACGACTCATTGAGGAAGAGCCCAACGTCGTACTCTGGTATTCTGGTTTAGCCTCGCATTACATCAGTATCGCAGAGCGGGAAATGTCCTGGGAAGTTTGGAGCAAGCTGATAGAAAATAATTCGGACAACATCGACGTGTTGACGCATGGAGGCCGGTTTATGAACCAAATGGGGTTTGAAACTGAGAGCCTAGAAATGATCAAAGCTCATGCCCAGACCTACGGTCCGACAACTACTGGACAAATTTTCCTGTTCGAAACTCATTACGGTAAGGGGCGATACAACGAAGCAACAGACGCTTTGAACATACTGCTAGACGACCTACCTGAGGATTCAGGGGATCTACGCATCGTCGCGGACGGCTTTGAACGACTGCAAAAATATGAAAATGCTTTGACGATTTTCACGAAATTGGAGGAGATGAACGGAGAACCTCTGGGATACGATGACCGCATGCGCCTAGCCTGGCTCCACAGTGTGAATGGTAACAAAGAGGAGTCCCTTCAAATTTGGCAAGAAATTTGGCTAGCGGAAGAAGCACCTGCCAGACGCAGCTTTGCAGAGAGTCAATTTCTCCTAATCGCGGCGGAACTCAACGTGCTCGCGGACCTCGCTATCGAATTGGAGGACAAGCTTTGGGAGCGAACCGCCGATCGGAATGAGATCAATCTACTCGTACGGATTTACACCGAAATCGGTGACTCTTTTACCGCTGCAGAAGTAGTCGAAGAATTCGCCGAATACTCCGATATGCCAGCTGTCGACCGACTACGACAGTTGGGCGCGATTTACGTGCAGTTGAACGAGTTCGATAAATACGACACCGTCCTTCGTGAGTTAGCAGAAATCGATACAGAGAATCGACTCGAACACATTCAGAACATTGTGCTAAACATGGTTGCGTTTAACCAAGTAGAGAGTAGCGACGAGAAACTGGCGGACATACTCCATTGGCTCAGTGAACTGAAGAAGTACGACGAAGAAGCAGTGACCGGCGAGTTTGAGGCAAGCGTCCTGTCCATGAGCGGCTTTACCGAAGAGGCAATCGAGGCCTATCGACTCGCACTCATCCATCAACCCCAACACAGTGACAACCTACTATTGATGGGAGAACTCTTAAAGGAATCTAATCGAACTGACGAAGCAGTCGCCGTTTTCCAATACGTCGCAGAACACTCGAAAGACGACAACGAATTTGTCGTTGCGATCGACGGGATTCTGAACATGATTGGGCAGAATCGCTTTGGATTTCGGCTCCCACGACAGCACCAGGCCACATTCCGTTGGGCGCATCGAATTATTTTGGAAAGAATCACTAGCACAGAGGACAGGTTCTATCTCTATACCCTGCTCGGTGAGATTGCCACTGAAACTTTGGATACAGAGGCCGAGTTTGTTGCGATCGAAAACTCGATCTCGCAAGCAGGAATTCGGCGATTGTCGGTCTTGCGAGAACTTGTTACTATGGCAACGCGCGACGCAGGCTTTTTTGCTTTCACTGCTAAAGAAGGTGACCCAGAACGACAATTAACATACGGTCGGCGACTCATCGGATTACGCCAACAATTACCACCAGAGGTATACATTTCCCTCGCTAAGACTCTCTTGGAACGAGACGATACTCTCGGTGCAGAGAAGTCTCTCAATTTGATTCGTGATATCACGGGCGACTTGGATGTAAATCAAACCAAAGCCGATCTATTCCAAGAAGCGGGACACAAAAAGCAAGCTTTGGCGTTCTACAGCCATGCCTTGTCCTTGAATCAAGATAACAACACCTTGCTGATCAAGACAGGTGTCCTCAGAGAAGCTAATTTCCAGTACGATGTGGCAAATACTCTGTATTTGAATGGCATGTTGAACATCTTGCAGAGTCAGCCGGAAAAACTCCATGCGGACGCCCCCCAGGTGAATCCAGGACGCATTCGTCGTCCCAGCTACATATTTGCTGGATCGCGGAACACTAGCGTGAATCGAGATTACACCACTTATTACGAGTCATTCGCTCAAGGTGTAATATCGACGTGGCCCGAGAACAACGCGCTGTCCGAAGCAAACTTTAACAAGATTCTTTCAGTCTTTCGTCGCATTCTTGCGAATGTCGAAACTCTCCGCGCAGACGGTGAAGAACTTCCACTTTCGCGCTACTCCCAGCTTAACTATCTTTGCCAATTTATTCGAAGAGTGTGCGGCGCGTTAGACCGACCCGACATTGTTAACAACATGGATCTTGAACTTGCAGGCGTGTTTCTTGCAAATCCGCCTCCGGACGAAGTCATAGAAGAGCTAGCCAGCCTCGATAAACTTGACGAAGATCACGAACATTATGACAGTTTTCGAACGGTTCGACAGTTATCTAGACATCTAAAGGGGCAATATAACCATTTTGGTATTCAGATGTCCACTCAGCTCGAGACGATGCTGCCTCAAGTATTTTTCGAGGAAGACGAGATACAGGGTGATATCTTAAGTGAAGAACTAGCGGCAGCAATTGAGGGACGAGATGTGGAATCAGTAGCCCGATTACTGAACCTAACCGAACCTCCAAAACCCGTAGCGGACATCTTTCAAGATTTGGTTAATGAAGGCGCTGTTCGAAATGCGGTCCGATATGCGGAATTCGTGTTAAGCGAACGAGAATTTGCTCGTTTGGCTTCGTCGGCCGTAATAGAACTAAATGATGAACCAATTCGCTTAGTACGAGCCATTGTGCAAGACCCTGAATTTTTGTCGGTGCTAGAGAAATATTACGGTCCGATATTTGAAACAGTGGATGATTTTATGGCCGTGTTGGAGGATGAGGAAGTTCGCGACTATATCGACGGATATTACTCGGCGAAACCAAGCATCTGGGCGTACCTAACTCAACGAGATGATCCTGCTGAGCTCCTTAGGTTTTTTGAGTACACCATGGCAGAATCGGGGGATACTGGCACCCCCCAAGTACTTCAAATTAATTATCAAACAACAGCAATGCAAGATCTTCTCAAATTGAAGTTTAGCAACAGCGAGCGACAACTCTTCAAAGACCTTGCAGTTCAATTCATCAATCAGATCGATTTTTCAGACGAATACGTAATCAGTTACGTCTACCAGTTTATTCTTGATTTCGATATCGAACCGACCAATTTAGATGTCTTACGCGACACTGTCGAAGCTCTCACCACTCGTACGGAGCTTGCTATAGATGTCCAAGGGATGATTACAGAATATTTTGAAGGCTCAAAGCTTGAGGCTTTCAAGACTCTGATTGACAGCGAACTGCGAAACGACTACTACGTAAGGTCGATAATCGACGAAAATTTCGCTGATGAAGCGGTGCAGATGTTAGAGAATATGATTGCGGGCGATTGCCCCACAGAAGAACAAGCTACTTTTCTTGTACAACGGGGGGATTACCTTTATAGCTACGTCGCCGATGAACCACCAGTCGTGGATACCGAAGCTGCTATGAAGGGGCTGATCGCTTGTTTCCCTGAGAATGAGACACACCGTATGAGTCTGTTGCAATTCACCATCGGTAGAGACTTTCAAGAAAGAACTAAAGTCTCACAATTACTGCGTGAAAACTACGAACGAGACAAGACGAATGAACCGTTGCGCGCAGCGTACTTTATCTGGAGCAAGAGACAGGAACATTTCGATATCGCGCTCGCAGTAGCACAAGACGGTGGCGATGACCTACGATACCAAGAAGTTATGGATGACATTCTTGCTCGCAACGATGAATCTCCGAATATCAATGGAACACATCCAGACGCCGTGTTGCACATGATTCGAGATATTGATCCTGAAGACGAGAACAATGTGGATCCGTACGAAGAGCGATTGCCCAAAAACGTGAAGCGCGCCGCTGCAGATTTAGCAAAAATGGGACCAGACAATACAAGCGCAGAAGTAGCGAACTTAGTACGACATTTCTGGCGAAACATTAATCTACAGAATCTCAATCAAGATCCATTTTCTTACGTTGGCAACGCTTTGAACACGTTCTTGAATTGGCCCGCTGATCAAACCAAAATCGATGGTTACGAGATCTTATATGGGTATCGATTTTTGCCATTTGCCAGCATCAGCCCGACGGGGTCGTTCGCTAGTTATCTCGAGCAAGAGACAGACGATAGTACCAGTGAATCAGAAAAACTCATAGATAGGATTGTTGAGAACTTCTCTATTGGTAGTGAGCTAGAGATCCTAATACGATCGCAAGATCCATGGATTCGAAGGAGTTCCCCACAATGGTATGAACTCGTTGCACGCGCCTACGCCCATCACGAAGAAGATCGAGACAAGCGTTTAACTGAACTCACTGAAGAAGTGCTTTCCAACAATGCAGACGACCATGAGTTTACATTGTGGATGTTCCTTTCGAACGAAGTCAATCAAGAACTCACCGATGAGCTGCGAAGTGCATTCTTTAATTGGGCTGAGAGTTTAACTGGCTTTACAAATTCGCAAATTTTGAATATCGCGCAGTTCTACAGTCGCATTGAGGATTGGGAAAACGCGTTGCAATACTACAAGCTACTCGTAACTAGTATCGCCAAGTTTGGAGACTTTAACAACGTTCGGTATATAAGTTTCACAGATTCGACAGCACTCCTACATGTTGGCAAGATTGTTGACAATGTAGTCGAGTTAATGCCACGTGAATACAGTCGCTCGTTTGTTAGAAGCATATTGCCGATTCTACGCCGCTATGACGATCGCGTCGAGTCGAAGTTCTTCGCAGATATGGTAGTTCTCGAGATGCTCGCGAAAGTCTATCCGATAGAAGAAGTCATTCCAATAGCACGGGAGGTTAGCCCTTCCTTAAACGAACTCTTAGCTTTTCCAAAAAGTAAGAATTTGCTGCGGGGTTATGAAGCACTGCCCTTGATCCACATTGCTTCCATCTATAGAAGGGCTGGTCAATTGGAAGAAGCTTTACAGTATGTCAAACCATTGTTTGAGAGCGCACAAGTTGAAGCTTCAAAAGAATTCAGTGATTTGCCGAAGGAATCGTCCTCTATATATCTTCCTCCACCCATTTATCAAGTACAAGCTGCGATTGACAGCTACACCTCGATTACTGGTATTAAGATACCAGGTCCGAGTAGGTTCTACTCATTTGACACTGAAGCACCATCCAGCGTAGATTTTGTGTTTCATTCGTTCGACTTATTGTTAGATTACGAAGACACAGAATGGCTCGAGGCTATTTCCTCGGCCCTGTCAAGCTGGTTGTTTGACGAGTCGATGCACAAGACTAAGCTAGTCGACACGCTTAGTGTGATTGCGTATGAATGCAGCAAACGCGGAAAGACCACAGAGCTTCAAAAGATCGCAAAGCAGGTGAATGACTTTGTCGATGACAATATTGATAGTCTGAGTCGTACTGAATTAGAGCCAATCGCAACATTAGCAGTAGAAGCTGATTTTCCGCTTCTTCCAGCATTGTTCGCAAGAGGCATTGTCTATGAATTTTTCACCATTGATCAACTAATACCTTTCTTGCAGAATCTGCGGGAAACGGAGTCAGCAGATGTTGCGTTTTCAACAGCGAGCTTGATTCCAATTGAACACGCGGGACTTTCGGTCTTACGAGAGCTCGAGAAAATCGGAGAAACTACAGGGGACGAATCTTATTTGAATGCCGTCCAACGTCGCATAAAAGAACTTGAAACTGCTATGGGTGCCCTAGAGACTTCGGTACTCTAATCAAAGAAACGGAAAGTTCTCGATAAATTCATTTGTTGAATTCGAGCAGTTCTTCACGTAGCGTGCTGACACGGCTTTCCATTTTGGACAGCATGTCGTCCCAGTAGTCTTTTTCTGCGGGTGCTAATGTGCCCCAAACTTTGTGCTCTATAGCCAGAGCCATCGGCACCACTTCGTCGTAGACTTGCCTACCCGCTTTAGTTAGATTGAGATGGGATACGCGCCCGTCGGCTTGAGATGAACTTCGTCGAACGAGTCGCTTTTCGATCAAACTCTGAACGGCTCGAGTCACAGCCACTTTGTCCATGGCTACGCGGCTGGCGATCTGTGTGCTCGTTAGTCCAGGTTCCTCACCCAACACAGCAACCATTCTCCACTCCGGAATTGAAATACCAAATTTTTCCGTGTACAAAGACGCTAACAAAGAACTGACATTATTGGATAAAACTGATAGTCTGTAGGGTAGAAAATCCTGCAGCTGCAAACTTAATTTTTGTTCCATTTGAAACTATATAATAATGAAACTAAATATGGAGAGTAAATTATGTCGAAAACAGACAATACTATTGGTACCGACGGCTTTGAGTTCGTCGAATTTGCATGCGAGAATCCGGAGCGTTTGCAAGGTATCTTCACCAATTTGGGTTTCAACCTTGTTGGGAATCATCGATCAAAGAATGTTTTGCTGTACAAGCAAAACGACATTCATTTTCTCATCAACGCGGAGAATGAAGGACAACCTTGTCAGTTTGCCCAAACGCACGGCGATTCAGCGAATGCATTTGCTATACGCGTCTCAGATGCGAACCACGCGACGAAATTAGCGATCGAACGTGGTGCGAAACCAGTCGCAAACAAAGTCGGACCGATGGAGTTGTCTATACCAGCTTTTGAAGGTGTCGGTGGGTCGCATCTGTATCTAGTTGACCGCTATGGCGATCAAACTATTTATGATGTCGACTTCGAGCTTGATGACGCTGCCCTTACAAGGGCGAACGGTCCGCTCACATACCTCGATCACCTTACTCACAATCTGTATCGCGGAAATCTGACAAAGTTAGCTGATTTTTACGAAAACGTCTTTGAATTTCACGAAGCACAGTATTTTCAAATACACGGCGTTCAAACCGGTCTTACATCGAAAGCCATGACGAGTTCCTGCGGAAAAATTCGAATTCCACTCAATGAGTCTGCTGACGACAAGTCACAGATTGAAGAATTTTTGCACCGCTATAACGGCGAAGGGATTCAGCACATTGCACTTCACACGAATAACATTTTTGATGCGGTGGATGTGTTGCGAGCTAAGGGCGTCGAGTTTCAATCGACTCCAGACACTTACTACGAAGCACTCAATGACCGAGTAAAGGGTCATGGTGAAAGCGTGGAGGAAATGCGCAAACGTCAAATTCTGCTCGACGGGTCCCCTGAATCGGGTTACCTATTACAAATCTTCACCGTCGATTTGATCGGACCGATATTCTTTGAGATTATTCAACGACGTGGTAACCAAGGATTCGGGGAAGGAAATTTTCAAGCTTTGTTTGAGAGCATTGAAAGAGATCAGCAACAAAGAGGAGTACTCAGTGAAACCGTTTAACGCAATTTGGCAGAAAGGTGAAACTTCGAGGCAAGCGCATAGAGACTTGCCAGAGGGAAGTTATGAACGTGAAATAGGACGAGAAGGATTTTCTGGTCCTTCTTCTCGAATTTATCACAAGCGTCCTCACACGGGATGGTCGAACATCGAAGGCGAGTTGCAACCACGGGCATTCAATCTTCAAAACGTACCCGAAACAAGCGAACCGTGGGAGAGTTTGGATGTGTTGTACAACAACCACGTACGTGTTTCACTCTGGAATACGCCGAAGTCTATGTCGAATTTGGCAAGAAACGCGGATGGCGATCTGTTGTTGTTTATACACGCAGGCGATGGCGACCTTTTCTGTGATTTTGGACATCTTACCGTACGTAAGGGAGACTACATCGTAGTACCTAGAGGCACGATGTGGCGACTTGAAAACGAGGCACCTATGAACGTGCTGCTTGTAGAGGCTACGAATTCCCAGTACTCACTACCAGACAAAGGCATGTTAGGAACCCACGCTATTTTTGATCCGGCAAAGCTAGACACTCCGGAAATGGACGGAGCTTTTCTCGCTCAGCAGGACGAGTCTGCATGGACTGTGAAAATCAAGAAACACAACAAAGTCACCATCGTTGATTTCCCGTATAACCCACTGGACGCTGTTGGTTGGACCGGCGATCTTGTGCCAGTACGTATTAACGTAGATGACATTTTGCCAGTGAATAGTCATCGATATCACCTACCCCCCTCGGCGCACTCAACGTTCATGAGCGATCGCTTTATGGTCAGTACTTTTGTTCCGCGCCCGTTCGAAACGGATAAAACTGCAATCAAAGTACCTTTCTTCCATAACAACGAAGACTATGACGAAGTGATTTTCTTTCATGCAGGGCAGTTCTTTAGTCGGGACCACATCGATGTTGGTATGATGACCTACCATCCTGGCGGTATTACACATGGTCCGCACCCTGGAGCGTTGAAACGCGTGTTTGAGCAACCTAATTCACACACAGATGAAATTGCGGTAATGCTCGATACGCGAGATCCACTTGAAGTCAGTGCGACCGACTACGAAATTGAAGGCTACTCTAGGAGTTGGGAGAATTCGTAAGTACTGAGGTGTTGAGTCACGATACTTGAAATTCAATCATCTGTGATTTCGAATTCAACGCTACCGAGACTCCCGTAGTCTGCAACATATGAGCCGGGTGATGCTGGGTGAATACCTCCGCAGGCTCCCGTGAGCATTAGTGCTTCGTTGGGAATTGAAAATCTGCGTGACTGCGATTCATTTAACATCCAAGCAAGAGACTCCGACGGACCACCGAAGGGTTCGGTAAGTTTCGCTTGGTACAACGTTTTTCCGTCTCGTTTGAGTTCAACAGAACGATCAGCGAAGGATGTTGGAGATTCCACACAATCGCCCAGGACATATCGGTCTGCTGCGACGTTACATGCGATTAAATTCGGTCCCGTTACATCGGTGGATTGTCCAAAAGCAATGCGAGGCAATTCGATGACAGGGCAAATGGATCTTGGGTTGCCGGAATCATCGAGACAAATCCCGATTTCGCACTCGATAAATCTACCTGGAATGGTTGGAAGTGTTGTTCCAGAGAACAGTCGTCCTGATGCAAACAATCGACCAAGAATAGGATGAGGAACTCCAAACGACTCCTGACTCCCTGCGGAAGTGAGACCGGCTTTAAGTCCGATCATCGAATCGCCATCCATATTCGTGACGACTCGATGCTGTATTTCGTAAGCTTCCGCTACAGTGAGTGACGTTGGAAACTCAGGTAGCTTGGATCGAGTTTGTATTGCTTTGACGATCTGCGCGATCAATTCATCCATGATTTGTGCTATCCCTAAGCAGCATCGTTTAATATGGATTATGCGTAAGCAACCAAGACGCGAGTTATCTTGAGTCGACCTACAGTAACGTTGTGTGCTATGCTATGTCTAGTTTGTCGGTACGACAGAGACTCGATCTGAGGAGTGTCACAATAATTAAGATATGATGCACTTAGCTCCATCGACAAACATTTCGATTTAAAATTTGTACTGAGCACACCGTCCATTTTGATTACGTCGCAATCTCAATAATCACTCTTTGTTAGCAATCCAATAATCTCTTCCAGGACACTGCAGTCTTCCATCGAATGAGAAAAATATTTCTGTATCCTTTTCGAAAGATAAAGGATTTCTTTAATTCTCGACAATTCAAGCAGATGATTCTTAAGTTTCTGAACCTTGGTAGTCGTTTACCCGTGGTTCCGAGATTGATTTTCCGTCTTACGATGGGAATTGTTTTCATGATCGGGGGATTGTTGTGGTTTTTACCTGTGCTAGGACTATGGATGTTACCTCTAGGCATTTTGATGATAGGAATGTGCATACCCTACTTCTACAGAAGGATTCGTGTTTGGATGAGAAAACTAAGAAATGAAATCCGCGCTGCCGAACGAAATGAAGCAGATTCCAAACCGTCTTCTTAGGGTCTGTAGATAGCAAGCCGTCCGTTCTCATTTTTTCGGTCAAATCATCGACTCGTCCCTGTTCAAGTATTCTTACCCCACACTTAATACAGTCCCTTATCATTTATCGTTCAATGTATCACGGTACGCATCATGAGTTTGTCTGATTTCTTTTCTGTCATCAAAGACGTTCCCACGCTCTTAGCTCTAAAGAAAGGGTTAAAACCTCGTCCCGGGAATATGAAGGACAGTGTGGGTTTGCAGTTCAGTGAAACAGCAAAGACCTATCGAGCACAAACTGCCATCCTTTTCGAAGGCGAGTCTGTTAGCTGGGGGGAGTGCAACAAGTTAGCAAATCGCTATGCTCACGCACTCCAAAACATAGGCGTAGTAAGAGGAGACGCGGTTAGCATTGTCATGCAAAATCGAATCGAATTTATCGCGTTAGTGGTGGCAATTAACAAACTAGGGGCTATTGCGGGACTCATTAATACAAACCTCCGTGCCACACCGCTTCAACACTGTATCGTCACGACAGATTCCAAGGTTTGTGTATTCGGAACTGAACTCAGCTCCGCAATCGAAGAAGTACGAGAAAACGTGAACCTAACCCCTGATCAGCTTTTAGCAATTCCGAACAGGGATGACACAACGCCTGAGTGGGCAACAGACTTTCAGCTATTGAGTGCCGACAAGAGTACAGAGGATCCGTCTACCCAATTCGAATCTACCTTAGCGGAGACTGCGTTCTATGTTTTCACTTCGGGTACGACTGGATTACCAAAAGCCGCCGTCGTCTCCAATCGTAGATTTCTTCAGCTGGGTCGGTTAGCAACCATAGCCGGATTACGGTGTAAGGTTGGGGACCGAATTTATCTATGTCTCCCGCTCTACCACAGCACGGGTCTAGTGGTCGGATTTTCTGCCGCACTGTGCTCTGGTGCAGCAATGTTTATTCGTCGAAGGTTTTCAGCGCGCAACTTTTTGAAGGACATCAGAGAACACCACGTCACGCACATGATTTACGTGGGAGAATTACTGCGATACCTTCATAACATCCCGCGGCAGTCAAACGACTCGGATAACCCTCTTCACACCATAATGGGAAATGGACTTCGACCAGATATATGGGACGACTTTAAACAGCGTTTCGGTATTACGCGAATCACGGAGTTTTACAGTGCAAGTGAAGGGAACTTTGCGTTCGCCAATATCATGAACAAAGATCGAACCGTGGGGCTCACGGCGGCCAAAGTCGCTTTGGTCAAATACGACGTAGAAAACGATGAGATCGTGAAAGATGATAACGGTCGATGCATCGAAGTCGCCCCAGGGGAACCCGGTCTCTGTTTGGGTCATATCAATCCAAGTGCGAAATTTGAGGGATACACAGATCCTGAGGCGACCAAGAAAAAAATATTAGAGAACGTGTTTGAGGACGGCGACCAATGGTTTAACTCCGGGGATCTTTTGAAGACTATCGACGTTGGCTTCGCGTTGGGCTATACCCACTTTCAGTTCGTAGACAGGATTGGAGATACTTACCGCTGGAGATCGGAAAATGTCTCTACAAACGAAGTAGCAGAGATTTTGAACGGGTTTGAGCAAGTAGCAGTCAGTAATGTGTATGGAGTCAAAGTCCCTGGTACTGAGGGTCGAGCAGGCATGGTCGCGATCAGTCTAAACGAAGACGTCGATCAATTCGACGTTAGTGGATTCTCTAAATACGTCGCACAAAATCTCCCGCACTTTGCACGTCCGGTGTTCGTACGCATACAAACAAATGTGGAAACGACGAGTACTTTTAAAGTTGTTAAAAAAGAACTCCGCGCCGATGGGTACGACATTGACAAGATATCAGATCCTGTTTATGTTCTGAAAAAAGGCTCAGTCACTTATGAACCACTAGACAAGGATTTCTTAGCGGCGATTCAACAAGGAAACGCAAAGTTCTAGCTCGTCTAGCTAGTTCTTCCGATAGACATCTCGATCAGGTACACGACGGAATCGTTTGTACTCCCATTGATACTGCGCGGGGTCGCGTTGTACGACTCGCGCCACCTCATCATTTAGAGCCTGTGCCGCGACTTCGACGTCTGTGTCCTTCACCGCCGATGCCGCCAACTCCACGTGTACGCGAAATCCCTTTGGTACTCTTTGAATGGTGAACAACACAACTGAGACGTTCTCACGTCGCGCAAGTGCATGTACCAAAGCCGTTGTCTGCGCTTTGACTCCCATAAACTCGACTAAAACATGACTGCCGCGTGTGGGGACCTGATCTGGCAATACAAGTACCACTTGTCCGTCTTTTAACGCTTGTATTAACGTCCGCAATCCGGTACCGGATACAGGAACCAGATTAAATCCAAATCTTGAACGTGCTTTTTGAACTCGAGCCGCGAAATTTCCTAAACGTCGGCTATCAAATAACGCGGTGGTTGGAAATCGAGCACCGAGAGCCAAGGTGGTGTATTCCCAGTTTCCCCAATGTGGGCACACTGCGATGACAGCCCCTTCCTCGAGTTTCTCTTTCAACAAATCTTCCCCTTGATATTCGACGAACAGTCGCTCTAATGCAGTTGGTCGCCAATACCAAAGAGGTGCTATCTCTAGTGCTGCTCGGCTCGTCTCGACCAGAGATTTGCGAGCTAGAGACTTGAGCTCTTGAGGAGTCCTTTCAGGATAACATAGTTCAAGATTAATTCGGGTTGTCCGTTTGGAACGACTGTTCGAGAAATACACTAGATTTCCGTACAACCATCCAATTACTCGCAAAGCTCTAAAAGGAAACAGTGCAAGAGTACGTAAAGTGAGCTCAAAGCACTTTAGTTTGATTCGACTGAAGAAGCGAACCTGTGAGGTTGCCATTTGTTCCACTGAGATCCGCGAGACAAACGACTAGTTTAATGACATCACGTGTGACAGTGCGAATCAAATATAGAGTGCGAGTTGTGGTAAGGGTTAGGTGCTAAACATTGAACGCGAACACTTCTTTAAATTGTTCTACGGTTCGTTCATAGCGTTCAACTGATGGAAATATCTTACCTGCTTTCACTCGAGGAAATCCCATGTTATAAGAGCGTATTGCGCAACTCTCGTCCCAACACTGTTCGAGCAGATGGGACAATATACGCGCGCCACAATCGATGTTCTCTCGTGGAACACTGAGATCTAGAGGAGCGCAAAACTCTTCCCAATATTTGGGCATGATTTGCGCGGGACCGATGGCACCTTTATGTGATACCGCGTCTTTCCGAAACGAACTCTCGGTGGCAACAATGCTAGTGAGTAATACTTCGTCAATACCGTGCTTGTCTGCGGATTGGACAATCCAATTCGCAAACTCGCTCGCTTCATTTTGGGGTATCGGAAAATGAGAAGAAATCTTAACTTCCAACGATCCCACAAGGTCAAGCTTTTCCGGTTCCCGAAAGACAGCAAAGACTGCTGTCTCTATGTCTTGGGAGCTGACGTTGGTGCCTAACTCTTCCTCCATGAACGCAGCAGCCCTCGTGTCATTTTTTGGTTGGGTTACAAGTAGACTAACTAGTCCTGCTATGCACAAGCATGTGCACAGCAGTAAGACTCGGGCACCCCAACGACCAGTCAAAGCTTTTTTGTTCGTTTCTTGCATAAATGATCAACAGTCTTGATGTTATCAGGTCTAATGACCAACAACATTCAAAAAAGTTCCTCAAAATTTTACAAAAAGTGAAGGAATAATGGAGAAATAATGGAGGCTTCAAATAATTTAGAACCTCGCTAAGTTTTTGAACGCTCGAAGAGTTAAGCGAGTTTAGTAAGTTTCTTGAGTATGGCGTAGTAGTCTTGAGGGGTGAGTTTCTTGCTGTATATCGAAGTTCGGTCAGCGAGATCACCGAATTTTGTATGCAACTGATTGGCTACGTGTTTTGGTTCGTCAACCACCGCGAAGTGTTTTAAGTACTCGTCGCTAAAGAGTTCACCCATCTCAACCCACTTTCCTTGTTTGGAGAGTGTGTTTAATTGTTCTTGTAAATTTCCCAAGCCCACGCTCTCCAAAACCTGTTTATAAGCCGGTGTAGAGGCATAAAAAGCAAGTTGCTGCTTCACTGCAAGCTTTTCGGAATCAATTTCTCTATCACTCTGACCTGTTGCTATTAATGGTTGCAATGAAATCTCAAACTGATCTCGACTACGTCCCGAAATCTCAAATCCTCGTTCCAAAGCAGGAAACGTTACGGTTCGTAGATACTCGAGTGTGGTGAATGGATGTACGATCAAGCCGTCTGCTACTTCTGCTGCAACTTGTGTCATCAGAGGCCCAACTGCGGCCAAAAAAACTCTGGGTGCGCCATATTCCACATTCTCTGGTGTAAAAAACGGCGTCATCAAAGAGTGGCGGTAAAACTCACCTCTAAACTCGAGTCTTTTCTGCTCGTACCACGCGCACCAAATCGCACGTAAGGCTTGTATGAACTCACGCATGCGCGCCGCCGGTCTGGACCAAGGCATCGAGAAACGCTTAGTAATGTGAGGCTGGATCTGTGAACCAAGCCCCAAAATAAACCGCCCACTCGCGGCATAGTTCAAGTCATGAGCAATGTAAGCGAGGTTCATGGGCGTACGGGCAAACGCGACCGCAATACTGGTAATCAAGTCTACCCGACTCGTCGATTGTGCGGCTGTTGCCAGTGGCAAGAAAGGATCGTGATTCGTTTCTGCCGCAAAAAGTCCAGCAAAGCCACCCTTTTCAATTCGTCGCGCCAACTGACCTACTTTCTTCAAATCATGGGGAATTGGGACATCTACTTTCACGATAGTCTAAATACGTCCTAGTTCGCTAAACCGGGAAAGTACAGCCCCTCAAGTGGCCCTTCACCGTCGACAAAGTGACTAACACCCACGTCTGCACCAGTAATTTCGATGCGATACACAACATCGTTGCCAGTGCTGAACGGAGGGTCTGTGGCTATCGATATTCCTAGCAAAGACATGATCAACACGCGAGTCACGGCTCCGTGACTAAGTATGGCGTAACAATGATCGGAATTCGATTCACCATCAAGAATACGACGTCGGATAATCTGTAAGCGAGCTAGTAATTCACTTCGACTCTCTCCCCTTGGTGGCTTGAATTGGGCCAGATTGTCCTTCCTTTGTTTGAGGTGTTCCGCATAGAGTTCTTTAACTTCGTCGTATTTTCTTCCTTCCCACTCACCTGCACCTAGCTCGACTAGACAATTTTCGAACTTGACCGATATAGAACGTCTTTGCTGAATGTAGCTCAAAGTTTCTCGGACGCGCCCAAGTGGAGACGCATAGATGCGTTTGATATCAAATTTTTCCATCAACGCCGCATGACGCATAGCTTGTTGTCGCCCACGCGCAGTCAGCGGAGAGTCTTTCATACCCTGGTATCGACCTTCCGTGTTCCACACTGTTTCTCCGTGTCGAAACAGATAGACGCTCCTTGTTGTCATGGGTCGTGTATTGTTTATCATCAAATTTGGTTTTAAGTGACTCTACAAGCTGAATGGTAATTTTCAGTGATCCCAAAAACGTAGGGATCTCATTTTCGTTCCCATACTAGTTTAGTGAAATGATTGAGGAAGAAACGATTTGAATCGTTTTCGATAATCGAGCCGAAAGGAAACGCAACAATCATTTACTCGTTTCATAGAATTGCACACATGACCGATCTAGGCAGACAACAAGAGAGCGTATGAGTTTTCTAGACGAGGTTGAATTTCGACCAATTAAAGCAAGCGAACGACGTGAGTTTTTTAATTTAGAACGGTACGTCTTCGCCGACGAGCGAAAGTTGACCGAAGAAGACGAAGCTGCAGATCCATTGCGACCGGAAATGACTACTGTCGCCTTTCACAATGGACGCATTATTGCTACCTCTGGAGGCTTCCCTTTTCGACTCAAACTGAACGGAAACACAATTCGAGCGGATGGAGTCACATCTGTAGGGACAGATCCACAATTTCGCCGTCGAGGGCTTGTCCGACGTATGATGACGATCCGTTTTGAACAAGCGTATGAAAATAACGTGGCTGCGTCCATTCTCTGGGCGACGCTTGGTGCAATCTACCAAAGGTTTGGATACGGACTTGCTTCATCGGCCTACAAATGCAAGTTCGATCCTCGATTCTGTGAGTTTCAATTTGACGAACCGGAAGTTGGTTCTTGTGTGCGCTCCGATCGAAACTCGTCCGTTCCAATACTCAAAGACTTATACGAACAGTGCATCTCAGATGCAAACCTACAAATCCACCGACACGACGTGTTTTGGCAACGCGCTTACTTGGACAAAAAGTGTAAATTACACGTTGCCATTCACTACGACGAAAAAGGAGTGGCAGACGGTTTTGTCTCATATCGGTTGTCGGAATCCAGAGATAAGATTCCCGGTCCGAACCAAAAGATATTTGTTCGTGACTTCTTTGCGCTCAATCGAGGAGCATACCGCAGTTTGTGGAACTATGTTCGGAGTCACGACTTGGTAGTGTCGGTTGAAATGTGGGCACCGATAGATGATCCAGCTTTTCTGATGTTGTTGGAACCTCGACAGCTACATGCAAGTTGGGCTGAAGGTTTGTGGTTGCGAGCCGTAAATATAGAACAGCTAGCTGGCAGTCGCCCCTACCCGAACCAAGCAAACGTCGTTTTTGAAATTCCCACCGACCGAGAGTGTCCATGGAATATCGGTACTTATCTTCTCGAAACTGATGGCAAGAACAATACTGTGACTAAGACAAATCAGAGCGCCGACTTTCGTATCGACATTAATGGATTTGCTACACTATTGACCGGTCAGAACAACCTTTCTGAGCTCGAGACTTGCGGGCGGGCTGCAATTCTCAACCGCGCTCGCGAACACGAACTTAATCAACTATTCGTTACAAAGCGACGACCATTTTGTAACGACGGGTTCTAACGAAAGCTCTCCTAGTAGGTTACCACCTAAAGGAGTGCCTCTAAGTGAATCTTCGCTGATCTCGCAAGGGCATTTAACTCATACCCACCCTCCAAAGTGGAGACTACGCGGCCACCGGCAAACTGCTTACTGAGATCGACAATTAAATCAGTAATCCAGCGATAGTCGTCGTCAATTAGATTGAGTCCAGCAAATGGATCCTCTTGATGAGCGTCAAAGCCAGCAGACACTAAGAACAATTCTGGTTTGTGGTTCTCGATTGCCGAAATCCAGTCGTGCTCGATCGCCAATCGAAAGTCTCGGCTCCTAGTACCTTCCGGTAACGGCGTATTGACGATATTGGAACGTTCGATCTCTTGCAAACGATACGGATAACAAGGATATTGAAAACTTGAACAGACCAAGACCTCCGGCCGTTCTGCAAAGATTTCTACGGTTCCGTTTCCGTGGTGTACGTCAAAATCTAGTACTGCAACGCGACTGACTCGTTCAAGCGCATAGTCCGCTGCTACTGCGATACTGTTGAACAAACAGAAACCCATAAGGTGGTCTGTTTCCGCGTGATGACCAGGTGGCCGAACCACACAAAACGATCGAGGGTGTACATCCTGAAGGGCTAAATCAACCGCAGTGGTAGTCGCTCCAGCGGCGCGCCGGGCCGCACTGAGAGTAGTCGGCCCCATCGCCGTATCTATATCAAGACGCACTAAACCTTCGTCTGGCGATAACTGCTTGAGGTTTTCGACGTACGATTCGGTGTGCACACGGGTTAAGTGTTCGTATGACACGAGATCCGGAGTAAGGGTCGCGACCTCCTGCAACAAACCGGTTTCGTTTAAATGTTGCAAGATTGAATGAATTCTTGCACTCGATTCGGGATGGCGGCGCGGTACTTCATGCGCGATACAGTCTGAGTGAGTCAATAGTGCAGTCACGTCAAGTTGTCCTTCTTTCAAAAAATAAGTTGTCAAACACTACAATAAACACCTTAGTTTATTCACGCACACTGTTCACTGAGTGAGCAAATCTACACTGCTTCAATTCTGAATAGCGGTTCAAACGGAGATCTCTGTGGTAGACACGGTTCAAGCACCGAAAAGTTCAGTTAGTACTAGTTCGGTATGGCAACTCGTCAAGTACATTTTTCTAGCATTTACCCTAATGTTGTTGCTATTGACTTGTTTGCATTTCGTGACGCTGGGACTTGGCATCGGTACTGAATCAAACGCTGCCGTAGATTTTGAAAGCAACTCAATCACGTTAAACCTTGGTTCTGAACCACCTCAACTAAACTCGACAAGATCTACCGACATGGTGTCGGGTCAAATATTGGGGCATGTTATGGAAGGCTTAATTCGGTATGGACCTAACAACGAAATACTACCGGGAATAGCAACGTCCTGGGACATCTCCGAACTGACGGGAACGTTCTATTTGCGCGAGGATGCCTATTGGAGCAACGGTACGCCTGTTACGGCTCACGATTTTGTCTTCGCTTGGCAAACCGCAGTTGATCCTGAGACTAAATCTCAGTACGCTTTTATTCTATACCCACTGAAAAACGCGGAAGCCATAAAAAGTGAAATTATGGCAGTTGAAGAACTTGGAGCAACGGCACTGAATGACTACACGTTGCAAGTAGAACTTGAACAACCGACACCATACTTTATCAAATTGTTAGCTTTTTTTACGTATTTACCGATCAATCGAGAGTTTTACGAATCCACTGAAGGTAGATACGGGACAAATGCAGAAGATTTGATTTATAACGGTCCCTTTGTCATTAGCAAGTGGCAACATGGGAGCCGGCTGCGATTAGAAAAGAACCACACCTATTGGAACAAAGATGAGACTCGATTAGACGCGATCGATTTCGGCTATATTCTGTCGGATCCGACAGCTACTATAAATTTATTTGCAACTGAAAAAATTGTCATGGCTGGATTGCAAGCTGAAAATATTGAACGAGCGTTAGCGAATGGTTGGCCAATCAAAGAGCACGTGGATGGCTCAGTGTTCTATCTAGGATTCAATCATCGAGAAGAACGTCCTACGTCAAATCGCAACCTCCGTAAAGCGATTCAAATGGTATGCGATCAAGAAGAACTTGTTTTCAAAGTTCTTAAAACACCAGGCAATAGACCAGGTGAGTCTATTTTTCCGGTATGGCTCAAGGGGGTGGAAGGCTTCTTCCGAGACGAATATCCAGCACCTAAGCATGAAAGAAACATTGAACTAGCCAAGCAATATCTAAACAACGCACTAAACGAACTCGGCTTGTCTGAACCACCTCGACTTATGTTTCTTACGGGGGACAGCGAATTCTCAACAAAACACGCGGAGTATTATCAAAACTTATTAAAACAAAACCTAGGAATTGAGGTACGTATTGACCAACAGATTTTTCAGCAGAGACTTGAAAAAATGACATCAGGAGATTATGACATAGTCGCGGCTGGTTGGGGTCCTGATTACGACGACGTACTCACTTTTGGCGATCTTTTCACGTCCTGGAACGCCAACAATCGAGGATTGTTCAAGAATGATGAGTTAGACCAAAATGTACAGATTGCACAACAATCGAGTGATCCCCGTACCCGCATGGAGGCTATGGATAGAGTTCAACACATTCTCTACGAAGAAGCAGCGATTATTGTCGAATATGAGAGAGGCAGCAGTTATGTTGCCGATGATAGAGTCCAAGGAGTGACACGACGAGCGGTAGGTACCGATCCCGACTTCACCCGAGCTTACTTAGTAAAGCCAGAGACCGAATAAACTCAATTCTATGACACGCTATGTCCTAATGAGGCTCGTCCAGGGTGTTATTACTGTGTGGTTTATTGCGACTGTTACTTTTTTCGTGATGCACAGCATACCTGGAAATCCGTTGCTGAATGAAAAGGCGGTGTCAGACCAGGTTCAAGAACAGCTAGAAAAGAAGTACGGCTTGGATAAACCCGTCATCGTACAGTACGGTATTTATATGTGGAATATGATCCGCGGAGACTTCGGATTGTCGTTCAAACAAGAAGAACGACCCGTTAATAAGATCATAGCTGAACGATTTCCCGTTTCGGCAATCTTAGGAATACTAGCAATAGTTATCGCAGGTATGGGCGGGATTCTTTGGGGGGCACTTACGGCACTCTATCGAAATCGCTGGCCCGATGTGGTAATAATCATCCTTGTCATTCTTGGTATATCCGTACCATCGTTCGTGTTTGCTACGGTTGGCCAACTTGGTATTGTGGTTGCCAACAGAATGCTAGGTTTTGAACTGCTACCCGTCGCGGGCTGGGGCACCATCTGGCACATGCTGGTACCAGCATTAGTGCTTGGACTTGGTACGATGGCGTTTCTCACACGACTAATGCGAACCTCAATGCTCGAAATAGTAAACGCGGACTACATTCGAACGGCTCGTTCGAAGGGGGTTCCCGTCGCTCAAATATTTGCAAAACACCAATTTCGTAACGCCATACTTCCAGTGGTAACCGTGCTTGGACCTTCGATCGCCGCGATTACCACGGGCGGGTTTGTAGTCGAAAACGTATTTGCGATTCCCGGATTGGGTAGAACTTTTGTTGAAGCAGTGCAACAGAGCGATTACACAGTGATTATGGGAACCACCGTCTTCTATGGTGCGTTTCTTGTCTTAATGGTCATTGTTGTAGATCTAGTGTATGCTCTCATCGATCCGCGGGTACGGTTGCAATGACAGAGTTATCTTTTAAACCAACTACAGTCGACTCGGACATCGAACAAACGAGCCGCCCATCTCTTTCGTACTGGCAAGATGCTTTTGTTAGGCTCGTCGCGAACAAGCGTGCGATTGCGTCTCTCGTAGTAATCGTCCTACTCCTAATCTTCGCTTTTATCGCGCCTCATGTGTTTTGGACTATCAAACACGACGTACAAAACCTCGATCGTACTTCAGAACCACCCTGGATTAATCGCAAAGCCATGGTCCTGCCAGACCAAGACGATTGGCAAGATGTGCACGTTGCTGCAGCGAATGGTGAACATCAGGCACCAACAGCACTCGAAGTTGTCGGTGAACCTACTACTTCAAGAGTTCGTTTGAAGTGGGATCCCGTTCCGAATGCTTTCGGATACCGAATTTATCGCAATATCATAGAACCGACGGAGGATATACCTCTCGGATTGTCTATGGGAGTTAACGAGACCGGAACGCACGTCAGCTTTGAAGATCGGTTAGCTATTCGACAAAAACCTTACTGGTACTCAGTCGTAGCATTAAATGAAGATGGTACAGAATTCGAAGCCGCGAAAACGATATATGTTCGACCTCAGCTCGCAATCACCGTGAGTGAAGCATTAGAACTTACAAAAGCCGAAAATGTGCAACCTGGAGACACGGTTTCACTGTTTTGGCATCCGTTAGGTACAGACTACCTGGGTCGAGATATGTTAGCTCGACTCATGAAAGGTGCCCAAGTATCGCTTACCATTGGCATTGTCGCTCCTTTACTCTTTATCGTCCTCGGCATCATTATTGGGAGCGTTTCAGGTTATTTTGGTGGAGTCGTTGATGCAGGATTGATGAGGTTTACTGATTTTGTAATCGCCCTTCCGTTCCTTTTATTCATGATTTTGTTTAAATTGCTGTTTGTACCTTCAGGGGACACGGAGAACTGGATGAGTAAATTTCAGGAATTTCTCGGTATTGAAGGTGGAATGCTGGCTATGGTAGTCGCTCTAGTGCTTCTCAGCTGGCCCGGGATCGCTCGCCTCGTTCGGGGCGAAGTGCTAAAAATCCGAGAACAGGGTTACGTTGATGCTTCGAGACTTCTTGGAGCACCCAATAGTTGGCTTATTGGTCGCCATATGATTCCAAATACCATGGGTGTAGTACTGGTTTCCTTCACGTTTGCGGTACCCGCCACCATATTTACGGAAGCATTTCTGTCGTTTATCGGCATGGGAGTAGTACCGCCCACTCCGTCTTGGGGCTCGATGTGTAATGATGGAATACGGACCATGGAAATGTATCCTCACGAACTGCTCTTTCCTGCACTATTTATCAGCATTACGGTTCTTGCTTTCAATTTACTAGGCGATGGACTTCGCGATGCACTTGACGCACGTATGAGATCTCGCGAATGAGCCAATCACTGTTTGAAGTTTCAAATTTACAAGTAGAGTTCACGACCTACGGAGGCATCGTGAAGGCGGTTCGGGGCGCGAGTTTTCATGTGGATCGCGGTGAAACTCTCGCTATCGTTGGTGAATCTGGTTGCGGAAAATCCGTAGCAGTTCAGAGCGTCATGGGACTCATACCTATACCTCCGGGTCGTATTGTTGCGGGGGAAGCATGGCTTGAAGGACACAACATACTCAACAACCACATCATCGATGGTCGAGACATTCGAGGGAATAAAGTTGGCATGATCTTTCAAGATCCAATGACTTCGTTAAACCCGACGATGACCATCGGGAATCAAATTGCCGAGCCTCTAAAGTTGCATCGAAAAATGTCGGCGGCTAAAGCGAAACGCAAAGCAATTGAACTACTTGAAATGTCGAAAATCCCGGAAGCTGCGAAACGCGCTAACCAGTATCCGTTTGAGTTCTCAGGTGGGATGCTGCAACGAGCAATGATCGCCATGGCTATAGCCTGTGAGCCTGACTTGCTTATCGCAGACGAACCAACAACAGCACTTGACGTAACCATTCAAGCACAGATCCTAGACTTAATCAAAGATCTTCAGCAGGAAGTGGGAATGGGCTTGATACTCATTACACATGATTTAGGTGTGGTGGCGCGAGTGGCCGATCGCGTTGTGGTTATGTACGCTGGAGAGATTCTTGAATCCGGAACAGTCGACGAAATTTTTTATTCACCATCGCACCCTTACACGGTTGGTCTTTTGAGTGCGATGCCGTCGAACCGTCAGGATGTTGTACAACAATTGATGCCCATCCCTGGTAGTCCACCCGATCTCTTTTCCCCACCGGAAGGTTGTGGTTACGTTGCACGTTGTCCGCGAGCAATGGAAGCTTGTATTTCGAATCGACCAACTCAGTTCACAGTTTCTGATTCACACTTTTCCAAATGCTGGCTTCACCATGAAGCCTGCGAACACAAAGTCTTGGAGGTACAGCAAGCTTGATTGAATCTCCTGTCTTAGCGAGTTCGATTGAATCTCCTGTCCCGGCAAGCTCGATCGAACCTCCTGTCCCAGCAAGCCCGATTGAACCTCTTGTCCGGATCAACAATCTTACAAAACACTTTAGGCTAGGCATGCGAGACATCGTGCATGCCGTTGATGAAGTTACATTCGACATTCATCAAAAGGAGATTGTCGGTCTTGTCGGCGAGAGTGGTTCCGGTAAGTCGACTCTAGGTAAAACGATTATTGGTCTTCATACGAAGACTGCAGGATCGGTAACCTTTGATGGTGTTAGTCTACCTTCTCGATTCTCACCACACCACTTTCGAAAATATGCCCACCGTATGCAGATGATTTTCCAAGATCCATACTCTTCGCTGAATCCCAGAATGACAGTTGGAGAGATTATTGGTGAGGGTCCAAAATTGCTCGCATCCAAGGAGAACGAACGGATTGCAGCAGACCCCAAAGAGTGGTTGGAACGCGTGGGGTTGAACGGGGATCATCTATCTCGTTATCCTCATGAGTTTTCAGGCGGGCAACGACAGCGAATCGGGATCGCACGTGCTCTGATACTAGAACCGGATTTCGTTATATGTGATGAACCGATTTCCGCGCTCGATGTGTCGGTGCAAGCACAGGTTATCAATCTCTTGGGTGAGTTGAAAGACTCTCTGGGCCTCACGCTGTTATTCATCGCCCATGACCTGTCCATGGTGCGTTACGTTTCGGATCGAATTGCGGTGATGTACCTTGGATCGCTGATTGAACTTGGTCCCGCCGATGAGGTGTTTTTCAATCCCAAGCATCCCTATACCCAAGTCTTGATTGGTTCCAATCCTGAACCTGATCCAAAATTAGAGCGGACGCGAGCTTCTACAAAAATACAGGGCGAGATTCCGTCGCCGGTGAACATTCAACCGGGCTGTCGATTCGCAAGTCGATGTCCCAAAGTGATGGATGAATGTCTTACGACCACCCCTGAGCTACGAAACATCGCCTCAAACGGACACGAGCGACTTGTAGCCTGTCACCTATACGAAGACAAGTAATTAGTAAAATTAAATGTTTGTGTGAGTTCTATCTCCATAAACCACATTTAAACGTGGGACAATGGCTGTGAACAAATTCGCCGTCTCACAAATTACCACAAACCTTTCATAGGAGTTATTGTGTATTCAAAGATATCAGACAT
Organism: Gammaproteobacteria bacterium; assembly: GCA_009841615.1. Taxonomy (GTDB): domain Bacteria; phylum Pseudomonadota; class Gammaproteobacteria; order Pseudomonadales; family Azotimanducaceae; genus Bin55. The sequence continues at coordinate 197,278 of VXLL01000014.1, read as the reverse complement.
ATTTATCAAATTTGTTTGCCTCACAGTGCTTTTGCTACCCGCAAGTGTCTTGATTGCGCAACAGGAAAACGACGAGGGACAAGTCGTAGATGCGGGCGACGAGATTGAGGAAGTCAAGGTAGTCGGTTCACGACGACTCGACCGGTCAGCAGCGGACTCGCCTGTACCCGTTGACGTCTTACAATCGGATGAGTTTCTAGCTCAGGGTGGTAACGATATGGATGACCTCCTTGCGGCTTTGGTACCGTCTTACAACGTTTCGTTAGAGCCAATCAGTGATGCCGCGACGTTCATTCGACCCGCAGTATTGCGTTCGCTATCTCCTGATTCCACGCTTGTACTAGTTAATGGCAAACGTCGTCATCGCGCCGCGGTCATCGCGCTTCTTGGAGCCGGTGCTTCTGGTGGCGCACAAGCTCCCGATCTATCCGTGATCCCTGCGGTTGCAATAGATCGAGTAGAAGTATTAAGAGATGGTGCTTCGTCTCAATACGGATCGGATGCAATCGCTGGAATTATGAATTTCGTACTACGAGAAGACTCCAGGGGTTTCTTGCTCGATGTCAAGACTGGTCAGTACTTTGAAGGCGATGGAGCTCAAACTTCAATCGCTTCGTATATCGGCTTTCCTCTCAGTGATGTCGGTTTCGCGACATTTGCCGCTGAATGGAAAGAACAGGATGCGACCAGCCGGAGTGCACAGCGTACCGATGCGTTAGATTTAATTAATGCAGGGAATACAGATGTACGCCAACCAGCTGCACAAATTTGGGGCGCTCCAGATATTTATGACGACTTTAAGATTTGGGCTAACGTAGGAGTGGAATTTGGTGACAACAGCGAAGCCTATGCGTTTGGAAATTGGGCGGAAAGAGAAGTGGTCGGTGGCTTTTACTACCGAAATCCACACACTCGCGGCGGTGTGTTCCTCGGCGATGAAGTAGATGGTTTCAATACTGTAAAAGTTGCCGATTTGTCCGGTGATATGTCAGGTAATTGTCCCGTCGTCAGGATCGTCGATCATGTTGCAGACCCAGACGCTCTTGCAGCAATTCGCACTGATCCGAATTGTTACTCATTGATTGAAAAGTTCCCAGGTGGATTCACACCAAACTTTGGTGGACAGATTGCTGACTTATCGCTTGTTGGCGGAGTGCGCGGAACTATGGACAACGGTTGGTATTTCGATGTCAGCGCGTCTATCGGACGCAGCTACGCGCTGTTCTACATATTCAACACAATTAATCCGCAGCTCTTGAGCCTGCGAAACAATATTCCGACGCACTATGAATCTGGTGCCTACACTGAAACAGACCGAGTATTTAACGTTGACATGGCGAGACCCATAGAACTAGACAGGGGGGGGCTTATAGTCAACTTTGCCTGGGGCTACGAACAACGACAAGACTCGTTTCGAATAAGCAATGGCGAACCTAATTCGTACTTCATTGATCCGAACTTGGCTGCACAAGGATTTGGAATTGGATCGAATGGATTTCCTGGATTCCCACCAACAGATGCAGGGATCAACAGTGTTGATTCTACCGCATTCTATATTGATTTAGAATCAGACGTATCTGAAAATCTATTGCTCGCCGGAGCATTACGCTATGAAAATTACCCAGACTACGGTGACACCTTAGACGGCAAATTGGCCGCACGAATTGAAATCAATCCCACCACCGCGATTCGGGGCGCGGTTAGCACTGGTTTTAGAGTACCGACGGCTGGACAAGCGAATCTTCGAAACGTAACGACAGAATTCAATATGGGAATGCTTGCAGACATCGCAACGTTACCACCTACGAACGCAATTGCTATTCAGAAAGGCGCGCAGGCATTAACACCAGAGAAATCGGTCAATACTACTATCGGACTCACCGGTACATTTGCTAACGTCAACGTCACGGTCGATTGGTATAACATTGAAGTGAAAGACCGTATCGCGTTCACAAGCCGTTTCCATTTGACTGATGCAGACATTGAAGCACTACTCGCTGAGGGAGTCGCAGATGCATCGAGTTTTTCTAGCGTAAGATTTTTATCAAATCAGCAAACGCTTCGGACTTCCGGTATTGATATAGTCGCTACCACGCAAAGGGCGTTCGGCGGAGGAATTTCCAGTTTCTCACTCGCAGCGAATTTCAATGATGTCGAACTGTCCAAATTCAACCCAGACTTTACTTCTGAAAATCGAAAGAATCAAATTGAAGATGGTCAACCTTCTTCCCGAATCACTGCTACGTGGAATCATCGAGTGAAACAAATCAATGCGATGGTTCGATTGCGATATTACGGTGAATATTATGATACTCCCACCAACGATGCGGCCGCGGCTTATTACCCCGAAGCGGTATTGATTTTCGACGCTGAGATCTCGTTTCACATGAATGATGGAATGACGATTACAGGTGGTATGCAGAACATGACCGATGTGTATCCATCCGAAAATCCTAACGGAAATATCGCCGGACTACTTTACGGTGAGCAATCTCCCTATGGTTTTAACGGCGGATATATCTACGGCAGAATTACCTGGCAAAGATGAGTTAATTAAATAGACTTTAAAACATCAAAGGCACACAATTGCTGCCGCAATTGTGTGCCTTTTTTGTTGATTTTTAAAGAGTCAGGCTAAGTGTGGTCTGACGAGGGGAAGTCTAAAAACTTTCCACTGTAGGCTGGTTTTTTGGAACACTGAAACTCACCGAAAAAGCGTAAGTCTCAAATCGCGAGAGATCGTGTGCACTCGGCAAGACTACACGATGTCAGTTTCAGTGGAATCTATTTGTTGTACTAGACTTCGAAGGCTGAAAAAGCCAACGACGAACACCAGCACGGTGGTTCCAATCGCAATGAAAAACCACAACGAGTCATAAATGATCAGTGCGACTATCCAGCTCAGAATCATCACCGCAATACTCGCCCACAGAATATAGGGTTTTAATACAACTCGTGCAGTACGCCACGAAACGTCGTGGTCGTGTAAATTTGTGCTAACTTGGTAAGTGTAGAAGATACAGTTGCATACTGCGAATACAAAGAAGAGCGTAGATACAGAAATCTGAATCCAAAACGGAACCCAGTCAACTGTAGCGTAGGCAAGAATGTGCGTTCCTAGAAACACCAACACCGCGACCAGAGTCAATGAAAACACCCACCAGTTGGTCGGGGGAGGAACAAACTGTTCTTGCTTGGAAGTTTCTGTCATACCACTAAAGGAACCCAATGATTGTTCGATATCATCGACTAGCGGTTTTGCAAAGACATGCGATTCGAAGCGCTAACCACTAGACTAGTACTCTGTATAAGACAATTTGAATTATAGGTCCTATACGAGTACTACTGTCAAAGTATATCTGTGCGGCATTAGCCCTCAAGACGAAGCGGTAAGGAAGGCTACGGGAAGATTGGAAGCAGCACCTAGAGTCGCAGACCCTGCGAAGCGGTCGGACTTTCGGCGACTAGAGGAATTCTCCCTCTTCAAATACGAATCTCTGAAGTATGGTACCTTCTTGGTCACGGAACTGGACTGTAAGGTTTCCAGTCTCCCAATCCATCATTAAGAAGCCAAAATTGTTAACTCGAATGTTCTCTTCCGACACGCGATAGCGATTGATTTCATCCTTACCAAAACCGACTCGGGAAGTAAACGAACTGGATGTGAATTCAATCAAATCGAGATTTATTCTTGGATTGTCTTCGGGTAGCAAACGAGACGCTTCCGCGAGATGACGATCACCACTCAAGACGATTGATCGTGCGTTCGTCTGAGAGAGAAGTTCCAATAATCTGTTCCGTTCATGCGGAAAACCACCCCATCGCTCAAAGCAATGCTCTTCAGGAATCACTTGCATCCCAGACACGAATATGTGCAATGCCGCGGGTTCACTTAGTTTTTCTTCCAACCAACTCCATTGATCTGCACCAAGTATGGTCACATCCTGATCGTCGGAAGGAACGATGTTTCCTGAAGCGCACTCGGTTGCATTAGGGTCGCGTTTCCATGAAGAACGGAAATACCGAGTGTCAGACAAAATCACTTGGATTCTCTGCTCACCCTCTCCGATCCAAACAGAATCGTAATTGCCCTCACGTTGTGCGCGTTCACTACTAGGTTCAATGTCCCAGAACTCAAGAAATTTTTGCTTTGAAAATTCTTTGTGTTCGAAACTGCTATCGCCATCGCGCTGTCCGTAATCGTTATCGTCCCAGATAGCCAAGATTCGACTGGACCTGCGTAATTCTTTAAACTGAGGGATTTCCCCTAGTCTGGTGTAGTTCGCGTCGAACTCTTCAGTCATTGCGTCCGCTCTCATCCTTGACAAGTCAAGATATACGTTGTCGCCCATGAATACTGTGACATCTGGATTTGCTTTTTGCAGTTCCTTCCAAATCGGATGATTTGGCTTTTCATCGTCTATACAAGAAGCAAAAGCAATGGAGGTGGTTTCGGCAAAAGCACAAGTTGGTAGAACGCAGAGGCACCCGAAAATAGCTATGTGCTTTTGAACACGCCTTAAAACGGGGACTGCGTTAGTGCGGAACATCAAACAAAGAAGCAAGTTGGTCAATCATCGCGCCAGCTAGTTGTTCCGGTTCGTTGATTGTAACTGCGCGGTTGTAATGGTTCGTGACGTCGTGTCCGATACCAATGGCTATAAGCTCGACAAGAGAGTGGTTTTCAATCATGTCGATAGCATATTTCAAGTGTAGTTCCAAGTAATTACTTGGATTTGCGAGCAGCGTCGAATTATCAACCGGTAATCCGTCTGAAATAACCATGAGAACTTTACGTTGTTCCGTTCTTCTCGTCAGCCGGTTGTGTGCCCAGATGAGTGCTTCGCCATCAATGTTCTCTTTGAGAAGCTCTTCACGCATCATGACGCCCATATTGTTTCGGCACCGTCTCCAAGGCATATCGGCAGCTTTGAAAACAATGTGCCTGACATCGTTTAAACGCCCTGGGTTTTCAGGTTTTCCTGCACTAATCCAATCTTCCCGAGACTGGCCACCACGCCACGCACTTGTTGTAAAACCCAATATTTCCACACTGACACCGCAACGTTCTAAGGTACTTCCCAAGATATCGCCGCAGATTGCGGCAGTCACGATTGATCGTCCTCGCATCGACCCTGAACTGTCTATAAGCATTGATACGATAGTGTCGCGAAATTGCATTTCCTTCTCACGCTTAAACGCTAACGGATTCATAGGGTCAACGATTACTTGCTCTAGTCTTGAGGCATCAAGAATCCCTTCGTCAAGATCGTATTCCCAAGTGCGATTTTGCTTTGCCAGTAATCGTCTATGCAATCGGTTTGCTAATTTTGCGGTAGCTTGCTTTAGTGGAACTAACTGCGTATCCAGAGTGGCGCGAAGTTTACTTCTCTCATCCGCGTCGCACAGTTCTTCCGCATTCACTACTTCATCATACTTTGTGGTATAGGGGTAATACTGAAAGTCGCGGTTAATGTTGCCTCCTTTGTCGATGTTCGTTTGTGGTAGATCATCGGTTTCGGCATCACTCGGGTCTTCGTACTCATCTGCATCGATGCTCGTTTCTACTTGAGCAGAACTCGCGTCGGCTTCATCACTTCCTTCTTCATTGTCGGCAGCGATAAACTCGTCGACTGAGGCGTCTTTTTCGTCTTCGTGCTCCGAATCGGAATCGGTTTGTTGTTCAGACTCCGAAGTTTCCACTTGCTGCTCCTGTTCCGTAGTCAAGCCGAGGTCTTTAAGAATTTCGCGGCAATGTGTAGCAAAAGTTACTTGATCACGAATACAAGGGGACAATGCTTCAATGGCGTCTCCAGCTTGTTGGAGTACGTATTCCCGCCAAAATCGAGCTACGTTTTCCGCAGCTGGAGGAAGTTCGCGACCGGTGAGCTGTTCTCGCACAATCAATCCCACCGCAACTCCCAGAGGAGCGTCTGTAGCCGCTGTGATTCGATCAAAATTGGCTTGTCGACAAATCTGATCCAATGAAGCGTCAAGATTTTGCGCCACACCTTCCATCCGCAGTGCGCCGAGCGAAGTGACTCTGGCATCTTCGACCCATTGAAACAATTCTCGCGCGGGTCCAGCAGACGGGCAGTGGCGAGTATGTACTTGGACATCGTGAAACCGAACTCGAAGCGCTAGTTCGTCACCGATGCCGCGAATCGCGTTAAGCTCTTCAGCTGAACACCCTAGTTCAGGAGATACGACGCGTACCGTCTCACCTTGCAATTCAGGATTCTCTTTACAAAAAGCAACCTCTAGGTTGTCGTTTTCGGCAAGGGCACGGATAGTAGCTGTCATCGCACGCTTGAACGATTCAACCGGACCCTCAGAAAGGGAACTAGCCATACCGAAATCCGGTGTTATAGCTCAGCAGTGCAACTTGAGCAAGCATTGTTCTCTACGTACGTAGTGTAATTTCGGCACTCGCGTCGCCGAGATCTTCCCCCATACACCGTTGATAGTATTCCGCAATTGTGGGGCGCTCAAGTTCATCGCATTTGTTTAAGAACGTTACGCGAAATGCAAAACCTAAATCATCAAATATCTCTGTGTTTTCCGCCCAAGTGAGCACGGTTCGCGGCGACATGACCACCGAAACATCGCCATTCATGAATCCCTTCCGAGTGAGGTCGGCAACATTGACCATGTTTGCAAGTACTCGCTGTCCGTCAGATCGTTTCTGCCATGAGCGAGCCTTGCGATAGACAATGTCGACTTCCACATCGTGAGTCAAATAGTTTAATGTCGCCACAATGTTCCAACGGTCCATTTGACCGTGGTTAATCTGTTGTGTGCCGTGATACATACCTGTGGTATCGCCCAGTCCGACCGTGTTGGTAGTCGAGAACAAACGGAACCAAGGATTTGGCGTGATCACGCGATTTTGATCGAGAAGTGTCAGTTTCCCTTCGACTTCCAGCACGCGCTGAATCACGAACATAACATCAGGTCGTCCGGCATCGTATTCGTCAAAAACCAAGCAAGTGGGATGCTGTAATGCCCAAGGTAACAAGCCTTCTTTGAACGTCGTGATTTGCAATCCATTTTCCACGACGATTGCATCTTTCCCTACAAGATCAATTCGACTAATGTGACTATCTAGATTCACCCGTACGCAAGGCCAGTTCAAACGTGCGGCTACTTGTTCAATGTGCGTAGACTTTCCGGTGCCGTGGTAGCCTTGGATCATGACTCTGCGGTTGTGTGCAAATCCCGCAAGAATCGCTAGTGTAGTGTCATGATCGAAGTGATAGTTTTCGTCTAGGTCAGGAACATAATCGGTACGTTCGCTGAAAGCTGGAACCACAACATCTTTGTTGATGCCAAAAGTTTCTTCAATATGTACGGTAGTGTCCGGTTTCATGTCGGGACATAGCCCGGACTCGTGAGGTTTCATGTCCTAGTAAAGCGAGAAAACTTATCAAAGCGTCCAATCTCATTGCAGGACGATTGAAATAGAGAAAAAGGAATTTTACGTAAGCAACGAACCCGCGGCTGTCAGCAACTGCTGCTGCCTAAAGACTGACAAACAGTACTGACAGGGCCGTGGCGCGCCGAGATTGCGACTTGACCCATCTGCGCCCTAGCTCACACGATCACGTTCAAAATCGATACTGAGTTCAGTATAGCAGAATTACACCTAACAGTTTCTTTAGTGCGTCGAACCCCATCACAAGCTTAGTTTAATTCGATGTCAAAAACAACGCCCTTACTTTCTACTTTGACCCGTTGAGATTGGGCTTGAAATTCTGGGTGCGTTACCCGAACTGAATACTGACCCTGGGGCAAACCAGGAAATCTATACGAACCGTCCTCCAATATCTGAGTCCAAGCTGTGATTTCTCTGTCGTCGACATCCCCCTTGATTAGAACGTAAAGATTATTTCGTGAACTCGTCGAACGTACGGTGCCCTTAAGCTCACTAGCGCCAACATCAAAGTCAACTTTTCTATCGCGGTCAATGTTGACTCGTCGGGTAAACGCTCGACTTGGAATTTCTATTTCGTATATATCAGGGACCAAATCCTCAAATCTGTAGGAACCGTCGCTTTGGGTCTTTGTAGTTCTCGCGGGAAATCTTTCGTGTCAGGGACGCGCGACTATTTTGAACTCTCCGAAACCATTTGAACCAGCCATCACACGACCGGAAAGTGACGCTGACCGGGGAAATTTAAAGTTAATTCGACCTTCTAGATTTGTACCAACACTTAGAGACCCGGTAAGAATACGTCCAAAACTCGTGTATGCCCTGATTTCATGAACGCCTTGGGACACGCCTAAGATTTCGTATGAACCATTCGATTTTGCTCGATCAGAAACACCGTCAGCATATACACTAACGGTCTCACCTTTCCACAAACCTGTGATGTCGCCTCGCACACGCGCGACTCGGTCGATAACGAGACGGACTCCTTCGATAGCTTCGCCCACGTCAGGGTCTATTTCGACAACTTGGGATCGACCAACGTCAGAAATAGCCCAGAAACTCTGTTTGCCAACGAATGTTTCCAATTGGAATTCGCCATCCTCAGTTCGTGTAAGAGTAGAACTCTGAGATACAATCCTCGCGGCAACCGGTTCGCCCTGCAAGGACTCGACCTGACCGCTGATTGAAACATTGGGGGCGAGTTCAATCTCTAGGAACACGTTGGCGTCATCAACGTTTTGACCTCTACTACTTTTGAATCCTGATGCACCGGCAGCAATTTCTCCATGTCTCATAGGAAAGCGATTTAGTTCGAATTCCCCGTTTGCATCGGTCATGGTCTGGACTAAGTTTAAGTTGAGTCGGGACATCCAGCGAGTATGCTTGGCGCTACCTAGTGTCCCGCCGTCGATTCTCCATACGGATGCACCTGCTATCGGTTCGCCAGTAGTGCTAGACACAACTCTGCCCTTCACGGTATGGGCACGATCCAACTCGATCGTACCTAAGTCATAGTCAGCACCAGCTGTAAGATTCTTAGACAAATCTACAGTGGTCCAGAATAGATAGCCTGGTGCCTCAATGTTGAGATCATATGCGTACTCACTCATCGGCACCGAAAACTTCCCGCTAGGATCATTAATTTCAGACAGATGAGGGGGATAAGCCCGTGCCGTCACCGCGTATTCTTCTACTGGCTCGCCCGTTTCCCTATCTTGCACTTTACCGGTGACTCGAACCCAGTGATGGACGATTAATTCGACATCTTCGGAAGGTGCTACAACTTCATTCTTTTTTGAGCGTCGACCATCTGGAACCCACGCTTGCAATTTCATCACTGTATCTTTTGCAAAAGGTCCGATCCTGAAATTGTCGTCTTTATCGAACTCGACGCTAAATTCTTCCGTCTTATGGTCTGACGTCACCAGGTCAACATCTATTTCACCGCGAAACACGAGCTCAGGAGGAATATTACGTTGGTACCTAATTATTCGCCCACTGACGTAGTATCCTCGCTCCATCAAGATCTCTAGTTCAGGTTGAGGGTCGAGTTGGGACACGGATACTAATACCCCAGCATGCAAATAGCCTTCCGATCGAACCTCTAACGTATGATCACCCAACGGAACTCCTAGAACGACAAATGAACCGTCTTCCTCGAGTTCCCAGGAATACATCGGTAGTTCTTCCGGAACTTGCAGCCCAAGTTTTTTGTCAAATCGAAGAGTTACGACACCATCGGTGATTGGAGAACCATCGCTCTTTGCGACGACTTTTCCGGTAACGATTCCTCCTTCAGTAAACTCCACCGACAAACCGTCGGTGATCAACTCCGGGGTAACCGACTGTAATATCGGTGCTGCATTCTTTCTTAACAACACAATGGTTGCTGCGGATTGAGTGTCTGGTACGTGGATTTGAAATTTAGACTGAGTCGACTTCGTCCATTTAGTAGCGATGTTTTTATTGTCGTTGATGACTACACCCGCCCAAAACTCGCTACCTTTAGCTCCGTTTTTAATCTCTATCGAAATGGGAGTAACGGCACTCTCAGTAATCTCCGCGCAACCCAAGATTAACAGGGTTAGAAGAATTGAAATATATCTCATGATTGGAAACTCACCTCGCGGTAACGATTCGTTATGAAAGCGCGCTCTATACGATGCGCGGTCAATTATTTAATAGATGCTTTTCAACACACTTGGGACAATTCGAATGTATTCCATCGATGTAGTCCATAGTTCCAGCACGAAAAATACAGTCGCAACTACCACTGTAATCGGAGTAAACAGTGGTCTACCATTTGTTCTTTGAACGTCGTCGTCAAGGATATTCCTTGGGGCTAATCCAGTGAGCGTCTCCTACATTTCCAGAAAATTTAAGGAAACTCAAACTTACAAAGGGATCAACTTTCGGTTACGCGACAGTTGACGACACCAAACTAAATCTGTTTCGATAGTGTTAAGCGTTCTGAGACTCAGCGGCTCGGGCGATTTGCCACAGTTTAATCTTTCTGAATATGTAGCCGAAAAATATACCCGCACAAATCCAAAGCGTGCTAAACAACACCCTTTCCCAGAGTGTCGGAGGAGGTTCTAATAAGATTAGCACAAACGTGAGCAAGAAAGAAAAACGAACGATTTCCCCCATGCTTACAACCCCTTTAATTTTTTGTTTACTCTCTTGCTCCATAATTCGACATCAAGTTGGTTCGGCCTGACAGTACTAAAGCTCCTCTACTCTATTCTTTACTGAATAGTTTTTTTTCGGTTCGCTTTATTGTACTCTGTTCGGACTAGTTCGGTGTACACCCTGGTTTGTGGTCAAATTTCTATTCAGATGTGCTGCTACCGAAATATTGAGCACAGGTTTCCTGCTAAATGGAACCGTAAAGATCTCAATACCAAACTCCAATCATACAAGACGGGTTCTACAATCTGACGATTTCGGAGCGTGCGTTCGATAGTTGTTCCTTCCAAACCCAAGAGACATATTTAAATATCACACTTAGAGGCTAGCACAAGCGCAATATACGAGTTTGGATAACTCTGACCGACCTGTGTGATCGGTGAAACGGACGATAATACGTTGTGATGCAACTAAAGACGATTGCTTCATCGAAGGGAGAGTAAAGTAGATTGATGAGTAGCAGAAGATTTGTCGTACTTACAGCTATATTCGTCCAAATCGGATGGGTGGTTGAAATAGCAAGGTCACAGGACGTTGATCTTGACCTGTTGATTCCGGACATGGCGTCTGAAGAAGTTCAAGCAGAGATCAAAAAACTCTTAGAAGGACCACAACTAACCGGTGTCAACGATCCTACCTTGAGCAATGCAGAAGTCAACGAAAAGATTGCTGAACTAATATTTAGTGGCGAATCGGAAAAAGTCGACGAAGGAATATCGCAGCTTTCTTTGTTCGTAGAGTTTGTAAATTGGCACTCCCGAGCCACTGAGAATCCACCAGTATTGCGTGACTTTGCTGCCATCCCAGGTCTCAAGGAGTTTCTTCTTTGGTATTGGCGTGAGAACGTACGGGAATCGGGGGGAACTCCGCCTAGATTTACACTGCCTGAAGAAGTTGGACAGGAAGAAGAACTCGAGATTTTGCAAGATGTAGAAAAATTCAAGGATTGGGTAGCGTCAGATGAGCCTCCCCCATGGACCGAAATACCCTATGTTTTAGCCGTTGTGTTTCCAGGGGATGAAGACGTTCACGCGGTGATTTGGGAAAATTACGATCCTTCACAACCTGGGGGAACGCTAAATGCGCTGACGTTGGGACGTTTCACGACGCCCGAAGCTACGACATTGCGCGTTGACGCATTGTCTGCAGATCGAGGAGACTTCTTAGCGAATTTCAGTGCCAGTGCTGCACGTGGACTAGGCTTATGCCAATCAGAAGAAGGTTTTCGTGCCCTAGTAGAGCGTATGGAGCGACTTGACGACATTCATCTCGCGTCGTTTGTTGTTGAGGCTATCGTTGCTCATGGCACAAAAGCGCTGACCTATAAGGACAAATTGACGCAAATCGGAAAGCGATTTCACACTACAACGGAAATAGAGTTTGAACCTGCAAGTGAAGGTTCATTTCCTGACCACGGAGATACGGACTCACGTTATCGTCTACACATTGCTTTGAAAAACCTCGATAGATTGTCTCAATTTGAAGATCGTCGAAAGTCCTCGAAAGACGCTACTATAGAGTCTCCCCCTTCGGATGATGGAGCACAGGAAGCGATCAACCTTGCTCCTGAAACTTCGAGTGATGCAACAAATTTACAGAACGACTCAGCATCAGCAGAGTCGTTGTTGATTTTTCAAATAGAGTGGGATAGTCAACCGAGTCATCGTGAGATGTATTTCAAACTAGTAACGGATGCAGACAGTAACTTCAGTGGTGAATGGACTAACAGCGACAAAAAGACGTTTCAGGTAGAAAATCTCAAAGTTCAAGACAACACCTTTTACTTTTCATTCCAACCACACTTCGACGACAAAAAATACGTACAGGAATTCGAAGGAACTTTCAATGAAGAGAATATTTCCGGGGAAATGTTTGAGAGTTCGGGTGATATTAAATTCCCAGGAGGCAGACCGTTTAGTGGCCACCGTAAACCAGACCAACCTCCTGTACCTGAAGCGGTTGAAATTGAACCTTTTGCGCCTTTAGTGTGGGATGATGGACTGTTTACAGTACTTAAGAAATCAAACGAATGGACCGACGTGCAGAAGCGATTCATTGAATGTAAGGAAGCCGAAGAACAAGAAACAGAACTACGAATGAATTTCGACGCGGTAACGAATGATCAAGAATTCGCAATTTTTTTGGACAACTTTGTCGAAACCACTATGAGTGTTCAAGGAGAGGGATCGTTATCTGCAGACTCTACAGAGGAGACTGTGCCACTCGAATGTGCAAGGTTAGAAGTCACACTGTACCCGGTTCGCATAATGCGAACACACTTCAGAGTGCGGATTTGGATGGATCAGCTACCGTCACTTCTTGACACTGCTCCAGAACGAGTGGGACAGTCGACAGCGTATAACCGCTCTTTCCCCTTTGTCTTATCACGAGTAGTACTAGACACATCGTCGTTAAACGTTCAATACTCGAAGAACAAAATTTATCGACCCTACTGGGATCGATACCAAGGCAACACTATGCTGAATGCGAATGAGGAAGAGGTATTTTTAACGAGAGATGATTTGTACGGAGACGTTAACGGAAATACTTTTCATCATTCCGTGCATATGACCTTCGTCGATCCCATTTCGACGCGTCTGAAGATGAAGTATGGTTACAACCACGATAAGTACGCTCTACCTGAGACGCTCGTGTTGGATACCGAAGTACAGACAAGTTACACTTTAGAGTTAGAGTTCAACCGAGGCGGCATCAAATAATTTACGATCGGTAAACACTAATTGTGATGTCCGTTCTGAGTATGAATCTCCTCAGTGTGGTGTGAAGACTTTGTCCAATTGACGACGATGTTTGTGGAAAAGGATGTCCTTCTCTAAACTCTGCGGAAGTCTATAACGAATTGAAGGGTCGCGCTGAGCAAATTGTCAACTCGTCCATTTCCTAATTTTCGTAATCCACGCGTAGCCGGGTTGCATCCGTTTCTAAGTTTCGATTTTGGTACCCCGCTAAATTCAACAATATCGACTCCAGCGCGAGCCACGAATCACCTCGCAAGATGCCTTTTTGTTGACAATCTAGGTGCGCGCACTCAACTAGTAGGCGTTCCAGTCCTGCTCGACCGATTCGCTTGATAACTCGTTCACCTACTCGGCGTCGGTTTGCCGATAGATATGTTCTGCGGCCGCAAGCTAGATCATGGTACCTACGTAGTTGAGAACCTAGAGCACCGACGAGAAACAATGGTTGCACGCCTTCCCGGCGAACAGCTGCCAGCATCGTCGATAACTTGTTGACGCTTCCATTACTTGCGGCATCGACTAAATCAAACGCACCGCTAATGCTCCAATTGATTCTTGTCAACTCTTCGATTCCCACCACCTTGTCTTCATTCAAGAATATCAATCGAAGTTTTTCGAGTTCCTGTTGAGCAGCATAGAGATTGCCATCGGTAAGATCCGCAAGTTCCGCAATCGCGTCATCACTGAGTTTTAAACCTAGAACTTGAGCGCGATCTCTAATCCAATGCGAAAGTTTCGCAGTCGGAACTGCCTCAATGACAACCGTCGTAGCTAGAGCAGAAATTGATTTGAACCACGCCGCATTACGAAAACGGTAGTCCCACGACCAACCACGAAGTATCATGATGGTGTCCTCATCAGACTCCTGAACCCATTCTTCTATAGCAGTTTGCACTTTCGAAGTAAGCACATTCTTGGTGAGACGGACATCGAAGAGGCGTTTTTCTGCGAACAGCGAACGGCCCGATGCATCCGCTAGCAGTGGGTACCAGTCATCTGGTTGTGCGATCTCTACATGTTCGATTTCAGCGAAGCCACGAGCTTCAGCCTCAGACACGACGAGGGTAAAGCTCTCCTCAAGAAGTAGTAGCTCGGTGCCTGCTAAAAAATACAGTGGGTCTAATTGCTGTTTTAGACTTTGTGGAAATCTATCAAAAGTGACGATCACCGGTCGTGATTCTCACTCAGTTTTTTGTTCTCGTGCGAGACGAAGGTAGAGGTCATGTACAAAGTCGTCAACGACACCTTGAATAAGTTCAGTCCTTACTGTTTGTTCTTCTGTAGACGTGCTCAGTAACTGGTTGGGATGTACGCGTACCCGTCCTGCTTTAGTGAATGAAACGTCCTCCTCAGTCGCTTTGTCACCATCAAACCAAAGCGTAAAGGTAACCTGAAGAATCAGTTCATACTCTTGTAAGCCCTCTCTCGGAACAACTAACGACGTTGACTTCTGTACACTAGATTCTTTCAATCGAATTGACAATTCTGCGCTCTCTGAATCGGAAACCGAAACTCCGTTGAGCGAAAACACATGCTTGAGCTCTTTTTCTAGACCAGGCGACTTTGATATGTCAATGTTGACGGTTGAAATGTACGTGCCTAGCGTCGTCGTTCGAAGATAGAATCCACACCCAGATGCCATCGCTAGAGTCGCTACAAACAATAACAAAGACCTGAGACGTAAGAATGACTTCACGATCGTATTACGCAGTGGGCTTTGTAACAAAATTTAACATCCTGTTCTTCACGTAAATGGTCCGTTGAACGTCAACGCCTTCAAGATGACGCACTAGATTAGGTTGTGTCTTTGCGAGTTCGACTACCTCCGTGTCGGTACTACCAACTTTGACATCGATCATTGCGCGCCGTTTACCATTCACCGAGACTGGAATGGATACTGTTTCAACTTTGAGTAGTTCCGCGTCGTAGGAAGGCCACCACCCACAGGCGAAGAGACCGCCTTGGCGTCCTAATTGCTCATGAAGTTCCTCTGCGATGTGAGGACAGAAGGGCGAAACTAAAACTACTAAGGGCTCAATTTCCGAGATCAAGGGAGTACGACCGTCCGCACGAACTTCATTGAGATATTCCATCATTGCTGCAACCGCGGTGTTATACCGAAGTTGGTTCAAATCATCAGTGACCTGTTTAATGGTCCGGTGCAGCGACGCTTTAAGCGGAGTCTCTGAAGTGCTCGGTACTGCTTCATGAACGGACTGCCACAATCTGTTCAAAAACTTGTAGGGACCTTGTATTCCTTCTTCGCGATAGTCCCCGCCCTGTTCGAAGGGTCCTAAGAACATGAGATAGAGTCGTACGGTATCAGCCCCAAACTTCGCTATTACGGCGTCGGGTACGATCACGTTACCTCTACTCTTGGAAATTTTCCGTCCTTCTCGAATCAACAAACCATGAGCGCGAAACTTTCTATAGGGTTCTTCAAAATTCAATATTCCCATGTCATAGAGTGCCATAGTTAGGAATCGAGAGTACAGCATATGCAAGACTGCGTGTTCGTTCCCTCCGATGTACGACGCGACAGGCAGCCACTTATGAAGAATTTCTGAGTTGAAGGGTTGATGCGTCGTATCCGTACATGGATAACGTAGGAAGTACCATGCACTATCCAAGAAAGTATCCGAAACATCAGTTTCGCGACTAGCATCTTTACCGCATGTCGGACAAGGTACATTTACCCAATCTGGATCTCTTGACAGGGGGCTTTCGCCGCGATCGTTAGGACGAAAATCCTCAAGATAGGGCAGTAGAACGGGTAAATCTTCTTCTGGTACGACAACCGGACCGCAATCACTACAGTGAATAATCGGAATGGGTGGTCCCCAATATCGTTGCCGCGAAATACACCAGTCATGTAATCGGTAAGAGATCGCTATTTCTGCAAGGTTGTCCTTGTGCAACCACGCGACTATTTTGTCCTTCGCGTCCGCGACATCTAAACCATCGAAATTACCTGAGTTGACCAAAGTACCATCGCCTTCGTATGCAGCGATGAGATCAATCATGTTGTTCGCACCGGGTTCCGCGATTACACGACGAATAGGTAGATCAAACTTAGTTGCGAACTCGAAATCGCGTTGATCGTGTCCCGGAACAGCCATGATCGCGCCAGTACCGTAGTCGACCAAAACGTAATCAGATATCCAAATAGGAATACGTGCTTTTGTCGCAGGGTTAATGCAATACGATCCTGTAAATACCCCGGTCTTTTCACGGTCAAGTAGTTGTCGCTCGACGATGTCCTGCTGTGCTACATGACTCAAGTACCGGCCGACTGCTTTACGTTGTCCATCAGTGGTTACGCGATCGACAAGTTCATGCTCCGGTGCAAGGACTAGGTAGGTGGCACCAAACAGCGTATCTGGGCGAGTGGTAAAGACTACTATGCTCTCGTCGGCGTCTTCTAGCGCAAATTGCACTTGGGCACCGGTGCTAGCCCCGATCCAGTTCGTCTGTGCAGCTTTGGTCGTTTTCGACCAATCTAATTCGTCAATGTTGTCCAGCAATCGTTTTGTATATTGTGTAATCTTGACAAACCACTGGGGAAGCTGACGCTGACCTACTTTGGCATCACAACGTTCACAAAAACCGTTGATCACTTGCTCGTTAGCGAGAACCGTTAAACAGGACGGACACCAATTCACGGCAGCTTCTCGACGTTCGATTAGCCCAGCTTTAAACAATTGAACGAAAATCCATTGCGTCCACCGGTAGTACTCTGGATCTGTAGTGTCGACCGTGTGAGTCCAGTCAAACATTCCCCCAAAGCGCTTTAGCTGCTGCGTAAAGTTCGAAATATTTTTTGGAATCAGTTCGTTCGGATTAGTACCTGTCTTTAATGCGAAATTTTCACTGTGAATACCAAACGCATCAAATCCTATCGGCTCAAAGACGGTCTTGCCTAGAAGTCGTTGAAAACGTCCTTGAACATCCGCACCGGTGTATGCGTAAATGTTGCCGATGTGAAGGCCTTCAGCGGAAGGATAGGGAAACATCATCAAGTTGTAGAACGGATGTACCGCTTTGAGTAACTGGTGCTCGGTGAGCGTATTGGTACCGTGTTCCTCCC
This sequence comes from Gammaproteobacteria bacterium, assembly GCA_009841615.1. Lineage (GTDB taxonomy): Bacteria > Pseudomonadota > Gammaproteobacteria > Pseudomonadales > Azotimanducaceae > Bin55. The sequence goes on along the minus strand of VXLL01000014.1, from coordinate 179,811 downwards.
ATCGTTTTTGCCACTTTTGCTCGACAGACGTGGGTTCGTAAGGAGTCTTCAACTTGTCGTGAGTGAGAGTAGTTTAGGTAGATTCAGAAAAAACAGAATTATGCACCGAAAAAATTGACGAAACGACATGCTCTTGCGGTACGAATTGAGTTGGAGTGTGCCTTAACTGCAATGAATGGCGAGGTGTCAACATCGAACAAAAGAGTAATACCAATATGTTGGTCTAATTTCGTTGATACTTCTAACTGGTGCAGCCTGCATTGCAATCCTCGGAAAATGAACCTGACTTCGGTCTTAAAAATTTGAAGTCGGACCGTGTGGTGCAATACAAGAGGTCCATACTAAGGTAGTCCCCACAGCAATGTTTAAACAGTTTGAGACGGAATCGCTCAGCTAGTCGGTCAATTCAAAACCATCCAAAGCATCAGAAACATCACCACAACCAAAACAAGCTGAACGGGAATGTTAATCAACATTAGTGGTTGGGTGAGTCGTCTTTTAAGCCAATATCGAGCTTCTGCATTCGTAAGCGATAGTCCCCATCGAATAACAACCCAAACAGTAACGGGTACCAACAAATACATGAGCGCGATACCGCAAATGATCGCCCAAATTTTAAACGGGTCAGAAAAAATAATGGAATGCAAGACCACAGCCGAAAAAATGGGAAAGAAGATCGCGACTAATATCAATCCGAGACACAGCGAACTTTTGACCCAGTTGTTTCGAAAAAGGCCAGGTTCTTGTAATCTTTCCATGTTCATCAACTTCCACGCACTATCGTCAATCAAATAAATTGTAGGTACGAATCTAGTCGACGTAAAGTAAATCTAGATTACCGCATCTGTTGCTTGCTCCAACACACTTTGAGCCGACAATTCAAGCTTCGTAGCTAGCTACCCAATACAGACAATATCGCCATAGATATGTTTGGTCTAAGCTATTTGTTAAATTCGATGAGAATATTACTAACATGTCAGCATTCATGTGCATAATTCAACCTCAAGGTTGAACCCCGAGGTACGGATGCTTCAAAATGCGAAAGGGATTTCGCATTGGGTTCTCCGTGAACGCGGGGACCCTTAATCACCAATCGTCATCCTGATCTTCATCTTCTTCGGGAGGATCATCAAGGGTTTCATCCGTTTCAGACTCATCTGTGGTGTCTGATGTATCAGCGTCGCCCCTAATAACGCGTCTGATGAATATCAATCCCAACACACCTCCCAAAGACGAAAATACGCCGCCAGCAATCACAACAAGCACACCCCAGACCCAGGTATATACTTCAGACACGTACCTAACATACCAAGTCTCACCTTCCATTGTTTGGATGGTTCCACGCACAACACCTTGTTCATCGACTGGCATCGTCGCGATCAGCTTACCTTTTGGATTAACTATTCCGCTAATTCCTTTTGTCGTCGCGCGCGCTAAGTAACGACCAGTTTCTACAGATCGCATGCGCGCAATCTGCATGTGTTGTGATGGCCCGATGGAATTTCCAAACCACGCATCCTCACTAATCGTTACCAAAAAGTCGGAATCGCGACTTCGAATGGCAACATACGAAGGGAATGCAACTTCATAACAGATAGTCATGCCCACAAAAACCCCATCGAGCTCCATATTAGGTTGGGGACCAATACCGGGACCGAGCCTGTTAATTGGCAGTTTCAACCACCGTATGATTGGTTCAAGAACGAATTCAAAAGGAATTTGCTCTCCAAACGGTGCCATTTTTTTCTTCTGATATTCCTGATACTCCGGTACATGCTTGCTCACCCCCACAGCTGCATTGTGTAGCGAGGGAGCTTGATCAGGAACGATGGTTTGACTCTGTACACCCGTAATCACGGACGCATCGATGCGAACCGCCAGCGAATAGAGCCAATCTATCAATTCTTGATTTACAACCATGTGCAGTGCGCCTTCTGGCCAAATAACAAAGTCTACACCTTCCGCTTCAAGAGACAATCTTGTGTTGGTTTCCAGAGACAAAGCCGGCCCACTTCCAGTCGTCTTTTCTACTATCGAAAAATTACTTTGTACTAGTGCCACTTCTTTCTCTTCAACTGGCCGCGTCCAAGGTACGTTGAGTAGCACAATTCCGAGTAACCAAGGTAACGTTGCTAAAGCCATCGTAACGAACCGAATTCGCCGTATTCGATACAACGCCATTGCCGTAACCAAAACGAAAAAGCTGACGAGCGTTACTCCCCCAACGGTTGCAAGTCCAACCAACCAAGTATCGATATACGCGTAGCCAGCTTGCAACCACGGAAACGCAATGTCTGACTCGATTAAGGTGTTTTGAAACTCGAAGATCAACCACCCTAGTGCGGTTCCAAGGACCGAGTAGCCACTGAACTCGCGTGTCGGATTCCACTTTAGGGTATAAGCATTTTCCCCGGTTTTAATAAATCTCGGCGTACGTGCCCAAAGTTCTTGAAAAATGACGATGATCCCAGTAAACACACTAGCACTGGCGAACACGAACAAAACGGTAACCCAAATGGAAACCGTATTTGATATACCCTCAACGGCCAAGAAGCTGCTATGTACCCAAGACGCACCAACGGCGTACATACCTACGGCAAAAGCAAATGGAACCAACAACCTCAGGAAAAACGAACGCCCGAAGACCTGCTCCGAAGTAAAAAACAGCAACACCAGGGATACTAGCGCAAGCGGCCAGATCTCAAACGGCGCGAACGCGAACGGGTAGATTGCGCCACCCAAAAACGCCAGTACGAGGATCACCGCGACGCGGTGTTGTACTATGGTTGAATCACTTGCAATAACGTGATCTTCCGATCGTCAGCATTGATAACGCGAACTTTCATCGCACCTATCTGTAACTCGTCTCCATTCGCAGGTACTCGGCCGAACTTACGAGTAATGACCCCGCCCACTGTTTCTAGTTCTCCGCGAGGAAGTTCAACGTTGAAGTACTCGTTAAACTCATCAATAGATGCGTCTCCTCGCACACGGAACTGGTGATCTGCTAAAGGTACGATACTCTGATCCTCGTAGTCAGATTGATCATGCTCGTCTTCGATGTTCCCGACGATCTGTTCCAGAATGTCTTCGATTGTTACTAATCCAGAAACGTGCCCGAACTCGTCAACTACTATCGCCATGTGACGTCTTGAGGAACGAAAGTCCTTCAACAGCACGTTCAGTCTTTTACTTTCGGGTATGAGAGACGGAGGGCGGCAAATTCGCGCAACATCGAAGCCATTGTCGTTTTTCACATTTGCATCAATCAACAGGTCCTTGGCATGCAAGATTCCGCGAATGTCATCGACATCTTCCCCTATGACAGGGAACCGAGTGTGCTGCGACTTGGCGATTTGGGCGAGAATTTGTTGACGATTCGAGTCAGCTCGAACATATGCCATCCGAGCCCGTGGCACCATGATATCCCGTACGCGCATATCGGCGACATGGAGCGCGCCAAAAATTATTTTTAAAGTATCCGCACTCTCAATTTCTTCTGACGCAAACTCCTTGATCGCTTTCTTAAATTTGTTGGAGGAATCGTCGTCCCGATCATCGGCAAATAGTTGTTCAAACCATTCTCGCCAGCGAGGTTTACTTTCTACTTCTTCAGCCATAGTCTTGGTACGGGTTGGGAAAACCCAATCTCTGCATTAAGTCTGACTCTAACGATTCCATCCGTCGAGCCTCCTGTTCATTTTGGTGATCTAACCCACATAAGTGCAACGTCCCATGTATGACCAAATGAGCTACGTGAGATGAAAGAGCCTTTCCTTGTTCTTGTGCTTCTTGCACCGCCAATGGCACGCAAATGGCGAGGTCGCCCAACATTCCTTGCACGTCGCTTTGAAAAGCTAAAACATTCGTTGGCTTGTCAATTTCTTTAAATTGTCGATTTAACATCCGAGCTTCGTCGAGACCCATGAATCGCACGCATACCTCGCCTACTCGGTCTCCCCGCGCTGATTCCACCCATTCCGTGACATCGCTGCCAGAAATATCCGGCACCTGTTCGGCGAATTGCACTGCTACAGATGTAGTTGATTCAATGATCATGTTCATTGCGCCGATTCGTCTTTCTTTCGTTGTCGGCGTACATCGTCTTGTTCATATGCATTGACAATGTCCTGGACCAAAGGGTGGCGAACCACATCGCGGCGATTGAAGTGAACGATCGAGATTCCTTCGATTTCTTTAATAATTTTCAAGACGTGAACTAGTCCTGACTGTTGGCGGTACTGGTGTTGTGGTAGATCGATCTGCGTGAGATCACCGGTGATCGCGACAGTTGAGCCAAATCCGATGCGCGTGAGAAACATTTTCATTTGCGATATCGTCGTGTTCTGACCTTCATCCAGTATGATGAATGCGTTATTAAGTGTTCTTCCGCGCATGTAGGCCAACGGTGCGATTTCTATTTCGTTCTTTTCAATGCATTTGAGAACACGTTGTGCTCCAAGCATTTCGTACAGCGCGTCATACAAGGGCCGCAAATACGGATCTATTTTTTGTGCTAGGTCACCGGGAAGAAAACCCAACTTCTCTCCCACCTCAACCGCTGGTCTTACGAGTAGTATGCGCGAAACCTTACCGCTCTCCAAGGCTTCAACAGCACACGCGACTGCGAGATAAGTTTTGCCTGTTCCCGCGGGACCGACACCAAAATTGATGTCCAGGTTCCGCATGTTTTCAACAAACTGCACTTGATTGTGTCCACGCGGCGCTATGTGCCGTTTACGGGTAACGATCAGTCCGTTTGTCGTGACTTCTTTTTCGTCCTTTTGCAATCTCAGGTCGTCCACAAATGTACCTTGTAAGAATAAGTGTACCGTGTGCGGGTCAAGAAGATCGCGCGATGCCGTCTCCTGATACAAGCGGTTCAGTACAGATTGCGCGGCAGATACTTGTGGACCTGGACCAACGAGCTGAAACTGATTTCCTCGATTACGAATATCGACTTGCAGACGTTGCTCTAGTTGGCGAATATTCGTGTCGTCTGGACCGCACAACGCAGCTAGACGATGGTGGTCATTGGGTTCGAGATTTAGTGTGGTGATCGAATCACACGCCGGTGAATCGTCGTTCAAATGAACGTATCTTAGTAGTGAAGGGAATTAAAGAATATCCACGAAAGCGTCGTTGTCAATAAAGGGAACGCAAGAGCCCTATTCATTTCAGCCCACTTTTTACCAAACTTAAAGGGCGTAAATAAAAACATGGTCTGATCAACCTCTTCACAATCAGTTTCGTCATTGAGCGCTTCAATGTTCGAGAATGAACCTATAGATCAGTGAATCGGAAAATCGCATCACGATGCCGTCGGATTTCGTTCATTTAGTAAATATACTGTACGTATAATCATTTTTCTTTCAAAGTAGCATTGACTGTAAACAGAGTGCCCCTACCTAAAAAATCCGGTCGATCCGCGCGCATTAGTTCTTCAGAGTTCCGCTTGTACGACTCCATGAAACACGTTGGTCTGCTTGAGCCATTCGTGTATGTAAAAAATGGTGATACTCAAGAATTCGAACTCTTCGGTGGAGGTCGGAGACGACTCAAACTGCTCGACGCCGTACAGAAGGAGCGTAAGGCGAATGGGCAAGAACCTGTTCCTGTACTTACTATCGTGAGAAACGAAACAGTTTCAAGTGGTAAGATTGAACTGTCGCACCTAATTCAAAACCACATTCGCCGACATCGCAAATTCATTGATCGAGCACTGCATCTCAAAGATTGCGTGGAAACCAGAGAACAGGAAATATCACGCAAACTGTCGCAACGCGAATCTGTGAGATGGTTACGACAAAACGGTTTTCCCATTAGCCAATCATTACTTAGCGACATGCAGTTTGCTGCGAAAAAACTCTACCCTCTTCTACCTCAAGCGCTTTGCAATGGATTGGGACGTAGGCACGTTACGAACATCCGTAAGTTCTACCGCGCAATGCGAGAAGTTTGGAAAGCCTTCGGCGAAGATCTCAGCGACTGTCATGAAGCATTCGAAGACATTTGCGAGGAATGTGACGAAAAGACATTTGACATCGAACTCTTTCTAGAAGTAATGGAGCGTGAAATTTGTCTCTGGTGCGATCTAAACTCCCAATACGTGCGTGCTATGCTCATGGTTGGTCATAGAGAGCGCGCTCGACTGATTGAAATGATTTCTAATTCGGATCGGAAAGGTACACCGTTGGTTCGATCGATTCCCAAACTTCCTCAACCAGCCGTTTCGAACACTACCATTGCGGAGACTACCTCAAAGTACGTTCCTTTAGTTTTTGATTTACCGCCAGCAGTAATCAATCGACGCAAACGCTATGCGCGTCGTTTAGCACTAGAGCTCGCCAGAAGCTTAGGTCTTCTTGACTGTATTTCTGGTTCGATAAATAACACGATAGGGTACCAAGTTCTTTGCCCTCCCAACAGTGCTCAAACCAGGAACGCGGCTAGTTGGCAATTCTTGCAATACTGCGAACACAGTGCGCAATCCATTGACATGAACAGTCAACGGATCCGATCTGGTTGGAGAATTCTTGAACGGAATGACTTCAGTAGAGTTTGTTCGCTGGTTGAGGTAACACGCACACTACATTTGGCTAGAAGAATACCGGAAACCAAAACGCCGCTTCAAAAAGCTGCCTGAATTCTTGCATATTAGCAGAGAGAAAAGTGATCATACACTAGCCACTTATGAAATGTTAGTATTTTGTACTATATTTATATATAGTAATTAAAATATACTTCAACAAAACTTTCTATTAAAATCTCTGTTGGAATTTGGAGTGAGAACGCAAAATATCTATCGTAAATTTGGAGTTCTCAAACTATGACAGACATTTCCGACCGTCCTGAATCGGACGACTCCTGGCTACGTCGAAACATCAATCACTTCGGTGCGTCGATTACATTTCGCTTTGTTCTGGTAATCGCGATCGTACTAGCGCTCTTGATTCCACTCTTCCTCGTGAGTAATCTCGTAGAAGAGCGAAGTCAATATCTTGAAAACGCGACTCGAGAGATTGGTATAGGTTGGGGCGGTAGTGAGCAACGCATCGTCGGTCCGTTTATCTTAGTCCGTGCGGAACAAGAGACTACGACTGGCACGACACGAGTTGTGCGTAATGATGACCGAGCCTACATGCCTACACAACTGAATCTGGACCACGCGACTACCCATACTATGAAATCGCGTGGTATCTACAACGTACCAGTATTTCGCGCAACGCTCAAAGCTTCTGCTTCATTTCCCGTGATCAATTTCGATGATAGTTCTCGGCGCATTGAGAGCATCTCTCTTGTACTTGGAATAACAGACGGACGTGGATTGAGTGCTGACTCGATTCTTTGGAACGGTGTTGAACTCACTGAACTCACAGATCCGTACTCCGACCAAACATTTTTAGGTAATACACTTCAGGTCGACTTAACAGCGGAAATGTTGCTGGAAGCATCGGACGTTGAACTCCAATTGAATTTCCGGGGGTCACGTAGCTTCGTTGTGGTTCCAGTTGGCGATACTTCAAATATCACGATGCGTAGTGATTGGCCGCATCCGAAATTTATCGGAACTTTACCAGATGTGTCCGGAGAAATTACCTCTGACGGTTTCGAACAATCGTGGACCGTGCATAAACTCGCGCGAGGATTCGACTCGGATGCCTCCGTAGAGGATTTAGCAGGTCGACTCAGTACTGGTGCAATTTACGACCCTTACCGACAGAACACGACATGGTCGCAATCTGGTTTATCTTTAGGCTACGACGTACTCAACCTGAACACAGACTATCGCGACATTCGTCGCGCGATAATCTATGGTATCTTCTTCGTCGTGTTGACTCTGGTCAGCATACTCTGCCTTGAGCTCGTCTCAAAGGTCAAATTTCATATTGTTCAGTATGGCGTCGTAGGGATTGGCTTGGTTCTTTTCTTTCTCACGCTGCTAGCGCTCACAGAACATATTGGTTTCGTTACTGGTTACGTGCTTGCTGCGTTTATTCTGACTGCTATGAATACCACGTATGTTTGGTTTATCACCCGGACCGGGAACATCACCATAACGATCGGGATATTTCTTGCGATGCTTTATAGTGCGTTATATTTCATATTGCAGCTTGACAATTACGCAATGCTTGCTGGAGTCGCACTGTTACTAGTCTTACTCGGAGGCTTAATGTTTGCTACCAAGAACCTGCAACGATTAGAACAAGATTCGTAGTTTGTCGAAGGAGCAAATATAGATTTTGCTGCAGGTTGTCCACACGTACAACAGAAATTCGATTCGAATCTTGCTAGGTTTTTTGAAGCGAGCTTGAGCGATGTTTTCTACAATTACCGCATTCAAAAAATAGCTACCAGAATAGAACGACGAACGTCCCATGACAAGCATAAATAAACGCCACATTTATCGTGTGCAGTTTTACAATGGTGGGCAGATATACGAGGTCTATGTTCGTAGTATTGATAGTGCAGAGGTGTACGGATTTGTTGAACTTAGTTCGTTTATGTTCACCAAACCCTCACAGGTAGTGATCGACCCATCCGAGGAAAAACTACGCAATGAATTTGGTGAAGTAGATAGCACCTGGGTCCCCATCCATGCCATCATTCGTATTGATAGGGTGCGAAAGGAAGGAACCGCCAAAATAGTCGAAGCTGAGAGTAGTAATGTGACTCCGTTTCCTATCCCCCTACCTGGAAAGAATTAACTAACGTCGTAACAAACAACCGTTCGCGCCTGATCGGGAGAGTAGAATCGTACGATGACATAACTATAGCGTGCCATCGTTCATGGTTGCGCGGAATCGATATTCTACGAGAGCTATCCGCTCTGCAATAGCTTTAGTCTTCTCGAATATCCATTGCATGTAGCACAAAGGCGAATGTCTCAGCGAGAACACGGAGATATTCGTATCGACCTGATCTACCACCATGCCCAGCACCCATCTCTGTCTTGAGAAACAAAAGATTGTCATCAGTCTTTAGGTGTCTCAATTTTGCTACGTACTTTGCTGGCTCCCAATAAGTAACTCTTGGGTCATTCAACCCAGCAGTGACTAACATCGGCGGATAGTCTTTAGCTTCTAGCTGATCGTACGGGGAATACGAGAGTATATATTCATACGCTTCCGAATCAGTAATGGGATTTCCCCACTCGGGCCATTCAATCGGAGTCAAAGGCAACGAGTCATCCAACATCGTGTTAAGCACGTCAACAAACGGCACATGAGAAACTACCGCACCCCATAACTCCGGAGCTTCGTTAACCACCACACCCATTAATGTACCGCCAGCACTGCCCCCTGTGATCGCGATGCGCTTCGGGGCAGTGAACTTTTCGTCAATTAGATAGCGTGCAACCGATATGAAGTCGAGGAACGTATTCATACGCTTGTCGAGTTTCCCATCTTCATACCAGTGATAGCCCATCTCGCTCCCGCCTCGAATGTGTGCGATCGCGTACACAAAGCCGCGATCCAACCAAGATTTAATGGTCGTCGAAAAGCTCGGGGACGAACTCGATCCATATGCGCCGTAAGCACGTAGATACAGTGGGGCTGTTCCATCTAACGGCGTGTCTTTACGATATACGATGGAAACCGGAACTAATACACCGTCATGCGACCGTGCCACTCTTCGTTCGGATGTGTAGAGACTAGCATCGTATCCGCTCGGAATTTTCTGAATCTTTCGCGTGAATCTCTCTTCCGTTGTGAGGTCATAGTCAAAAGTAGTGCTCGGAGTTACCAGTGATGAATAAAAGATGCGAATCTGCGATGGGTTAGGACCTGCAGAGCTCGATCCAAAACCAACACTGTAAACAGCTTCATCAAACTCTATGGGTTGGAGTTGAGCGTCATCTTCGAGAATTGCTATTTGATCCAACCCTTCTTCGCGATAGCTGACGATCAGTCGAGTTGCTAGTGATTGAAAGTTCGTAATGTATCTAGAGTCCGAACCCTCGATCACTGAAGACCAGTGTTCCGGTTCTAACGAGTCGGAAGGCGTTCGCGCCAATCGAAAGTTTTTGTGCATGTCATTGGTGAGAACGTAAAAGTCACCACCTCCATGGTCAATCGAATAGTAGTGTTTGTCCCGTCGTTCCACCATCAGTTGCGGCGTTATTGTTAAATCGTCGAGCGGTAGCACGTAGACCTCGCTGGTTTCGTGGTCATCTGTCGAAATCACTGCGTATTCCCTAGAAGTAGTGCGGGAAATGCCGACAAAAAAGCCAGGATCAGATTCCTCATAGACGATTGGATCATTACCCGGATCCGTTCCCAATACGTGATGCCGTACTCGATTGGGACGCCATTGTTCGTCTACCATCACATACAAAAAGCTCTTGCTATCATTTGCCCAGACTAAACCACCGCCCGTGTTTTCTATACGATCAGTTAGCAGTTCACCTGTAGTTAAGTCTTTAACAACTAGCGTAAAACGCTCACTACCATTAGTATCAGAACTGTAAGCCAATAAACGGTAGTCCGGACTCACCGAGAACGTGCCAAGTCTAAAGTACTCTAGTCCTTCGGCGAGCTCATTTTGATCGAGAATGACTTCTGTACCTTCATCGGGAACAACGAATTGATCTGCTGGACTCGTTGAGTCGCTAGGAGCTCGCCAGCGAATGTGTTGTCGGTATTGACTATCTTGCACGTAGCGTGATTGATACATATAGTCCCCATCGCGGTAAGGTACGGACGCGTCTTCTTTTTCCAATCGACCCTTGAGTTCGTTGTAGATATCCTCAACTTTATCCTCTATTAATCCTGCGAACTCATCAAAGTAAGCATTTTCCGCTTTTAAATACTCCAATACATCCTCGTCGTCAATCTGCGGATAACTTTGATCCTTCAGCCAGTGATAAGGATCTTTCAACTCCATGCCGTGGTAGGTTGCGATGTGTGTTCTGCGCTCTGCAACAGGTGGTTCAGACATTTTTAGACTCTCTCTCATTTCACTACAGGATGTCATCATGAGACATGCCAGGACACATCCAATTAATACTTTTTGCATTATTCTGGTAAGAACTTAATCAATAGAAATGACAGCACCGTTCACTAGTGCGCTAGCAAACGGTTGCCAAGCGCAAATTATGTTCATTGCTTTGGTTTTGGCTCTAGCGATCGATTCCGTTTAAGGTGTTTTGGTTGATTATTAAATTTAAGCTACGGGAACAAACAATCTCGAGTTTCTCGGAAACATTCTTGCTTTATTCCACATTGAATTCAGACTCGAACACATCCATTGGCTGCAAGTTTTCCAATTCGCGATGTGCTGAAGCTAAGAAAAAATTGATCGCACTCTTCTAGAATGAAAAGAGGTGAATCGCTAACAAACTAACCTCACTTCTGTTAGAATTTCGCTTATCAACACTATTCTTTTCTCTGAAAATTGAGTACCAAAACGATACATAAATGCATGGCTAGGAGTTAGACTAGGTGACTTATTGTGTCGGGATCGCCGTCCAAGATGGACTAGTTTTTGTTTCAGATTCACGCACCAATGCTGGCGTCGACCAGATTCATACGTTCAGTAAGATGCACGTGTTTTCTCATCATCGACACTTTTATGTACTCTTGACTTCCGGTAATCTTGCAACTACACAGGGTGTGGTCGCTCGATTGCACAAGGATATAAAGGACCGACCAGCACACAATCTATACACCATGCAAGATCTGGGCGAAGCCGCGGGCTACATTGGTGAAATATCACGAGAAGAACAAAAGGTGTTCGAAGGAAAGGAGTCTGAAAAAGGATTCTCCCCCGAAGCTTCCTTCATCGTTGGAGGTCAAGTTTTAAATGAAAGTCCGGCGATTGCTCAGATATATCCAGAGGGAAATTTCATTCGTAGTAGTAAAGAAACCTGCTATCTACAGATCGGCGAGACCAAATACGGTAAACCGATACTGGATCGCATGATACATAGTGAGTTTGACATCGCTCACGCGGTGATGTGTGCCCTGGTCTCTATGGATTCGACGTCGCGCAGCAATGCCACGGTGGGACCTCCGATAGAGTATCTTGTCTACCTCAACGACGCTTACAACCCTAGTTTGCAGCAAAGTTTAGATCGAGACCATGAATATTGGTTGCAATTACGTAAAAATTGGTCTGACAGTCTCCGGCGCGCGTTTGATTCGTTACCCTTAGCTCCAGGTTTAGACAACCTTCAGATGGATTCTGCCGCCAATGTGATGTCCATACACAACCAGAATCCCTTTAGCTAGTCGATGGTGTTCGAACGTTCGAAATTAATGATTGCTTCCCACTAAATCAAATGAGTTCTGTAAACATAGAAACTGCTACAGACTTAGAAGAGTTCGTTGAACTAACGCCCACGCGCCCTCGCAAGCTAGTCGTGTGCTTGCAATGCCGACATCATTTAGCGGATGCTGACGATGCGCTCTTTGTAGATGGTTTGCACGAGTATGAGCTCGCCAATCCACACGGAATCGTGCATAAGTTTCGGTGTTTCCGAGATGCACTTGGTTGTGCTATTGAAGGGCGGCCGACAGCTGCAGACACCTGGTTCCCCGGACACACTTGGCGTCTTGCTTCTTGTGGTAACTGTCGTACGCACCTGGGATGGTTCTTTGAATCGGAGAAGAGCTTCTATGGTTTACTGACCATAAAGACTACCGTTACAAGTCTTGATGAGTACACTGGCTCCACCTAGAGCCTCCGATTACGACATTCTCTCGTTCGACTGCTACGGTACGCTCGTAGACTGGGAGAGTGCGATCACGTCCACACTACAGTCTATTCTATTATCCCATGATGCGCACTGGAATGATGCTGTGCTCCTCGAACACTTCGCAGCTTTGGAACCCGTAGAACAAGAACGCGGTGGATCTTATCGGGCAGTGTTAAGACGCGTATTAGAAAGATTTGGGTCCCGCCTCGGATTCGTTCCCACGGAGTCACAATTAGTGCAGTTTGAAGAATGTATTGCTAGAGCAACTCCATTTTCGGATACGGTAGACGCGCTGAAAACACTCGGTGAATCCTTCCAACTCGCAATCATATCCAACACCGACGACGACCTGTTTGCACTAACGGCTCCAAATTTGGCGGTTTCGTTTGATTACGTGATAACCGCAGAGCAGGTTGGCGAGTACAAGCCGAATCTCGCTGTATTTGAGCATGCGCTTCAGGGATTTTCCTGTTCCAAATCACGGATTCTTCACGTTGCGCAAAGTCTCTTTCATGATGTCGCACCCGCGAGTGCGCTAGGTATCGCGACTGCGTGGATTGATAGGACAAAAGGAAAAGCGGGCGCGACTGCACCATCCGAGGCTAGGCCTCAGTGGGCATTTCAGACATTAGTTGAACTTGTCAGCACGATACAAGATTCTTAAAACTTTTATCTGTATCATTTTCACTCAAACACCTACCCGCGCGCACCATTTGATTCAAGCATACCTGTGCCTCTAGTTTCCATTAACGCAGTAATTCGGCGACCTTCTGTGTTATTGCGGTTACCGGAAGAAACTAGATCCTTTGCGGCGATCATAAAAAAAGAAATTTGGTGGTTTAGCCTTATCCCACCAAGTTTTTTGTTCATCGGTACGTATTTTTTTGGTTGGCGCATTGGTGCTGAAGAACCGATACATTTTGAATGGCCTGTGCTTCTCTCAATTTGTGTCTTCTATTACGTGTTGCTGTTCGGTGGTTTGCTCATCTTGAGTTTGTTGTCCCGATGGATGGCTCCGACGTACGCGACAACGCGAGACCTAGGTTCGCATCTCACAGTAATCGTGACTTCGGCTGCACCGCTTTTTTTGGGATCGGTCGCGCACTTGTATCCGCACATCATTGTCAATTCCCTCGTATTCATACCAATGCTCCTTTGGAGCTTGTGGGTCTTGTACAGCACGCTACCAGAACTTCTTAAAACGGATCCTCAACGTGGTATGCTCCATGCTTCAAGTCTAGTGGGTATCGTCATGGTCGCTGGTGTTTCCTTAATCGGGATGTCAGTCGTGCTTTGGACGCTGGGTATTGGACCCACAATTGGTGTATAGGTGAAGATTCTCAGTTCCGGTACGTATAGCGATCGGTTAGTCTCCTATTCAGTAATCTTTTCACTCATCTGGTCCATTCTCGGAATGGCGGCTGGAGTCTATGTTGCGCTTGAATTGGTGATTCCAACCATAGATTTCGGTCAAGAATGGTTGTCCTATGGTCGCTTACGCACCCTCCACACGAACGCGGTAATCTTTGGATTTGGCGTGACTGCTTTGATGGGGACTGCGTTTTATAGTGTCCAACGAACCTGTCACGTAGAACTATTTAGCCCGAGATTGGCGTGGTTTTGCATCATCGCTTGGCAATTTACCGTCCTCTTGGGCGGTCTTTCGCTGCTTGCGGGATGGAATGCTGGAAAAGAATATGCAGAGCTTGAATGGCCAATCGATATATTGATCGCCGTAATCTGGGTTTGTTTCGGTATAGTCTTCTTCGGCACCATCGCTAAGCGAAAAGTCAAACCCATCTACGTTTCAAACTGGTTCTATGGTGCGCTCATCATCGTAATCGCAATGTTGCACATCGTTAACAGCCTCGCGATCCCTGTCACCATTTCAAAGTCCTATTCACTCTTTGCCGGTGCCCAAGACGCGGTAGTTCAATGGTGGTACGGTCACAACGCCGTAGGATTCTTACTCACCGGTGGATTCTTGGGCATGCTTTATTACTTTTTGCCAAAACAAGCTGACCGCCCAATTTGGAGTTATCGATTGTCCATCATCGCCTTTTGGGCGTTTACGTACTCCTATATCTGGGCGGGACCGCATCATCTACATTACAACGCCATTCCGGACTGGGTCCAGACGTTGGGCATGGTTATGAGCATCATCCTACTGGCTCCGAGTTGGGCGACGATGGTGAACGCAGTCATGACAGTGTCTGGAGCTCCACAGAAACTCAAAACAGATCATTCCCTGAAGTTTATTGTTCTTGCACTCGCGTTTTATGGACTCGCGACGTTTGAAGGTCCAATGATGGCGATTAAGAGTGTCAATGCCGTAAGCCACTTTACCGATTGGACCATCGGGCACGTACATTCTGGTGCTCTTGGATGGAACGCCTTGATCACCTTTGGTACTTTCTATTTTCTAGTACCGCGTCTCTTTAACACTCAGCTTTACAGTAAACGTCTGGCAGACATTCACTTTTGGTTAGCGATCTCTGGGACCATGCTATATATACTCGCAATGTGGGGCGCAGGTATTTCCCAAGGATTGCTCTGGTTATCTTTGGGCGACTTGGGTGAACTCAGCTACGGGTTCCGCGAGATCATGGCAAGTATGCAACCTTACTACATTCTGCGCGTTATCGCCGGCCTCGTATTCTTGAGCGGTGCGGTGGTCATGATTTATAACTTCTTCCGAACGATTGCCGGTCGAAAAACAGCTACTGTGCAAATCCCCGCGCCCAGTACCGCTTCCGAACAACAGGTAACCGTATGAACGCGATAGACATCCATCGTAAGCTAGAAGAGAACGCGGGACTCCTCATTTTTGGAATCTTGTTTGTCTCCGCGATAGGGGGACTTGTGCAAATACTTCCAAGTATTTTTCAAGAAACTGTCGAACCCACGGCAGATACCCGTCCCTACACCGCTGCGGAACTTCTAGGTCGGGACATTTACATACGCGAGGGATGTAGCACCTGTCATTCGCAACAAGTTCGTCCGCTGCTCGCGGAAGTGATTAGGTACGAAGCTCCTGCACATGCTGGCGAGTCCGTATATGACCGTCCGTTCCTATGGGGTTCTAAACGAACAGGTCCGGACTTGAGTAGAGTTGGGGAAAAATATACTGACGAGTGGCAACGCATTCACCTAATTGACCCACGCGCAGTAGTTCCCAAATCGATTATGCCCGCCTACCCTTGGTTGGAGCGTAGAAAAGCTAACGCACGAAATGACGTTCACTTGCGTATGAAAGCGCTTCAACGACTTGGACATCCCTACTCCGACGAAGAAATTGCGCGCGCAGCTGACGATGTCGCTGGTATGACTGAACTCGATGCTATAGTGGCGTATTTACAGTCGTTGAAAATCGACACGTCAGTTGATCAAAGTGAAGGGGGACACTGACGATGACTCTCTTTATATTCACGGGCGACATGCTCGTAATGCTGTTCATGGTAGTGGTAGTCGTATGGGTATTTTGGAAATCATCCGACGATACGATCAAGAAAAGTGCGGAGATTCCGCTAAAAGACGAGGTACGCGAAGACGAGCATGCCGTTTGAATTTTGGTCTTGGTGGGTCGCAATTCTTACCTTGACAAGCCTGTTCGGGCTTGGGTGGGTCACTTACAGCGCTTATTTTTCAGCTGATAGACGTGCGAAAGCGGATGAAGAAGGGGCACAATCGGATACTGTCTGGGATCAAAATCTCAGAGAAGGTGGTCGTCCCGCACCGATTTGGTGGTTTTGGTTGTTGTTGAGCTTGTTGGTCGCGTCGGTCGTCTATCTCATGCTGTACCCGGGTCTTGGGGTTTTCCAAGGAGCTTTGAATTGGTCCTCGGACCATAGACTGTCAAATCGAATGATGGCGTATGAAATGACTTTCGGTCCAAAGCGCGAAGCAGTTCTCGCGATGAACTATAGCGAACTCCAAGCCGATGCAGATCTCATGAAGAAAGCTGAACGACTATTCGGTGAGCATTGTGCCGCTTGTCACGGTCTCGATGCCCGCGGCCAAGCCAATCGATTTCCCAATTTAACTGACTCAGAGTGGATCTGGGGTGGTACCATTGGCGACATAGACAAGACGATTCGGGAAGGTAGAGCCGCAACGATGACGGGCTGGGCAGACTCGTTTAGCGAGGACGAATTGAACCTGATGACTGATTTGGTGCTAGACATGAACCGCGGTGAGTCCGTAGAAGCACTCCCTATCAAACCTTTATACGAGGTGAGTTGTGCAGCCTGTCATGAGTCAGACGGTACTGGCAATCCCCTGCTTGGCGCACCTGACCTGACCAACGACATTCATCTATATGGAAGTGATCGCGCATCAATCAAGTACACCATCGCGCATGGACGAAACGGTGAAATGCCGGCGTTCAATGTGCTCTTGGACGACACCGAGATAAAGCTCTTAGTCGCTTGGATTACAAAGAACCGGGAATAGTACCTACGTTCATAGATTGATAGTTATTTTTCAGTGTTCTTGCTATAGAACCTAGTCTACAGCAGTCTATCGACAAGTAGCGGAGTGCGATGGACTCATCAATTGCACGCGAGTGTAGTAGATTCGCCCTCGCGGATCGTGTAAGTAATAGTCGTAAGCACCATCCACAACTACCAGTGGGGGTTCGCGATTCAAGAGATTCTTTGCACCGATCATAATCCGTATCGGGAACCTACCGCCGAACCACTGCTTGGTGCACCACCGATATTGCACATCCACAGTTGACATTTGTTCGATATCGTTAGCATAGCCTAAGTAAGCACCCAAGAACGCATTCTGCGGAGATTCGTCGCGATAACTTCCGATAGTAGTAATACTCAGAGTTGCAGCAGAATTTTCTAATGACCAGTTTAAAGAAAATTGGGTTCGAAATTTTGGCATCGGCTTCGCAATTGCATTGGTCGCGTTTCGACGACCTAATCCATCGATGACCTCACCGGATTTAAGAGTCAATTCATAACTTAGGAAGCGGCTGATTGAAGTCGTGGCCTCAAAATCTCCAATGCTCCCAAGCTGAAACGAGTACCTAGCAGTCATATCCACACCGCTTGTTATCAATCGGTTCGCGTTTAAATAACTCGGTTCAGTTCGTAAAAGATATCCGTCTTCGCGACGGATCACTTTGTCTGGTATGCCACTACCGATACTAAAGACGGTCTCGACACCATCGTTGTCATGGTCCCATACGCCGCAAAGTGGGCCTTCTTCACTATCCCCATTCACGCCGTTTGGGCATCTCAAAGAGTTATCCAAATCGATGAGTGATTGGTGCCCTTCGCGTATAACTAACTCGTTGTAGTCGTAATGGTACCAGTCCATGTTGAGCTCTAGCCCGTCTACTCTTTTGGGTGTCAATGTGTACCCAAAGCTGATGAATTCAGCGGTTTCAGGAACAAGATTTGGGTTTCCCCTAGCTTGCGATGCTCTATACGCCAGGGAGGCGGCATTCGAAAAGGGATCACTCGAATTTCGAAAAATAGTTCGGCTACCTCCTGTTTGTAGCAACGAGCCAACTCTAAACGACGTACCTAAGCTCATGCGAAACGAGAGACTCTCATTAATTACCGCGATTGCCGACAATTTTGGATCAAGCGACACCGCGTCTGGATCTTGAATCTCTTCCCTCCGTAGCGCAGCGTAAAGTTCTAAACGTCGACTTAGGGGCACGTGGAGTTCAGTGAACAGAGACCAGCTTTGAGTTGAGTTGGTCCAATCACTATCACCACTTAAAAAGGCGAATCCAAAGGCGTTCGAAACGTCATCGTAATCGGTCTCTGCAGAATTTTTTCGAACTTGTCCACCCACCGCAAATCCAACGGGCAATCCCTTGAAATCGCTAAGGTCAGTATGGGCTATGAATTCTGCTACTTGTTGTCTGACTGAGCGGCTCGATTGATAGGTACCGTGTAGCCATTGCAGTAGTTCTGGAGGATTCTGATACAGTCGCGCGGCCGCCGCGACAGTTAAGTCAGGATTGGGTCTCCACTGATCTTCGGACAGAATCCAACGTTCTCCGGTAGCGGGATCGTAAACGCTCGTTTGAAAGCTGTTGTAGTAATAGCACCCCCCAGCACCAAAATTTCCGGAACCCGGTATTTCATTTGAAGCATCGCAGTCTGATCCACCGTATCCTTCAAATGCTAAGTTCATGCGTTCCGTTATCGAATCTGTTGGAAGGTGCGTCGTGATCGTTCGTTTTGTGGTCGACACGCTTATGTCAATGTCCCAGGATCGATTGAACACAGTCCAATGTGTGCGAAGTCCCGTGTGAAAATCTAGCCCTCTTCGTAGATATAGGTCATGAGTGTTCACCGGACGATTCTCAAATGCAGATTCTGAGGTACCTCCTACAACACGTTGTAGGGCTTGATATGGAACGGGTTCAAAACCGCGACGAGCAGCATCGAGTTGAAGTCCTGGGTTGTGTTCGGGGACGATCACGAAACGTACATCTGGGTAGTATGAATTCCATCCAGAAGACTCAGATCTGAAACGTGCTAGTGACCCGTAAAGCACTCCTTCGGAACCTAGTCTACGTTCTCCTGTCATTCGCAACTGATACTGCGTTTCAGCTCTGACCATAGAGAAAAAACTGGAATAATCGTAAACGCAAATGTGCGGGAAATTTGGATGTAATCCCAACGTACCCATGTACTGATCGTCTGCTGCTACCCGCTCGCATTCCAAATCTGGAAGACTCCCCTGGAAAAAAGACGTATCCGGACCGCCGTTGGGCCACCAAAAATTTGATAAAACAGGTGTGGGTCCCTCATCGTCAACCAAAGGGATATACCGTCCAGGTTGACCAAAACTTGAAAGTCCAGATCTACCAAACCGATCGAAACGCTCAGCGTAGGTAAGCGCACCGCGATCCAAGAAACTCGCAGAGACCGTGAAGTGATGGCGTTCGTCACCGATTCCGTAGAGCACTTCTAAGTTCGTGTCGCTTTGAGTCTGAGACTCGTGATCTACGGAAGCGTAGAACTGTATATCGAGTCCTTGAAAGTCATCTTTGGTGATTAAGTTCACCACTCCTGCAACCGCATCGGAACCGTAGATTGCAGAAGTACCTTCCTTAAGAATGTCGATTCGTGCCAACGCGATGTTTGGAACAAGTGTTTGAATGTCTACGTAGGTACCACCATTCTGATTGAACTGTGATGGGATTGCTCGCTTGCCATTTAATAAAACTAGAGTTGCACCGTTTCCTAAGTTTCTAACATTAATGCTAGCACTTCCATAAGAGCTATTGTCTCCCACCCAATTGGTTGATGTGAGACCCAGTGAACTTACGTTGAAACTGAGATTGCGAATGATGTCCTTGAAATCTGAAGGGGCAGTTGTAGTTAGATCCTCAGAAGAAATTGAGGTGATTGGCACAGCAGAGGGATGGACCCCAGTCGGCATGAGCGTACCGGTTACTACGACTTCTTCGATTGAGTCCGAGACCACCGAATCTTTATCTTCCGCTCTGTCCAGACTGTTTTCATCGGGGTACGCGCGAGCTGATGCAATGAACGCAAGCAAGAATATAAAAAGCTGGATATTGCGAATTGTCATGGGATTTGCTGCGTGCATTATCCACATACCCCACAAAACAGGACTGAACAAGAAAAGGGTTGTATATTGTGGTTCTTCGGTTTAATCAATGGATGAAAAAACGCTCTGTTAACTATTTTCGGTAACACCAATGCCAAGGTTCGTAGATGACTCCATACGGATTGTCTCGGGGATAAGATAACTCAAACCCGTGTTGTCGTGCATATTTTGTTAGCCAAGTGAACGCCTTCGATTCTTCAAATTCTTCTTCGACTGCTTCAAAACCTGGAGAAGTAAGATCTAGGGCGCGGCCACTCTGATGTTCGCTAAAGCCGGGGGCCGCAATCTTCTGAAGAATTTGTTCGATCTGGTCTCCCTTATCCAGTGATCTTTGAATAACTTCAGCCTGATATTCCGCGGAGCGGTAAGCTGAAACAACTTGAAGCGTGATTCCATCGGAGTGGGCGTGATCGCGCATCGCAAACCAAGCAGTCGCAGCCTGTTGTTCAAGCCGTTGTGGACGACCATAAACATCGTCACCTATCGAAACCAAAACAGCTGGGGCACTATAACAAGCAAGCTTCGTAGTCTTAGGATATGTCGCAGGAATCCCAAGACTTGCGTGAAGTTCTCGCAGCTCTTGATCCACTACACTAGTGCGAAAATTGCGAGTCAGTGACTCGTTGATGAACAGAAAGAAATCGATCTGCTACCGCGTCCCAAGAAAACCGGAGTGCTTCCTGTCGAACCAGATCGCGATCAAGAGTTAGGCACTGCCGCACAGCAACACCTAATTCCTCATTAAGAAATCCACTAACACCCTCACGAACTACATCGATCGGCCCGGTCACTGGATATGCTGCGACCGGCGTACCACAAGCCATGGCTTCACAGGAAGTCAGACCGAAAGTATCTGTTTTTGAGGTGAACACCAAACAGTCTGCTTGTGCATATTCATTCACTAATTCAGAACCAAAACGATACCCTCTAAACTCGACATCGGGGTATTGACGCACTAGCCTGTCGTGATCTGGTCCATCACCAACTACGACCTTTGTCGCCGCGATTTCAAGGTTCAGAAATGCCTCGATGTTTTTTTCTTTGCTAACACGTCCAACAAACAATAGCCGAGGAAGCACTCTCTCAACGCGTGCTAGGGGCTTAAATTTCGCGACATCAACTCCGCCACCAACAACATCAAGGTTTCCAAAACCATGCTGTAATAGTTCTTCCCTTTGGCCCGGTGATTGTACGATCGTCGAAATTGCGGGTTTATGAAACCAACGGAGGTAACGATATCCAAAAGATTCCGGCACACCCACCAATATCTTCGCGTACTCTGCGAATTTAGTGTGCATTGCGGTGGAAAACTGTAGCTTTCGTCGTTGACAAACCAAGCGCGCAGTGATTCCTAGCGTACCCTCAGTAGGAATGTGCACAAAGTCTACACTGGACAGATCCGCGTGTGCGCTTAGGTGCCATGGAGTTGTGGCTAGCCTTATCTCAGGATATTTCGGTAACGGTTTTCGTGGAAACAGACCTGGATGCACGACTTGAACGTCGAACCCTTTGCGAACAAGTGCCTGTCGTAACGAGTCAAGGGAAACTACGACGCCGTTGGTTTGTGGATACCAAGCGTCCGTAGCAAAGAGAAAGTTCAGCAGGTAACGCCTAAAGCTTCTCTTTAGCTTTACGGGCGCGGCGGCGCGGCGACCCGTTTATCAACCTAGCTCGACGCCTTCGCACACGACGGGGTTTTGTTGGAGTTTCTTCAACGACATCTTTGAAAACTGTAATAGTTCCATCGTAGTCTTCTAATAACGCGGTGCAGCTTTCGACCCAATCGCCGCAGTTATAGTAATCCACTTCTTCGATACGACGGTATTCAGCATGATGTATGTGCCCACAGACGACTCCGTCGTGTTTGTTGATTCGGCATTCACGAGCCACCGCAGATTCAAAATTACTCACGGAATTAACAGCATTCTTTACCTTTTTCTTTGCCCAATCCGATAAAGACCAATATCCAAACCCAAACCGTTCACGCCACCAGTTCAACCACCGATTAATTACCAAGAGGATGGAATAACCGATGTCGCCCAATCTTGCAACCCACTTGTGGTGTAAAGTAACTACGTCGAACTGATCACCGTGTAGAACCAACAAACGGCGACCGTCAGCAGTTTCATGAACCACGTCGTCAACTAGTTTGAGATTTCCTATCATAAAAGTGGAGTATCGACGCAAGAACTCATCGTGGTTTCCTGTAACATAAACTACTTCTGTACCTGCCGCCATTTGGTTTAATATTTCGACAATGACATTGGTGTGCGTCTGTGGCCAGTACGAGCTAGATTTGAGCTGCCAACCATCGATGATGTCGCCGACAAGGTATAGTTGGTCGCAACTACGTGTTTGTAGGAACTGCAGTAAACGTTCGGCTTGGCAACCTTTCGTACCTAAATGAGTGTCCGATATGAAGATCGTCCGAAAGTGTTCGATGGGACCCGCGACGTACTCCTCGGAGTCATCGCTATAAGTGTGATTGTCTTGATCAGTCAAGATTGTGTTCGATTGTGCTGGTAATCCGCAATTACCATTATACGTCTATACACTTGCTATATGTACCGCTGATTAAACACTGACCTTTTCCATTGGAGAATAGTTCCTGAGCATTCGCCATAATACACCTTCACACACGCGAAGAGTGCGTTACACGGGAACGTAATGTCTTCGTTAAACCAAAAAATACACCACTGTATATACCTTAGGAGTCTAGTACACTCTCTTACTATCAACGCCTAGCGTTTAAAAAATGCTCGTAGAACGTAATGCCGCAGTCTCCCACTAAACAAGTCTGGCTCGAAATCCACAAGGAAGCACATCATTTTTCGTGCGCGCACTTCACGATTTTTTCAGCGACAAAGCGCGAAAACCTCCATGGGCACAACTATTCGGTACGAGCCCGAGCATTGTGCACGATCGCGGATAACGGACTATGTTTCGACTACAACGAGTTGAAACTGATGATCGAGAACGTTTGTGATTCGTTGGATGAAACTACATTGGTACCAGCACTTTCGCCTCACCTTTCGATTCGACACGAGACAGACTATGTCTGTGTGGACTTCGCGGATGAAACAATGAAATTCTTACCTCGCGATGTGAAGACGTTAGACGTTCGTAATGTATCTGTTGAAGAACTCGCAAACTGGTTTGTTACGAAACTGACTTCAAAGCAAAAGTTTCAATCATTGTCCATCGATCGTTTTGAACTATCAGTGTCGTCCGGTCCGAGCGAATCGGCAACTGCTGCGTGGATACCATGACGCTCGCTGTAATAACAGGGGCGAGTTCGGGAATTGGTTTAGCAACCGCACAACTGTTTGTCGAACGTCAGTATGAAGTAATTAATCTCTCACGCCGTCCTTGTCCGGACTCGCGAGTAACAAGTGTAAAGATTGACCTGTCCTCAGCGATACTTGCAACAAAATTAAAACGAACGTTGATGGCTCAATTAAATCTTGGCGAGCCCACGGAAATCCATCTGATACACAATGCCGCGAAACTGCACAGTGACTCCGCTGTTAATACTGAAGACGGTATCTTGCACGAAGTTATGCAGGTAAACGTCCTTGCCCCCAACACGCTTAATCGACTTCTCATTCCACATATGGCTGCGGGATCGAGTATTGTGCTAGTTGGGTCCACGCTTGCAGAGAAAGCAGTAGCAAACGTCTTTTCGTACGTAGCCTCCAAACATGCTTTGGTCGGTATGATGCGATCTTTGTGCCAAGATCTCGCTGGAAGGGAGGTGCATGTGAGTTGCATCTGCCCAGGATTCACTGATACCGAAATGTTACGCACGCGCATCCCTAAAGAGCATTTGGAAGAAGTGGCACAATTGTCCACGTTTCACCGCCTTATTCAACCAGAGGAGATAGCTCAAACTATTTTCTGGGCTACACAGAATCCGGTCATTAACGGTAGCGTGATCCACGCAAATTTAGGACAAAAGGAAAGCTAGTCTCATGCGGCAAGAAGAAATATACCAAGTACGACGCCAACGTGTCTTTCTCGTTCTATCGGGAATCTTTTTGGGTTCGCTTGCGATGCTCAATATCATCGGTATTACCCGATTCTTAAACCTCTCGTTTACTGTTTTTGGTTTAAACGTCCCTGTCACACTTGCCGTTGGCGTCCTACCATATCCTATTACATTTTTATGTACCGACTTGATTAGCGAGCTGTACGGTCGAAAACGTGCCGCTGACATGGTTTGGGTCGGGTTTTTGGTGAATGTCTGGGTGGTTTTTATCCTGTGGCTCGGTGGAGCTTTGCCTGGATCTAGTTCTGAAGTCGCTATCGACGCGGCGGGACGTAGGCCGCTCTTCTTCGAAATTCAGGAAAATGCCTTTCTAATCGTTAGCGGCTCTATGGTCGCCTACCTGTGCGCCCAATTTTGCGATGTCCATCTATTTCATTTTTGGAAGAGACTCACAAAGGGTAAACACCTTTGGTTACGGAATAATGGTTCGACTGTAGTCAGTCAACTAATTGATACTGTTGCCGTGATATTGATAGCTCATTTTTTCTCGAAAAACGGATTACCAATGGAACCAGACAAAGCGGTGTGGACACAGTTGATTGTGCTAATCGCATCGGGGTATGTATTCAAACTCTTAGTCGCGTTAGTAGACACAGGGCCCGCGTACTTAGCGGTGAAGCTTTTAAGACCATATCTAGGTCTCGAACAATACGAAGAAGTCTATTCGAAGGAATTTAGTAGTTCTCCCGACACGACACCGCGATCCGACGAACCACAAACAAGCGGCTGATGTACCGAATCGACATTTCGGCACGATACTTGCTTAACGTATAAGACTCAATACTCTAAAGCATCGGGATGTCAGTACACAATCTCCTCTTTCGCTATCCTCACGTCCCGGTGCCCCTCCCTTTTCGCGCTCGATTATCAGAATAACGATACGTTCTAAGCACTATTTAAGAGACCACACCGTGAATCTTCATTCCATTTGGGCACTAGCTAACCCAGAGATGCGTTCGAGCCACAGGCTCGTACGCACAATGTAACGAACAGTTTGTTTTTGCAAGTGCCCGTTTTGGATGGAACTCGATGAATACATTCGAACTCTCTTTGGATACAGTCTACGATCTAGTCAGTGGCTTTGCTGGTGGTACCGATGGCATTGTCTACTCGGATGCCATCCGTTGGACCCCAGTCCTGATCGATTGAAGCTAGTGGTGTGGAGATGAATATCTAATGTTGAACATACGAACGCTTTGGATTGTTGCACTTGCTGAGTTGCGTTCATGCTGTCGTCTGGTACGGACTTGGTTGTTCATTGCAGTTACGCTTATTTTTTGTACCTTGTGGTATATAAACGCGTGGGATTACGCCGATTGGATCTCCTCCTTTCTACCGAGTTATCTTTTTGAAGACCAAGTGACCGCACAGTACACAATTTTGACATATGTAAACGGCTTTGTCTCAATATTCTCAATAGCAATCATTCTACTAGCTTTTGACATTCGCGAACGCGCCATTCACAGTCGTTTTTCTGATGTCTTAGATTCGCTAAGTGCTTCCAAATTAGAAATCACCTTTGGACGCATTGCTGGAATACTGCTACTTGTAATGATTCCCTGCTTAGTCGTGCTACTGCTTGTCACAGCCGGAAATGAGATAGTTTCCATACTGTCTGAAACTCGTTTCCGATTGGGCATAAAACCAGTGTCGGTAATGTCACTTGTCGCATGGAACTTAATTCCAAATCTAATTTTCTACAGTGCTTTAGTCGCGTGCCTCGTAGCTCTGGTACGAATTCGACTTCTGATTGCGGCCATTGCGCTTGGTGTACTCCTTGCGTTATTTTGGATAGATACTCAGATTCCAGTGAGATTTCAAGAAAGCCTATCCCAGTTTCCTAGTACTACTTTGGTAACTTCAGATCTCGCACCAGTTTTTGTTACTCCAGCAATGATCGGGAACAAGCTTGTAGTGTTGCTTGTTTCGAGTGCGCTATTTTTATTCGCGGCAAGTGTCCTGACAAGGAGCAAGCCTGGACGACTACTTACTGTAGTATCGGGCGCATCGGCTATAGGTGTCGCGTTCATCTTATTGTTTGTATTGATCGGCGCGGTGCATCGTACCGAAAACCTTAAAGAGGAATGGGTAAACGAACACCGTCGGCATAGTCCGGCCTCATTCCCTGATATTCAACACTTAACGGGGGTGGTTGAGCTCCTACCCGGTCGCAAAATTATTTTGGATGTCATACTAACCGTTCATCCACCTAGCAAGACTGGTGCTGATTCGGTGGTACTCTCCTTAAATCCAGGGTACAAACATCCGAATGTTTACATAGACGGTATACAGACCAAAAATTTCAGTTTTGAACGCGGGATATTGGAACTGTCTTCAGACTTGTTACCGGACTTCTCACATGAAATTCGAGTGCAGGCCGAAGGAAAACCAAATGACCGTTTCGCATATCTGGATCAAGCACGAGACTTACAAACACTCTCAGATGTCCCCGTTCGACAATTAGGTTTACAAAACTCTATATTTCACAAAGACTTTATTGCCCTCATGCCGAGCGTGGCGTGGTATCCGATTTCCGGAACAATAACAGATCGAGACGATTTGGAGTCGCGACCTCGAGATTTGTTCACGACCGACCTAACAGTCACCGTACCCAAATCTTGGCAAGTAGCGACTGTGGGTAAGCGCACAGTCTTAGAACACGAACAACGAAATAAATTCCGGTTTAGGAGTGGAGCGCCGGTCCCAGAACTCGCTCTAGTGGCTAGCAAGTTCGACCAGCGAGTCACAACTATTGAAGGTGTGGAATTTGAGGTGCTGTTCAACAAAAATCACCTTCAAAACTTAGAGGCTCTAGCACCATTTAGCGATCGAGTGCTGGAATGGGTTGCGGAACGAATTAAAAACGCTAGCAGGACATCTTTGGTTTATCCCTATGAAGTGTTTTATGTTGTCGAAGTTCCGAGCAACTTACGGATATATGGAGGAGGCTGGCGCATGGATACGGTACTACAACCTCCAGGAATGATGCTAATTCGAGAATCAAATTTCCCACAAGTACGATTTGAAAATGTCATTGCCCGAATACGCGGATTTAACGGGATGTCGAAGGAAGAACAGGAAGCACTAGTGTTTAATGAGCTTCTGAGATATTTCGGGAATGACATGCAAGGCGGTAGCCCGTTTGTTGGTTTTGACCGAAACTTTGTTTCGCATCAAATATCTGTTACCCAGAGAGGCGCGACAGCGTTGCAGTTTTTATTGGAACGATTATCGAACCAACTAATCACGCAAATGGAGAGTTTGTCGATCACCTCTCTACAGGAATTTGGTAAGGAATTACCCTATCTTGCTATTGGTCGAGCGAAGATAGACCCCTACCCTGTACAAGCATTGTCCCCTATTCACAGACGAAAGAATATTGCAGGTATACCGTCGACATGGAACGCGATGGATCGGCTCGCGCTATTCGACGTGGATTACGCCGGTAATCCGATCGAGTCTTATCGAGTTCTGTTGACTAGAGGACACGCCCTCGCCAAGTCTATGATCAGTTTCTACGGCGAAGAACTGATTGGGAAGTTTTTAGATCAACTATTGACCCAGTATCGTGGGCAAAGTATCACTGTAGCAGATTTCCTAGGCGTAGCTTCCGAAGTCGGCTTAGACTTCGACGAATGGGTACAATCGGCACTTGAAGACACAAGCTTACCAGGTTTTCTTGTTGAACCGGCTGCCGTTTCGAAACTTGATTTGCCAGAGCTCGATGAAACCCAATATCAAACGACGTTTGTAGTCTACAACTCTGAACCAGTGCCTGGATTAGTTCGTGTACTTTGGACAACCACGAGCGACAAATACATTTTTTGGCTTGAAGACAACATCTCACATTCAAACCCGATCCTTATCGCCGGTCATCATGCAAAGAGATTTGCCCTGCGCTCAGCGACCCCCTTAACGGGGCTTTGGATCGATCCATTCCTCGCATACAACCGAGATGCAATCGAAGTCCAAATACTGAAAAATTTCGAACATACCGATGTGACGAGTCCACCACTTCCATTTGTCGCAAATGTCGATTGGCGACCTCCAGAGACAGAGGCGATTGTCGTCGATGATCTTGACCCCAATTTTAGCATCGTTAAGCTAGATAGGAATACAGGAAACTTCGTTCAAAACAGTAGTCCCTCTAAATCATCTAACACTAACACGGTATATATAACGGGACTGCCGGTTGGTCCAGATTTTCTTGGCTTGAATGAGTGGCATCGAGAGTTTGATCCGTCAAGTTTTGGTAGCTATCTTCGGACCTTTGCAATCATTGCTGCGGGGGCCCAAAAATCTGCTGCTCGATTCAAAGTCAATCTTCCTCAAGATGGACGATGGAACTTGGAGTACTATGTATCTCGCGAAGCTTTTCGTCCAACGAATGTTGCCATTGTAAAGTCTTCCGATATCGATTGGTATCACACCCGTCCAGCTAACTCAAATGCACCCGAAGAACACTACACCTTAACAATAAGGGATGGGCACACAGATTGGGATGAAAAATTTGACATTGCAAACGCCAACGTTGGTTGGAACGCGGTCGGAGTGTTTGAGCTCAGTTCCACCGACATCGAAGTGTTAGTAAGTGCTTCAGCCGGACACAAAGAAGTTATGGTTTTTGCCGATGCCATTCGGTGGACTCCAGTGTCCGATACCGCAGAAAACGAAGAGTCTTC
The DNA here is from genome assembly GCA_009841615.1 of Gammaproteobacteria bacterium. GTDB lineage: Bacteria > Pseudomonadota > Gammaproteobacteria > Pseudomonadales > Azotimanducaceae > Bin55. Next base: position 150,770 of record VXLL01000014.1, on the reverse strand, counting down.
TCCATGACAGAGTATTCTCATAGATGCCAGAGGAACACTGGCCCTCTCACTACAATTATTTTTCAAACCATCAAAGGAGCTATAACCAATGACTGACGCGGCTCAACCCCATTCTGAAAACGGTCCTACAATCGACATTGAAGGGGTAACACACTGCTATAAAAAGGATCAGCCGGTATTGTCCGACATTAATCTGTCACTGGGTGCTGGATTCTTCGGTTTACTAGGCGCAAACGGTGCTGGTAAGAGTACGTTGATGCGCATCATCTGTACCTTGCTCAAACCAACCGAAGGTAGTGCTAAAGTGTGCGGTTTTGACGTGATCAAAGAATGCCATAAAGTTCGTCAACGTATTGGATATCTACCACAGGAGTTTGGCGCGTGGAGATTGCATCGTGTCGAAGAAGTGGTCGATACCTTAGCCGCACTTTCCGGTATGAATAACAAAAAAGAACGCCGGGCGCGAGTTGCCGAAGTCTTGGAAGAAGTTGGATTAGCCGAAGTCGCGGACCGTAAAGTTAAAAAACTGTCAGGAGGTATGGTACGTCGTCTCGGCGTTGCTCAAGCCATGGTTCACAACCCTCCAGTTCTCGTCGTAGACGAGCCGACCGTAGGTCTCGATCCTGAGGAACGAATGCGTTTTCGTCAAGTTATGACAAATTTGGGTCGAGAACGCACCATTCTTTGTTCTACTCATATCGTCGCAGATTTGGGTAGCGGGTGTTCGCAAATTGCAATCATCGACGATGGTACGTTAGCGTTTCAAGGTGCCCCTACTAAATTTCTCAACAACGCCGTCGGAAGCGTGTTTGAGATAAAGGTGCCCACCGAAAGTGCAACTGCTATTGAATCGAAACACGAAATCGTGTCTCGAACGTATGATGGTACAAACGTAGTCTTTCGCGTAGTTGGTAAGAGTGCAGAAGAGTTTAGTACCGATGCTTCAAAGGTAGCAGAACCTACGTTGGAGGAAGCATATTTAGCGTTTATGGCGAAACGCGGAAAACTTGAACAAGCCGATCAAACTGAGACCGTCGCTGAAGAACCCAAGAAAAAACGAAGAAGAAAAGCCCAGCAAGACTAAACGTCAAATAAACACTCTTCTCGTTTCTAAGGTTTCGTAATGAACTTACAAACTCTTTCGGCTGTCGCTCTGTGCGAGATGCGATCATGTAGTCGTTTGGTTCGTACGTGGGTGGTAATGGTCCTAGCATTTTTGATTGCCGCCACGGGGTACCTTGTCGTGTGCGGGGAGCACATGGTAGATTCGACCGATGGACCAGTGGTACAAATTCCTCGATTCATCGTCGGTGAAAGCGCTGCGCAATTTATCGGGATTTTTGCACTCGGAATTATTTTCTTAGCATTCGACATTCGCGCTCGCGACGTAAGGGACCGCATTTCTGGAATCATCGATGCGAAACCGGTCTCAAATCTTGAACTAGTTGTGGGAAGATTGGCTGGCATATTAATACTGCTTTGCATTCCATTGCTACTGTTCATTGGCCTGGTCCTTTTTCATGGTATTCTTGCAGGTATTTTTGGTTGGAGTTTTGGCGCACCCATCGAAATCTGGAGCGTTCTTTCATTCTTGTTTTGGGACGTAGTACCACAATTGGCGTGGTGGGGTGGATTAATCATGCTGCTTGCGGTGGTACTTCGAAACCGTTTACTCGTTGCTCTCACCGCTCTTGGGTTCTTTGTGTTCAACTTCTGGTTGATTACGCAACTGTCTTGGGGTCAGATGGAAATTGCTGGTGCTGTCACCAGTCAAATCGTTTATCCATCTGATGTCGCTCCTGTGTTTGCTACCCCAACGATCATGATTCAGCGTGTCGCCTGGATGCTACTTTCTATAGGTATGTTAGTGGGTGCAGCCTCACTCTTACCTCGGCAAATGTCCCGAAGAGTGATCTTTGCTTCGGCGAGTGTATTTACCTTTGGTATTGGCATCTTGCTAGTGACGAGTTTATTCTCTTCCCAATCACAAGAATCCGAAGAGAAAACAGCGTGGTTACAAATTCATCAAAGTCAAGATACGACCTCTTTCCCCGATGTAAAGAGCCTCACTGGAGAGGTAGTAATTAAACCGGGTAATCGGGTTGAGCTAAATTTAACTCTTACTCTGTTGCCTCCTCAGCAAAACGCGACCGATCAGGTCACGTTTACTCTCAATCCGGACTATAAGATCAATAAGGTAGTTCTCGACACCAATGAAATTGAAGACCATTCATTTCGCAACGGACTGTTAAAAATACCTGCACATTACTTTGGTACCGACACCTCGATTCTGGTGATTGAGTGTGAAGGAAAACCAGATCCAGAGTTCGCTTATTTGGATGCTAGGATAGATCTAAGTGCTGCACGCGTGATGGACATCAGCGTGGCAATGGCAAGATTCCTGGGTAATCAGAGCTACGTTTTTCAATCTGACTACGTTGCCTTGTTACCTGGAGTTTCTTGGTATCCTACAGCTGGTGTCGCCGTAGGGCACGATGACCCACAAAGCTATCCAAAAGATCACTTCTTGGTTGACTTGTCGGTGACGGTTCCGAAGAACTGGATAGTAGCTGGACCAGGCAAGCGTGAGCTCCAAACTAACAGCAAAGGTCGGAGTACATTTCGGTTTAGACCAGATAACCCTGTTGTTGATGTCGTGCTTGTCGCGTCGAAATTTAAACGTGTTGCGATGACAGTTAAGGACATAGAGTTCGAACTACTGTATAGTGCTAAACATCGAAAGAGTTTTGACGCTATGGCACCGCTTGTTCCGGAATTACAGGAATGGATTTCTGCACGCCTTACGGTTGCAGAGAAATACGGATTGAAATATCCGTACGAAGCTCTCACGCTCGTGGAAGTACCATCACATTTAAGAGTGCTTGGTGGGGGGTGGAGTATGCGCTCTAGCTTGTACGGACCAGGCGTCGTCATGGTTCGAGAGACCGGAATCCCAACATCGCGGTTTGATGTGAAGTTAAAAAATCAGGAAGGAAAGCAATCGTTCCGAGAATTACTCAACTATGTCGACAACGACTTTCAGAGCGGTAATCTACTCAACGGGATCGCGCGTAATTTCGTATCTTACCAGACTTCTCCTTCTGGTCAAAGCGCAATCGCACTACAAATTTTTATTGAAGACTTAATCGGAGATCTAATCGTAGAAAGACTTCCGTACTTTTCAACGAATACTGCACTAAGTCCAATGGGATTGACACAAATTGGTGTGGCTGAAGCTAACGCAGGTAATTCTGTACAAGTCAGTATCGGAAGTGGTGGTAGACAAGCTCGACCCTTCGGCAGTGGAAGCATGATTATGAGAGCCAGCCACACCCACAGTTCAAGTGTCTGGAGCATGATTGAAGAGCGAGCATTAGCTGAACTAAATTTCCAAGACGAACCGATCCAGTCTTATCATGCGGTCTTACTCAGGAATACCTACGTAATCGAGGCGTTGAAGGAGTGGGTGGACGAGGCTGCATTGGGCAATATTCTTCAAGATGTACTGCAAAATTTTCGCGGTCAAAATTTTTCCTATGAAGAGTTTCGAGAGGTCGCGATTCAGCATGAACCAAGATTTGACGAAATCACTCAAAACTTCTTGACTTCCAACAACCTTCCAGCATATGTAGTCTCGGATCCAATTATTGAAAAGGTAACACTAGAAGATCCTTCAGCGCAAATTTTCCAAACAGTTTTTGACCTTCGAAATGAAGGATCGGGACCGGGGGTTGTAACAGTTCATTGGGATGAGGAACAAGGATTCGGTTCCGACGAGGAAGACGTTTCTCGAAATAGTTTAGATCCTTTGCTAGTCGAACCAAATAGTTCTTATAGGTTCGCCATCAAGAGCGATCTTAAACCGACGAGGGTGATTATTGAAGCGCCGATATCTTTGAACCGAGAACTGATCGAACTGAAGATTCCCGTTATCGATGACACTGAGATAATTTCTGCTAGCTCCCGTCCCACGACAGCTAGGACTCAATGGGATCCCAATCGACCAGATGAATTGATCGTTGACGATCTAGATGAAGGCTTCTCTCTGTCAGGGATACCTCAAGAGTGGCAAGTGCCATGGTTCATACCAGGCTTTCTAGTGGAAATGGGAAGATCATTTAGCGGGGACCGCAAAGAGTTAGACCGAGGATTACCGGTATACGATCGATGGAATCCTAGCAGGCAATGGACGCGTTTCCAAGGTTCAGGCTTTGGTCGGTATCGAAGTACTTTTACTCGAGTCCCTAGTGTGCAGAGGGAAGTGTCTAAAGAAGGTCGTTTCGATGCTGAATTCGTGGCAGAATTGCCGAAGGGTGGACAGTGGGCACTCGAGTTCAGTATTCCAGGCCGAATTTTGTTGGAACAGATTCTTGAGGAAATCGTCGAAGGCAAGAAGAACAGAGATACCAATAACGGAGAACCATCGGATGCTCCAACCAAACCAACTCTTGCATTAGTTGTTCAGATTGACGACCAAGAAATTCCTTTCGAAATAGATCCATTGATACTCAGGGACGAGGTAGAGGTTGGTTACTGGGAAGAACGCTTTAAAACTAGAAAGGTGACTGATGGCTTGATTTGGGACTATTTTTTCCGCACTAAAGACTTAGTTGATCCGTCTTACTGGATCACACTCGGTTCCTTTGATGTAGAACATCCCAATGTCGCTGTCAAAATTTCGAACAAGAACTCTATTCAAGACACCTTCGCAGATGCGATCAAATGGAAATACGTGGGAGATGGAAACTCAGACTAAACGGTCTGTTCCCATGTCCGCCGCGCGTTCTTGATCATTCTTTTATCGATTCTTCCTCTTATTAACTGTCGAAGGGTGTTACTTTTCGTTGATGGGAACGCTTTTTGCTTACTAGATGGTCTGAAGATTGCGAGCATCGAGAATTCGAATATTCACAATGACATAAATCATGGAATCTAGCTCACAATTTTCTCCTTGTATGACTCGCTATTCTGACATGTCTACACTGTGTAAAATTCTTGAACATTTCGGACGTTCTGCCCTTTGCTCGCGTAGTACCCAAAAGAGCAATGGGAGCGAAACGGTCCATTGGCCAAGCGACTTCTCTTTCCGTCAAAATCATTTTCTCGTGACTTCCTTAAGACAAACGGTATCTTAATACTCACAAACAGTTTTTTTGCCTTATGACTACAAATTTCACTACTATGGAACATCTAACGAATCGAACGGTCGTGTACCGACACCAACGTCTCAGGAGAGTTTGGAACTCCATTCGATTTTTATTGCACTTGCCACTGTTCGCTGTATTCTGCTTTGTCTTGTTCGGCCTTGCCAGTTGTGATCGAGGAGGTTCTCAGCCAAACTTTGATGTCGATGTACGGACTCCCGTGCAAGTGCAAGCTGTTAGAATCGGAGATATCGAAAACGTTGTAGTGTCTTCGGGTAAGCTACAACCGCGCGAGAGTGCTACAGTCACCGCACAGATCCTCGGTCGACTGTACTATGAACGCGACGAGAACGGCGAACGTTTTTACGAAGGACACCACGTCAAAAGGGGCGATGTCCTCGCACGCATTTCAGGAGAAGAAGCTGAACTCAATCTCAATTTACCCGCCAAGAGGCAAGAATTTGAAATCGCCGAAAGGGAGTACAACCGCCAAGTCGCATTGTACGAGAAAGGCATCATCACGGAAAGCGTCTTTGAGCGAACAAGACAGACCTTTACTAATGCTGAGACAGCATACCGCCGCGCATTGTTAGACGAACAAAATACGGTGGTTTTTGCACCGATGGACGGTGTGATTCTGAAATTAGCACGCGACCAAGAAAATATCTTGTTAGCGGACGAATCCCTCATCGGTAGCGGTCAATTAATTGCACAAATTGCCGATCTTCGCAGCTTAGAGGCTAACATCGGTCTGGTATCGACAGAACGAAAAAAAATTGAGATAGGAGACCCAGTTCGAATACGACCGTCCACCGCCTATGAAGATGAGACGTACGAGGGAATTCTTGAAAGAATTCTACCCTTGGTTGATGAACAATCCAGCACATATCCAATCGTCGTGGTAGTTCCAAATGAAGAATTAGAGCTACAGCCTCGTAGCTACGTAGAAGTCGAGATTATTATTGAGCAGCGACTGCAAGTACCGTACGTGTCCCTTGACTCGGTCAAGAAGAACCACAACAATCACGATGTAGTTTATGTCGTTGAAGGACAACGCGTACAAGAACGACGAGTGCGTTTAGGCTTACAGGACGACGATAACGTAGAAATATTGGAAGGTGTCGAGCCAGGTGAGCGCGTCGTGTTTGGTGGAATCGAACATTTATATCCCAATCAAATGGTTAACGTCGTTCGCGAACTGTGAGTTTCTTTGAGTCCTGCGCTGGCGTTGCTGTACGCCGGCCTATCGCGGTTTGTGCGACCGCTATTGCAGTTGCTCTAGTAGGAATTTTTTCACTAAGTGAATTGCCCATTGATTTACTGCCGGATATTAAAACTCCGTCCGTCGTCATCGCCGTCAACTCCGGCGACCGGCCACCCGAAGAAATGCAACGTCTCTACGGTGAGAGATTGGAAAATCTGGTCTTGTCTGTTTCAGGCGTGCGAAGCGTCGAACAAGTTGCTCGCACCGGTCGACTGGTCGCTACGGTACACCTCGATTGGGATTCCGATCTTGACAACGCCGTAATCGACATTGGCAGTGCAACTAGTGGCCTAAGCGGTGATCCGCAGATTGATTATGTGACCATCCGCAGATTTGACCCGAGTCAAGAGCCGATTCTAACGTTGGGGATGCTCGCCAAGGAAGAGGGTAATCCTGACCTCATAGGACTCCGGCAAATCGCGCGCCGCCAGGTTGCTACGGCCCTTGAGACGTTACCCGGTGTAGCGGAGGTTCGGGTTGTTGGAGGACGGAAGCGCGAAATTTCCGTCCACTTCGATGAATTTCGCGCTGCTGAATTCGGCATTACCCTAGGCGAACTCCAAGGTCGAATCAACGCGGAAAATCAAGAATTCAGTCCCGGTGTGATAGAAGATCAGGGACAAATCTTTACCATCCGTGGTAGAACTCGGTACGAGGACATTAACGACATCGAAAACGTTGTCGTGCGGTTCGTACAACCGCAAGTAGGCGGTGCTCGCGTCCCAATACGAGTGCGCGATGTCGCTGACGTCGTAGAAAGTGCGCAAGAACATGACCATGTGGTCTTGGTAAACGGTCGCGAAGGTGTAGGTTTGTCCGTCTACAAGGAAGCGGGGGCAAATACGGTAACGGTTTCTAACACGATAAAAGAAGCCCTTGCAGGTGCAGTCGAAGACTTACCAGGAGTAGAAGTCCACGAAATTGCTGACAACGCAACACTAGTTGTAGAAGCTCTGGATGACTTAAGACTAGCAGCTGGCCTCGGCATTGCCTTAGCGATTGTGGTGTTAGCTGTGTTCTTACGCTCCCTAGGCGCAACGTTTATTGTCAGTGCTGCCGTTCCGGTATCCATCCTCGCAGCGATTTTCTGTATGTCCTTTTCGGACCATAGCTTGAACATTATTACCTTGGGAGGACTTGCTCTAGGTGCAGGGATGCTCGTCGATAACGCCATTGTCGTAGTCGAGTCCATGTATCGACGGATACGACTTGGTGACACTCCATCCGAAGCGGCGAGAAAAGGAACGGGATTGGTTGCGGGCGCCATCACGGCTAGTACCTTAACAACCTGTGTGGTATTCATCCCCGTGTTTTTCGTGCAGGGGTTAGCGGCACGACTTATTGACGGGATTGCTTTTACTGTTGTAATTTCGCTCGGTGCATCGTTGTTGGTCGCGATTTTTCTCATTCCTGCACTAGGTCGCTGGTTTCTGTCTCCAGCGAAGGTTGACCAGCAGGGGGAGGTCATACCCGAAAAAATTCCGCTAATACGTCGAGCCATCGAAAAAATCGTTCGTGGTTTTCTCCGCGTACCATTCTTAATCGTGCTGTTGAGTGCTGGTATTGTCGCAGGTGCTGTGTGGCAGTTACTAAAGCTTGGGACAGAGCTACTTCCGCCTTCAGATCCGAAGCAATTTTCCATTCGATACATCGGTCAGAGTGGCCAACGCGTTGAAGCGACCACGAACGTAATCAGTGGGCTAGAGTCGTCAATCCGCGAATCAGTTCCTGAATACGTAGCATCAACTCTAGCCGAAATTGGACGATTACCCGATGATGAACGAACAATCCGGCGCGAAGCAGCTGAGGAAAACACTGCGCGCTTAACCGTACGGATTACGGACGAAAGTCCGCCACCGAACGCATTCGCGAACGCGCTGCGTGATGATCTAGATCAGATCCCAAACGCGGAAGTTGAGTGGGAACTGAATCGCTCAGCACTCAGTGAAGTATTGGACAGCGGTAGTGCCCCCGTAGTGGTGGAGATTGCTGGTAGTACTCTATACGACATTCGCGAAGTCACCGAGAGCGTGCAAAACAAAATGTTGGAACTCGACGAGATTTGGAACGTTCGCTCAAGCTTCGAAGGCGGACCGCCAGAACTTCGTGTGAAGTTGAATCGCAGTAGGGCAGATGCATTGCAAATCAACGTGGATACTGTCGCGCAAGTCATTCAAGCAAGTCTTGAAGGTCGGGAGATCACGCAACTTGCCGTCGGTGACGAAGAGTACCCCATCATGCTCCAAATTGATAAGCCGACGCGGGAAGAATTGAAAAATGTGACATTCACTACTTCTGCAGGCGTCAAAGTTACCATCGGCGAAGTCACGGAGTTTGAGGAGGTCACAGGGGCGCGTGAAATCTTGCGCAAAAATCAGCGACTGACGGCCCAGATCACAGCATTAGTTAATGAAGACTATACCCTGCCTCAAGCTATTGCTGCTGTTGACGGCATTTTGCAACAACAACCACTTACACTTGGGATGACGGCGCAGCTGGGCGGTGCAGAACAGGAAAGAGCAACGACATTTAGTGAATTGCAATTAGCTGCAATACTCGCCTTCATACTGGTTCTAATGGTTCTTGCGGGTACGTTCGAATCTCTCTTGCAACCAATAACAGTACTGTATGCGATCCCGCTCGCGCTAATAGGTGTCGCAGTCGCACTTGTACCGTTGGGGAATCCATTAGGCGTAATGTCAATGTTGGGACTCATCGTGCTCTCAGGAGTTGCGGTTAATGATGCCGTACTATTGATCGTCACCGCGAAACAGTTAATGCAAGAAGGCAAAGACCGAGTCACCGCATTGTCTGAAGCAGCGGGCATTCGTCTTCGCCCCATAACTATGACTACATTGACCACCGCGTTAGCCTTGACCCCACTTCTCTTTGGTGGTGGCGAGGGCGCGGTACTTCGCCAACCCATGGCTCTTACGATTATTGGAGGGCTTGTAGCATCTACGATAGGGTCGTTATTTATCTTACCGTGCTTATATCTTACGTTCGATAAGTTCGCGGATTTGTTCAGGAGAAAGAACCGAAACTCGGCCGTTGAAGTGACCTAAGACCGCTATTCGTAACGTTTTAGGTTGCGCTATTGGTTGTTTTAAATCGTCCGTCTTTGGTGGTCGATTTATGGGTCTGTACAATACTCCGCTTTTTACTCGTTCAATGTCGAAAAGACATTATCGTTTTATTAGTTCATTTGGAGGAACAATGCATAAAAAAACACGCAGATATGCGTCTCTATTAGGGATCATTTTGTGCTTCATGCTCACGACGGGCATCTTGGCGGACGCTGAAACTGAGGATAACGAAGACGCTGATGAGTCCGATAAGTTAGAAGAGGTCGTCGTACGCGCCCATCCACTTAGCAGCCAAGGCATGGTGGCCGATGTACTGGTAGTTTCGGCAACACGTCCCGACACCCAATTTACACCCACCGGTAATCTTGGTCAAACTGTAGAGCAACTGGCGGGAATTCGTAACGCTTCTTTCGGTGAAGGCGTAGGTCAAGTGGTAATTCACGGACTCGATGGTCCGCGAGTCATGTATCTCTATGACCGTTTACAGACCATGGACGCCGCGCTGTCGTCGCGGGACCATCCACCCATGATGGAGCCAATAATAGCCGATCAAATCGAAGTTCTGAAGGGTCCAAGTACGCTACTCTATGGTTCAGGCTCTTCCGGTGGAATTGTTAATCTGGAGAGTGGCCGCATTCCACGAGACTTATCTGCAGACTACCCAGAGTACAAACTTTGGCTGCAGGCTCGCGACAACAGCAGAACAAATTCTGGCGCATTCCGATTAAACGGAAATAATGATCGGATTGCATTTCATGTTGACTATTTCTATCGAGCGGGAGACTTCTACGACATTCCCGGATGTGCTGAGTCAAAGTACCTCATGGCCGAAGAAGACGAACATGAACATGAAGACGAACATGAACATGAACATGACGATGATGAAGACCATGAACTTCTGAACGAGGAGAATTGTGGTACGCTCATCGACAGTGATGTTAAATTAAGTCAAGGTGGAGCTCTTGGGCTTTCCTTTATTGGCGATTTGGGCTATACCGGAATGTCAGTTTCAACTGTCAACGCGACCATGGGCATCCCTATCGAACATCACCACGACGATCACAACCACGAAGAAGAACATGAACATGACGACGAACATCACGACGAACATGACGACGAACATGACGAAGAGGAAGGAGAACGCGAGCGAGTATATATTGACCTCTACCAAAATAGATTCGATTGGGAACTCGTGCTGTTCGAACCTCTGGAATTTCTCGAAGATTTAGAGGTTCGATTCGCTTCTAGTGATTACGAACATCAAGAGATCGCAGGAGAGTTAACGGAGACCACTTACCGTCGGACGAACACAGCCGATACTCGTATTGTGTTAACCACTAAACCAAGGGGGAGTTGGATTCATGCGTTTGGATTCCAAAATACGGTAGACGACTTTACTTTCACGTCGCTTACGAGTCAAGGGAATCCAACCACCACAGTTAGAAATGGGTTGTTTTGGCTTGCAAATCGCGAAATTGGGAGCACCGATTACCAATTGGGTCTTCGTTGGGATGCGAATTCACTCGACAATCGAGACTATGGAGAGTTTGACTTCGTCTTGCTAAGCGCGTCTGGTGCGGTTGTGCACGAGTTCTCAAACGGACTAGGTGCAAGATTAGCTCTAGACTATTCCTCCCGCGCACCGTTGGCTGAAGAACTCTTTGTCGAAGGGACACACTTGTTTACGGGGAGCGCACTAATTCCGAATCTTGAACTTGAAGAAGAAAATATGGTCGCGACAAGCGTGGTGTTGAACTATGAATACGCGCGGTGGGCGTTCAACCTAACTGGATACTTTCGAACTATCGACAACTTTCTGTATGAGGCACCCACTGGAGAAGTCGACCATGGTCTTCCGGTCTATCAATTTGTGGAGCACGATGCAACATTTTTCGGTGCGGACATAAGCGTAGAGTACCAATTGGTTTCTTCACCAAATTGGGAAGTCAATACTACATTAATCTGGGACACCGTACACAGCGAAATCCACGATGGACCATCGAAGTACCTACCACGTACTCCGTCAAATCGCACGCAATTCGGTATCGATTTCTTATCTGGACGATTTTGGGGTCGAGTGGAAATTGAACACAACGGTGAGGTTACCGATGTTCCGGCTTATATCCTGCCCACGGATGCGTATAGCGATGTTTCCATCGATCTTGAGTACGAAATAATTCACGCTGATGTTCATGCCGCGATCACTCTAGGAATTCGAAACCTATTTGACGAGGAACAGCGACCACACACGTCAGCCATAAAGGATTTAGCTCCTTTACCAGGACGAACAATCGAGTTGGGATTTATCATGTTTAATTGATCCGATATGGTTGAATGAACGTTACTCTGAGCATCTCAACCAACATGATCGGTTTTAAACTGTTGTACTCAGTATCCGTTAGTCATGACACAGACGGTGGTGGCACTACTAGGTAAGGCCTGGCCAGGCGGAGGATCGCGTTCAGATTACACAAATCGTTATGGTCATCAAATTCAAAACCAATTGCTCTACACCGTTCCGAACAATAAAAAAGGGATCAATTGATCCCTTTTTTGCTACTGAAACCCGCGTGGCATTCACGCGATAGCGTGATTACATCATGCCACCCATGTCAGGCATGCCACCTCCGCCTGGAGGCATCGCAGGTTTGTCTTCCGGTTGCTCACTAACCATTGCTTCGGTTGTAATCATTAAACCAGCAACGGAAGCTGCTGCTTGTAATGCGTGTCGAACAACTTTAGCAGGGTCAGGAATACCGCGCTCAATTAAGTCGCCATATTCGCCGGTCGCACCGTCGAAGCCTTGGTTCCCCGATAAGGAACGAACTTTGTCGACGACTACCGCGGGTTCGGCACCAGCGTTTTGAGCAATCTGTCGAAGCGGGAACTCCATTGCGCGCAACGCAATGTTTATACCTGCGTTCTGGTCTTCGTTGTTGCCAGTCAGCTCGCCGATTTTCTGCAAAGCGCGAATTAAAGCAACGCCACCACCGGCAACGATACCTTCTTCAACGGCCGCTCTTGTAGAGTGCAGTGCGTCTTCAACGCGAGCCTTCTTCTCTTTCATCTCGATCTCGGTGGGCGCGCCTACCTTGATTACGGCTACACCACCAGCGAGCTTAGCGAGGCGTTCTTGCAACTTCTCACGGTCGTAGTCAGAAGAGGTGTCTTCGATCTCTTGTCTGATCTGGTTGATACGACCTGCAATCTTGTCTTTCTCACCAGCACCATCAACGATGGTCGTGTTCTCTTTGGTACTCGAAATACGCTTAGCAGTACCAAGATCGTCAAGCGTAACGCCTTCGAGCGTTAACCCAACTTCCTCAGAGATTACCGTTGCACCAGTGAGAATCGCAATGTCGCCTAACATAGCTTTGCGACGATCTCCAAAACCTGGAGCTTTCGCTGCAGAAATCTTTACGATTCCACGCATGTTGTTAACAACGAGAGTTGCTAGTGCTTCGCCTTCGATGTCTTCGGCGATTACCATAAGAGACTTTCCACTTTTCGCTACGGATTCCAGAATCGGAAGCATATCGCGAATGTTGGAGATTTTCTTATCGCAGAGCAAGATGTACGGGTCTTCCAATTCAGCAGACATCGATTCTTGCTTGTTAATAAAGTAAGGGGATAAGTATCCACGGTCGAACTGCATACCTTCAACGACGTCAAGTTCGTTATCAAGGCCACTGCCCTCTTCAACGGTAATCACGCCTTCCTTACCAACTTTTTCCATTGACTCAGCAATGATCTCGCCGACGGACGTATCGCTATTTGCAGATACTGTTCCGACTTGAGCGATCGAAGTAGAGTCTTCACAGGGAATGGACATTTCGTGGAGTTCTTTTACCGCAGCTTGAACGGCTTTGTCAATGCCACGTTTTAGATCCATTGGATTCATCCCTGCAGCGACGGCTTTTAGCCCTTCTACGAGAATAGCTTGAGCTAACACTGTCGCAGTAGTAGTGCCATCGCCAGCTTCGTCGGAAGTCTGACTTGCCACTTCCTTGACCATCTGGGCACCCATATTTTCAAACTTGTCGCCAAGTTCGATTTCTTTCGCTACTGATACACCATCCTTCGTGACAGTCGGTGCACCAAATGATTTATCCAAAATGACGTTCCGTCCTTTGGGACCTAGAGTCACCTTAACCGCGTCAGCTAGAACGTTAACTCCTTCTAGCATTTTTGAACGCGCGTCGTCGGCAAATTTAACTTCTTTTGCAGTCATAATTAATTTTTGCTCCTTTGTAGATTTCGTTTAGGATTCGATGACACCGAAGATTTCATTCTCTGACAGAATGAGAATCTCCTCGCCTTCAAACTTGACGGTATTGCCACCGTATTGCCCGAAGACAACTCGATCGCCGACTTTGACTTGGGGAGCGTGGGTATTGCCTTGGTCATCTCTTTTACCAGGACCAACAGCTAATACTTCGCCCTGCTGAGGTTTCTCTGTCGCCGTGTCTGGCAAGACTATGCCTCCTGCAGATAGCGTCTCCTCTTCCAGACGACGAACAATTACTTTGTCGTGAAGTGGTCTAATTTGCATTAATTCTTCTCCGAAGACTTGTTGTTAAAAAGAAAGTTAGCACTCTCAGCCTGAAAGTGCTAATTTGCAGATTATGTAGGGATGAGTGTTAGGTTTTCAAGACGTATACGAAGCTTTTTTCGACATTTCTTCAAAAATTACTTGGAAAACTCCATTAATACTGATAATTAGACGGGCTTATTCAACGATGGCAATATTTCAAGGACGAAATCTGGTTACCTTATGAACTCTCAGCAACCCCAAACGACAAGTTCAAACCCAAAAGCACGTCGGACATTCACCACAACAATTCACGCTTTGTTCACCGAACCTAGACTGTGGTACATCTACATCTTGGGCATCTCGTCAGGATATCCCCACATCATCATCGGTACAAGTTTGTCGCTCGCACTTCAAGCAGCAGGATTCAGTCGAACGACAATCACCATGTTAGGAATCGTTGCGGTAGCCTACGCTTTCAACTTCTGCTGGGGTCCGGTGGTCGACCATCTCAGAATCCCATTGTTGGGACGACTCGGACATCGCAAGTCGTGGTTGTTGGTCTGCCTTGTGGTTCTGACAGGGAGTACATTTGCAATGATGGGGTGCATCTACCTGATTGGCGTGACCCAATCTGCACAGTACATCGGATTGCTTGCACTTGCCGCAGTAGTACTCGCATTTGCTTCAGCTACGCAAGACATTGTGATCTCGGCTTACCGGATAACGGTTATTCGCGAGGAAGAACCACAACTTGTGGGCCTAGCAGCATCAATGGAGGTTGCTGGTTGGTGGACGGGCTTTGGTTTCCCGGGCTTCCTCGTGCTGATGACAGTTGGTAAGATTGGATGGCCTCTGGCATACTTAGAACAAGCTCTATTCTTCGTTCCAATAATTCTGTTTGTGCTCCTGGTACTAAAAGAACCACCCAAACTATCATTGGATGCCTCTTCGGTATCGGTCCCTAGCAAGGATGGTTTTTTGCACAACGCAATGAGTCGGTTCCACACCGTAGTGATTCAAAAATTATTTGGACCAGTAATCAAGTTTGCACAACGAACAGGAATAGCTGGTTTTTTGCAGACTGTAATGAATCGGTTCCATACGGCAGTTACTCAAAAATTATTTCGACTGATAGGCGAGTTTATCAAACGTAAAGGTATCGATGTTTTTTTCCGAACGTTACGTAATCTGTTTCACGCCGTAGTGATTCAAAGATTACTAGGACCAATAATCGAATTTGTAAAACGCAACGGTATTTGGTTAGCGATAGTGTTGATCGTCTTTCTCATTAGTTTCAAACTTGGGGAAGGTTTTCTCGGAAAAACATCGAGTATTTTCTATAGAGAAGTCGGTTTCTCGTATGAGCAAATTGGAGTAAACACCAAATTGATCGGAACGTTTGTCACCGTCGTATCTTCCTTAGTCGCGGGAGTCTTTCTCGGAAGATTTAAGGCCGTTCCAACGTTAGTCGTAGGTGGCATAGCTATGTCAGCAACAAATCTGATGTTTACATGGATGGCTATCTTGGGACCAAGTAACTATCTGTATCTTTGGACGGCGATCTTAGATGGTATGACTGCTGGTTTCTCGTCGGTCGCGTTTGTCGTGTTTATAACGTACTTTACATCACGAGTACATGCAGCTACGCAATACGCTGCAATGTCGTCAATAGGTACGAGTGGAAAGCATGTCGTGGCTGCATTTAGCGGGATGCTCATTGATTCGATGGGTGGTAATTGGGCTTTGTTTTTCGTCCTCACAGCAGTTTGGATCATTCCGGTGTTAGGGATTCTGTATCTATTGACATGGCTTGTAAATAAGCGAGAAGCAGACGGAATGCAAGTTAAGACCTACGAAGAGTAATCACACTCATTGTCAATCACGAAAATTTTTGAACTGAAGAGGAATTCCTAAATCTGCTTCACGCAGTGTTGCAATTATTTGTTGTAAGTCGTCTCGTTTTTTTCCTGTAACTCGTACCTGTTCAGCCTGAATCTGAGACTGTACCTTCAATTTCAATTCTTTGATCATCTTCACGATCTTCTTGCAGATATCTGTCTCAATTCCGCTCACGACGTGTAGTCTCTGTCTCTTGACTTTGCCGAGTGCTTCGATGTCTCCGGGTTGTAGAGCTTGAACATCTACTCCTCGTCCCGCTAATTTCACTCGTAATATGTCGATCAATTGACCGAGCTGAAACTCTTCTTCCGCCCACAACAAAACTGAAGTGTCATCAAATTCAAACCCTGCATCTACTTTCTTGAAGTCAAACCGAGTCCGCAGATCTCGCCAACTTTGGTCAACGGCGTTCCGAACTTCTTGAGTGTCTACTTGTGAAACAATGTCAAATGATGGCATGATTAACTCCCTCTCATTAAACTGTTCTTTAAACTAATATTTCTTTTGACCGGGACGTATCAGTATGCCCAATCGGATAACCAAAGTCACTACAAAGAGCGGAGATGGTGGTACCACTAGACTGGCTACGGGAGAGGTACACCAGAAAGGTGATGACCAAATTGAACTTGTAGGAGTTCTTGATGAGGCAAATTGTGCACTCGGTGTGTTGGTACAGTTTATCGAGCCGAAGTATCACGATCAATTGAAGCAGATACAGTCCCGCATTTTCGATATTGGAGCAGCGGTGGCGACTGGAATACCTCAACCTGTTTGGTACGCAGAAACGGAAACCATCACAAACGCCACTAACGAGCTCAACGCGACGATCAAGCCTTTAATGGAATTCGTCATTCCTGGCGGAGGTCAAGCTGCGGCGCATGCGCATGTTGCCCGTGCCAAAGTCCGTCATGCGGAAAGGGTGTTTTGGCGCGTTGCCAGTGATGAATTGCGATCATCTGGACAAGGAGCATACTTGAACAGAGTTTCCGATTACCTTTTTGTATTGGGTCGGATTATTGCTGACCATGAGGAAACTTGGCAACCTCTGAAACCGATTTAAATTGCAATGAGTAGTGGAAAAAGGAGACACTCATAAGCCGTGTACCTAATGCTTGTTGAATATATTGTCCAGCTTGAGCAAGCACTATTAATCTGCTAGCAACAGTACCTCAACTGGTCTCAAACCCAAAGGTGTTCAGAAGCTCCTTTCACACCAGTATGTAGGAGACTACTATTGAAAGCGACCAGAGTGCGCGTATGGTCCGTTCTCACTACGATTCACTAACAGCAGCCTCAACAGGGTCAGGGCCAAGTGTGTCGACTCTCGTTGAGAAAAATAGATAACTCACAATGTAGGTTCCCATATACAACAACCAAACAGCTCCTATTTCTTCAAGCAACCTCAATTCTAGAACTGACGATACTATAACCGCGACAGGAAATGGAAAGAGATACCTAATCCAACGGTCCATGGGAATCCTGAACGACTCTGTAACTTTTCTTTGAAAAAATATATAACTTAGGGAGTACCATCCTATTGCACACAACGCTGCTATTCCCGTAGCTTTGAATGGTCCGAGTTCTGACAGACCCATCGATACCATTACCAACAGGATAGTGGATACGAACACCCTAGTAGAATCGGACATAGGAATCCTAAACGATTGCTTAGACTTTCTCAGAAAGAATGCAAAAGAAACGATGTAGGTGCCTGCCGCAAGTATAAACACTATTCCCAACGCTCCTAGTATCCCAGCATGCCTTACCAGACCCGACCATATAACGATCAGGAAGACTACACCGACAAGTAACCAGATCAAAACGGTCGTAAAATCGTCGGACGAAGTGGATTTTTCGTTGCCGTTCTGAATTGGATTTGTACTCATCTTCTATTTCTCATCTTTAAGCTCTGAAGCAACATCTGTACTTGCTTGTAGAGGACTTTGTGATGAATGGGTATTACTAATTCATTGTACAAACCAGAACCGGTTCAATCTGTTCTTATAGGGCTAGCATCCGTATGTTCGCAAGTTGCGCTCCTAATGCTTGCATGAATCGTCCAGCTTCCGCGCCATTGACGGCGCGGTGGTCATAAGAGAGCGACAGGGGCAACATCTGTCGAGGTGCAAACATTCCGTGCATCCAAATTGGTTTTGTCGCGAGTTTAGATACTCCCAAAATAGCTACCTCGGGTGCGTTGATTATCGGTGTGAAACCAGTACCCCCAATTGGTCCCAAACTTGAGACGGTAAACGTCGCACCGGCCAGGTCATCTGGTACGAGCTTCTTCTCAACTGCTGCTTTCGCCAAGCGTTTTGCGTCTGCAGCAATTTCTCGTACTCCTTTTTTGTCGACATCTCGAATCACTGGTACCACTAGACCATCAGGAGTGTCGACCGCCATTCCCAAATGAAAGTACTTCTTGACAACAAGGTGCTCGAAATTAGGGTGTATCGACGAGTTAAACGTTGGAAATTCCCTCAATGTGTTCGCGCAAGCTTTGAGGATGAACGGTAGTGGTGAAAGTCGTTCGGATCTATCCTTTACTTTCCCGTTGTACTCACTCCGGAAGTTCTCCAAGTCTGTGACGTCGACTTCGTCTAGCTGCGTGACATGTGGAAGATTAACCCAACTCTTGTGGAGGTTCGCCGCGCCCTTCTTGCGCATTCGTGAGAGTGGTACAGTCTCAACTTCTCCAAACTTTGTGAAGTCTGGTAACTCGATGGGCTCTATCCCAGAACCTCCTGTTGGACTTACACCTGTCGTGATTCGCTGCTTTACAAAGACTTTGACATCGTCTTTAAGAATTCTGCCTTTAGCACCAGATCCAGCAACTTCAGTGAGTTGCACGCCCAGTTCGCGAGCCAACTTTCGTACCGCCGGTCCAGCGTAGACTATAGTAGTGTCCGTTTCTACGGTGCGCTCTGTTTCTACTCTCTCTGTCGGCTGTGGAGGAGTAGGAGGGGTTGGGGGCGTTGGTGGAGTCGGGGGTGTCGGAGGCGTTGGCGGTTTCGGCAAATCTACCTCATCGCTTGGGGTAGTTTTTTCTTCCGTTCTAGTCTCCGGTTCTGCTAGTTGGATCTTGGTAGGCGCGGCGTCCTCTTCCGTCGCATCCGCGTCCGTGGCTTCACTCTCGGTTTCTACTACGACGATGTGATCACCGGTATTCACGACAGCTTCAAGCTCAACCAGTACTTCCTTGATCTGTCCAGCGATGGGAGCTGGCACTTCCATTGAAGCTTTATCCGATTCTATGACGATCAAAGCATCGCCGACGGCAACAGAGTCCCCCTCGCTAACGCACACTTCTATCACTTCAACATCAGCGGCGTCGCCGATGTCTGGAATTTCAATTTTGATAGTGCTCATGCTAACCTTGGATCTTCCTTTTGTACATCAATTGCTAAATCCTTTATTGCTTTCTGCACTTCCTTTGCTGGTACTACTTGTGCATCCATAAGTTCTTTCAATGCAGCTAAGATAATGTAATTCTGGTCTACTTCAAAATGTCGTCGAAGATTGGCTCTTGTGTCGCTACGACCAAACCCATCCGTACCTAATACGCGGTACGGAGCGTCAAAGAATCCCCGAATCGAGTCAGCATGAGATTTCATGTAATCTGTCGCGGCGACAGTCGGTATGGTCCCATCCAATACGGTACCAACATACGGTCGCTTCGGTTCCTTTGTGGGATTCAACAAGTTCCAACGTTCGGTGGAAGTTCCATCTCTCGCCAACTCGGTGAAGCTCGTGACACTGAACACACGAGTTGAAACATCGTAGTCCTCTGCCAATCGCTGACCCGCTTGTAGCACTTGTTGAAGAATTGTCCCACTACCAAGTAGATTCACTACTTTGCCGCTCGTCCTTTTTTCGTCTCCAAAGGTTTTGAAGGGATAGATACCCTTCAATATACCCTCTTCCACTCCCTTCGGCATCGTGGGTTGCTCATAGTTTTCATTCATGAGGGTAATGTAGTAGAAAACATGCTCACTTTCCTCGAACATGCGTCGCATACCTTCATTGATGATGACGGCTAATTCATACGCAAAGCCAGGATCGTATGAGATACAGCAGGGAATCGTGCTCGCTAGTACGTGACTATGTCCGTCTTGGTGCTGTAGCCCCTCGCCGTTCAGCGTCGTTCGACCCGCGGTTGCACCCAATAGAAAGCCTCGGGCTTGCATGTCGCCCGCTAACCACGAAAGATCGCCAACGCGTTGAAATCCAAACATGGAATAAAAAATGTAGAACGGAATGAGCGTGTATCGATGCGTGCTATACGAGGTCGCCGCCGCTAACCATGCCGAAAATGCCCCCGCTTCGTTGATTCCTTCCTCCAGCACCTGACCAGTACGAGATTCGCGGTAGGCGGTGAGTTCTCCCGAGTCAACCGGTTCGTAAAGCTGACCTTCCGAGGAATAAATTCCAAGTTGCTGGAACATACCTTCCATTCCGAAAGTGCGGGCTTCATCGGGAATGATCGGAACGATTCGATCTTTGATTTCTTTGTTTCGCAACAACGTAGCCAAAATGCGTACAAATGCCATAGTCGTAGAAATCGCGCGTCCTCGAGAACCGTCGATCTGCGCCTTGAACGTACTCAAACCCGGTGCTGCAAAGCGTTCTTCAATCTCCACTCGATGTGGTATCGGTCCTCCTAACTTTTCCCGTCGAGATTGCAGATAAACCATTTCTGGGCTACCCTCTGGAGGACGATAGTAAGGTACATCTTTAAGGTCTTCATCACTAATGGGAATGTTGAATCGATCGCGGAAGTGCTTCAGCTCCTCAAAGTTCAACTTCTTGACTTGATGCGTCTTGTTCTCGGCTTCTCCAGCATCGCCCATGCCATAGCCCTTGACTGTTTTAACTAATATCGCGGTGGGTTGACCTTGATGCTTAATCGCGCGTTCATAAGCAGCGTAGACTTTGTATGGGTCGTGTCCGCCACGATTGAGCTGCTCAATCGCTTCGTCAGACATGTCTTGAACCAGCTCTTTGGTTTCCGGATACTTCCCAAAGAACTCATCTCGGGTGTACTGAGAACCCTTCGCTTTGCAGTTTTGGTAGACACCGTCTACCGTTTCATCCATGAGTTGTTGTAATACACCAGTACTATCCCGTGCGATTAACGGATCCCAATACCGACCCCAAACGACTTTGATAACATTCCAGCCTGAACCGCGAAATTCACCTTCAAGCTCTTGGATAATCTTTCCATTTCCTCGAACTGGACCATCGAGTCTTTGCAGATTGCAGTTCACCACGAAAATGAGGTTGTCCAGGCACTCTTGACCAGCGAGGGAAAGCGCGCCTAGAGATTCAGGTTCATCGCATTCTCCATCGCCGAGAAATGCCCAAACTTTCCGATCGCCCATAGGGACCAAACCGCGAGCGTCCAGGTATTTCATGACGTGGGCCTGGTAGATTGCTTGGATCGGTCCCAACCCCATGGATACCGTAGGAAACTGCCAATAGTCAGGCATCAATCGGGGGTGAGGATATGAAGACAATCCATCGCCACCAGTCTCTTGCCGGAACAGATCTAACTGTTCTTCGCTGATTCGCCCTTCGAGATAAGAGCGCGCATAAATCCCCGGCGAACTGTGTCCTTGGTAGTACACCAAATCGCCTGCGCTATCCTCTGTAGGACCACGGAAAACGTGATTAAAACCAACGTCATACAACGTCGCAGCCGAGGCAAACGTTGAGATGTGACCACCCAAATCGCCGTCTTTGCGATTAGCGCGCACCACCATTGCGAGTGCGTTCCACCGAGTCATACTGCGAATACGCCGTTCGATGTAAGGATCACCCGGTATAGGAACTTGTTGCTCAATCGGGATTGTGTTGCGGTACGGTGTTGTTAAATTAGGTAGCGGCGTACCTAATTGCGCCGCGCGCGCAGAAAGTTGTTTGAGCAAATAGAAAGCGCGCTCTTGACCACCAAACTCCAAGACGTTATCCAGCGCACTGAGCCACTCTCGTGTCTCTTCCGGATTTTGATCTCTATGTTGTGTGCCGTCTGCCATGAACGTCGAAAATTTTCAATCTGCGTGCATTATAGAAGGTCGTAAGAGACAAGGCTTCGATTACGATTCAAACCCTATCCCAAAAGCGACCTGTCTGAGACAAATTTGTACCGATTGTCGCATCCTCGGAACAAGTCGGGGGTAATTCTCTTTGGTACAATGTCGTTGAGTCAACAATGAGAGTAGGCAAAGAGTTGATCCTCACAAAGTCAGTTAGGCGTGGTATTCGGCGGTTTTACAAAGGTCTGTTTTTCATGTTTTTCGTGATATGTTTGAGCATACCGATTGTTGTTGCTGCCGAAATATTCTCTACTCCGATTGTTTGGAAAATACTTTGGGGAACCATAGGCGTAATGATTGCTGCCGTATTTCCTTTACCGTTTTTTCTTTTAGGAGCGCTGGTCGAAAAAAATCTTCGAGACGGGCAGAATCTAAAGGAGTTTATTAACGAAGTGTTCAGTAAACAGTCAGCATTCGAGTTGTTCGTAGCGACGGTGATTATCACATTTTCAATCGTTATTTTGACGTTTATGTTTACCTTCGTTACAGTAGGAATATTCAATCCTATTACTGGAGGACTGCGTGTTACACCGGTTGTGTCATCAGTGGTTCTCGGTATTGTTGTCAATGCACTAGTTGTTCTGACGTGGTTTACACAGAAGAAAAACCAAAATCGGACAACTTCCGATCACCACATGCAAGTTGATTAAGCTCTGCGAATAGCCTCATGTGCTACCAAAACTGTGTGCGTGTTTGATCGTGTAAAAAAGATTCTGCAGGAATCGGGAGGTCGACGATTCCGATCATCAGCATCCAACTAATCGTTCATTATTGGGTTCAACAACGATCGACGTCGTCCGATTCGTATCGCTATTGGAATATGAGCTTGAGCGAGCGGTACTACGTTTTCTGTAGCAGACTCAGTTCGCGCAATCTGTCTTCAAACATCGGCCAATCAAACTGCGGTCCTGGATCCCATTTTCGATCAGGTGCTATTTCGTTGTGACCAACGATCCGATGCGGCTGAATGCAAGGATAGCGATCCATCAAAACCCGAGCGATCGCGATCAGTACAGAGTACTGTTTTTCGGTAAACGGTACTTCCTCTGTCCCCTCAAGTTCGATTCCAATTCCAAAATTATTACACTCTTTTTGTCCTTGGAACGAAGACTGGCCTGCATGCCATGCACGCCGATCAAAGGGTACGAACTGTGTGACTTTTCCCTCTCGGTCGATCAGGGCATGACTAGATACGTGGACGCCATCCAAGGAAGAATAACTTGGATGTGCACCACAGTCTAATGAATTAGTGAATAATCTCTCAATTTCACCCGTTCCAAATTCACCTGGCGGCAAAGAAATTGCGTGGATTACAAGCAAAGAAATATCATATCCCATCGGACGTTCGTCCTGATTCGGACTCACAGTCCTATTCACAGGATCCAGCCAATGATCTTCCGTAATTTTTAGATCGTTTACCGCTTCAATATTTGCCATATGTGATGAGTACGTGAAAGTACCTCAAGAAGTTATCTCTGCTAACGTGTCCGCAGCACTAAAAGAGGATCTTGGCTCTGGCGATTTGCACGCCGTACTGGTTGACTCTTCCAAGTTCAGCACCGCACACGTGATTACTCGTTCTCAGGGAATATTATGTGGTCAAGATTGGGTCAATGAAACCCTACGACAAAGTTCCGAGGAAGTAACTTCTTTGTGGCACGTCGAAGATGGTGCTTCTATTTCGCGAAACGATAAGATTTTCACCTTAAACGGACCATGTCATGTATTGTTGCGCGTAGAACGTACCATGTTGAATTTTCTTCAATTGCTCTCTGGTACGGCCACTCGAGTCCACGAATTTGCTACGTTTATTCAACACACTTCCGCTCGAATTTTGGATACGCGCAAAACTCTCCCTGGATTAAGATATGCGCAGAAATATGCTGTACTCACAGGTGGTGGCTCAAACCATCGTTTTGGACTCTTTGACGCGTTCCTCATCAAGGAAAATCACATTCTCAGCGCGGGCGGTATCACGACTGCACTCCAACTCGCACGAAAAGGACATCCCAACCGATTCTTGGAGATTGAAGTCGAAACGTTGTCAGAATTAGAGGAAGCGTTACAGGGATTTCCCGATCGAATTATGCTGGATAACTTTTCGTTGCCTCAACTGAAGGAAGCGATTCAAATCGCGAGAGACTTTGACCGTGTACACGACAAACATACGGAATTGGAGGCATCGGGTCAAATCAATTTGTCGAACATAGTCGCAGTCGCAGAAACAGGTATTGACTGTATCTCGTTAGGTACGCTCACCAAAGATGTTGCAGCGCTAGATTTTTCGATGCGCATGCAGGAGTAATTTAAAACCAACTTCCTTTGTCGAAAAGTTGTGTCTCGCGGCACATCCAGAGCTCATTGCTTTAGCTCTGAGGTACTACCACCGAGACCTTCGCTAAGTTTAATCCAAATTGTTCTTCGATCTCAAACATTGGTGTCTCGTCAATGGCAACTTGAACAGATGGTTGCAATTTGCTTGATTAAAAAATACCCATCTTATGGTGCCTAAGTTGCCCTGTTGAAATGACATAGATCGATTGATGCTGAAATGGCTGGACAGGTTCCAACTCGCGAGGAACTTTCCCAAAGTATTTCTGTTCTATATAGTGTAGAATAGGATATGAATTCAAGTGTTTGCACCTTGTATTCAACGAATTATTTTCGGATGTGAGGAAACGTTTATGACAGATCAAAATGAGATGACCGTTGTTCTGAAGAAAGACACCATTGAGAAAGCTACATCTCTCAAAACTGCTCTGAAACACAAAACTGAAAACGCTGTTATCAACGAATCGCTTGATATAACTCAGCAAGTTGTTCGTGTTATTAGTGAAGGTGGCAGAGTGGTTCTGACCGAGAAAAATGGCAAGTCCAATCAGTTTGTGATGAAAATTTGATGGAATTGAATGATGAGCACAAAATCTCACTCGAACCATACGATCCCCACCAAGACAAGCTGTTGTTTCGCTTCTCAGCGTTTGTCATCGCAGGAGTGGCAATTTCCGCTATAGTTAGCGCAATTTTATTAGCACTCTACGATCAACATGACATTTCTCTAGTTACTATGGGTATCGGTACGACCTGCTTGGGCGCGCTGACTTCTTACTTCACACAGAATATTTCTTCATAGCCAAAAAAAACTTTCCCAATCGGGACCAGCGCAGGAGTTGGCCGTCCATCTCTTCAAAGAAGCACTTCAAATCGCGAGAAACTCTGACCGAGTACACGACAAACACACGGAATTGGAGGCATCCGGTCAAATCAATCTGTCGAACATAGTCGCAGTCGCAGAAACAGGTATTGACTGCATCTCTTTAGGCACGCTCATAAAAGATGTTGCGGCACTAGATTTTTCGATGCGCGTTCAGGAGTAATAAAAAACTAACATCCTTGTGTCGAAGAGTTTTGTCTGACAACACATCCAGAGCTCATTGCTTTAGTACTAAGGTACTACCACGGATATCTTCGCCAAGTTTAATGCAAATTTCATCTCGAAGTGTATGAACGCGGGTTCATAGTTCAATATGTCTCGGGCAGTCATACCTACCTGGGCACATCTCTGTCGCCACGTATTGTGAATCTTTGTCGCCAATTCAAACGCCATAGTGGATGCTACTTCTTCATCAATCTCAAACAACGGTGCCACTTCAATAGTAGCTTGAATCGATGGCTGTAATCCGCTTAATTCGCTGATCCCTGTCTTTAGGTGGGTGCTTCCATATGGCTGAGGATTGATATCAAAGGCTGGAGATAAGCTCCATCGTCCTGGTTGTGTCCACAAAAAGCCGTGATTCTTCATGTGATCGTCGGTGTTGGATACCAAAATGGTAAATAAGATTCTTCGGTAGAGTTCCTTGAGCTCCGCATGCGTCTGCTCTCCATTTCCACAGTGTCCGCGCATCACATCTGCTAAGTCCGTGTAGTAGTGAGTTTCGGTGTCATCCCTGAGGTCGATAAAACTGCGTCCTGAAATATAGGGAACGCGATTCGAACCCTTGCGGTCGAAACGATGAATGATCGCCACAGGATGGGTTGAGTTTTCTAGTTCTAACCTCGATGTGCATGCTCGAAGGCCCACATCCTTTGCCAATCGTAGCGTGGCAACCTCCATTCGTTCCACCGGTAAATCGTCTTTAACAGAACTGTACTTTGCGATTGAGAGAGTGTGGCCGTCGTAGACAACAGACTTTGGGCGAGTCCCACCAAGACTGTCTCCAGTACCGCGTAATTGGCGAGCGATTAGTGCGACGTCGCTATCGGGCGTTTCAAAATCTTGGTTTAGACGACGTAAGTCAACCAGAGAGTGAATTCTGGGTACGGGCGGAGTGTCAGTCGATCTGATTTGACTATTTTCGTCCACGAAACGCAAAGCACCCGCACGTGTGTCGTCGTTTGCACTCAACAGGTATTCCAGTTCACTCGGGACGCGTCCCAGCGCAGCTTGAATCACGTTGCGTCCCCAGTTATCCGGTGCTGCATCCGATATGGGATTCGGTAGGACGTTTCGACCACTACCAGAGAAAGACATCCAACCACTCGATAACAGCATTTTTGGCGAGAGCGGGAATGCTGATGGATGCTCGATCCAATTCTCGTCATAGGAAAACGCCGAATGTAGACGTAAAGGATTCTCGTCGAACACCAGTACACCCACAGGATGTTGGGCTCTGCCCAACACCACCTGTATTCGTCGCATCTCAGGCGTTAAAACGAAATAACCTCGGACGCTTTGTTTGGAGACACTTCGGCTAACTTTGGACGTTTCGCCGAGCGCACGCGTTGTGGCATCAACACCAGATCCATCGTCGCGCCAATTTCATCGGCGGACGGAGCTAACACCTGTTCTAGTTTCGGAAGGCAATTCAAAGCGAGAAATGCCATGGCAATGTTACCCAACGAAACTCCCGCATCACCAGCTTCAATTCGTTGAACGGTACCGATGGATACTCCCATATTCATCGCTAAATCTTTCTGGGACAACCGACGACGGATGCGCGCTGTTCGCACATCGTCGCCTATTCTTGCGATTGCTCGGGATATCGATCTTGAATACTTTTTCATACCTAACTAACTAAATACATTATATATCGATTATTATATGCATTTATATCCTATACATAACTTGTTATAAATTGGTCTTTGAATGTTAAGACAGATGATGGAGACTCTGGAATCGGATTCAACTTCTCTGTTTTTGCTTCCGATACACAGATTTTCGCAGGATCAAGAGCGAGCTAGATTAAAAAAGTGACTCTCACTCAAAGCGATATATGCTGCAAGCTTCTTACATTTTGACGCTTCATCAATGTACGGTGCGCACACGCAACACTCCGTCCCGTAGTGCTACTACCAACACCGACACATTCAACAGGATGTCTGTGTTACTACTCGGACAGCAACTCAGACAAAGAATTTAGATCGAGTCCTTTGGTTCTCTTTGTTGAACTAAAGTTTTGGGAATTACATCGTTATTTAGAACATTCGGTAAACCCTGCTGTCACGAGGTATTAACAACCTCTACGGGTCCGGTAGTGGACAGGACTCGTCGACATCTAGCTACCCATTACAATACTAGATTCGTTATTCTAAATGCAGCACCACACACAAACAGTGCATTTCACAGTGTAATCTAGGTCACGCAGAAAGTACTGTAGTAACTACAGAAGAATCAATTTTCCACGTTGGGGTCGATTTCTTTAGTAATGATTCCACACTGGAGCTCTTGGACTAGGTCAATCAAATAAGACACAATCTCTCCTCTATCAGTTCGTACTTTAGTTTCAAGAGCTTCGTCGTCCAATCTACGCCTGGTAACGGTTAAACATCCCAGAGCTGTACCATCTTCGTTCTCTGATAGTATAAGATGGACTGATCTGAATTTATTTCTCATTTAATAGCTTCTTTAGCTATTGGTAAATTAGCCAAATTGTGGTGATTCTACCATTCGTCCATAACGTCAGAGCAATCAATATCGGCATTCCTTAATGTGGTTTCTATGTAGAACATCGCATCTTCCCTCACGTCTTGCCCAACCGGCATTTTTGCGAGGGCTGTTACTCCAGAATTCGTTACGTGATCCGTTATATACGTACATACTTCAACCTCCGTGGGTTCAGCCCACAACATAAAGTCTACCGCACCACCAAGTGCCGCACCGTACATAAAAGCAATTTTTATTTTCGTTGAGTTGAGTTCCGAAGTATCAGCTAATTCTGTTATCCATGCTGGCGTCTGATGTGGATCAGGAGGCGGTCCCAAGCTACTACTGATTGACGCTTCCGTTCGAGCGTTCTCTAGTTCAGTTTCAAAGAACAAACCACGTATAACCAAGCCGAGTCCAAAACCGATAGCAAGACAACTAATAGCAAGACTGATGTGGCGGAATTTTATCTGTGGATTGTGCGCGGTCGGGTGCGCGCTAATATCAGGGTAAGTCATTGGGCATCTCAGGTAAGTGTTTGCAAACAAGTTGAAACCCAAGCCCCGAGAAAGGGCGTCGGGCTATGCAAATTTCACCTGATCGGTGACACTATAACGTATTCGCTCTAACGAGCTCTTTTTTTCAGTTATCAGCCCGACCTAGAACTATCGGACGAAATTTGCAAAGAGACATTTTACTATCGACTAAGAAATAGCCGAATACTTGTTGTAAATAGTAATTTGAAGTGGGAGCAGATCCGGGAAACTTTACCCAAAAAACCAATCCGCAATTACAGGCATGGCTAACCCGGCCACGCCTACCACGACGAATTCTACAGCCTTTATACTGGTGCGGGGTAAGGAGGCACCTATCTATGTTCGGCTCTAAGCGCAAAAAACGCCAACAAAAACCACAAGAGAAAGAATCCGATCTGACGATGGGCGAATTCCAAAAATTGGTAGGAAAATTGCTCCAGGCATCGCAGGAAGCGAATTGAGAGTGGCAGAGAAAACAGAAAGACGCTCAGAAATCTGAGACCTCAGAGCCCACTTAAATCAGGGTTTACCGAACAGTTTAAATAACGATGTAATACCCAAAGTTTTAGAACAATACTAAGTTTCTTCGTGAATTTCGAAGATTCCGCATGCAAGTCGTGCCCCGCCAGCGCAACCTGCCTCCTCGCCACCCGGGCAGTATGTATCTGGATCTACATGGATGATCAACGATGCACCGTCCTCGTCAAAGATCGACAATGGACCTGGCGACAGTGTTATACGGGATGTAGTGGTCCTGAGTTCTCCATCGCCTGAATCATCGACCCTGATGTTGACCAAATCGCCGGAATGGAAGGGATGGTTGCCATCAGGATGCGAATGGCCGTGCGGTCCAGGGTCGAAATGACCACCTGCAGCCGAGCAAGGATCACATGAACCGGTTTCATGTATATGTACGGCATGAAGACCCGCTTCATCTGCGAGTCCTGTTACACGAATGTAAACATCCACAAGTTTCACTCCCTCTTCAGACCACCGTTCCACAAGTTCTGCTGTTCCAACCTCAACGGTAGAGTCTTCGCAAAATGCTAGGGATGCGCGCGCGATCACAGACGATTCCGCATTCTCGTCGGAGTCGTGATCATCAGCGATCGACGAACTAATCGACACAAATACGACTGCGAGAATAATCACGGCAGTCACGAGAAAAATCGACAGTAGTCCGTTTCCCATTGCAGCCTTCATATCGAAGCTGTTCTTACTATTCTTGGTTTCAGAGCGATTGGACATATCCACCTCGTCTATCAAAATTTGTTCAAAGTCTTATGATACCAAACGATCAGTACGAGCATAAGAGTGTTTGCTCGCGAATTAGGGGGATGCCAACGGTGATCTAAACGCGGGCGACAAGGCATAAACAAACTTCTTGTTACTCCACTTTCTGCAGTGAAGATGAGTGTTCAAGACTGAGAATATTGGACTCTATCTGTCTTCCTTACTCAGACGTTATGACACGAAGTGGTCCCCGCAAAAGCTTCCTTTACAGGGCGGGTGGTGCTGTAGTAACGGCACACCCATTGCGTGCGATCACGAAACTTTCTATTCAACTGGTGTCCATCTGATCGCATCAGCAATCGCGATGCCGTCGGTCACTTCGACGATGGTTACCTGCGCATCGCGTGAGCTTGTATCGAAAACGCCAATCTGTTTCCATCCTGGGTACTCTTTAAAGAGGTCGAGTTCTACCAACTCTATCGCGTCTCCTACCTTGATCTCGAATTTGTGGTTCCCCGGCCAGCGAAGCAACCAAAAGTAGTCCTCTTGTCTTTCTTTAAGTCTGAATCGCCACTCGTCTCCGACCTCCGGTAGATGGAATTCAAGTAGCCAACGTCCCTCCGATGGAAGCTTAGCAGAGAACCGCGGTTGAGATTCTTTAGCTCCCATAACATTCGAAACATACGTACGGTCGTACTTGCCGTGACTCGTGCCATCGTACTGACGATACCAGACGGAATATTCCCCGCGCTCGGCAAAGTCTGGCCCATTTACCGTGGATGGAAGCCCGTAATACAAAAGGGGAGTAAACTCGTTGGAGCGGAAGAAATCCGCTATCGAGCGCGGTCTGTAGCGCTGAGTTGAATAATCGGGACTGTTCACAAGGGAAAATCCGTCACTTAAGTCGTCGACCACGATAGCGTCGTCTTCAGCGGGAACCCAGTCGTATTTTTCGATATAAGGTACAGACTCCCCGGGTTGGAAATAAGTGAATCGCTCTTGCGAAACCCCACGTCGAATCTCACCGGAATTGAGAGAAAGGTGAGGATGCAACTTCAAGCGCTCAACCGGGGTGTCAGTGCGCAAAGTTACTCGCAACGTGGTGTTTCCCGGGAAATGCACCGTATCGGCCCACGATACTTCAAATTGGTCCTCTACCGTATAGTCAATGCTGACCGCACCCGGGATCGGTTCGTCGTTTCTCACAACGACGACAGTGTGATACTCTAATTTACCCTCTTCGTTCGGGACCCGCTGGAAAAACGGTTTACGCACGAGGAACCCGGGCAGTTCCGTGCTGTTCAACCAATCTCCAACTAACGACTCAAAGTCAATGCCAGTCTCTGATGCAATCTCGAAAAACGCTTGCTCTGTATAGGACCCACCGCGGTGTTCGGAAATGAGCCTTCCCAAGAACGCGCTGACTTTCTCTCGCGGAACCAATTCCCGCACCGTCCTAGAAATCGCATAGCTCTTGAGCAAGAGTGTTTCGAGTGAATTTCTTGGTTCCGTCTCAAAGTTCAAGTCCGTTAACGCTGTGTATAAACCCGGTTTCCAAACTCGGGCTCGGTTGAAGCGTCCGCTGCGAAATAAGCTGAGATAGTCTCTTTCGAACTTCACGCTTGGTATGACCGTACTTTCCCGCAAAGAGTGATCCTCGAATATGAAATAGACCGAAAACACACTATCCCCCTCCAACGCCAAGCTGCCCGCAAGTTCGTTAACGAATGCGTGGAGTGCAGTTGCCCCTTTCCCGTGGGGTGTCGTCTGGTAGCCAAGAATCTGTTCGCCGAGGCTGACCATGGGACTACCTCCGTGAAGGTCGTACTGAAAATAGTGCTTAAGGTGTTCGAATAGGTAGCTTCCCACGCTCTCGATATCGTCACCGAACTCCTTTTCGGCGTCGGTTTTGACACTATGGAACGGGGCCATAGGAAATCCCGATTCTCTGATCATGTGGATTCCGGGCGGAGAGTATGCGCTACCCATATTCCAGCCGCCGCCGTACACACGTAAATGAGTCGGTACCTCGACGAAAGACAGAGTTCCGAAAGGATAACGTAAGCCAGCTCTCTCCAGACTATCTATTTGTCTTGCGACCCACTCCTGCAAAGCTGGTACCGCCGATGCCAATGCAGACAGGTTCTTCGTGTGCTTTGGACTCAGCAACAGTTCGAATTCGATGCCATTCGTTTCGAACGATCGGCGCACGAACTTGGAACCTATCAGCGCGAATTCGGGAACCGGCTGACTCGGATTGAACCGAAATCCCGTGTTCGGTGAGTCTAAACTCTGTCGAGTTCCCGGTCCTGCTACGATCCATTTTTTGGGTACCCTGACCTCGAGGTCTAAATCAAAAAAGTCTCTCTCGTGAGTCTCGAAAACATGTTTTCCGTAGGCAGATCCCGAAGTTGGAAACCAACTGACGCCAGAGAGCAAAGCAAAATACTGTGATTGGAACACGTAAGGTCGATGTCCGAGCAACAAGAGCCGCTTGGCCTTCGTCGGTTCCATGGTCTTCCAATCCAGTTCGCTGTCTAGGTACGCAAACAAGGGGTCAGGGACACCCTGTGCCACGAGGTGCACGGTGCCTGCTGAATCCAGGCTGTTCACCGTCGGTATGCGGAGAATACCATCCTTGAACTCGTAGTCGTCATCGGCAACAACTTCGTCGTTAACTGCGATGCTGTCTATTCGATAACCGGGATTTAGCGAGAATATCCAGGCGTCGAGGTTCCCGTCAGTCTGAGGTGCCATGACCAGGGTGAGATCGAGCATGATTGATCGTCCTGGACGAATCTCTACACTTCCTCTAATCGATTGGATATCGGTTTGTTGATGTGATTGAAGTTCTTTGTGGACGCTAGCCCAACGTTCTACATCTTGTAAATCCAGAATTTTTGAATATCCCAATCCACCTAGAGTCAAAACTCCGACAAGAAACACACTGACACCAGCGCCTATCCATTGTGGTCGCACGGGACGATTGACCGTTCTGGGATACAGACCTGTTGCGAGCAACAGAAAGGAACTAGCGAGGATCAACATTCCAGTTCGATTGAGAAAGATGTCCCACGTTATAAATTGTGGAGCAATATCGGAAGTAAGAAACGCGATACTGGTATAAGTCGAAAGTCCGGTCTTGAGATACAGCGGCATTGCGACGTGGAACAAAAAGTAGAACAACATGATGCCCAGTGCGGCGAGTGCTACTGCTACTCGAAACCGCAGAACCGTAGATAACAGTAACGTCAAAGTTCCCCACAAAATTACGTGCGGAACAATATCCCATGTGAGAAAGGACAAAACACTAATTGGGTCGACCACACCACTCATATCCCCACCCACAATTTGGTTCAGAAAACCCATGACCAAGATCAAGGCGATGATCAGTACCACAGGAATTATCAGTAGGATCGTGGGCCCCAGCAATCTCCCTGCGAGGAGTTCTAAATTTGTTACAGGACGAGAATCCAAAACTTCGAAAACGCGATCTCGAACGTCCCGAGACCTTATGTCGAACGCAAAAAAGAACATACATAGCGCGAGCCACACAACGATAAGCTGAGCCAAATAAGCGATCATGTAGCGAGGTGCAAATACACCCACGGCGGGAGAGTTCAACGACGCGTATGAATAGAGTCCCGCTTGTGAGCTCCAACTACCAGTCATACGAAGGAAAATACCTGACCCTAGGACGACAAGTAGCCAGGTCCGAGCCATTCTGGTACAACTTCGCATCTCTATGACAGCGAGATGCCAAATATTCATTGCGTGCGTAGAGATTTTGGTCATGTTAGATCAGGGGGTTTAGACTTGTGATGCGAACGAATTGTGCCTCAAAAAAAAAGTGGACTAGCAGTATGAATGCAGGTACACATCGCAACCAGTGTTTGAATGCTTTCAAGGTCGACATCGTCGATGCGATCACATTCAGGTTAATAGCCACACAGCGAAGAATGGAGTGTTTATTGTAACAGTGTTCCACGGAGATTGCAGTGTCCCTGCTTGTTCCTTCTTTAGTTGTGAATTTTTGTGTGGTTTTTAGCGCAAATTCTGTATTCTGAAGTTCAGGGCTCCGAGGTCTTCTTGAATCTCTTGTTTGCTACTCGATCAGGCATTTCCATCTCGTTTACAGATTGAATTTGAAGCGATTAAACAGAAGAGATACATTACGTACGAAGTTGTG
The DNA here is from genome assembly GCA_009841615.1 of Gammaproteobacteria bacterium. Classification (GTDB taxonomy): domain Bacteria; phylum Pseudomonadota; class Gammaproteobacteria; order Pseudomonadales; family Azotimanducaceae; genus Bin55. The sequence goes on along the minus strand of VXLL01000014.1, from coordinate 116,867 downwards.
GTTTTTTAAACGACTTACAGGAACGAAATCGAAAATTCTTCAGTTACCTAGGCACGAGTAATATGTTTGAGTGCTTCTCGTCGACTCAAATCAGAGAGGTCCGGATGTTTCTCGACAAACTCTTTAACCCAATCAGGATCAGTCTTGGAATATTCACGTAGTGCCCAACCAATTCCCTTGCGAAGGAAGAACTCTGAATGACCGATCGAAGGTTCGATACATTTAGATAGAAGTTCGACATCGGTGTTTGTTTTTGACTTAAGCTGCGCCAAGATCGCAACGCGTCGCTTCCAGATGTTCTGATCCTTCGCCCACTTATAGAGTATGCGTTTTGTTTGAACAGACTCGTTGACGAGCATGGTTCCTGCGCCTCGAGTAGCGAGTGCATCCACATAGTCCCACCATGCACCAGTAACCACCAATTCTTCTAAGACTGGTAGTTGGTCCGGGACCAACCAATGGGCAAATTTTTTGTTAAGAAACAATTCGATCGCTACATAGCGTTCCTCGCGGTGTGTCGCGTCGCGCCATAGTAGAAGAATAGAGGTCGCCCAAACATCAGAATTTTGCGGTGGGAGATCACTCAACTCTTCGTGAGCGATACGACGACATCGTGGTACACTCAAACCGAAATACGGCATTTCGGACTTCATGTATGCCTGCTGTTGTTGAGCGCGTTCACGATCGGTTTCTGAACGGAGGACAGTCACGACTTTTTTTTGCATCCTTGTCGCTATTTCAAGCTCGGTATTGGTTGGTTCTTTGAGGTATCGATCACTCATGAGGAATGCCTTCTATCTCTACATTGAATACGATCACGTTAATTCGAGAGTGGTAATAGATCGCATATTTCTTTTGTGGTCCTTCGAACTCTTGGCAGAATTACTCTGTTGTTTCCCTGTCCAATGAACTCGTTGGGAGAGTCCATTCATTCTGCAAACCAAGACTGCACTCGAAATATGTGACCGATTATTCTTCTGTAGATAATTCGACACTGACGGCACAAGAACTCATGGGTGTTTGGCAAAGATTGAGCATCAAATTGAAATTGTTTGGACTTTCCTCGACACTCTCAGTTAGAAAGAACTTAAACGTTATACGTCGACAAATATCTTTACAAATTAGAGGTTATTCGATTGTGTCGAATTGTTTAAAAAATCTCAGGTTGAAATCCTGTAACGTTCCAACAAGTAATCCTCGATCAAGAAGACGATTTCCGTGTTCGCACGAAGTTTCGGGAAGTAGTACACACCCGTGACATGCCGCAAGATTTGCGTTATCAATACCCTGCCCGTTGCTCTCTATGCAGACCGGATCGCTAGAGCACCAAGCCATTCGTCGAATAGCATTCTCGACAACGATGTTGAATCTACTTGGTTCTCCTTGGCGTACCAATCCGCCAAGAGATCCTTCTGAGTCACCCGATGCCGTATAAATGAGAACACCTTGCATCGGACACTCAACATTGTCCAACTCGCAATATATCCTCTCTCTGAGCGCTGCACTTCCATATCCACAAGCAAAACTCAATTCTCGGATCAGTGCATGTGCGAACGTATGCAGAAGAACATACTTCGCACTCACTCGAGTTTCTTTAATACCACGTTCGACTCTCCTTCGATTGTAGGTATTAAGCAGTCCAGCTATACGATCGATGACGACCGGTCTGAGAGCCCACTCTCTAATCGTGTCAGCGTTAAATTCGACAAAGATTCCTTCGCCGTATACCACAGAAGCGGGCAACCAGTTCATTTCCCTACGTTCGGCTATTGGTAGAAGCTTCGACGAAGTCGGATCTTCTATTGGTAAGAGCCTAGAGAACCCAACAAGTGCTCTTGTTTCTCGCAACTTTTTAACCAGCCCGACGTTCTGAACAAAGTGTGCCACGTCCGTCGCAAAATTGTCTCCTGGTATAACACTGACCATTAACTCTGTCGTTACGCCCCCACTACCTGTTCGTAGCGCGTCATATTCTTGTCGCCTGAATGCTTCTTCGGAATGCTCGTGAACTAACGGAGCTCCATCCAGTCTTTTCTGTGCAACTCGCTTGAGCTCTTCAGATTTGACTCCTAGCATTTCTGCGACAATGTCACACCGTGTTGCCTGTATGTACTTGCCGTCGTCCAATCCCGCTGTGAGAACTTTCCAGATTTTTGGTTCCTGAATTAGCTGATTTATCTTTCGAGTGCTGTCTGTGCCCCACAGTGGTAAATAAATAGAGGAAACTGTGCACGGAAAATACACATTTGACGCTCCTCGTTGCACTACTCGAAGAAATTCACCGCATTGATTACGTCCACCTTCAGCCCCTAACCAAGGTTTCCCTCCAGAGCAGTCGAACCCAATTGAGTGAAGAGATCCTCCAGAATTAGCATCGAAATTAAAGGTGCGAACCATTGTTTCGGACTTTCCGCATGAACACTGAATCTCTACTCCAGACAGACTCGCAGACGATCGACCAGGAAGAAGGCGCAACTTGTGCGTGTCATCCCAATATCCATCTTTGTGAACCCATTCCATAAAAGGAAAGTCCTCAATGTGTCCCTTCGGGCACACAGCTATAAATCGGCTTGGAATAAGTAGAGGTCTTCGCGATCCGCAGCCTAAACCCTTCATACACGGACATCGCACACGACCACTAAATAGCCTCAGCTTTGCCATCGTTCCTCTGATCGGACAATAGTGCCACAGCGGAAAACGTACAAATGGAATGTGCCGATTCTCCAGTGCGGATTGGGATCCTTGTTCCCGATAATCGGCGGGAAGTCTGAAGTGACTAACACCTAATCGAGTCTGCAATCTTTCTTCCGTTACAAGCCAATCGGAGGGACACTCATCGTTCGCATCGGGCCACTCGTCTAAACCTGCAGTCATCAAAGATTCGTCATTCCGGAAATCCACGAGTGCGCCAACGCCAAAAGGTGCAATGAGTTGACTACGACGAATCGGCTTTAAGTTAGGCATCAGCAATTCTTAACCTATAAGACCCGAACGATAGCTAATAGCTCTCTTTGAAACTATTGACGCCGTAGCCGTAGAGTAACTGACGTGCGGAACATTCAGAGTCAACACTTCGCATTGAAGTTGGAGTGGCATAGGGCCAATTGTTCCACTCTTCGTGTTGCTGCCCCCCAGCTGGGTACATCAATGGAAGAGTACTATCAAATTGACCGAAATCACCGTATCGAGAGGGTAGAGTGTTCGACCACACTTCAATGAACTCATCGATTTCATTCTCAACAAAGCTCCATTCCGCCGGATCTACTATCTTCACTCGGTGCTTTATACAGTCTTTAACTCTGCGAACTAGTTTTTCGTCTGGACACTGCGTAGGTCGCTCTCGAAGCTCCTGATCACCCCAAAATCTACACAAGATGACTACTAGTGCGTGAAGAGCTCTTTCGCGTACCGGTGCTGCAAAAGCAGTCACACTGGTCGGTTCTACGTACCTATAAATACACTGGTGATAGGAACGAAAATTTTCGTAGTGTGATCGGTCTCGTGGTTTAGAGGGGTTGTAATTTGTAATGACAATACCCGGTCGTTCTAGAAGTCTACCGATACGACTGGATGCTTGAATATACTCCGATGTAGTTTTAGGTTGTCCCACTATTGTCATGAGACTCAATCTCGGTATATCCACACCTACTTGAATCATGTTTGTAGCGAAACATACGTCAACCACTTCAGAGGATTGTGTGCCATCATAACTCACAAACAACTTTTGCAAAATCGAAGGAATCTCTTCGCTTTGTACTCGACTCGTGAGCTCGACGCTTGATCGCAACCATCGTCGGGGATCTTTGCTCAACTTTCTAACTTGTTCAACTTGAAGCCCGAGGCGGTTCCACATCGCATTCAAATGTTCGCGAATGTCGGCACGAATTAACGTCGCTGCGTGGCCTAATTCCCGTAAGCTGTTGAAATATCCTACCAGCGTCCAATAGGGATCAACGACTTCTGCGTGCTGCTCTCCAAACAGATTTGGTGCTTGTAACAGTGCACTCATCGTTATTACTTGAGATCTCACGTGCGAAGACAGCGCAGTTGCAAATACACCGACATATAGGCGACCCATTTCATCATCTCGCTCCTCCGCAAAAAAAGAGTCTCCCAATCTAATTGCTTGAGGGGGAAACAGGAATACATCTCGACCATAAAGACTCTTAACTTGGTTCTCCGCATGCGAGATTGTGGCAGTAGACGCAACAATTTTAGGACCAATCCGTATTCCATCTGATTCCCTGTAACACAGTGCATCAATGGCAGTTTCGTAATGACCAACCATCGAGCCAAGCGGACCAGAAATCAAATGCAATTCATCCTGAATAATCAGTTCCGGTGGTGGACATTGAATGTCAATTCCAAAGAGTTTTCGAGCTTCAGGTCGAAACGCTAACATAGCAAACTTGTCAACTGTTCCGATTAAGAGTGTAGGAGGTTCGTTGTAGATATGTTCGTCTATTACGCTGATCGGAAGACCCGAATCCGAATTAAATTCACAGTTAGGTTCTTCACACACATGTCTCACCCTTGTCGGATGTGAAAGCTGTTTGTATCCTTTACAATCGAATCGGCGACCGACTTTCAGTGATCCCATTGCCGCGCCACACCAAGGACAGCTTCTAAGAATAAACTTATTGGTGGATTGTCCACGCAGAAGACTCTGAAGTGCGCGAATCGCATCTGTCTCTCTATTCGGAGTCACGTCTCCTCCCACCCAAAGACCAATAGAAAATCGCTCGTCCCCAAGTGTTTCATTGTCGCGTCGCCTCAGTACCTCACAAGCACAAATTAAGGAAGCTGCTCGCTGAAACTGTTGAGTAGTCAACAGTCTCAGTGTATAACGCATCAGGACAGTCGTACCAGCACATTCAGCATTTCGCAGTCGTCTCAAGAACATAGAAATTGTTGACAGTCCCAGATAAGCCTCTGTTTTTCCGCCTCCAGTAGGAAACCAAATTAAGTCAACGATCTCACGGTCTAACGAACTTGGGACCGCGAGCGACCGCAAATTTATTAAGATAAAAGCTAGTTGAAAAGGTCTCCATTCGTGATCAGATTCATAAGATGGTCTTTCAAATGGCCGCTCTAGCTTCAGTTCGTTTTGGTTCAGTATCCACTCCCTACGGTTTTCGGAAGATATCTTGTAGTGAACTTGTTGCATTAACATTGCCTCATTCATTAATGCAAAAGCTCGGTACACGTTATGATCTTTAGTCAATATTGCGATACCGTCATCGATACGCTTTAGACATAGTCGACAGTTCTCTAAATGGCGCATGGCTGTTTGTCTTAATTCGAGAGATAAATCGTCAATAGCCGACAAGTCTTGCTCCTTCTGTTGAATCCACTCTGCATATTTGTCTCTCAGTAGCGCACACAGACGAATCGAAGATTCCTTATTACCTTCTCTTAGGCGTTTCATACAAAGATTCAGTCCTTCAAGCTTAGTGGGAAGAACCGGTTTAGTTTCGTAGGTAGGCATGACTTCAGTTCGAACAACTTTTGCCATGTTGCCTTGCGTGTCCTCCCAGTCAGCCGCACAACCGTGTCCAACAGCGAACGACCGTCGATGAAGGTGTAACAGTTGAAGTGAAAGTTCGTTGAGATTTTTACAATTGATCGAGTGTTCAGGATAGTAAGAGAAACAAGGTTCATCAGATCCTGCTTTAACAGAAAAGCCACACTGGTAAAAACAATCTTCACTACTCGGCGTTTTGTTTTCGCTTCGCTTGCGATTGATTAATGTGATTGTGACCAGTCGCTGTCTTTCCTTCGGACTGAAATCAGGAAGAATGCGACTAACGACATGAAGTTCTAGAGCTACGCAGCCCTCTTCTTCATACACCGTTCTATTAACTACCTGAGTGTTCGATCCTAACAGCTCATCGGATTTCACATCAACTATCTGTTCGATCTGGCTACGCCACCAACCCTTCTGTGTGTATTCACCATTATTTTTCTCCCTGCGAGAAGACCACGTCATTTCCCTACGTTCGTATACACCTGCTTCAACTCGCACCTCTAACACATCAGGCACGCGCACTAGTGTCGAAAGACCCATTGCACTAGGGAGGAATTCGTTGGCCATCGACACATCTCGATCGGTTTGAGATTGTTCGTCCTCGGTGTCGGTCGTATTCGCTTCAAACACTAAGTCTTTAATCGTTTTATCTGGGGCTTGTTCTGGTGAGTCAGCGTCTACTGGAACCAATTCATCATCATGAGTCTCGCTTTGCCGGTGGACTCTAGAACGCTGGGGAAACAGTACGCCTGCACTGTACCTTTGCCGGGGTGAGTCTTGTTCACGAAGAATCTCTTGGTGGTCAGAATCAATTTGAATCGCAGGATAACCGGGGGCGGGACCTACGATTTCCTTTCGTAAAAAGTCAAGAATGTTCGATCTCATTCTTAAAGTCTCATTCATTCGCTAGCCTATCTACGATTGAATTTTTGATTAGGTTTTCGACAGACTGCCGTGCACTTTCGTACATAACCAATATTAGTAAACTTTTAGCCCTCGACATGCCCAAGTAGAGTAGCGATTGGGTTTGTTCGCTATCGATCGATTCAACGTCAATCAAGACTACTACTTGACTTTCTAATCCTTTAAATGCATGGATCGTAGAAAAACGAATGGTATCTCTTGGAGCTTTAATATCGGTAGAGGACTCAAACAAATTTAGGCCTCCAATTTGCGAGAGACCAGCTAATCCCGAAGATCCAAAGCGTCTCGGAGAAAGGAGCACAATGTCTCTAGCTTCCACTCGTTCTTGTAGAAGATTTAACACAACGCTTGTAACAGATTCCACTAAGTGTGTGGTTGAGCAAACATATCTATATTCGACAGGTAATCCCGTTTCACTTGCAAGCTTAAATGGAGGTCTATTGAAGCCTGCTATAGCACACGTCTCTTCTGCAATTCTGCGAGTGTTTCGGCAGTTCAATGTCAATTTAGCACTGACAAAATGCTCTCCATACTCCCCAAGTCTTGCAATAAAACGGGAAGGATGTCCAAAAATAGCCTGTCTTGTAAAGTCGCCGAATATAGCCCAAGACCCTCTTGCCATACCACCTCGCAATAACTGGTCGAACACCTCAACAAACTGAGGGCAGCTAAAGTCCTGCGCTTCGTCGACAACCAGAACGTCATACTCAGCTCCGATTTCTTCGAGAGCTTGCTCGCAGTATGTGAAGTATGGATCTCCAAAGAGCGAGTTCGAATGTTGCTCATTACGAGCGATCGTTTCACACTGCGCAAACTCACGGGCGGCACTACTTGAATATATAAGTCGTCTTGTAATCGAATGAAAGCTACCGGCTACGACATTCTCATGTTTGAGACTATGATTTAGCCAAATTCCCAGAAGACGATTGAAGCAAACAAGAAGCACAGATGAACCTTTGAGTGCTGCTCGACGCGCATATTCAATGGCTAGTAACGTTTTCCCTGTTCCGGCAGCCCCTTCAAATAAACAACTTCGATTAGCTTCGAGTTCGTCGAGCCTACTGTATTGTTCGTGAGTCAAATGCAACAGTTTGGCTTCAGATTGATCAATTGTGACGTTCCTGGAGACGATCATGTCAAAGTTTGGCCTTAGAAATTGGAGAATGGTATTGACTTCAGCTTTTGTTGGGTGACGGTTTCCATTGTCATGCTGATATTTTCGCATGCGATTTCTTACGACTCTCATAATCGAAGTAGACAATGGATTCCTCAAGTCGTCAACGTCAACAACATCGGATCGTTCGAATTCAGGTGATACCGGCGGACAAGTTATATCTGGAAAGACTACTACAGATCCCACGGGGCAACGAGATTCCGGGGCACTCATGCCAAAATTTTGAACTATTGACCTTCTTAAAGCAAACCCTGCGTTCCTTGCTTGCAACACTGGACTTCGCTGTAATTGTTCACGCCTGCCAAATCGGTCCGTGACATACCAAACGCCGTCTTGACAAGATAATCTTCCTCCTTTAATCTCTAGGCAGACTATGCCCTCGTTCGGAATGATTACGACGAAGTCAATTTCTCCAAACGGACTATCCACGTCGAAGCCGAGCCCCAGTGAATGTAATACAGTCCAATTACGAGTGTTTTGATCAGTTTCAAGTAACGCAAATACCCTACTTTCAGCAGTACTATTGGCTAGGTCAGCGATGTATGGTGGAATCATCTTGGCCATTAAACTAGCTAAATTCAAAATATTGCATCTTCTGACCACATTAGACGGTTGACTTTATTGATTGGATATCCTTGACAATCTGGTTCTATTTGTTGCACACATACAACCCATGCTTCTCCGAATTCCAAATCCAACAACAATGGCTGCTCATTGAGTTCGTCAAGTTTCCGCCCCAACTCACTCAATATAAGGGAGGTCAGTTGTCTTCCTGCCGTGATGTGCGAACTTCGAATCGATGAGATTGCATGTTTCACATCTTCCGAGTTTGACAACAATTTTTTGTCTTGCGTAGCTTCAGCGATCAGCATGACATCATTCAAATCGCCCGGACCAATACGGTCAGAATTTTCCAACCATCCTCGAATCGTCGTAGAAGTTCGACGAAGTCCCTTCAAACTGAGCGCCTGGTGAATATTTGCTACAGTATTCCCAAGACAAGAAAGCGATGACTTCCACTGTTCTGCTAATGCTCGTAATCTTTCATATTCACCGATTCCGAGAATGTCTTCAGCTATCAACCGAGTAATCTCTTTGTCACCGGAACCTCGAAACAACACGAAGTCACCAGGTGTCAATGCAGTAACTCTGACGTGTTCGATACTTTTTATGTTTGATGTATCCAAATCCAAAAGATCATTGAGACGCGGAAGTTCGGCCCATTCAGTCATGTAAGCGTAGCAATTACCGTAGAATTCGACCGAGTGAGCTTCCCGGCTTTCGACCATAACATTGGTTTCCGCAATTCCCGCTTTTCGACGTCGATTTGTGCGCTCTTCGACTCTGAATATTGACGGATCTCTGCCAAGATTGATTTGTTCAGAAGCTAACTCCTTAGGCATCAAGGAAGCCGCATGTTGTGGTTGAATGCCCAACATCAACGACAACTCCTTAGCGTTTAAGCGTTTCAAACGGTCGCTGTCTCGCGTCCTTTTTTCGTATGCTGAATACCAATCGCACTCAAAAGGATAGGCTAAAACTACAATATTGGATGTAATCCCCTGACTTTTCAACAGCGCAAACCTTCGCTGACCAGGCCACCCAAGAAGTATGGTACCATGGTGTGCTGATTCAAAGGACATCCCATCGATTGGTCTTACCACTGCATCGATCGCTAGTTTGTCAAAGTCTGCTCTGAGGCGATGGGCTGTCCTTAGTGTGCGGGTTGCAACAATCCATGGACTCTCACTGTTATTCTCGAAAAACTTAGTTAATGCTTGAGCCTTCCCTAGTCCAAATCCCATTCCGTTTGCGCACTTTTCTAGGCATCTAATGGCTTTACCTATAGGAAGTTCAACCTGTGGTTCCATCCACTTTCTATTTTGATAGAAATTTCGTGACGCGCACTCTAAACTCGTCCTAGTTTCTTCGGAGATTCCAAAACAGCTTTCACTGAAATCTAATAGAACTCCGTATAACGAACTTATTAAATCCTCACTTTCTTGAGTTTTGTCTACTAATGATCGATAACCCCGTTCAGCTTGGTTCAAGTTTGCTTCTATCGACTCAAGTGAATTATCATTGCAGTGAATGACCTCCACTTTTAGTTTTCGAAGAATTCGTGCCGCGCAGACCGTGGAACCGACAAGGCTTCGGTGCGATCTCTCATCTCGAGAACTTTCGCCCAACAAAATTTGATCTGAAGACATATGCCACACTTGACACCCTCTGTCTCGAAGCAGATCAATGATTTGGCATTCGTGAGGAGCTGCTAAAATCACAACCTTTTGTAGCTGGGAGATGTCGTCAAATGCTTGAATGTTTCTTGCGAAACCCGCCACATCGTCGACAATTACGACTTTACTATGACGACGAGTGCGAGCGCAGGCTAATGCCAAATCTTCGGGTATTCTTGTAACAGCAAGTAATGGTTCGCCAGCAACCTGATAAGGGTCGTTCGGTTTAACGTCGCCGTGATGGTCGACTCTTCCCCATGGAATCAGTTCTTGTAATTGTGTGTATTCCTTTACATTATTTCGGGTCAGCGCAATGGAATTCAATACATTCAAAAACTTTGCTTGCGCCATGTATACCAGAACCCGATTCTGGAACAAGCTTTTATTACCATAAGTATTTAGTTCGAGAAGTTCGTCTAAGCGACCCTTGCTACACTTAGTCGAGAGACCGGTGAGCTTGCCCTTAGGTTTCACACGTTCGGTTGGCTCTAGTCGAAGCACTTCAGAAACTGTAAACGTAGTTTTGCTCGTTTCTCCCAACGCGCCAAGCCACAAGAAATCTGGAAATTCCTCACAACGTCCCCGATATACGTAAACAGCGTTTTCCGGTAGAACCTTTACTTTTTGTCCATATTGCAGTGCTGACTTAACATAGTGATCCTTCAGTTCTGGTAGATCGACTCTCAGAGCTTCGAGAGCTAGAAATAAAGCCGCTGTAACAGCAGTGCCCTGCGTTTTGTTAAGCACTATGCAGCAAGCACTTTGTTCAGTTTGGCATGCTGCTGACATAATGAGAGTGAAAAACCTCGGTATACACTCACCGTTCAAATCAGTACCAAACCTCCCGACCAGCTGCTCTACCAAGGGAAACCTGCGCTGTAATTCGTCAATTAAGTCTTGGTGGTAAGATTCTTGACTTCTCACAATTTGTACTTAGTCAGACTCAAACAAACCTCTACGACCTACGATCTGAAAGTACTACTTGACAACTAAATATGAAAAAAACGCATTTTACAAAGTACAACCGTTCGTGTTCCGCTCCTAAATTTCTTTCAACTAGTAAGAGGGAACCCCATCTGTCAACGAACGTATGTGGTATGAATTTGATTTAACATATACGTCGATTGGAAGAAAAACAATGTGGTAAATTTGAGCATTTGTTGCTCGACTTCCTGGTTAAACGGAACTTCAAACAATTTAATCACGTAGCGTATGTGGAAAGATGTCGAATCCTGTTCCCAAGAATTTGGTTCCTCAACGGCCAAACATCTAGTCATGAAGCTGAAGTGTACATTTGAAGTCTGTTATCGCAAAGTTGTGTGTGTGTGGCGAACCTCAAGCGTCAAAAGGAAAAACCTGTAACAATACCGAGAATGCACACACTCAGAACAAGAAAAAAGAGGGCAGCGATTAGCATTGCCCGAATGAAGGCGAGCTATCACTCACCGTTACTGAACAACAAGTCCGATCCTCTCGACGAATTAGTATTTATTCTTCTTTCACAGATGACGAACAGTATTAACTATGAACGTGTCTACGACCGTGTAAAGTCTGCGATCCCAGACTGGAATCAATTACTCGAGATACCCCTTTCCATTCTAGAGAATCTCATTCTCGACGCAGGGCTATATCGACATCGGGCAATTCGCCTCAAGCAGATCGCGACTCGTTTGAACCAAGACTTCGGTAGAGTGTCCCTTGACTCCTTGTTTGACTATGACGATGAACGCGCTCAGAGTTACCTGATGTCCCTTCCTGGAATCGGCGTGAAGTCCGCAAAGTGTATTTTGATGTATAGTTTGGGTCGTCAAGTACTACCCGTCGACACCCACTCTGCAAGAGTTGCATATCGATTAGGTCTTGTTACTACAGCTGATCCTGCAGTTGTCGATACAGAACTCTCCGTCGTCGTGCCTCCTCATCTCCGATTCGACTATCATGTAAACTCTCTTGCACACGGCCGCGCGATTTGTCGCGCACGAAGACCTCGCTGCGAAAGGTGCATGCTTTTATCACTTTGTCAATTCGGTCGGAAAATTCGTCAATGATGTGAGGCAGGACAATTATCGTACGTCACATTTCGTTGGATTGATCGAATGTCATTTGAAATTTAAAGACACAACGCGAGAACGTGGACGTTCGAACGTTCAAAACATATTTACCGGGTCCGGTAGTGTAAGTACCGATTTTTTTAGCTACTACTTGGGTAGCGGTCCCCGCAAGGAAAAGGTTTCCAGTTATGATGAGGTTTGACACCGTATATCGGTTGGCTAAGCTGACTTTGTCTCCCAATCTGTGGGCAGCGATTCTGTGGGGACCCTCTTCGCTTAATGGTAATCATTCTTTTGGTCCAATTTACGGTGATTCTCTGTCGTTCTTAGTGGTCGTACCTTAGAATGAGCCAAATGTCTCGAATGGTGGAGAGTCAAACCAATATAGCCGTTCGAAAGACTCATCGTTGCTCATGACTAGTCGATGTCACAAATCGAACTTTGGACGGAGTGCACGTCTCCGTCGTAAGCCTTCTTGACAGGCCCAAACACCGTTATTCGCGGGGGAATCGACAAGTTGGTCTCTTAAAACGTTGGAGTAGACGATTCCGTGATTAATACGTAGTACTTTGCTGGCGAGTTCAGACGACATTGCTACAGATAATTTCTTCACAGATCTAAGACTCACCTATAAGAGAGTGTAATAAAACGATTTGCGTACAACATTCATTTGTTAGACGCTAGGTAACTAGAGTTTTAGCTCGATTAGTGATGCTCCGACTTGAGGAGACGTATATCTCCAACAAAACTCTCTATCGTGGTCAATTCTTCACGCAGAGGAGGCGGATAGGAAGCGATCTGTCCGGTTGGCACCACCAATTGCACCCCTGCATTTTTCATTTCTGAAAATTGCTCAACAGAAATTCCCTGTTGAAGTGTGAGAAGATGCTTGACCGATATTCGTTTCGCAACGGAAATGATGGTACGCCATCGCTCACGACAGGTGGTCATGACTGCCAACATCCGAAGGTGTTCGGATGGGAAGCTGGTATCGTCGTAACATACTTTGGTCGGAAAGAGGAAGTCCGTTCGCTTTCCGTTCTCAGTTTCGACGTTATAGCTGAATTCCTTGTGTTCTTGTAACCCTTCCTCTTTAAGGATTTGGCGCATGTGTAGTTCCAAAGAGCGACCGGAACGAACACGACGCCTTTGAAGTGTCGCTTGTGCAATTGACACAAATTCTTCTACCGTTTCAAACCCTTGTCGGACGATAGGTAAAGTTAGAATCTCTTCGATTTTCCGAAAAAGCTCATACTCGCATTCTCGTCTACGGATAAGCCGCTCATCGGCATCCAGAGTGTCAAAAGAGCAAAGTTCGACTACTTTCTCAATTACTTCGTCGACACTGGGAAACGAATCGAACCACTTCGAAGGAATATTGTCATGATTCAGGTTGCATTCACGACCAGTTTCCGAATCTAAAGGAAGCCCGTCAAATCCAACGACGCGAAAAGAACCGGGTTCAACCCATCCAACAGAATCTAATATGACATCTTCCTCCAACACCGAGTTACAAACCCATACATTACACTGTACTATGTTTGCTGAGTTAGTACGATTGAACGAAAATATTGAAAGCGCACCAGTGCTTTCGGAATCGAGTAAGGGAGACGTAGCACCTCCAAGGCGAGTGATTCGAACTTCGTTGCGAGACTTTTGGTTGTAGTAGACCGCGCGCGCGTTGTAGTAACCGGCGTGTGAATCGATGTACAGGTCAAAGGAAACATCGGGATTAACATCGGCAGAACGATCGATTGAAGGAAATACTTCAAACATAAACTGGCGGGGCATGTATATACCTGCCTGATGGGAGCTAGTGGCAAACGTGTCGTTACCAGAAAGTCTCTTAACGCACCAAGCGATATTGTCTTGGGAGAAATGGTTCTCTACTAGCCAGTCTGTGAGGTCTATCAGTGCCATTTTCTATTGTGATATTAGCTAAATTCGATGTTTCAACGCTACTTGAGCTTGGATCGTGACATCTTCTGACCCTGATTTGATAAAAGGTTCCATATGTCGTGCTACCGCTTCTGCTACTGGAACTACCACTGCGTTTCCGAATTGTTTATATGCTTGAGTGTCCGATACTGGAATTTGAAAAGGTGCGCGTCCAATTTGGTCAAAGCCCATGAGACGCGCACATTCACGAGGTGTCAATCGACGAGGGCGTTTATTTTTACGTTGTCGAATAAGAATCTCAGATCCATCTTTGAAATATCTAGCTGACAACGTTCTAGCAACATCATCCGGACCAAAGAGACCATAACCAAAACCATTACCTTTTCGACGGTGTTTCTCTGCGTAGGCTCGAAGATAATCCCATAGATGCTCGGACAACGTATATCGAGAGTGAACTTTGGCGAGTCGACCTTCCGTGAAGCGAATTTCAGGATCCTCCGTTCCATTTTCAGGATGTAAAATCGACTCGAGCTTTGGGCTGGAGGTTTCTGGCAACCTCATGCTGTCAAAAGAGAATCCAGTATCATCGCGAAAACCAGCAATAAAGATGCGTTCTCGATGTTGGGGAACCCAAAACCTTGCGTTGAGCACCCGTTCATGCACTCGGTAGCCCAGTGTATCCTGTAGAGTTTCCCTGATCACACGAAACGTTCGACCCCGGTCGTGATTGACGAGATTTTTAACGTTTTCTAGCAGAAAGCAACGGGGGCGGCAATCGGCTAGGATACGGACGACATCAAAGAACAAAGTGCCTTGAGTTTCACAACGGAAACCGTGGGGCTGATTTAAAGCGTTTTTCTTGGAAACACCAGCGAGTGAGAATGGTTGACAGGGAAATCCGGCAAGAAGCATATCGTGTGGCGGAATCTCTTTAGACCCAATTTTTGTGATGTCCCCTGCTACAACATGGTGATCTCCGTAATTTGCGTTGTATGTCGTCTGACAAAAGTGATCGATTTCAGATGAAAAGACACATTTTCCACCAATAGTCTCGAACGCTTTACGAAGCCCACCAATACCAGAGAAGAGATCGATGAAAGTGAAGTCGTCCCCTTTAGTACTTGGGGCAAACTTGTGTGGGCAAAAACAGTTGATCCCGACCTTCCGTGGAGAAACTCCAGCATGGTTTTGCAGAATGAATCTTCGAACAGGAGAATCGGCTGTCATAGAAGTCTCACTGCTGAACGACACTAGTCCCTGTCAGATTCTTCATAACTCTAAGCTCATGATGTAGATTATTTGCACAAATTTTAGCGTAGTGGCAATTTTGTCTTTGAAATCGGGCACTTCATGATGTCTTGCTTACTGAAACGGGAAGCGTCGAATAATCTCACCAATGCTTCGAACCAACTCTTACTAAAATGTTTTGTTTTCTTTCGACAGCACAACAAGGAATAATGTGAAGTGAAACTTCTTAACAGTCAAGAAACATCATCAAAATTAATCGAACTGACTTCGAAACATAGCAAGGTCGCATTTGCTGTCGCGTGGGCCAGTCACCGAACGAAAGTGTTTGAGAGTTTCATAAATGCCAAGAGTAAGATTGAGTACGGGGTCATTGGTACTCACTTTTCTCAAACACATTGGGAGGTTCTTGACTGGTGCGTAAGAAACAGATCGAATATCAAGTTCATTTTTGACGAAAAGACGAGCTGCGTATTTCATCCTAAGGTCTATGTGTTCTGGTCTGGTAAAGAATGGGACTTACTTGTAGGAAGCGCAAACCTGACCGTAGGAGGAATGACAAACAATACTGAGTTGATGCTGCACGTAAGTAGTCGAGAACAGGACTCAGAAGTGTTAAAGACTAGAGCTTTAGAGATCGTTCGATCTTACTACGATCAAGCACAAGTCGTCTCAAGAAGTCGTCTGAACACTTACCGAGAACAATGGAATAGGAGGCAGATAATCGAAGGTAAAGAGAGAACGGTAGAGAGTGAATTGTTGTCGTGGACTTGGAAGGAGTATTACAAGCAAATTCAAAATTGTTCAACAATTCGTCAGAGAAAGGAAGCCGTGATGTTGCTGAAGTATGCACTAGAAGATTTCGAAAAAGACATACCATTTCATCAACTCCCTCCTAACACAAGGCGAGGTCTTGCCGGATCGCATCATCCAAAGGAAGGAAAGTTTTCCGAAATTGAAATCGGATATTTTGGACGCGCGAGAGCTTATGGGAACTTCACCCAAATCATTTACGGTAATGTCAATGGTAACCAACTACAAACATTGGGGGAAGGGTTAGACCATATTCCCAACAATGGTGTCGTGTACCGAGAAGACTATATGAAATATGTAGAGGGATTCAAAGAAGCTTTGAACGGTAAACCTCACGGTCTTGGCGTAGGAGCTCGACTGTTAGCGATAAAACGGCCTGATACTTTCACTCCTTGGAACAATGTAAACAAACGCACTCTTGAACGATTACTTAGCCTTAAGCCAAGTCTAAAACCGCAAGATTACGAGCGATATTGGGATGAAGTGATTTTCCCTGTACGAGAATCTAAATGGTACAACTCTGCAAAACCTAAAGCCTCACTCGAGTTAGAAATTTGGCAGTCTCGAGTCGCCATGCTGGACGCGCTGAGTGGCGGCTGGAACCAAATTTAGGACATTAAACCTACTAGATTTGTTGGATGTCCGCAGATCTGTGGCTCGAACCAAAGAGCTTTTTGGCAATAATGAAATCAGTTGGATTTGCGTACGGTAGATTGTCCTAAAACGTACGTGCATTTCAAGGACCATGCCTCTTTCAACTAATACTTTAATCTCGTGCTTGAGCTGGAAGAATCTCAGAGACTAGGTCATTGATTGCAAGTCCTATCTCTGATTCACCCAAATTGTCTCGAATTCGCTTAGACAGTCCAACTTGACCAAGATTTGGCTTTTCTTTCAATGCTGAGCGTATAGTCTTCCGTGCTAGAGCTTCTGCTTTACCACACAGATCAGCAAGCCTACGATGCCTGTGATCTTTACTGTCATAGCTTGGAATAGGAACTTTTTTCCATGGATGTAACTGAAAGTGTCTACCGCTTTCGCGCGATTCTGAAAAAGCTCGATTGAGACATGATGAGTTTAGAATCGAAACGAGATATCCGGCTTCTTTTGCACTTTTAACTAAGAACCAAAACAATGTGCTATCGACATAACCTGAACCTCCTGCAACTCGGACAGCACGCATATGATCTCCAGAACTCGGATAGATAACCATTCGTCGTTCTCGAGTACGAATGTCCAGTTGCACAGACAGCAATCTGGAATAATCGAATCTTGAGAGTAGCGTTTTCGGTGTGCCTTTTCCTAGCCCTCGATGAACGTCCCATAGTTCGTCAAGGCGTCTCCAAAAGCTACTTACCGTTCCCGGTTCCGAGATCAACTGTCCATCACTAATAGGCACAATCGCCTTAGGTAATTCTTTCAAAGTAACGTACGCCAACACCTCAGAGGAGGTATAAATCTCTTTGATCCAATCGGCAGATAATTGTCCACTTTGAGGTTTAACATCGCGCCATGGTTTGTGCGAGGACTTTGCAGTTACAACGGATACGCTCCCTGTTTGATCCGGTCTCGACGGAAGTTCTCCTAGCCGAGCGAGCACATGAGGAACAATAGTTGCCCCCTGCCTAATCGGTAATCGAGCATAGTCTGATGGTGCTTGAGGTACAGGCTCAAGTGATTCGGCTAGCTCAAACTTCTCTTTCGCGTGATTTAACGATTCACTGTGTTCAATTCTCTTTTTTTGAACGCGCTTGTTTGCGACAAGCTTTGATGCCGAATTTTCCTCCACATGACAATGTTCAAACAAAATGCAACAACGTGTAGCATCCCCACCTCCAAAAGGCTGTAGGGCTGTCAAATCAACACTCTGCTTCAACGTGTCTTTGTGCAATTCTCTAAATCGTTCCCAATGCCCTGCACGCAATGCAGAAACCTTAACAAGCCAAGCGCCGGGATCCGTATTCGGATCTTGAAGGTAGAGTTTCCTACCGTGTAGTACAAAGAACTTTGCTATGTCAAGATGTGGTGCTTGCTTTCCACCCATGTGTACGCCGAGATGTTTCCCAAAATCTTCGATCGCTTTTTTACGTTCTAATACCTGAATCTCTGAAAATTTGACCCAAGGTGGATTCGCAATGATACGATTCACTTTGCGCTCTGCTAGGAGGTGGGGGCCGGCCAGATTAGTGCAGTACCATGTCCATACTGAGTTCCCTTCTTGTTTGATTATTTCCTGTAATTGCTTGTGTAAAGTTCTTAGGCTTTCTTGATCAACATTCGCGGGTGCATTTCGCGGCAGTTCTTGGTCTTTAGTTGCAGCATTGACCATCCGACGTAAATACTCGTCAAAACTGGGTGCGCGTAGAAGGTCTATTGGTACGTAGGCTTCCGATCCTTTGGGAGATGTGAGACGCATCATCCCTGTCTGGTTAAAAAGATCGGTTCTGCGATGAATCTGTAGACTGTCTCCCAAGTATACTTGTAAAGCAGAGGATCCTTCTGTTGGATTCCCAGGTAACGCTCTCTCAATATTGACCTTCGAAATTTCGACAGCTACAGGATGTATGTCGATTCCATTTAACAAACGACAGATAATGTCAGCTCGTTTTCCATAAGGATGTTCCCTTAAATACTCCGACGATGCAAGTCTCCACGCCGCGTGGTAGAGGAACGTACCCGAACCGCAAGCAGGATCCAAGACACCTACACCGTCCTTTCTTTCGTCATACACTTGATCGATAGACCGCTTCATCCATTCTTCGTCCAAAACTTCTACTACCATCTGCTCTGCAAGCCAATCTGGTGTGTAAAACTCCCCAAACAGCTTACGGTCTGTTTCACTGACGAACTCATGGTACAAATCTCTAAATACGTCCGTTCTTCGCTTTTTCCAATCGTATTCTTCGATTTGCTTGAATAGTTGTTCGGCCCAATGCCATGCTCTTGAATACCCTAGTACCCAAGAAGCAAATCCATCGCGAAGAGCCCATTCCCACGGATCGCGACCACTAGACATTGAGTGAGACACAAGCCGCACGATAACAATTAAGAACGAGTGAGTAAGAAACAATCTTTCTTGGGCTCGCTCATCATTTGGAATCATTCCGGACGCCTTCATCATATCCAACCAAAGCCTAAACTTTGTGTTTGTGGACTCAACAGCTGTTGAGGGTATTTCCGAATACAGTTTATCCAGCTCTTGCTTTCGAGTTGTGAATAGGTCGTGAGGTTTCGCCGGAATCCATTCTTTACCAAGCATTTCGTCGCCCATTACACTGTATAGAGCACTAACTAACGATTGAGATTCGTTGATCACCATGAGCGAATCTACTAATCTTGGTTTACTGTTAAGTTCGTGTGGATATTCGTAAATATGCCAATTCCTTCCGTCAGTGAGAATTCCAGTCCAAAAATTTCTATGATCTACGGGTCTAAGAATGTCCTCTTGCTTGATCTCGGCGTGAACGTAGCGGTCGAGTTGCTCTTTGGCTGATTCATCCCGTCCACTTTGGATAGCATCAGGATCTCTAGCCTGAGGAAAAGGCTTTACTTCGATAAAAGTTTGACGGTTCGGTAAATAGATGTCGACAGGACCTTCGCCGGTTTGGTACTGCACCTCTAGAGTCCCAAGGTTCATTTCGCGTAGTAAAGCTTCGACATCGGATTGAACGTTGCCTTCGACTCTGTGGCGTGCCCTGTCGGCTGAAAGCAATTGTTCTGCACTGGCAATAGCGTGTTGATAGTTTGATTTATTCATCCCTGTCCCAAGTGTGAAATGTATCTACTACTGGTCAATTTCTCAAAGTACTAAAGCAGTGGATTGAATGCGTCAGTGTTGAGCGGTCGTCTGATTTTCCCAACTAATTTCCCAAGAGTCAATCATGGAGCAATTGTTCAGCATGGATTTAAACTCTAACTTTGTTTTCTTGGGGCAGTGAGCTAGATTGCTTGTTGGGGTCGGCTACGAAATTGAGAATATTGTAAGAACCAGATCCGGCTGATTTTTTTCTTTAGTGGTTCTCGTTGTGACGCTTAGTAGTTCACGGCTACTTCTTCATCCGTTTCATGATTGGGTTTCAGACCACACTTTCTAGGCGAGAGACGAATTGGAAGAGCGAAAGGCAGTATGATCAATGACACAGAAAGTTTATGCACCCGACTTACATGCATAAGAACATGACTCACTATTCCGATTCCGTTCAAGAGTTTCATTCCCACTAACGTGCACATCTTTAAAAGGGACAAAGCGACAGTCAATAAAGTGGATATACCACTTAGAAGACTCACATTTTTTTTCCTATCAGTTTTTTGAGGAGACTAACTGATGTAATTCTCAAAGTTAAAATGCGCACCATGAATACAGACGATCACGCAATTGAAGAAGTTCTCGCTGAAGGGCGACGATTCATGGTACCACTTTACCAACGCAAGTATCAGTGGCACGACCATCAAATTCTTCCATTCTGGGAAGATGTTGAAGCAAAAGCCACTGAAGTGCTAGAGGACGAAAGTAAATTCCAGCATTACATGGGGGCATTGATCCTTGCTCCTATCGGAGAAGCAGCACAAATCGGGAAGACTCCAAAGGTGCAAATTGTCGATGGACAGCAGCGACTCACCACGTTTCAACTGTTCCTCGCTGCACTGCGTGAGGTTGCATTGAAACACAACTGTACAGATATTGCAAAAAGTGTCCACGACTACCTGTTTAACACGAAGAAGTCAAAGGACTCGGATAGACTCAGCCGATTCAAGGTTACTCCCACCCCGTCCGATCAAAAGTTGTTTCACAACATTTTGGAACAAAACTACGACTGGGTTCGTAGTACCTACCGAGAACACTATTGGGGCAACGGTGTTCCAAAAAATACGTCACTTCGAGCACTTCGTGCATACGAAGAATTTTTTCAGCTCATTGACAACTTTTGCCAATTTGGTTCAACCGAAATAAGTGTAGATGAAACGAGTGACGTTGAAACCGAAAACATTAAGGACGAAACGGACACCTCGGAAGCGATTGAGAAACGTCTTGAAGCACTACTGACTGCTCTTTTGAATCGAATGAAGCTGGTCGTTATCACCTTAGATGACGACGACGACGCACAAGTTATATTTGAGACTTTGAACTCAAAGGGCGAGCCGCTCCTCGCTATGGATCTTGTTCGAAACAACATTTTTTATCGCGCAGAACGTGAGCAGATTGAAGTCGAGGACTTGTACTTTGAACTATGGGATCCGTTTGATGACCCCTGGTGGCGCGAACCCGCACCGTTCGCACGTCCCAGACGTCCCCGGATCGACCACTTCCTGACCCATGTGCTCGCGGCCCAGACAGGGGAAAGGATTTCCATGCGAGAACTCTACGCAGAGTACCGATCCTTTGCTATTCCAAAGGGTACACCAAGATTCAACAACGTAGAGACAGAGCTACAACTTTTACGGCAATATTCACCCATTTATGAAACTCTCGAAGATCGAAGTAATGAATGTTCGGACATCCACTGGCTTGGAAGAAAGTTAGCCGCGTGGCAAGTAACTACAGCCTATCCCGTAATATTGCAAATTAGCACCGGTGACATACCGGATGACTACAAACGTGATTTGTACGGATTGATCTATTCCTACATAGTACGCCGTGCTCTATCGGGTTTGACTGCTAAGAACCTAAACAAGGTTTTTCAAGGTATGTCGCAGATCTTTTTGAAGGAGGGACCCTGCGTTGAGACGATGCAAAGGTACTTCAAGGAGAGAACAGGTGATAGTATGCGGTTCCCAAGTGACGGTGAATTTCGTGAAGGAATACTGTCTCAGCCCGCTTACTTTCTCGCTCCCCAAAATCGCATCAAGGACGTGCTCTGGGAACTGGAAGTAGGGAGCCGACCGAAATTTGCCGAAGCTTCTCCGATGCCAAACAATCTGTGGACAGAGCACGTGCTACCACGTACTTGGACTGAGAAATGGCCCTTTGAGGATACTGCGTTCGTTGACAGGGATTCCGGAGAGTTTATCGCAGAACGACGCAATAGATTGCTTCACACTATAGGCAATCTAACCCTCTTGACCGACAAGCTGGACATCTCAGTGTCGAACAACAGCTTTCTTGAAAAACGATCAATGTTTGAAAAGCACAGTGGATTGTTTCTTAACAAGTGGTTTCTACAAAAGAGTTACTGGTACGAATTTCAAATCCAAGAACGAGGCGAAAACTTAGCAAGTAAAGCCCTGCGAATTTGGCCCTATATCGGACACGATGTCTCTCAAAGCTCAAGTGAACTTTGAACGACCGCGGCTCTAGTTCGATTGTGAGTTTATGTGGTATGAAATATCTGCAGCCAGTTTGAACAGTCTCACCGAATATTACTCTCGAAACTCATCGCAGCTTAATATACCGTCACATAGTAGCCATGTGAACGTGAAAACAAGAGCACTCCGATAGAAACTCTTTCTCACCGAGAACTCATAAGTGACCGATAAACTTTCGCGGCGAAACCATACCATACCACAATTACTAATAAAGAATTGGGCTGATGCAGCAGGCAAGGTGTGGGTGTTAGACAACGAAACACAAGAAATCTACCAATGCGCTACAACCAATGTCTTTGTTGAAAAGAACACTTATACAACAAGGGTAGGTCCGGATGCTGAGGAGAGCGACGTATTCGAAAGATTGTTCGCTACATTCGAAAGCCAAGTGGCACCTCTGTTCAGAGATTTGGTCGAACGAGCACGCCTCAACCAGCCGAGTGAATTGTCGTCACTCGATATTCTTCTTTTTAAGGGTTTCCTTGTTTTACAGATGTGGCGCACTACCGAGTCTCAAAATCGAATTGTCGATTTTGACAGTGAATATTTCTCAGAAGTCTCAAGAAGTCAGCGCGACGTTGACATCCAAAACATGGATTCGGTCACGATGGAATCAATATTTCCTACCGACGAAGATTTTAAAAGGTTTGAGGAGTCTAACTTTCGATCCAAATTTGCGGCTGGGGAATTACCTGGTCAAACCACTGACTTCTACGAATATGCAGACGAACACGGACTAGCTTGTTGGGTAATTTCTAATCCACGGCGGAGCGTGCTGCTCGGTAGTCATGGATGCTGTTTCATTGAAAAAAAGGACACAAATGGACCGCTCGTCTCCCCGCCAATGTTTCCGGTCGCGCCTGACATAGTGCTTACATTTTCAGAATTCCCAAATAAATTCAAGAGGCTAGGGCATGAAACCTTTAACGCCGAGGACAAATTCGTCAAAAAATTAAACAAAGCTACGATGACATACAGTAAACGAGTAGTCGCAAAAGACAAGGAACTGTTGGAAAAATACCGAAGATATTGAACCAGAGATCTGAATCCTGTTGTCGAGTCTGTAGTTTCGCACTCTGGTTAGACATAGATGGTATGTAGATAGGAATCTTTTACAGAATATTGCTTTAGAGGACACCGCGACTTCAGGTCACTAGGACCTGTTCGTAGATTCGGCTCGCCACATGTCTATGAACTCGAAGACCGTCGTTGGGTCGGTTAGTCTCCTTCGCTAATTAGACCTTGGTCTATGCTTAGGTATCCCGTGCTCCTGTAGTCTGCCCTAACTCAAGACGTAACGTGTGTACATGTTTCCACCACCACCGCCACACTGTCTTCCCCAATGCATTTCGCCACAGACGGTGTCGTTCGACCCAATTGCATCAATGGCACGACAATTGCTTGTTTTTACTTAAGATTGCACGCAATCACAATCTAAACACCAATGTTTAAATCCGCGATCAACATCTTCAATGTCGCTAAGGCAGAAGTACGGACTGCTAGGCGACGGGCTCGATTCTGGACGATCGTGTTTTTCCTATCCCTCTTTTCGATCGTTGGATACTTGATTTCGTGCTCCTTCCTTGGTTATGCGGCGTTGACTTCACCTTCGTTCGGAACCGGTGTGCCTAAATACCTACTCGGCAACATTGATCCAACATTCTTTCTCTTCTTTCAGTTTGCAGTTCTCTTCTTGGCTTTCGATGCAGCACACCTGCACAACAGAGACCGCATTGTTGAAGTGCTGGACTCTAAATCCATCACAAATTTCGAGTATCTAGCAGGTAGAGTATTTGGTATCGCAGGATTGTTATGGCTAGTCGCGGCGGCGAACATTTGCGTGATGCAACTACTGGGTCTGATTTCTACGACAACAAATATTGGAATTGCGGATACGATCGAGTGGTACTCGTTGATCAATCTCCTACTAATTGACAGTCCCGCTACCCTCTTGATCTGGTGTTCCGTTGTGGTGTTCCTGTCATGCGTCCTGCGCTTTCGTTTGCTTGTTGCGGGCGTTGCGAGTGCTCTAATTTTTGGATGGTTTTTCCTAGTTCTAAATACGCCATATTCATTACTCGAAATCGTCTCTCCGTCGTCAAACGACACTCTGTTTGTTTCCGATTTATTACCGCAACTAGCATCGATACATGTCATCGGTCTTCGTGTCGCGACTATTCTGGCCGCAATGGCACTCGTCGCAGTTGGCGGGTTGATTTGGTGTCGACAGAAAAGTGTTAGTAAACGCAAGTGGTTTTACCCTCTAGGTACTTGTCTGTGTGCGGGAACCCTACTCTTCACTTTCGGTTGGTCCGTCGTTATCAACAATCACAATACCGCCGAAAATTGGCGAGAAGTCCACTCAAACCACGAGTGGGATGATCGCATCGATCTCGAAGCAATCACGGGAAGTGTAAAAATCGATCCCAAAAAGCACCTGGTCGCAGATCTTACGTTGAGTTTCAACGTGAACGTCCAAACATCAAACCCACTTACGTTTACCTTTAATCGGTTAATGCAGATTGAAGAACTGTTCCTCAATGGTAATGAACCCAATTACACATTCGATGACGGACTTCTCACAATTCCAGCTAGGGTACCGCTCGACCCGGATACCACTTATACCTTAGACATAGTTGCCTACGGTATTCCAGACGAACGATTTTCGTATTTTGATAGTCCACTCGACTACTTGAGGACGTCGGGCGTGTCAAACCACACCGTTTCATTACTTGGAGAAAAGGGTTCTATCTACTCGCCCAAGTATGTCGCTTTGATGCCTGGAGTGTATTGGTATCCAATACCTGGTCCGGTGCGCGGCGACTATCGTTCCTCCCAAAACGGAATCGACTATTTTCATTTGGATCTATCTGTCGAGCTTGTGCCCAAGCGCTGGCAGTTAGTAGGTACAGATGTCGTTCAAGTATCAGACCAAACAAATTCCTACCAGGTCAACCCAGCTAGCCCAGTTCATGAAATCGCTCTTTTCGCATCTGAGTTTGAAAGTGCTTCCATCGAAGTTGAAGGCATCGAATTTAAGATGTATCTTCATAAGCAACATGCCAACAATCTTCAGCTCTGGGACGAATTTGACGATCACTTTCAAACCGTGGTCAAGAGCCACCTACAAGGTTTCTCTGATCACGGATTGACTCTTCCTTTCCGATCTCTGTCTTTAGTCGAGATCCCTAGGCAATTACGGACAGTCGGGAGCGGTTGGCGCATGAATTCGTTACAGACTCTACCGGGCATGGTGCTAATAAAAGAGCACGGATTTCCATCCGCGCGCATGGATCTAGCGTTCGAACGATTATCTAAGCGTGAACAGGACCCAGACTCGATTACTTTTGCACCACTGGAAATGCTCTTTGAATATTTTTGGTTCGGTATGGGGACCGACAATCCTTGGAACGGTTTGCCCGAACGATTTTGGTTGCATCGAGTCTCCGCGCGCGGCGAATATGCAAACGCATTAGATCAAATTGTGCTCTCACTGATTGCAACTCTACAACGACGAAACCACGAGTTTTTCTCCATCCATTCCACCGTTCACTTCGCAGACCTAACCGCACTGAGCTTTTTTGAAGGCACGATAGGATTAGAAGATGGTCTGGCGAATGATCGAGTACCTAGTACTATCGGAACCGCAAGAAGATTGCGAGAGAACTATGCAACTCGAGTATCGGTTTGGAACAATGTCGAAGACACCAGTTTCACAGATCTACCAACCGAAAAGGGCAATCAGCATGATCTTGATCTTCTTCACTTGAAGAGTGACCAGATTGCAAACGCGCTGATGTCAGTGAACGGACCGGAGAAGGTCTTCGCGTGGTTGACAGATATTTTGACACAACATGCAGGTCAAACTTATGCGCTCCAAGATCTAATTTCATCAGCTGAAGCACACGAGGTCATGGTTGATCCATTTCTCACAGATTGGTTGCGCACCATGTCTCTTCCAGCCTACAAAGCATCCAACTATACTACCGCCCGCATTGCCGACGACGCGCAAGGGAATCCGCGTTATCTGACTAGTGTATCGGTGCGAAATACCCAACCGGTAGCGGGATTTGTTCGATTGCAATTCCCGACTGAAGCGACGTCGCATTGGCAGTATCCCTATCTCACTGAAAGTAAGGGTGTTCGTATCGACGGAGGATCCGCTAAGCGATTAAACTTGCTGACTTCTTATGAGATTAGAAGTGTTTACGTCGACCCTGGACTGTCTAGACATCGAGGATTGATTCAACTCACTCAGGGTCCGGAAACATCCGGGGAGCTAACAGACACGGAGCCCGCAGACTTTGCAGAAGCAAGCTCCTGGATGCCAATTCAAGAAGTAGGCATTATTGTCGACGACCTTGATACAGGGTTTGCGGTGGAGCAGAAGTCCGTTCGAACCGCTCGTCCTGCTCGCGCGGGTCCGATCGCATGGTTTAGGATCCCGCGACTCGACGGTGAACTAGATCGAGGCATTCCAGCTAGTGGTCGTCATTACTTGTTTGAGTACCACGTACCAGATGGTGAATGGAGTCGAACCACGGAATCCCAAGCATACGGAAAATTTCGAAGAACAGCAGCTATAAATTATGTGAGACAGTCGAACCGAAAAGCGACATTTACTGCGGAACTCCCTGATTCGGCGTTGTGGAAGTTAGACTACCACGCCCCAGTTACGCTTAATAGACCTGGTCATAAGGGGCTTAAGTACGAGTTAGAGATTTCCGATCAAAATGGTTCGCAAGAAGTGGAATTCGATGTTTACAACTGGGACCTAGGATGGAACTCAGTAGGAGAATTCAATCTAGAAGCAGGAGAGGTCAAAGTTCATCTAGTAGGCACATCGCAACGAGGACCTCTTTGGGCAGACGCAATTCGATGGTCTAAGGTAGAGAAGGATTAGTAGCGTCTTTTAACTGTCAGTCGAGAGGGATCCATCGAATCGCATCCGCGTAGATAGTCTTCTTATCAGACGAACCGGAAATCCAAACTTCGGTCTCCGTCGAATCGACTTCAAATTCGCCGAGTTCATGCCATCCATATTCTGCGTCCCGTGCATTGAATTCAATCGTCTTTTCCCGCTCTCCAATAACTACCTTTATCCGGGTGTTTCCAGCTGGATACAGTTTAAACCAGTCTGCTGATAATCCTTGGTATTGCAATACTAGTGTCTCTCGATCACTTAAAGTGAGTTCTTCAACCGGCTGGTGATATTCGAGTCGCCATCGCCCCTTCTTTGGTAACGTAGCACTGTACTTGGCATACGATGGTTTACCCTCGCGACCATGGTGAATGAAGGCGTAGGTAGTGCGGTATTTGCCGTAAGCTCTTTGAGCCGACCTTCGTACCCACCGCTGCTTGGGTGGTGGTTCACCGTCTTCAAACACATACGCGGGCAAACCATTGTCCCATTCTTCAACTACTGAAGTTCCAAATAACTCGCGCAAAAAAGAAACTGCGGGTAACAACGTGAATGGTGGACTTCCGTACACAATCTCAAAATTTTCATCGAGGTCGTCAACTATGACCGCACGACTAAACGTAGGCGACCATTCGGTTTTGACAACATAAGGTTGCTGCGTTTCGGCAATCTTGTTCAAATCAATCACAGGTGGAATGTCAACGCGTATAGCGTCCCGATTTAAAGACAAATATGGTTCAACAAACATCACATCGACGGGCCAGTGATACGCGCTCGCAATGGACAATTTCACCGATTCATTACCACGAACCAAAAATGCTTTGTACCAGTGTCTCGAATCCCAACGACGAGCACCGTGCCCTTGAGGATGTGCGTTGGTATATGACACGTCCACGAATCCGTCAAATGGTTCTGCATTGTGCAAGACGACGGAGGCTTCAAATCGTTTCTGTCCTGACTCGGTGTCAGGAAGTCTTCTACTGCTAGGTTCGGCTACGATAAAGCCGGGCAGACCTTTCATGTTGAGCCAATCACCAAGAACGGCTTCTATGTCAAGATCGATGTTGTTTGCTTGCTGAATCAAATCATCGTAGCTGTAAGACTCACCCTTCAATGTCTTCGAGAGTTGTCCAATAAGCCTCGCGGTCGCACCTCTTCCAAGAATTTCCAAGATAATCTGGCTCAAAGTCATCGACTTAGCAGAAATGACTCGAAGACTCCTCAGAGGTGCTTGCTCGGTTGTGAGTTCACCGAGTGAATATTGCTCTAGATCATTCCAAACAATTGAGCGAGTGTTATATCGAAGCAACGCTCTTTCTTCGCGGCTCCTCGGAGCCTCATTTTTACCCACATCGAATAGATCGAACACGCTTCTTTTTGCATGCGCTAAAGCCAATTCGAACACAAACGAACGACCGGGGCCCCTACGAATACGATCCCATTCCCAGATGCTAAAATCAAAGAGCAAGTGTTGTACCAATTCCTCCACGACATGATCGAGTACAGTTGCACCTGTTTCTGTGGTTGAAGTCTGGTATTTGACAAAGTTCCGAGCAAAACCGATAGTGGGGTGCTCTCCAAACACATTGCTGTTGAAATATTTGGATATTGCTGATCCAGGGGAAAACCTATGTAATTCATCCTCTTGTGAAAAACCAAAGTAATCGGACTGATTATCAAAGTTAAGTTCGGAGTTAATTGATATTCGAGTGTTTGGTAGCGACGATTCTC
Organism: Gammaproteobacteria bacterium; assembly: GCA_009841615.1. Taxonomy (GTDB): domain Bacteria; phylum Pseudomonadota; class Gammaproteobacteria; order Pseudomonadales; family Azotimanducaceae; genus Bin55. Next base: position 88,042 of record VXLL01000014.1, on the reverse strand, counting down.
GCATCATGACCATGCCCGGCGGTCCCAAAATAGTGTCCATCCTCCACCCGCCACCGTAGACCCGTAAAGAAACCGGGACTTCCACGAGAGAGAACATCTCGTAGGGATACACGACTCTAGCCTGTCTATGCCAATTGAGCCAGCTCAAGATACGTGTCTTCAAGTTCCTTTCGATTGCACTCAGGTCATGAAATGTGCGACGGTGATGCTTCGTAAACAGCACTTCAAACTCAATGTCTTCGACTTCGATGCTGGCGCGCTCAAAATCACTACTCACTAAGGTAACCTCTGGTACAGGATTCCCAGGAGCAATTTGATAGGTGGATTGACGTGAATCGTTTGAATTCACGGATGCGCGATGACCACCCCCGGCCACCAACCAATCTCGCGGAACTGATACCTTGAGGTCAACTGTAAACAGGTCGCGCGGTCTTACCTCCAATTTGTCCACACCTGTAGCAGCACCGGAAGTGGGATACCATTTAATTCCCGACGTTAAGACTACAAAATCTCGATGAAATATGTAATTTTCGGTCCCAAGTGCGAACAAGTTCCGGACTTTCGCACCTGCAATGTCTTTCGATTTCACCGCCGCATCTAAATACGCAAAGCGCGCATCCGGGCGACCTTGAGCTTTCACTCTGACTTCAACCGAGCTGTTGTGGTTTGTAGGTAACGGGACTTGTAAGATTCCTTTCTCGAAACTAGGGGGAGTAATTTCTTCTCCATCAACCCATAGCTGAAAATTGCGATATCCAGGATTTAATGTCAACACGACATAGTCACGCGCGTTGTCCTCTGGAGGGATCAAGTCAATTGTTATGTCCAACTCCACCTTACGACTTGGGACAACTTTTACAGAACCTCTCATATCGGTAATGTCAGGAAACGTGCTGAGTTCCTGGGCGTTATGGGTTCTAACCCAATCTTGAACTTCTAATCTACTGAGATGTTGGAATCCTAGTACTCCACCTATTAGGAGACAACTAAGCGCGAGGGCACTAATACCGCCGATTGTGTACTGTCGCCGGTGTACTAAAGGACGTGGTAAATAACTGCCTGCCAAGACTACAAAACTCGCAGCTAGCAACACGATGAAGAATCGATTTAGCAAGATTTCACCCGATACAATGCTAGGTGCGATTTCCGATGGCAAGAGTGAGACACCCGTGCTAGGGACTAAAACACCGGCATAATCGAGAGGCAATCGAAGAAACACCCAGAACACGGTTACTACGCCCCCAATAGCGAGCGCGATGACCAATATCCTCGATCGTATGATCGTTGATAGAAATATGGTCAACGCTCCGAAGAACGCTAAATTCGGTACTAAATCCCAGATCAAAAACGAAGCTACGCTGTGCAACTCGATGAGATTTCCGTAACCGAGATTGTTCATTTCAGCAATCCAACCGTACAACACGATTAACGCAATGAACACAACCATGGGTACTGCAATTAGTATCACCAACCCCAATAACCGCGCTAACAGCACAACGATATTAGAGGCCGGAACGACATCTAATACTTCGTCGATCTTATTCCGAATATCTCTCCCGCGCAGGTCGTACGCAAGCAGAATCATTGCGATGCAATAGAGTGCGATGAAATATGGTCCAAGCGTTGCTGCTATGTAGGTTGGAGCCATGATTCCCACACTTGCAGACTCTGCCGCTCTCAGGATGTATTGCAGTTCAACCAATACGTAAAAGGAAGCACTGACTAAGAACGCTATGAACAAAACCGCCTTAGTCCGTTGCAGTTTGAGCGACTGCTTCACTTCAGTCAGTGCGAACACAAAGAACATATTCATTTAGATGCCTCTCACGACTAAAGGGTCAGACCACTAATTGGTATTTTTTGGCCGAATACACCTGTTTACCCCAGTTCCCTAACTACTTCGCTTCCTATGACTCCTTGAATTTGAAGACGCTGTCGGTAATAAAGGCTCTCCCAGCAACTGTCTTGATCATGAACTAGCAGTCTTGAACCCTAGTAGCTTCTTGTTAATCGGCAAGTTTTGTTGTCATTTTTCTGACCAATCGGCGGGTCCGCCGAACAAGCCAATAGAACGAGCAAACCGTAAGCACGAGACCAACAGCTAAAACCACCCAAACCGGGGTAACAACCCGAATTTCACCATTGAAGTGAAGGAAAAGAGCTAGCAAGACGACGACCACAAATAATGCTGCAATTCCTGTTGTTAACCAAACGTGAATATGGTAGTCCCTCCTTTCCTTATCCGACAAGAGATCCAACGGTTCTTGCCCTTCATCGCTGACAAAGGCCTCAACACCTTTACGACGTACCTGAATTGATGTATAGGCAAGGAAAGCACATGAGACACAGAGAACTATGAACGCGAGCCAATCCCAAAAAGCCACCGGACTATCACGCACCACAAGACTCACACCCATAATCGCCGCCGCGATGACGGCAAGGGCATTAATCAGTGGTAGATATTTGAGGAATAGCTTGACAATATTGTCATTCGCAGAGTTTATGGCTAACCACGCGCGACCTTCTTCTTCCGACCTAGATTTCATGAACTTCTTAAGTTAACTCCCAAGTTTCTTGTGGTAGGAGAATAGTATATCAGTCTTGCTACGGTAAATAGCGGGGGTATTCGTACGTGTTCATGATTCCACCATTCCACTACAACCTTGTAAAACTGTCGAAATATTTCGCGTTTATGGGTATTTTCAAGTTTAGAAGACAAATTATTAGAGTAGGTGGTCTTGCTTTCAAAGTTGTTCGTACATATTGCAGCAAGTCTCATCATTACTGAATTTTTGGAGTCCTCTTGCATCGCAAGAAAACAACTGTTCCCAATCACCCCTTCAATTTCGATGTCTGTGATACCGAGGTCGTTAAGACCAAACGGACCAACTTTGTCGGCGTCAAGGCGAATCTCACCAATTTGAATGATTTCACGCTCATACCTGTCCACACAGGGAAACTCAAGATGAGAGTGTTCTGATCGTTCCGGGATTGAGTAGATGTGGATTAAATCTCATGGTGGTGGTGTGTCGCGACTCTTCATGAATTCAAACGGCACACCGAGAATATCCGCATCACATTCGGTCAATTTACCGTCTTCTTGGAGCGTGTGTTCAGTTCGTCGCAAAGATCTACCAACTACCTGTTCACACAACAACGAAGAACCGAACTAGCGATATCCAAAAACACTAGACACGGTGTGACAGTCCCAACCCTCGGTTAACATGGACACTGAAACTACACACTTAATGTTCGCGGCTAACGCTCCTGTTTTACCAACGCTCATGTACATGTCCCGCAGCATCTTCCGAAAGGTTGTACGGGCACCGCGAGTGTCTTGTAATTCTGGAGCATGAACCTTGATCTGTTCGTCCAATATGGACTGACTTCTTTCCCCTAATATTCTTTGGGATCGTCACTATCTAACGCGACGAGAACAGTTGGAGGAGAATGCACTGGTCCAGAACCGTCATTACGGATATTGGAGAAATGCGGAATTTGACCCGGATTCCAGCCATTTTCACCCTCATAACCGGCAATGTATTTATAGAGTACAAAGGCGTTCGCAACTGTATTTGCGACAACGATAAATACCGGTTCTACATCTCGAGTCTTTCTCCAAACCCTTTCAGCTTCGTTTTCATGACCATCTGCTAGTGCATGCAGTAAAGCTCACACGGGATTTTGCAAGCAAGGACATTTCAATTCCTTAATTTTTGTGTTTTCATAAATACGGTGCGCGACATCGTGACTTGATTCTTTATGGTCAACACTGGGTAAGCGATGTATTTTTACCAAACCGGCTTCGATGGACTCCAACAGCGGAAAATCGGTGATCGTCCACGGAAAGAGTGTTGAGTCCATATTCTTTTGTTGTTGGAGATACATCGGTGCTGCTGAGAAATCCAACACCATACCCAACAAATCAGAGTCTGGAATCTGTTTGATAGCTCTCGCCCACATCATACGATGACTCCGCTCGCGTTGATCTTCTCCCTTTTCCTTCTTTGGCGTGAACCGACAATGATGAGCTTCGTCGTTAATTACAACGCAATTTTTTCGACTTGTCGTGTCCTTTTAGCAGCCGATTCATCATTTGTTCGGTAGTTTCCTGCCATGCATCATCGGAAACACCTACGTCTTGACGATGAATTTTCGCGGGGGCATCAGCAAAACCTGAGATATCTTTTGGTGCAAACTTCTGAAAATTCATTACAGACAATTTCAACCGCGAATCGCTTCTCGATACTTGCGCGGAACGATTTCTCGAGTTTGTTCTTTCAAATCTAAAAGTTGGTGTTTGATCGCAGGGTTTTGGGGTAATCACAAAGACATTCTCAATCTTTCTAACTAGCCCTAGCCACGCTAATACCATAGCCATCACTTTAGTTTTGCCCGTGCCAGTAGCTATTTTGAAATCGTATCTTGTGATGCCTTCGTTCTGTTCACGACTTGTTTTTCGTACATGTTGGAACAGCGCTTCCCAATAATTTCGATCCGCTTCGTCTCGTAAATTTCTACCGGCTTCAAGTAGCCAAATTAGTGTTTCTAAACACTCGCGCTGGCACCAAAAAGGGCGTAGTCCTAAGTCATCAGAGGTGAAATATTCGAGTAAGTCGTGTGAAACTGAAGTAGTGCCCTCGTAATTATTGGACCGCCACTGTTTGACCGCAGTGCGAATCTTGTTAATTGATTTGTATGGTTCAATGTTTGGGTTTGCTTCTCTCGCATGTGTTTCGGTCGGTATCGGTATCAATTCTGCGCTTAATCTACGACCTGCTTCTATCGATTCTGTCGCACGGCCCTGAGAGTCTAGAACTCAGTGCAACAATGGCTCGTCATAGGGAGTGTTGAGGATCCAACGCTTACGGTTGTTGGTGTTTTCGCTCATTTCGACTACATCTCAAACTGAAAGCTTTATGCATAGTAGAAGCTAAGTTTTCTATTAGTACCATGGCAATATGAACAGGCAAAAATTGTGTTTAATGAATAATAGTACATATTCAGCAACCGCGTCTTCAAATCAGAATGTGACCCGTTGGATTGAATATGTATCGGAAATAACCTAGTGAATTTGTCCAGTGATAGAAATGGACTCGATGACATCGATTATGCTTCATGAGCAACTACGGATGGAAAAGAACACCCATCCTGAGGGTTAATGTAGTCTCTCCTTGACCTAGATAACCCAACTCGTTCTAATCTAGCTGTCCATCAAACTGAGGTAACATCAACAGACAGAAAAAGAAAACAGAAGTTCTCCAACCTTCCTCTTACCATCCGACCAAAGCGGATTTATAGGAGAGTGTTAAATTTGACGTTGCTGGAGATACGGTGGAAGAGAAAATGGAAAATGTAATGAAAGCGTTGCTCCAGCCTGTCAATATTAAATTTGAGGTCGTGGAGAAATAATTCCGAAATTGTCGCTGTACCCAGCGGCACTTTGGTATATAGATCCCTAAGTTTTTCATGGTTTGATCTCCTGGATGTGTTTTTTCTCACGTCCTGAAGAACGAAGGTAATTAATAGATCTACTGTGACCTGATTTGTAAGCCAGCTAGCGAAAGTAAAAAATCTACGTTTTTGACTGGAGAAGTAAAATTTCTATTGCCGCGGGCGAACGAGAATGAGATCGAGGAGCGGGCACAAGTGCGAAGATCTTATATCGGAATCATCATTCCACTCAGTTGTTTACTCATAATTGCAGTAATAGTCGTCGTTCTTTTCCATCGAGACAGTTCAGATACTGCTCGTAATGACTCATCCGACCAATCAGGATCTCAAGCTGTCCAGGACAGCGCGTCGATTTCAAATTCTAATCCCCAATCTTTACTAGACGACACAACGACTCGAGTTGCTTGGACTGCAGTGAAGATCGAAGATGTGGTTGCTTCATCGGTACCTAAATATAAGGAAGACGTAGTCGGTGCAGAGTTGGTACGGCTAGCTTCTGACATGCATGATTGGCAGCAAAAGGACACTGTGCAGATTCATTTACCACAAACCGGTGAGATGTTTAGTGTGCAGATTGAGCAAGTAATAACTTCTCTTGGAACCAACCGATCCTACAAAGCAAAAATACGGGAAAATAATCATGAGTTTTCTTTGTTAATCACAGTGGGGAAAAAGAACGTGTTTGCAAACTTTACAACGTCCAAAGGAAGTTTTGAATTGGTTGGCAATACCCAGTACGCTTGGCTAATGCCAATCGAGAACATGGATCAGCACGTTGACTACTCGGTGGACGACTACGACATCGTACCAGAACAGCTACACCACAAACCGGAACACCAAGACGAACACCGCTAAGTAGATGCGTTTATTTTTCATTGCATTGGTGCTTTGCATGTTCACGTGGTCGTTGTATGCTAATGAGGACCGGGCGTATTTCGAATGTCCATGCACACTCAAGTTCGACGGCGACGAGTCGTTTGAATTAACAGCCGGTTTTCGAAACTTCGGAAAATTTGATCTAACAAACATGAGAGTGAGAGTAAATTTAAAGCAACACCGATATTTGAAAGGGAGCTCTATCGGCACTTTGGCTTCGATAGATATTGAAGAAACGCTACCAACAGGGGGAGCTCTCATTGAGAGTACTTTTAAGGAGACAAATGCACCCAACATCACCCGTGCAGGTGAGTTTTATGTTGTACTGGAACTAGTCGACGGCAACGGAACTTGGCATGACTCCATATTCATGAAAGAAAAGGTAAGTCCGTCCAGTGAGTTTACGATTGACTTTCTTGACTATCTAATCGATTCTGACGAAGACGGCGTAGGAGACCTCAACGAAACATTGGAAGGTACGGACCCAGATAGTGCGTCCTCAACACCTGGAGATTCCGTAATTGACGTCGTCGCACTTTACGGCGAGAGCTTTGCTAAAGAGTACGATTGGGAACCTTCTACTCGTATACAACATGTGTTCGAGCTAGCGAATGACATCTTTGAAGACAGTGGTGTACCCATTAAATGGCGTATCGTGGGAATGGTACAAGTGGAAGTGAACGACCAGAAAGATGATTTCGACGATAAACATGATTTAGTCGTCGAGGGTGAGCGACATGGCTCCGATCTTACAGTACTTTTTTCTAATCCTGAAAGTCACCCATCTTGTGGTTTTGGTGGGCTTTTCGGTGTGGGAAGACGGGGTGAGATGACTGATGTAGATCTGACCTATGCTTATGCCAGAGTCTGGGCGCGTCGGGTCTGTACCGGCTGGGTCCTAGCGCATGAAATGGGACACATTTTGGGACTAGGGCACTCTGAATGGCAAAACGAAGTGGGAGCTTGGAGGTGGTCGCGCGGTCATCATGCCGAGGATGGAAGTTTCAAAACTTTGATGTCCTATCCCAGAGACGGCACTGTGAGTCGGATAGATGTTTTTTCTGATCCCGATGCAGACTGTGGGGCTGAAGATCTGCCGTGCGGCGTCGAACATGACCAACGGGCTGCAGCAGATGCGGTGACTCATTTGAATACGGTACGTTTTCAATACGCTCGTTTTAGAGCAAGTTTTCCTGACACAGACGACGACGGCTTCGTCGATCCGGTCGATACATTTCCGGATGACGGCGGCGAGTGGGTCGATACAGATGACGACGGAATCGGAAATAACACCGATACTGATGACGATGGCGATGGATATGCAGATGATGTGGACGTGTTTCCATTGGACTCGGCTGAGTGGGCGGATACAGACGGAGACGGATATGGGGACAATGGCGATGTGTTTCCCGAAGATCCTACCGAATGGGTTGACTCAGACAACGATGGATATGGCGACAATTCGGATGTCTTTCCACTGGATCCTGAAGAATGGCTTGACACCGATAATGATGGCGTAGGAGACAACAGCGATGCGTTTCCCGATGACGTGACTGAATGGACGGATACGGATGACGATGGTGTAGGCAACAATGCGGATCCTGATGACGATGGTGACGGTGTTCCTGACACCGATGATGCCTACTCACAAAATGCAAACAGGTCGGACTTCTTTTCCTACAAATTTTTGGTTGAGTCTAACGATGATCGGCTCACCTCAGTCGTAAGTTTTCGTGCGTCTAAAGCAGACTCTGCCGATACTCACGTACTGATCGGCGTACCCGATCTGTTTGATGACGGGATCAATCGAGGGGGAGCTTATATCGTGAACATAAAGGAACTTGATTATCTTGATAGTATGGATGGTTCGACTGATCGGGTAGCTAGTTTGTCCAGTGTTCTGGAATCAACACAGTGTTGGAAATTGGTCGGTTCTAGCGAATTGAGCAGAGCTGGTGATTCTGTTGCAATCGGCGATGTAGATGGTGATGGTAGTATTGAGATTATCGTGTCCGCTCCACATGAAGACCATGGTGGAGCAAACTCTGGTTCTCTTTACGTACTTCCATTCAAACATCTTGACGATATGGATACGGATGACGATCGCCTAATTTCATTAGACATGTCAGGTATAGAAGACTATGGATGGCGATTAGATGGAAATACAGAAAATGAGCTAGCCACTGGCAATAACATAGCAGTTGCGGACATCGATGCTGACGGTGCAGATGACTTGCTTGTTGGAACGTACCTCAGAACTTTAGAAGACACCGAAATGCTTACCGTTGCATACTTCATTCCTGGAGGTACGTTCGAAGAGCTTGACGCTTCCGATGAAGCAAACGATCGCATCATTAATTTGTACGAGTCCGTTGGACCGAAAACGACAAGAATCATCCTGTCGGACAATTTTAGCAACAGCTACTCTTACCGAGCAAGCGTAGATTTAAGTGGTCGTGGAGACCAAAACATTTTGATTGGCCATCCAACGTATGGAGAAAATAACAAAGGCGCAGCGTTTGCATTATCCAGAACAATGCTATCTGCAGCAGATACCGCAGACAATACAGAAGACGGTCGTATCAATCTCTCTCATGTCGCGTCTCTTGATGATTCTTGGCAAATATCTGAAGAGCTTTCATACAGTCGCTTGGGTCAGAATGTTGCCTTTGTAGATGACTTTTCGGGGGATGGAAAACAAGATCTTTTTATGGGAGAGTATCTCGATCTCTTCTTTGTAGCGTCTCAAGATCTGAACACTCTGGACACAGCAGATGGCGTCACAGATGGAAATATTCTGATACGCTCGCGGAATTTTAGCACTGGAAATTCTCTTTGGCTCTTTATTATTCGAGCAACAGGAAATATTGCGAACAATAGTCAGTCTGTGGTAATTTCTAATGCGTTTTTGAATTCATGGACCGGTACGTTTCAGTTCGAATTGAGCAATATTTTGTCGCTCGCGCGTACCACTACGCGCGGTGGAGAGTACATTTTTGCATCTCGAATTAGAAGTCAAATTCGACATTTACAGAGTCATAGAAGTCTCATAATGCTTGGGACTGGTGCGAGTTTTATGTCCACAACAGACGATGACGAAAGAGACGAATTGCTAGTGACTGCCCCTGGAGATCGTCGAGACTCAAAAGCAACTAGCGTACTATATTTACTTAGTTCTCAAGATTTAGCAGAATTGGATTCTCGCGCCTCCGAAAACGGCAATTTAATACTGATCGAAGATTTATGGGGAGACCATGATAACGATGGGTTGAAGAACTTTGCTGACATCGACGATGACAATGACTACGTATTTGACATCAATGATCGTTTTCATTTAGACGATTCTGAGTCGGAGGATTCTGATGCTGATGGGTTCGGCGACAATTTTGATGCATTTCCTAGGGATTCTCGAGAATATTTGGACACAGACGAAGACGGAGTAGGAAATAACGCTGATGACGATGACGACAACGATGGGATTATTGATGTTGACGACACGTTTCCGTTGGACACTGACAATGACGGTGTAAACAATGACCAAGACTCAGACGATGACGGCGATGGCGTATTGGACTCAAACGACGCATTTCCTTACGATTCTTCTGAATGGATGGATACGGATGACGATGGCGTAGGAAACAATGAGGATGTGGATGACGATAATGACGGGGTAGAAGACGACCTCGATGCTTTTCCCTTAGACTCTACTGAAACAACGGATTCTGATGGAGACGGTACTGGAGACAATTCCGACGCCTTTCCAGACGACCCGGATGAATGGCTTGACACTGATGGGGATGGGATTGGAAATAATGAGGACACTGATGATGATGGAGACGCTGTCGCGGATGAGGACGATCAGTTTCCGTTAGATGCTTCTAGATCTGTAGATTCCGATGGTGACGGCGTGGCTGACGACGATGATGCATTTCCAAACGACCCTAGTGAATGGAGCGACTTTGATGAGGATGGCACGGGTGATAATTCTGATCCGGATTTGGACAATGACGGGGTACTTAATGTAGACGACGAGTTTCCGAAAGACCGAACGAGGGTTGATTTACGCTCGGTGACCTTCCTTCCTTGGAACTTAGGGGCAGATGTTGGTGCTCAAGCGGGTCGTGCAGGCAACACCGATCACGATACCAAGACTGACTTGCTGCTTTCAGGGCAAGGAGTTGATGAACGTAATTTTGTGTATTTGGTTTCTAGTTCGGTTCTCGTTTCTTTGGATGCGAACGACGGAAATCGCGACGGGAAGATTAGCGATCACTTCATTCCAACGTTTTCGGATTCATGGAAGATTATGATTCCCGAAGGCGACGAAGGTATTCTGCGAATGCTGCGCGTTGGAGAACTAACCGACGACCCGGTGGATTCATTCTTCGTTTCAACGTCTAGATATCTTGCGGGCGATGCCTATGTGATATATCCCGCAGACATCGAAAAAGCTGACGAAAACGATGACAAAAATGACGGTATCGTTGCTCTCATTGATATACCTGGGAGAGGTAATTCTTGGCGCTTCGAAAGTGTTTGGTACGGTGCTGAAATAGGATTTTCGGCTTCGTATATAGAAGATGTTGATGGTGATGAACGACCAGACATATGCATCAGTGCTCCCAATCCAGCGTGGACAAATTTACCCGGCAGCGTATTCATCGCGTCTTCGAGCTCGCTACCGGTTCTCGATCATCCTCGCGAGTCGTCACGAGATGGAGTTATTTCGCTAGAAGGTGTCACCGAAAATTTCTCGCGATTAGATGAAGAGCATCGTGTTTGGGTGTTTACTGGAGAAAGTGGTCAAGACTGGGCGGGCAGTAGTGTTGCTTCAGGAGATTTTGATTCAGATGGCCTCGCCGATGTAGTCATCGGTGCCCGTGAACACGATCACCAAATCCAGGACTCAGGCGCGGTGTATTTAGTTGGAAGTAAAGACTGGGCTAGCGGTGATCGAGCAGACAACACCGAAGATCGTCATGTGAACTTGGGTTCCGTTAGTTCTCTGTCGAATTCATGGAAATTTGTTGGGGGGAGTGCTGATCAACACTTGGGGCAACAGGTTGTTGTAGATGATCTTAACCGAGATTCGATACTCGACTTGATTGTGGTGCAGAACGGAAGGGTAGACGTGCTTTCTGCGAGGAATTTCAGCAATTTGGATTCCGCTGATGGCAACCAGGATGGAGTTGTAATTGTGTCGGATCTTAAAGACGGAGACGATTCTTGGCAGATTGATTGTCCGAGTAATTGGACAGGGTGCAATGTTGCTACTTTCGACGGACCAAAAGGTTCTGACAGTCGATCAATTGCGATCAGTGTTAAAGGATCATCCCGAGATTCGACAATTACCTACCTTATTTCTCGCGAAAACTTTGAAGTCCTCGACGATCTCGACGATAGTCAAGACAGAAAATTGATTCATTTATTTAGCTCCGATCTTGTGCACTCCTACGCTCTTCAGCATCCTAGAGTCCAATCACGCGTTGAAACTGATATTGCAGAGGCAGGTGATTTTGACGGAGATGGACAATCTGATTTGATAGTTACGATCAAAATACCTCGCCACCCAAGTGAAACATATTTGATTTCGTCAGCTGAACTCGAATATTTAGATCAAATGGACCGGGAGGTCGATGGCGTGATTAATTTGCTGAACGTGACTGTCCGTCAACGTAGTCAAACTGAAGTTTCAGAATGAGATTCAAATAGAAACGCAGATTTAATTGGCAGTGTGTCCAAACACCGTTGGGGCGTGAGTTCGAAGAGAATGAGGAATCTCCGTCGGTTATTTCTTGCCCTTTACAACTCGAACCGAATTAATACTTCCATTCGGCATATTTGAGGTCGTAGGCGACGAAATATGATGATGTCTCGGTCTGAGCTAGGTTAAATTTTAGATTATGGTCGAACCACTGTCGTGAGTACCGGCAAGGCTGAAATGATCGTATCTGAACAGACTGTGTCGGTACCACTAGGAACCACTGTTCAACACACAAGAAGCAATCAGACTGCCTGTTCGTCAAGATGCGGCTCAGAATCAAGTATTACTTCCATGCGAAGCATGGATGTCTGTGTGGCGAATTAACAAAGAGGACACCTAGTACATCGAAGAATCGCTAAATTCGAGCTAGAAACGACTCAGGAGTGCAAAGGCGAACAATTTCTATCGAAGGTACATAACCGAGTGGAGCAGTTTCTTCTATGGAACACAAGGGAACACTTTGGTTTTGCGGTTCCTAAATCGGGTTCGTGCACAAGATCGCAACTGATGGCATAGACTTTACGTCGGATATGGGTGAGTTTGCGCTTTACGTACTCCTTTACAAATTTTGCGAGCGAGCGTTCAAAGTAAAATTTCACACGATATCGACGGGCAACCGTGTATTAAGAACTCTGTACTGATGGCTGCAGGATCCTTTGTTGCAATACATACACTACCGCAGTGCCGTAAAAAAAGTTCATTGCGTCACCATCGGTTCGGTACCCGGTGCTCCCACGGTCCGTAACTGTTGTGGCTCTAAGAACGCTACCTTCGCCAACACCCATGTGTATACCCGATTGTTTTTCGCACCTGGTGGTGAATAGCGATCCGGAACGCTATCAGCTTGCTACGCATTGATGCAGAACACAGCATAACTCAGTGCTAACAATCAATCAACCACTGGTCCGCTGGAAGTTTCTAAGGCAACGCCAATGTTCGCGGCCTCTGCCTGATTCGTCTGTTCCGATAACCTCGTTGTCAGCTCAGCAAAACCAATGCCAGTATGCGATGTCTTCCGCTCGGCAACATGTACTCCAGTCGTGTTCAGAAAGCAGACTGAATGCTCCGCTTTTTCCCTGTCCACACCGACATACCATTGCAATTCCAACGTAGAACTCCAAAGTAGTGCTCTTTACAGTCAATTCGGTTAATTGCAATGCTGACGTTTCCCTGTACCGGCGTTCTCAGAAACAAACAATCTACGGGGTCTCCATTGCGATGGTGCGTTGCCGTGGCACAATTCCCTAATGGGTGATCGAAAGTCATTGGGGACAGTCTGGTAGCTCACGGCCGCACACCGAATTGCATTTCCTCTTCTTTCGACAGGTTACGCTAAATGGTACAGGGGACAGGTTCTTAAACACAATTTGATCATTGCTGTTGTTCCAATGCTTCCCGATCCGCATCACTGAGATATTGCTTAAGCTTATCAAGCTGGTCGTCAGTGAAATTCTTACGATACCATCGATTTGACAACACTGATGCAACGCTCGAACGAATCTCCTTAGTGGGAAGATCTTTTATCGATTCTACCAATCCAACCGGATCGATTGTCGCCCAGTTAGGTGTGATTACTAGAAAGTAATGTGTTTGATCCTCGTTGGGTAGCCGTAGCCCCAGATCTAGAGCCTTTTGTGAATGGCCTCGGTCGATAAAGAGATCACCGACGGATGCAAAGGCACTGGACTGAGTCCTACCTTTGCGCACTCGCGGTAATAACTCGACTGCAAGTTCAAGATCTTGATAAGCAATTCGACGAATAATATCCTCTTCCAATCCCGTGTTAATTCCCTCACCCATGAAACTACTGAACTCCGGTAGTGGTTGTTTCACTGCTAAATCGAAAGCGCGGCGTGGGTCTGTGTTAACCAAATTGGTAACTAATGCGTTAACCCACTTGCGACGATTTTCCGTACTAACCGGTCCGTTGTATATCCACTCTACAGCAGTCTCTACATCTTGTTTGACCCACTCGCGCATAACCTGTGTCGGAAGCAGGTCGAAACCCGAAATCCTGCCGCTTTGTCGTAATGCGAACTCGGCGGCTTCTTTCGGGGACGTTTTCGCAATAGTTCTAATCGCGTCTACCCTCGCGGTATCCTGAAACTTTGTTGGAAAGTTAGCCAAATTTCTTAACACGTAGCGCGGTTTAGTTCTCGCCCACGTCAAGACAACACTTCCTTGCAGTGTTTCCCGCTGATCAATCTGTTCTATATTACTAACGACTTTGTATGCAGCTAGTGGATCGGTTGTCGCCCACGCACTAGCGACAGTGTAGAGATGTGAGAAGTTCAAACCGTCGTTCAGAATCGTTTCTACATATTCAAACGTTTGTTTGGGGTTGCTCTCCGCAGCCAGTAATAACAGTTGTTGGATCGTATCAAATTTAATATTTTCGTCCAGAGTACTGGAGTAAATTTCCTTGAGAACTTCAATTCCTTCTTGATCGTACCAATGGCGGAGGATGTGCTCGAATGTTCGAGAATCGATTTTCTGTTCAGGATTGATCAGTGTCGCGACCTCGTGCCATGTTGCTTGAATGTCTTCAATTGGTTGCGTTTCCAACGACATTAGGTAACGTTCTATTCCTCTATTTCCATCTCCAAGTTCTAGAGCTATTCGACGATATGTTGCTACAGACTGACCGGCTTGCGTTGCCAATATACCTGAAAGTGCATTACTCTTGGTGTCGACTTCCAGCGTTTTTGCTCCCTCAACGGCACTGTTTAGATCGACCGATGCCCATTCCGCAAATACACTTTGTACAACAGGCAAATAAACCGTTTCGTCATCAGTATAAGACCCCAGTTGTCCGTATGATAGACCTGAGCTATCTATTCTGTTTTTTCCTTGTTCGATGACATATTCGACAGCAGCTTTCGGATTAAAGATCGCAAGCTTCTCCACAAGAGCTGTTTGAAGAATGTCTCGAACTGCATGCGAAAGTCCCCTTGTTCGACCGGTAATGGCTTGTAACTCGATCGTCAGGTCTTGATCGGACAAACCGGCCACGAAGGAATAAACCGCGAGTCGGAGTTTGAATGAGTTTTCGTTTAAGATCGGGTCTGTAAGAGAAACAGATGACGGATAGTTGCCGTGTAAATTAAGATAGTTTTCGAGGCTTAGTTGAAAACGGTCACCAGAACCGTGTGCATTGTTGATGGGATTAGTAGTGGCCGAAGCAAACTTACTGGGTGTGTTGTTCGAAATAATGACATGTAATAAATACACTCCACCGCCACCTAGTGCTATACTTAAGGTAAGTAGAAGTGTGTAAATACGGAATGATCTGTTCATGCGATTCTCTCGCCTTCAATTTGTCGAAAATGCACACACATACTAAAACTACCGCTTAGAGGGATTCCACAATCAATGCCATCGATTGCTAAAAGTTGTAGTGAGCAAACCAACTACCATAAGTACAGTTCGTTGATAATTTCTAAGTCTTCTTCCGATGGACTACTTATGTCAATTTCTCTAATTTGATTGAGCAGTTTCATGTCCTTTTCGTTGATGTGTTTTTTTAAGCGTACGATTTCTTTGGTGGAAAAATTACCACGAACTTCATTTGCCAGAACCAATCCAGTCGCAATTCTCGACTTCGTGGATGTAGGAAATCCGTCGAAATTTTCGAGAAGGTCTTTTGGGTCGTGCCTTGCCCAACTCATTGCAATACCTTGGTAGAATTCGGCTTTCTCCCTTTCCTTCAATTGGGTTGCAAGATTGAGTGCTTGCTGTGAGTCTCCCTGACGGATCAATGCACTACCTAAGTTAGTGTACGCACGCGCGCTGCCAGCTTCTCTTACCTGAGGTAGCAACTCAAGCGCAAGCTGTACATCGTAAGTTGCGATCCTATCCAAGACCCACACTTCGTGCCCAATTACTTGGTTCGGACTTCCGTCGCTTGCATCGATTGGTTGTTGAAGTGCAAGTTCAAATGCTCCCTGAGGATCTGTTTGAACCAAAGATCTAGTTAGCGGTCCTATAAATGAAGCACGCATAGGATCGGTTGTGGGTAAGTTTTGTGCCCATGCCTTAGCAGCTTTACTGTCAACTTTGACCCACTCGTGAGCAAAGCTTTGAGCAAGATGCGACTGCAAACCGTCATCTGCAACTTGCATGATAAACTTAGCGGCTTCCGCCGGTGAACTATTTGTAAACTTTTGAATGGCAAGCCTGCTCGCAATGTCACGCAATCTGGGAGGTAGTTGTTTCAGCTGTTCGAGAATCTCTCGTGGGTTGTCGTTCGCCCAGTTGTAAACTGCGCGCGTCATCAGATTCTGTCGAAAACGACTGGAGGGAAGGATTTGTACCTTTGATAACATACCTTTAGGGTCTTGTTCAGCCCACTTGGCGGAAATTTCACTGATGTCAATCACTTCGGCTGCTCGATCGCCTAGATTGTTCACTATGTAATCAAATAATTCCTCTGGTCGAGATGTCGGAATATCTGCTAGTATCTGCGAGATTATTGAAAAGTATTTCGGTTCGTTTGAAATGGATGACAGTATTTCGTCCAAGATCTCTAAACCGTTTTCCTCGATCCAAGCAATCGCGACTCGACCTAAAGGAGCTCCCGTACTGTTTTGAACCTTTGCTCGGTTTGCTAAATTGACTATCTCGTACCAAATTTCCCGAGGGTTTTCAATCTTGTGTTCGGTTAGATTATTAAAGTGCCTGTCGAACGCATATTGTTCGTATCCAAATTCAGCCGCAATGTCCTGTAGTCTTTCTAACTGTAAATCAGTGCGTGCGTCAAAGATGGACGCTAGCGCATGGTAGGAATCTTGTTCGTTCAATGTTTTTGCACTTTCAATAGCTTTGTTTACGTCGCTTCGAGCCCATGCTGCATACACCGACCTGATCATCGAAAAGCGCTGTGGTGCGTCTCTGTTTAACGCGAAGTTGAGCGCGCGATCAGGTGCTGTTGTAGAGAGCTTTTGCAAAAGTGCAGCTTGCAGTTCGATTCGATTAACAAAAGATACATGCAGAGACCTATCCGTAGTTTGCTCGAGCCAGTTTACCACTTGATCGTCAGTGAGGGTATCGATCCAGAATAGGATACCTGCTTTGCGTTCGAAGGTCCGATTTGGAAACGTCATATCGTCGATCCTGGAAGGCACAGTAACCATCAGAGGTCGTTCACTAGCCTCGTCACGTTCTGAGACATTCGCGAGTGGAACTGATTCAGCTTTTTGAGTAGTCGAGTTACTAGCGATTGGAACGCTCGACATATCATCTTGCAGCAAAAGGAGTGCTCCACCGACGCTACCGAGTCCGATTAGCAGGCCGATCATGACGACTACGCCGCGCTTAAGGAAAGTGCGCATGAAACTAGCAGCAGGCAGAATTGAAGACTATTTTGATTAAATGAACCAATTTGTGATTTTTCCAATTCTTTTAGAGGAGGTTCGCTATTGAATCCAAAGTCAACACTGGATTGACATTCAGTGTAGACATTCTAGACTAATGTCGAGTTCCCATATTGGAAGTTGACAGCGTCAGCGTCGAAGTGTCCTCGCTCAAACACACCGTCGACTCTCCATCGTTATTCAGTCAGAATCACTCAGATATGACTCTAGAACCTCTAGCTGCGCCTCCGTGAAATTGTCTTCCATCCACTGACTCGTCAAAGTTCGCGCTAGATTCGATCGGATTTTTGCAGTAGGTAGATTCTTAAAGGACTCGACCAACCCACTAGTATCGATGCTAGCCCAAGTATAGGCGATGCTTTGAAAGTATTGCGTTCGCTCGTTCGCAGTTAGTTTGAGCCCTAAGTCAACTGCCTTCGAAGACTGACCTAAGTTGATGTAATTACTCCCTACGGAGGTATAGACTTGCGACCGTGAACTGCCTTCACGTTTTTTCGGTAGCAGTTCGACCGCAAGGTCGAAATCTTGATAGACTATCTGCCCAAGAATCTGTGCTTCAAGTGCAGGCATGTACATGCCGCCCACGCGTTCTAAGATACGTTGCTGAAGAGCAATATCAAACGCGCGGCGAGGATCGGTATGAACTAAATTCGTCGCTAAATCTTCTCCGACGTCGTTTTCTCTTAGAATCAGCCATTGATAAATTCTCCTAAAAATTATCTTAATGACAATCCCCTGAAGCGTACGCGAACCCAAGATCGCTCGGCGATGGAACGTTGGCGAAGTTGTAAAGCAACAAAGTTTCTCAAACTATAACCGCCGGAACTTCGGTACTTTGAATTTATACCAAGTGTCTGGGTAAGACTCTAGTATCCAAAAACGTTTGTCCAGAGATTATTCGATTCTAGCTCCTTTAGCTCCCGATCGGTTAGATAACCTCTTAACTCTTCCACTTGTTGATCGGAGAGTGTACTGTAAATATTGTTGTACGCAGTCAACCACATAGCAGCTCGAGACTTGGTAGCCGAGGTTGATAGTTGATCAATGTACTCGAACGCCTTTTTCGGTTCTCGGGTAGCCCAAACCGCGACAACCATACCCTCATACTCTGCTCTTTGTACCTCTGGTACTTGTTTGCCAAAGTCGAATGCTGATTGCGGATCGTCGTCAGTGAATAGTAATTTGGTACCAATCGCTACCTGCACAATTAATCGGGATCTTCCCTCGCGAACTTTAGAAAGCAAAGCTTTGGCTGTGTCTACGTCGTTGACACTCAGTTGCGAAAGCAATATGCCTTCATATCCGATACCCGCTTCATTTGGAGAATGTTTCAAAGCCTGTTCTATCAAAGACTCTACGTTTTGAGGTGTTAAAAAGGACCGCATTTGTAAGACTAGATCAGTTCGATAATCCTCAACTTCAGACTCTGTCAACAACCACTCAAATGCTGCGTGGATGTCTTGCTGTGCCCACTTCCAGACTATGTCAGTGGCCACGTTGCGCTTTGCGCGTGGGTTTGGTAAATCAGATAAATATTCAATCGCTTCTCGAGGAGCTTCATGAGCCAACATACCCACAGCTCGTTCCTTAGCTAATGCCTGCAGATCGCTAGGAAGAGTATCTAGTCGTTGAAGTACGTTATGCGGATTTCTCCCTGCCCATACCCAAAGAGCTTCTGCAAGTATTTGGTCTCGCTTGTCGGTTTGCTGAAGCGCGGAGATGGCTCTTAGCGCTACCTCTGCATCTGAACGAGCCCAAGTTAAAAGAATCTCACCTCGAACGTGCTCGCGTAATGCATCATCCGATATTTGCTCCAAAGCGTTTAATGCGGCGTTAGGGTCATGACGAGCCCAATTCTCGGCGATTTCAAAGACGGTGGATCGGTTCGTCCCATCCAGCAATTTCACTGCGTGTTCAAAGGCGGCGGCTACATCTTGCTGCGCGAGGTTGTCTATTAGTACTTTTCGAAATACTTCGTTTCTGGTTCTTCGATCTTCAAGAGAACTATGCATCTCAGCTAAAACCTTAATCCCATCCCGTTCGACTGCTGCAAGCACGACATCGACAAGTTCCTGAGCTTGGCTAAAGTCGTTATTGGCATCAGCTAGGATGCTGCTCCATGCTTCTAAAGGGTTTTCAAACAAGGTTGTGTCCCTTGATCGATCCAGCAGAATAAGTTCGTCATATGTAAGTTCAAACTCGCTAATGACTACCTGCTTTATACTCTCCGAGAGGCCAGGATTTGATTCGAAAATACCAGCAATTACTGCGATTTTTTGCGTCGAATCCACTTCTCTAATATATCTTCGTCCATATTCGATTGCCGCATTGATGTCTGACAATGACCATTCAGAAAATATCACTGATGTGAACTGGTTGCGCAGAATTAGCGGGAATTCGTTCGCATAGGTCAGTGTGCGTTGAGGATCAACGGACGCTAGCTTACGAAATATCTGGTCTTGGACAATGGCCCTCACAGCCAAATCTTCGATCGTCTTAGACTCGTTAAGCAGACCCAATGTGTCCTCAAACGCGGCTGTAGATAGCAATCTGTCAACCTCGAGAGCAAGCGCAAAACTCGATTTGACGTTCTCTAATCCATCCAATCCTGAAGGAATATCGCTAGAAGTCGAGGGATCGCTGGTGTCAGCGACTTCCTCTATCGATTGAACCATAGGTTCTTCACTCTGCTCATCATCGGATTGATATTCAGCCGTCGTGCTGCGATTGTTTTCGCCGGTGAATTTGACTAGGATAGTGGAGCAGAGCACAGCTGAAAAGAGCATTCCTAGAACAAATGGGATCTTCCGAAACCATGATTCTTTTTTGTCTTTTGCGGTAGTCATTGGCTTGGTGAACGATGTGGGTGAATGAAACGATTAATCATCTTTCGCGCGGCAAAAACGGTAATTGAAGTCTATAAATAGCCTAAGAACCTCGTTACCACCTACGGTACCGCAAAAGACTCTTTGAATGTTTTTCATTGAGATAACTTTTTATGTTTGCAATTTGGTCATCGGAAAAGCGTTTGTAAGGTTTCGTTGTATATCCTTGTAGCAATACAAGTGCGGCACGGGACTTGATCCCAGGGGTCGGTAGAAGATCTATCGATTCGAACAACCCATACTTATCCTCATTCTGCCATTGGTTGAACAGATATACGAAATAGTCGTCGTGTTGTGCTGGAGGAAGCTGCAAACCCAGTTGGATCGCTCGTTCCGGTTCGTTTCGTTTTAACAATTCATGGCCGGCCTCCGCATACGAAGGGACCTTTGCAACATCTCGAACGCGAGGCAACATAGCAATGGCTTGATCGATATCAATGCGAGCAAGATGCTTAATTACCTCTGGTTCAAACGCTACTTTGTTTCTGTTAACGGTTTGACTTTTTGCCGTCTCAAGAGCAAGTTCCGGATCCTCTCCTACAAGAGAGGGCCAGATTGACCACAAATAATCATGTCTCCTGTTTCGGTTTTTTGATAGTACCCACTCAAGTGCCGCGTGTACATCTTGCTCCGCCCAAGGTCCTATGATGGATTCGCCAACTTCATACGAGTTTAATGAATTTCCCACTAATCGGATCGCCTCCAATGGTGCCTCGGACGCAAGACCCCTTAGAGCTTGTGATCGCGCAAATGACCGCATCTGTGACGGGAATGTTTTAAGGCCATCCAACAGGTCGCGCGGGTTATGTTTTGCCCACTGGTAAGCTATTTGTTGCTGAAATTGAATTCGCTCTTCGGCAGACGCGATTGTGGATAGTGCATCCATTGCAGCCCTCGGATCCGTACTGGTCCACGCTTGCAAAACAATTGCAGTAACATCGGACATGGCATTCGTAGTCAAGCGATGAGCAGCCTCGAACGCACCGTCTGGGTCATTTCGAGCCCATTGTGAAAATACCGGACCAAGTACGCTTTGAGGAAAGCTCAAGTGCTCAAGAGAGTCTTCAATTTGCTCAATTACAGTGGATCCATCCTGCATTAACCAAGTTTCAAGAATTGTCGCGAGAATTAGAACCTGATTTTCGTCATTACGACCATCCTCAAGAATTGCATGCCAAGCTGATTCTGGATCCTTCAAAGCCAGAGCTAAGATGCGTTGTTCCTGAACATCCTCGGGAACCATGACGAGATCTAATTCAACCGCTAATTCATTGATTCGACTATCAGTCAAACCACCACTGACACTCAGTATCGCTGCAAAAGCAAGTCGTTGATCGGACAACTCTAGCGTTCTCAAGTGTGAAATTGCAGATTCGATATCCGATGTAGCGAATTCACGGAATACCGCGGTTACTAATAATTTTCGATTGTTCCACGAGAATTTACTTAACAGGGCTATAGCGTCTGAGGGATTGAGAGAAGCGAAACGTCGGAAGATTTCACTCTGAGTTGTAAGCCGCAGATACTCGTTGGAAACTTTCTTAGATTGTTCAAGTAGGGTAAGTACCTCTGTTTCGTCGCTAGATGCCAACATCGCCCTAAGAGCAACTGAACGAGCATAGTTACTCTCTGTTTCGGGGAGATTTGAAATGTCGATCCCAACACTACCAAAGAACTCACTCAAATTGATCTCTTCATCGAAAATCGTTGAAGTGCTGGTTACATCTGTAACGGGAGTTAGCGATGTTGGAGGTGCGAAAACTTTGTACGTTAGTAGCCCTGCTCCAAACAGCACGACAGTGGTGAAGACTCCCAGCGCAAACGACGAAATGATGTTTATTTTTATGCTAGTCATATGGATTCAAAGCCTTGCAATTCGTAGTCTGTCGTTCAATCGACTTGGTGGGATGGTAGTTCTGACGAATGGCAACATTACGCGGTCATCATGTATCGTTTTGCCTGCTACGAGCAGTTGTGTAGCAAACAACAAAACTAATCATGACAACTATAGTGGCAAATACGAAGGTACCCCAAGGTATCGGAGAACCTGTAATTAAAAGAGCAAAATAATCTCTCGAGATTACCATGAATCCCACAACAGGAGCGAAAAATATAGACGCAAGTAACGGATTTAGGCGAAACAGATAATCTACTTTGTGATCCCAAACGTTTCTAACTTCACGATGACGTCGAAACAATACATGGAGACATCGAAACAAAGCATAGAACACAATGAAATACAACGGTGTTGCAAGCAAACTACCACAGGCAAGTCCCCAATTAATCGGACGTGAATTGAGGATTGGGAAGAGAAACAACTCAGCACAGATACCTGCGATACCAAGAAACAATGCAGTAAGTGTAGCACTAACCAACGGACGTTCTATCCAGAAGCGTTCGATTCGACCAATTTCTTGCAAGGTATCACTCATCTACCCGTCTCCTGCGTCTTGACAGCGAAAACGTTGAACGATCGCATTGTTAAAAAAATTGTACCGAGAAAAACGTGTGAAGAGAACTTGATGCACCGATTGTTGCGGTTTGAGTAGTGTTTAAATACAGTAGTTGGCACTACGTAGTTACGAAACCGTGTACATCGACATTGGACTATTGGCATTTATTGCGGATGCGAGTGAATTAGTTGGTCCTGCTGTGAAGTTTGCTATTTGGGAGTTGGTGCGTGAGTAGAGATTGCAGAAAAGACTTCTCAGGGTAAGGTGAGGCGATCCGTTAGATATATTTGAAACCGCGAGTCTATGGCGAACTAGACTCCGATTAAATTGAGGAATGTGGATTACCCGATCCGTCATAGTCCAATCTAAGGTTGTAAGCTAGGGTGACGACTAGCTAGCTGTCGTCAAGACCTCAACGGGTAGATCTTCTTAGGGTTGGTGGTTTGTGTTCACACATTTGAACTTGGAGACAACTTCAAGAGTCACTCCTCACAAAATGTGAACTGTCTGCATAGAAAGCGTGATGTGTGAGTTAGACTGGTGCCGGAACGCAGATTCGAACTGCGGACCTACTGATTACGAATCAGTTGCTCTGCCTAACTGAGCTATTCCGGCTTTGCGCCAAAAGAATTTTAATACGCTACGTCTACGATTGCGAGGCGATGTAACCGGTGACCGTGTATTATTCGTCTAAATACACACTGAGGTTTTGTCGCACACAAGGACTTTTAGTCCGCGGTTCAAAAAAGACACATATACGTCAATAGTACATGACTAATTTATACATCTATTCGCTCGCTGGTTTGATCGGTTTAGTCATTGGGAGCTTCCTCAACGTAGTAATCTCTCGTCTGCCCGTCATCGTTAATGCCGGTAACACCGACAAACAGGACGACGACGAAACTCGCGATGTCAGGTTCAATCTTTGGATACCCCGGTCGCGCTGTGAGTCGTGCTTAACACCCATTCGCTACCGCGACCTCATACCGGTGTTGAGTTGGGTCTTACTCAAAGGAAGGTGTCGTAATTGTTCATCCCGAATTTCGTGGCGATACCCAATCGTAGAAACTCTTGGATGTTTGTTTGCGATCTTGTTGGTTGGACATTTCGCCGTTACTGAGGCTCTGGGGTGTGCCGCAATTTGCGTGGCACTTTTGATCGCACTGAGTGCTATCGACATAGAACACGGCATATTGCCCGACGAGTTAAACTACGTTTTACTATGGAGTGGCTTACTCACTAGTATTTACTTCGAGCACTCGAACGTGTTTCCATCTCCGAGCGAGGCAATCATTGGTGCAATCGCAGGATACATGAGCTTTTGGCTAATCAATTTCTTGTTCCGGATAGTTCGCAACAAGGACGGTTTAGGACAAGGAGACTTCAAACTACTGGCCGCAATCGGTGCTTGGGTAGGTTGGCATTTGTTGTCCATTGTCGTTCTTATAGCTTTAGTGCTCGGTTTTGTTTACGGTCTCGTGCGAATATTGCAAAAAAGATACTCAAAAGACGAGGGAATCCCGTTCGGGCCCTCCTTATGTATGGGTTGTGTTTGCGTCGTGATATACCGCCAGGAGTTTTTTCTTTTGGTGTTTGAACGTTCGTTGTTGGGCTAAACAAACTATCGTTTCGTACAACGGCAAGCAACCCCTCAAACGAAAGACTTACTTAGTGATTTGATTCCTCAATTACTCCCTCAACGTTCTCGAATATACTCTAAAATGCTCAGCACGATCCCTAATGTTTGCAGTTGGGTAGCGTCATCGACTAGGTGATCGACTAGGAACCATTGGTTTCCACAAAATACGGAACAATTTTTATGAGATATAGAGGTTTTCTTCAGAAACGTGGCACTATCGCTAAATTTTTGCCTTTATTTAGCTTGGTGTTAATCGGCATATCGACGTTGATGTTGAGTGGTTGTGCGTCAACCTTTAGCGTGTCAGAGTACCCGGTCCACATTGACAGTGTCCCATCGGACATGGAGATCGTAATTACTGATCGCAATGGCGATATCGAATTCCGCGGACGGACTCCCGCTATCGTGAATCTAGATGCGCGCGGAGGCTACTTTGTACGGGAGACATACACTGTAGATCTCTATGATGCAGGTAACGTAGTAGGTCGAAAACAAATAGACGGAGGTGTTGATTTATGGTACTTCGTAAACTTCTTGAGTTGGCCTTGGACAACATTGGTTGGATTCTTCGTAGTCGATCCACTAACCGGGGCAATGTGGTCGCTAGATCAGAGTGTAACGGTTTTTCGTGAAGTAAAGACCACTGACGTAAACGGCTCTTCGCAGCGGCAAATTGGCAGTGTTGAGGATATTTCAAAGACCCAGCAAGATGGCTTGATTGCACAAAAATCTGACGAAGATTCAACGCCGACGAGTGAAGAGACCCAGTAGGCCGCATACTCAGTAGAAACACTATGAGTTCATATTTGCTGTATATTGTGCGAAGAATGATTGGGGTGCTTAATCAAGCAGAACTCAGATGAGATCGCGTTTGGTTCAATGTCCGACGTGTAAAACGTCTAGCGAGTGGGCACCGGATAATCCCTACCGGCCGTTTTGCTCAGAACGATGCAAATTAATTGATCTGAACGAATGGATTGAGGAACGACGGTCAATTCCGGGAGATCCCGTTGAAGTTCCACCGCAACACCCCATAGACTCCGAGGATCAATGAGAGGCAGGCGCGCTTAGTCTGCTAACCAACTTCGGATCGCGGTTCAACCGCTCGTCCGTGACACTGTTTGTACTTCTTTCCTGAACCGCAGGGACACGGATCGTTTCTACCCACTTTAGGTTGCTCACGAACGAAAGGTTTCTGTGCTTCCGGTCGCGGTTTACCCTTCGACTGCCCATCTAAATCGCTCGCGTGTTGAAACTGCATTCGTTTCATCTCTTCGCGACGACGCTGCAACTCTTCTTCGCGACGAGTCTGTTCTTGGCCCACATCCATGCGACTCAAAATACGAACCGTCGCATGCTGAATGTTCGCGAGCAATGCTTGAAACATGTGAAAGGCTTCCCGTTTGTACTCTTGCTTTGGTTGCTTCTGGGCATAAGCTCGCAAATGGATGCCTTGACGTAAGTGATCCATCGTATGTAAATGCTCTTTCCACTTTTGGTCTAGGATCGACAACGTAATCTGTTTCTCTACCAGATTAGCATCAATATCCCGTTCTACCCAGCCGGCTCGCTTCTCTTCATATTTGGTAATAAAGTCTTGTAAGATTCTCTCTTGAATCTGCTCAGTATTGTCCACCTCTTCATTCGCTATCCACTCTTGTACCGGTTGTGGAGTTCCAAACTCGCTTCGTAGTATGTTTTCCAACCCAGTTAGATCCCATTCATCGGGCACAGAATTAGGCGGAATGTGCGCACTGACCGTATCTTCGACAACTTCAGCCCTCATCTGCTCGATGGTCGCGGAAATTTCTTCAAAGTCCATCAATTCGTTCCGTTGTGCATAGATAACCTGTCGCTGATCGTTCGCGACATCGTCGAACTCCAACAGGTTCTTTCGAATATCAAAGTGTTGACTCTCGACTCGGCGTTGCGCGCGTTCAATCGCATTATTGACCATCTTGTGTTGAATTGCTTCTCCACGTTCTAACCCTAGCGACTGGATCATGTTGTTCCAGCGGTCAGAGGCGAAACGCTTCATCAGATCATCTTCCATTGATAGATAAAAGCGCGAGCTACCCGGGTCACCTTGACGACCTGAACGACCTCTCAACTGATTGTCAATCCGTCTTGATTCGTGGCGTTCGGTACCAATGATGTGCAAGCCACCTGCGGTAACAACTTGGTCGTGGCGAGGTTGCCAGTCCGACATAATTCGCTGGACTTCGGATTCGTCGGGTTCATCTCCGAGTTCTGTTATCTCGGCCATGAAACTTCCACCTAAGACGATGTCGGTTCCTCGACCAGCCATATTGGTTGCAATAGTGACTTTTCCAGGCTTGCCGGCGTGGGCAACGATCTCTGCCTCTCGTTCGTGTTGCTTCGCATTGAGTACATTGTGTTCGATCTTGCGTTTGCGCAGTTCCTTCGATAACCTCTCTGACGAGTCGATCGAAGTTGTACCGACTAAAACCGGGCGGTGTTGTTCGGTACATTCATTGATATCGTCCACGATCGCGTCGTATTTCTCGTCCATTGACAAATAAATTAGGTCGTTCCGGTCTTCGCGAACCATCGGCATATGCGTGGGTAACACTACAACTTCGAGCCCGTATATCTGGTTGAATTCGAACGCCTCTGTATCCGCTGTCCCCGTCATGCCAGCGAGTGTCGAATATAGACGAAAGTAATTCTGGAATGTCGTTGAAGCTAGTGTCTGAGTCTCGTGTCGTATGGGAACGCCTTCTTTAGCTTCCACAGCTTGGTGTATTCCTTCTGACCAACGCCGACCTGGCATTGCGCGACCTGTGTGTTCATCAATAATGATGACTTCACGATCCTTCACCATATACTCAACGTCGCGCTTAAACAGAAAATGTGCTTTCAGGGCAACAGTTACGTGATGCAGTAGCTGGAGATTTGCAGACGAATATAGACTGTCGTTTTCGTCGAGTAAGCCTGCCTTTTTTAGAAACTCTTCGACACGGTTGTGACCTCGTTCGGTCATTTCCACCGTTCGATTCTTCGGTTCAATGAAGAAGTCACCCGTATCTTCCGGCTTTTCTCCTCCCAACACTGCGGGCAGATTACTCTCGACGTACTCTTGCTGTTCCAGTCGAGGTGCAATCTTGTTGATCTGCTTATACAGTTCCGTGTTGTCGTCAGCCGGACCGGATATGATCAGTGGTGTTCTAGCCTCGTCGATCAAGATCGAGTCTACTTCATCAACGATCGCGTAATTTAGACCGCGTTGAAAACGGTCCTGCGATCGAAACGCCATGTTATCGCGCAGATAGTCAAAGCCGAACTCGTTGTTCGTACCGTAGGTGATGTCTTGTAAATACGCGATTCGTTTTGCTTCTTGGTCTTGTCGAGATTGAATGACACCTACAGACATTCCTAGTGCTTGATACACTGGACCCATCCATTCTGCGTCGCGGCGCGCAAGATAGTCGTTTACGGTAACGATGTGAACTCCCTTACCTGACAGCGCATTCAAAAACGCGGCTAGCGTTGCTACTTGGGTCTTCCCCTCGCCCGTCCGCATTTCCGCAATCTTGCCCTCGTGAAGGGCGATCCCACCCAGAAGTTGAACATCGTAATGACGTGTGTCGTTTTTGCGGTCAGCGGCTTCGCGCACCAATGCGAACGCTTCCGGTAATAATTGTTCTAGAGTTTCACCATCCGCATATCGTTGTTTTAACTCAGCAGTTTTAGACTGCATTTGTTCATCGGTCAACTCTGCAACTCGTTCGGTCCAAGCGTTAATCTGCGCGACGATGCCTTGCATTCGCTTCAATTCGCGCGAATTGCGACTTCCAAAGACTGACTGAAATGTTTTAGTGAGCATAAGTAAACTATTTCATATATATGACCTAATTTTATGCCTTTCAACACAGTACCTCTTCCACGTGTACAACGTCAAACCAATCGGAGATCTGAGGAAATAGGGTTTTAGAATCTAACCATGGACTATTACCGATTAAAAGACTCGTTATCAGCACCGGAAAAACGATTCTCTAAACTTGCGCGCATTATTAAAGAACTTGACGCACATCAAGCCACAATTCGAGTGGTGAGATTTCTGCTACCTGAAGAGGAAGCTAGTCATTGCACGGGCGCAAGGGTTCAAGGTGACACGGTGTTTGTGTCGTTTGATTCCAACGCTTGGGCAACTCGTGCTCGCTTCCGATCTCCTATGCTTTTAGAACAAATGCAAGAGCTCGCACAATTCTCACATATTGAAAAAATCGTCGTCAATACTAACCGAGGAACACCATCAAGTGAGTCATCAAAGTCTTAGAGACGACTTTTGACTCTTCTGTTAACGTAAATTTGAGGTCCCTGTACGAACTGGCATTAACTCAACGCACGAGGCATCAAACACTAGAATATGACTTGAGAAATCATTGGTTTCTGGATTACTCAGTACTGAGTTTCGCACTGAATCACTGTAATCGAACTAACAATACCGGCAACGGTCAAAAGTGCAATCTCAGAACGATAGTCCCGTCCTAGAGAATCGACGAAACTACAGGAAGCTTTACACATGAGAGAGAAATTCGTGTTGCGTATGGAATCTGGGAAAAGCACAACCATGTGTTGTATTTCCTTATTACTTGCCATGGCCTTCTCATTTTTTGGCAACGCCTATGGTCAAGCATTCAACTGTGCTACGTGGGGAGATGAAAAGACACAACTGATCCAACTAACGGTAGGCGAGTCCAAGACGTTCCAGCTCCCTACCGCTAGTCTCGACTCTAACGGTGCTTCCTGCGTTGACGATGTCGGTGACATTCAATATGAAGTTCGACGTTCCACCGATCCAGTATTGCCGGAAGGATTCACTTTCGATGAGGAAGACGTAACCGTCAGCGGTTGTTCGACCGAGGTCTTGTCTGGCCACAAATTCTCCTTAGTCGCTACTGGTCCCGATGCTTGTAGTTGCACGCCGGCAACTTTGGAAGTGGTATTTCGCATCAAAGACGACGACGATGACGAAACCGATCCCATGTGTTCTACCACCGGTACACCACCTGTTGAAGACTCCGAAGAACTTGATCAATCTCCCCCACCAAAGCCGTTTTATGGTTGGAGCCAAGTTCATTTAGGAGGACGTTGGACGCAACCTGCAGGTCCGGATGAAACAGAACAAGGTGCAGCACTTACCTATGGTGCTCGGTGTACAGGTAAGTACGATCTCGCAGAAAACTACATTGGCAGTTGTCCGTCATTTTTAAACTTCATTGGTCAGTCCAAGTATGAAAATGGAATCGTGTATTTCACGGAATCGATCAGTGACGACCGCAGCAATATCGGTATCTACAGGATTCGAATAACAGCACATAAGGAAGATGTCGCGGCCACGTCACAAACCACCGTCGTACTAGAAGTTGTCGACGACCATCCAGCTCCAGACAGCCCCGTGATTACGACACCAGCTTTGAATACCTTACACCTAGTGTGGGAGGTCGACGAAGACGAACGTGAATATATCACGGGCTTCGACTTAGAGTTTCGTAAAGTCCGAGGCGGAGGTAGATCCGAACTCTACGAGTTGGCAAACACGGTTACGAGTTTGACCATAGGTTCTTTAGAGACGGATACTCAATACCAAGCAAGGCTCCGCATACGCGGCGGACGGTGGTCGGACTGGGTGCAAGCATATACCTTAGGAAACAATGCTCCCACGTTTGAGGAGACCGAATACACGTTCACTTTGACCGAAAACGTTTCTGGCCGCGGCGGACGGATCAGATTAGGGGAAGTGGAGGCCACAGATCCCAATCCACAAGATTCAGTTACCTATTCACTCGACTCCGCTGATACCGATAGATTTACCATTGGAGCTAGTTCAGGCATTTTGTACTACATTGGTGATGGTGAAGATCACGAAGCGACACCGACGATCAATGTTAAAGTAACTGCAACTGGCGGTACTGGCGCACGCAAGCTCGAATCGTCGGTGATGGTTACGGTTGAGGTCACAAACGTATCTGAACCGTTGGCGTTCGCGGAAGACGCAAGAGCTGAAGTCGACGATCTCACCTTGGGTGATTATGTCGACATTCAACTACCGTTAGCAATTGGTGGCGACGGGCCAGTATCGTATTCTGTCGATCCTGAGTTACCCGACGCTTTGGAAATCGAACGACGTACAGGAAAACTTAAAGGAAGGGCAACGGTTACGACTAAACGTACCTCCTATACTTACACCGCTACCGACATCGAAGGAGAGACTGATTCACTGACGTTTTCCTTTCGAGTGTTCGGAAAAGCACCTAAAGCTCCCACTAACCTCTCGGTTCAACGCGCACACGCCGATCGTATTACCATTACATGGGAGAATCAATCAACGCCTTTTGTTCTTGTTGTCGAGCACGAGATCGAGTACCGCGCAAAGGGAACTTCGCGTTGGAAGAGGAAACGTATCGATGCGCCAGCTACAAGTTACACAATCACAGGATTGACGCGAAATACAACCTACCAGATTCGAGTCAAAAACGTCGCAGAATCGGGGCATGTCGGTTTTTCTAGTATTCTCGAAGCGGAGACTCGACCCTATGCGACTCCCAGCGCACCTCGAAATGTATCCTTGGTGGAAGCCAGTACCGACACTCTGTCTATCGAATGGGATAAACCAGCAGATAACGGTGGTCGTAGAGTGGTAGTCTATGATGTGCGTTATCGCGAGAAAAGCGCGGAAACCTGGATCGAAGAAGAAACTCGCGACACATCCTTCACCATTTCTGGACTCGAACAAGGAACTGAGTATCTCATTGGTGTGCGCGCCGTCAACGTTGCTGGTACGGGTCCTTGGTCTCCAGATCTTTCTGCTAGTACGATAAAGAATTCTCGTCCTCTCTTCGCTCTGGGGACAACAATACCGAACCAGATTTACAAAGTGGGAGAAGCAGTTGCAACCTTAGAACTACCGCGTGGTTCTGAGGGCGATGGCTATTTAGTCTATTCACTTTCACCAACTCCGCCACCAGGGGTTCGGTTCAACCCCAATGTTCGGACCCTCAGTGGAACACCTACGGCAACTCAAGCTACTACTACCTATACCTACACTGTTACGGATTCCGATGAATTTATCGAGGACGATGAGTCAGTTTTAACATTTGAGATCACCGTCGTCGCGAATACACCACTCTCTCCATCCTTGATGATTGAGGATATTGGTTATGAGTCTGCGCAGATCACTTGGTCGATGCCGGATGGTCGAGGTTCTAGTATTACAACATATGACTTAGAACTGCGGGAGTCTGGACAGCAAAGCAACGTCACTCAGCACGCAGCCACGAGTACAAGCTTTACTGCAATAAATTTGCTTCCTCAGACCGGCTATGAAGTTCGCATTCGAGCAATCAACGACGTCGGACCTAGCGAATGGTCAGTTTGGATGGAATTCACGACTACCAGAGTGCCGGTTGAAATTCGTTCTCGACCGTTAATCCATGCCCTAGGTGTAGCGGGAACTCTACTCGGTGAAGGTGTAGTGGAGAGAATTAGCGACCGCGCGAACCCAATAGATGCAGCACGGCGTCAAACCGACGAAGGCTACTCACCGCCATATTACTACGAAGATAGTAACCATTTCGATATACCGAAATTCAATGGATTGGCATCGATGGTTCGAGTTCATAACGAAAACAATTCCCCAGCTGATCCTTACTCACGGCTGTTATCGATGCTCCCTCGATCAGCAAATTTCGTTTTAAAGAACTCCAACGGATCCACTAACGCCAACAACGGCATCGACTGGGCTGCATGGGCTAGTTTTGATACGACGGGGCGCGATGCTAATCCCATGGAAGTCGTAGAAAATGAGGAAATAGTCTCTTCTTTGGAAGCTCAAACAACGACCATTTGGCTAGGTGCAGAGTTCGCAGTCACTGACGATGTTCGGTTAGGTATTGCCATATCGCGTGCTACAGGCGATGTGGATATCGATCGATTTCAAAATGGTACAACGACGAATACCGAACAAGATAATGTTGAGTTTACGCTAACTAGTCTGCATCCATATGTGGTAGGAAAACTACATGAACAACTGAGAGTATGGGGTACGCTAGGCCGTGGGACTGGTTCCTCCACGCTCACAGATCGTTGGGGTGAAATTAACGATCTTGGACTCACCGCAACTGTACTCGCTGCGGGTGGTCAGTTCAATTTTGATGAAAACGGAGAGAATGGATTTGCTCTTAAGGGAGATCTATTCCAATCCGACATTGATACTGACGATACTGAGGACTTTGACGGTTCATTGTCGAGTACTGTTCGCAGACTGAGAGTTGGAGTTCAAGGCCGACGATACTTTACGACCGTGGACTTAGACTTGGTCTTAACCGGCGAGTTTCTTGGACGCTTTGAAAACGGGGGAGTCGCCGATGGAACAAACATTGACATTGGCGGACAAGTCGATGTTTTCTTCAATGATAATTGGTCAGCCAGCGGACAACTTCGAATAGTTCGATCTATGGAAGCCGACACTTACCAATCTATCGGAATTCAGTGCGACGTTCGTCGTGAAAGTGCTGCAGATGGTTCGGGTTTGAGCATTCAGTTCACTCCGTCTTGGGGAACTTCCTCACTATATGAGCACAGCTTAGATCTAAATTCACCTCTACACGATTCGTTCGATAGCCCTGTTGCGGGATTTAGTAGCGAAATCGAGATTTCCTACGGAATTACATCGGATCGTAGAAATCTGGTAGAACCTTACGGAACTGTCTCTCGATGGGATCTAGGGAACCAGTTGAAGCTAGGAGTTCGAATTTCTGATGCAAACTTGGGGTTAGGTCGCTTCCTGCTCGACATCTCTTCGTTCACATCAATAGAGGATAGAAGAACCAATACCGGTGTGGTCATTGCCAGTCGCATTACTTTCTGAGCTCAACAATTTTTAACAAAAAAGGGTTCGATTGAACCCTTTTTTAATGTCCCTAACACTCTGGGGACTAGCCAACTCAGTACCGTAGCTCAATCTGCTTGATCTCGAAACAACGCAGGAATGTCGCTCGTGTTGAGTCTGCGTCCCGCGGGACGAGAAATCGTACGCGAACCGCCACTTATTACTCGATCCCCCGCCTGCTCTTCGCCAACATTTTGACTCGGAGTGGCGTGCTCTTCTACTCGAGGTTCAGGACGATAAACCTTGGGTCGCTCGCGCGTTGTATGACTATCGCGCTGGTGCGTGTCCACGTCCATTGAAGAAGAGCTATTTACGCCGCGGTCGACTCCCGTGAGCAAGACGGTAATCTCCAGCTGTTCGCCCATGGTTGGATCATCCACGATCCCAGGAAACACTCCGCCCGAACCACCCGACGCAATCATGATCTCGTTGAAGATGCGCATGATATGACGTGCTTCATCAAAACTCAAATCGTTTGAACGCACGTTGTAGAGCACACTTCGAGCTCCGCTTAAGTCGGTGTCTTCCATAAGCGGGCTATTCAGAGCCGCGCGCACGGCGTTCTCCGCTCGATTTTGACCAGTAGCAATCCCCTTTCCAATTAAGGTGACCCCGTCACCGTTCGACGCTAAAACAGACTCCACATCTTTGTAGTCCAAGTTCCATAGCCCTGCGGTGTTGATTACGTCAGCCACGCCTTTTACTGACTCTGCAAGAAAGTCGTTCATCTCGTTGAACGCATCCGAAAACCCCATCGAGCCGTCAACGACCTTGCATAGTTTATCGTTCGGGATTACGACCACCGAGTCGGCGATACCATGTAAATCCCGCAGACATATTTCAGCATTACGTTTGCGAACGATCTGTTCTTCCATCAATGGCAAAGTGACGATAGCAACCGTCAATATGTCTTTTTCTTTAGCGACTTCTGCAATCACTGGCGCAGCGCCAGAGCCAGTACCCCCGCCTAAACACGCGATAATGAATACCAAATTTGCATCGTCCAAAGCATCTTCGACTTCAGTGATCGATTCCTTCGCAGCGGCCTCACCAGTACTCGGATTCATCCCAGCGCCTAGTCCTCGGCGACGGGGAGTACCTAACTGCAATTTACGTACCTCGTCGGGCAAAGAACGCAAATCTTGTATATCTGTGTTTGCGGCAATGAATTCCACGCCGCCTAACCCAGAAGCAGCCATGTAGCTCAAGACGTTACCGCCACCACCTCCAACCCCAATAACTTTCACCACCGCGGGCGGGGAAACATCCGCGTCGCCTTCTATGGCCGGTTCAAATTTAAACCGCTCCGAACTGGGCGGCGATTGATTCTCGTCAGGTATCGAAAACTTGAAATTTTCGTGTCCAGCATCTGTGTGTTCCATCACTTAGACCTCAACTTAAATTTGTTTGTATGTTTTGTGCAGCCACGTACGAATGGCTCGCCACGAGAACTTGAACCCATTTCGAGTCTCCCTGGGTTCATACATCCATCCACGTTTCCGAGAACTAGCATATACCAGCAAACCGGTACATGTGGAATACGCAGAGTTGTCATATAGGTCGTTCAATCCTTGAAGATTTTTAGGCTTGCCGCTGGACACCGGGAGATGGAAAATCTCCTCTGCGAGTTCAGCAGCCCCTTCCATGGTTGCTGCTCCACCGGTAAGTATAACACCGGAACCAAGTTTTTCCTTAGAAATTTTTGCTTCTTGCAACTTGTTATGAACTAAATTGTACAGTTCTCTATACCGAGACTCTACAACTGAAGCAAGCATTTGACAAGGGATCTGTGTCGCTGGCCGATCCGCAAGACCGGGTACGCGTATTGATTCTGCCTCGTCAGTCAGTTCTTGAAGTGCGCACGCATACTTGATCTTAACTTGTTCTGCATGTTGAGCCGGGGTCCGAAACGTCATCGCGATGTCGCGCGTCACGGAGTCCCCAGCGATTGGAATAATCTCTGTGTGTCTCAACGAACCATCAGTATAGACCGCTACATCAGTCGTTCCTCCACCGATATCGAGCAGTACAACCCCTAGTTCTTTTTCCTCGTCGGTGAGTACCGATGTGGCGGCCGCGATCGGTTCAACGACGATGTCTTGAATGTCTAGACCGCACATGCCGACACACTTTGCGATGTTACTGAGCGCGTTTTTTGCACCAACGACGACGTGAACATTCGCGTCGAGTCGAGTCCCAGACATGCCACTTGGTTCTCGAATTCCTTCCTGCCAGTCGATCGCGTACTCTTGCGGGATCACATGAATGATTTTTTCATCGTTACTGAGCGGAATCGCGATGGCCGACTCCAATGCTAAATCCAGTATAGCTTTGGTTACTTCGCCTTCACGAATTGCTGCGTTACCTTGAGAATTGACACACTTGATGTGTTCACCTCCGATAGCGACGTACGCGGAGTTCATCTTCTCGCCTGCCATTGATTCGGCTTCTTGAATCGCTCCCTTTACCGCATCTACTGTGGCCTCGATGTTTACGACCATGCCGTGCCTAACACCGCTGGATGGCCTCGTACCAATACCGGTAATTTCTACGGACCCGTCAGGACAGGTTCTTCCCATGCAGGCGGATATTTTTGTAGTGCCGAGATCCAAGCCAGCTAGTACTTTTCCTTGATCGGTGTTTTTAGTCTTACTGTTCATATTTCATTCTCTTTGCACTGTTTCAACTGCGACACCGGCATCACTAGGTGCGTCTTTGTCGCGTGGTTCGGTACGTACGGCTACACCATGGTTATACCTTGCATCAGCAATGATGATCTCGTCTTCATTTGACGAGTCTAACTCGCGGTGTATTCGTAGAAATCTACCGGCTCTTGCAACTAAGTCTCCGTCCCCTAACAACACCATGTGTCCTGTATCCAAAGTGATGTGCCAACCTTCATCGGTCAGTTCGAATAGCGATACCTTCTCTCCAGCAAGGGCAAATCTAGCGCGCACTTTTTTTAGGGTTGCTACGTCAGTTGAATTTTGTTGGAGTGCGTAACCTTGCACCGTGGGTAAGTAACTTGGTGGTTCACGTACTGTTTGGATTACTTCACCGTGTTCAGTCAATGCAGTTTCTGAATCTACTCGAGCCATAATATTCTTGACTTCTACATTGACATTGATCCTATTGTCAAGTGAACGGGCGATCGAAACGTCTCGAATCCACGGAATCTCAAGTAAGGACTCTGCAAGACCAATAGCCGACACCCATCGACCAGACTGTTCAACCGCGTTACTCACCGACTCTGCAACCGCGAGCTTTTCGTCATCGGTTAACTGTCCATTCACAACTATACTTGGCTCGTAGTCATACATGAAGTGATATCCGTAGATCGCACTAGCGGTCAGTGTCACGCCAACGAATAGCCCAAAGAAGAATCGGATCAGTGTCTTCATTGTGCCAACTGCCTCAACTGAGTGGAAACTTGATCGACGCTACCTGCACCTTGAACGATGAGCACATCGTTTTCTTGGATGTTTTCTAGTACGTAGTCGAGTGCTTCCTGCGTTGTTGAAGCGAACATTGTTGGTACTATGCCTTTGTGTTCTATCGCAGCCTTGAGATCACTCGCGTGTGCTCCGATAATCGGTTCTTCGCTAGCCGCATAAGTGTCGACTACGACCAAATGGTCTACACGTCCCAGAACCTCCACGAAGTCGTGAAACAAATCTCTTGTTCGCGTAAACCGGTGTGGCTGGAACACCATGAAAATTCGCCTTTCGGGGAACAACTCGCGAGATGTCGTCACCATATGAACAAGTTCAGTGGGATGGTGTCCATAATCGTCGAGAAGAACGAATTTGTGATCATTCAAAGCGAGTGCCGCGGTGTCAAATCGCCGGTGTATCCCTTCATAGTTCTGTAAACCGTCAACGATATACCGATCTGGCACACCCTCGTCCGATGCTATCGCGATTGCTCCTAAGGCGTTTCGGACGTTCTCAATTCCGGGCAGACACGTCTCAATGTCCAGTGTCGCCTGATCATCAGGACGAACGACCCTAAACTTACACCTAGTCTCCTCATACCGTATGTCCAAAGCGCGATAGTCTGCTTCCTTGTTCAAACCATAGGTTATTACAGGCCGAGCGAGTTCGTTCAGAATCTGTTGGACTCCGTAATCATCGGAACAAACCACTGCTAGTCCGTAGAACGGCAATCGGTGCACAAATTCCTGAAAACTTTGCAGTAGACGGTTGTAATCGTGATCGTATGTGGATAGATGGTCGCGATCGATATTGCATACCACCGCGACCAATGGATTGAGGTAGAGAAAAGACGCATCACTTTCATCTGCTTCTGCTATGAGATATCGGCTTCCGCCTAATTTCGCGTGTCGTCCCTCACTACGCAACAACCCGCCAATCACATAGGTTGGGTCCCAGCCAGCCTCGTTGAAAATGCTTACGATTAAGCTCGTTGTAGTGGTTTTTCCGTGACTCCCGGCAACCGCAATTCCATACCTTGCTCTGAGTAACTCGCCGAGCATTTCCGCACGAGACACCACTGGAATTCGGGCATTCCGAGCAGCTTGTACCTCGGCGTTGCTCGCTGGAATCGCAGTCGAAACTACTATTGCATCCACATGGCTCACAAATTCGGCACTGTGCCCTACATGCACCTTTATGCCTAAACCCTGGAGCCGCTCGGTTGCGTGATTTGCGAGCAGATCCGATCCCGTGATCTTATAGCCCTGGTTATGCATAACTTCGGCAATACCGCACATCCCCGCGCCACCGATACCAACAAAGTGCACGTTGCGGACGCGACGCATCAACGGCATCCCTTCGAACGTATGTTCCGGCATCGCTTTCATCTTATACGAGATCATCTCGCCGTAGTTCAGGATGTAGTGTCTCCGCGCGCGCTCGACAAACCAACGCTACAAGCGCGACACACACTAAAAGACTGTTTCCGCCAAAACTGATAAACGGTAGAGTTAGCCCTTTTGTAGGCAGCGCGCCCATGGTAACGCCAACGTTTATTAGAGTTTGAAACCCCAACATTAACCCAGCACCAAACGCAATAAACCCTGCGAAGTGTCGTTGTTGCTCCAGCGCGTGTTTGCCGATCTGCCAACAGCGACACACCAAGGCGACCAACAACAATAAGAGCAACGCACCACCTAGAAAGCCTGTTTCTTCAACAATGACGGAGAATATAAAGTCGTTATGCGACTCTGGGAGATATAGGAGCTTTTGAACACTATCCCCTACACCGACACCGGTCAATTCTCCGCGACCGAAGCCAATCAAAGATTGTGCCAGTTGATAACCCTCGCCAGAGGAATGAGTCCAAGTGTCGAGAAACGCGGTGATTCGATCCCATCGATGGTAGAAAACGTAAGCTAAGCCACCCGCGCCAACTATTGCGAGTAGGATCAAGTCTCGGAATCGTGCACCCGCAACGTATAGCATGCCAACGGTGACTGCACCTATTAGTACCGCCGAACCAAAATCTGGTTGCAGTACGAATAAAACAAGTAAGATGCCAACCCAAAACACCGGTCTGAGTGTTGCTGCGGTTGAACCCCTGACCGCCGAGTACGTATTAGCTAGATGCCCTGCGACATATACTGGGACTAAGAATCGAGCCACTTCAGTGACTTGTACAGTCATCAATCCTAGATCAATCCATCGACGACCACCGCCGGCCACGACTCCGATCCACGGAATCAGCACCAGCACTGAGATCACCAGTGTTCCCAAGAACAGAATCTTGTGAAATTTATGAAACAACGCTAATGGAATGTGTAGTAGCGTAAAAAACACGACGATGGCCAACAGCATATAGATCGCATGTCGCACGACGTAAGGATTGAGTACCTCATCAGCACGATAGATCGTCGCACTGACAATAGCAACTAAACCTAGAGCTACGAGCAAGAATGTCGAACAGGCGACAAATGGATCAAGGCGATTGATCATCTCTGCAATTCCGAAACACATTTCGCGAAGGTAGTTCCACGGTGCGCGAAGTCGGTAAACATGTCAAAACTGGCACACGCTGGTGCTAACAACACCTTGTCCCCGGGCTGGCTCACCTTGACTGCGACCGACACAGCTTCTTCCATGGATGACACAAACTCGCAGCTTGTGTTGTGAATACCCGATGCAATGTTGTGGGCGTCGTTACCGAACAGTATCGTGTGCGCTACATATTCGTCGATACATTCGCCCAATTCTCCGAAATCTGCTGCTTTTCCATCGCCCCCGCAAATGAGGATAAGCTTAGAACTTTCGTCGTACTGTTCCTGAATAGAAGCAATTGCCGCACAGGCGTTTGTGGCTTTGGAGTCGTTGACAAACTCGACATCTTCAAAGGTTCCTAAACTTTGTGCTCTATGGGGCAAACCCTTAAACACACGGGCGACACGAACGACATCTTCGATGCTGGCACCGAGTTGCGTGGAAATCGCGGCGGCGGTTAGGAGGTTTTGTAGATAGTTCGTACCTGACAATGCGATATCACTTTGGTCGAGTAACTCGCCCCCAACTGTTATTCCTTTTTGGTGGACTGCCCAATTTGGATCTCGATTTAACTCAATACCCGGAAGAGTTTTGTCGGGTACAGTTTCCGGACGAAGATGATCATAAACCGCAAATTCGGCGTCTTGATAGACTCTTTGCTTCGCGGCTCTGTAGTTTTCCATTGACCCGTGGTGGTCTAAATGGTCTTCACTGATGTTGAGAATTGTTGCAACTTGAAGCGGTCCCTTCTGCAATCTCTCCAATTGAAAGCTTGACAATTCCAGAACATATCCCTTAGCGTTGGACTTCAACATATCGAGAGCTGGAGTCCCGATATTCCCACAGGCAACAAAACCTCGATCCTCTAGCATGTCAGCAACTAGGCTAACGGTGGTACTCTTCCCGTTGGTACCAGTGATCCCGATTACCGGCACTTTGACCTGCTCCATGAACACGTCGATGTCTCCCACTACTGGAATTCGTTCAATCTGTGCCCATTTAAGCATACTATTCGATAGTGGGATTCCAGGACTCGCAATGACTCGACGAGCACTCTCTAATGCGCGCTTATACCCTCTTGGAGAAATAACATCAACATCGGGATAGTCCATGCGAACGTTGTTTAGAAATGGAATCGCGTGTGCGTCTCGTCCCAACCGAGTATCGAACACTGATACCGGACACTGGGTGTGTAAGTGACGAACTACGGAAAACCCAGTTGCCCCTAAACCTAAGACGATGTCGTGTGCTTGTTTCATCGTAGTTTCAACATCGACAATCCAATCAAAACGAGAACGAAGCTAATGATCCAAAAGCGGATGATGACCCGCGATTCAGGCCACCCCTTCAATTCGAAGTGATGATGGAGTGGTGCCATTTGAAAGACCCGTTTACCCGTCATTTTGAAACTCGCGACTTGCACAATGACAGACGCAGTCTCGAGCACAAAAATTCCACTCATAATCAGTAGTACGATTTCGTGTCGAACGAGAACACCGATTACCCCTAAAGCAGCGCCTATCGCAAGAGCTCCGACATCTCCCATGAATACTTGCGCTGGATAGGCATTGAACCACAAAAAGCCTAATCCAGAACCGGCGATAATTCCACAGAGTACCGCGAGTTCTCCCGAGCCGGGGATGTTTGGAATAAATAAATATGCGGAAAGCTCACCGTGGCCAACCAAATATGCGATGAACCCCAGAGCCGCGGCGATCATTACTGCAGGCAAGATCGCGAGTCCGTCTAATCCGTCCGCCAAATTGACTGCATTACTCATACCCACAATCATCAAATAGGTAAGAAATATATAACCAGTCCCGAGAGGAATGATCACATCCTTGAACAGTGGAACGATGAGTTCCGTTTCTTCAGGTTGGGAAGCCAAAGTAAACAGTGTGACCGCGATACTGATACCGAGTACGGACTGTAATAAAAATTTCAAACCAGCGGAGATTCCACGTTGTTGGCGAAACTTACGATAGTCATCGAGAAATCCAATCAGCGAAAAGCCGACTAGTGCAGCCAGTACTATCCACACTCGATGACTAGTTAAGTCACACCACAACAATGCCGCGATCACGATTGCTACGACAATCATGATTCCGCCCATGGTTGGCGTACCTGCTTTAGTATGATGGGATGTAGGTCCGTCGGGTCGAATCGACTCGCTGATATTGCGTTGGGAAAACTGTCTGATCACTATCGGTCCGAACAGTAGCGTCAGTGCAAGTCCGGTCACCGCGCCAACCATAGCGCGAAACGTAATGTAGTGAAATACATTGAACGCACCGCTATATTCAGCCAGTTTTTCAGTCAGCCAGAGTAACATAAGTGTGCTCCATCGAGTATGTTTTCTACCACCGATCGATCATCGCCTGGGATTCGTTGACCTTGTATCTCCTGGGAACTCTCTTGTCCCTTTCCAGCGATCAACACAACATCCTTAGGAGTAGCAGCTTCCATCGCAAGCTGGATTGCGGTATGGCGATCCAGTTCAATCACTACTGAGTCCGGTTCGGCAATACCCTGCATGATGTCGTCCACTATTAAATCCGGCGACTCGTTGCGAGGATTGTCCGAGGTGAGATAGATCTCGTCAGCTAAGATTTCTGCGATACGACCCATTTCGGGTCGTTTGCCGGCATCGCGGTCGCCACCACAACCAAAAACGCAGAACACACGTCCTTGTGCATGTGCTCGGGCTGCGACGAGTGCGTGTCGTAACGCATCTGGAGTATGAGCGTAGTCTATGACGACGGTGAGCTGACCGTGCCTCTTGATGAATTCCATGCGACCAGGTATGGGTGGTAGGGTACGCATCTGTGTTACTACCTCAGCAAATTCTTGACCGTTACACAGACTCGAAAGCAAAATCGCCGCCGCAT
The DNA here is from genome assembly GCA_009841615.1 of Gammaproteobacteria bacterium. Lineage (GTDB taxonomy): Bacteria > Pseudomonadota > Gammaproteobacteria > Pseudomonadales > Azotimanducaceae > Bin55. The sequence goes on along the minus strand of VXLL01000014.1, from coordinate 45,822 downwards.
TTGACACATACATGCTCCCGTAGAACGGTAAGAAAAAGTCCTCATGGCCCCAAGGACTGAGCCAACGACCACACAATCCCTTGGACGTATGCCTTACGCCAGACCAGCTTAAATCTGCGCTTGAACTAGCTCCGTAGGTCAAACACTTTATGTTTCGTTGCTGTAATTGTTCGATGATGACACGACCAAATTCGTCATCATGATTGACAATTGCGTAGCTTAAATGTGAATGTTCGAAGAGCTTCATCTTAGCGTCTGCATAGTTACGCATACTCTTGTGGTAATCAAGGTGGTCACGGGTTAAATTGGTAAATACTGCGCCATCGAATTCAACACAATTGACTCGACCTTGAGCTAGCGCGTGCGAGCTGACTTCCATCGCCACTCGATCAAAATTACGTTCTCGCACCTGACTCAAACTTCGTTGCAGTGCCACGGAGCCTATAGTTGTAAGTGGAGTTTCTTCCAAAGTACTTGGCGGCCCCCAACCCAGAGTACCCATGAACACCGTGCTTTCGAGTAAATGCGCAATACCTAGGGCTACCGAGGTTTTCCCATTTGTACCAGTCACGCCGATGACGTTTAAACGATTTGAGGGGAATCCATAGAAACGCGCAGCAAATTCCGCTTGACGCTGTGCGATGTCGTACTCCTTAATCCACGGAATCCGAAATTCAGATGGTTGGTCTTGTTCTGCACATATAGCGACCGCGCCAGCGTTCAAGGCATCTTGGATGAATGAGTGCCCATCGAACTGCGCACCACGATAGGCAATGAACAGATCTCCGGGACAAACTTCTCGAGAATCATTGGTTATTCCTGAAATTTCAATTGCGGGTACGTCATTGCGACCCAAGATTTCACCAAGTAACATCGGTTTTATCGCTCTTGTGCTAAGTGATTTGGCGGAGCCAACTGTAATGCATGCGTAGTTATCCGAGAAAAGATGGGTGCTGCAACACCACCACCAGAAACTACTTCCCCTTTTGGTTCATTCACTACTACGACGGTGACGAATCTAGGAGATTCGACAGGTGTAATACCAACGAACCATGCGATGTGTAAGTTTTCGTCGTACTGTCCATCTTTAACCTTTCGAACTGTTCCTGTTTTTCCTGCCACCGAAAACCCTTCAATTGCTGCCTTCGGTGCAGTACCTGGGATTGTGGTAACTGCTTGCAACATATCCATCAGACTTCGAACGTGATCTGGATCGAGTACTTGCTCATCTCGTGGCATTCTTCGCGCAGGAGTCTTCACAATCGTAACTGCCCGACGTTTGCCACCTGTGGCGAACGTTAAATAAGCCTTGGCTAGTTGTAACGGGGAGACTGTCAGACCGTAACCAAATGCAAAAGTTGCGCGACCAATCTCACGTTCGAGTTCCTCGACACGTAATATTCCTGCAGTCTCGTTCGGCAAGCCAGAAAACGGTACTTCGTTGAATCCTACTCGGGTCATAACGTCGTAGACGGCTTCGTGTTCTAATTCCAATGCGACCTTCGCGATTCCGACTTGACTAGATTTCACAATTACCATCTTCAACGATAACGTGCCGTAATCTCGGGGATCTTCAATTAACTTGTCGCCCACGTGGAAAAATCCTGGAGATGTCGATATCTGCGAGTCGGAGTGGAATTTTCTGCTTTCCATTGCCGCAATCGCTGCGAAGGGTTTTACTGTGGATCCAGGTTCGTAAGCATCCTTGATCACTCGATTTCTCATCCTAGCTGGAACTCGATCGGTCATGTCATTAGGATTGAAGGTCGGGTAATTCGCCATCGCCAATATTTCCCCGGAATTGACTTCAACAACCACCGCAGACGCTGAGAGAGCGTCGTGTTCTTCAACCGCAGTTCGCAAGTGTCGATAAGCTAAGTACTGCAGACCTAAATCCACCGTTGTGGTTATATCTTGTCCGAACTCTGGTGGGTCTGCAAGTTCAATGTCACGCAATCGTCGTCCATCGCGACCACGCAAGATTCTCCGTTTACCCGGTTCTCCTCGAAGTTGAACTTCGTGTGCGGCTTCCAAACCTTCAATTCCTGTTCCATCCGCGTTTGCCACGCCGACAATGTGAGATGCGACTTCCGCGGTTGGGTAGTAGCGTCGATATTCGGTCTCAAATCGAACGCCCTTCACTTGCAGAGCTTCCACAGCGTCCGCAATCTCTCTCGAAGCCCGTCTCTTGAGGTATACGAATCTTGTTTCCTGACCGTTATGCAAAACTGTTCGCAAGTGTTCTTCGGAAACTTCTAAGGCTTGTGCTAAAGCTGGAACATCTTCCTCTAAGATTGTGTCAAATCCGGGATCTGTCCAAAACGAATAAACTGGGATACTCAAGGCGAGGGGTTGTCCTGTTCGATCGTAGATAATTCCGCGATTGGTGGGCACGTCGATCGTACGTTCTGCGATCGCGCTACCGCGTGCTTGAAGAAATTCTCGATCAAAATACGCGAGTGAAAACATGCGAAAGAGTAGGATCAGCACTACGACACCCAATCCAACGAACAAAAGTCGATATCTGAACGCGCTCACTCGATAGTCTCCGAACCAGTAACCTCTACCTTGTTTGGAAATTGCATTTGAAGTTCGTTCACTGCAATATCGACAACTCGCTCATACGATCGCTCGCTACCGCGTTCAATCTTCAAACTTTCTAGCTCTTCTAGTGCATCATCTTGTTGAACTCGAAGCTCAAGAATTTGATCGTATAGACTCAAGCGCTCGTCGATTTGATAAATGATGAGAAATCCCATAACGATGATGCCACTCAGAACACAAACCCACGCGGCCCACCAGAACCAAGGAGGTGCTTGGAGCTTTTTCTCTGCCTGTGCTGTTAAACTACTGGACACGCTCGACTACCTGCAGCATAGCTGAACGCGCGCGAGGATTTCTCTCAGTTTCTTGCCTCTTTGGAGTTAAACCTCTCTCGACAATTTTCATGGGACCTTTATTGGGACCACGAATAGGCATTCGGGAGGGAATCGAAGAATCCGCCCACTGCAAAAACTGCCGTCGCACCGTTCGATGCTCTAGCGAATGAAACGTGATTACCGCAATTCGACCCGCATGACCGATGAGTTCAAATGCATTTCGAAGTCCCTGTCGTAGCTGAGTTAGCTCGTTGTTGATGTGAATGCGTATGGCTTGAAACGTGCGAGTGGCAACGTGTTTGCTGGCCTCTTGAGTTTTACAAACGCGATTGACTATCTCGACTAGTTCTTGAGTTTCGGTTACCGGTCTCGCCCGTACAATTGCATTCGCAATTGCCCTTGCGTTTCGTTCGTCGCCAAATTTTCTTAGAACTGTAGCGATTGCTTGAACGGAAGCGGTATTTAACCATTCGGAAGCAGGCTTTCCATCAGTTGGATCCATACGCATATCAAGAGGTCCATTCTTTTGAAAGCTGAAACCTCGATGTCCATCTTCTAACTGATCAGAAGAAACTCCCACATCGAATAAAATGCCGTCAAACTGTTCAAAACCATTGCGACGACTTACTTCCGCTATTTGATCGAAAGATGCATGAACAACCAAGACTCTTGAATCTTCAGCTGTTAACTGTTTTCCTCGTTCTACGGCATCTGGGTCGCGGTCAATCGCAAGTAATCTCGCATTCTCACTGATGTTTTCAAGTATGGCGCGCGTATGCCCGCCGCCGCCGAATGTAGCGTCGAGATAACTGCCGTCGGGTCGGACAACCAGCATTGATGGTACTTCACGTACTAAAACTGGTACGTGTTTGGTCGCAACCATGAGCTGCTCACATCAACTAGCTGGGCACGTTAATCTGATAGCTCGGCGTGAAATCCACTCGGTGCCTCCATTCAATTGAGAGATCACGTATATTGGAAGGCTTCCGCACGCTCGTCCTTCCTAGACCAAACGTACAGAATCTACTTTGTTACCTATATTTTACAACAAGGAAGTGAAAAATTTGTACTTCGGTTGGGAGACAAGACGTATTTAGGTTTCCCTTGATCTATCCACACACATACAATCGCGAAATTTGAAGAGTGTACTTTCTAAAAGTACACCACAATTCGCTAAACGAATCGACGACTCTTTGGTATCGATTTTTTTCGGTGATTCAATCGAAGTCTTTTTCCAAAACGATGATGCACGTCGCCCTAAATTCGTTTCTTCGGGTATAGACGTGATGATGACAAATATTCAACTGTGAGCTGGATTTCTAAACCTGTTGTACGGGTACAGTTGGACTAAAACCTAGTGGTTGAGGCGTACTCCTACCACGAGTAACTACAGTTTGTATACAGTCAATCTGTAGATTCTTCAGCCTCTTCGTTTGCGTACCCGTTCTGAACCATGAATAATAAATACGCAAGAAGTTCATAATCCCGGGACTCTACCTCAACATTATCGGGAATTTCTAACCCCAACTCCTCAGTCGTCTTGTTCAAGATGTTTTGGTAGGGTTCGATCGAGTCGCCATAAGCAGCAATAGCGCTCAACAGTAATGTTGCCAATTCGCTGGACGTGTCCCGGCGACCTAAACGATTGACTAAGGCGGCGAGACCGTCGTCGCTGCGAAATCTACCCAAACTATCAATAGCGAGGGTGGTTGCAAACGGATTAACGTTTTGATTGAAGAGGATTTGAACTCGAAAATTGTTCGCTTCTTCGGTTTCGATCTGTGCAACGTTTAGCAACGAGAGTAACAGCTCAGGGTGGTTCGGATTGTGCGCTTGCCACAGAATTTCAACAATGTCTGGGTCACTTCGAAAAAATGTTGCGAGAATCGCCGGTATCGTCAACCATGCCCACTCTGATTTCCATACAGTTTTTGAATTTCTGATCTCAACAAACTTTGTGTTCTTCGACCCAATCCAAGGGCTCGAATTTTCTCGGTAAGCTTCGTCCCATCGATTAACTAAATATTCCTTCATTCCAGGGAGTGATCCAACGTCTCGCGCGACTCGTTGAGTAGACCGACGATCTTCTACGTTTAGATCAGCATACGCAGCAATCCAAGCCATTGCGCCGATCGTTGCGTTAACGACATCGGCATCACTGTTGCTCAATCCCCGTTGAATCGCCTTGAATATGCGTTCATCACTCCAGGTAGGATCTTCTACGCCCTTGTGTCCAATCCAGTCGAACAGTTCGATGTCTTCAAGCTCAGATAAGGAACTCTCAGATATTCCTTGTATCGTGAATATCAAAAGTATCACAGAGAGAGTCTTCATTGAAACACGATCAGATTGAGTCACACTTCGTATCTTCCTTGTTCACAAACCAGTCAATTTTTGCCTTCAACTTCCAGTGTAAATTCCTTTAGAGAACGTCCCCAATAAGTAGATATTCGTACTCAAAAATAATTTTAGTAGCATGTGCTTATAAAACGTCCAACTGATACTCTCCACCTCACATTTCTACGGGATTGCCATGGTTGATGTTGGCTGTACCCAAATTGCTGTTTTTTTCACTCAAATTGTCAAGAGTGCGTGCGCCTATCGCTCGTATTCGTTGATAGACGAAAATCGCGACAGTCGTTGAATCGTAGACAATGACGCAAAGTTGCGAAGCTTTGGCTTACAAAAACTATTCGTCGAGTACATATGTGTGAACGGTTGGCCAACGCAATTGTTAACGATGAACTAGATGGCACTACCACCGAATGAGTCGATCTTCCCAATACAGCCCAATCTTATTCTAGCGTTTCTTGAATGAGGTGAGCACGAAATCTTGATATTTGCATCAAGTTTAGACCAAAAAAAAACGCCCGAAACGGGCGTTTTTCTTGATTTTAAATCTGCTGAATTCTGAGGAGTCAGACCTCCCAAGCAGAACTCAGTTTCATTATTTAGTAGAACGATGGCGTGTAGCTGAAACTCATTGATATGACTCGGCCACGAGCATCCCAACGCTGTGCGTCGTAGGGCTTTCTGTCGCGAATCGTTAGCGGCGCAGACCTGTTGAACAAGTTTTGGCTACTGAAGCGCAAACTAAAATCTGGACTGAATCTATAGGCAAATGAAGCATCAACAGTCGCTAGCGAACCAACGTCCATCGACAGATAGCCACTGCGATATCTTCCGTTAGCACCCCAAGGGCCATAAAGCTCATAGCATTGTCCTACTTCAGCGATGATCTGTAAATAGCTGCAGTAATGCGCGCGATCGTTCAAATACCCAGGAGTATATCGCACGGACATGTTCGCATTCATGCGGCCCCTATCCCAAAATACTTGGAGGCTCCCGGAGTATTTATCGGGATCACGCATCGTACCCAGCGCTGAAAAGATGAGTCCCTTCAATGGCTCGCGCTGGCGTTCCAAATAGGTGTTGTAACGCAATCGGGTTTCGATCATCCCGATAGACTCAAACTGCATACGATACGAGACGTTCGCAGTGAAAGTCCTCGTACTATTTTCATAGGCGTTGAAATAATCGTAGTTGATGAACTCCAAGATACCTTCATTGTTTCGCGTTGCTAACTCGTCATAGCACAGTGCAGTAGGTTCATCTCGATATGAAATTCCGCGTTCAACCTTGTCCCTGTGCGAACGATCCGCATAAGTTATATCCATGTTAAAGTTCTGGAGGAACTGTGGATTCCATCTCACGCGCATCGACCAGTTCTGCGACACCTCAGACTTCAAATTTGGATTTGCCCACGAATACCTGTATGGTGTTCGGTCGTAAAAGGTCTCTTCAAAGTCTTTCGGGTTGTTGGATGGATGGCCGGGAGTTCTGCCATGACACGGATCAACAACGTCGTAGATGAACCATTCACTACTCTCGTATGAATCATACAGTTGAGAAGTCAACGGCGGCTCCACGTTCTTCGTATAGTTCACGGTAACCGTGATATCCCTCATCGGTTCATAGTACAAACCAAGCGCGGGCGCGTTGTCGTATTGTTCAAACTTGATATACTCCGCTTCACTGCGGTCAATGCCGTACTCGTAAGCGTATCCCAAATCTGCTTCCCAAGAGATTGTCGCTGGATTCCAAACCCAAACTTGTACTTGTTCGAATTGGAAATCAAATCCATCAACAACACCCCAGTTGAAGTTACCCGTTCGATTATTCTTGAAAGTCACCTGCAGTTCCTTGCCCCACAACTTCGCTTCTTCATGGCTGAATAATGGGAGCCAAACCTCCATGCCAAAGCTGTTGCTGCGAGAAACAGGTTCCGTGAAACCGTTCCAAATCGCGTTGTAATCAAATTCATAGGCCGTCAAACCAGCGAAATACTGATAGCGGTTCGTATATCGAATCGCCTGTTGTGAATATCGCAACGAATAGCTTATTCGCTCGCCGTTCAACTCGAACCAGAATCCACTAGCAAGCAATGTTATGTTAGTTACGCGATTGGTCCCGATTTGTCGTGAAGTATTGCCTAGAAATTCTGCGAAGGGGGCTCCCCCTACGGTACCATTCCCAAACAAGTTGAACGCAACGTCAGGATCCGGACTAGCCAGCCGTCGATAGAACTCATCGGTTCCAGGAGCGAAACGCTCACGGCGAGTACTGCTTTGGAAACGAAGCCGAACGTTCGAGGACCGTCCCTCGGACACCGAAAACGACAATGTATTTTCGCCGGCCCACTTCCAATTCACGCCAAACGTTACGTTCTTGTTAACTCCTTCGGCCTTACTGAAAGGTATGGGTAAGACACCAGTGTCCTGCTCGTTTCCAGGTACGTAAGTTACATGCATCGGACGACCGAATGGGTTGTACGCGTTGGTTGCCGGCACCACGAGGCGCATCGACAAGGAATAAATACTCCACATCTGTTGGTAAGAATCGTCAGTTGAATAGCGTGAATTCAAAAAGATTTCAACGTTATCGTTGAGATCGTAATAAATATTCATCACTGCACCGTCTCGACTGGAATGTGCACCGTTTACGGGCTCAATCCGATTGTAAGGGGTGATGTTTTCTCTACCGTAGTTGAAATCCTCAGGGGAAGAATTCAAACCTGTGTGATCCAACGGCAGTTGCGCAATGAAATTACGCTTTTCCCAGTCGATGGTGAAACTACCGTTAATGTACCAATCCGAGTAATACGGGCCAGGGTAACGAGAACTACCATTCCATTCTCTCACGATTCCCGGTTGTGCATAGTTGTAGTTCCGATAATCGTACTCGGGTCCAAACAGATGGCGAAAGTCAAGCGTGCTATGTCCCGTCTTCGCGTTGATGATAGGCTCGCGTTCGGATGTCTCCATTGACACCGTGGTTCGAAACTTCGCCCAGTTGAAACCAAACGTCATGCCCGTCGTATAGTCGTCCGCACCAGTGTAACTATTGTCTTGTTTCATATTCAAAGAAACACCACGATAGTTTTTCTTCGTAATGAAGTTTACAACACCACCAAGTGCATCTGCTCCATACACGGCCGAACCGCCGTCCAACTGGATCTCAACTGCCTCAATTGCTTCCAACGGAATTCCCAGAATATTGACGATATCTCGTTCGGAACCGCCAAAACCCGCGATACGACGACCATCGAGTAATACCAAAGTATTGCCAGAACCCATGCCGTGCAAGTTCACAGTGGAAAGGTTGAAGTTATAGTAAAGCCCTCCGGAGTCTCCTCCGAGTTCATCGCCAGTAGCAAACGAAGTTGAAGTCTGGGGAGTCGTTGAGTTGAACTGTTCCGGAATTCTGCGGAAAAAGTCGGATAGATCCGATACGCCCATTTCTTGGATGTCTGCGGCGGTGTACCGAACAATCAATGCGGTCGGGTCCGATATGGGCATGTAGGTACCAGTCGAAATCACCTCTTCCATTTTTTCGTCCGCGTACTGACTTTCCGACTCAGCGGTTTCAGTGTCGTCCGCGACAGCTTCTTCATCTAAAGTTTCTTCAGAATTCGATTCTGATTCCTCCTCATCTTCGTCTTCTTCGACGACTTTTTTTGAGTCTTCAGAACTCTCAGCTTCCTGAGCCACTAAAGACCCCGTTGCAAAGACCAATCCGAAAATTGCTACCCACATCGGTAGAAGTTCGGATAGGAATCCTTTTTTGTTCACAGTTGAACTATTGTTTTGCATCTTAGAATCCCTCCCAAAAAGGTTAGATACTCAACACCTGGTACTTCCTGACTTCAATTTAACAACCCCGTCAGTCTGACGTGTTGCAATGGTCAAGAACAACCGAAAGCATTGAACCAGCCTAGAACAATCGGTGGTGATATTCCGAACTTGATTCAAAACTGTTTCGTGTGTACCACAAGGGTACTACGATAATGTGTCACAATGTGAATAAATTATAAACAGAAAGTGAAGAAAAAATGAACTAGAGTAAATTTTTTTTCCAGAACTGATTTTTCTACCTCAATGTGACGCAATAACCAGCTTGCTTAAATAGACATTTTACACAATTTGAATGGAGCGGTGACAGAGTGTTCGAATCAACTGATAGGACCGTGTTGCGTACGTAAAGTCTATCGTATTTCTTCAATTGGAGGAGAGGAAGAGACGGCCGATAAGCCGGGTTCTGTCCAAGAACGATCATTCATCTCGAGCACGATTAGGCGTACTACTTGCGACCTACCCAGATCGGACACGGACCATGTCTTTCGATCTCTATTTGGTCTTGCTCCAAGTGGGGTTGACCTTGCCAATGCTGTTACCAGCGATTGCGGTGCGCTCTTACCACACCTTTTCACCCTTACCGAATACTCGGCGGTTTACTTTCTGTGGCACTAGCCGTAAGTTCACACTTCCCAGGCGTTACCTGGCACTTTGTCCTACGGAGCCCGGACTTTCCTCCGATGACTCTGGGTCATCGGCGATCGTTTAGCCGTCTCTTGCTCGATATATTAACTATCGAACGTGTCGTGGTGATCTATCTTACCAACGCAAGTATTCATGCCGGTAGTAAAAATCTCGCATCGCTGAACCTGTGAGTCGTATCACGTTCGAAGTGGGATCCCCATTCGGTAGGTGACTACCAGTTTCAGGGTTCTTTTTCTTGACCTTTTCTTTAGCAACCTTTGGATCGGAATCTTTCTTTTCCTTCTTCACAGAGTCTTCATCTGTTTTAGAGTCAGCCTCTTCGTCTACTGAAGCAGTCGAAGTCGACTCATCGTCTTTTTCCGAACCATCCGATGTTGTCTTCTCTTCGCCACTGGACTTGTCAGTGGTCATCTCCTCTTTTTCTTCGACCTCTTCCAAATTCTCTGCATCTTGAGCTCCAATAGCTCCCTCTACAAACACGAAACTAAGAAGCACAAACGAGAAAAGGAGCTTCGTGACAATACTCTTTCGATCACTCATAGTTGAACTACTGTGCGACATATAGACATTCCTCCAATAGCTTAATTAACCATTTCCTAAGCACGCATTATATCCTAAGGCACGATCATTTGGTTCAACAATTTACTGAATCGAATCACGCACTTGCGACCAGTTATTCCAAGACAAGAGTCTCAACACCAAACGGGTAAAAAATGGATCTAAAATTTTTTGACCAATTACGTGATGGTCCATCTTGACGGAGTTGAACATTGACCCTCTTTTAACTGACTTGTTTAGAGATGAGCGAATGACATGTGCTCTCATGATCGGTGTTTTTGTCGATGCAATCCAGACGATTGCGATACCCGTTAAGTGTGGTTTCCCCAACGATGCTAATAACGCGGGACGAAGATTGTCTTGATACTTGTTTAGTCCGCTCGATTCTTCGTTTGTCTTTGCTAGTCTCGGAACAATCATCATAGTAACGGACCGTTAAAAGGTACGGAGCTTAATCAGGAATTGGGTCGTCGGTACGACCGGTAATGTTCGTATATGCTTCTTCGCGCGTTAAATCCGTCAACTGTGCCAATATCGTCGCGACCTGAGTGGGTTTGAGATAGGGTAGCAGCACTTGACAGAGTTTTTCTTCTGACCATACAATTTTTGATAGGTGACTGCAATCGACCACCAGCACGAACTCACCCTTGATACTTGTTCTCTTCACAAACTCTTCGTACAACTCTTGCAGCGTCGAGTAGAAATATTCCTCAAAACGTTTCGTCATTTCGCGACCGAGGAACACCGATCGCTCGCCCATGTCTAAATCTAACAAATCCTTGAGGGTATGCACTACTCGATGTGGTGATTCAAACAAGACCGAGGGAATGTCCGCAACACTGAGTTGCGCCAACTGTTCCGAACGTTTTCTTCCTCGTTTTGCCAAGAAACCACAAAAACGATATTCACGCAAAGGAATGGGACAAACGGAAGCGAGCGCGGTCACTGCACTCGGTCCAGGTATTGGTACGGTTGGAATTCCAGCAGCGAACGCTTCGCGAACTAATTGAAACCCAGGATCAGAGACGAGCGGGGTCCCTGCATCGGATACAATCACTACATCTTGAGCCGAATTGAGAGTTGCTACGATTTGTACTGTCGCACGATCTTCAGTTGCATCGCTCAGCACGACATATTGTTTGTCTTGTTCATTTATTCCTAAGGATTGCAATAGAGTCTTTGTTCGTACCACATTCTCACAACCGATGACTGATACAGTTGAAAGAATTCGCTTTGCACGGACGGTGATGTCTTCAAGATTTCCTATCGGTGTCGCAACCACATACAAGCAACCTTCTGTTCGCTTCTGTTGTGTCATGCTGTTATCTTTTGTTCTCTTGTTGACCATTGGTGGATGTCAGAACACGACCCCACCGAGAATTCCTAATGAGCGATACGACGTGCAGGGTGGTACTGAAAGGATTGACCCATCCGGATCGGTACCTGCATCTTCCATTCTAGAGGAGTTTATTCGTCGTATAGATCTCGCACATCAATCACACTTTAACTTGTCGGCGCAGTCTATCCGCGACCAATTTCTCGATTGGCCTCCAAAACAACAAGGCTTGGTTGATCCAGACTCTTCGAATTATGTACATACGCTAAAAGACTTAGTTCTCGAAGCACTCGATAATCCTTTGACTGCGTTAGAGCAAATCAGAAGTCTTACAACACAAAACGAGGGATTGAACCGAGCTAAGAGAGTCGCACAGTCTTCTATTTATAGGTGGGTCGATGATTGCGAAAGCGCGCTCAGTGTACTAGTAGCTTATGAACCACAGTCCGATAACGAAAGTTTGCGATGGACGGAACGTGTCTGGTCAGTGCTCGATAGTCCCTGTGCTTACCAAAGTTTAACGACTACGAACATGAACAATGTTTCAGTTCAGGGCTGGTGGGACTTGGCGAGAATCGCTGTGACTAGTAATTCTCAAGTTGAACGCACAATGAAGTTTCATCGTTGGAAGTTACTGTACCCACAACATCTTGCTGCACGATTTCCTCCCCAACACTTTCGTAAGGAGGACGCCGCCCCCCGGAAAATCGCACTCTTACTACCACAAACCGGACCACTTTCCAGTGCTGCGACCGCGATAAAGAACGGCTTTTTGAGTGCACACCTGCAAGCCTCCGCACGCAACGATTTGTCCATCGAAGTCTACGATACGGCGACAACAGAAATTACGACACTCATTGAACAAGTGGTCGACGAAGGAGTCGATGTAATTGTTGGTCCATTGGAAAAGGAAAATGTCAGACGAGTCTTAGAAAAGGATACTGCTTCCGTTCCGATTATTGCGCTGAATCAACCTACAAGCAGCTCAAGACTAATGCCCCAACGTAATCTTGTGCGATTAGCACAAGTGGTCGAAGACGATGCAACTGCCATCGCAAGACAAGTAAACTCTCGAAATTTTCGACGAGTTCTTTTAATATTGGGTAGAGATTACTGGTGTGTGCGCGCCGCGATTAGTTTCAGGAACACGATCAATGACAAAGTAACCATCGCCGCCGAGACTAGATTGTCGGATCTAAGCCAATCAACCGAGAGTGTTGCGAACTTACTAAGGGTAACTCAAAGTAACTCAAGACAAGCAGAAATCGCGACCGTTACTCGCAGAGCGATCGAGTTTACAGCGCGCCGCCGGCATGATGTTGACGCTATCATCGCATTTGTTGACCAGGACGAATTCGCAGCAATCAGCGCGGCACTACATTATCACTTCGCAGGTGATATTCCAATCATACTTGCCGAACCGACGTTTCGTGCTTTGACTCGGGCAGGTAGTTATGCTGACGGTACAACTTTCACATCAACTCCCGCGCACTTATATTCGGTACCCCTAACGGCTCAAATCCGGGAGTCATTTGCGGATGCCAGCGTGCTTTTTCCACTGTATGTATTTGGCATCGACGCATATCGCACCACAATGCACATTGACGAGGTACTCAGGGGTGGACCGATTTTTGGATACACTGGTTATCTACGACAAGACGAACAAAAGAATCTTGTGCGAGAACCGATTTGGGGAATGGTCCAGGGTCGTTCTCTCAAACCTCGAAAACACATAATACAATCTGACGAGCACGAACGAACTCTCTTTTAATTAACTAGACAAATGTCACAGACCCGATTGACATCGAAGTTGACCTTTTGGATATTGGTGGGCATGGCGTACTTGACGCTATCAGCGTGTACGTCTTCGATCACAGCACCGGATCTTCGAACACCAGGCACGGTAATCGACGATGTACTCATCCAGCAGCGTGCCGCAAAACTCCTCAAAGAGGAATTACACCACGAGAAAGACGAACGAATTCGAGTTTCTGTGTATAACGGTATAGTCTTGCTCACTGGTCAGATTACAACCGATGAACGCAAACAACGAGCTACCGAAGTCGTCGAAAATATAGAGCACGTTCGCGCGGTTCAAAATGAACTCACAACGGACGACTTCAGGGGAGTGGTGGAACGAGCACGAGATTCGTACTTGGCTAGTACAGTCCGTGCTAGACTTCTAACGGCTCAGGATGTCGATTTTGATAAGTTTGATGTGGTCATTGATCGAGGTAAAGCCTACCTGTTGGGCTATGCTACCAAGGAGGAAACTGACCGCGCCACGGAAATCATACGCAACGTGCGAGGCATAAAAGCCGTGATTAAAGTAATGGAATATGCGGACTAAAGGCTCTCTCTCAGTAACTACGACCAAGAGATTTCGACACCCAACAGATTACCGCTACTCGACGAACTGAAACTTAGCTCGCGCTTGCTTGTGCGCGTTTGGACGCTCAATTGCAGATGCTTCCTCAGGTTCAAACATCATACCAACTGAGTTCCCTCGAGCGTATACACCCACGATCGCTCCTATCGGCGCTGAAATATGGTGCGCCACGCCACTAAACCGCGTGTCAAACGTTATTGACGATTTAGTGAGTGAGTAGTTGTGCACCGCACTCGGAGCAACATTTAATACGAGGCGATTATCTCGAACAAATTCTTGCGGGACCTCAACGTCTGGTAAATCACATTGCAATACGATGTGTGGAATGCAATCATTATCGAGTAACCATTTGATGAGCGCATCGACAAGATAGGACCGAAAGGATATCAAACGCTCCGCATCTCTTCTTCGACTTCGCTTAGGCTAGTACGAAAAGACTCTCTCGAAAATACATTGTTCATATATCGACGCAGATTCTTCGTTTGTTGTGGCGGGAGTGTAATGTCTAAACTATCCAACCTCCAAAGTACTGGTGCGACACAACAGTCTACGATCGTGAATTCATTGTTCAGAAAGAATTTTCGTTGATCTGAAAAGTGATGGGCAAATGCAATAATGCTCTCGCGTAATTCGTTTCTCGCTTGCTCGCGTTTCCCGGAGCGAATCCCTTTACCCGCAATTACATCGACTCGGAGCGCCCACTCTTGCTCAATTCGATGGATCATCAAACGCGCCTCTGCACGTGCGACCGGATATATAGGCAACAGAGGTGGATGTGGATACCGTTCGTCCAAGTACTCCATAATCACAATACTGTGATACAGTTGTAAATCTCGATCCACCAATGCAGGAACCTCGCCAGTGGGGTTCGCGACAATAAGATCTTCATCTAAATTTACGAGATCTACCGCGATTTCTTTTACCGCTATCCGTTTTTCTCTCAACACCAACCGTACTCGATGGCTGTATTGGTCTGAGCTGTTTGAGAACAAGACCATAGGCGTGCGACGCCCAGAAATGCTCATGCTAGGCATCGTTAGAGCTCTGATGTGTGTTCTTTACGAACGCGGGGTGGAGACTTTGGCACGTCTTTCCAGTACTCTCGTTTTAGAAAGTACGCAAAAATCGCCAAAATCACTAAAAAACCTATTACGTATCCGCCCATGGACGTGCGAATTTCTCGGGAAGGATCACCCATGTAGTGCAGAAAGTTGGCTAGATCGTACGCGGCTTGATCAAATTGTTCGACGTTATACAAACCCGTTTCCGGAATCGTTGTGATTTCGGGACAATTCGGTTTCCTTATTTCTCTTGGTTTGATTGGTGCTACTGCGGTTTCCCGATCTGTCCTAGTTAGGATGCCTTCCAACTTTTTCTCTCTGAGTATCGCTTCCAGTTCCAAGAGGTCCACAGCTTCATATCCGAAACAGTCTTCTACCGCGAAGCCTTGTAGTGGGAGGAGAACATGAGGCATCCCGACGTTGGGAAATACCTTGTTATTCACTCCAAAAGGACGTGAGTCGTCAACGTAAAACGCTTTCAAAAAATTGTAGACCCACTTCGGACTGCGTACACGAGTCACCATGGTCAAATCCGGCGGTGCAGCTCCGAACCAATTCTTCGCGTCGTCCTTTGACATTGAAGACTTCATGTAGCCACCTATCGGTTGCCCGGTGAAAATTACATTTTCCAACATAAGGTCTTTGGGTATGTCTCCCAAATCTTTTGCCGTTCGTTCGTATCGTCGATACTGCAATGAATGACACCCAAGGCAAAAATTAACGTACAAAGCAAGCCCTCGTTGCAACGAATCTTTGTCGCGAAGATTCGGTTTCATAGGTTCAAGTTCCCATTCTGAATCGGACGCACCCCACAAACTCAAACCGATCATAACTACCAGAAAGCCTCCGAAATTCTTCGACCACTTGAAACGCTCAAGACGACTCATTAGTGCCCACCCGTTACCCGTTCTGGTACGGGTTTCGTTTTTTCTCGCAGGGTATACCATGGCATCAACACGAAGTACGAGAAGTACACCAAGGTCGCTATCTGTGCTGTCGCCGTACCGAAACTAGAGGGTGGAATAGTTCCGAGATATCCTAGTACGATAAAGCTTATAACCAGCATTCCGAGCATGAATTTCGAAATTCTGCCTTTGTAGCGAATTGATTTGACCGGACTCTTATCAAGCCACGGTAGCGCTATCGGTATCAGGATCGCTCCAGCCATTACTACTAACCCCCAGAACTTTGCATCGAGACCAAATAAGGGAAAGGTAACAGCTCGTAACATCGCGTAAAACGGAGTGTAATACCAAACAGGGGCAATGTGTTCAGGTGTAGCAATTGGGTTTGCTATCTCGAAGTTAGGTTTTTCAATGAAGTAACCGAACATTTCCGGAGCGAAAAACATTACGGCACAAAAAATAATCAGAAAGACGATTACGACGAAAAAGTCATGTACCGTGTAATAAGGATGGAACGGAATTCCATCTAACGGAACACCTTTTTCGTCCTTTTTTTTCTTAATTTCAATGCCGTCGGGATTGTTTGATCCGACATGATGGAGGGCAACCATGTGGACGAAAACGAGAACAACTAGTACTCCTGGTAACGCAAACACATGGAGCGCGAAGAAACGGTTCAATGTTATGCCCGACAAAACAAAATCTCCGCGCACCCACTCGGCAAGATCGGCCCCAACTATAGGAACAGCTCCCACGAGCGAGACGATGACTTGTGCTCCCCAGTAAGACATATTGCCCCAAGGTAGTAAATACCCGAAAAACCCTTCAGCCATGAGAACTAAGTAAATCCCCATACCAATCAACCAAATGAGTTCTCGAGGCTTGCGATAGGATCCGTATGCGAAGCCTCGAAACATGTGCAGGTAAATCACGACAAAAAACGCTGATGCACCCGTTGAATGGGCATATCGGATCAGCCAACCCAAGTCAACCTCATGCATCGCATATTCGACTGAACCAAATGCCCCTTCCGCTGTCGGTACGTAATTCATCGTGAGAAACAAACCGGTAACCAGCTGGATGATGAGAACAACAAACGCTAAAACACCAAATACGTACCAAACGTTAAAGTTTTTTGGCGCGTAATACTTGCTCGCGTGCTTTTCCATGGTGGGTGTCCATGGAAAGCGCTCGTTGATCCATGTCATCGAACGCGCGACAAAGCCGCGATTGTCCAATGATTCACTCATCAAATTCCTCAGTATCGATACCGACATGAAGGATGTTGTCGTTCTCAAACTGATGAACTGGAACTTCTAGGTTCGTTGGTGCAGGTAAATTTTTCTCTACGCGACCGGCGAGATCGAATTTGGAACCATGGCAGGGGCAAAAGAAACCGCCCTGCCAACGAGCATCAAATTGCTCTGGTTGAGCTTTACCAAAGTATTTTGGGACACATCCAAGGTGAGTACACTGACTTAAATACACTCCTATTTCCGGACGAATCGAGCGAGTAAGATTTTTTGCGTAGTCTGGTTGTACGCTACGTTTTGATTTGGGGTCTGCTAGACTTCGGTTTTCTGCTTCAAGCCGTTCTACCGCCTCGGGCGTACGATACACAACGATTATCCCCTTGCCGCGCCATACTGGTGCTGGTTTGAATATCTCGCCAGGTGTCAATTTCGTTATGTCCACCTCGATCGGGGCACCGAGTGCTTTTGCTTTTTCGCTCGGAGACCATGAGCGCGCAAATGGTACCGCAGCACCCGCGGCGCCGATTGTAGTCACGGCCGAAGTAGCTATCAACAGGTATCTACGTGTAACCGGACTAGATTTTGTTTCGTCCACGTGAGTAATTCCTCCTTACGTGCCTAGGATTGTTGCATACACCCCTTGTGACGGCATGTATTGAGCAACTACGCTCCGTTCGATCGTACTAACGCCAAATTTGAGTGCAGAGAAACAATACTATCGCTTGGAGTATTGAGGGCGTTTTCTGGCTTTTCGCAATCCAACCTTCTTTCGCTCAACAGCGCGATCGTCGCGAGTCAGAAATCCGGCAGCGCGTAAGTCCGCTTTATAGTTCGCGTTGAAATCAACGAGTGCTCGGGCGACACCGTGTCGAATTGCTCCAGCCTGCCCAGAACCGCCGCCACCGCGCACAGTGATCTGCAAATCCACGGATTCCAGTGTTTTCGTGACTTCTAAGGGCTGTCGAATAATCATGCGAGCCGTTTCTCGACCAAAATAGGAGTCCAACGGTGCTTTGTTTACAGATATTTCGCCTTTGCCCGGGGATAGAAACACTCGAGCTGTGCTCGTTTTACGTCGACCTGTACCGTATCCAGAATTTAGTGCCATAATGCGCTCTCCACAAATTTATAGCGTCAACGCGCGCGGTTGTTGTGCCGTGTGTGGGTGCTCGCTACCGCGGTAAACTTTCAATTTACGGGCTACTTGTCGCCCCAACGGATTACGTGGCAGCATGCCTTTTACCGCACGTTGAATGATTTGCTCCGGCCGTTTTTCCCGCATTTCCTGCAACGTCCTCGACTTAATCCCACCGGGGTAGCCAGTATGGCGGTAATATATCTTGTCCGTTTCCTTACGGCCTGTCACTCGCACCTGCTCGGCATTAACGACGACAATGTAGTCACCTGTGTCGACGTGTGGTGTAAATTGAGGTTTGTGTTTCCCGCGCAAACGATGTGCTAGCGCTGCCGCTAGTCGGCCTAGAGTGTACTGTGATGCATCCACAACATACCAATCGTGAACGACATCTTGCGCCCGGGTGCTTACGGTTTTCAACTAAGATCAGATATTGTCGTTGGGTTTGTGAGCGAGAATGATAGCGATTACCGACTTGTTATTCAATATTTTGCGACAAGTTTTTTGTAACTTTTTGGACATTAGCGTCTAGTTAAGTGATTATGGAGTACCCCGTTACTTCATTCGTATAGACCAATTTTGTGCTTTATCAAACAGGTCGGTTTCAACTCACCTTCAATTTAAATATTATTTTGCGTTAGGTCGTTCTAAACTGATTGTCCCCTCAGAGTAGTAGCTGTAATGATCGAACCAAGGGAACGACTGTAGCGACTCACTTTCAATTAATTATTTCGAGAAACATGGCAAAGAAAAAACACAAACAGGACCGGTCGGTAGAAATCGTACGTTGGAGTATCTTGGGTGCGGTGGGGTTAGTCATTGCTGCCTTTGTGATTTATGCTGTCCTTTATACCTTGGGCGTGTTCGACTCTTCTGAGAAATATTCCACGCTAGCTGATAGCGAAGTACAAACTGATCACATAGAAGTCATCGAGTTCTTCTCTTACGAATGTATTCACTGTCAGAGATTGGAACAGCGCTTACAGCAATTTGAAGCAAATCTTCCAGAAAACGTTAGCTTTTCGCGAATTCACGTTGCATTTACTGGGGTACAACGATTAGCAAAAATGCACGTTGCACTTCAATTAAGCGATGCACTGGAGGAAAATCATGATCGAATCTTCCAAGAAGCTACAAAAGAAAACAACACCTTCAGTTCTCTGAGCCGAATAAGTGAATTTCTCGATGGGCACGGTATCACAAAAACACGATTTGAAAACTTATACCAAGGTGATCGCGTGCGAAAATTGGTCGAACAAAACGTTCAAAAGTCACGAGACATAGGAATTCTTGGAACCCCTTCGCTATTTGTAGCGAACAAATACCTCATCCATCCCAATGACCCGCCGGTCATGATGCAGACTCTAAATCAACTAATCAGAGATATACGTGAGGGAAACCTACCGTTGCCCGAAGAACCATCGAATGAAGAATTGGAACAAAAGAACGAGGAAGCTGTGGAGGACGATGACGAAGAGTCTGCGTCAAACAACGATGCTACGGTCCCTGAACAACCACCCGATGAAAACGATTCAACTAGGGAATCTTCGGAGGAAGGGGACTCACCTGAGTAATTCAATCCAATGCAAAACCGGTACGTCTAACACAGGTTCCAGAAAGAGCTGACACCCCACATTCGCTGTGACAACTACATCAGGGGCAACGTCGGTTAAAGCAGATATCTTTTTGTCACGAAGTGCTCTTGCTTGCTTTGGCTGTAGAAGCGAATACGTTCCAGCCGAACCACAACACTGACTTGCGTCTCGATACGGTATCACCTCGTACCCTGTACGGGTGAGAATCGCTTCCACTAACCCACTAATCCGTTGCCCGTGTTGTAAAGTGCATGGCGATTGAAACACTACACGCTCAGCTTTATGAGCTTTTTTGAACTCAAACTGCGCCAGATACTCGCTGATGTCGCGCACGGCTCGGGCAAATCTACTCGCGTGTTCCACCTGTGGTAGATAGCGATCATAATCTTTCAAGGTCACACCACAGCCGCTAGCCGACGACAAAATGACTTCGTCCCACTCAATTCGCACCTGGGAGACGTTCGCTTTCATCTCGTTCTGGGCAGCTTCCTTCTCTCCCAAGTGCAGGTTCAAGGATCCACAGCAACGTTCTTGGGTTAACACCCTAAACGGAATCTCGCGTGTTTCTAACAATTCAGCTAAATGGGCGACTACTTCTGGCGTTAGTACTTGCTGCACACAACCTTGTAAAAGAACTACTTTTCCGTCTTTCACCCCTGTGATGGTGGTCGGCGACGACGTTTTACGAGACAAAGTCTCCCGAAGCGAATTGGAAGGAACAAATGGGCGAAACCATCGACCAACCCGATAGAGCTTCCTAAACTTGGTTGTATCGGGAATTACCTTTAACAACATACGTTGTAGGAAAGGCCGCCGGCTCGGTCGGTTGTAAATGAGAAAGCGTGCTTCTTCCGCGATTTTGCCATATTGCACACCAGATGGACATGCGGGTTCACAGGCACGGCATGTCAAGCATTTGCTCAAACTATCTTCGAGCGCTTCATTGGTATCGTCTCGTTCAAGCAAACCTTTCACAAGATAAATACGACCTCGAGGTCCTTGGAGTTCATTCCCGGTCAGTTGATACGTTGGACAAACGCTGTTACAAAACCCACAATGGACACACTTACTGATCTCGGCGACGAGATCTTGGACCGCGTCTTCATTCTTGAGTGTCGGGGCAATTACCGTACGCATTACAGTACAACTCCGGGATTAAAAATCTTGTGGGGATCAAATGCATGTTTCAATCTGTGAGCGTACTTGGTGGACCGCGAAGTTTCATGTTTGATATTTCGGAAGCCACGGATTGCATGCGGTTTCATCGAAATAGTCGGAAACTTGGAGTTCTGTGTCTTGCACCACAACAGACACCCATTCCACTCTACTAAAAACTCTTCAAGTTCGTTTGAATCCTCACCGTGAAACAGCGAGCTTCGAGAAAGTGAAACACGCCACAAGGCTTTGTCGTCCGCAAAAAATGGCAGTGTATGGTCGCGCAATTTCTGCCAAAATTGTGGGTCGATTTCTTCATTCGCCTCGAAAGCCTGCATGTCGTGGTCAACTGCAGCTGCCACACCTGTGAATCGCAAATACAACATCCCGTCGAAGTAACAAGTGCCAGACAACGTTGAAGTCCTTTTAGTGTATTGCGAGATCAATGATGTGCTTTCTTGTGAACTGACCGATGTAGCGATTGACCGAGTGTGTTCCGGTACCGGCAGCAGTTTAAGGCTAGCACTAAGTAGGACGCCCAGAGTTCCCTGAGACCCGGCGAGAACGCGCGATACATCGAACCCAGCGACGTTTTTAATGACTTTGCCGCCAAACCTTAGAGGATCGCCGTAACCGTTGATCATTTCGACTCCCAAGAGGCTGTCGCGTACTGTACCGTACCAAGGTCGACCAGGACCGCACCAACCACTAGAGATAGCACCTCCAACCGTACCACGACCATCAAACAGGGGTGGATCACACGCCCACATCTGCCCGTGTTCCGCAGTAATTTCCCGAAGTTCGGACAGTTTGGTGCCCGCACGTACTGTGATTACCAGTTCTTCAGGTCGATATTCAATCACGCCCTTGTGATCAGATGTCGCTAAAAGTGGGACCGTCGTATCCCCGGTGTACAAAAACGACTTGCTGCCGTCACCGGTAATCCGTAGAGGTTGTTTCTGTTCCAGTGCGGCGTTAACCGCTTCTTGCAACTGCGACGAGTCGTTAGTCACAGAGTTAAAAACGACTCAATTCAGGAAAAGGTATTCGTCCTTTGTGGACATGCATACCTCCCAACTCTGAGCACCGTGCCAATGTTGGGATCGCTTTGCCTGGGTTCATATTTCGGTTGACATCGAACACATTGCGAATACGGTGAAATTGTTCAATCTCAGGAAGTGAAAACTGGGAACACATTTGATCAATTTTTTCCACTCCAACGCCATGCTCACCCGTGATCGTCCCGCCCACGCGAATGCAATGTTCAAGAATTTCAGCGCCAAATTGCTCGGCACCCTCACGTTGGTTCTTGTCTGACGCATCATAAAGAATAAGTGGGTGTAGATTTCCGTCCCCGGCATGAAACACGTTCATCACACCAAGGTTGTATCGTTCTGACATGTTGGAAATGGCTTTCAATACTGGGCCGATCTGATATCGCGGAATTGAACCGTCCATGCAATAGAAATCTGATGCCATTCGTCCCGCGGCGGGAAAAGCTACTTTACGTCCTAACCAAAGTCGCTCGCATTGTTCCGGATCCGTCGCAAGTTCGATGACCGAAGCGTCGAATGCTTTCATCACTTCAGCGACTCTGTCGGTTGTGCTGGCTACTTCCTCCTCAGTACCATCCAGTTCACATAGTAGTACTGCCTTTGCGTCCTTTGGATAACCAACTTCCGCAAATTCTTCTGCGGCACGCACTGCGAGTTCATCCATCATCTCTAGACCACCGGGAATTACGCCCGCAGCAATGATTCCGGCAACACAATTTCCTGCAATTTCTACATCATCAAACCCACCAAGTAATACATGCCGCACAGCAGGAATCGGTAGTAACTTAACGGAAATTTCCGTGACCACTCCGAGCATGCCTTCAGAACCCACCATTAGTGCCAAAAAGTCATAGCCTTGCCAATCGTACGACTTGCCGCCAAGCACCAATTCATCGCCCTCGATAGTGAGAACGGTCAGTCCAACGACGTTGTGTAAAGTCATACCGTACTTGAGACAATGTACGCCACCTGCGTTTTCTGCTACATTTCCTCCGATACTACAAGCAATCTGCGAAGACGGATCAGGTGCGTAAAACAACCCGTGTTCCTTAGCCGCTTCCGATATAGCCAAGTTTGTAGTTCCAGGTTCGACCGTGGCTGTACAAGCTAATGGGTCTACTTCGAGCACGCTGTTTAGTTTCGACAATACCAACAATACGCCTTCGCGATGAGGTCGAGCACCACCCGAAAGACCTGTCCCTGCACCTCGGGTTACCAGAGGAATGTCACATTCGTTACATACCCGTAGCACGCTTCGCACGTGTCCAACAGACTCAGCTAAAACTACGACACCGGGTAATTCTTTTTTGACTGTGTATGCGTCAGATTCAAAAGGCTCTTTCTGGTACTGATCCGTCAAAATAGCATGCTCGGGTAATTCGGCATAGAGCTGAGTTAATGCAAATTCAGAAATCATTTAAAAGTGTACTGTACAGTATGGTTAACGCTCTCACCCATCTCAATTTTCACCCTATTAAAAAATGTAACATACTGCTTCACATTATGTTATAGGTTTTTGAAGCGCTTTAACGAACGTTCCTTTACTTTAACGTACCCCAACCAAGTATCCAAAAGAGATTATCACTAGAGTGCGAAATACCATTGTTCTAAAAAACGCGAAGATCGTCAACGAAGGACATATTCTCGACGGAGATCTCGCAATCTGTAAAGACCGAATAAGTCAGATTGGTGGCACTGCCGTTGGAACTGCAGAGATTGATGTCGCAGGTTCGTGGGTTCTACCCGGAATGATCGATGACCAAGTGCACTTTCGCGAACCAGGAATGGAGCATAAAGCAACAATCGCGACAGAGTCTCGCGCGGCTTTGGTGGGTGGTATCACTAGCTACATGGAAATGCCCAACTGTATACCACAGACCACTACGCACGAAAATTTACTTGCTAAACATAACCGCGCTAGCCGAAGCTCGGTCGCAAATTACGGTTTTTATCTGGGTGCGACAAACGACAACATTGAAGAGATAAAGCGTGTCGATGCACAGTTAGCTTGTGGCGTCAAAGTGTTCATGGGCGCTTCAACTGGTAACATGCTCGTCGACAATCCTCAATCTTTAGAAAACATTTTCGCTTCGTGTCCGCTAGTCATAGCAACGCATTGTGAGGACTCGCCCACTATTCAAAAAAATGAGAGTGAAGCGCGTCGCCTGTACGGGGGTGATCCACCTCCAGAACTTCATGCAGAAATCCGCTCCGCAGAAGCTTGTTACTTGTCTTCGTCTCTCGCCGTTGCACTAGCCAAGAAACATGATGCCCGCCTTCATGTACTACATCTGACTACAGCACGAGAAATGGAACTGTTCGAAGTCGGTGCTATGGAAAACAAAAAGATTACAGCCGAGGTCTGTGTGCATCACCTAATTTTCGACGCCTCTCACTATTCGAGTAAAAAAGCTTCGATCAAATGTAATCCTTCGATTAAATCTGCACAAGACAGAGAAGCTTTACGGCAAGCCGTAAACGAAAATCGCATTGACGTGATCGCGACGGACCATGCACCGCATACCCGCGAAGAAAAACAATCTGTGAAATTTGTCGATGCACCAGCCGGGTTACCCCTAGTCGAATACGCCGTACCCGCATTGTTGGAACTGGTGACTCAAGGTGTTTTCGAGCTCACGACAATTGTTGACAAAATTGCCCATGCGCCGGCAAGGCGATTTGAGCTGAGAGACCGCGGTTTCCTACGAGAAGGTTTCTTTGCGGACATCATCGTGGTCAATCCCAATGGGAACTCCTCAGTTGCCGCGCGCCCAGTATGGTCCAAGTGTGGTTGGACTCCCTTTGACGACTGCAGATTTGCTAACGAAATCACTCATACCATCGTCAATGGCAACCTAATGTACGACAATGGTGAACTGTGTTCGGCTCAATCGGGTTTACCGTTGACGTACGACAGACCTAAATGATCGGATGAATGGACTAAGTCAGACGAAGTTTCAACCGTTATGCAACATCCTCAATAATTAAGGAACCTCTAACCCGATGTCATCTCCTTTACGTTATGAAGTAAACGAAAACCCTCCGACTCCTCTGGCGATTGGCTTAGCCCTTCAGTTCACGATTATTGCCATTGCTGGAATTGTGGTTACGCCAGCAATCGTGATTCAAGCGGCAGGAGAGAGTGAGAATTACCTGAAATACGCAGTGTTCGCGTCACTAGTAGTGTGTGGCATCTGCACATTCTTGCAAGCCCGACCCGTATGGCGAATTGGATCCGGCTACATACTGCTAATGGGAACATCTGGAGCTTTCATAGCGGTGAGTATCGCTGCGTTGAAGGCTGGTGGCGCGTTGATGTTAGGAGCGCTTGTTTTAGTGTCGTCATTCGTGCAATTCGCTTTCGCCTTTAAGTTGTCTTGGCTCAGAAAAGTAATAACACCAGCTGTTGGTGGAGTCGTGATCATGTTGATACCAGTTACGGTAATGCCAATTGCGTTCGATTTCTTTCGAAACGTATCCGAGGAACACCTGTCTTTCGGTGCTCCGTTTGTCGTATTTTTAACCCTTTTTGTAGGTGTCGGATTAGGAATTCTTGCAAAAGGCATGCTTCGTCTTTGGACACCAGTAATTGGTATTGTTATAGGTACGATCGCGGCGGCGATCATTGGTATATACGACTCTTCGCCTGTTGAAAAAGCTGCATGGATTGGGATACCGAACTTTTCCGAGATGTCCTTTGACTTGTCAGTGAACTCTTCGTTTTTCGTTGCATTTTTTACTTTGCTCCCATCATTCATTTTCGTTACCGTCATTGGCATGGTCGAGACTATCGGAGACTCTATCGCTATTCAACGCGTATCGCAGCGGAAACCAAAGTCGCCTGACTATCGCGTAGTTCAAGGTGCTGTAGGAGCTGATGGTTTCGGAAATTTACTGTCGGGATGTCTTGCTATCGTACCCAATACGACATACTCCAGTTCCATTTCTGTGACCGAGTTAACCGGCGTCGCCTCTAGGCGAGTGGGAATGTTTATAGGTGGAATCTTCCTAGTCGCTGCATTTCTACCAAAGTTACAAGCAATAATCGTCTCTCTACCTCCACCCGTGGTTGGCGCATATCTGCTCATCGTGTTGGGATTGCTGTTTGTAGTGGGTTTGCAAATGGTTGCACGTAGTGGTTTAGACTATCGAACGGGATTGATTGTCGGTATTTCCATGTGGGTCGGTATTGGATTTCAGTACCAGTTCATTTTTCCTGACCTATTCACAGGTATGTGGGGCAACCTCTTACAGAACGGTATGACCGTTGGGGGACTCACGGCGATCTTTCTCATGTTGCTTTGGCGCGTTACCTCGTCGCGACGAATTAAGACCCAATGCGACCTAAAACCGGAGGCGATTCAGGAACTACAATCGTTCCTAGACCAAGTGTGTGCCCGCTGGAAATTGTCGGATGAGATAAGAAGTAATATCGAATTAGCCAATGAAGAAACTTTGCACATTCTTCAACAGAGTAGACCCGGTGATGAGCAACGGAAGTTGAGCATCTCGGTCCATAAAGAATTAAACCTGATCGAACTTGAGTATGTCTTAGCGCTCGACTTGGAGAATATCGAAGATCGAGTTGCTATGCTTCAAGAGTCCCCAGGAGAATTCAACGAAGATGACTATTCGTTGAGGATATTGCGCCACATCTCAGCGCACGTAAAACACGAGAAATACTTCGACGTCGACTTTTTGTCAGTTAAAGTTAAGTGTTGAAGTGTTGAGTCCCATAGACAGACTTCCAAACTAGTACTCGATCACCCGAGACAGTTGAGGAACAGCAAGAGCAACACGGCTAATAAACCGTTGGTTAGCCATCGTTCAATTCCGCTCGTTCTTTACTCTTAATCGAAACGTCGCTCAGACCGGTCGATCGAACATCAATGTGAGCGACTGTTGCTTTCTGTACTTCAACGTCTGCGGATCCAGATGCTTGAATTTCAATGACTTCACTGTCGAGTGTTTCAACTTCAATATCTGCCAGTCCTGAGGAATCTATTTGCGACTCTTCCGCAGCTAAATTCTTGAATGAAACATCAGATGAGCCACTAGCGCTAAGCTTCAATCGATTCGTTACAGTTTGTCCTAATTCCAAGTCTGCTAGTCCGTTTGCCTTCAGTTCCAGTCCCGGTAGCCGAAGGGACTGTATCGTTACATCAGCCGATCCACTCAAGTTTATCGTAGAAACTTCAACGTCAGAATTAGTCTGTTCATTGGGGGACTGAATCTTACCTGCGACAAAGTCGCTTAAACCATTGGCTGCTAAGACTAATTGGTCGGTCACCATATCAGTCGTGTTCGAGTCTGACGATCCACTTTGTTCGAATAGGACAATGGGACTCACTATCGAGTCCAATTCAAAGTCAGCGAGCCCACTTAACGATACTTGTGCCAGTTCGGCATCCACAGACGCGATACTGAGATTACTCGACCCAGTGACTGTTATGCGGACTCTTTCAGCTTGAACTCGGTCTAACACCGCGGTAGCTAAACCACCTGTGTCAATTCGAACATGTTCAGATACCATCTCTTCGGCATTAAGTGTTCCCGAGTGAGACACTTCTATCCAAGCTAACGTTGGAGTCGTCATTTCAATAGTAGGATAACCCAAATCTTTGGCATGCACCGTACAGTCCTTACCGAACTCTAAGCGCCAACCGGTTCGATTTTCTCGGTGCAGGCTATAGCCGTTGTAGCGTTTCGAGGGATAGCTTTCGCGCTTCGCAAACTTTTGTCGAGAATCTGGACAGAGAACTACGAGATCAAGATCTAATTCAACTCCTCCGTTTTTTGCGGTGATAATCAGTGCATCGTGAAACAGCTGACTCCCCGTAACGGTCAGCGTGGTTTGCTCACCCGGCTGTACGTGAAAATCGATCGGTAACCGATGTTTGATTCCCTCGGTGTCTTCCAATTCAACTTGTTCATCAAAAGATTGTGACTTAGCTTGTGCAGTGAGGACAGAGGTCATTCCCAGGCCGAACAAAAGAAGAACGAGGAAGCGGGTCACAACTTGGTAATTCATGGGTATTCCTTGATTTTTAAAGTATTGCAATGTCACACCTAAGCAACTATCGTACCAATGAGTACAGGAAATTCTCTGTTCCCTCCGAACGGAGTGGCTAGATCTTATTGTGGTGAGCTCTTTGAACCGTGTTGTACAGATGCATTTATACACGAAACTTCTCGTTGACTCGGTGGAAAGAGTAGCCCACAATACAGAACCTGTCCTGCTGAGAGTTTACCGAACTTGGACTTGTTAGAACGACAGGCAGAGAAATTCTGGGATCTTGCTTGGGTTAGGATTCATCGTCTGTGATCTGTTAGGTTTAATCGAAACCTATGTCAACGCACAGAAACCGGTGACTTTGTGCAACTATGCAGATTGTGAGTATTTGGTGGTGAAACAGGCTGTATTGAGAGAATAGATTTCTCTTCACTATTTCATGCGCACATCGTCAAAGGTTTGGCACGGTTTGTGCTTATTAATTTGCAATACAAACAGAACGAAGTCAAACAACCAGCATGATTACAGCAGATAGTTTGCAATTTGATAGGCGAAAAGACTCGCAACGGCAAACCGGAAAAGAGCACTCGTTAGCAGGTAGGTACCGATGATCAGAATCGCCAGGTACAGTTCCCCAAGATCTTCGCTGTTAGCTCTGGCGATCACAGCTGGCTTCGTACTCTTACTGTTTATCGCGACGTTTGTTACTCATCCGCCGGCCACCGTGCCGCAACAGACGAACACCATGGAACTTGACGCTACTGTACAAATCCAAGAAATTGGAGAACGTACTAGTAACTACAACCTAGACTACATCTTTAAGGTAATAGAATTATGAGAAATCGATACATGGCAGGTGAACGCACTGCGGAGTACATGGACGAGGCATTTTCGAGGCACTCAGCTTGGATTCTTGGCGTTTGCGCCGGAATCGCGAATCGGTTCGGATTCAATCCAGCAATTCTTCGCGTCGTCACTTTTTGTTGTCTACTCTTCATGCCGCTAAAGACTATCGCCGTTTATCTGCTGGTATGGGTGATCTTTTTCCGCCATCGACGCGGTTAGTCCAAGGGCTTACTAAACTCTATAAAACTTTCAGGGTAAAGTTGTTGCGATTAAGTGCGTTCTAGAAATCGCACCAAGGATCGTGCAACCGAGATACTGTCCACCTCACTATCCAACGAAGCCATCGCAGGCTCAAAATTTGGACCAAGATCTTCTTCTCGGTTCAGAATCAAATGTCTCGTAAAGTCAACACCAAATTCCGGGTGTGCTTGAAAGGATACAAAGTGATTCTCAACAATCATTCCGGCGTTTTCACAAAACTCACTTGTTAGTAATCGAGTTGCTCGAGACGGTAATCTTGCGACCTGATCCTCATGACTACATCGCAAACGAATAGTTGATGTA
This sequence comes from Gammaproteobacteria bacterium, assembly GCA_009841615.1. Lineage (GTDB taxonomy): Bacteria > Pseudomonadota > Gammaproteobacteria > Pseudomonadales > Azotimanducaceae > Bin55. The sequence continues at coordinate 16,239 of VXLL01000014.1, read as the reverse complement.
GATACATCAGACAGTACTCCGGTTAAGAGTAGTCGGTACTCGTGCACTCCCATGCCCCATCCTTGTGGCGCGTTGACCACCGATCCACCCAACGCTAACGCGATACACTGATGCCCAAAACAGATGCCAATTAGCTTCTTGCGCTCTTGATCAAGCATGCGGACAAACTCAATCAACCGTTGAATCCAGGGTGTTTCACTGAACGCACAATAACGACTCCCGGTGATTAAATAACCGTCACACTCATCCAAATTCTCGGGATAGAGATATTCACGCGCATCATAGCTACGGAGTGTTAGCTGATCAGAGCCTGCAGAGTCGAACAATCGCTGAAACATGCCGTGAGTATCGCCGAATAGCGGCCTGAGTTCGACATCGATGTCGTCTGCTTTAATTATTCCTAATGTGGTCAAGTCTTCCTCTTGTTACTAAAGACTTGTATATGGGTGGATACAGACAATTCAAGCAGTAAAAAAGTAGTTTTTTGTGCTGTGGAGAATTCCGACAATACTGGTCGATGCAAGAATCGATCAGTGCATCAAACTAAACATCTCCCGGCGATAGTTCTGTGCAATCTGAGAATCTCGAGGCATTAGAGACATCACGCGAATCATTGTGGTACGCGCAATGTCATCGCGAAATGTGCGATCTCGTTGTAGTATTAAGAGCAATTTATCCAGTGATTGCTCGTAGCGAAAGTCCATCGCATGATGCAACGCCACTTCATAAACTGCCTCGAGATCCTCTGGTTTAATTTGAAGTTGATGCTCAAGCTCATCAAGGGGGCGTATCCCTGCTACTTCTTGTACAAGTTCCAACCTATTCTGGGGACGTTGTTTCTCCGTTCCATCCTCTGGCATGGCATCGAGAACGCGTTGGGCGTTCGTGTAGTCTCCTTTACAAATCAATACGTCAGCTTGTTCGGCTAAATACTTCGGATTGTTAGGTTCCTGGTTCAACGAAGCTTCTATCATCATGAGTGCTTGGTCCCAGTCTCTCGCGGCTAACACGGACTCTAAACTCTCTTGGAGTCGTTCACCTGTCGACATGGTAAATTGTTCGATCAACTGGCGTAAACTGTCTTCTTGTTGCGGTCCTTCTAACTGTCCTGCAATTCCGCCGTCAACAATCACGCGTATACTGGGCAGACCCTGAATTTGCAGTTGTTGCGCCATCCTCGGATCTTTTGCCACATCCATCAGAGCAAGCGCAAATTTTCCTTGAAACTGTGCGGCAAGACGTTCCAAAATGTGCTTGGTGTCGACAGAGGCTTGAATTTGAGTAGCCCAACACAACAACACCACGGGGAGTTCTTGAGAACGGTTAACCACGTCGGACTGAAACGTCTCTGTAAGAACTTCGAAGATGTACTCGTTGTTTTCCATGCAATTTAGTATTTTTCGTCGCAGAAAATTGTATCAATCCGTGATCTCAGCGAATCTTTGGTGTTTTGCTTCTCAATAACAATCTTTCTGCTGTTTTGTGTTGAATTGAGGAAACGAACCGATAGAAGGGTATACTGTATTCATTCAAAAAACGACCTTGGAACGATTCGTGCATGATTGCAACAACCGAGCGTCAAACACGGATTTCATCTAGGCCGTGAAATATGTGGTTCAGACCATCTTTTTTAGTCGATTCTTCTCCCCATTGAGCAAATGCGATTCCTCTTTGCAGTAGGCATTTTCTTGTTGATTGTGGCTGCGGGAGTAGCAATGAACTTCGGTGCTTGGGGAATTATTCCAAGCATATTTGTCGCATCGTCGTTCCTCACGTTTTCACCACACGACCGCGATCAAAGTCGTGTACGTTCTGGGTACTTCGGTGGCTTTAGTTCAAACACGGGACGTTTTGGGACACAACGGGAATCGGGTAGTGTAAGCATCACCGAAACCGGTTTCAAAACCTTCTTCCAAATAGCCGGGCACATATCCAAGGCCGATGGTCGTGTCTCCAAACTGGAGATTCGTCAAGCGAACAACTTTATGGATCGATTGTCGCTTAGTAGTGATCAGCGACGCGTCGCCATTGACGGTTTTAATGAGGGTAAGAGTCCATCATTCGACTTCAGGCGATGTCTTGAAAAACTACGAGCATCGACAGGAATGGGTTCGTTAGCTCGAGAGCTACTCTTTGAGGCTATGGTAAATCTCGCTGCGATTGACGGTGTCAGTAGTACGAAACAATCACTCCTGCTTGCATACGCTGATGCTCTAGGAATCAACTCACAGACAGCTCAGAACTACATAGCACGCCACCATCAAAGCTATTGGCAACAATATTCCAGCTATGAGTCTCATCGTGAACATTTCCGACAAAGAAGGCAGTATTCTCGAAGTGATTCTTACGACAGAACCAGTAGCTCATACGACCGAACCAGCAACAATCGACAAACCTCCTCGCAAAATGGAGAGCTCAAAGCTGCATATGAAACCTTGGGGGTGTCTTCGAACGATTCTGACAAATCAATAAAACGCGCATATCAACGCAAGATTGCGGAAACTCACCCAGATAAATTTGAAGGTAGAGACTTACCCGCTTTCTTAATTGAAGCGGCAACAGCAAAAGCGAGTGAAATCAATGAGGCTTGGGATCTCATAAAGAAGTCGCGCAGTATATCTTAAATCGGGAAACTCGTCGCGAATTTTTGGCGGAGAGGCAGGGATTCGAACCCTGGGTGCCCAAAGGACACACCTGATTTCGAGTCAGGCCCATTCGACCAGCTCTGGCACCTCTCCGAGCGGCTTTAGATTTTATGTCTTGGTCGTGTAGCCGTTTTACAATTGTGGCACCCGATAGGACTCGAATATGAACGGTTCGCTCAGCTGTTATGCAATCTCGATTAGCAGAATTCGTTCAGCCACGTAGACGGTATAAAAACAACACTCGTAGCATCCTATAGTTGAGCGGTGTCTCAAACTAGTACATGCGCCGCGGGACTGTTTTGTCAATCTTTCGATACTCATAATCACACCACTGTGTGTACGTGGGTGGCCAATCGAAATCTCGCTAGCCTACATGGATCCAATCCGTACCTTTTGATTGTGAAGCGATCCGTACGTCCATAGACTGACGAAATTTGTGGAAACACTCGTTCACAATCTCTGGATGGTTATTCTCCTGACTCAAGTGGCCAAGAACCAATGACTGCATGTTGGAATGATGCACGAGACTTACAAATTCTGCAGTCTGATCATTCGAAAGATGTCCTTCATCGCCAGCGATTCGAACCTTCAAAGAGTACTGATAAGGACCGTTCCACAACATGTCCAAATCGTGATTCGCTTCGACGAACAGTGAATCACAGTGCCGATAGTGTTCCACGACTGGCGGCGTGAGGGAACCAATGTCAGACAGGATTCCAAGCCTTCGATTAGCGTGTTCAATGACAAATTGAGAGGGCTCTCGAGCATCGTGCGGTACCGCTACGGGAAACAAGACCATATCGCCAATATTCACGGGGTGTCCGCATTGGATTTCAAAAGATCTACAGTGCTTTAGATCGAGCCGCGACAACGTTCCTTTGGTCCCATAGACACATACACCATATTTTCGCGCAAATGGTCCGACACCACGGCGATGATCACCGTGTTCATGGGTAACAAAAATCGCTTCTACTCTAGCAGGATCAACACCTTTTTCATTGAGCCGGATTTCAGTCTCTCGACATCCGAAACCACAATCGACTAGGATTGTAGTTTGTGGTGAGACAACGACCGTGCAGTTACCCCGACTGCCGCTTCCGAGCGAAGCATATTTCACGCCTCGATCCTTGTCAACACCACACTGAATCAGTCGGATACTAGCAATGCTAGATTAGATGTTCTCGCAATATGAGCAACAGTTGGCGAGCGAATTCAACCGGTAAACGATCCTCTGATTCAACATTTATGAGTCGAATCGTATAAACATCGTCAGAATCGTCTGACCCTTCGATAAGAATCCGAACTGTACTCGGATATTTGTTAGTTCCCTCGTTCCCTAGTCGGATTAGCCTACGAAAGAAATTTTTCTGCTTGTTCCGGAGCGCTGTCTCTGAAACTTCAACTTCAAAATAGCGGTCTCCGGATTCCTGAGAAAGAATGTTGATCTCAGCGTTATTCAGTGCTTTCTGTATGGTCGCCCACGCCCTCGTAAAGTCTACATGAAAACGTAGTGAGGGGAAACCTTGTTCGTCTTCAACCACTTCCACTTTCGGCTTCAATGAAATGTTCGTGGCTTCGATTGAAACAGTAGGGGCAACATAACCAGATGCGTCATACTGCGCAAGATTGTTCAGTAACGCTCGTTCGATATCAATAGACACCGACTTTTCCGGCCACTCGGTGGTCGTTACTACCTCGTCAGACGGTTCATTCATATAACGTAGGTGCACTTCTGTAGAGCTTCTGCGAAAACCATTTTCAAGTTGAACTGCCATCCAGTCAGTGCCACCACTGATGTCAGCATTTTGTTTGCCTTGTTCGATTAATGTACGAGGTGAATCAGGCTGCGTACCCTCAAATGACATTGGTTCCGAAAACAACGATCCATTACGCCGATCTTCATACCGGATCACGATTCCAGAATCTTGAATCCATTGCTTGATAACTGGCCACACTGTTTCTGGCGCACGTTGTACGACCACCCAGCTTCGATTTGGTCCGAGATTTTGAATGCTCACTAGGTCTAGATCTGTGGGACCAACGATCGGCATTGGGCGTGGTACTTCGTTGCCAAAAAATGGTGCTAACGGCCGATCTTCGATTTCCGGTACAACCCACAGATCCTCTACCTCTATCGGGTCCATATGTGATGGAATAACCAGTTCTGGCGTACTTTGAATTTCGGTATAGACGGAAGCTCTGTCGACATCAATGTGTTCCCGATCAAAAGAACTACAACCGTTCCATAAGAATCCACCAAACAAAAGGAATACAACGGTAGTTGTAGAGTTTTTCATAACGCTTTAAACTTCATTAACTGGTTTCGGATTGAGGCATGATGTTCTTCAGCTAGTGCAACCAAAGGCAGCCTCAAGCCAGATGGAATTCGGTTCATCGCATGCAAAGCCCACTTTGCGGGTATTGGATTGGTTTGTAGAAACAAGACTTCGTGCAGTGGTTGTAGTAATCGGTCCAATTCATTCGCTTCGGCGATGTTCCCCGAAAGATAGCTCTGGCAGAACTTGGACATTAAATTCGGCACAACGTTCGCGGAGACGGAAATTGTACCGACCGCCCCGTATTGCATCATAGTAAGAGTTTGGGAATCTTCTCCCGACAGGACTATGAATTTCTCATCGACTCGTTGTTTAATTTCCGACACCCTATCCGGGGTACCGCAAGCCTCTTTTATTCCGATGATGCGTTCATGTTTGGCTAGCCTTGCAACCGTTTGAGCGAGCAGATCACAAGCAGTCCTTGAAGGTACGTTGTACAAGACTATCGGCACGTCTACTTGGTCTGCAATGGTGCAATAGTGTCGGTAGAGACCCTCTTGGGGTGGTTTGTTGTAATACGGAGTAACGATCAGGCAAGCATCCGCACCTGCGGCTCGACCCGAGTGCGTGAGCGCAAGTGCTTGTTGTGTTGAATTCGCGCCCGTACCAGCGATCACGGGAATACGACCATCGACTCGATTTACCACTGCTGCGATAACTGCAGTTTGCTCCGTCGCGGTCAAAGTGGCAGACTCCCCCGTCGTTCCAACGGGTACGATTCCGTGCGTACCTTCTTCTACGTGCCAATCTACCAATGCATCCAAGCTCTTCCAATCGACTGCCCCACCCTCTTCCATGGGCGTTACCAAAGCGACAATGCTACCCTTCAGTAATCTCGAATCTTTAGTCAATTTCAACAGTCCCGTTTCGGGCTGTAGCACAAAATGTCCTTCATGTAACTACGGCGACGCTATAAGTGGTTCTTCTCGTGGCCACGCTTCCACTACTGCTTTGATAAATATCGCTAAAGGAATTGCAAAGAACAAGCCCCACACCCCACCTAATCCACCAAACACTAGAACTGAAGCTACGATCGCTAACGGATGAAGCTTAACCACTTCGGCAAATAGTAAGGGCACGAGTAAGTTTCCATCGAGAGCTTGAATCACCGCGTATGCCAAAACAATCCACACAAACTCGGCGCTCAACCCAAACTGCATCAGGGCAACAACTACAACGGGTATAGTCACGACCGCAGCGCCAATGATTGGAAAGATAACCGACAGTCCGACAAGTAACGCTAGCAAGGCTGCATACTTTAGACCAAGAAGTATGAACGCAACGTAAGTAACTGTGCCAACGATCAATATTTCTAAGAACTTACCACGAATATAACTTCCTAATTGCATAGCAACATCTTGACCAATGCGATCAATAATGGGGCGTTTCTTTGGCAAGAAAAGCGCGAAATACTGCTTGAGAGTCTCACGATCTTTCAGAAAGAAAAACATAGCAATGGGTACGAGTAACAAAAAGACTACGGTCGCGATCAAATTTGGTAGCTGTTTAACGAACCAAGTTAAGCTAGCCGTACCAGAATCTCTCAGTGTGGTGCGAAATTCGGCAAGGACTTCGTCGACTAGTGCGGTCGATAACAGGGCAGGATAGTCATCGCTAAAGTCATACAGTGCTCCTTCGATTGCATCTGCTAGTTCGGGCAATTGTTCGAGCACTTCTTGGAGTTGGGTCCATACTACCGGAAGGATTACAAGTACAAGTGCAAACAGGCCGCCCACAAACAATAACATCGAAATGATCACGGCTAATAAATGGGGAACTCTCCATTTCACGAGGCGATCTACGATGCCTTGCAATACATATGCAAACACAAACCCGATTAATACTGGTGCGAGATATCGTCCGATGGTGAACAGCAATAGGAGAAACACCAATGCTGCTACGAGCAGATAAATGGTTTCGGTATTTGAGAAGTACCGGTTGATCCACTGTTTAACGACCTCTACAAATTGCATGCTTGATCAAACGGCATTCTTTTGTAATAAGTATGAAAAGACCCCATCCGCTTCTGTTGATTCTAACAGCGTGTGGCGACTGTGTAATGAAAAAACTTGAAAGTCCTTCACGGAACCTGGATCGGTTGCATACACCCGGAGAAGACCACCTGTGGGGATATCCTTGAGTGCTTTTTTTGTTTTCAGTAAAGGCATGGGACACTGAAGTCCCTTGACATCCAAAACAACGACCAGGTCACTTTCCATGATCAACTACCGTCGGTTACCTCCAAAAAAAACCAGCCCTTCGATGGGGCTTTGTTTGTGCATACAATAGAATATAGAATAATTTAGAGTGTGCAACTATCGCGCTGCAAAAACATCTAAAGTATAAAGTTAGACGCATGAATACCCCGATTAGTTTCCTAGTTAAAGTCGCGACGGGACTCCTCGTAATACTCGCTCTCTCAAGTATTGTGAGCGCAGAAGATACTCTCTTACCGGATCTTGGCGACAGAGAATCCGCGGCTCTTTCTCCCTATGAAGAGGAAAGTTTAGGTAGAGCGTTTCTGATGCAGGTTCACCGCAATCTTCCAACAGTGGATGATCCAATTCTTAAATATTTCGTGCGTAAAAACCTATTTGAACTTGCCGAACACTCTGACCTTAAAGTATCCAATCTGACATTGATTGTCATCGACTCGGATGAACTCAACGCATTCGCCGCGCCCGGTGGAGTCATAGGGGTAAATTTAGGGTTGTTAATTTTTGCGCTCGACATTCATGAGTATTCGTCCGTAGTCGCGCACGAATTGGCACATTTGAGTCAAAGACACTTCGCTCGGCGTATAGATCAGGCGCGCCAATTGGGAGTATCTCACCTATTAGGATTCCTAACTTCTGCGGCCATCTTTGCTGCTGGTGGGACTGATCCAGGGCTCGCTGCTATGGCCGTAAGTAATTCGTTGAACCAAAATCTCAGCTTCAAGTACAGTAGAACTCAAGAACATGAAGCAGATCGCATAGGCTTAAATGCCTTAACAGATGCTGGTTTTGATCCCATGGGCGCAGTTCGTATGTTCGAACGTATGAGGGAACGATTCAGATTTGCTTCCGTCCCAGAGTCTCTATATTTTCTACGGACACATCCACTCACCGATGAACGAATTTCCGATTTGCGAAACCATGCGCAGTCCACGGAGGGAAAGAAGTACGAAAAATCATTGGAATACCAATTGATGAAAGTTCGTGTAGCCCACCGTTACTTCGACACCGCCAGTGAAGCGATGGCGCACACAGAGTCGTTAGAAGGTGAAACTCTTCCAGAGAAATACGATCTCGCTCTAGCTCTCGCTCGAAACGACCAGGAAATACGCGCCATCGAACTGATGGAAGAAGTCTACGAAGCTGATCCGAATAGCATCGTGGTAATTGCATGTTATGCCGATTTGCTTATTAAGGCAGACCAAGGAGAGCTTGCACTCAAGGTCGTTGAGGCGGCTTTAGCGAACACCCCAAACAACGAACCATTGTCGTTGCTAAAAGCGCATGCACTACGTTTGTTGGAACGGTATGACGACGCGACGCGCGTTGTCAAACGCGTTGTACGCCAATCGAGTAAAGATCCCGATCTCTGGTTAGAATTGGAAGCTATAGCTGGGCTAGCGCAGAACATTTTTGAAGTTCATCGCGCCCGCGCCGAGTGGTATGCATTGCGTGGACAGTTTCCTGACGCGATAGAGAATCTTCAATTCGCGAAAAAACTCAATGAAGGTAAGAGCTCGATTCTTGAAGCGAGTTTGAATCAACGGATTCAAGAGCTACGAGAAGCCGCAGCACTGAACTCCTGATTACCGAATCTCCGCTACCGCGGAAAGTCTAGCATTCGTTGCAACGGGATCATAGCACGTTCTCCCATCGCTGGATCTACATGAATTTCATTGTCGAAATTCTCTAAGCTGAGTTTCAGTGTCTTGAGCTCGTTCATAGCCATCCAAGGACAGTGGGCACAGCTCTTACAGGTCGCGCCATCTCCAGCAGTGGGAGCTTCAATAAAACGCTTGTGTGGTTCTGCGCGGCGCAACTGGTGAAACAGACCACGATCGGTCGCGACGATAAAGACATCTTGTGGAAGCTCTGAAGCAGACTTCAATATCTGACTGGTTGAACCTACGACATCAGCTAGCTCGATTACTGAAGCCGGCGATTCCGGATGTACTAAAACTCCCGCATTTGGATAGACCTTTTTCATATCCAGCAGTGCTTGATGCTTGAACTCTTCGTGCACCACACATGCACCCGACCAGAGTAACATGTCCGCTTTAGTTTTTTGTTGAATGTAGTGCCCTAGGTGCTTATCCGGAGCCCACAAGATTTTTTTACCCTGAATCTTCAGATGCTCGACAATTTTGTGCCCAACACTAGAGGTTACAACCCAATCTGACAATGCTTTTACGGCGACCGACGTATTAGCGTACACTACGACTGTGCGGTCCGGGTGTTCGGCGCAAAAAGCCCTGAATTCATCCGGAGGACAACCTAAATCGAGAGAACACTCGGCTTTCAAAGTAGGCATCAAAACTGTTTTCTCTGGCGACAACACTTTTGCGGTCTCGCCCATAAATCGAACGCCAGACACCACGAGTACAGGGGCAGGGTGATCACGACCAAACCGTGCCATTTCCAACGAGTCCGAGACGCACCCTCCAGTTTCATGGGCTATATCTTGAACATCCCCGTCGACGTAGTAGTGCGCGACGAGAACAGCATTGCGTTTATCTAGCAATTCAGCGATCTCGCGCTTCAACCGTACGACTTGGTCTTCGGACAAGTCTTCTGGTTTAAAGCTTGGAACGTCCGTTATATCGAGCGTATAGTCTTTAGCTATTTCCAGCATTCGATGTGGCTATGCCCCCAGGACGAACGATTCGAAAGGTTTCATGGAGTGAATTTTAATTTTTAGTACCTACGACGATTGGGATTTCAGGACTTCCACACGTCAACTTGACAAGTGTCACAGCTCCCTAGCAAGTCCAAATTAACTGCCGGAATAGAACTCCTTGTTGCATTCACAATCGAGATTTATATTGAACAATTTTCCATAAAATTGATTGGTCCAATCGACACAACATGGGACAACTGTATATTATGACTGCCCTACCGGCCGTTACACACGACAATGTTGTTTTGGATATAGACGGAATTACGCTGTACCACGGAGACTTCTTGAGACTCGATCGAATTAAGTCGCAATCTATTGATTTGATCGTAACCTCGCCACCGTACAACATCGACATTGAGTACGGTTCCTCGAACGATAACCTTTCTTATGGCGAGTATTTAGACTTCTCGGCCGATTGGTTACGTAAATGCTACGATCTATGTCGGTCAGACGGCCGTATGTGTCTCAACATACCGCTCGATAAGAACAAGGGCGGACAACAATCGGTATGTGCAGATTTCACTACCATTGCAAAAAGCGTTGGCTGGCGTTATCACTCGTCGATCATTTGGAACGAAGGAAATGTGTCGCGACGCACAGCTTGGGGATCATGGTTGTCAGCGTCAGCACCGTACGTGATCGCCCCCGTTGAAACGATTGTAGTTTTGTACAAAGAATCATGGAAAAAAACTAACGGTGCTAGAACGAGCGATATTGAGCGTCAAGAGTTCATCGATTGGACAAACGGGCTGTGGACGTTCAACGGACAAAGTAAGAAAGGTGCCGGAGGGCACCCAACAGCGTTTCCGCTCGAATTGCCGAAACGATGTATTAAACTCTTCAGCTTCGTCGGAGACACAGTTTTTGACCCGTTTGTTGGAAGCGGCTCATCTTTGATCGCCGCAAGTATTCTTGGTCGACGAGGCATTGGGGTTGAAATCGACTCTGATTACTGCCAGATTGCTTTGACGAGGCTAGAGAAAGAAGCGAGCGTATACGACGGACGCATTCTATAAGGGGGTCATCTACCTAAAGGAGCTATGTTCGATAGAATTTGCGGTGAAGTTCGACCATATTGCTGGTTCGACTCAAAAATTTGTTCACCTACGATCACGTCAGATCTTAAAATGCGAGTTTGATGCGCGCTGGCTTTTAGACACTATATCCCGTGTTCACTGAACACTCCGTGAAAGATGGCTTGAGCCTCTGTCAATAATTAAACTTCCACAATTTTGTAATTAACAAGGAGATTATCTTGGGACTATTAGATGGAAAAGTAGCAGTCATAACCGGAGCCGGAGGTGGTTTAGGACGTGAATATGCATTGTTGCTCGCGAAAGAAGGTGCGAATATCGTAGTGAACGACTTAGGCGGAGCGAGAGACGGTACCGGCGGCAACCAGAGCATGGCTGATTCAGTAGTCGAAGAAATCGTCCAAGCAGGTGGTCGCGCAATCGCAAATTATGGAAGCGTTTCAAATAAGAGCGATGCACAACAAATGATTCGGGATGGAGTTGAAAACTTCGGAAAAATCGATGTTTTGATAGCAAACGCCGGTATTCTGCGCGATAAAACATTCAAAAATATGACCGACGAGATGTGGGATACAGTCATTGACGTTCACCTCAAAGGAACATACTTCACCGTGAAAGCTGCCTATGACCAAATGCTAGAGCAAGGTCATGGCGGTCGAATTCTTATGACCAGTTCTACTTCTGGTCTGTTCGGCAACTTTGGTCAAACCAACTATGGAGCTGCAAAGGCTGGAATCGCCGGTATGGCGCGCAGTCTATACTTGGAAGGTAGCAAGTATGGTGTAAACGTCAACGTTATTGCACCGACCGCATGGTCAAGGTTAACCGAAGACATTTTTGATGAAGCGGTCAAAGATCAGCTGGCTCCCGAGAAAGTCGCACCGATGGTCGTTTGGTTGTGTACTGATGCAGCAAAGGACATTACCGGTCGCACTTGGCTCGTCGCTGGAAACCGAGTGGCATTACTGAGTTGGAATCTACAACCGCTAGCGGTCAAGGATGAAGAGCAGGGACCGTGGGACCTTGACGAGTTGGGTCCGCACATTCTCGATTCGCAAGAATCTTGGCCGGCTATCAATCCATTGTTAGCACTACAGTAACCACGTGAACTAATTTCAGTGGGAACTTTGGCTCCCAACCACAACGTAACAAGACGCGCTACTTAGCGATGGAGCGATGCGCGCCTACGCCGAAGACCGCAAGAGCAATCGTTAATACTAATAGTCCTCCGGCGACCGATAGTGCGAAATCGATTCCTTTGGTATCGGCTAGCATTCCTAACGGTAACGCTGCGAATGGCATCATACCGTGAGCCATCATATCGATGCTCATGACGCGTCCCAACAAACTAGTTCGGACATGACTTTGCAATAGGGAGCGATTTAAAGCCATGGCTGCACCTGCGAACCAACCGATTAGGCCAGACAGCACAAATGCAAGCCACATCCAACTTGTAAATCCGAAACTAAAGATCAGCGCTCCCCAGGAAATTTGGAGTCCAATTAGCCAAAGACCCTGACGGCGAACATCACTCGCCCATACGACCACTAACGATCCTAATATCGAACCAATCCCAAGAGTCGCTAAAAGGAACCCATACTCCCTAGCACTCCCGTTTAACACACTCTCGTTGAATGCCGGTAAAAATGCATTTAGAGTATGCCCAAACATGTAGGCAAATATAGACAAGAGAACTAGCGAAAAGACGATACGCTTATGTACAAGAAACTCGGCAACCTCGTACAAATCTCGCTTGAGACTGGACTCGTTAGCAGCTTCTGTCGCTTTTCCTGGAACAGTGATCCTCAACGAGATCAATGAGGCCAGGAGATACAGACTAGCAATAACAAGGAAAACGATTCCCACTGCAAGTTCGCTACTGTGGTCCCCAGCAGCAATCCAGTAGATCAACAAACCGGCTAGTGCCGGTCCAACCACTCGTGAAATGTTAACTGCAGTCGCACTTAGCGCGAGAGCAGAAAATACAGCGTCTGGCTTGACTACGTGAGGAACAATCGCCTGTCGAGCCGGAAACGACAGAGCCAGAATAGACCCATTCAAGATTCCAAACAAAATAAAGTGAGAGAATTCAATTCGATTTCCTAATATTAAGAGTCCCATGACCATCGTAGCGCTCGCGTTGAGAGCATGCGCGACTACGATTATTGTTCGTTTAGCGAAACGGTCCGCTAAAACTCCGCCGGGAAGCGAAAAAAATATCTGGGGAAGAGTGAATGCTAATAGGACCCATGCTAAGTCACTATTCAACTGGTTAATGTCATAAACGAACCAACCGCGTGCGACATACTGCATATTCATCGCCAATGCAGTGGCTAGCGTACCAATCCAGACTCGAGCGTAATTGATTGACAAAAAGAGCTTTCGCATTGCAAAAAATTAAAGCAAAAAACTGTATTTGAAGCGGGGTAAAGACGGATACTAAGCTAGTTCGGTCTTCTACAAACCAACCTCACCTCATTCCGAGTACGCATACCCACAATCACCGTTCACACTCCACCGTTCAATCAATCGAAGACAGATCCTAGAATTGTTTTCGATGCGCGGTGGTTTGGCGTCGTTCCTCTCTTGAATCCAAGCTGTGAAACAAGGGCAAGCTAAAGAAACGATTCGACCCTTGACAGATTTCTACCCAACAACTTTCTCATTCAAGCAGACTCAGGTCCTTAAACAAACCACTGTTCTAAACTGCTCTTAAGCACCATCAATAACTTCGATAGCAGAGGCAAGCGACTCTCTCGGCCACCATAGAACTGTCAAGAAAAAGATCGCTATGATGGTCAATAGAAATCCACCAACTAACATCGTATACTGCAGGTTGATACTCGGTTCTTCATAAATCTCTGAAGCGGAAAATCCTCCGAAAACAAAGAGCAGTGTACCGAAACTAAATGCTAGTGCCAATGTGAGCAAAGGCGTGAAAACGGCAACACTCAAAAACTTGATTGGCTTAGCGACTACACTCAGGAACCCACGCAACAAAGAAGAAAAGTAGCTCGACCGAATTTCTTCAACGGTCGCATCACGGTTCCTTAGGACAACCCAAACAATGACCCCGCAATAAGTAAGCGCGACTCCAATGGCTACGAAAGTAGATTGTTCAAAAATCCAAGACCACAATGAATCGTTTCGTCCCGTTCCGAAGAGACTGTCTTTGATCAGCCAATAAAGCTCTTGTAAAACGAAAGGGAAAACTACATTACAGAGCCCGCTCCAGGCTAGAAATAATGCAACTACTCGAAAGTCCCTCGGCTCCGAAAGACCGCTAGCCGATATGGCATGCTGCACGCGCACTAACATGACGAGGGGAAAGGTGAACAAAGACAAAACCACAATAACTGAGGGAGTCCAAATGATCGTTGCGAGTGCAAAGAACACTAGGACAATCAACAACTGCATACCAATCCATAATCGCATAAGTAGTTTGCCTCCGCTTCGATTGATTTTCGAATTAATTATTGCCGTAGAAGTTGAACAACTTGTACCGTAACAACCAGTGTTCGGCAGAAAACGATTTAAATGAATGATATTTATAGGATTGCAGATTTGATTGCAGTTCCCCCTGATCGAGGTCATATTGCTCACATCGAGTGAAATCAACTTGGGTGTTAAATGACAAATTGAGATCGAATTCGCGTAGCGGAGTATTAAGAAGAAAGACGTGAACGAGGAACTTAATACCTATATGTGGCTCGAAGACTACAACCAGTCTAGTTCAAGCGTAATTCCACTAATGAGTCATCGCACGACTGGTTTCAACCTCCTCGACGAACAGGCACGCGATTTAAACATATCGTATAGGTTGTGGATATAGTGGTGACCATTACCGAGACACATAACGGGACCATTCGCATTCGAAACAAACATCCATTACAGGATTCGGATAGCTCCAGCGTATTTACGACGAACTTCACCTAAAATACGGCGTTTCTAAATTGGGTCGTTAGCTCAGCTGGTAGAGCACCGGGCTTTTAACCCGTGAGTCCTGGGTTCGAGTCCCAGACGACCCACCACTCTCCTAAGCAGTGGCTGCTCCAGCCGGTTGCTTCATTCAGTAGACTCTTCGTCGCTTTCTGATTCTCTTAGTGTTGTCGCATACTCTTTCGCCAAGCGAGCAGCACTCGTCTCTGGGTAATCCTGTACGACCTCGTCTAAATAGTCCAATGCAGTTGAGCTATCTCCAAGTTCGTCGTAGATGATTCCTAGTTTGTACTTAGCTTGAGCAACTTTTGCGTGTTCTGGGTGTAAGCGAATCAGTTGTACAAAATTTTGTCGGGCTTCCTCTAGTTCCTTAGGTTCTTTCGTTCTATACAGTTCGCCCAAGTAATAAAAACCCATCGGTACGTGATTTCCATTCGGATAGGTTTCGATCATCTCATTTAGAACAGAAATAGCTTGATCATACTCCTGTTCACCGATGTGCTTGATTGCTGTTTGATACATGCCACCTTCGGTGCTCTGATCTGGATTAAGTTCGTCCGTATCACCTGATTGCATAGTAGCTTGACCCGTCAGCCCGCGGACTCGATCATCTAGGTCCTTGTATCGCTCACGGTTTTCTTGGCGCATCTGTTCGAGCTCATATTCCAGAGTTTCGATGCGGCCAACCAGAGTACGATTCTCACTCTCGAGATCGTTTAATTTTTTGAAGAGGATGGAGAGATTGAGATTGCCTCCCTCTGAATCATCAGATTCCGTCGTATCGGTTTCATCCTGATCAACTTCGGTACTACTGTCCTCTTCCAAGAAGTTGTCTACCTGGGCAAACACCACAACACTGGTAAGAATTGTGGCGAGAGCTCCGGCCACCCAATACCGAGGGCACAACCGACCTTTCATGGTTTGTCTCGCGACCGCGCGCGAACGCGTTGTTATCTAATATCAATCACCGCGCGGCGGTTTTTCGCCCAAGCGGCTTCAGTACTCGCAGTGTCGAGAGGAACCTCTTCACCGAATGTTGCAGTCGTAATTTGCGATTCACGAACTCCAGCTGACATCAGAAAGTCTGCTACTGCTTTTGCTCGGCGCTCACCTAACGCTAAGTTGTACTCTCTAGTTCCTCGTTCATCGCAGTGTCCGCTGATCGTCGCATTCCGATCACGGTGTTCAACGAGTCTCTTAGCGATTTGTTGTAAACGTTCGAAATCAGCTGTTGATATGTCAGACTTATCAAATTCAAAGTTGAAAGTTGTGTTAATCGCCATACCGTCGTCGTCTGTAGGTACCAGAACATCATTACCCTCTTCGTCGGTACCCGCTACAAACGGTTTCGGCTCGTCAGGTTCATCATCTGGTTCAGGTGGTTCTGGTGGT
>VXLL01000008.1 GCA_009841615.1 Gammaproteobacteria bacterium | reverse complement strand
CTCAGTTCTTGTGACCAAGAGGAAGACGAATCACGTGTAGGCGAAACCTTCAGTCTTGCTGAGAGTTGAACACGATAGCCTTCGCTTCTTAATCAGGAGAAAACATGAAGAAACTCAACGCGTTCCTCGCAATGCTGGGTTTGACCCTAGTTTTGTTGTTTGGGCTCAGTTCGTGTGACAGGCAGGATGACGATGCAAGTGCAGACGAAACCGAACAGGAAGAGGCTGACTCTGAAAACATGGAGAGTACAGAGTCGGATATGGACGATTCCGATATGGAAACGGACGACATGGATGAGTCTGACATGGACATGGATGAGGATGACATGGAAGAAACCTCTGATGACGAAATGTCTGAGGAGGAATCTGAGTCACAATAGAAAAGACCAGACCCCTAGTATAAAACTCCAAACAGAACTCACCTCGTTCTACTTAACGAGGTAGATGCGTGTTCGTGTCTCCGTGATACCGTGGAGAACACTCCCTGTGCTACCCGATCGTAGATCAGAGTCGATTGCTAGCGTCGTTAGCTATGCTCTGTCCAAGTTTGCTCACTCTTTACGGTGAGCGACTTCCAACATTGAATACAAGGAGATAACATGAAGAAACACTACAACTACCTTTTAGCACTGGGACTAGTCTTAGTCTTAGTGCTTGGATTGAGTTCGTGTAATACGGAAGAAGACCAATCAAGTGTGGACGAATCCGAGGAAGCTGCAGAGGTCGATGCGGGCGAGTCGGGTGATGAAGAGCACAGCGGTGGGGAATCTGAAGCATCAGAACACGCTAGTGCCGAATCCAACGGGGAAGAGTCCGGTGAGGAGTCTGGTAAGCAGTATGCGAAAACTGACACCTACGATGAGACTCGCAATGGTGCTCGCCTCGTTCTGAATTATGATGCAGAAGCGCAAGCGTTCCACGGTACAGTGGAAAACACTACTGACGACACTCTCATGCGAGTCAGAGTGGAGGTACACCTCTCCAACGGTACAGAACTAGGTCCGACGGAACCAAGCGATCTAGATGCTGGCGCATCTATGGAGATCACTCTAGCTGCTGCAGACGAGGAGTTTGACACTTGGGGTGCACACCCTGAAGTCGGCGAATCCGGTGGCGGCGAACACGGTTCAGAGAAAAACCACGACTAGATTACAGGAACTCTAAGAGTGGGTCCCCTGTCGCTCCACGAGTAGCACTTCGATTATCTGAGGCAACCTCAGATTCAAGAAATGTAGAGGTAGAGTGGCTTTGTGATAGTAACCAACTTAGGAATATTCTCGGTTATTTCATTGTGCTGTACCCTAGCAGTACATTCCGCCGCCGATATCTCTTACGACTATTGGGATACGGGGGTGTCACTTTCTGATCAAGATTCCGAGTATTTGTCAGACGATCTAAACATTTTCGGTGAGATCAACATCTCAAAAAATTTGTACCGTTACTCGTCGAGTGACAACCAATTCGGGGTTCACTTTTGGGTCGATGCAACGCAATCGAGAAATTTGTCAAACGACTCCGCGTAAAAACTCACTCTTCTCCGATCCGCTGTGGGTTTGGGCTTGCACTATTCGACAGAAACTTTCTCAACATACTTTCGGCTTGGGACCGGAGCTAGTGCCTCGAAGTCTAAAACCAAATCAACTGGGTCATCTAGTCCAATCGTGATTGGTGGGAGTAGCGGCGACATTTTCGCACCGCCAATATCCATTTTCGATTCGAATCGACCGCCATCTCAAACTACCTTCACCAATGAAGAAAAGGGGATGGTAGGAAGATTGGGATTCGTTATCGCTGGTCAGAGCAGTACCAAATTGGTGCAGCGGTGCAATGGGCAGACATGGATTCATGTAGAACCGAAATCTTGACGTATATTCAGAGAGATTTTGAGACCTCTCCCTTTATCACCCGCAACACATTCAGTGGTTTGGGTGGTGGCTACATGTCTCTCAAATTAGAAGCGACAATGGACAATAGCAAGAGTTTAGTTGGACTTTCGTTGGTGTATTCGTACTAGTTAGACGGTCCCAACAAACTGGTACCACGAGAACTTTGGTATTCATAACTTGGTGTCAAGAGATTCTGGCGCCGCGTACCTTTTCCCTGACCCCGCTAGAATCTAAAACGCATCGTAGCTCTGAACGTATCAGAGAACTCAAACTTATCGAATACCCTATACGCGGAGAACTCAAACGATAGTTTGTCTTCAGGGTTTACGATGACTCCAGCACCTGCGCTTAGCGCGCCTCGATGTATCTTGGATATTCCTAAATCCTTGTGATTTGTAGATTTCCACTCCGACACTCCTCCTTTGAGTACGAACCGAATGTCAGGACTTTGAACGTGTAGCCTAGATCTAAACGTAACGTACAGTGAGTTGTGCAAGACGTCTATGTCGTCGACGTTTGCATCTTTGCCATACGTTCCTGGCCAAAGGTCTAGTTCAAAACCAAATCGCTTACTCAACTGAACTCCAGCACCGACATGCCATATAGTATGAGTGTCAACAGTTTGTGTACCGAAACTACCCAGCCCTCCGAACAGGTAGAACTTGTTGTCGCGGTCTTGCGACATCACCGGAGTAGCCACAATGAGCAAGAAAACTAAGGCAAATTTTTTCATGGGTCGAATCCTCGACGACGACACTGAAGGAGTATTTTAACAGTACTGGACAGAAGAGATCACAGTGTAATTGATCGGGAGTGTTCTAATTAACTTTTGGCAAATGGACTGCAACGTATTGAGGTCTTTCTGCTGAAGGTGCGTCGCCAGAAATATTTCTAAAATTTCGGCAAGCCCAGTGAGAGAACCCTAGGGAACAGACAACATTTGCTGAGTATCTTTGTCAACCGGATTAGATGAAAGAGTGAAGCGAGTGAGCGACATTTTTGCGTAATATGTTCGCACCAACATCCGATACCTAGTGCCATATTTCGGTGGAGTCTTTGTGCTCATGCTTCCGCTAGCAACCGGATGTCCAACAGAAAACACCCGTTGACTTTTTATTATGGTAAAAAATCGTGATTTAAGAATATCGCTTGGAGTCGAAGAAGAAGCATTTCTTATTGACCCTGAGACGAGAGACTTAGTCGCGGACCCCGACACGCACATCTTTGACGAGTGTGAGAGAAATTCCGCGCCACACAAAGTCGTGCGGGAATTGCTAAGGTCACAAATCGAAACCAACACTCGCGTTTGTCATACCATTAAGGAAGTGCGCGAGGCGTTACTTGAGACTCGAAGAACGATCTATACAACTGCCAACAAATTTGGCTGCGACATTGTGGCGATATCGACTCATCCATTCGCTGCTTGGCAGGATCAAAGACCCACACCCAAGGAACGGTATGAAAATTCTGCGATGATGTACCAAGAAATTGTTCGGAGAATGTTGATCGGTGGTATGCACATTCATGCCGGATTTGGAGATCCCGATGTGAGAATTGCGGTCATGAATGTCGTACGACACTATCTTCCTTTGTTCTTGGGACTGTCTACTTCGTCGCCTTTTCGGGAAGGATTAGAGACGGGGTACAAGAGTTCTCGGATGAACTTTTTAGCTGGAATACCTCGTACGGGAATTCCCAGAGCACTATCAAGTTATGAAGAGTTTAAGTCGCTAGAACGAGAACTTCAAAAATGGGGGTTCATCGGTGACTCAGGTGAGATGTGGTGGGACATAAGACCCTCAAACAATTACCCAACTATTGAATTGAGAGTGTGTGACGTGTGTCCACGAGTAGAAGATGCGATGACCCTCGTAGCACTGTATGCATGTTTGATACGAAAAGTCATGAGAACAAAGTCCGCGGGATCTCTAGCATCCGATGAGATTCTGACTGAGATCATTTTTGAGAACCGTTTTCAGGCACAACGATACGGAATTTTTGCATTCCTAGCGGACCCCAATAACGCTACACGTACAGATATCTCCGACATTCTGGATTGTTTAATATCTGAAATACAAGAAGACGCAGATGCGTTAGATTGCGTCCCTGAGATCGAACATGCACGAGAAATCATTAGAACTGGAACGAGCGCAGATCGTCAACTCGATCAATACAGATTAGCTCTGCTCAATCAAACGTCTACTGAAGAGGCATTGCGAGAAGTTGTCGATACCGCGGTACAAGAGACAATCGAGAACCTTTGAACAAAGAATCTTGCCAAATTTTTTTGAACAACCAACGCAATACATTTGCAGCATGAATCAGTGTCGTACAGTACTTGTTGTTCTCGGAGTTCGACTATCAAAAAGTTTTATAATCGTTTGTGTGATCGTAGTCTTACGTCATTACGTGGTCTAAAACTACTCGTTCATCTCGTTGTTATATGAAATTGATGTCTCCTACTTTTTACCGATCAAAGACTCATGACTAACAGCTTTGGCGTTCACCCCGCAGTAGGGCTTATTTTCTGTTTGCTTAAAGCGATCGTAGTTTGCGGGGTGGTATTTTTGATTGCTTGGTTTGCGTTGCCGTTTCTCAGTACTCTGCTGTTTCACGAACACGTGCTCGCCAGCATATCCAACGCGACTCAACAAGCGATCGGCGAAGCGTATCAGGAAATTTTTGTTCGCAATGATTTACCGATGACGAAATATGGCGCGGTGTCGATCCTAGTGGGTATTTACCTAACCAGACACTTTTGGTTTATATTTGTGTCGGTTCTACTCGGGGTAAGCGTCGCTCTGTGGCGCTTCAACAAGGGCTGGACGAACTTTCGTATGGCTACTGCGACATAGCCTTCCCCCTACCAGCTGCATCTTTAGTATTACTTACTCCCTTCAGTACTGTTGTAGGACAACACACCACAAAATTCTCTGCTGAAGTACAGAAAATCTTAGCGACAGCCAGGTTACAAGTCAGATCTACGACGCTGCGGTGATTTTCGTTCGCCAAAATGTAGTTCGTGAAAATCCCCCGCAAATTGAGTTAACTTCACTTGAGTGAGCTCGACACAAGTCCAGAGTACTCAACTCAAAGAACAACTGTCCGTTTCGTATTAATTTCTCTTCCAATAGACAACAAGATCAGCAAACAACACGTCAATGAATCAACCCGACACTACTAAAGGACCGAAAATTCGGGTGTTGTCATTCACCCTTTTATGTATTTTCGTTTTGATTGGTATTGGTCTTGGAACTCGATACTACCTAAAACAAGATCTTAGCATCATTTACGTGATTCTGAGCGTGTTCTTCTCAACCAACATACTCATTTGCTGGTGGGAGGTATGTTTGTTTGTGCAACGCACTCTAATCGAGCATCGTACCACTTATTGGCGCGAACGGCGATGCGAGACTGGTAAACTCCCGCACATCGAATTCTTTACCGCCAAAATACCCATCAAGCGGGCTTTTAGTTCGAAGACATGGGCAGACATATGGGCTACCTATGCACAGTACGATCCATCGTTTGCGGACCGTCGAACATACGGTTTTAACGTCGACATCGCCAACGGATTCTTCACATTGCTACCGACGATCTTTTTGTATGCGACACTTACGGCATACATCGTACCTGCGTATGTTGCAGGCATTGTAGGGCTGATGCTGTGTTGGCAGTGGACCTATATGACAAGCGTTTATTGGATCAGTTTCTTCGTCGCGAAGCGACACCTCAATATCCCCAAACGAGACCTGTATCTCTATATCCTTGGAACTAACGCTCCTTGGTTATTGTTCCCGTTATTGGGACTTTTTGTGTCTATTCGGTTAATTGTGGATGGAAATTACAGTATATTGGGATAGGTAGAGCTCGAAGAATCAATCCCGACTTACCAACGGCGGCGAAAACCGACGCACGTGGTTGAAGAGTCGAAACTATCTCCTAGTCCAAAGAAATTAGCGCTGAAATTCTCCTTGAGCGAAACCGTAAGGTCGTACGCACTATTTGTAGGCACGGCGACTCCAAGGATCAGTACCACATTGGTTTCAGTCAATGTATCTGCGGTCGGTCGATAAATCGCGTCAGGTATGGTGTAGTCCACGGTTCCGCGTGCCACACCTACTTTCGTAAAGAAAGAAAACCGATGGTTTACGTCCCATTCTGCAGTTCCAAAAACGCTGAGTGTGTTGATATCGTCAAAGTACCGCGTACCAGTGGAATCAAAATCCCAGAAATTGTCTGTCGCTATTCCACCAGAACTGAATTCATAGGCTGCTTCGAGACCAAAATTACGCGTTAATTTAATACCAGCTGAGGCGCGCACGGACGGCCCTTCAAACACGTCGGTGAATTTGTTGGCAATCTGACCATATTCTAGAGCAAAGTAGGACTTACGTTCGTCCGCAGCTACTCCTAGGCTAACCAATGCAATGACGAGGAGGCTGATGGTCTTCGAAATTGCGAGTTTTGGAATCTGCATACGGGAATTTCCTTGGTTTTAGTTAAAAGGTTACTGATCAAGCAAATAATGTTCCGCTAGTTTGCATCGACCGAGAATGTAACCGCCGACAAAAAGGTAAGTGTTAGCCCTGATGGAACATTAGAAGTCTAGTGATTGTAGAACCAGTCTACAAGAGTGAACAATCGAGGTTAGTATCGATTCGAGACGCGTCACATAAACCCGATCAGACTCTTTCTCGGACGAATTCAGATTTTCGTTGTAGCTTTGATTTGTTGCAACTACTTTGAACTTGATTCAGTTGAATTCTTAGATCGAAATTAATTACGCTGCGTTTCTAAACTGCCAATTCAACTCGACGCGTATACATCACCTTAATTCTCTTGTGATCCTGCGCTATCGGCTTGGACTCTCCGAGTGTTAGAAGGAATCAACGGTGATCCTGACTCTATTTTTCGTTCGAGTTCTTCCTGTATCGCCAACATGTTTTCGATACGTCCTGGTTTAGACACGTGGATCTCTGAGAGATACGAATCTGAAGGGACGCGTTCCCAAAAAATATCGATATCACTGACATCGATGTTCGCGCGAGCCAACATGTACATAGCTAAGTAATCGGCTTGTTTTTCTAGCGCGTGCCGATATGGGGGATTGTTTTGGTGAGAGAATATCGCGCCAGGAGCCCAAACTTGTCCTTCCAATTCATCACCGGAAACAATTCCCGCGACGAGCTGAGTTGCAACTAGACCATAGTTTACTAGTGCATCA
This sequence comes from Gammaproteobacteria bacterium, assembly GCA_009841615.1. Lineage (GTDB taxonomy): Bacteria > Pseudomonadota > Gammaproteobacteria > Pseudomonadales > Azotimanducaceae > Bin55. Next base: position 3,028 of record VXLL01000008.1, on the reverse strand, counting down.
ACACCGAGTGCGAGTGCTCTCAAAGGTGTGAGTTTGCCAGGTCTGTGGCGATATATTCTATGTGCCATTTCGTGCGCAATTATGAATTGAATTTCGGCATCACTTTCAGCAAAGTCGAAAAGAGTAGAGGAAAGAAAAATCGTGTTTTCGACTACGCGCGAACTCAATTCTTTGTGATCTACAATCACAATATTGAAATCACACCGCTTCATTGGCTGCACTTCAATTGAATGGACACCATCGCCTCTTTTGTATTCAATCGATACAGCGGTGCCACCAAGTACTGTCCAATGGAGCCATCTGTCCAAATTCCGACGGTACCCTCGGACGACGTCATTTCCACTTTCTAGCCACGGGATGAATTGCCTCTCTTTATCTTCACTGATAGGGGATTCATTGAGCGACACCAAGGTGTCACCTTGCCGGATTCCAGCTTGGTGAACTGGTGATCCAGGGGTAACGACTGTTAAGTAAGGGTAGGTTCCGATACCGACAGCCGCTCCCGCATCTCGTTGAATTCGACCGACTTTGCCTAGATCATTTAGAGTGATCCACTCAAACCCTAGCTTGTATGTGCGCTGAGCCCCACACAAATCTGCATTAGCGGATAGTATTGGGTAAGTAAGCGCTCTTAGTAGTGTTTGTTTTTCGATCGTTTCGAGAATCGCTTGTTGAGTCTCTTTGACAGATTGCTCGTATAGAGGACTGCCCGGCTCGGGCGTGTGAATTGATGCGCAACCTGCAAACGAAATGACGCAGAGCAGAAGCCACAATATGCGTGGATTCATGGTACTAAACCAATTTAAACTTGGAACTAAAAAATTGTATCTAACTGAGGAACTCTTAGTATTCACTAAGCCAAGTTAATTTTTTAGCTCGAAATGTCAGTACTGGTACAGAACTCACACCAGAACGATTGAACTGCAAAACCAAAAGATGTCAGACCATAGTTTCATGCATTGTCGTTTCGTCAATCAGCTTTTAGTTTCGTGCCGAATTCCATGTTGGTTAGTCGATTAAGCCTGGTCGAACCATTCTGGTAGGTTGTCGTAGGTATTTGCGCAATGTAGTATGTGTCGCCGTTCTTCACGTTCAACGTCAATAGCATTCTGTGATGCATAGCCTTGAGACCTAACTCCGAGTCTAATCTGACAAACGTTGGGTCTGAATTCTTTTTCCAAGCATCGCCGCACTTGGCAAGCATATTCTCCACTTCCATGAAGCTGTTCCAGTTCTGGTTGTTGAGCGAGTAGTAGATGATGTAATGGTTCATGTTGTTCTCCTTGAAGAGTCCGAAAAATATGGTTCGGAGTAGATTCAGGTACGACGCGTCAATTCCAGAGTCTACAAGCACACACTTGGGTCATTTTCGACCACGCTAGCCTAGATATTAGACAAACGGTCTGTGATGAGTCATCAGTTCATTGGTTCTATCTAACAGAACGGATGCGCATCGAGTCGACCAGACATGAGAATTCAATCGAATTAAACCGATTTCCGATCGTGACAATTGGAGAAATCGAGTGGTACGAGAGTCGCTAGGTTGTGCTTGTCGTCTCAAACCATGAAGTTAATTCTGGGAACTGAATTTCGTCCAGAACAACGGAAGTGTTTTGGTTGGACCCTAGAAAATGAAATCACGTCTCCGACTACTTTAATTTCAAGCAGATCCTAATAGTCAGTGACAATCTGGAGAATCGTTACTCGCCGGACCTAGCCAGCAAGAAACAAAAATACTCAAGCTAGTTAAAAGAAGACCTTGCCAACTTGAAGTGAAAAGCTAAATCTATCCTCCGCATCATTCAACAACAAGCCGCCTTCAGCGCCAAAAACATAGTTTTTTCCAAATTTGAACAGGATATTGCCAAAAATCTCTCTATTGTCACTGTCTTCAACATCAGTTAATGCTCCTCTTAGCTTGAAAGTTTCATTTTCGAACCACACACCGGCGTTTAACCCCCAAGTATCATTAGAGTGGCTCACACCGTGAATTTTTCGTTTTGAACTGGTGAGAGATGAACCTATGAACGGCGTCCAATGACCAAAGCTCCAACCCACCTCTCCAGAGCCTTTCAATTCTGTGATTTCGGCAGACACATTGGTGCGAGGTGTTTGAAACTCAAGCTGATATTCAAGGTCACCAGACAGGTAAGAGAGCTCACTTCCCAAATACAGACTTGAGTCTCGGAATTCGAAAAATCGTATTCCAAATCCGTTTTTGGACGACTCCTGACCAAGAATAAAGTGATCACGGTCTGCTGTTTCGTGCTCGAAAGCACTGAGAATGACTAGCTCTTTGGCAGTGACATTGAAGGATAGCAATACTAACGGTAGTACGATAAATTTTTTCATTGTTTTGAATACCTCGCGATGTTCTTACTCACGGACTGAAGTTCTGACAGTAATCAAGAATTATATTACGGATTTCGGTTGAAAGTAACCGAGAAATTTAGCGACTCAAGCGTAGATTAGCATCACTCCGGTCGTCTCTCGAGGTGAATTGAAAGGCTGAGAAACTAAACTCTAGAGAAACGGAAATACGTTAGCTGGGATTATCTATGGAAGCAACGCTACGTGAAAGCTGTGTTGGAGTCTAACACAGGCAGAACGGGTCGCGGACAATCCGGCCAATCGCGACGCGACCCGAAAGTCACCACTATAGTGGGACTACAAAATTTATGATAGTTAAAACTTTCTACCGATTTGAAGTGAAAATCTGAACCCGTCTACTTCGTCATCCAGCAACATTCCGAATTCAGCACCTAAGGCAAAATTGTTATCCATTTGAAACAGGAGGCCACCAAAGATCGCTCTGTTATCTTCGTCGTCTAAGTTAACTACTGCTCCTCTGAGCTTGAAAGTGTCGAGTTCCACCCACATTCCTGCATTTAGACCCCATGTCTCATCGCTTTCGCTTTCACCAGCGAATTCTATCTCTGAACTGGTGAAGGACGCGCCGACAAAAGGAGTCCATTGACCAAAATTTCTACCGATTTCGCCGGCAAATCAAGTTCGACTAGCATATCCA
>VXLL01000038.1 GCA_009841615.1 Gammaproteobacteria bacterium | reverse complement strand
ACTGCTTTTGCGATGCCATGTACTCTTCCCTTGCTGCCCTAAGTGCCGCCTGAAGTATGTGAGGATAACTCCCACAGCGGCAAGTGTGCCCTGAAATCGCTGATCTAATTTCGCTCGGTTTAGGATTTGGATTCGTATTGAGGAGGGATCGTATAGACATCACAAATCCAGGAGTGCAGAAGCCACACATAAGCGCATCCTCGTCAATGAAAGCTCTCTGCACGGGATCTATAATCTCACCCTTCGCAAGACCCTCCACTGTAATAACTCTTTTGTTGATCACATCAACTGCTAGGAGCATACACGAATAAACTGGATGTCCGTCTAGCAAGAGCGTGCAACTCCCACACGAACCATGATCGCACATCGGTTTTGTTCCCATGAGCTTCAGATTATATCTGACTACATCAAGAAGTGTATCTGAAGGCTTGATGGTAGTTTTCTGTACTAGGCCATTGACGTGCAACAGGATTACCACTCGCCCAGGACCAAAGGATTCTCCTTCCGCTGAATTGTCTGGCCTTGGAGATGCTTCCAAGTTCTCGCCGGTTGTTTTGCCTGATCCTTTAATAAACTGACGCATGAATTTCTCAATCAAGGAGTTCTTGTTCTTTTAGGTAGATTTGAAAAGTAAGCTTTGAAGAGTTGGAGTTAGCCCACTTTGGATGCTGTTGCCGAATTCCGAATTCTTCCTGATGCAACTAAATAGAAGGCTTACAGAGCCTGTATTCAGGCCACAAACAGCCGTTTTCCTAACCGCAGGTCACTCTCAACTAATTCGGCAATAGCATCGCTTTGGTGGAGTGAAACGGTTTTCACATCCCGATGCGGATGGATTTAGTTTTTTATCTATCGCTCATTTGAACCTCTTAATCCACACCATTGGTTACTACCCGAATATAGACATCTTGCAGTTGACGGGACTCAACCTCATTGGGAGCATTAATGAGTAAATCTTGACCTGAGCTACTCATCGGAAAAGCTATCGCCTCTCTGATATTTGGCTCATCTAAAAGCAACATCACAATTCGATCAATCCCCGGAGCGATTCCAGCATGTGGTGGTGGTCCGAATTGAAACGCTCTGTATAAAGCGGGAAACTTTTTTTTCATTTCCTTTGGAGAGTACCCCGCGATTTTGAACGCCTCAAGCATTATCTCTGGATCATGGTTTCTAACAGCACCGGAAGAGAGCTCAATCCCATTGCACACAATATCATATTGAAATGCAAGTACATCCCTTGGGTCCAATGTCTTCAGTGCATCCATACCTCCTTGCGGCATAGAGAATGGATTATGACTGAAGACTATAGAATTTGATTCTAAATCAATCTCATACATCGGAAAATCCACTATCCAGCAAAATGCGAAGACTTTTGACTCCACAAGGGATAACCGATGCCCTAGTTCCGTTCTAATAAAACCCGAAAGTGAAGTTGCACGACTCTCTGATGAATCTGCAATAAACAGAATTGTGGCCTCACGATAGATGGATAGGCGCTCGTTCACCTTTCTCTTTGTGGAATTGGCAAAAAATTTAGCAATGGGGCCAGACCAGTCGCCATCTTCATCAATTACTACCCATGCAAGCCCATCTGCTCCATTCTGAAGAGCAATATCGCGCATCTTCTCCAAAAAACTCCGCGTTACTATCTCTTCTCCCTCCAAAGCAATAGCACGTACTGTCTTGTCTGAGAAAACTCGAAATTCTGATCGACAAAAAATGTCCGATAGATCTACAATCTCTAATGGATTGCGCAGATCTGGCTTATCTGTTCCAAAGCGAATCAACGCTTCCTGATAGGGAATTTTGGGAAACGATTCACTTTCAGGAGATATCTTATGTGACGAAAACTCCCCGAACACCCCTCTTAGGATTGTTTCAGTTATTTCAAACACATCCTCTTGCGAGGCGAATGCCATCTCCATATCAAGCTGATAAAACTCGCCTGGTGATCGATCTGACCTTGCGTCTTCATCCCGAAAGCAAGGAGCAATCTGGAAATATCTATCAAAGCCACCTACCATAAGCAGTTGCTTGAATTGCTGCGGAGCTTGGGGAAGAGCAAAGAACTTGCCTGGGTGCAACCTGCTAGGTACTAGAAAATCCCTTGCTCCCTCAGGTGAGGATCCCGTTAGAATCGGAGTTTGAATCTCCAAGAAGTCTAGGCTTCTCATCCTATTTCTTATATCGTGAATTATGTTACTTCTCAGGATGATATTGTGATGAAGCCTCTTTCTTCGAAGATCAAGAAAGCGATACTGGAGACGTAGTTCTTCCGAGACATTTTCTTCGGACCAAACCTCAAAAGGTAATTGAGATGTAACATCCCCAAGGACCTTTACCTGGTTCGCAACAACCTCAATCCTACCCGTATCGAGGTGGGTGTTCTGTGCCTCTAGTGGTCTGTGTCTAACAGAGCCCTTTATAAGAACACAAGCTTCCTTACGAAGTGACTCATCAAACTCTTCCTCAAGAACTATCTGGGTTATTCCGTAATGGTCACGTAAGTCAAGAAAGACAATACCACCATGATTGCGAATATTATGGATCCATCCGCAGAGTGTCACCTTTTGTCCCACATTTTCTATCCGAAGTTCATTACATTTATGAGTTCTCAACATTGGATGCTAACTCCATTTGACATTGTGCCTATCTTTGTTGAAATAATTGAGGCTCCAATGTAAATTAGATGTAGCAGTTTCCAATCACGAAAACGCTGTGTCCTCAACCAAGGGAGCCCGTGACCTGCCTGTGCGTTGCACGCAGACAGGTGAAAAAAGTATCGCACAAAGCCTCCAAAGTCAAGACAATCTGCAAAGAGACTTCAACGCCGCAGACACCCAGAGAAGAAGAACTGGGCACGCTGGATACACGGATTACGTTAATCCAAGCCTTGATCCCAATAGGATTGGACGCCGTGGCAGAAGAGTTGCAGGAAGAAGTGTGGACTTGACCCTTTCGACTATCTGAATGCAAGCTCTTCAATAATGTCAACACACCTTCCCGGATCGTCATAGGTATCTATCCCTAATGCCAATGCGGTGATTGACTTTGCCCCAGTAATCATTCGCCTCAATCCAGAAAGAAATGTTATGGACTGTGTCCACTTTGGGTCGTACATCCCTGGGTATGAATTACAAAGGAGTAGCTGGGTAGCTTCGGCGGGATAAATCTCGCCACCAAGAGTACTTGGACCTCCACATACCTTAGGGAACACTATCGCTTTCGGGGTGTCGCAGGAGTCAATTATTAGCGATTCAGGTAGTTCATGTCTATATACGGAGACCTTTTTTTTGATTTCTTCCGCGTACGGTCGTCGCTTTTCAATTCCCTTGAGAGATGATACTTTGGTACCAAGATCTACAGGAAGGTGGAGCTCTCTAGGAATTGTGTACATCCTTAAGGTCTCACCATCTATACACCAGAATACGTTATCGTCAGATAATAAGGCATGGCCACTATCTAGCAGAGAATAGCTTATTGTCGACTTGCCATGGTTTCTCTCACCAACAATTAGAAGTGTACCATGCTCACGATGTCTTACACATGCACTGTGAAGATAAAACAGCCCTAGTTGCCACAAACACTCGAACAGCAAGGGTCGTATCACCAAGTAGAATAGATTATTGTACGTCAATTTCCCGGAATCCCATTCCTGCCAATTGACCAAGCAACTATACATCTTATTGCCTAAAACAAACGATCCATACTGATTCCCGTAGTAGATTGTACCATCATCAAGATGTTCGTATGAAAATTCACCCGGTAACATGTTGATTTCCTTGCCTTGAAGGCATTGACGGGATCGTTCTTCAAAAGATTCAAGAGCCGTACAGAGCTCAATAGTAGCAACAGGATTTTTAGTCTTTTCTTTTTTTTCTGAAAACACTAACTGGAGGGCACGTCCTACGCCCTCGTGATCATATTTGATAGTTATATCCTGCTCTCCCACACTTGTCATAAAGATCATTTCAGAAGCCTCTTAAAAATGCTCTTCTCCAAATATTCCGTAATTTTTCCACCCCTACTATCTCTAAGTTCCCTAAGAACTTGATCCTCTGCTAGCTTGAGAAGACTAATTGACCAAGTTTCTTTTTTATCTGTTATCTTGATCTCTCTATTTAACGATGTATTTAAGTCGAACTCAATTTTTGGAGCTTCCATATTTTTTCCAATTCTCAACTACCAAAGGAAGTATGTTTGCTTTAGTTGTCTCATTACAGTAGAGAAACGGTGGACATAAATCAAGTGTAGCTTTAAGAAAATACGCTTCCCCTTGGGAAAGACTAGTCAGACCCTTATCAAGACTAGTGAAATAGTTTGACCCTGGAATTATAACCTTATCCGATCCTATATATTTTTCAATTATTTCTAATGTAAGTTCGTCAACCTCTTCATGTGAAAACCACATCAGGAGATCATCACGGCCTATCACTATTCCATCAGATTCTTTAGCGATCAATCCTAGTGCGGATATACCGATTTTAGTCTCTACTTTGGAAAGTAACTTGGGAAACTGCTTTATCGCAGAAAGTTTCTGTCGAGTCATTATAGGAATACTAGGTGAGTCTGAGAATGATGCACATACAAAGGATGGTTGCAGGTCTGGCACAAGGTTCAGCGCAAGATGATCCCCAAAAGTAAGCTGTTGGCTAGGTTCATAACGATTTGTCACTGCTACTTGATAGCCTCCTCCGACCCTCCCCTTATCAAGCGCAACGACTGTCATAAATGTGTTAGTAGCTTCCACGACTTCGAGACGCACAATTGAACTTCTACGCCTGACCTTAATAATGTCTCCTACCTCAGGACTAGGATAGAGGCCACAAGCTGACAATCTTACTCCAATGCTTCTCTTGTCGGAAAGAGAAATTGTGAGCTTACTACCCGGAATTGTGTTGATGAATTCCCCCCAGACCCTACATTTACGTCCCGGCAAATCCAAAAATAGATCCACGTCATAGCCCTTTTGCTTCAAGGAATCAAGCCGGGCAGCCCATACTTGCATTTCCTCCGCGCTCAGACGACCAGCATTTAGACGGAAGCAACTCAATCCTTTGTCTACTACAAATGTAAGATCATACATCTGCCATGAGCTACCAATTGAAAGAACAAGTTCGGTCATGTCCGGAGACTGGCCCCCTTGAGTGCTATGTTCCTTGCAACTGACAGCCCCTTAATCTTGAAACCTATTCTCTTGCGGCGACAGAGAGATAAATAACGGAATATCCGTAGCAAACCCACGAGAATCTCTAAAATCTCTCTATAGAAATCAGGCACCGGTCTCCAAGTTGAATAACCATCCAACCACGACAGGATTAGCTCTTTGGGATTACCATTGAGAAAGGATGTGTCGAGAGATATCTGCAGTGGAACAGCTAGATCATGTAGTCCAACAAAAATATAGCAGTTATCGAAGTCGAAAACTCCAAGCTGATCGCGCCGAAATCGAAAGTTCCAAGGATGTGCATCTCCATGAATCAAGACACCTTGGTCATCAACTATACAAGTAGCTTTCTGAACTAGTTCTGATAGTAGGTTCAATATTGGCTCGTCATTAAAAAATAATAAGTTGGATGCATTTATAATCAAATCCCTATCCAACCAATTTGAAGGCGTTAAATGTCGAAACTTGTCCAGTTCCGCTTGAATCTGTCCAATAATTGAGCCAATAGCTCGCTGGACTTGCGGCACCCAATGAACTGCGTGATTAAACCGGGCTCCCTCTAAATAAGTCATTAGCAAACCAGTATAGGATATTCCAGAAATTCTTACTTCACCTAAGAGATTGCCAAAGTCGTTACGAACAGGAGTAGGAACTAATATCCCGCGGCAGGAAAGACCCTCAAGCACTGTAGCCTCACACTTGACTTGACGCTGAGAGAGGTCTTTACTCACTCGGAGGACGAATCTATTACCCAACTTGTCAGTGATAGAGAAGAACCCATGTGTTGTCAACGCAAGGAGACCCTTCAGGGAGTATCCACTCCATTGTCTAAGCATCTCATTACTTACAAGAGTTAGTTCTAGACAGGTCCAAGCACTTGGGGCACTCCTGCGCCAAGGAGTCAAACTATCTGCGGCTAATATCATGTGTAGGCAAGTCCTATGGGCAAGTTCTATTTTTAGTTGAAATAATGGAGACCGATTGTTTCAGTTAGCAGCAAGCGCGTCTTAGCTGTCTGTATGGAGTTTTAAGTTCTTCTGCAGTGTGTGTATGAGCCTGGGCAGTCTTCGGTAGCCTTTGACCCTTCGCAGGCGGGGTTGGCTTTGAGTTACCACGATTCGGATGCTGTTGCCGATGCCGAATTATGTCTGATAAGGTACCCACCAAAACGATGCTGTTGTCGAATTGGTCAAGAGGGAATCTGAAGTAGGAAAAACGGTTATTTGTAGCCTGAATGTAGTTGCTCTAAGCCCTATTTTTAGTTGCATCGAGATAGAATTTAGAATTCGGCAACAGCATCCAAAACGGGTCAAGTCCTGTTTAAGCTAGGCTGAATACACCGGAAAAGACTGGAAGTTTATACCTTTCAATTATGTCATTGAACTTGACGTGCATCTCTATTAATTCATCAAGATTAAAGTAGAACTTTATTTTTTCTTGTTTTGATACAAATGGAGTAAATACTGTAGGAGCAGGAACAACTCCCATTTTGGCAATTTCCTCTAAGCCGAACAGCGTATTTACAGAAGGCTCTATTCCAGCAAGTAAACAACTACCAGCACCGAAATGACCAAAAACATCTACTGCATCTTCAAAGATGTTCAAATAGTCGGAAAATGTGAACGAACCCTTATACCCCTGAATGTACTTTTTTCTCAGTTGGCTATCGACAATCTCAACACCCGTATTGAATCTAGTTACTCCTGATTCTTTTAGCTCAGTTAGATAATCCGTTCTTCTATCTTGATCTTTTCGGATAGCATCTGGAACTACTTGGGACACGTATATATCGTTTGGATATCCTATCTCCCTGAGCTTTTTGGCGATTCCGCAATGCCTTTGCAACTCTACTGCAACATTGACAATACTGCCTGTGCATAGCCAAACAATATCGTAATTCGATTGGAAGTCTTCGGCATGAGTCTCTATATACCTGAGGCAATCTTCGTAATTGCCCTTATAATCTTTCGTTCCTTGACCATCTATCGATAGTACTTCCCACTCATTCTCCTTGAAACAAAACGCACACGAGTAGGCACAGTAAGTGTGATAGTCGAACACGAAGCTACGCGTACCATTTTCCCTCAGCATGCCGAAGTTGTACATGCCAGTAGGTGCTCTGTCTTTGTCAACATATTGATATGCAAAGACACTTTTTATCTCACCATTGATAGATGCCTTGATACTCTCCCCATCAAACATGAATCGGGAATGTTGATTTACGCGGACAGTCACCTTCTTGCGGAATCCATTGCCTAAAATTTCCACTTCAATACGAGGAATTACTTGGCCGTATATAGGTAGATGTATATCAAGCGTCGTTAGTTGGATACCATCTTTAAGTGTGCCGAGTCGGATCAATTCCTCAATCCTCACAGTATTAACCTGACCAATCCTCATGTCAAATTTTTCAATCCTCTTGAGCATAACCAGTTAGCCTCGAAATAAAGACTCAGAGAGTCGTTTTGTTGAGTTTATTTTTCATTAAAATGTTGTGTAGAGAAACGGCGAGCATTCGACCCAAGAATGGCCGATCTATCACCTTCTGGTAATTCGTCAAGCAAAAATCTCCATTGGGCTATACTGTCGATGGGACAGTCTGGATGAGGAAAGTCCGTTGCGATTACCAATTTGTCGGTTATTTCTGAAAGAGGTGATAGATTTTCTTCGAAACCAATACCAAAAAGAAACCTATCTGACTGTAGTATAACCTCGCTTGGCTTTCTAATCATGTTGCAACGGCCATTTGTTTTTAAGATTTCATAGCTCTCATCCATTCTCTCAAGCCAACTTGGAACCCAACCTGCATTACACTCCAACACGGTAAACCTGATCTTGGGATATTTCTCGGGTATCAAACTATCCAACAACCCTACTAGACACATAATACCAGGTAAAATATCATTTACATGAGAAAAAAATAGCCCGGTACCATACGCACCAACTCTTGTCCCTATTTCGATATTTAGAAAGTTTGGTATAGCTGCCTTGTGCATATGGACGATAAATTGGTGTTCGTTCACTGCAGACCAGAATCGTTTGTATCCATTTGCAAAACAACTTCCTGTCCTACAAACAGGTAGCATGATATGGCGGAAATCCATTTCACTTAGGAGTTCCAACTGGGCAACATTGTCATGATCTGGAAAGATGTAAGTCTGTCCGACAGGTATCAGGCGGTCAGAATTGACTAAACAGAAATTGTGAATCCACCGGTTGTAAGCGACCATGTGTTTATACACATATTCATCATCCGCTTTAGTTTCTTGGGGCCAAATAAGACCGAGAGAGGGAAAGAGCCAAGATTCGCATATACTTTGTTCATCCATCCAAGTCAGTCTCTTTTCTGGAATGTAGGAGGCCTCAAGCAATGACTCCATATACGGAATGTAGGAAGCTAGCTCTAAGAAGTTCCAATTTACAGTATTCTTATTCAGCGGTGGTGCAATGCCACCAAGCCTACGGATTTTTACACTAGGGACTCCATCAACAATGAATTTGTCGCCATCTTTTTTATCCCTAATAACATGGATACAATTATCCCTGAACTTTGGATCTATCCACTCTTTCCACAAATTAGACGGCTCCATAATGTGGCCATCTGCATCAATGACTGTTATCTCTTGATCCACTGCGCCTTCCTTTCTTGTCAATGGTGTTTATTAGTCTTTCAGGAGTCATTGGCAACTGCGTGAGTCTGATCCTTGTTGCGTTAAAGACTGCATTGGCAATTGCAGCAGGGGTGGGAACTACAGGTAACTCACCTAGGCCGATCACCCCTCTTTCAGGCATATCCAAAAGCACAGGCGTAATTTCTGGCAGGTCCAGCACTCCACACACTTTGTAAGTCTCAAAATTCCGTGTCAAGAGGATACCTGTTTGGGGGTCATATAACTGTTCCTCAAGCAACGCGTATCCTACTCCACCTACTACTCCACCTATAATCTGATTTTCAGCCGTTTTTCTACTCACAACGAGCCCACAATCATGGATAGCCACGATCTTCTTGGGGGTTACTCTCCCGACCTCAAGATCCACCTCAACTTCGGCAAAGTGAGCCCCAATGGTTCCTCTTCCAGTCCAACCTTCCACCCACTCCCCTATTTCCCTGATCTCCCGTCCGATTAACCTCACTACTTTAGCCAAGTCTATTGCACCAATTTTTGGGCAATGAAGCCGACCTTCTGAGATTGAACACATCTCCGGATCTATGAGCCAAGTCTTACAAAAAGCCTTTATGAGTGACGTCTTTGCTTTTCGCGCTGCGTGCTTAGCGGTAGGTACACTGGCGACCGTCCCCTTACTTGACCCACTTGACCTACCACCGGGCAAATCAGAATCACCTATAATCACCCGAACCTTGGAAGGATGTATACCAAATTCCTCAGCTACCACAGCAGCGATCACCGTTCTCACGCCCTGCCCGATGTCTTGGGTAGCACACTTGACTTCTATCAGCCCACCTTCAAGGATTCCTACTTCAGTAAAGAGACTATCTTTACCGCTGTCTCTTGGGTATTCTTCTGGTTGGAGGGAGTCCCCCTGCTTGGCGCAGGCCACGCCAATTCCCGATACAATTCCCTTAGAAGGAGCAACCGAGGAATTATTTCGCTTGTCCCACCCGATCAAGTCAGCACCTATACGGAGTTGATGGGCGAGTGTTTCCCGCTGATAGGTATCGTTCTGTAACCTGAACTGTATTGGATCAATGCCCAACTGATCAGAAAGATCGTCCACAACACTCTCTGTGGCAAAAGTCGCTTGGACTCTCCCTAGAGCCCTGAACGGGCGGGCGGCGCAAATATTCGAGTGGCAATCCTTGATTATGTTCCGCCAGCGGGGAACTTTATAGAGTTGCGGTAACTCAATCTTTCCGAGATCACCTACACCACCGGTCCCCACAGTGTGAGCTTCCGTAGCCCGAATTCGGCCCTGGTAGTCTGCACCCATCCTCAGTGAAATTATAGTGCTAGGCCGTATTCCTGTACTTGCTTGTTCATCTGCTCTTGGGAGAATTACCTTCACCGGAGCCTGAGTCCATCGAGCCATCTCAGCAGCAGTGATCTCAACAACTCCTGCACCATGCTTACTACCAAAGCCTCCACCCACGTAATCGGCTCTGACTCTCACAGATTCTGTCGGAATCTTCAATTCCTTTGCTAGATCATTTCGGACTTTGATAATGCTCTGCGTTGATGACCAGATTTCTAGCCGATCATCATCCCAAGTTGCAAACGCGCAATGGGGTTCGGGAGAGCAATGCGCCTGTATCTGTGTCTCAAACTTTCGTTCCACAACCGCGTTGCAATTGTGGAGTACTTTGTCTTCCCAATGATGCTCCTCTTCAGTCTTATTACCCTCTTTCAGTGTCCCGGGATGTATATGAGTCAAGGGATCAAGGTCTATTACCACGAGGTCTAAGGCTTTCAGTACCATTTCTCTGGAAGCACCCGCGATAGCTGCAATCTCTTCCCCAGCGAAGTGTAGCTGTGTTTTATGGAAGATAATAGCCCCATGAATACCAGGCTGGGCAAGAGCTTCCACAAGATCAAGCCTCCGTAGTAGGCAGTGAGCATAGGGTGATCTTACGAATTCAACCCATAGACAACCATCGGCGATCTGATCAACTGTGAACTTACAGGATCCCATGGCTTTTTCAAAGCTATCAACGCGGGACAGATATCTACCTGTTACTGATCTAATCCCCCACGATTCTATATCCATCACTAATGATCTCTTTTCAGATTTCTCACTCTGCATTAGTGTTATTCCCGAAGTAACAGACCAAGCCTCAAGCCAAGGCAACTCCATTGTGGCATTGCCATAATTCACACAGTGACTGAGTCTATGAATAGAGTAAGTATAGGAGTATTTGACAACATCTCTGGTTAAAAATTTTTAGGCCAACTTATAATTCATACCAGTTCTAAGCAACGAAAGTAATTCTTCAGTTTAATCGCACAGTCTAAAGCATCCTGAACGTATTTGTCGTCTCGGAACTTAAACCATCAAGTTCGCATTCCCAAATGCTTGAACTTTGAACTGCTCCCTGCTTACCTCACGCAGAAACAGGCATTGCAGTCTGCCGCCGACAATCGACTTGCCAAGGTCTATTAGTGGCTATTTTAAATACGAAAATTAACTCCTCAATTTCAACTTCAAAAATTTGTCATTTCTTTCAAAATTTGTCATTTTATTCACTTTTTTTCGATAATTTAACGGTGAGTACTCAAACTTCATTTTAAATGCTTTGCTAAAATGATCTAATGAACCAAAACCACACCGTTCAGCAATAGCGGTAATATTTAGATTGGTTTCGCAAATCAACGCCTCAGCCTTAGCCAACCTTACTTCTAATAATCGCTGTTTAAACGACGTACCAAGATGTTTCTTGAGCAGTATGCAAATGGAAGTTTTAGAACAGCCAAATTTGCGTGCCATATACCCCAGTGACAGTGCGGCATCCTCATAGTACTGATCAAAAAACGATTCTAACGACTTCCGCCACAGATCTCGAACGGGTAAATGTTCATTTATCTTCTCCAAAAACTCATTTCGCATTACAGGCTTATCAACAACATCTACAGCCCCGAACTTGATTGCAGTCGCGCCTATTTCTGCGGAACCAAATCCCGTGAAAATGAGAACTACTGTTTGAATCTTCTCTCGTTTAACTTCCTTCAACAGGGTTATT
>VXLL01000036.1 GCA_009841615.1 Gammaproteobacteria bacterium | reverse complement strand
CCAGACAAAAGTTACAAGGGGATTTGGAGTCGTTGCAAGCATTCTATAAAGACCGTGGTTTTGTTCACTTTGAGCTGTTGTCCGTGGATGTGAGTATGACGCCGGATCGCAAACAGGTTTACTTGGCTATAGCATTTAAAGAAGGCGATAAATTTGTTGTCAACGATATCGAAGTGTTGGGTGACTTTGGGGATCTTGAACCCGACGATTTGTTGAACTTTATTACAAATCATCCTTTATACCGTATTGAATTGGGAGAGACGTTTTCGAGCGCCAAAATTACTAAGATCGAAGAATTCTTAACCAACTATCTCAGTAACAACGGGTACACTTTTGCCTCTGTTGCAGGAGTGCCTTCGAGAAATGACGACGGTACGGTCGACCTTAGATTCATCATTAACACTGGAAAGCGCGTTTACGTACGCCGGATCAATTTCACTGGGAACGTTGTAACTCAGGATTCGGTATTGCGGCGAGAAATGCGCCAACTCGAAGGTGCTCGAGCCTCTACGGTATTGATCGAAAGATCGAAACGCCGCTTGGAGCGACTTGGTTATTTTGAGACTGACAGTATTAATGTCGAGACGCCCGCAGTGAGTGGCGTAGACGATCAAATCGACGTCAACATTGACGTTAAGGAACAACCGACTGGTGCCATCGGTGGTACGGTGGGGTATCAGAAGTACGGCGGTTTATTGATCGGCGGTTCCTTTGAACAGTCCAATATCGGTGGGAGCGGAAACAGTTTGAGCGTTCAGGTGAATTACAGTGAATACGCCACGAGCATGAACTTCAGTTTTCTTAATCCCTATTTCACGGATGATGGTGTGAGTCGAGGGCTTGGCGTTTATTTCAGTGACACTGATTACAGTTCCCTTCAGAGCTTTACGAGATTTTCCACCGAGTCCTACGGTGCAGGTGCAAACTTTGGTTTTCCGATTGGAGATTTCAAGCGCTTGCAGTTTTCTGGTCGAGCAGAGTGGACTGATGTCACCGATGGGTACGACCAAGCGCTACAAATTTCGCAATTTGTCGACGATGCCGGTTCGAAGTTTCTGAACTACAAAGTTGAGGGGCTATGGTCAAACAATTTATTAAATCACACCTTATTTGCAACTCGTGGGCACCGCCAGGAGGTCGCGCTCGAAATGTCGCTCCCTGGTAGCGGTCTGCAATTCTTGCGTGCGACGTTTCGCGGCGATTGGTACTTTCCTTACCGAAACAAAAACGCCGAATGGGCGTGGCATTTACGTACCAACATTGGTGTCGGTACGGCCTATGGTGAAACCGAGGAATATCCGTTTTTTGAACACTTTCACTCAGGCGGTTTTGGTTCAGTACGTGGCTATGAACGGTATACGCTAGGTCCACGTAGCAGTCCATCCACTAACGTTCTCAGCTACTATCCAAGTGGCCAACCTTTTGGCGGAAACGTTCAAATCGAAGGTTCGCTTGAGCTCGTATTCCCGTTGCCGTTTCTCGAAAATCTTGGGCAAGTACGATCAGTTGCGTTTCTTGACGCAGGGAATGTCTTTGATACGGATTGTGATGAAGACGCGCTCGGATGTTTCGCGCCAACATTCAAGGAATTGCGCTTCTCTGTAGGTGTAGGAATTTCATGGCTCACACAGATGGGGCCAATGTCCATTTCCTTTGCGCGCCCGTTCAACCACGCCGACTTCGATGAAGTGGAAACTTTTTCGTTTGAAGTAGGTCAAAGGTTCTAGGCAGTCCTTTCTCCATATATGGAACACGGTCCACACTATTCGAAAGTGCCTATAATTTTCTCGCTGTTGTTTTCCCGCGAGAACACACAACCCAAGTTTTCACGTATTAGGGAGTTCCCATGATGTCTCGTATTATTCGTACCAGCGTTGTCTGTGTTTTAGTCACGTTTGGTATTTCCGCGTTTGCGCAACTTAAAATCGCCGCGCTCAGTGCAACTACCGCGATTCTTGAAACTGAAGACGGCAAAGCAAAACAAGAAGAATGGCAAAAAGAATATCAACCTGAAATCGATCGGTTGAGAGCATTGCAAGAAGAGATTAATGGTTTGTCTGAAAGATATCGAACGGATATTGACATTATGACGGAAACGGAGAAAACAGCATTAGAGCTCGACATCAACAGCAAATCGACAAGACTCACAAATGGAGAACAGCAACTCAACTCAGATCGAGCATCCAAAGTTCAGTTGTATATACGAGAACAAGCACCGCTTTTTCAAGCCGTTTTGACGGACCTAATCGCCGTTGAAGGGTACGATGCGATTTTTCGTCTTGATACTCAAGAACCGATATTCTTACATTTAAACGAGAAGCACAACATTACTAAGAAAGTTATCGAAAAGCTCAATGAAAGAATGGAAGAAGAGCTTCCCGAGGAACTCACGGAAAACGAAAACGAATCGGAAGAAGGTGATGCTGACGAATCTTCGGAGGGAGGCGAATAAATACCGCCCTGACGTAATGGCCGCTACGTGTACACATTAGATGAAATCGCGTGCCACATTGAAGCTGTCCTAATCGGAAATCCCTCAGTTCCGATACACAATATTGCTACACTGTTGAATGCCCAAGAGGGCGATTTAACACACCTTTCAAATCCGTATTACCGGGGCTATCTGCAGGAAACCAAAGCGTCTGCAGTGATTCTTGCTTCAGGTCACGCTGATCAATGCCCGGTCAACGCGCTAATAGTAGACAATCCGTCACTCGCGTATGCTAAAGCGTCGCAACTATTTCATCGCAACGAAACGATTCCAAGCGACATCAGTACTGAAACTGACATTCATAGTACAGCCCAGATAGGTGCGGACGTAGGGATCGGTCCTTTTGTAACAATTGGACCAAATGTAGTTCTCGAAGAACGGGTAAAGATTGGTGCCCATACTTCCATCGGAGCTGACAGCAGACTAGGGAAGGATACTCATATACATAGCGGTGTCAGTATTTACGATAAAGTTGAAATTGGTCAAAGGTGTACAATCCAAGCGAATGTCGTAATCGGTGCTGATGGATTCGGGTTCATCCCTGATTCTGATGGCAAATTACAACATATCAAGCAACTCGGCGGCGTTAAAATCGGTAATGATGTGGTCGTAGGTGCGAGTAGTACAATAGATCGAGGTGCTATCGAAAATACAGTTATTGAAGATGGTGTCAAGCTTGACGACCAAGTCCACATCGGGCATAATTGCATCGTAGGAGCTCACTCCATGTTGTGCGGTTGCACCGGTCTAGGAGGCAGCGTGACGATTGGGTCACATTGTGTATTTGCTGGCGGAGTCGGCATCGCCGGTTCCGGTCCGCTGAACATTGCAAGTGGAGTAACGATTGGCGCGATGACCTACGTTAGCCGTTCGATAGACAAATCAGGTACCTATCAAGGTGCGACTCTACATACTCCCATTGAGTCATGGCGCCGCAATGCTTTAAGATTGACTAAGCTGGACGAACTAGTACAGAGAGTATCTGAACTCGAAAAGAAACTTCAAGAAAAACAGTAACTGCAACTAAGATTTTCATGCTAGACTCAATTCAGATTCAAGAGTATCTACCTCACCGCTACCCATTCGTGTTAGTGGATCGCGTAGTAGAAATCGATTCCGGGAACAAAATAGTCGGCGTAAAAAACGTAACAGTCAACGAACCACATTTTCAGGGTCACTTCCCAGGTAATCCAATTATGCCGGGGGTTCTCATAATCGAAGCGTTAGCTCAGTTGTCCGGTATTCTGGCTTCGATCTCGCGAGGAATCAAACCCGTAGAAGACGGTTATATTTATTACCTCGTCGGCATTGACAAGGCTCGCTTCAAACGGCCTGTAGTACCGGGGGATGTGTTGCGTTTGCTTTGTGAAGTGACGCACTCTCGTCGGGACACATCAAAATTTCTCTGTAATGCTTTCGTTGGAGACGTATTGGCGTGCACGACTGAATTGCTCGTCGCCGCACGCAAGATTTAACAACGAGCAGACGTTCACGCTTGACGAACGTCGCACTAATAAACTTCCTTACGATTGGATATGTACTCCGGTGTTGGCGCATCGTTCATGACCATACATCGACCGAGATCTGAAGTATGAAAGTGGGCATAGTGGCAGGAGAAGTCTCTGGAGATGCACTCGGAGCTCAACTCATGCACGCACTGCATCGGCAACACTCCGAAATCGAGTTTCTAGGCGTCGGCGGTACTAAGATGGTAGCAGAAGGTCTGAAGTCCCTTGAATCTATAGATCGTTTTTCGTTCAACGGATTCTTAGAGCCAATCAAGCGGTTGCCGGAATTACTAAACCTCATCACTTCGTTAGCAGATCGACTTGCAAATGTTGACGTTATGATTGGCGTAGACTTTAACGTCTTTAATCTCAAACTTGAGAAACAGCTCAAATCACGCGGGGTCCCTACCGTTCACTATGTGAGTCCTTCAGTCTATGCATGGCGGCGCGGCCGCGCTAATCGGATCGAACGATGTGCCGATCTACTATTGACCTTGTATCCTTTTGAGCCCCAGTACTACGACGACGCACAAATAAAAACCGAATTCGTAGGTCATCCCTTGGCAGATGAGATCGATCCAACTAGTGATCGAGAATCTTCGAGAGAACACGCGCGACAGGCTTTGGGTCTTTCGTCAAACGCAGTAGTAGTAGCATTGTTGCCAGGTAGTCGCTACTCCGAGGTGAACTTTCATAAGGAACTCTTCCTAGAAACGTGCGATCGGTTTCGAATGAAACTCGGTAACGAGCTGTGTCAATTCGTTATCCCGAGTCGACACGAGGAAGGTAGTGCTGTACTACGACACGAACAGAAGCAAGTTCCCGAAGTGGACCTCAGAATCACCGACAACAGTTCTCAACTGGTACTAGCGGCTGCGGATGTGGCCTTGGTTAAATCAGGTACGAGCACCCTAGAAGCCATGTTGCTACGCACCCCTATGGTGGTGACCTATCGAATCGGTTGGCTCACTTACGCAATTGTTCGATCACTACTACACACGCCGCGTGTTGCGTTACCCAACATCCTCGCGAACCGAGAGTTGGTTCCCGAGTTCATCCAACACCGAGCTACTGCAGAGATTCTTGCGTCGCAGCTCGCGTCGGAGTTTCATCGTTCTCAATCTGAGCAAGACTTTTTCGCAGAATACGATCGACTACATCTCGAGTTAAGACAAGACAACGCCGAAAAAGCAGCAAATGCTGTGTTAGAACTGATTGGTACTAATGTTACTAGTACATGAGTTTGTTTCCCGATCCACTCTTGCCGGCAACTCATCGAATATGTGGAATCGATGAAGCGGGGCGCGGACCACTCGCCGGTCCAGTCATCGCAGCCGCTGTTGTACTAGATCCCAGCAACAAAATCGTCGGAATCACGGACTCGAAGAAACTCTCACCATCATCGCGAAACAGTCTCGCGCAGGAGATCAAATGCAGTGCACTTGCTTGGGGCATCGGGAGAGCTGAAGTCGTCGAAATAGACTCGTTTAACATACTTCAGGCAACTTTGCTCGCGATGAGTCGTGCCTTCGATCAGATAAACGTTCCCTTGGAACTCGCATTGGTCGACGGAAATCAAGCTCCCCGTATAAATTGCCCGATTCAGACCATCGTCAGAGGTGACGCGAAAGTGGAAGCAATAGGTGCCGCGAGTATCTTGGCTAAAGTAGAACGCGACCGTGTGATGATTGAATATGCAATTCAACATCCTGAGTATGGATTTGGGGTGAATTTCGGTTACTATTCAGCAGAACACATCGAAGCGCTAAAAACACACGGACCGTGTCCAATTCATCGAAAATCTTTCCGCCCGGTGGCCGAAGCGCTGCAAGTGAATACTCAGCCACGAGACCTGTTTGAGCAGTTATGAAAGCGTTTGCACATCTTTCCGTACACACCGAATACTCCATCGTTGACAGTGTTGTTCGAATTGACCAACTCGCCGAGAGATGTAAAGCACGCAAAATTTTTGCAGTTGCACTGACCGATTTAACCAATCTATTCGCATGTTGGCTGTTTCAACACAAACTGCGCGCAAAAGGGGTGAAACCCATTTTTGGTACTGATGTTCGTATATTGGACGGCTCAGAAAACAAGGACCGACTGTTATTACTTGCGAAGGATCAAGATGGTCTTAGAAATCTGTACAAGCTCATGACCATCGCGTATACGAAATATGAGATTCATGGCTGTATCACAATGCAACAGTTGACTGCTCTCGCTGATGGATTGATTGCACTCTCTGGTGGCACCCACGGTAAGATCGGAAGGCTGATCGCTAACTCCGACACCGAGGGTGCAACACAGGCTGCTATTGAACTTTCGCAGATGTTTTCGGACCGTTTTTACCTTGAACTGACCCGAACGGGTTGGGAACAAGAGGAAGCCTACATTACACATGCCGTAGACCTTGCTCAAGAACTTCGTATTCCTCTTGTCGCTACCAATGATGTCCGATTCGTCGATCAGTCAGATTACAGCGCACATGAGACTCGATTTTGTGTTGCGCACAAGCAACGAATTGGAAACGGGGAGCACGAAAAGTTCTACAGTGATCAACAGTATTTACGGTCGCCCAAAGAGATGTCGGAACTCTTTAACGATTTACCAGATGCCTTAGAAAATGCAATCGAGATCGCAAAACGGTGCACCGTAGAAATTCCGTCAGGTCGTTACCTACCTCAGTTTCGTACGGAGCGGCAGGGTGCGCCTGAAGAACTTATCGATGAAATTGCACACGAACGATTAAACGCCGTGTTTGAAGCTGATGACTCGGCAAACAAGCAAATTTCCGACCGAGAGGTATATGTCAATCGGCTTCAAAAAGAACTCGAAGTGATAAAGCAAATGGGATTCGCCGGCTACTTCTTAATAGTCGGAGACATTGTCTCTTGGGCTAAGCAACAAGAGATACCCGTTGGACCAGGCCGGGGTTCCGGTGCAGCGTCTTTGGTCGCATATACGTTGGGCATTGTCGACATCGATCCCATCAAGTACGAACTGATGTTTGAACGACTACTCAACCCAGAACGAGTTTCACTGCCCGATTTTGACATTGATTTTTGTATGAATCGTCGGAATGAAGTGATTGAATACGTCACTGACTTGTACGGCCGTGCAAGCGTAGCGCAAATCGTCTCGTTCAACACGTTTGGTTCAAAAGTAGCCGTTAAAGATGCCGCGCGCGCACTGGGCAAACCAAGAGGGCTAGCGGAAAAAATTGCAAACCTCATCCCGATCCGAGGTGTTCAACCAATACCTATAGCTGAAGCTATCGCGGAAGTGTCGGAATTGGGAACTATGGTACAAACAGATCCAGACGTAGAAACCATAGTGCAACGGGGGATGGAAGTCGAAGGCTTGGTCCGCAATCGTGGCAAACACGCCGGTGGCGTGGTCATCGCACCTGATGACTTAGATCGATATGTGCCAATCTACACCGAGACTTCGGAGAGTGAATCGGTCACTCAACTCGATAAAAAGGATGTCGAAGAACTTGGTTTAGTAAAGTTTGACTTTCTTGGTCTCAAGACCATGACCGTCATTGCGATGGCGATGGAGAGCATTAACGCCGAGCGTAAACGGCGGAAGCAAGAGCCACTCAGTCCTATGGCTTTACCCATGGACGATCCGAAAGTGTTTGAGAGCTTGCACGAAGGCGAGACGACGGGCATCTTCCAGTTGGAATCAATCGGCATGCGACAGAAGGTCAAAGACCTAAATCCAACTGACTTAGAAGACCTCATCGCGCTCCTCGCGTTATTTCGTCCTGGACCGTTAGATACGGGAGTAACCGATCGGTACATTCGACGTAAAAACAAACTGGAAGACGTCAAATATTTGCATCCAATCCACGAGAAAGTGTTATCAAAAACGTTTGGGTTGATGGTGTATCAAGAAGATGTCATGAATCTCGCGCGGGAACTTGCCGGTTTTTCGATGGGTGAGGCAGATAAGCTACGTTCGGCGATGGGCAAGAAAAACGAGGCTGAGATGCTTGAACTGCAACCTAAATTCATTGAGGGATGTGTACAAAATGGGGTGCGCGACAACGTCGCTTTAGAGATTTATGAAGACATGCGCAAGTTTGCACGATACGCTTTTAATCGCGCTCATACGGTTGGTTATGCAATTGTCGCCTATCAAACCGCCTACCTCAAGCACTACTACCCTGCAGAGTTTCTTGCAGCCCTAGCTAGCTGCGAAAGTGAACGAGATACGATCAAGTTTTTTATGGACGAAGCAAAACGCCTAGATGTAAGGGTTGGGCAACCGAGCGTGAATGAGAGTGAGTGGGATTTTGTTGGACGTGAGGACAAAATTACGGTAGGCTTCGCCGCGGTGCGTGGCATTGCTCAGGAAGAAGCACAACGCATTGTTGAAGCACGCTCCACGGGTTCTTTTACATCGTTGTTTGACTTGTGCGAAAGAGCCGATTTCCATCGGCGCAACCGGAACTTGCTCGTCAGCTTGATTCACGCGGGGGCGTTGGATTGCATAGAAGCGCAAAAGCCGATTGCAATTAAACGCGCAGAGTTTCTCGCACAGGTAGACACTGCGACTCATGCCGTCGAACAAAAAGCTGAACGCGAAAGACAAAAGCTCGGTGATCTCTTCGGTGCTTCAGATGATGCTGAGAACACTCTACCTGTACCTGATGTAGAACCTATCTCGTTACGCAAGCTACTATTTGATGAAGGTAAGACGCTGGGCTTTTACGTCAGTGGTCATCCTATCGAAGAATATCGCCCAGAGCTTCAGAAACTCTGCTCACACCAAAATCTGACGACCATTGACAGGGTGTCTCCTGACCAAACTCGCACCGTTGCAGGTATGGTTAAAGAAGCACGCGTGGGTGAAACTCGTTCTGGAAACAAAGTCACGCGGATCCAAGTCGAAGACGAGCATGGAAATAGAGAACTGTCCTTGTTCGCCGAAAATGCGATGACTAAAGACTTACCCAAAGCTGGTGAAATCGTGGTCGCGTACTTTTCGGTCAAAGTCGAAAGAAAGACCAAAGACAAGCGCGTACAGACTACCAAGATCGCGACGATCTCGAAGATTCGAAACGAAAACCAAGCGACCGTGGAAATCGATATGCAGGATCAAAATGGTCGAAGCGATTCTGTACGTGTATTACGCAATACCTTGCGTGCTTGGCGTGCGAATGAGTGTTCAGTTCGAGTTAACTGCGCTATTGACGGAGGGTTAACGCAATTAGAGCTAGGTTCTGAGTGGAACGTGTGTGCCTCTCCAGAATTGATGGACGAGCTAAAGAATCAGTTCGGTAGTGACTCTGTACGAGTCGCGTATTACGACGACTTGTAGCTTGTAATGTGTCCTGTTCTTGAAGCGCTGAGAGCACTTGAACTTCCAGCAAACTCGAAGATTCGGATCGCTTACAGTGGCGGGTTAGACTCTACTGTCTTGCTGCACGCTAGCGTACGAGTATTTGGGACTCCACGATGTCGCGCTATACACATTAACCATCAATTAAGTTCATCATCTGATCGGTGGGTGGAACACTGTGTGCGGACTGCTGATCAATGGAATATCGATCTCGCGGTCGACAAAGTAGAAGTCTCATCGGGAAATTTGGAATATCAAGCCCGCTTGTCTCGTTATTCGATGTTTCGTCAGCGTGTCGGATCGGACGAGTTCCTGTTCACAGCACATCATCTAGATGACGACATTGAAACTTTGGTCTGGCAACTCTTTACCGGACGTGCGATGATTGGAATACCCAAGACCCGCCCGTTAGGTTCGGGAAAACTGTGTCGTCCGTTACTTCATGTGGAAAAACAGGAGCTAGAAGCTTACGCTAAGCAACATGAACTAACGTGGATAGAAGACGAGAGTAACACTGATACGAGTTTTGATCGAAACTGGATTCGACACGAATTTACACCTCAACTTCAAACACGATTTCCACAGGGAAAGCATCAAATACTCGACCTAAAACGTGCTCCACTTGCGCTAGCCAAACGTGAGCCACTAAAGATTCCAGACCAAGAACTCGCTATTGAAGAAATCCGTGCGTGGTTGTTGGCGTATGAAGTGAACCCCCCGACTACTGTCTTGAATCAAATCCAGCTACAAATTAATGCAAAAGCTGATGCTAATCCTGAAATTAAGGTGGCCGATGGTTTGTTTGTCCGTAGATATCGGAGACGACTATATGTGGTACCCGTCTACGAAGAGTTTACGCCAGTGCCTGTCGAAGTTGGCCAGTCGATTCAGTTGAGTAACGGAACCTTAGCTTGGCAGAACTCGAAGCAAGGATTCGAAGAAGGTCGCACCCTGCTCTGTACTAATCGTCTCCACCTAAAGAGCGATCAGCGGTCGATACAGGATGGTGGCATACACAAGAAGCTAGCGAACCTCTTTCAAGAATCATCGATCCCACTTTGGCTGAGAGACGGCTGGCCGGTATTGTGCGAAGGAGAAACTGTCGTAAGTTTAGTGGATATTGCGACAGACACATCTGCGGGAGAGGGACGAACGACGCGAGTGCTCTTACCAACGTGGAACCCGTATGACTAGATACTGTTTAGTCCTTGAGTCTTATTTTTGACAGGAACAGAATTTTAAATTCCGATATTGTTTTGACGATCTCACTCAGCCTCGTCTCCGATCGATTCCGCTAGCCATTCATTTAATTTTTCCGTCGATAGATCTTTTTCTACGATTTCTCCTTCACTGTTAACCAGATAGTTCTTAGGAATGAAGGTTACACCAAAAGATGTAGCGACATCGCCGTTCCTTCCATCTACTTCACCTAAATTTATCCAAGGCAATTTATGCTCATTGGAGGCCTCTATCCAAGACTCTTGATCTTCGTCTATCGAAACGGAAACTATCTCAAATCCGTGTTCGCGATAGGAAGAGTACAAGTCTTTCAATGCTGGGATGGCTCCAATACATGGACCGCACCAAGAAGCCCAAAATTCCACTAGAATAAACTTGTTTTTCTGTCGCAGGTCGCTCAACGAAAAATGCTCACCGGCTAAGTCGGGCAGTGTGAAATCTGGGGCACTCTTGCCTACCGCAAGACCTCGATCAATTCCTCGTCTCGCGAGATTTGATGCATGGTCATTTCGAGCGTGGATTACGCGGCGTATCACTATGTCATTGTCAAGAGAGCTTGCTAAACGGTCATAAATTGGCAAAGCTTCTTCTTTTCCCCAATACGCACCCATTTCCAGTGCTAGAAGAGCGTCTATCGGATCATCCGCGTTTGATGCGACATCTTCCAAAAATTCGTTTTGAATACTAAGCAATTTTCTGCGTATTTCTAAATATTTCGGAGTCTCTGCTTCATCTGTGATGATTGTGTCCTCACCGCCCCGAGAATTGTCCTGATACTCTTGATACGCGACGCGGTACTCCTGTTGTAAGGCTAAGTACTCATCACTCTGCTCCCAACTCTCGACGATGTGAGCATGCTTTCCAGTCCCGGAAATCGGAGTCAAATGATATAGCCAAGAACTGTGGGCCACAATCTCAATGTCGGTCCCTGGTTCGACAATTGCGTTAAATTGAGTGTATTCTCCAACAGCGGGTAAAAACACAAACACATTGATGAATTTTGGTTCGTCGACTTCCGCTTCAATGAGGAACTTACCGTTTTCTAGCAAAACCTTGCCAAAGTCGAAATTTACATCTTCGCCCATTTCGTCGTGTTCCCATGAACTCACTTCAATGGTCGCTCTCTTTAAGTCACCATCAACTACACTTAGATCACCTGAAACTGAAAATCTTTTTGATGGGTCGATAACTCTACGAGATGCGCCAAAAAAGTCCAAGCTAGCTCCTGAGCCGGGATATTCAATGAGCATAAACGAAATACGTGCTTCGGGTGCGATGACAGCATCCAACATCAATGGTTCCGCTCCGTCTATTTCAGCCGAGATTTCAACTTCCGTTGGTTGATCTATATCACCTCTAAAGGTTACTTCACCGTTCTCGAAGGTTCCTGAGGCTAGCTCTATGGTCTCACTCTCTCCCTTAGAGTTGGTAGTCTCCTGGATCACTACTATTTTTGCTGATCCCCAATCGACTGCATTCTCGTCCATATCGGGTATTTCCTCGCTACCTTCAACGACGGGAATTTCAACTGTTTCGATTGTCCCAGTGATGGTGTAAACGTTGTTTTGACCCTGATCACATGCGTAGAGTAACAAGGTCAAACAAATTAGTACCGAGTATTGAAGAATCTTGATCATTTTTCGTAAGTCTTATTAATTGCGTGAAGTACGGTGAATTCGATTTTAGACAAGGTCTGGTTGGATTTGAAGCAACGCCTGTCGTAGGTGAAACCGTGTAACTATTGTCGATGACACTGAGTCTAAAGTAATAGGAAAACCACGAGCACAAACAGGATCAAGTCGAACATATTTTGTGCAGGGTAATGGAACTCAATGAGCAACTGTTTCTCACTAATAGGTTGTCTTTTGAAACTAGCCAATCGCCCAAATACGGCATCCTAAAAAATGACTGCTAACTTTTGCTAGTGGCTGTCTATGAGATGTGGCTTTCATGGGTATAACTATCGGATAGGGGACAGTTCGAGGAGAACGATCTTGGCTCGTTTACGTTCAAGTAAGAATAGCTGGAATACAGAGTCCTCTGTATTCTTCATGCTGTTTTTTTTGATTGTCAGTCTCTCAGCGTCTGGAGCATTACAACACGTAGATACTGACTCGTCAAAAGTTAAGTCTGACGCAGAGACTTCTAATCAACAACCCACTCCCGATTCGGTACAAGCCGAATCTATCAATGAC
The DNA here is from genome assembly GCA_009841615.1 of Gammaproteobacteria bacterium. GTDB lineage: Bacteria > Pseudomonadota > Gammaproteobacteria > Pseudomonadales > Azotimanducaceae > Bin55. Next base: position 197 of record VXLL01000036.1, on the reverse strand, counting down.
CTTTTTCGCAACTTCTCAAACGATCTCAGTCGCTTAACAGCGGCCTACGATCTCATCGGGGATGCGGATGAGGCTAAATTGATCGACTTGTTCGATCAGGCTACTCGTCGAAAGTATGCCCTGGCTGAAGCGTCTAGCATATCCGAACTCATCTCGTTGATTAGTACTCGGTTAGCGGGTATGAATCTTGATCAGAC